>JAPOZT010000023.1 GCA_026705925.1 Gemmatimonadota bacterium
ACGCGCGGACTCCTCGGCGTCTCGGTGTGATGCGAATGAGCCGCGGACGGACTCCTCGGCGTCCCGGTGTGAAAGGAATCTCCCATGGTCCGTGAAATTGTACGGCCCGAAAAACTGGACCTCGATTCGCCCGGGCGCAGGGACTACTGGGTCGCCCTCGAACACGATTCCCTCTGGGCGGACCATCTCATCCCCCTGACGGTCATGGTCGGACCCGACGTGCGCGAAGGCGAAGGTCTTCTCGCCACAGGTTCCAACCACGGCAACGAATACGAAGGACCGGTGGCGGTCAAGGGACTGCTTCAGGAGATTGAGCTGGCAGCCGTCAAGGGGCGGCTGATCTTCATTCCCGTGCTCAACCCCGCGGCCTTCCACGCGGGCCGCCGGGCCAGTGACGCCGATGACGGGGTCAACCTGAACCGGGCTTTCGTGGACGGCGCCGGAACCTCGCCGGGTCTCGCAGGCATCACCCACCGGATCGCCCAATTCGTGCGGGAACATCTCTGGCCCCGCGTGCACGTCGTCACGGACATCCATTCCGGTGGCGCCGAGCTCGACTTTGCCCAGTGCTCCAGTTATCACGAGGTGGAGGACCCGGACCAGGCGGCCGTCATCGAAGACACGGCACGGTGGTTCGGCACGCCCTTCGTGATGGTCTACCAGAACGAGACGCCCGGACTGATGGTCAGTGAAGCCGAGCGGCTGGGAAAGATCACCATCGGAACCGAACTGGGCTGGGGTGAATCGGTCAATCCGGACGGTGTACAGTACGCCCGGCACGGCATACGGGCCGCCGCCATCCACCACGGCCAGCTTGCCGGTGACATTCAACCCATCGCCCATCACGCCGACGGCACCCAGATACTGACGGCCATAATCGACCGGGCCTGTTACGTGCCCGCGCCTTTCCCGGGTCACTACGAACCGCTCATGGCCTGCGGCGCGCCGGTGACGGCGGGGCAGACCGTGGGAAACCTGCACGATTTCTACCGCGTGGACGATCCGCCCTGGCCAGTGCGGGCGGGCGTGGACGGCTACGTGTTGTCGCAGGCGTTCCGACAGCCGGTCAGGCAGGGCAGCCACATCCTGGTCGTGGCCCAGGAATACCCGGCGCGGTAAGATTCCTCCTAATCGAATTGAAAAACACGGAGCCCCGCACGCAACGACTCGAAGACCATCCAGACCGGCTGAAGTGGAACGCAAGGTACCTGGCGCCGAAGCGCCTGGCGCCCAGGGGTTTCTGCCCGCTGTACGACCGGGCGACGTCCCTGGGATTTCCGGACGGTCCCGTGCTGGAACTCGCCTGCGGCCTGTCGGACCAGGCCCTCGCCCTGGCGGAGGACGGCCGCGAGGTGCTTGCCGTCGACATATCGAACGTGGCCCTGGACCACCTGCGTGAGACGGCGGCGAAAAGAGGCATCGGGTCCCGCCTGACCTGCGTGGAAGCGGACCTGGTTTCCTGGCGTCCGCCCGCCGGCCTGAAATTCGCCCTCGTGATCTGCGTGATGTACTGGGAGGAGGCGGTCTTCGACTATGCCTGGCCCGTGGTCGCCGATGGCGGGCTCATCGCCTGGCAGGGCTTTACCCTGGACCACCTGCGGTACCGGCCCGCGCAGAACCCGGACTGGTGCTTCAAGGAAGGCGAGCCGGCAAGCCGGCTTCCCGCCGATGCGTTTGCCGTGCTGCACGAAGAGGACGTGGACGAAGGTCACCGGGTGATCCGGCGCATGGTGGCCAGAAGAAACCGAAGCTGAGATCCGGCCAGCTGAGGTCCGGCCAGTTGAGATAAGGCGGGGAGACCAGCATGCAGGTACAACGAATTGCCATATTGAGCCCGGGAGAGATGGGCCATTCCGTGGGGCGGTGCCTCCTGGCGGGCGGTTTCGACGTGGGCACCTGCCTGACGGGCCGGAGCGAACGGACCCGCACGCTGACGGTGGCCGCGGGCATCCGGGACGAGCCGGACCTGGACGAACTGGTGCGGGACGCGGACCTGATCCTGGCCATCCTGGTACCCGACCAGGCCCGGGCCCTCGCCGGCCAGGTGGCGGAGGCGATGAAACGGACCGCGTCCTCGAGACGGGCCGGGTCCCCGCCGGCCTACGCCGACTGCAACGCCATCTCCCCGGATTCGGCGCGGCAGATCGACCGGGTCATCACCGCCGCTGGAGGCCGCTTCATCGACGCCGGCATCATCGGCGGCCCACCGGGCGCAGACGAGAAGACCCGATTCTACGCTTCCGGCCCCCACGAGACCATACTCTCGCAACTGGACGGCCACGGCATCCTCGTCCGGCCGTTGGGCGGCGAAGTGGGCCGGGCGTCGGGCATCAAGATGTGCTATGCCTCGGTCACCAAGGGGACCTCCGCCCTCCATGCCGCGGCGCTCACCGCCGCCGAAGTCATGGGACTAGGGGAGGAACTGCTGGCGGAATTCGCCGAAAGCCAGGGGCAGCGGCTCAAGGCTATGGGCGGCGTGAACAGCCTGTCGGCCAAGGCCTTCCGCTGGATCGGCGAAATGCAGGAGATCGCGGCGACCTACGACCGGGCCGGGGTGTCGCCCGGTTTTCACGAAGGCGCCGAACACATTTTCCGCCTCATCGCCGAGAGTCCCATCGGCCACGAACGGCCCGAGACCGTGGACCGCGACCGCACCCTTGAGGAAACGGTGGCCATCTTCGCGGACGAGGCGCGGCGGCGGGCACGCGAATCCGGGAAAGGGTAAGCGCCATCCCTTCGATCCACACCATCGGCATTCCGGTCCGCAGCGTCAACTGGGTCCGGGTCTTCCCCACGCTGGACGGGGCCGGCCGGGACTGCCTGGTGGCCGTGATGGGTCAGCAGGCGGCGGGGTTCACCGTCGTGAAAATCGATCCGGCCACGGGCACGACCTCCCAGGTGACTTCATCCGATCCCACCGCCAATTTCCCCACGGGCGCACTGCGCACCCGCGACGGACGAATCTACGTCGGGGCCGCCTACGCAGGGCATCTCTACCGTTACGATCCCGCGACGGAACGGCTGGACGACCTGGGCGCCATCAACCTGCCCGACGATACCTTTCCCTGTAACATGGACGAGGACGCGGACGGCGTGATCTGGATCGGGTGCTACGGGTCGGCCGGCCTGACGAGCTACGACCCCGCGGCCGATGCCTTCACCCGCCACGGGCGGATGGACGAGACCGACATGTACTGCTATCCCCACGTCGGCGCGGGGGGCACGATCGCCTGCCACATCAGGATGACCCGTCCGCATGTGGTCGTCTACGATCCGGCGTCGGGCCGGCGCGAGACCGTGGGGACCGTGGTCACGGAGGACGGGGGATCGCTGAACCTGTACCGGGCGGGCGACGGGCAACTTTACATCCGGTCGACCGCGGGCGATTACCGACTGAACGGCTTCGAAGCCGAACCCGTAGATGATCTACCGGATTCGGCACCGCCGCCTACCCTCTCCGATGGATCCACGGCGGATTTCGCGGACCGGGCAATCCAGATGTTCCGCGAGATGGCCATTACTCAACCGGGATCCAACAGGATGCGCACCCTGCCCGTAGCCTATGAATCCTCGGGCAGCGAGATCTTCCTGGTGCATCGCGGACCCGACGACAACCTGTATGGCTCGAGCATCCTGCCGCTTCACTTCTTCCGCCATGATCCGTCTACCGGCGCCATGGACGACCTGGGCATATGCACCACCGCCACTGGGGAAGCCTATTCCATGGCCAACATGGACGGCAAGCTCTACATCTGCTCCTACCCGGGTGCCGTGCTGTCCGTCTACGATCCCGCCCGACCCTACCATTTCGGGAAAGACACGGGCAGCAACCCCCGCGACCTAGGTCGCATGGACGAGATTTCCTATCGGCCGCGTTCCATGGTCGCCGGTCCCCTGGGCCGCGTGTGGACGGCCTCCGTGCCGAACTACGGCATGTGGGGAGGACCGTTGTCCTGGTACGATCCGGTCGCGGATGCATTCGGTACCTATCGCGATATCGCCGGGGACGCAAGTTGCTGGTCGCTGGCCTGGCTGGAAGCCCATGGCCTGCTGGCCGTCGGCACGACGATCGATGGCGGCACCGGCACGCAGCCGCGGGTAGACCAGGCGTCGCTGTTCCTCTGGGACTACGAGAAGGAGGAAAAGGTGTGGGAGGGCCGGCTACCGGTCGAGGTTACGGCCGTCAACGCGCTGGTCGTCATGGACGGCTCCCTGCTGTGCGGGACGGCTCGCGTAGAATCCGGATCCATCCTCTTCGTTTTCGATGCCGATGACCGGCGGTTCGTGCACCTGGCTTCCCTACCGGGCGGGCGAGCCCTGGACGGAGGAATCCAGAACGGTCCGGATGGCGGTATATACGGATTCACGACCGACTGTTTCTACCGTTTCGATTCCGCCGCCGGCGTCGTGACCACGATTCTCGAAGCGCCGACCGCCTTCCAGACTCCCGGTCCGATGTACGGGGACGGTGTCTACTTCACGAAGAAACACGAGCTGAAGAAACTGGTGTTCTGAAATATGATGGACCGTAAATGCCCTTCCTGACCTTGACAGGCCCGGCTGCATGCCGTAAATATGCAATGGATTTTAATTGCGCATCGCCAACCAATCACGAGGATCCGTCAGATGAAAAACCCGTTCAGGTCGTGGAAAAGGTCAGTGCTTCTTGCCGGTCTGGTCTCGCTGTTGCTGATCGCACCGGACCCGGTCGCCGCGCTGGATGCCCCGCAATCCTGGGAACTGCGCAAATCCACGATTATCGACCTGCCCCGGACCCATCCGGCGGCGTCTTACCTGCCCGATCTGATCAAGCGCCTAGCGTCTGGGCAGGGCGGGGGGTCGCCCGTGTCCGAGGCGGAGTTCCTGGCTCTGTTCGACCGGCCTGAAAGCCGCGAGGTCTACAACAACCAGTTGATCAAGGTGGCCACGCCCCGGAGCGTCGCGATTCAGAACAAGGCCCACGAGGATTTCTCGCGCGTATTCCTGACGGATAAGCGGGTGAAGCGGGGTGTTGCGTTCCTCGAGGAGAAGAAAGACCTGCTGGGCCGGGCAAAGCGGACCTACGGGGTGGCCCCGAAGGACATCGTGTCCATCCTGATGTGGGAATCCGGCCTGGGCGAGTTCACGGGCAAATACCGCGTGTTCAATGTCCTGGTCGCGCAGCTGTTATACCTGGAGGAGGCGCAGCAGGCAGCCGTGCGACGGATTAAGGCAGGGGGTGAAGCCGATCCGCTCGCCTCGGCCGCGGTAGCCGAAAGACAGCAGGAACGCTTCGCGAAAATCCGCCGCAGGTGCGTCGGCAACCTGGTGGCGCTCCTGCGCCATAGCAAAGCCACCGGCGTGGACCCACTGTCCCTTCGCGGTTCCTGGGCCGGCGCCATCGGGTACCCGCAGTTCATGCCGGCCAGCATGCCCCATGCCGCCGATGGAGACGGGGATGGCGAAATCAACCTGCATTCGTGGCCGGACGCCATCATGAGTGTGGCAAAGTACCTCAACGAACGGGGCAAGTACGGCACAGCCGATGCCGCGCGCCGCAAGGCCATCTTCAGCTACAACCCCATCGACTCCTACGTAAACGGTGTGATCAAGTACGCCGAAGCCATCTCGAAGGCGCGCTGATCGAAGGCGCGCTGATCGAAGGCGCGCTAAGCCGGCATCTTAATCTAAAGCGCTATGATCCGCCGGATGCGCTCGGCGGTTTCCCGCATGGTGTCGTCGTCGCCGCCAACCTCGCTCACCAGGGCACCGTCGAACCCGATGCCGCGCAATTCAGCCATGACCGCCGGCCAGTCCGTATCGCCGTCCATCAGCTGGACCCAGGCGCCTTCCCCGCGCCGGAAATCCTTCACGTGCACCTTGAAGATCCGTCGGCCCAGTTCCTTGATCCACATGTCGGGGTAGCCGTAGAGGATCATGTTAGCCGTGTCCAGGTAGATACCGATGGCGGGCGATCCTACCTCGTCGACGAGTTGGCGGGCTTCCCGGGGACTCAGCATGAACTGGTTCCACACGTTCTCGATGCCGATCCGTGTGCCGCGGCGTTCCGCCTCAGGCGCGAGATCACGCAGGGCGTCGCGGAAGTTGTCCCAGGTCGTCCCGTAGGAACTCGCCGGATCGAGCGCTCCGGGATGCAGGAGGAGGGCGTCTACACTCAGGATCTCGGCGATTTCGAAGCCGCGCTCGAGGATGGCAACCCGCTTCGCCCGTTCTTCCGCGGACGGCGACAACAGGGAGCCGGCATCACTGCGGATGGCGATCATGGAACACAGTTCGAGTCCATGATTCCTGCAGGCCTCCCCCACGGCGGCAATCTCCGAGGTAGAGGCGTCTATGTCCGGTGAACCCTGGTCGGAGAAAACCAGTTCGATGGCCTCGTAGCCCAGATCCCGGGTCTTCGAGAGATCCGCTTCGAGATCCTGGCGGGCGAGACAGAGTTGCGTGATGCCTGGCTTCATGAGGAGGCGGCTCCTTGGAATCGTTTTGGGCACATGAAATCGTTGCGGACGGCGGTATTTTTGAAGTTAACAGTCGTGTCGGGGTAGGTTATATTATAAGTAACAAAACGCAAGCGAATTGCGCTGCAACTGAAACGAGGAGGAAGACCATGATTCATACACTGGCGCGGTGGTGCTTCGCCCTGGCCCTGGTCGGCCTGGTGGCGGAGTCCGCCGACGCGCAACCCCGTAACCTGGCGCCGAGGCTGAGTGAGGCCGCACCGGAGTTCAGCCTGCAGGACGTTAACGGCGAGACCGTCAACTTCGCCGATTACAAGGGCAGCAAGAACCTGCTTGTGGTCGTCGACCGCGGCTGGATAGGCTACTGGTGACCCCTTTGCTTACGGCAACTGGGGCAGTTGCAATCCGATTACGAACGCATAGCAGCACTCGACACCGAACTACTCTTCATCAATCCCGAAGATCTCGACCAGACCAGGGACTTCGTCGCCAAGTCGAAAGTCACGAGGGAGGAACTCTCCTTCCCCGTACTCGCCGACCCGGACCGGACTATTCCCACCAAGTTCAAGATCCAGAAAGCGACCGATAAGGGAACGGAAGTCATTCCCACGGCCTTCATCATCGACAAGGAAGGCATCCTTCGGTTCAAGTACGTGGGATCGGATCCCTTCGACCGGCCGTCGACCGACAGCCTGGTGGAGATCCTGGGTATGATCGAAGGGTAGCAAGTCTGTTTTGAAGTCGAGATGAAGTTCGATTGAGGTAGAGTTTACGAAGCGAAGTTGACGTCAGGACGCCAGGTTCCTGATTCGTCGGACACGAATTCGACCAGGATCTGGGTTTCCAGCCAGACTTCGTAGAGCGGTCCGCCTAGCCTCGGCCGAAAGCGGTGGTGAAGTCCATGTGATTCCGCCACCGCTTTCAAATGGTCGAGGCTATTTCTTGTTTCGAGCAGAAAATGGGTCGAATTGAAATTCTGTACTTCTTCGGCCGGCCTGAATTCCGCGGCGTGTTTTCCGGGGCAGAGCAGGTAGTTGTTCGGGATGAATTCGATCATCTCGCCGGACTGACGGTCCCAGGCGCATACCCAGGCGCCTTCCATGGTCTTCGAGGTGAAGGGGTACACAGATCCATCCGTCAACTCTGCCAGGATCCCTGCCGCTCGTTCGGGGTTTGATGCCGTAATGGAAAGGTGTTTGATCTGCATATGGCGATGCGACTCTATATGGGTGTGTAATCTGCAGAACGCGCACAAGCGTTGCGTTATTCACGCGGTTCAGTATGGATAAGAAAGACCTTCGTTTCAAATCCTCCTCTTTTCTCCTTCTTCGCGTTTCTCATTTTCTCGAGTTGTATCGGATCAATTCCCATTCGAGACGCAATAGCGTATACCACCTCCAGGATATCAATTAATTCCTCGGCGTCATTGGAAGTGTTGAATTCCCCGACTTCCTCCACAAGTTTGCGTCTGAGTTCATGAATATACTCGGCCCTGTCGAGAACTCGGGTCGTCGGACGATCGCCCGCAGCAGCAATGATATCGGGAATCCTGTCCCGAACAAGCTTGTTGTGATCAACTCGTTTCATTGCTGCACCCTCCACGGCGCAATTTCAAAACCGAACCTGGCCTGCAGGTGTCACGTCTGCGAAGTCACCGAGGATATCATTATAGTGAGCGATAATCTGCTCTGCTGTAAGTACATCGGAATCGAAAGTACTGTGTCCATCCTTGACTAGCGTTATCGAATATCCCGCAATACGAGCATGATGGCATGTCGAGCTGATACAGTTCTCGGTTTGAACGCCCGTTATTATTAACCTGCCGATCTCCTTTTCATTCAAAATAGATGCTAACTGAGTTTCGTAAAACGCATCCGGAGTTCGTTTCTGAACGACAATATCTCCCTCCCGCGGGGAAACCCGTTCGTGTATATGCCATCCTGGTGAATCCGTCTCATCCGGGTCGCCCGGTTTTCCGTTGTGTTGTACGTAAATGACGGGAATCTGTACATCACGCGCCTGGGTAGTCACGCGACTTATTGTATCCAGTAGTTGATGACCGTTTCGAACGGACATCCCGGTTTCGAACATATTTACCTGGGCATCAATAACCAACAGAGCCGACTTCATGGGTAAACTCCCCTGGAAGTTGTGTACGCCGCCCAATGTCGTTTCCTATATGCATTCAACGATGCGGTCTTCAATCTCAGCCAACGCTTCGAACAGACCTTTTGCGCGATTCCAGTCTTCCTGCGTGGTATAGTATTGCGCCAGCCCGAAAGACTCGGCTTTCTTGACCAACCATTCCGCGGTTTCAGCCTGATCTGCCGACTTCATGAAATCGGCCGCATCGAGGCAACGACGGGCGCCGATCGGCAGGACGAATTGGACCAGCAACCCCGCGAAGGCCTTCGGAGGGCCACCACGAATCACCTCCGCGGCCATCCGGAACGCCTGCGAACCTCCAAAAAAGACCGGACCGGAGGGGGCGGCATGAATCAGTTCTCGTGCGTTTTCCAGTGTAGCCTTCAGCATGTCATCAATCGAAACCCGAAGGTCTTCCCGGAAATCGCCGCGCAGGGTGTATGCACTTGTTGCGTAGCCGAGATCAGTGGCATTCCACGCACGCAAAAGGTCATCGACCGGCAGTACCGCGAATGGATAGAACTGCGGGTCATGCACCTGCACGCGGCCATCTTCGAGTTTCAGGGCTACAATGAAATGGTCTCCGCCACGTTTCAGCCGGTGATTCGGATCATAGGGCAGGAAACCCAGGTCCAGGGGGCCAAGCAGTATGGGACCATTCTTCAGGTTTGCCTTCAATGCTTCAAGAGCCGATTCAACATTTTCGCCCTCCCATTGTGTACATGTCCAACCCAGAATGCTGAGCGCACGGGACATCCCGCTGTTTGGATTCAGGTCGGCGTGACTTGGGAAGAACAGGGGAGTTTCAAACTGCAGGAACAGCGCGCCGAACGGCATACCTGTCATGCATTCAAGCAAGCCGGGTTCCGGAAGATCGGCCATGCC
Organism: Gemmatimonadota bacterium; assembly: GCA_026705925.1. Taxonomy (GTDB): domain Bacteria; phylum JAAXHH01; class JAAXHH01; order JAAXHH01; family JAAXHH01; genus JAAXHH01. The sequence continues at coordinate 9,489 of JAPOZT010000023.1, forward strand.
GGCGTGCTGCAGACACATGTGAAGGCTGTTGCTGTAACAGTAATGGCTGTTCCCGGTGTAGGCGGTGTGCATTCATTGCTCCTCTCGTCCAAATATCGCAATGGATCGAAGAAACCCTCACTGTTTAATTGGGATTCATTCAGACCATTATACTATATATATGTTTAGTGTAAGTCAAGAAATACGAGAGGAAACACCAGGGTTTTTGCAGAAAAACATTCAGGGTATTCCGAGCGTCCGACCGATCCTGTCCACCACCTCGTCGATCCTTTCCAGGTACCGCATGGCCGCCTTGTAGGTGGGCATGAGTACACGCTCCTCATCCACCTCGCCATCCAGGTACTGGTCGGCCATCCACAGGTAGATGGAGAGTTCGTAGATCGTCCATTCAGGATCTTTCGAAGCGTTGCCGTATCCTTCATAGAAAGCGGCCGGTGTGGGGCCGATCGGCTTCAGCCGGAAGATCTCCAGCCTGGCCAGGTCCCAGGTCGGATCGCCGGACCAGGCGTACTCCCAGTCGAGCCAGGCGGAGCACTTCCACTGGCCGTCTACCTCGTGAACCAGCACGTTCCAGGGATGGGGATCGTTGTGCAGCAGGACCAGGGGTCTTTCATTCAGCGGGGGTAATGCATGCTTCAAAACGCGTTTCATCGAAGCCAGTTCGAAACGAAGTCCCGGGTCCCGCTTCAGCAGGCTCTCCGCATGCCGCACGGCCTGGTGGTAATGAAAGTCACCCCAGGTTCCTCCGTCAAAAGGCTGAATGCGTTCTCCGACGATCAATCCCGCACAATGATCTGGAAGCTGGATGGAATGCACTTTTCGAAACGCGGCGCCGACATCCCGCCAGGCTTGAGCGCGCTGTCCATCGGTCAGGTTATCGACAACATTACCCAGCAACTGCCCCGGCTTGAACTCCATTAGCACGGCACGTCCACCTTCATTATCGCGATGTGCGAGAATGGCCGGCACAGGTACGTCATGCTTCCGAAGCAGGTCGTGTAAATACAGTTCTTTTTCGACCCTTTGCAGGTCGTCTTTCGTATCGTAAGGCCACTCGTATTCGCGGAGGATGTAGCGTGTGTCGTCCCGGAGTTTTACGAGGGAAGTTCGGTTGGTTACTCCGGTATGGAGTGGCTCGACAGATTGGATGGAATTACAGCCGTGCCCGGCTTCGGTGAGTAGCCATGGAAGGATTGCAGGAAGCTGGGACATGGGGTCTGCACGCTTTCAGTTCGATCGGTTCAGCACGCGTACTTCTGTCTCCAATCGTTCTCCCAGCCGATCCTTCTGCAACTCCAGGTCATAGTGGGTCTGCAGATTCAGCCAGAATCGATCCGTAGTTCCGATATAGCGAACCAGCCGTAAAGCCGTGTCGGCCGAAATAGCGTGTTTGCCGTGCACGATCTCGTTTATGCGGCGCGGGGGAACTGAAATATCCACGGCAACACGGTACTGACTCAGACCTAGTGGTTCGAGAAACGCTTCCTTAAGGATCTCACCGGGATGAATAGGGGGAATAAAAGCGACAGGCATGTTTTACTCCTGGTGGTAGTCTACAAGTTCGACCATAAAAACGGTCTTTGAACGATATGGACATGCCAATACTATAATAACGATTCGTGGAACCTTTTTACACTGTTTCTGAATCGGTCCGGACGCCAATACAACAACCACATAGATTTGATACCGAGGACTCCCCGCCATGCCCAACGACCACGAACTGCGATTCGCCGCCGACGACTACCAGTCGGCCGACAACCGGGATTTCACCACGGACGCCATCCACGGAGGTTACCACGGCACGTCGTCCGCGGTGCCGATCTACCAGGGGAACACCAATTACCGCGAGGGTTACGAGGGGACGAATTCCTACGGCCGCGGCCTGGACAAGGCCGGAGGTCCCACCAGCGGTGCACTCGAAGAACAGGTGAGGATCCTCGAAGGCGCGGAGTGGGCGCAGGCGACCTCGTGCGGGATGTCGGCGGTCAGCCAGACGTTGTTCGGCCTGCTTCGGAGCGGCGACCGGGTGGTCTGCCACGAGACCGTGTACGCCGGTACCCACATGTTGTTCCAGGACGTGCTGCCGGTGAAATGGGGCGTGGACGTCGAGATGGTCAACATGTGCGACCTGGACGCCCTGAAAAAAGCGCTGGAGAAGCCCGCCCGGATGGTCTATTTCGAACCGTACGCCCACTCCATGGAGTTCATCGACCTGGCCCGCGGCACGGAAATGGCCCACGAAGCCGGCGCGCTGGTCGTGGTGGATAACACCTTTCTCTCCCCCTACCTGCTACGTCCCCTGCAGTACGGCGCCGACGTGGTCCTCCACGCCATGACCAAATACATGGCCGGTCACGGAGACGCGCTGTCCGGAATCGTTGTGGGTTGCGACGAAGAGATCCGGAAGCAGATCCACTATATGCGCATCCTGATGGGCGGTGTGCTGGCGCCCATGAACGCCTTCCTTGTGCACCGGGGACTCAAGACCCTGGCCTTCAGGATGGAACGGCACTGCGCCAGCGGTCAGAAGGTCGCCGAGTACCTGGAGAGGCACGACAAGGTCGCCCGAGTCGACTACCTGGGACTGCAATCCCATCCCCAACACGAGGTCGCGTCCAATTACCTTCGAGGCTATGGCGGTATGATGCGGTTCTTCTCTGGGACCGGCGTCTCACTCGACACTTTCATCGGTCGGCTAAAGATGTGCAAGCCGTGGTACAGCCTGGGCGATGTGGAGACGCTGATCCTGCCCTCGGGCGAAGGTGAGGAAGGCGGTTTCGGAGCGCGCGTTTCGGTGGGGTTGGAAGATCCGGACGACATCATCGCTGATCTGGATCAGGCGCTGGAGAATGCGTAGAATCCTGCGCTCAACCTCACACCACCCTCTCTACCTCTTCCTCGACAGGCTCGGTCTTCTTCTCCGTGGGAGGCAGACAGTTACGCAGGACGATGTAGCCCAGTACGCCCGACAGCAGCGAGCCGGCCATGATGCCCAGTCTTTCGTCGAATAACCCGTACGTGTCGATCTCCGCGAAGGCCAGCGACCCGATGAAGAGGCTCATGGTAAACCCGATGCCACACAGGGCGCTGGCTCCGTATATGCTCGTCCATGTCATGCCCGTGGGCAGGCTGGCCCATTTGAGTCTGACAAACATCCAGCAGAGGCCGAAGATACCGATCTGCTTACCCAGGAACAGGCCCAGCGCCACACCGACGGGAACGTTGTGAAGGACCTGGTCGAGCGTCATGCCCTCGAAACTGATCCCGGCGTTGGCGAAAGCGAACACGGGAAGGATGACGAAGGCGACGACCGTATGCAGATCGTGCTCCAGGATCTTGAGCGGCGAGACGTCGGGGTCGGTCCTGGACCGCATGGGAATGAATATGGCCAGGATCACGCCCGCCAGCGTCGCGTGGACGCCGGACTTCAACAGGGCGATCCACAATACTACGCCGACCATCATGTAGGAACTGTGGGAGACCCAGTTCCTGTTGTTCAGGAAGAACAGCACCAGTACGCAGCCCGCGGCCACCAGCAGGGCCGGTATCGATATTTCCGCCGCGTAGAACACCGCGATGATCGCGATGGCCCCGATGTCGTCCAATATGGCCAGGGAGGTGAGAAAGACCTTGATCGAAATGGGCACGCGGGAGCCCAGGAGGGCCAGCACGCCGAGGGCGAAGGCGATATCCGTGGCCACCGGGACGGCCCAGCCCCGCAACGCGTCAGGATCGCCGCTGTTGAAGATGAAATAGATCAACGCGGGGACGATCATGCCGCCGACGGCGCCCACGCCGGGCAGGACGATGTTCCGCCGGTCCGACAGCTCGCCCTCGAGGAATTCGCGCTTCAGTTCCAGGCCGACGAGGAAGAAGAAGATGGCCATCAGGCCGTCGTTGATCCAGAGCTGCAGCGGTTTGTGGATATCCAGCGCGGCGATGTGAATCTGAATCGGGATATTCAGCAGGAAGTGGTAAAGCGGCTCAAGGAACGAGTTCGCGAAAATCAAGGCCAGCGCGGTCGCGAGCATCAGGAGGATGCCGCTGGCGGATTCCAGGCGTAAAAAGGCGTCGATGAACGGAAGTTTCTGATTCGACATAAGTTTTGTTACCCGTACCTCCCTCAGGCCGGCGCCTTCCATCGGCGCGTCAGACCGGGTCCGTCACCCGCCCGACCATCTCCTCCACGTCGACGGACCCGCTGCTGCGCGAGGCCTCGATGGCGGCGAAGACCATGGCCACGCTGCGGATGTTATGCGCCAGGCGCGTTTCCGGCGCGGGTCCGCCGTCAATCCACTCCAGGAACTCGTTGATCTGCCACTGGTGCCCGTCGTATTCGGGAACGACCGGGCTGACGTCTTCGACGTGCATGCCCTTGCCGGGCGTGTGCCGGTACATGCGCGCGACTCCGTCGCTTCCGATGGCGACGGCGCCTTCTTCGCATTCGGCCCGGTAATACTCCCGGTGCCAGCTGTTCTGCTCGGCGGCGCCCAGGCACGAACCCTCATAGGCCGCCTTCACGCCGTTGGTCATGTCCATCACGTACATGGCACAGCAATCCCCCTGGAAGGTGCTCCACGGCCGGTTCCACTCCCAACCGGCGATCGTCTTGCAGTCTCCCCCCGAGAGATTCCGCATCATGTCAAAGTGATGCACGGCGCCTTCCACGAGCAGGGTGTGCGGTATTTCATAGCGGAAGGCGCCCCAGGCGCCGTACTTCCGGTAGTCCGCAGCAAAGCGGCCCTGGATGTGGTTGATTCGTCCGAGTTCTCCGTCCCGCAGCACCTGCCGCATGGTCAGCATGCGGCAGGAATAACGGTAGTTCTGAATCACGTGCATCTTCAGGCCGGCTTCCGTGACCGCCCTGTATATATCTACGCAAGCGGGCCACGTGTCGGCAATCGGTTTTTCACTCAGGATGTCCAGCTTGTGTTCCACCGCCTGCATTACGGCGTCCCGGTGGACGGCCGGTGGGATCACGATCGTGCAGTAGTCCGCGTCCACCTCCCCGAAGGCGGCTGCCATGTCCGTGTACCGACGGCTCCGTGGAAGCCCCAGGAAATCACCGGAATCGTGGAGGACATCCGTATTGATATCCACCAGGGCGACGATTTCGTGCCGGTCGTTGAACCTTGGATAGAATTGGCGTATCCATGCGCCGGCCATGCCGCCGCCACCGATCATCAGGCACTTCTTTTTGTTAGACACTCAGTACTCCGTTCTCTTGCTGGAAAACGCCTCGCTATATCACCATCCTCTTCCAGGCGCCCTGCCGGAACCGGTAGACGCAGGCGATACCGAGCAGGCAGATGTAGATGGTCGCGCTCAGCCATGCGCCCCAGAAGTCCAGTTCCAGGGTGAAGGCGAGCAGATAGGTCAGGGGGAGGAAGATCACCCAGGCGCCGATGAAAGCGGCCACGGCGGACCACCGGGTGTCACCGGCGCCGCGCAGGGCGCCGATGAATATGACCGCGAGGGCGTCGAAGGCCTGGAAAAGCGCCGCGTACAGCAGTCCCTGCCGGCCGTAGCGGATGACGTCGGGATCGTCGTTGAAGAGGCTGACCAGCGGTTCGGGAAACAACAGGAACGCCAGGCCGACGAAGACCATGATGCCCATCGCCAGTTTCAGGGCGCTGTAGGCGCTGCGTTCGGCCTGCGCGATACGTTTGGCCCCGATATACTGCCCCACGAGGGTGGCAGCGGCCATGCCGATGCCCAGGCCGATCATGTAGGAGATGGACATCAGCTGGATGGCGATCTGGTTCGCGGCCAGCTGGGCGTTTCCCAGCCTTCCGATGATGGCGGCGAAGATGACGAAGCTGCCGATGTCGAGAAACCGTTGCAGGCCGATCGGGGCGCCGACTTTCAAGAGCCGGACCTGGTCCGGCCACCGGGGCCGCGGCACGGTCCGGTTGTCGTAGGGACGGAGCCGCCGGGACAGGTACAGGACGAGGTATATGCCGCCGCCCAGTATGCCGGCCAGCGCCGATCCCATGGCCGATCCCTGCACCTCGAGACGGGGAAGGCCGAAGTGGCCGTAGATCAGCCCGTAGTTCAGGATGACGTTGATGATGTTGATGGTGATGCCGATCTTCATCGGCGTCTTCGTATCGCCGATACCGCGGAAGAAGCTGGCCGCGGTCATGGCGACCATGAAGGCCGGACCGTCGATCAGCCGCCATTGCAGGTAGGTGATCCCCAGGCGCCGCACTTCGGCGGAGGGTCCCGCGAGGTCGAACAACAGGGGTACGAAGGGGATGACGAGCAGGATCAGTACGCCGCTGGCCACGGCCATGTACAGCCCCTGCCACGTCATGTAGCCGCAGTCCTTCCGGTTGCCCGCGCCGTAGCTCTGGGCGACGAAGGTGTTCAACCCCATGGCCAGACCGAGGAACGGAAGGTAGAAGAGCCAGGCGAGCATGGATCCCAGACCCACGGCGCCGATCTCGGCCACGCCCAGCTGGCCAACCATGTACGTGTCGACTACGCCCAGCAGCGTTTCGGACATGTTGGCCAGGATGATCGGATAGGCCAGCAGCCACACCTGGTTCACGCTTCCCGAGGAGGGATGGAAGGCGGGTGCCGTATCCTGGGTCGAAGGTTTCGATGTATCGGAAACGCTCATTTTTTTTGGAAAGTTGCGGCTTGATCACAGGGATAAACGCCAGGAACGAAGGCACAACAGATCACATTTCGCGGCGCACAGGATCGTCCGCGGCGACTCGGATCGTTCGTACCGTTCCTGACACCTCGCATCATACGAATCAGTCGGATCGGTTCACGCGATTCTCGCAAGAAAGTGCGCAATGCTACGCGTCCGTGCCGGCGATGCTACGCGTCCCCGACGATGGTCAGTCCGCCGTCGACCACGAGGCTTGCGCCGGTGATGAAGGACGCCTCGTCGGACGCGAGAAACACCACCGCGGACGCGATGTCTTCCGGAAGGCCCAGCCGCTTCATGGGCGGTCGGTCGATGTAGGGCCTGCGTATCGACTCATCGAGGCCGTCCCAGGCATTCGTCAGTATGGCGCCGGGCAGCACGGCGTTGCTGCGGATTTCGGGTCCGTAGTCCACGGCGACGGCTCGCGTGATCCCGACGACGCCGCCCTTGGCCGCGTCATAGGCGGCGTAGTCCCGGAATCCGACGAGGCTGTGTACCGACGCCGTGTTGACGACGGCGCCTCCTCCGGATTCCCGCATGACCGGGATGGCGTGCTTGCAGCCCAGGTAGATCGCCTTCAGACACACTTCGAGCGTCCTGTCCCAATCGGCTTCCGCAAGGTCGCACACCGGTCCGGGCGCGTGCCAGTAAGCGTTGTTGTGCAGGATCTGCAGTCCGCCGTAGGTGTCGACCGCGCTCTGGACCATGTGCCCGACCTGTTCGTCCCGGCTCACGTCGGCGACGCAGGCTGTGGCCGCCCACCCTTCCCGGCGGATCGATTCGACGGTCTGTTCCAGTCCCACTTCGTTGATGTCCACGGCCACGACCCGGGCGCCTTCCCGGGCCATCCTCTCAGCGGTGCCCCGTCCGATGCCCGAGGCCGCGCCCGTTACGATCGCCGTCTTGTCTGCCAGTCTCATGGTTCTGCTCCGTTGCTATGCCGCTGAACTCAATTCAACGCTCGGTTACCGGCGACTCCCGGGTGCGGCGCCACAGGTCCTCGAACTCCGCGGTGCCGTCCTCCCGCCAGTATTCGGTCCGGATACCCGGCGTATAGGCCTCCAGCTCCCATCCATCGCGGATATTCCCGAAATGGACGCGATGCCCGTCGGGAAACACCGCCGTGCGGATGAAGCGCGGCCTGGGAAAATCGTAGGGTTCATCCCGGTCGAGAAAGGGCCTCATCACGTCGTCCGGGACGAGGAAGCCGTGCATGGCCTCTTCATCCACTTCGACGCCCAGCCCTGGCCCGTCGGGGACGCGGTGGAAGCCGCCCACGACCTCGATGGGTTGCTTGAGCAGGTGGTGGCGGTACAGGTTGATGCAGGTGATGGCGGGCCAGGTGGCGTGGGTGAGCACGGCGCCGAGATGGGCGGCCCAGGTGGTGGTGAGTCCGTTGCCGACCATCTGGAGCCAGAAGGGCATGTTGGCCTCCGCGCTGAGGATGCCCTGGTACATCACACGCGTGGCGCCGCCGCTGACGACGAATCCGTCGCAGACCTCCTCGCGGATCGCGGTGGTGTAGGGCGGCGAACCGAAATGCATGGCGATGGGGCGGCTGATGACCTGCCGCAGCTGCCGGTTCCCCAGGAGGTCGGTCTGCGGGATGGGCGTCTCGAACATGGCCACGATGTCGAACCCCTCCAGGCTGCGCATGACGGGCATGGCTGCGGCGGCGTTGTGCATGGAACCGTTGGCGTCGAGGTCCACCCGGAAATGGCGCGGCACGTTGGCGTCGATCGCCGTCATCTGTTCGTGGATGTCGTGCCACGGCCGTTGCTTGAGCTTGATGGTCGTGTACCCGTGGTCCACGGCGTCCCGGACCTGGCGGACCCAGTCGTCCGGCGGCCCCTCGTTAGACCACCAGGATATGGGCACCCAGTCCCGCGTCTTGCTGCCCAGCAGCTTGTGACAGGGGACCTCGAGCGCCTTGCCGACCACGTCGTACAGAGCCATCTGCAGCCCGGCGCCGATCGTATCGTCCTGCATGAAGTCCGCCGGGCTTTTGCCCATGACGCGCTGCACGCTCTCGTCGGTCACCCGCGAGTGGATGTAGTGGACGATGGTCTCGCCCCAGCCCACGAGGCCGGCGTCGGTGGTGACCTTGCACAGTTCGAACACGGACCAGTTGTATACCGTCCGCTCCGCCATGGGCCGCTGTCCCTGCGTGAACGGCACGGTGACGGTGAAACGTTCCACGTTGGTGACTTTCAGGGGCATGAAGTTGCTAACGCTCCTCTCGGTTACTCCGGTTTTTCCAGGTAGGCCGCCAGCAGGGCGGCGCACCGGACCAGGCTGTTGCGGGGTATGATCTCGAAACCGTGGGTGTTCTCCGTGGGGATGCACAGCAGGCCGGCCTGGGGCGTCTGCCCCACGGACTTGGCCATGGTGGCGTCCGAGGCGTAGCTCTGCCAGTACGCGCACTGGGGCTCCATGTCCAACGCCCGTCCGCACGCCAGCAGGCGGTCCGCGACGGCTTTGTCGTAGAGTCCCCGCCCGTCGCCGTAGACCACGATGGGTTCGTCCGTGAGCGCCACGCCGTACTCCTCGCAGGCCGGACCGGAATCCACGGCCAGGGAAATCTCGCCGGGCAGGGACCGCGCGGCAAAGGCGGCGCCGTGGCCGCCGATTTCCTCGCAGGTGGTCATCACGAGGTAGGCATCGCCCGCGGGGCGGACGCCTTGGTCCCTCATGCTTACGGCCGCACCGATGGCGATGGCGATGGCCGCCCGGTTGTCCATGAAATACCCGCCGATGCAGTCTTCGATTTCCCAGAAAGCGCGCCGCGATTGGGCGATGACGCCCCGCGTACCAGGGTGCACGCCCGCCTCCTTCAGCTGTGCCGCCGTCCGGCGCGTGAAGACGAACACGTGGTTCCAGTCCATGGCCACGTTGCCGCCCTTGGCCTTGGTCTCCCAGATCCGCGCGGAATCGGCCGTCGTGTGCTGCGGACCGACGGAGAGGACGCCCGGAACGATGCCGTCGTCTGCCAGGATCTCGACGGGGCCCTGCCCGTAATTGGCGGGATAGATGCCCCCGAGGGGATTAACCCGGAGCGTGCCGTCCTCGTTGACGCGCTTGACGACCAGGGCCAGTTCGTCCAGGTGGGCCATCACGCGGACCACCGGGGCGTCCGGCGACGTGCCTTTCAGCAGGCCGATGACGTTGCCCGCGGCGTCGACCCGGGTCTCGTCGCACAGGGACCGCAGTTCCCGTTCGCAGACCGCCCGAACCTCGTCTTCCTGGCCCGATGGCCCACGGGCGTGAACGAGTTCCTGGAGCAGCGAAACGAGGTGATCGTCGGCGGACATGGATTGCTCCTTGAAGGATGAAATGACGGGTCGTGGTCGTGGCATATATGTCGATAAGGTACGCGTAAAATAGTACTTTTCGATTGGCTTCAGAGCAAGGGTAAAGACTTGACAGAGGGCATGTTATGTATAAACTCCTGCATATCGTCGTCCAGGTGTCCGGAGTTGCCGCCGTCCTGGAATCGGGACTGGTCTCAGGAGCAAGAGATGGTTCAAGCCGCTCAATGGACGCTGGCGGCAATCGTCACGAAAACGACGGTCGTGCACACCGTGACCTATTTCGTCGCCGGTGCGCTGGCCTACGCGTTTTTCGACTACAGATCGCTCTGGGACGAACCGGTCTTCAACGTTTACATGCGGCGCATGGACGATCCGGTCCTGATGGCCGGACCGCTCTTTCAGCCCATCCGCGGGGTGTTGTTCGGCGTGGTGTTCTACCTGCTGCGCCGAGAATACTTCGGCCGGGCATACGGCTGGCTGACCATCTGGGCGGTCCTGGTCGTGCTGGGGATGTTGAGTACGTTCGGTCCGGCACCGGGTTCCATAGAAGGCCTGATCTATACGACGATTCCCTTCGGCTCGCAGTTCGGCGGCGGGAGCATCGAGACTTTAACCCAGGCGCTTACCTTTTCGTTTATCGTGTTCTACTGGGTGCGCCATACCGAAAAGCGGTGGTTGACCTGGGTGTTGGCGGCTGCGTTTCTTCTCGTCCTGGCGTTTTCAATCATCGGGATACTCCAGTGATCCTTCGTGGTTTACCTATTTTACAGGAGTCATTATGTACAGGAATCTGATGGCAATACTCGTAAGCAGCGCATTCGTGACCATGTTGTCGGCCTGCGCGGCCACGGATGAGGAAACGGCAGCGCCCGCGGCCGAGTCCGAAACCGCGGCCGAGTCCGAAACCGCGGCCGATGCCGACGTCCTCACCACGAGCCTCACTCCCGACTCGGACCGGACCGCCATCGTCGCCCACCTGCTGGAGGCGGAGCAAAAGAAGATCAACACCGAGGCCATGGCGGTCAACTTCCCCGACATGGACCGTCAGACCGCCTACGACATCCAGGCGGACATCCTGGCCAAGAAGCTGAAGAATGAAGAGCGCGTCGGCTGGAAGATCGGCTTCTCCCGCATGCCCGAGGACCCGGCCACGCTGGATCCTATCTATGGCCACATCATGGCGTCGAACGTGTTCGAACCCGGGACGCCCGTGGAAGCGGCGTCCTTCGTGGCGGACACGGCGGTGGTTGAAGGCGAGTTCGCCTTCTTGATCGGCCAGGATCTACCTGGTCCCGATTTGACTCGTGAGCAAGTCGGCGACGCCGTCACCGCGGTGGTCGGCGTGATCGAGCTGCTTTCCACGTGGACGGCCGGTACCGAGGAGAATCCGTCTACCCGCGACCATGATGTCACGGGTAATGTCTTCCATGTGGGCATCATCCTGGGCGAGACGCGCGTGCCGCTCTCCGAGATGGATTTCACGAAGGAAACCGCGACGGTAGTGATCGACGGCGAGGAAAGGGCCTCCGCGCCGGCCACCATGAACATGGGCGTGGATCCCCTGGAGGCGCTGACCTGGCTGGCCAACGAGTTGACCACCTACAGCGACGAGTACCTCCGGGCGGGGGACGTGGTGATCACCGGAACGGTCTTCCCTCCGCCCCGCATGGGTGCCGGCAGCAAGGCCGTGATGAGCTACACGACGCTGGGGACGATCGAGGTGGAGTTGAAATAAAGGACCCTGGCTACTCAACCTGAGATTCGAAAATGAGCATGATGATCAACGCCAGGAAGCTGATCCTGGGAACCGCCGCTTATACGGTCTGTACCTTCTCCCTCGCCGTGGGCTGGCATGTACTCCTTTTCCAGGAGAGATATCAATCGTTCGGCTACTTCGAGGGAGAGCCTGATTTTCTGCTCGGGTTGCTCACCATCGTGCTCCAGGGCGTGCTGCTCTCCGCCCTGTTTCCGATGCTGAAAGCCGAGGGCACCTCATTTCGGCGGGGGATCAAGTTCGCTTTCATTGCAGGCGCATTCTTCTGGACTTCTCACGTGCTCGCCTTCGTCGCCAGGCAGAAGGTCCCGGAAGTGTCTGCATTCATCTGGATGGAAACGGCCTACCTATTGGTCCAATTCGGGCTGTTCGGTCTGATCCTCGGTGTCATATACCGTGGAGAGATTCAGACTGACGATCGATCAAATCCCGGCGACGAAGGCGGGGATGCATAAAATCAGCAGGACGGTCAGTCCCTTCCGTAATTTCGAATCAAGAGACCGCTACGTCATCGCCGGCCTGGGTGAATTGCTCTGGGACATGCTGCCCTCGGGTCCCCAGCTCGGCGGCGCCACGGCGAACTTCGCCTACTTCGCGTCGCTCGTGGGTGAGGAGGGCATTGTCGCGAGCCGTGTCGGGTGCGACGACCTGGGAGACAGGGCCGTGGACCGTATAGCCGGTCTCGGCCTTTCCACCGACGAGATTCAGCGGGACGAAGTCTATCCCACCGGAACGGTCGACGTAGCCATCGGACCGGACGGGCAGCCCGATTTCACGATCAACGGCGATGTCGCGTGGGAGCACATGGCGTGGACGCCTGGCTGGGCCGCGCTGGCCAAACGGGCGGACGCAGTATGCTTCGGGACGGTGTCCCGTCACCAGGCTGGTTCGATCGGTGCGGTCACGGCGTTCCTCGAAGCCTTGAGACCCTCCGCCTTACGTATCTTCGACGTGAACCTGCGGCAGGACCGGTATTCCCCGGCCCTGCTGCACGATTCCTTCCAGCGTGTCCACATCGTCAAGCTGAACGACGAGGAACTGCACGTGGTTTGTCCCCTGCTGGACCTCGGGAGTGGGGATCTCGAGGCCATGGCCAAGCGGCTGCGCGCAGCTTATGATCTGGAAGTCGTCTGCGTCACTCGCGGCGCGGAAGGCAGCCTGCTGGTCACCGCGTCGGAGACCGTAGCCCACCCGGGCGTGCCGGTCGAGGTAGTGGATACCATCGGCGCCGGCGACGCCTTCACCGCGGTCCTGGCCAGCGGGTACCTGCGCGGCGTGCCGCTGGAACGCGTGAGTGAAGCCGCCAACCGGCTCGGCGCCTGGGTCGCGTCCCGGACCGGCGCCATGCCGGCGGCCGACGAAGCCGTGTGCTCGGCCGTCCGGAATACCCTGCGGGAAGCGTAAGGGAAACGCGGGATTATTCGGGCAGGTAGTAGGTCTCTTCCGCCGGCCGCAGGGGGCGGTTGAGCCAGAGGGGCCGGCGCAGTCCGCCCGGTCCGGGTGCGGGGCGCGTCTGGTCCAGCCATTCGCGGTACACCTCGAAGGACTTCTCCGTATCCACCATCACGTCCCCGTAGGCGTCCTCCTCGCGGGCCTTTTCGATCCTGACCTTCTGGTGCCAGCAGTGCATGCCGCTCACGGGATCGGGGTGCACGGGGAAGGTAATGTTCTGGTGCACGCCGCCATCCCGCCAGAAGATGCGAGACGAGTCGCGGTCGGCACTCTCATAGGGGCGAATCCCGTCCATCACCTTCATGCGCCACTTGCCGCCGGAAGCTTCCTGGATATCGACCAGGTTGACCGACCACCGGTTGCCGTCCGCGTCCTGCTTGCGCCGCCAGCGGCCCAGGTGGTGGGAGCAGGCGACCACGCCGGGCTTCATGGCCTCCGTGACCCAGACGCGGTCCACGAAATGGCCGATCTCGGTGGTCACGCGGACCAGGTCGCCCGTGGTGATGCCCATCCGGTCGGCGTCCTGCCGGTGCATCCAAACGGGGTTGCGGTTGGAGATCTCGTTGAGCCACTTGGCATTGCCCGACCTCGAGTGGATCAGCGTGGGCAGCCGGAAGGTGGGCACCAGCGGGAACTCGCCCTGCTCGCGGTCGAGTTCGTCGGGGTGTACGTGGCTCTTGATGTAGGTGGGGATGGCGTACTCCGGCCAGCCCCAGTCCACCATGGTCTGGGAGTAGAATTCCTGCTTGAGCGACGGTGTCGGGAAACCCGCGCGCGGCGTCCCGTCCACCATGACCCCCACGGTCTTGCCGTCCGCGACCAGGGTATTCGTCTCCGGATCGACCTCGGCGCCCGCGGCCGTCTCGTCATCCAGCTCCTTGAGGTGCTTCGCGTAGGCCGTCTTCTCCACCTCGAAGGTGCCGTACTTGCGCATGTAGTCCAGGGTGGACAGGCCCTCTTCCGCGGCGGCCTCGGGCAGCCCGTCCACGTGGTCGAAGATGTACCGGTAGTACTCGTCGACGGTGATCTTCTCACCGGGCCGGTAGGGTGATATGAAATGGTCCCGGATCCCCAGGCTGCCGTCTGGATCGATGCGCCAGGACAGTTCGATCCAGAATTCGTCTTCTTCCCAAACCTCGCCCGGGTTGGCCTCGTAGGTGAAGGTCACGGGATCGCCCATGCGCCGCCGCGCCTCGCGCAGGACGGGCTGGCGGAACCCGATCCAGGTGCCCGAGTGGGTCTCGTAGCTGATGATGTCGTGGCGCTCGCTGGCGTGGCCCATGGGCAGCACGTAGTCGGCGAAATAGGCCGTCTCGTTCCACGTGGGCGTCAGGGCCGCGTGGAGCCCCACCTTCTCCTCGTCGCGCAGCGCCTCGACCCAGGTGAACCCGTCGGGGTACGTCCACACGGGATTGAATACCCGGGTGAAGTAGACCGCCAGCTTTCCGCGCCCCTCTTTCAGGAAATGGGGCAGGAGAAAGCTCATCTCGTAATGGGAGAGGGGGTATTCCTTCGGAAAGTGCAGTTCGTTCCAGAACTTCTGGTCCGGGGGATGGTCGAAGACGTTGGGTTTGAACTTGTTCCACCCGCTCGGCGAGGTCCCGCCCTCCGTACCGACGCTGCCAGTAAGCACGTTCAGGAAGTGGAGGCACCGCGCTACGGCCCAGCCGCCGGCGTTGCCGCTGCCCGCGCTGCGCCAGTTGTGGGTGGCGAACCGCGACCCCGCCCGGCCGATCTCGCGGGCGATCTCCACGATCTGCGCCGCCGGCACGCCGCTCTCCTGTTCGGCGAACTCGGGGGTGTATTCGCTGTAGACCGCCTTGAGCGCCTCGATGAACCGCTCGAAGGTGCGCGGCGCGTCGGGGTGTTCCTTCTCCAGGTAGGTCTGCCAGTTCACCCACGTCTTCATGAATTCCCCGTCATAGAGGCCGTCCTGCAGGATGACGTTGGCCATGGCCAGCAGCACCGCTGCCTCGCTGCCCGGATAGGTGGGCATCCAGTGGTCGGCCATGCTCGCCGTGTTGGACAGCCTCGGGTCCATGACGGCGAGCTTCGCGCCCTTCATCATACCCTCGATGATGCGCTGGGCGTGGGGATTGAAGTAGTGCCCCGATTCCAGGTGGGCGCTGATGAGGAGGATGAACCGCGCATTGGCGTGGTCCGGCGACGGCCGGTCGAAGAAGTGCCAGAGGGCGTAGCCGAACCGGGCCCCGGATGAACAGATGTTGGTGTGGCTGTTGTGCCCGTCCACACCCCAGGCCTTGAGCACCCGGTCGATATAGCCCTCGGCGCCGGGCCGGCCCACGTGGTAGGCGATCTCGTTGTTGGCGCCCTGCTGCAGCCGTTCTCGGATCCGCCCGGCGATGTCGTCCAGCGCGTCGTCCCAGGACACCCGTTCCCACTCCCCGCTGCCCCGGGCGCCGGACCGGCGCACGGGATAGAGAATGCGGTCGGTGTCGCGGATCTGGTTGATGGTCGCCGGGCCCTTGGCGCAGTTGCGTCCCCGGCTGGCCGGGTGGTAGGGATTGCCTTCGAACTTGCGGACCTCCATCGTCTCCTTGTCCACGTAGCTCAGCATGCCGCATCCGGCTTCGCAGTTGAAGCAGGCCGTGGGCACCACCATGTAGCGTTTAAACTGCTGCCGCGGCCAGTCCTGGGCCTCGTACTCTACCCAGTCGTCCCACTGGTCCGGCGGCGGGTAGTCCGTGAGCGCGCCCCCCTCGGTGAGACTCGGGAGATCCGGTCCGTCCTCTTCGTGCAGGTTGGGGATCAGGCCGATCTTTTCGGCCAGCGATTCGATCAATCCCGGTTTATGACGTATGGACATGTGGTCGGTTCCAGTCTCGATGGTCGGCGCCGCGCCGGAAGACGCCGTACCTTTCAGCTCAGCGGGATGTCCTGCGGCGCCCTGACCCAGACGTACTCCGTCGCATAGAGGCCGATCAGCACGCCCGCGCCCGCCGCGGCGAGCATCGGGCCGCCGCCGATCCAGGCCAGTACGACAGGAACAAGATTGCCGATGGCGATACCGAGCACCCAGAAATACCCCCGATACCTGCCCCGGACGATGGCCTGAACGGCTTTCCGGGCGTCGGCCGTGGGATGGGGCGTCAGCATCTCGGACGCGATCACCAGCAGGTTCAGGATGACGGCGGCGATCAACGTTGTCCGCAGGAAGTCGGTCCACGCCTCACCGGGCGCGCCGAACAGCAGGACCAGGGCGAACACCGCCGCGCCGGCCAGCACCGCGTGGAGCAGCATGTGCAGGACCAACGTCGGGCTCTGCCAGAAATCCCGTCCCTTGGCCTGTGCGAAGAGAAAGGCCGTGTATACCGCCGTGACGACCGCCAACGCGGCCGTGATCCAACCGATGATTTCGGCCGCCCCGGTTCTGCCGGTCCACATGGCCGCGGCCCAGAGCGTGAGCGCCAGCCCGTAGAGGGTCAGGGCATAGCCGCCGAGTACGAGCCAGGATTTCCACTGGGGACGGAGCAGCACGTAGAGAAAGCGTTTGGGTTGGGTCAGGTCGCTGACCAGCAGGATCGTCGTGGCCAGAAGGAACGTCAGGGCAACGGTGCAGCCGGCCCAGGCAATCACGGGATCGACGGCATACCCGAAGACCGACGCCGCGAAGGGAAGGAGGAAGGCCCCGGCTGAGATGGCCTTGGTCCACACGTAGGCCGCCACGTCGTTGCCCCAAAGGACGCCCTTGTCCGGCGCGTCGTAGACCCGGCGCGCCGCGGCGTCTTTTCCATTCTGCTCGCTTCCGGATACTGCTCCCGACTGGCTGCCGGCGCTGGCCTGGCTGGCGGCGCCATTGTGCTCGCCGCCAACCTGTCCGTCCTGTCCCGCCCCGCCGAGTTGCCGGATCATGTCCTCCGGGTCCGCCTTGGCGGTCCGTTCCTCGATATACCGGGCGAAATGGCCGACGCCGTCCGACTGTGAACTCCACATGTAGTTGTCCGACGTCGCGGTTTCCCCGGGTGTCAAAGAGGCCTCGTCGCCGTCGATGTAGTACAGGCGGGGCTTCGTGTCCTTCTCGATCTTACGCACCGTCACCTGTTCCTTCGCGAGCAACTGGGAGATCTCCGTCGATCCATCGTCCATGTCGCCCGAGATGATGGCGTGTTCCGGGCAGACGTTCACGCAGGCGGGTTCGAGACCGATGTCCACCCGGTGGGCGCAGTAGTTGCACTTGGCGGCCGTATGGGTGTCCGGATCGATGTACAGGGCATCGTAGGGGCAGGCCTGCATGCAGCCCTTGCATCCGATGCATCGCCGCGGATCGAAATCGACGATGCCGTCCTTCCGGGTGTACAGCGCCGTCACCGGGCAGATCTCCACGCAGGGGGCGTCCTCGCAATGGTTGCACCGCATGACGGAGAAATGCCTGGCCGTGTTCGGATAGGTCCCTTTCTCGATGTACTTCACCCAGGTCCGGTTGACGCCGAGAGGCACCTCGTGTTCGGCCTTGCACGCGACGGTGCAGGCGTGGCAACCGATACACTTCCTGTTATCGATGATGAAACCGTATTGCATGGATGCTCCGCAAAAGTTCAGCCGGAGAGCTTTCCGTACCGGCCGCCGTAGAAAACCAGTGGACGACCTTCACCGGCGTCACCCGCCACGATTTCGCCGATGAAGATGTCGTGATCTCCGCCCGGCAGTACATTGGTGACCCGGCAGTCGACGTAGGCGAGCGCTTTTTCGATAACGGGCGAGCCCGTAACCTCGGTCCGGTATTCGATGCCTGTGAAGTCCTTTGGACCGTGCTTTGCGAACCGCACGGACAGCGCTTCGTGTTCTTCGGTCAATATGTTGACGGCGAAGCAGTCGCTGGCCTTGAGGCAGGCGTTCATCTGGGCCTTGACGTCCACCGATACGAGGATGAGCGGGGGATCCAGGGAGAGGGAAGCCACCGCGTTGGCGGTCATGCCCTGCGGCCTGTCCTCGTAGCAGGTGGTTACGACGGTCACGCCGGTCGCGAAATGCCCCATGATCCGCCGTTGTTCCATTTGATCGAATGCCATTTTACCACGCTTTTCAGGGTGTATTCCGCGAGCGGGCAACTGTCTCCCACTGTGATGCATCGTCTCGACAAAGTCAATGTATTGGGAATTACATACGAAAATAACAATGGCGGGGATTCGGGGTATCAACCCTTGGTCAGTTGATCTATCTTCTTCTGAAGCGTTTGTAGGTCTCTACTGATTTCCACCGGATTTACTTGGGATTGCCATGTTGTAAATTCATGCAAACATTTGCTGTTCTGGCAAACATGGTGACGGTACCATATATGAGATCCGTAAGTGGACTTCCCAGGTATCACCTTGCCGGTTTTCTGTCCACATTTTGGACACGGAAATTTTCGAGAGTCATATGTACTCATCGGTAGGCGACTTTCTGATCCACGTATTCGATGTTAACCTTACGGCCTAACGCCGTCGCAAGTTTTTCCGGTGTCGCATTGATATGGGTTTCTTCTTCCAGTTCCTTTTTTGATGGTTGGTACCGACTGGACATCACGCGGACCGTAGGTGGTGGGCTACCCATCAACTCCTCACTGCGTGGTCTGGGTTTCCATCGTTTTGGCATGGTTCACCTCAATAGTTTTCGTCATTCTATAAGTGCTTCCAGGACATTTGAGTTTGTTTCAGCAACCGTAAATTCACGTTGTTGTGCATGAAGAAGTTCTCTGGCAGTATCGACAATCGTGTTTCTTAATACACTGTCATTCGGCCACGGTATAATCATTTCATTAAGAAAAATATGATCTCTGACTTCTGCTTGTGTGGCTGTGATAGCCAAATAATATACCTGCCTTTTCCATATTTCCGACCTGAAGATCGACCAAAGGATTAACGCCTCTTCCTCGTTTTGCGGTCGTACGCTTATGAAGCCACTGGTAGCAATACAACCCGTGATGTTCTCTGTACCAATAAATGACGTGCCCCGTGAAGTACGGAGTTTTGCAAATAGAACATCCCATTCTTGAACGATCCACTTTGAACGTGAAGGAAGGTTTTCAAACGAGTACTCACTGTATCTATCTACCAATCCATTTCGAGTTACATCACTTATCTCAATGTATCTGCATCTTGAATTCCGAAGACTATCTCGGTCCGCCGCAGCAATAGGCTCTGATAGATCGAAATCTCTGCCCTTTCTTATCTCTATCTCTCCAGTCTCCGCCCTTGCATAAAGTGCATCCCGAAGTTCTTGCAGATGTGGGGCATAGCAAAACGCATCAATACGGTCTTCCAGTCTGGAACTTGGGACCACAAAAACCTGCAAAGGGCATCCAAGGGGTTCTTCAATTTCGGTTTCTCGAAAAGTCGTAGGTATTTCTCCGTGAACGTCCCAGTTTAAAAACAGGTTTGTGATCTCTGGCAGATTGTCTCTATGGGGAGTATCGTTCTTGTAGTCATCATGGCCCACGTTATTGGCAACTGCCATGAAAACATCGCCTTGTTCTTCGCTTGGTCGTTTTCTTCTGAGGTGCATGATTGAAGTTTTGATTCCAGCTTGTGCACGGTAAAACGTATTAAATGGAAGGGATACTACTTGTCGAATAATGAAGTTCTCACGTATGAAATCTCGGATATAACACGAATCTACCCCATTCAAAACTGTATCATCAATCACAGTTAGGAGATCGCCGTCCTCTGCCAGTAAGTCCCGATACCGTTCTATGAAGAGTACATTTGAGTTTCTTTTCTGTCCGCCGCTTACATCATACTGTTCCAAAATCAAACGCTGGCCCGCATCACTGGGGGAATACGACAAACTAAAAGGGGGATTTGTGAGTATAACATTAAAACGAAGGTTATCGTTTTGAATCTTGTTGCGAAATTCTTCGAGGTGTGTTTGTCGTTCATCAGACAAGCCCGTTTCGCCTGATAAGGTCTTGTCAAGTGCATCCGTTACGTATATCCGGCTACCCCCATCCCCGTGTAAATACATGTTCAGTCTAGCGATTCTCCCAATTTCGTCATTGGCCTCAACACCGTACAATGTATCGGTTTCCAGCCTCGAGTGTAATGTTGCCTTTTCGGCACTGGTCAGATGCCCGCTATTTGTAATCACAAAGGACAGTTCGGCAAGTGCCTCAATAAGAAATCCGCCACTACCACAACATGCATCAAATACTCGCGGGATATCCCGACCTGTCAGTTTGAGTTGGGCAGATTTGGTCATGTATTTTACAACGGGGCGAGGCGTAAAAAACTGCCCCAGTTCCTTACCACGCACAGTAGCGTTAAGGAACGTCTCAAACATTCGCCCATTCAAATCTTCATCAATACCATGCAAATCATGATTTTCAAGTAATCTAACCACTTCCCTTGTTGTCGATGGTCTTAATTCGATTTTCTCGTTTCTTAGGAAAATCCGTTTTTTTCTGCCCAAGTTGTATTCGTTTTCAAGGTGTGATTGGATCGAATCAAAGAGTGTATCTGAAATTGGATTATCTATGGGTTGTCTGTCTATCCAATCTACCGTGAAGTAGAAATCATCTTGAGCAGGAACTCCCCCATTAGTGATTTTGTCGTGTATCTCGCGGTCCTGTCTAAGTTTGACAAACATCAGTTTTGCAAGTTCATAGAACGCCTTTGTCGGACCTAGTTTGTCTGAATTCCTGATTATATTGTGGGCATTTGAAAAAACGGCAATGACCTGCCCAACTGTCGGTCTTTGGTAATCAGGGTTAATCTCCCGTACTGCTTCTGCTTGATTAAAAACCCCGTACCCTACTGTCGATCTCAGAGAAACAAAACTGGATTCCCCTGATTCAAATTCATCAAATCTCAGAACCAGAACCGGATGTTCTCTGTCCCATTCCAGCAGTTCAGTTGTAACGCCATTTGAAACCATGCAATACCGGACAGGATTTTCGTTCGTGTGGCGTTGGTTGATAAGAAGGGCATATCCTGTGACCTGATATCTGTACGCGCTGGGATTCTCTTCAGGGCTTTTTGCGTCAATTATAAAAACAGGTTTGCCACCAGAATCCATAAGCACGTAATCTGGCCGATAACTCTCTCCATGGGCCCCTGTAGTAGGCAGCACGAGACTTTCTAAAGAAGCCTTGCGCCGGATTCTATTGGCAGGATATCCGAGAACGCCTATCAACGGTTCCATAAACAAGG
This sequence comes from Gemmatimonadota bacterium, assembly GCA_026705925.1. Classification (GTDB taxonomy): domain Bacteria; phylum JAAXHH01; class JAAXHH01; order JAAXHH01; family JAAXHH01; genus JAAXHH01. Next base: position 30,834 of record JAPOZT010000023.1, read on the forward strand.
CCTCGACATCTGCCTCGTTGTGTAAATCGTCCCGGTTACAAAACAGGTTTTGCATTGGTTTAACCCACCAGATTATGGTACTTCAGTCTCTTGCCATGCATACCCATTGCAGTTAACGGAATTTGGTCAATGGTATCAAGTGAACGGGCATTGTACCAAGTCTCAAACTCATCGATGTAGCGTTCCATGTGTTTGGCCGACCAATGATGGTCAAACACCGTGCTACCAGCGTTTCATCAACTCCCAAAAGGCTCCATGTCGTTTGTGGTAGCCTGTTCGTTCACGTACTAGTCAACACAGTGCTTCACCGTTTCGTGTTTCACACCCTGCATATTGACATATACGATGTGGTCATCCATGTTCGTGGTCGCAGCAGGAAAGTATGTTCATGCACGAACATTCTAGGTTTTCTGATCTGGTGGAAGGTGTTACATCGGCATGAACTGGCTCGTATCTTGGTCATTTGTGCCAACCTTACAACCTACGCCGCCGCCTGAGTGTGTTTTCTTGCAACGAGTCTGTCGCCCTCGATGCCACCAAAGTAGGCTTCGTCGACATCAACGGGCCCAGTAAATACAGACGTATCCATTTCAGACGCCTTGCGGAGCCTGTGGGCTAGATACCACGCGGTTTTGTACGTTACACTTAGGTCACGATGCAGTTTCATACTGGACATTCGCTTGATACCGGTAGTGAACAAGTAAATAGCAATCACCAATACGCGAAAGGGCAATTTCGATGATTGGAGCAGGGTGCCGGTCCTTACGCTGAATTTTCTGCGATTCGGACAATCCCTGCATCTGTGCGTCATGGTTGGATGTTCAATTCCGGTTTGCACATTGAATGTGCCGCAGTACGGACAGTTCGTACCTTGTGGCCATACCTGTTCTTCGTAACAATTGCGGGCCGTATCTTCATCGGGGAACATGTTGATTAACTCTACCAGTGATAGTCCTTCGCAGTACGGTTCTCCTGGGGCCTTCTTTGCCACCTCTGATCTCCATTGCAAGTTGTTGTAAACTTTCATCTAACTACTCGAATTTACAAGAGTAACAACATCCCTGTCATCAGAAAATGTTACTTATGTTATAGAACCTACGATGTATTTAAAGATGATCCCGCGTTTCATTCCCGGAGGCGTCTCAGGGCTAATTCTGAATCAAGACTGTAGCGTCTCGATACTACAGATGCATCACCACGAAGGCGGTTACGGGTATCCACCTGGCGCTTTCATCGAACACATTGCGTGCATGGTTGTACCTCGCCTCCAGGGATAACCTCACGCGGTCGCTGAAGGTCAGGTTGACCCCCAGGCCGAACACGAACATGAACGAGTGGTCGCTGGTACCGGAGTCCGCGTCTTCACCCTCGGCAGTGCGATCGGATCGGCCCGTGAAGCGATCGGGCCAACTTGTGGCCCTTGCCCATCCCACACCCCCGTGGCCATAGAAACCCACGGGGTCCGCGATCCCCTCAATCAACAGGCTCACATTGCCGCCCGTCAACGTTCTGTGGGCATCCGATGCCAGCCCCTCATCAGCCAACCCCTCATTCGAATGCGAATACGCGACCTCTTTGATACCGAATCGACTGTGATGGCCCTCGAGCAACAGATAGTATCCCTCATCGACGGGTATGGCCAGGCCAGCGAGTAGAAAAGAGCCAGCCGACGCCGTTCCGTCCGCCAGATCACCGATGGGCACGGCGGGTCCGCCGCCCAGCCTGGCATTCGCCTGGCCCTCGGCAAACAAAGGCAAAAACAAACTCGCGATCGCCAGAAAAACACCACGCACCTGAGTACTCCCTCCATGCCGCATCATGTCGCAACTTCGAATTCACCGGAAAGAACGGACCGACTTGTTTTTAGGCATAATGAGCAGGTTCCGTGTGAAAGAAGTAACTTATTTCTGAATTTTGTGGGAATAGAATCGGCGCCGGCGTGGTCTAATCAGTAGGCAGCGGCAACCGTTCGGATCGATCTCCGGCACTTTCGAGATGGGATTACGGGCCTCCGGCACTTTCGAGATGCGTGTTCTGGCCGCGCCGGCCGACAGTCCGTTGGATGCTGACCATATTGTTCCGGCCATTCGAGGGAAGCGGGATGAGGGAAGACGCCTTGACGGACGAAGCACTGGTCGACGCCGCCCGCGATGGGTGCGAGGACGCCTTCCGCACCCTCGTGGAACGATACGAAGGCCGCGTGGCGTCCGTCGTCATCCGCATGCTGGGGAACACCCCCGAAGCGGAGGATGCCGGACAGGAGACTTTCATCCGGTTCTATCGCGGCTTGCGAGGATTCCGCGGCCAGGCGTCGGTCGGCACCTACCTGACCCGGATCGCCATCAACCTCTCGCTCACCGAACTCAAAAAACGCCGGCGCCGTGCGATCTTCGTCCCCTTCACACCGCCGGGCAGGGAAGACGACACACCGGAACTGGAATATGCCGACCCGGCGGCCAGCGCCGAATACGACGACACGGCCGACCGGATTCAGGCGGCACTGAACAGATTGAAGCCCGAATTTCGTTCCGTGATCGTACTCCGGCTGATGGAAGGCTACTCGACGAAAGAAACCGCCGAGATCCTTGGCTTGCCCGTCGGAACGGTACTGTCCCGCCTGAGGAGGTCCCAGGAGAAACTGAAACGCATGCTTATTTCCTCTAACAGGGAGCTTGTCCATGAAACGGTCTGAACTGGATTTGCTGTACCGGTCGCTGGATGCGTCCCTGACGCCCGAAGAACAAAGCCGCCTGGACGCGGCGTTGCGGCGCGATCCCGGCCTGCGGGACGAACACGAGCGATTGGTCCGGCTGCGAAGCCAGGTCGAAAACCAGGAATCGCCCTCGTTCCGGGCGGATTTCTCCCAACGCGTCATGGAACGCCTGGCGGCGGAGTCCTCGACCATGCGGGCGTCGATCCCTGAAGGCGAAACAACACCCGACTTCGAGGACGCGTTGCCCCTCATGTTCCGCAAAGTAGCGGTGGCTGCTTCGGTCGCTGCCGTCCTGCTGGTAACCTACAACCTGGCCACGTCCGAAAGCGTCTCTATCAACACGTCGTTCGGGCTGACCGAGGAACTGTATCCTGAAGACCTGTACGACGCGCGGATCGCGCTGGAAACGGAGGGCGAATTATGAATATCCACCTGAAGACCGCGGCCATTCTGCTGGCCACGTTGATCATCGGCATGGTCTGCGGCGCGCTCATCCTGGGCGCCTTCGCCCGGGACCGTCTGCAGCCGCCGCCCCAGGTGACCCGGGAACGCTTCGTGGAACGGTGGGTCAGGATGGTGCAGCCGGATCCTGAGCAGTTGCAGAGGATCCGGGAAGTGGTGGGCGAACATGAACCCGGATTCCGGGAGTACTACATGCGCCATCGGCAGGAGATACAGGTCCTGGTCGATTCGCTGCACGGGGACCTGGAACCCATCCTTACTGAAACGCAACTCGAGCGGATCAAGCGGATCCGCGAGGGTCGCGAACGCGTCCGCGAGTTTCGACGGGATGACGATCGCGAACCACGCCGGGGACGCCTGGGACCGCCCGGACGCAACAGGTCCGGCGACCGGTCGGGCGGGCGGCCCCGGGGAGATCGCCCTGACAGCATTCGTTCGGAAGGGCGCGGGAACGGCGGCGACCATTGACTCCTCGTTCCGACAGGTCAGGAGTGGCCCGGTCGCCGGGCATTGTACGGATGTGAAGAAAGTTGGAATATACCGCACCCGGCCCCCGTCTAATCCTGTAGAGCAGCACGAAGACGATCTCCGGAGATCGCGGTCCATACATCCGTCAGCCTTACCATGAAGGGAGTTACAAAATGAAAAAGATCATTTCAATCACATTCGCAGGCACGCTGAGTGTTGTCGTGCTGGCCTGGGCTTTCGATGCGATGGGCCGGATCGGACACGAGGAAGCTGCAGAACATGCGGCGGAAACCGGTCATGAGGATGCCGACGTGCTCGCCGGAGTAGCTGAACTCGCGGCGGCCGGATCGTCCGGCGAGTTTGATGACATCCTGGCCGTAGATCTCGCCGATGATGATGCGGATGATGTGCGGACGCGCCGGTCCCGGAGAGCAATGTCCGGACTCGAACTCACGGACGCGCAGCAGGAAAAGATCAAGACGCTGCGTTCCGCCTACACGCGGGAAATGATACAGCTTCGCGCCGACTCGAGGCTCGCGCGGGTCGAACTTCGCGAACTGATGAATGAGATCAGCCCGGACATCGAAAGGGTGAAGGAACTGGCCGCGGCCGCATCGGCGGCCCAGGGCAGCGTGTTCGAGCGTAGTGCGCTATTCCGTGCAGAGTTCAAGCATGTCCTGACCCCGGAGCAGCAGGAGAACCTGCGTGAGTCCTTCAGCGACCGGCGTGACGGTCGCCGCGACTCCGGGATGCGTGGGCGGCGCGACGGCCGCGAATCTCGCAATCGGCGTTAAGGCGGGATCAACGTGAAACGGACCACTGACTTACGTTTTAGTGGTTAAGTAAATGCCGCGGCGGGACCCAGGGTTCGGCCGCGGCTTCTTTTGAAAGGAGTCGAAGCATGAGATACCGTATTTACCTTGCCATACTCGGCCTGATCATGACCGCGTTTATCGCAAACGACGCGGTCGCGCAGCGAGGCGGATTCGGCCGCGGGGGCGGACGGGGACAGAACAGCGACATGATGGAGCGCGTACGGGCGGTAAGCACCTTCCCCGTCGACCGGATCTGGCACGTGTTGAGCATCCGGATGGACACCACCGACCAGCAGGTGCTGCAATTACGCGCGGTCGTGAAGGAAGCCTCGACTCAGAAGATCGCGCTGGTGGAACAGGCCACGAAGACCGAGGACTGGAACTGGCTGCGCGAGCAATTGGAATCGAATGAGAAGCAGTTCATGGAAAACCTGCAAAGCATGCTCTCCGCCGACGAGATCAAGGCGTTTGAGCAACTGGTGGAGGAAGCCTCACGCATGGTGCCGGACAGGCAACGCAGGTCCAGGCGTTGAAGAGACGGGCTCACCTGGACCGTCTGGACGTACCTGGACTCACTTGGGCTCACCCGGTCCCGCCTATCCCGACCAACGCTCCATCTTCTCCTCATCCAACGCCATGCCCAGCCCCGGACCTTCGAAAGGAGCGAGTTCACCACCTTGGAGGGTGAAGGGGTTGGTGCATACATCGTCTTGAAGCAAGCCGGGTCCCACCAGGTCCGAGGGCACCTCGACGCTCGCCGATGAAACGGCGAGATGCACCGACGCCGCGGTACCGGGTCCCAGTTCGATGGTGCTGCCCAGCAACGCGGGCATGCCCGCGGTCTCCGCGGCATTGAGCAGGCGTCCCGCACGGCGAAGCCCGCCGGCCTGGCAAGGGACGATGTTGACGATATCCACGGAGCGGTGGCGGATCAGGGCCGTCAGGAAGGCGTCCCCGAGATCGGCGACATGTTCGATGATGGGTATGGGGGAACGGCAGCGGACCTTCGCCAGTGCTTCGGCAATGCCCTCCGCATCCGCTTCGATCCGGGCGGGATCCTCCCGCGACATGGGCCGTGAGAGCGCGCGAATCGGCGTCTCGCACGCGTCGGCCCCGGCCTCGGACATGTCGCGCAGCCTGGACAGGGCCTCGTCTTCCTCCCAGTAACCGCTGGCATCCACCTTGATGTAGGCTTCGGGTCCCGCGATCCTGCGCGCAAGCCTCACCCGCTCGAGGTCCCGTTCGTGGTCCTCGCCCACCTTGAGCTTGAAGGCCTTCATGCCCGATCCCACCTGGTCGGCAACCTCCCGCTCAAGGGCCTGCAGCTCGTCCTCGAGCGTGGCGTCGCCGCGCAGATAAGCCACCCAGGAAACGGTTGCGGCGCGCCGGCAGCGGCCGCCCAGGAGTTCGTACAACGGAATGCCGTGTGCCTTCCCGACAAGGTCGAGCAATGCACATTCGACACCGGAGAGTATCAGTTGCCGGAGTTCGGGGTACCAGTTACCGGGAAGCGCTTCATCGGTCCGGTCATAGAGGCCGCGCCACGCGCGACCGTCGCTGCCAGCCAGCGCACCAGCGTCAGCCAGCATGTCACTGCCGGCCAGCACGTCGCCACCGGCCAGCACGCCGGACAACAGGTCCCGCAGCACTGCGGGCGAAGGGGCGTCCATCCGCGGCGCGATATCGGAGACCTCGCCGATACCGGTCAAGCCGTCCGGCGTCTTCATTTCGATGATCTGGTAGGTAGACCGACCGTGGTTAATGGTGGCCTTCAGTTGCTTGGGGTCCGCACAGTAGGTGTCGTAGATGCGTGGGACGGCAACCTGGCGCACGCGGACGTTGGAGATTCGCATTTCGGTATGTTACTGCCGTCGGGTTCCGGGGTCAATGGCATCTTCATTCGTCGTTCGCGCGGTTTCCCTGCCGGTAAGCAACTTGCCTGAAAGGTACATAGTCTATATCTTTAAAGAGCCAGAATCCGTACACACAATCCGACTACACAGGGGAAGTACCTCATGTCTCGACATATGAAACTGGTCATGATGACCGGCTTGATCGCGCTGATGGGTGGTTTTTTGCAGACCGGACCAGGTGCGGAGCGTTCGATAGCGACCGACCGCTTGCGCTCGGTCGACGACGCGGCGCCGGCCGCGGAAATCGACGTGCCGATCTCGAAACACGCGGAAAATGCGGAACGAACGATCCGGGAAATCACCGGACTGTTCGGTCCTGAGGAAGCCTTCGCCCGCCGCGGTTTCGGCGGTTTCCGGAGTTCGCGGTCTCTTTGGAATCGCCGCAGTTCCTTTGGCCGGCGCAGCCCCTTCGCCCGGAGAAGCACGCCGGCCGCGACACGCCAGACGCCGGCGCGAACAACGGGGCAATCCGCCACGCCGGCGCGCAGTACCTCGGCCAGGCAGCCCTCGGCCACCGCGGCGCGGTCGACCCGGGCAGGTGCCGCAACCGCCGGCCGGGCCACGGCGCGGTCTTCGGTCATGGGCCGGCGGGTCCAGAGCGAGACGGCGCGCCGGTCGCTGGCCACGCACCAGTCCAGGCAGGCCGGTTTCGCCCGGTCGTCCAACTCGGCCGCCAATACGAGCACCTACCGGGACAACGGCCTCTACAACCGGGGCTCGCAGAACCGCACGTCCTATGACAACTACTACGCGGGTCGAGATAGTTATTACGGGGGCATGGGCTGGAGGACGCCGGGTTACGCCTTCATGTCATACCCCAGCTTCGGCATGTGGGACGCCCTGTTCATGTGGTCCATGCTGGACATGATGAGCAGTCGCCGTCACTACGCTGTAGCCCATCACCATGCCAACGACCCGGGATACCAGGAATGGCGCAGCGAGGCCGAGCGCCTGGCCGAGGATAACACTGAACTGCGCGCGAAGCTGGACGAGCTGGACCGGCAGGTCGCCACGCTGGAAGGCACGCCGAGGGATCCCGAATACCTTCCGCCCGGCGTCACCCCGGCGATCGCACTGGCCGCCGAAGTCGTGGCCACCGCCGATCCGAACCAGCCCCGCATCACGGTGAATACGGGGGTGGAGAACGGTAATTACCACCGATTCGGCCAGATCCTGCAGTCCCACTTGCCGGATTTCGACGTGATGCTCGAGACGACGGCGGGTTCGGAGGAGAACCTGAACAACCTGGTCCGGAACCAGGTCGACGCAATCCTCGTGCAGAGCGACATCCTGAACTCTTACCTGCGCAAGAATCCTGATGCGGAAGACCAGCTGGTCGGGCTGCAGTCAACCCTGTACACCGAGTACGTGCAACTGATCGTCAACGAGGACGGCGGCATCGCAAGCGTGTCCGACCTCGAGCCGAACACCCATATCGTGTATGTCGGCCCCCGGGGTTCCGGGACGCACCGGGCCTGGGAGGGCTTCGTCCTGCAGGATCCGAGGTACGGGGAATTCAACACGCGGTTCGCCAGCTACGAGGAAGCGTTGAGCCAGGTGTCTGAAAACGCCAACGCGGTCATGCTGTTCGTCGCCGGCCTCAACTCGGAACTGCTCAAGGAGGCGGACCGGCAGTACGGTCTGCAGTTGAGCATGGTCGCCGTGGATGAGCACTATTTCAGCACGGCCGTGGACCAGTTCGGAAATACGATCTACGAGGTGGCGACGATCCCCCACGAGACCTATCCCGAGCTGCAGGAAGGCTGGTTCTTCGGCTATTTCGACAGCAGCGTGGAGACCCTGACGGTGGACGCCATCCTGATCCTGTCCAAGCAGTGGGTGGACACCTACGGCAGCAAGCCGATGACCCTCTTCGAAGACGCCCTGTGGAGGTCCATCGACGACATCAAGCCCATCGTGGGCGAGGAGTAGCGTTAAGGACCGATGAGCTTTCACATCATTCGTTCCGTAGCGAAGAAGCAGGCGAAAGAGGCGGCAGGTTTCTTTCGGAAGAAACCCGTGCGGGTCGACCAGGATCTGCCCCTGGGCATTGCCATCGACCGGCTGGTCGACATCGACGCCGTCGCGTCGTCCACCTTTGTCGGCCTTGTCCACTTCAATTTTCCCTCCTTTCCCCTGGCCATCGAGGCCATCGGCAAGATCGATCTCGGCGAAGGGGCCATGGCCTATCGGTGCTATCTCCAGGGGACCTCGGCCTTCCTCCAGGTGGTGTCGGACCATGGGGAGCCCGTGGAATGCCGCCTGTACGTGCTCGACCGGGATCTGTATCCCCATTCCGAGGATGTCTGGGCGCAGTGGCTGAACGACAAGGACGGCATCATCGGTTCACCGGAAGTGCTGCACGGCGAGGGGGAGGAGCGGAGCTACCAGCGGGAATGGATGGACGGCGACGGGCAGTCGGCGCCGATACAGGTCGACGAGCGGATCATCCGCGACGCCTACGGCGAGCAGGTCTTCGAGGAGACCCAGCAGGCCATGTCCTACTTCCGGGTAGCGAGCGGAGATCCCCACAACCCGGAAGATCCCGAACGCGTGGATGAATTCCTGTTGATCAGCGCGGGCGACGGGGTTATAGAACTGTACCTGGGCGTGGCATTGATGCTCGAGGAAGTCACGGTTATTTAAACGCGAAAGGATGAAAAAATGATCTGGAAGTTTCTCTCCCGCGTCGGCAAGAAACAGGCCGGCAACGCCCTGGAGTCCTTTACCCAGGCCGTGGTGGCCTTCGACCCGGAAACCGCTTCCGAGGCGCAGATCTCCCTCATGGAAGAGGAGCTCGACAAGCTCGGGAAACGGGTCGGCAAGGCCGAGATGGACGTGAAGAAGGATCATGAAGAGACGCAGGCGCTGTTGACGCAGTACGACCGGTACCTGGCCGCCGCCGAACGGATCGAAGGCCAGCTCGAAGGGGCGGACGAAGGCCAGCGGCCCAAGCTGGAGGAGAGTCTGGAAAAGCTGGTCGCGGAACTGGAGCGTCTGAACCCGGAGATCGAGCGGGAGCGCCAGGAAGACCAGGAAGCGGAGGCCTTCGCGAGCGAGCTGCGCCAGGCCTACGATGTGGCGGCGGAGAAGCTCAAGAAGGCGCAGGTCCAGCTCAAGCAGGCCCAGCGCCGCATGGAGCAGGCCCGGATGAAGAAGGAGCGGGCCGTCGAACGCGCCGAGGGCGTGCGGCAGGCCGCGGGACTGAGCAGTTCAATGGGCGGACTCGATACGGCCCTCAACGCCATGGACAAGGAGACGGAGAAGGCTGAGACGACTTCCCGTGCCGCAGAACTGAAGATCGGCGCCTTCGGCCAGACCGAAATTACCGATGATCCCAACATCGCGGCGGCCCTGGAAGCGGCCGAGAAACCCGCGCTGCCCGCATCCTCGACGCGGGACCGGCTGGCGGCCCTGCGTTCCAGGAAGTCCTGAGACCGTCACAGGTCTAGCATTCAAAGGCTCACCCGATGCGAGAAGCGGAAGGTGGGCCTTTCTCTTTAGATATGCCTTAGATAAGCCCACCGCATTCACCCAGGAGGCAAACCATGCCGGGAATCCTGTCCTCCCTCCTTGCGGCCGTACACCGTTTTGGTCCCTACGTGCTGGCCGTCAACATGATCCTCTATTTCATCGAGTTGCAGTATACCCAGACTCGCAGCAGCCTGGACGCCGGCGCCTGGGCGGGGTTCATCTGGATCGAACGGGTCATCGCCGGGTTCTTCACCCTTGAATACGTGCTGCGCATCAGGCTGGCGCCGCACAAGGGGAAGTACCTGCGCAGTGGGCTCGGGTTGATCGATCTGATCAGCATCCTGCCCTTCTGGATCGGATTCTATCCCGGCCTGACCCAGGAGCAGCTCGGCCTGGTGCGCGGCGCGCGGACGCTCCGACTGCTCAAGATGTTCCGGTACAGCCCCAAGCTGGCGGAGTTCGCCCGGTCCATGTATACCAATCGCGTCCGGGTCATCCCCATCTTCCTCATCACCATCATGTACCTGATGATCAGTTCAACCGTGATCTACGAGGTGGAACGCCGCGCTCAGCCGGAGGTGTTCAATGTCTACGGCGACAGCATCTGGTGGGCCGTGGTGACCTCCACCACGGTGGGGTACGGGGACAAGTACCCGGTCACTCCCCTGGGTCAGGGGGCCACCGTCCTGATGATGATGGTGGGCATCGGTATCGTGGGCATGATCTTCGGGTTCTTCGCCGACAGCTTCCACGACTCAAGGCAACCGCTGGAACCTACGTTAATGGAGGCGTACTGCCGTGGTGTTCACGAGGAGGGGGCGGAGGGCCGCACGGTGCAGGCCCTGCGGCAGACTCACCGAAGCAACCCGCAATTCCTGATCTTCGCCGATACGGTGGAAAGATTCATTGGATCGGCGAAGGATGGCGACAGAAATGCTTGAAGAGGGAAGGGACGGTGGAGGCGGAAGGCGCGAACTGGGCGGAAGGCGCGAACTGGGCGGAAGGCGCGTACCAGGCGAATGGTGGGAACTAGAGGGATGAGGTCTCTTCGGACCCGGATTCAGGATCGGGCTCCGGGTCGGGTTCAGGCTCCGGCTCGTACGTCCCGATGGATTCCTTGAGGGAAATCAGCCTGCGGAGTCGTCTCCGGTCCTTGGGCGTGAAACGATCCGTGTAGGCGTCGTAGATGGGTTGCTCGGGCGCGCCGTCGATGCGTGTGACGATCACGTAAAAGTAGAGGTTCTCCACATCCGCTGGAGCCTTCTTCCAGACGGGCGAAAGCAACGCGAAGTTCCAGACGGCCCGCTCGTCCGGTCCCAGGTCCTTGCCTTCCGTGAGCCGGATATTGTAGTTGAAGTCGTCATCCAGGATCCACTTCCGGGGTTCGTTTCTCATGAGCGATCCGCGGAAATAGACCTTCGAGATCCGGTGCTCGGTCCGGTTGTGTATGGAGAGTTTCACGACGGACTGGCCCCGTTGCACATAGTACTCGACCCCGCGCACCCTCACGTCCTTGAGACTTTCCATGGCGGAGTCCGTGTTCTCCTGCTTTTCCTCGAGGGCCTCGATAGCCTTGTTCACCCGCTCGTTCCACTCCGCGAAGATGTCCGTCGCGTCCATGCCGTCCAGCCGTCCGCGGATCCGGTTCTGTATGGCGTCCGACGCGTTCAGCGAGCTGATCACGTTGTCGCTGTAGAGGTACTCGAAGGCATCCAGCACGTCGTCGAGTCTTGCCTGGTCGTCCTCGGCCAGGGTGGCCTTGACCTCGGCGATGGTTGCGTCGAAGGTGTCGACGTCCGTGCCGTCTATGGTTGGACCGGACTTGCAGGCCATCGCGACCAGCGCGAGACCCGCAGTAAACAGACTCAGGCGCACCATCGTTCGTCTCCTGCCCGTTCGTCTCCTGCCGAACACGCTGTAGTATGTTCTTCGCTCATGTAAATACTATCCGGTTTGTGCTGGATGTACAAGGTTAAACGTCCCCGGCGGTACGCAGTTCCTCTGCAGGTTTGCGCCCCACGAAATCGTGAAGTTCGCGCCGGGAAAGGACGGAAGTGGCCGGTTTCTGCACGATGACGGCCGCCGCGTCGTTGGCGAGCACCCCCGCTTCCTCGAGGGGAAGTCCCAGCGCCGCGCCAATGGCGAGTACCGCCCGTACCGTGTCGCCGCAACCGACCTTGTCCACGGGTTCCACCCGGTGTCCGGGCGCGTGGAAGTATCCGCCCGGGCCCACACCGCAAAGACCGTGCTCGCCGAGTGTGACCACCGTGTTCCGGCTGCCCAGCGCGTCGTGCAGGCGCCGGCAGTCGCTTTCCAGCCGGTCCATGGAAAACCCGCCGATGAGTGCGGCGGCCTCGGCGGCGTTCGGCGCGATGATGTCCACGCCGGAGAAGATCGCCCGGTTGCCCGGCTTGAAATCGACCACGACCGGAATATCGTGGAGGCGGCATTCGCGGATGATCTGGCTGGCGTTCTCCGCAGTAAAGACGCCCTTGTCGTAGTCGCTCAGGACTACCACGTCGGTTTCCGGTAATGCGCACAGGACTTCCTTCACCAGCGCGTTCGAGATCTTTTTGCTCACCCGGTTGGTGCACTCGGAATCGCGGCGCAGCAGGTAGTCGTCGTCCAGGTACAGCCGGACCTTGGTCGTGGTGGGCCGGCCGCCGTCCCGGATCAGACCGTGGCGGATGGATAATCCGTCAGCCAGCTCCCTTATCTTGAAGTAATGTTCGTCGTCGCCCGTCACGCCCACGAGGGTGGTTCTTACGTCCAGGGACGCTAGGTTGGCGGCCACATTGCCCGCGCCGCCCAGCACCTTGATCGTCTCCTGCGCCTGGTAGGCCCGCTTTCCCGCCTTCTCCGAATCGATGGGCTTGCTGTCCCGCGTCCGGCAGAACTCGTAGACGTCGAGCATGACGTCGCCGACTACGAGGGCGCGTAGTTCCGGGAGTCGATCGATGACCTCGAGCGCACTTCCGGGTTTGCTGTCCGGTCCGCGGTTCATGGGTTTTCCATTCCGACGCCCTTCATCGACGCGATGCGTGCGATGAGGCCGGCCTGGTCGAGGATGGCGTAACCGGCACGGCGGGCCAGCGCGTGGTCGTCCGGTCCGATATACCCCCAGGAAGCCAGCATCAGCTCGAGCAGTGGCTCACCGGCGTTGCCGTGCTCACCGGCGTTACCGGGCTCACCGGTGTTACCGGACCCATCGGCGTTACCGAGTTCCCCGGCGTTGAAATGGGCGTCGAGTTCCTCCAGGTTGCCGATGGAATCGTCGACGAACCCGTACCGCTCCCGGCCGAACCGCGCCTGGATCGCCTCCAGGTTCTCGATCTTGTTGGTCCCGTGATCGCCCGCGTATACGTTCTCCGGTAGAACGGCCAGCCCGAAGTGGTGACACAGGGTCACGGTGGCCTCCCGGTTCTTGTTGGTCAGGATCACGATCCCTTCGGCGTCCACCCCCTTCAATTCGTCCCAGACCGGCTGGTAGACCGTGTTGAGCGACGGCCACTGCACGGGATCGTGGGCGACAAAACGCTTCCGGGCCGCGAAGAACCGGACCGTGCGCGCCTTCAAGGGAACGTCCGACGATTCGCGGATCGCCCGGTACTCCGCCGGATCCAGCCGGTGGTTACCGGGCAGGCCGGCGTATTCCACGCACCAGGCCATCAGGTTGATCGCGTCGCCGGCCGGCTGGACGTGGTACCGGTTGGTCACGAAGAGCGCCGCCGCGTTGCCGGGCAGATCGTCCGGAGAAGTGGCCAGTCCGCCGGTGACCGCATTGTAGGCCGTGATCGACATCTCCACGACGGAGTTCAGCAGGACCCCGTCGAAGTCGAAGATGAGCATGGATTCGTTATTGGGGGCCTGTAGACGCGTCACGGTTGCTGCACCCCCTGGGCTTCGACGTAGAGGGCGTACAGGGACTGGCTAGCGGCCATGAACAGGCGGTTCTTCTTCACCCCGCCGAAACACAGATTGGCGCAGGGCTCGGGCAGATGGATCATGCCCAGTCGCTCGCCTTCCGGGGAGAAGCAGATCACGCCGTTCGTGTCCGGTCCGCCCCAGCCGGAGGCGGCCCACAGGTTGCCGTCCACGTCGGTCCGGATGCCGTCGGAGGAGGCCGGTTTCATGTCGGTGAATACGCGGGAATTCGTGACGAGGGTACCGTCAATATCCAGCACCCGGATATGGGCGGGACCATCGGGGTCGTGGGAAGCGCCTGTGTCTACAACGTATAGACGTGATTCGTCGGGCGAAAAGCAGAGCCCGTTGGGACGCATGAAGTCGTCGGCGATGACGGTCGCGCCGCCCGTGACCGGGTCCAGTCGATACACCCGGGTGGGCTGTTCGAATTCGGCCCTGTGCCCTTCGTAGTTCATCAGGATGCCGTATCCGGGGTCGGTGAACCAGACCGAGCCGTCGGAATGGACCACCACGTCGTTCGGCGCGTTGAGCGGCTTGCCGTCGAACCGGTCGATCAGCACGGTGATCGTTCCGTCGTGTTCCGTGCGCGTCACCCGCCGGGTGTCGTGCTCGCAGGAGACCAGCCGCCCCTCGCGGTCCCGCGTGTTGCCGTTGGTGTTATTGGACGGTTTGCGAAAAACGGTCACCGCACCGGTCTCTTCGTCCCAGCGCAGCATACGGTTGTTAGGGATGTCGCTCCATACCAGGCATCGGGCGTCGCCGATCCATACGGGGCCTTCCGACCACCGCGTCCCGGTGAACAGCCGCTCGATCCCGGCCGTGTGCAGCACGTAGGGCTTGAAACGGTCGTCGATGATCTCCACATTGGGGTCGGGATAACTCACGAGACCCCGTTCCCAGTCCCTGCCATGGTCGTTCATACCCGCTCCGTGTTGAGGGCCTGACGTATCCATCCGATCGGTATCAAACCAACGGCACAAGATATGTCTCAGGCGGCCCGCGGACAAGCGAGAAATGGGCGGGCGTCTACGTCGCAGGCGTCCCGCGGACAAGCGAGAAATGGGATGGCGTCAGGTCCCGCGGGTGTCCCCGTAGAGGTCGATATGTACCCGCGGGCAGTATCGGAAGCCGCGGGATTTGCAAGCCTCGGCGACCCACACCCCGCGACTGCTCAACTCCCCGGCCGTCCGCCCCTGGGGCATGAGGAGCACCCGGTTGCGGTCCACGTCGTCCAGGTCCGCGACGAGCGATTCGACTTCATCCAGGTCTTCCTGGCGGTCGACCACGAACTTCAACTGGTAGGAGTAGGCCGCCATGAACCGGTCGAGGACGGGCAGGTTGATCCGCAGTTTCTCGTGGTTCGGGGCGAATTTGCCGTCTTCCTCATTCCAGGGCGTGGAATTGGACAATTTGGGGCTGAGTGAGACCAGGTCGCAACGCAGGTCGGCGTACACGGTGCCCGCGGTCTCGATGGTCACGTGATATCCCGCGTCGCCGAGTATACTGGTCAGTTCGGGCAGATCCTTCATGAGGAGCGGTTCGCCGCCCGTGATCACCACGTGACGGGAGGGAAAACCGGCGATGTCCGCCATGATTTCATCCACGGGCCGCTCCTCGCCTTCGGGCGACCAAGACGTGTAGGGGGTGTCGCACCAGCGGCACCGCAGGTTGCATCCCGAGGTGCGGATGAAGACGGAGGGGACGCCGGTCAACAGGCCCTCGCCCTGGATGGAATGAAAGATCTCGGAAATGAACATGGTCTGTACGCCGCGTCTGTATGTCGCCCGTGTACGCCGCCTCGTGCTTGACACCTCATTCTATCGGAAATATATAGAGCGTGGACCGGTTTTCAAAGCATCGTAACAACGACAGGAGTCAGTAGATGGAAGGCCCGAGGGGACTGAAGGCGCAGGAGTTCGATTCGCTCTGCACCCTGGTCAATACCGTTTTCCGCGGCGATGGCGTGGGTCGCATGGAGGAGCAGTATCCGCTGCTCTTTGCGCCGGAGAACTTCGATCAGCTCTTCGTTATGGTCGACGAGGGTGTCGTGGTCTCCCACGTGGGCGCGTTGACGCGGGACATCTCCGTGCTCGGATGCCGGATGTCCACCATGAGCATCGGCGCGGTGGCGACTTATGAATCGTACCGGGGACAGGGACTGGCGACGCGGTTGATGGAAGCGGCGGTCCGCAAGGCCGTCGAACAGGACGCCGTGCTCATGCCCATATCGGGCGGAAGGGGACTGTATACCCGACTTGGCGCGAAGCGTATCGGCCAGTACGCCCTATTCTCCGTCCCCAGGGACACGCTGCCCGCCGGTGAGGACACAGCCGCCGGTGATCGCGTGACCGCGGGCGACACGGACATCCAACAGGCGGGCCCCGAGGACCTGCACGAAATGACGCGGCTGTACGCGGAGGAGCCCAGCCGATACGTGCGATCGACGGCCGATCTGCGGATGGCGGTCGACGCCGCATGGATCTGCGACCGAGACGGGGAGACGGTGGTGATTCGCGAGGAAGGCCGTCCGGTGGCCTATACGGGCATCCAGAAACGCCGGCCCGACCGGGAAGACGAAGCCCGCAGGGCCAGGCTGGCCGAGGTCGCGGGCTCGCGGTCCGCACTGTTGCGCGCGCTCCCTTGCCTGTATGACCGTTATGGTGTGGATTACCTCGAAATCGTGACTACGGCGTCAGACATCGAACTGGCCTCCCTGCTACGGCCCCACGGCGTGACCGCGGCGCCCCAGGGGTTCACGGGCACGGTACTCGTCCTCCAACCTGAACGGCTGCTGCAGGTATTCGAAGACTATGTATCGGATGTGCTGGGTCGGGGTACGCTGGCGTGGGATGTTTCCGGGACGTCGGTATCGTTCCAGAGCGACGGCCAGGCGCATCCGATCGCGACGGGCGATTTGGGCGCCCTCGTTTTCGGCGTGGTGCCGCCCGATCCGGACCCCCTCAAGACCGTGCCTCCCGGACCGATCCGGACCGCGCTGGAGCGTGTATTCCCGCTCCAGCTACCATGGTACGGATTCAATTTCGTCTGACGGGCCGCCTCGGGTGGTGCGCGACCATCACCGGACCGCAGATTCCTAGCCGCCTCTCACCGCCAGCCCGGGGACCCATCACTCCAGCAGCTTCATCTTCAGGTGTGAAGGCGCGCTCCGCGAGAAGTACACCCGGTGCGTGGCCGCCTGGTAGTCTTCTTCCTTTGCGTCGTAGATACTCGGCACCCAGGTCTGGGGATTGCGGTCCACCATGGGGAACCACGTGCTCTGCACCTGCACCATCATGCGGTGCCCCGCCTTGAAGGTGTGGGCGACGTCCTGCATGTCGAATTCGATTCGCGTGACGCTGCCCGGCCTCATGGGCTCGGGATGGGTGAAACTGTTCCGGTACCGGCCCCGCATGACCTCGCCCCGCACCATGAGCTGGAACCCGCCCATCTTGACATTCATGGGGTTCTCGCCCACATAGCGCGCCGTATCAGGATACACGTCGATCAGCTTGACGATGAAATCGGCGTCCTCCCCCGTCGTGGTCACGTACAGGTTGGCGAACAGATCGCCCGCCACGGTGACGTCCTCCTCCAGCACATCGGACTCGAAGACCAGCACGTCGGTCCTTGTTGCCGCGAACCGCTGGTCCTGGATGAGGTACCGGTCGTCCCGGTTGATGACGACCTGGGAGGTGTGGGGCACGGGTTTCGCGGGATCGCTGACGTATTCGGCGTAGTCGCCCGCGCCTGTCGGCCGGTCGAAGGACAGGCCGCCGCCGGGCGCCAGATAGAGGTTCGCTTCGCGCGCTTCCCTGGGCGGCCAGCGGTCGAAGGCGTGCCACTTGTTCGAACCCGTGACGAAGATGCTGGCCTCAGGCAACTGCGGGTCGGGACCGTCCTTCAGGTAGTGGTTGAATAAGGGCAGTTCGATGGCTTCGCGGTAATGCGCCGCCGTGGGCTGCTCGAAATAGATGTCCTGGTATCGCAGGCCGCTGCCCCGCGCCCACCCACCGTGCCACCACGGTCCCATGACGAGGTGGTTCACGATGCCCGGGTTGTTGTCCTCCACGGCGGCGTACGTCTTCAGCGGGCCGTACAGGTCCTGGGCGTCGAAGAACCCGCCCACCACGAGCACCGCCGGCTTCACGTCTTTCAGGTGGGGCAGCGGCGTGCGGGCCTGCCAGAACTCGTCGTAGTCCGGATGCTCCATCATGGCGTTCCAGATCTTGTTCTCCCCGTGCAGGTATTTCTCGTTGATGTTCGACAGGGGCCCGAGATCCAGGTACCATTGGTAGCCGTCCGGTGTGCCGTAATCCCGGAACCCTGTGGCCCGCCGGGTCGTGGGCGCGGGACGCGGCTGGCCGTAGAAGGACAGGAAACTGAAACTCGCCTGCAGCTGGAACGCGCCGTTGTGGTGGCGGTCGTCGCCGATCCACCAGTCGGTCACCGGCGCCTGGGGCGAAACGATCTTCACGGCGGGATGGGCGTCGATCAGGGCGTGGGTGGCGTAGAAGCCCGGCGCCGAGATGCCCCATACCCCCACTCGGCCGTTGTGATTGGGCACGTTTTCAAGCAGCCAGGAGACCGTATCGTTGGTATCGGTGCTCTCGTCGATGTCGGCGTCCGACGCCTTGTCCGGGTTATGAGGGCGCACGGCCTCGAATTCCCCCTCCGACATCATGCGGCCGCGTACGTCCTGGTAGACGATGATGTACCCGTCGCGGGCGAACAGCATAGACGGGCCGATCCGCGTCCTGTACGCCGCCCCGTAGGGCGCCACGCTGTAGGGCGTGCGCTGCAGCAGGATGGGATAGGTCCGTGCATCGTCCTTCGGCACGTAGATGGAAGTGAACAGCCTCGCCCCGTCGCGCATAGGCACGTAGCGCTCCATCTTGTCATAGTGCTCCACGATGTACCGCGCGTCGGCGTTGGACTGGCCGAGGACCGTTGCGGGCAGAAGGAGAAGGATCAGCATCCCGAAGAGTAAGACGGGACAGGGTACGGTTTTCATGAGGAAAACTCCTGTGGAAATATCAAGGACGGCCCTTGTCCGTCAGCCGCTCGTAGGCGTCCACGACCTCGATGAAGGCGTCATGATCGCCGCCATGGTCCGGGTGGTGGACCAGGGCCAGTTCCCGGTACCGCCGCTTGATGTCCTGGAAAGTCGCGTAGGGCGGTAAGCCGAGGAGGGAGAGCAAGCCCGGATCGTAGGCGTCGGCCATGGACAGGCCGTGTTCCTTGAAATACTGGAAGTAAACGCGGTAGAAGAAGCCCTCGTAGACCTTCTTGATCTCCTCGTGGTCCATACTCGCCAGCCGGTTCAGCGTATAGGCGACCTGGTCATCGTCCGCGGACCGCGTGGAGAAGAAGGCATCCCAGACCAGCGACTGGTGTTCCTCCCGCGGGCGGTTCCTGAACCGGATGCGGCACTCGGTCTGCTTGAGCTGACGCAGTTTGCGTTTCAGCTGGGGAATGGTCATGGCGTGGTCCGGTGATGGACAGGTTGTTTCCAGCCGACAAAGGCGACCAATCAAACTACTTTTGCTCCAGACGTTCGTTCTTTCGGGTTCTATTCACTTTAACACGGATTAACACGGAAACTATACCATATCTGATAAGCTGACATACAAAGCCTTCGCGCTTGTACTTAGGCCGGATGATTCGGGGTACCGACTTCTCGCTCTTTCGGGCTATGCCCCGAGTCTTGTAAATCCGCCTCCTCTGCGATTACCAGGCGGAAACCTCAATTCAGGTGAAACACCTGAAAAAGCCATGTATCGCGAGCTTTATGAAGAATCAGGCCTAGAACGACTGAAACTACTTCGCAAACTAGGCGTACACCTTTACTACAAAGAGTTCATTCGGTCACATGTCGAAAGACATGACTTTCTACTTCTTGCTCCGAACCATACCCCAGATCAATGGTCTCACAGGGTCACAGGCGGGGATGGAGACACCGATTGTATCTTCACATACCGGTGGTTACATGCAGACGAATTCGACCTTCTTGCTGATGAACTCACCACTTTTGTCACACCGGAACACATACCCGAACTGTTCAGCGGCAAGACTCCTGGGTAATTTCATAAGTAAAGGGCAGCCGTTAAGGACATCGGGCTAATTCAACATGGACGGCAGGCTTTCCATCGACTCCGCCCGGTGCAGGGGATGGTCCCAGGGCCAGCCCACTTCCTGCCGCAGGTACCAGGCCGCCTGGATCGCCGTCATGCCGGTGGCTGCGGCGCCACGCAGTTCGTCAAAGCCACCATCCCCGACGAAAAACGCATCGGACGGCCGGACACCCATGCGCGCGCAGGCGAGATCGTAGATCTTCCTGTCCGGCTTCATCAATCCGACTTCACAGGAAAAAACGACTTCGTCCACGTGATCCCGAAGCGGACAGGTGTTCCATGCCAGCGCTTCCCAGGGCATGGCGTTGCTGATGATTCCGATGTCGAGCCCCAGGGCCCTGACTTCGCCCAGCATCTCCACCACTCCGGGATCCACTTCGGATATGACCCGGCTCTTCCACAGTTCGTATTCCCGGGCGATTTCTCCGAGTTCCCGGTCCGAGACCGGTGAGCCGACTGCATCCCGCATGTGCAGGAACTTGGCGAGGCAGTTCGAAAACCCGCCGGTCATCACACGCTCGCCGAAATCCTCCCACCACTGCACCACCCGTTCCCGCGTGGTACGCAGCTTCACGTAGTTTGGGGATCTCGACTGGAAAGCGCTTTTTGTCTTCTCGGTGATCAGCGTTTCGAATAAATCGAAGAAAACGACTTTCATCGCGCCTCGTTTTCAGGTGATCTATCAGGTGATCCCGAACTCCTGTATGGACTGGATGGCGGACATGTCGTGCACGCCGCTGTCGTCGAGGGACACGTTGGACTGCAGTTCCAGGACGGCGTCCCGGTGCAGCGCCTCGATGGTGGCGCATCCCGCCGTGGCCATGCCCGACTTGAGCATCTGCATGACGATGGGCAGCTTGTCGTAGACCGACCCCGCGTGGGGCACCTGGCCCACGATGCCTTCCTCGAAAAAGGTGCTGGCGAGCTGCGCGTAGCGCCGGTTGTTGAAGGCCTTCCGGCTGCCTTCCATCCAGTATTCCTTGACCAGGTCCCCGGCCGCGTTGCGGACCAGTTCGCCGTGGCTCTCGGTGAACCGCGCCAGGAGATTGCCCATCATGAGCGTGTCGGCGCCCAGCGACAGCGCGACGAGCATGTCCGCAGGACCCTGGATGCTGCCGTCCGCCACGAGGGGCAGATAGTCACCTGAGTTCTCTGCCCACGCGTCGCGGGCCGAGGCGACTTCCTGGATGGAAGTGGCCTGGCCGCGGCCGGTGGCCTTCACCATCTGCGTCGTGCAGCCCGAGGCGATGCCCATGCCGATCTTGACGGCGTCCGCGCCGCTGGCGGCCAGGTAGTCGAACCCCTCCCGCGTCACCACGTTCCCGGCGATCACCGGGATGTCGTAGTGGGACTTGATCCATTTCAGGGTCTCGCCCTGGTACTCGGTATGGCCGTCGGAGGCGTCGATGACGATCACGTCGGCCTGGTGCTCGATCAGCGCCTCCACCCGCTCCCGGTCCTCGGGATGGGTCGATACGGCGGCACCAACCACGAGGCGCTTCTGGGCGTCCTCCGTGGAATGGGGATGGCGAATATGCTTGTCGAGGTCCCGCTTGAACACCACTGACACCAGCGTCCCTTCGGAAGAAACCATGGGCAGGAAACCGCGACCGTACTCGATCATCCGCGTGTTCGCCGTCTTCAGGTCGTCCTCCTCGGCGCCGGTCTGCACGTCGGTCTTCATGCGGTCGCCCACCCGCAGGCCATGATCGTACCGCTCGTCGAAGTCCTTGTCCGTGATCACGCCCACCAGCTTGCCGTGAAAGACGCCTGTATCCGTCACCGGGAAGGTATGGTAGCCGGTATCGTTCATGATGCCGATCACCTCGCCGATGGACTGCTCCGGCGACAGCGTGACGATATCGGTCTGAAACCCGGCCTTGAACCGCTTCACCGCGTCGATCTTTCCGCACTGTTCCTCGATGGTCTGGCTCACGGCGAACACGCCCATGCCGCCCAACTGGGCCATGGCGATGGCCATCTCCACGCTGGTGACCGCCTGCATGGCCGCGCTGAGAAAGGGCGTGCGCAGCGCCAGGTAGCCGTCTCCCTGCCGGCAGAGGCGCGTCTCCAGGGACGCGAGCTGGGCGTTCGCGTCGGCCTGCGTAAGGCGTGGCAGAAGACGGTATTCCTTGAGACTGTGAGATACGGTAGAGGCTATTTGCGCCATTTATGTCCTCCGTGGGAAACCGTTTGAGGAACCCTTTCCCCGTTCGGCATCCCGGTACGGTGATCCGAGGTTGTGCTGATCCATTTCCGCTTCAATCGACGGCTCGATATCTGTGTCAACAGGCGACTGCGCATTCGAGTCTATCAATATACATCATCCCGCCGATTTTGCCTTGACATAATACCGGCTAAGATATATTAGTCAAATTAATAATTTAAATACGCGCTATTACGTGGATAAATAAATGAACCTGTCCTACGATCAAGCCGTCGCCTTTCATGCCGTGGCCCGTCACGGAAGCTTTTCACTCGCGGCAAAAGCCCTCTTCCGGTCCCAGTCCGCCGTGAGCATCCAGGTGGCCAAGCTCGAGGGCGAAATCGGCCAGCCGCTATTCCACCGGACGACCCGGCATCTCGCGCTCACCGAGGCCGGCAAGGTGCTGCTCAAGTACGTGAGCGAGATGGAAGGGCTGATGAAAGAGGCCGTGCAGGAACTGGAGGACCTGGACCGGCTCGAGGCTGGCCGTCTCGTGCTTTGCACGTCGGACACCACGGGCTGCTACCGCCTGCCGGCCATCCTCAAATCCTTCCAGGACCGCTATCCCGGCATCGACATTGTCGTGAAGAACGCCACGTCGCTGCGGACCATCCAGGCCGTGGTGGACGGCGAGGTGGATCTCGGCGTGGTCACGCTGGCCTACCTGCCCCGGGAGATCGAGGCGATCCCCCTGTTCTCCCGCCACGACGTGCTGATCACGCCGCCGGACCACCCCCTGGCGAAACGGCGGACCGTGCATCTCAAGGACATGGAGCAGTATCCGCTGATCCTGCTCGACCAGCACTGCGCCTCGCGGCGGCTGATCGACGATCTGTGCGAGAAGTCTCGGGTACAGCTCGACGTCGCCATGGAGCTCAGTTCGATCGAGGTCATCAAGCACTTCGTGCGGATCGAGGCGGGCCTGTCCATCGTCCCCTCCATCGCCATCCAGGAGGAACTGGAGAACGGCACGCTCGCACAGGTCACGATCGGGGATTTCCGAAACCGTCCCCGCCAGAAAATGGGGGCGATCTACCTCAAGGGGCGGTATTTATCGCGGGCGGCACGGAGTTTCCTGGAGGCCCTGCAGGCGTACTTCAGGCCGGGGCGCAGGAAGATCGCGGAGGGCCGGGGCAAGCCGGCGGCCTGATCGATCGGGCGGTTTCGGTGGCTCATCGGTAGCCCGATCGGGGTCGAAACCGGAAACTTCCCGTGCCCCACAGCGTCTAACCAATGTGAGTGCTCAGAAGCTAGGATTAAACATACAGTATCTGCCACGCTTTGAAACTAACGAGGATGACAAGCGGTCGTACCGCAGGAAGGTCGGCTGACTTTGATCCAGACGGTTACGAATGATCTAGTGTCGCTGATTCAGCCACACTTGGCCCCTCTGCTTGCTATTTGCGGGATTCTGGTCATCTGCTACGGACTCTTCCGACTGGCACGCTCCCCGCGCCGTGGCGGCGGCAGTGCGACGATATTCTTCATTGGTACGACCGACGCACTGAGGAACATGGACCAGCGCACTGCGGCCGAGATCGTCGTACGTCAGCAGACCGGGGATCGTTTGAAGGAAGAAGAAAGAGGCGGGGCGCGTAAGTAGATGGAACCGGACAGCGATAGAGAGGTGATACGTCCCGAATCGCCCGTTTCACCAGGTAGGAGTGTATTGGAGAAGGCATATTTTATTGGGATTTAAAACGTGATAAGGGCTTACAAGGCGTCACATTCCGGAGGTGCAACATGTCTCTTCCCGGTACCCGAAGCATCACCGTCATTGCAGTCATGGCGACCTTCGTTCTGCTTACCGTAGTCGGATGCGCCGCTCGCAGACCTGCACTCGTGGTATCCAAGGACCTGGTGGCGGTATCGGTCATGCCGGCCGGCCCCAATAACTGGCGTTACACCGTCGAGACCAAGAACGCCGAGCACCTGACGAGCGTGGAATTCATTTCTCCGAACCTCGAAGGCTGCAAGGTGCTCGCGCTGCCAGAGGAATTAGAGATCATCCAGGAAAAGACGCCCGAAGGGATCAAGGTCAACCTGAGAGGCACCATTTATGGCCAGCGATTTAGCCAGTTCCGTCGCCTGCACTTGGTACTGACCACAGACACGCCGATGAAAAGAGGCGAGATCAAGGTCCGCGTTACCGATTTTCGCGGCAACACCACGGTGATCGAACCCATCGCAGGGCCGGTCGCCACCAGGATTGGTACGCCTCGTTACGCCGTGGAACGGGCCTGGCGTTCCTACGAGATCATACCCCAGCATTTCGGCAGGTATCCGGATAATCTCGGGGGCATCAGTTTTATAGGGAATTGATGCTTGCTTGTTCGCTGTCGGAGGCCGGAATCGGCCGGTAGGATTGGTAAACGCCGATCAGCGCGGGCGTTTTTTCTTCCATTCCTTGGGGCCTGCACTTCGTCCCAAAATGACTCCAGCTGCCGCGGAAGGTGAACCGAACGGGTAGTCTTGTCCGAATTCGAAGATTGCACCCGCCTCTTCGAGAACCCCCTTCTTCTGAAGGTCGCGCCTGATCTCCAAAAGGTGACCTGGCATTGTCGGCACAGTTTCTTTAACGGCTTGAGAACCCGCCAGTACCGTGAACCCGCTTGATCCCTCAAATCCTCTTGCTTCGACTCCTTTCCCGCTAAGGTGCAGGATGTTGGTGATTTTACCTGGTTTGCCCGATTTCTCGAAGAACTGAATACCAATCACCGGCAGGCACAACAGCATATCGCGCAAGTACGATTCGGCGTCGGCTCGGTCAGCCAGATCGAGGGTGGGAACCTTTGGCACTGCGACGCCAGCCAACTCGCATCGTTTTGCATCCTCTGCCAGTTCTACCAATCGTGCCTCCAGATAGCGGATGTTTGCTTTATCCAGAAACTTGTCCTTGCTGAAAAATACCACGCAGTGCGTCCAGAAGTCCTTGTTGTTATGGTGATGGTTCAGGCGCGTCTTCAGACTGTCGCTTTCACCGATGTAAACTCTGGGCAGGTATCCTTGCGGTACGTGTTCCCAGAGAATGTAGACGCCAGAGGTCTCAAGCTCTTCCAATGTTCGAACCTCGTCGAAGCTTGCACGGGGAAACAGAATACCTTGGCCTGTCCACAGGGGTTTAGTGATGAAACGCAACCCTTCAGGATCACCGGAAGGGAAGAATATGCGTAGCGAGAATGCGTTTTTCTCAATCATTGAACTAGAACCCTTCATATGAGAGCGCGAAAGTCAGGATGTATTGACTACTGTTGTTCGACGTTGGAAGGCATTTCGATTTCTTGACTCATCCCTGCTCCAGCACGCTGACCCCCGGAAGCACCTTGCCCTCCAGTAGCTCAAGCGAGGCACCGCCACCCGTGGATACGTGGCTCATGCGTCCGGCGAGACCGAGGGCGTTGACGGCCGCCGCCGTATCACCGCCCCCGATGATGGAAACAGCTCCCCGGCCGGTAGCGTCCGCGATGGCGTGAGCGACCTTCCGCGTGCCCCCCGCGAACGCCCCGATCTCGAAGACGCCCATGGGACCGTTCCAGAGGATAGTACCCGCTTCGCCAATGGCCTCGGCAAACTGGCGACGGGATTCCGTTCCGATATCGAGGCCCATCGATCCGTCGGGGATCTGATCGACATGCAGCGCAGTCTCACCGGAGTCGATTGAGTCGGCGACAACATGGTCCACGGGCAGCAGGATCTGTTTGCCCAGGTCGGCGGACTGATCCAGGATCTCTGACACGAATCCCAGTCGATCATCCTCCAGCAGGCTCTTTCCAATGGCCTCGCCGCGGCTTGCGAGAAAGGTATAGGCCATGCCGCCCCCGATGATCAGCGCGTCGGCGATCTCGATGAACCGTCGCGTCGCCCCGATCTTGTCCGATACCTTGGCCCCGCCGAGAATGACAACGAGCTTCCCTTTCGGGTTTTCGATCGCTCCCGAGAGGTAGTCCAGCTCCTTCTGCATTAAGAATCCGGCCGCGCGTTCGGGTAGCAGCCGCGCCACGCCCTCGGTGGATGCGTGGGCGCGGTGGGCCGTACCGAAGGCGTCGTTCACATAGACCTCCCCCAGCGCAGCTAGTTCGCGTGCGAAGTCCGGATCGTTCCGGGTCTCCCCGTCGTTAAACCGGACATTCTCGAGCAGGAGGCATTCGCCGTTCGCCAGGTCTGCTACCGCGCGCTCAGCCGCCGGTCCGACCGTCCCCCGCACGTAGCCGACCGATTGGCCCAGGTGTTCGGACAACCGGTCCGCCACCGGCCGTACC
This sequence comes from Gemmatimonadota bacterium, assembly GCA_026705925.1. Taxonomy (GTDB): domain Bacteria; phylum JAAXHH01; class JAAXHH01; order JAAXHH01; family JAAXHH01; genus JAAXHH01. The sequence continues at coordinate 57,202 of JAPOZT010000023.1, forward strand.
CGCAGGTTCTCCGTGACCCCTTTCGGCCGTCCGAGATGGGTCATCAGGATGGCCCGGCCACCGTGGTCCAGGATGTGCCTCAGCGTGGGGAGCGACGCCCGGATGCGCGTGTCGTCGGTGATGTTGCCCGCTTCGTCGAGCGGCACGTTGTTGTCCACGCGAACGAGTACGCGCCGGCCGTGCAGTTCGAGGTCGGTGAGGGGGCGAATACTCATGGAAAGGACCCATCAAAGGCCTTGCTGGGTGGGCAATGACGTGTGACAGAGGAGTGCATGTTCACGGTCATTTTCTCGGTGGAGCGGTGCATTTTCTACTTTACTTAGTTGATCGCACAGGTTATATACAGGGTTTCAACCGGAATTTGGTACAAGTGCGAATAACGGACTATCCTCTCTTTTTCCTCCTTCAAGAAACCGTGTCTGTTATTGCGAATCAACGGTATTCCAGTACTCCGGTTTGAATTGAGAAACTGGAAATCGCGTTCCCGTATTCGATTTTCGCAACCGAAAGGATGCGAAAAAGGGGCGATCTTTATATGAAAAAACCCCGGGGTCTCTACGATCCGGCCTATGAGCACGACGCGTGCGGCGTGGGTGTCGTGGCGAATCTGAGCGGCGAGAAATCATACGCCATCATACGCAACGCCATCCGTGTGCTGGTCAACCTGGAGCATCGCGGCGCCTGCGGATGCGATCCCCACACCGGTGACGGCGCGGGCCTGCTGTTCCAGCTTCCCCATGACTTCTTCAAGCGGCAATGCAGACTCTCAGGCATTTCTCTGCCGGAAGCGGGCCAGTACGCCGTGGGCATGGTGTTCCTGCCCAGGGGCGCCGAACACCGCCGGTGGTGCGAGCGGGCGATCGAGAAGACCGTCTGGGAGGAAGACCAGGTGTTCCTGGGGTGGCGCGACGTGCCGGTGGATTTCTCCCAGGCCGGGGAACTGGCGACCCAGGTTTCCCCGCTGATCCGGCAGTTTTTCATCGGAAGCGGCGAGCAGGTATCCGATCAGGACCGTTTCGAGCGCAAGCTGTACGTCATCCGCAAGGTCATCGAAAACGCCGTCGACGCGAAGCTCCCCGAGGACAACCGCGACGACTTCTATATCGCCAGCCTTTCGAGCAAGACCATCGTCTACAAGGGACTGCTTCGGGCCGACCAGTTGGACTCCTTCTACCGCGACCTGTCCGACGAGTCCATCGTCACGTCCCTGGCCCTGGTCCATTCCAGGTACAGCACGAACACGCTGGGGTCGTGGCGCCTCGCCCATCCCTACCGGCTGCTCTGCCACAACGGCGAAATCAACACGATCCGGGGGAACCAGAACTGGATGCGCGCCCGGGAAGCGCTCTTCGCATCGCCGCTGTTCGGCGACGACATGGCCAAGCTGAGCCCGATCATCCGCGAAGGCGCCAGCGACACGGCCGGGTTCGACAATGCGCTGGAACTGCTGGTCTCCACGGGACGGTCGCTGCCCCACGCCCTCATGATGATGATCCCGGAAGCCTGGGAGAATCATGAGTCCATGTCGGACGAGAAGAAGGCCTTCTACGAATACCATGCCTGCCTCATGGAACCGTGGGACGGTCCCGCCCTCATCGCGGCGTGCGACGGGGACCGCATCTGCACGACCCTGGACCGCAACGGACTGCGGCCCTTCCGGTACGTGGTGACGAAGGATGATTTCGTCGTCGGCGCGTCAGAAGCCGGCGTGTTGGATATCCCGCCCGAACGGATCCTCACGCGGGGGCGGCTGCAGCCCGGACGCCTGTTCCTGATCGACACGATCCGCGGCCGCATCGTCACCGACAACGAGATCAAGCACGAGATCAGTTCGCGCAAGCCCTATCGCGCCTGGCTGAACGAGCACATGGCGAGTCTGGACGACCTGCCGGAGCCGGACGATGTGCCCGCACTCGACCTGGCGACGCTGGAGGAACGGCAGCGGGCCTTCGGATATACCAGCGAGGAGCTCAAGATCCTCATCGGTCCCATGGCGGCCCATGGGTACGAACCCGTGGGGTCCATGGGCAACGACGCGCCGATCGCCGTTCTGTCCAACAAGCCGCAACTGCTGTTCCACTACTTCAAGCAGCTGTTCGCCCAGGTTACCAATCCCCCCCTGGACGCCATCCGCGAAGAACTGGTCACGTCCGTGGACACCTCGATCGGTCCCGAGCAGGACCTCTTCGCCGAAACGCCCGATCACTGCCGGCAACTCCGGATTCCCCGCCCGGTGCTGACGAACGGGGAACTCGCCCGCATCCGGGAACTCGACCTTCCCGGGCTGAAATCGGAAACGCTTCCTGCGGTGTTCCAGCGGTCGACAGGCGCCCTCGAGGCCGCCGTGGACGAGCTGTGCCGCGAGGCGGGCCGGGCCATCCGGGAACGGGGCGCTACGCTGCTCATTCTGTCGGACCGGAAAGTCGGACCGGACTGGATCCAGATCCCGAGCCTGATCGCCACCGCCGCCGTGCATCACTATCTCATACGAGAAGGACTGCGGACCAGCGCGGCCATCGTCGTGGAATCGGGCGAGCCGCGGGAGGTCATGCACTTCTGCCTGCTCATCGGTTACGGTGCCAATGCCATCAATCCCTACCTGACCCTCGAAACGGTGGAATGGATGAGCATCGACGGCCTGATCGAACCGCCGGCCAGCCCGGCCGGCGCGGCCAGCCCGACTGGCGTGGCCGGCGCGGACAAGGCGCGGGAGAACGTGATCAATGCCCTGTGCAAGGGCGTCCTGAAGACCATGTCCAAGATGGGCATCTCCACCATCAAATCCTATCACGGCGCACAGATCTTCGAGGCCATCGGCCTGAAGCAGTCGGTCATCGACAAGTACTTTACGTGGACCGCGTCCCGCATCGAGGGCATCGGGCTGCCCGAGATCGAAGCGGAGTATCGCCAGCATCACCACCACGGCTATCCCGAACGTCCCGTGGCGAACGGCCATACCCTGGACGTGGGGGGATACTACCAGTGGCGTAGCGACGGCGAGCACCATCTCTTCAACCCCCAGACCATAGCGCTCCTACAGACTTCGACGCGTACCGGCGATTATGCACTCTTCCGCCAGTACACGGACCAGATCGACGACCAGACGCGCCTGCTGGGCACGCTGCGCGGCCTCTTCGACTACAGGCAGATGCAGCCACCGGTGCCCATCGAGGAGGTGGAGCCGGCTTCGGAGATCGTCAAGCGCTTCTCCACCGGCGCCATGTCCTACGGCTCCATCAGCAAGGAGGCCCACGAGACGCTGGCCATCGCCATGAACCGCATCGGCGGCCGGAGCAATTCGGGCGAGGGCGGCGAGGACCCGGACCGCTACTATCCCGATGAGAACGGAGATTGGCGGAACAGCGCCATCAAGCAGGTGGCCTCGGGCCGGTTCGGGGTGACGAGCAACTACCTGGTCAACGCCACGGACCTTCAGATCAAGATGGCCCAGGGCGCGAAGCCCGGGGAAGGCGGTCAGCTGCCGGGCCACAAGGTCTTCGAAGAGATCGCGCGCGTGCGAAAGTCGACCCCCGGCGTGGGGCTCATCTCGCCGCCGCCCCATCACGACATCTACTCCATCGAGGACCTGGCGCAGCTGATCCACGACCTGAAGAGCGCCAACGACCGCGCCCGCATCCACGTAAAGCTCGTGGCCGAGGTGGGCGTGGGCACCGTGGCGGCCGGCGTGTCCAAGGGCAAGGCCGACGTGGTCCTCATCAGCGGGTACGACGGCGGCACCGGCGCCTCGCCGGAATCGTCCATGAAGCACGCGGGCGTGCCCTGGGAACTGGGCGTGGCCGAGACCCAGCAGGTGCTTGTCCAGAACGACCTTCGGGGCCGCATCGTCGTGCAAACCGACGGCCAGCTCAAGACGGGCCGCGACGTGGTCATCGCCTGCATGCTGGGCGCCGAGGAGTTCGGTTTCGCCACGGCCGCCCTGGTGGTGAGCGGTTGCATCATGCTCCGCAAGTGCCACCTGAACACCTGCTCCGTGGGCGTGGCCACGCAGGACGAGGCGCTGCGCAAGCGCTTCACGGGCAAGCCCGAGCACGTCATCAACTTCATGACGTTCATCGCCGAGCAGATGCGGGAGCAGATGGCCCAACTGGGTTTCCGGACGGTGAACGAGATGGTTGGACGCACCGACTGCCTCGACACGCGTGAGGCCATCGACCACTGGAAGGCGAAGGGCCTGGACTTCACCCGGATGCTCGCGCCCGTCGAAGCGCCCGACCGCGTGGCCCGCTACTGCTGCCAGAGCCAGGACCACGGCCTGGAGAAGAAGCTCGACCAGCGGCTCATCGAGTTGTCGACCGAGGCCCTGGAGGATCGCCAGCCGGTCGTGCTGCGGCACGCGATCCACAATATCGACCGGACGGCGGGCGCCATGCTCAGCGCGGAGGTGTCGCGAAGGCACGGCGAGGAAGGCCTGCCGGAGAACACGATCCGGGCCAGGCTGCACGGGTCGGCCGGCCAGAGCTTCGGCGCTTTTCTTGCGCCGGGCATCACTTTCCTCCTGGAAGGCGAATCCAACGACTACACGGGCAAGGGGTTGTCCGGCGGCATCATGGCCATTTTCCCGCCCGAGAACGCAAGCTTCGTGCCCACCGAGAACGTGATCATCGGCAACGTGGCCCTCTACGGCGCCACTGGTGGGCAGGCCTACTTCCGCGGCCGGGCCGGGGAACGGTTCGCCGTGCGGAACAGCGGCGCCGAGACCGTGGTCGAAGGCGTCGGCGACCACGGCTGCGAGTACATGACCGGTGGCCGCGTAGTCGTCATCGGTCCGGTGGGCCGCAACTTCGCCGCGGGCATGAGCGGGGGCGTAGCCTACGTCCTCGACGAGCAGGGCGTCTTCCCCAGACTGTGCAACCAGGAGATGGTCGACCTGGAGCCGCTGATCGAGGAAGAGGACATCGTCGAGGTGCGGCGGCTGATCGAAGCCCACGTGCGCTTTACCGGCAGCGACCGGGGCGAGGATGTGCTGGCCCGGTGGTCCGAACTCCGGGACGCCTTCGTCAAGGTCATGCCCGTCGACTACCGCCGCGCGCTCAAGGAAATGGCGGAACGAGCGGCGCAGGAAGCCGAGACCAACGGACATCCCGCCGAGACGGTGCCCGAAGCCGTCCCCGTGGGCGTCAACGGCGGCAAGGGATAGCGCGCGGACGGTGCAGAGCGTCGCTGGCGCGGAACGTCGATTAGCGCGAAGGCCGCGATTAGCGCGCGGACGTCGCGACCGGGATCTGGCCAGATTTACGGATTAACGGACTTATGGGCAAAACAACCGGCTTCATGGAGTACGAGCGGGGGACGGCGGGTTATCGGGACCCCCTCGAACGCGTCGGCGACTGGGAAGAGTTCGTCCTGCCCATGGCGGTGGATTCGCTGCAGGAGCAGGGCGCCCGCTGCATGGACTGCGGCATCCCCTTCTGCCACACCGGGGTTCCGATGGGCAAAGGACCCGGCGCGTCGGGCTGCCCCCTGAACAACCTCATTTCCGACTGGAACGACCTCGTCTACCGGAACCACTGGAAGGAAGCCCTCCAGCAGCTGCACAAGACCAACAATTTCCCCGAGTTCACCGGGCGGGTCTGCCCCGCGCCCTGCGAGGGTTCCTGCGTCCTCGGCATCAACGCCGATCCGGTCACCATCAAGAGTATCGAGTGCGCCATCGTCGACCGCGGTTTCGAGGAAGGCTGGATACAGCCCGAGCCGCCGCCGAAGCGGACCGGCAGGAAGGTGGCCGTCATCGGATCCGGGCCCGCCGGCCTGGCCTGCGCCGCCCAACTCAACCGCGCCGGCCACCACGTGACGGTCTACGAACGGGCCGACCGGCCCGGCGGACTGCTCATGTACGGCATCCCGAACATGAAGCTCGACAAGGAAAAGGTCGTCCAGCGCCGCCTCGACCAGATGACGGCCGAGGGCGTCGAGTTCGTGACCGGCGTCGAGATCGGCAGGGACGTGCCCGCGACGGACCTGCGGGACGAAAACGACGCCGTGGTGATCTGCACTGGCGCCACCAATCCCAACGACTTCGTGCGCAACGCGCCGGGCCGCGGCTTGGACGGCGTCCACTTCGCCATGGACTTCCTGCACGCGAACACGAAGAGCCTGCTGGATTCGGGTCACGAGGACGGGAACTACATCTCGGCCAAGGACAAGCACGTGATCGTACTGGGCGGTGGCGATACGGGAACCGACTGCGTGGGAACGGCTATTCGCCACGGCTGCAAGACGATGAACCAGTTCGACGTGATCCCCAAACCGCCTCCCGAACGCGCCCCGAGCAACCCCTGGCCCCAGTGGCCGGTGGTCTACAAGCTCGATTACGGCCAGGAAGAAGGCAAGGCCCTCTTCGGCGCCGACCCCCGGCGCTACGACACCAGCACCGTGGAGTTCATCGACGACGGCCAGGGCCGGGTCAAGGCCCTGCGCACCATCGACCTCGACTGGTCGGTCCCCAGCAACGGAGCGCCTTTCAGTCCGAAGAAGGGCACGGAGCAGGAGTGGCCCGCCGACCTCGTCCTCCTGGCCATGGGCTTCTCCGGTCCGGAAGATCCGGTGATCGAGCAGCTCAAAGTGGAACGGGACGCCCGGTCAAACGCCCAGGCCGAATACGGGAAGTACGCCACGAGCGTGGAGAACGTCTTCGCGGCCGGCGACGCCCGTCGCGGCCAGAGCCTCGTCGTCTGGGCTATCCACGAAGGCCGGGGCGCCGCCCGGGAAGTGGACCGCTACCTCATGGGAAGCACGGACCTGCCTTAGGCGGACCTGCCGTAGGTGGACCTGCCGTAGGCCCCTCAGTCACGCCGACTTCCTCGACCTCTCCTGCAGATCGTACAGCGACGCGACCTCGTCTTCATAGCGCGGAATGGGGAAATCCGTCATGGTAAAGCGGGCCTGTGAAGCCCGTTCGCCGCGGACCAGCCGGCTGTGCGCCTCGACCTTGTCCGACATGACCCCGCAGTGGATGGGGAAGGCGTCGGCCGCGCGGTAGCTGAGGATGAGGGTCTTTCGCGGCCGGTCCGACGAGTTGATGGCCGAAGCGTGAGGCGTCATGGCGCTCATGAAGATCGCCGTGCCCCCGGTGCCTTCCAGCAGCACGGCCTCGGAATCGTCCACCTCCTCGGTGACTTTGCCCCGGAAGAACCCCTCGGTGCTGTGGCTCATCAGCGCTTCTGTGTGGCGCCGGGGAATGACCTTCAGGCAGCCGTTCTCCTCGGAGGTGTCGTCCAGGTAGAAGAGGATGGACACCGAATCCCGGTTGGTCAGGGGGTAGTAGGACAGGTCCTGGTGCCACTCCACGATGGACCCGATGTTCTGGGGTTTCATGTTGATCTTGCTGTAGTGGAAGAGCAGGTTCGGTCCGAACAGCTGTTCGACGCAGTCCAGCAGGGCGGTCGATTCCGAGAAATCGCGGAAGGGTTGATAGAAAGTGCACGGTTCGTAGATGCGCCGCACCAGCGTGCCGTCCGGTCCCTGGTTGGGTTCCATCTCCATGCGCGCGGCATCGTGATTCGCCTTCGTGTTTCCTTCCGAAACCCGGTCTATTTCTGACTTCAGGGCCGTGAGATCGTCCCCGGATATGAAATCCGGATACACGACGTATCCCTCGCGGTTGTAATGATCGATTTGAGCCGGGGTGAACATGCGGACCTCCGGGGTGCTTCGTGGGGTTCTGGCTGATCGGATATGGGGGAAAAGTAGGCGGACAGGAGAGGAGCGTCAAGGCCCAAACGGCTCAGGGTACCAGCCACCCCGGCACGTTCGGGATGCCCGCAATACGGCGCATCATCTGCCGCCGCGAGATGGCCAGGGTCGCCCGGGCGCGACGTTCCCCGGTGACCGTCGCATCGATCTCCGAAGCAGCCCGCAGGCCCGACTCGAAGGCGCCCTGCATCCAACCCCGACTCCCCGAGGCGTGCTCGCCGGCGAAGTGTATGGGGCCCTCGGGCGATGCCAGTTCAGGGTGCTCCGAGTACGGAGGATCGTAATTGGCGAAGGCCGCCCCGATCCAGGGCTGATCCTCCCACGCGAAATGGGTACCTTTTTCCGCAACCTCGCGCGAGCCGGGGAACAGGCCTTCATAGCGATCAATGAAGTCGGGCACGATGACATCGGAACCCATCGCCGCGACTTCGCGTGCCATGCCTCCGAACATGTAGGACATCAGAATACCACGAGGCCCCTCCTGGTTCCAGGTGGGATGCCAGACCTCCTGGTACCCCGCCAAATAGGACAACCCCCATCCGTTCAAGCCGTCATCTTCCCAGATACGCTGTGCATACTGGACGTAAACCCGGGTGACGTCCTGGTAGGATGTGGCTTCGAAGGCCGCCAGCTTCTCAGCCGAGAGGGCCGGGTCGAACTCGATCCGGTTAATGACGGGGAGGGGAACCGTACAGATGAGGCGGCTACCCCTCAGTTCCTGCCCGGCGGGCCCGTAGACGGCCACCACCCCGTTCTCATCCCGCACCACTTTCGTCACCGGCGAGCTGGTCAGCACACGGTCTCCGAGCGCTGCGGCGAAGGCCATCGGCAAGGCATCGGTCCCAGCCGGTATCTTGAGCCACGTTTCCCGCCCTCCGAGGAACTCGCCCGGTGTCAGCCGTTGGCGTACCGCCTGATCGGAAAGGATGAGGTACTCACCCTCCTGAGTGTAGAAGGGAGAGGTCTCGATGCCGAAGTGGTCAATGTAACCGAGCGTTAGATCATGGCTGGGCGGGATACGGGCCGGGCCGGTTTCGGCGATGAGTCCGCTGTCGAAGGGCTCCCGAAGCGTCTGTGCCCGGCCCCCGATCACGTTTGATGCTTCCAGGATCCGGACATCGTGCCCCGCACGGACCAATTCGTAGGCGGCGACCAGCCCGGACAAACCAGCGCCTACCACGATCACGTCGACCGGATCTTCAGGTGGTGGCTCGGCCGGCGGCTCGGGCGGTGGCGACTCGGCCGGCGGCTCGGGCGTCGGCTCAGGCGTCGGCTCGGGCGGTTCACTGACGTCCGGGCCCATGACGTTGTCCGAGCAGCCGGCGCCGAGGAACAGGGGAACCAGGGCGGTGCCGCTCCGGGTGATAAAGTTACGGCGGCTGAGCGTTGTCTTTTTCTTGTTGGTCATCATCTTGTTGTCAGTCATCGGTATTTGGTCACCTTATGGCGAAGGTTCCTGATGGGTGATCGGCCTGCGCCAGACGGAAGGTGTGCCGTCCACGCGGCGCGGACTGGACCGATCGTGCTTTTGCGTCTGGCGATGGTTTTCGGCATCATCAATACCAATGGCCTGAGAATGCTGACTTGTATGATGACTATGGAGTTTAAACGATTGATTCATTCACTTCAACATTTAAAGTAAAATCCCTAGTAATAGAGTCGTGGCCGAGTATTCCGGCACGGCAGATCCTGGACACACTGATGTAGTGATGTGTTGTGTCAAGTTTATCGAGTCTTCATGAAATCGCTTACCTGATGACAATTGATGACAGATATTGTACATTCCAATGAGAAACAACCGATGAGCACGATGAATTACTTGAGCCGAATTCAGAACAAACCCAAGGCAGTTTAAAGAAGAGACAAGACAGGATGCGGTTCGCTTTTGCACAATACGATCGAAAAGAAGATATTCGTTATTGCCGGACCGAATGGTGCGGGGAAGACGACGTTTGCAACCGAATTCCTGCCCAACGAGGCTGATTGCCCCGTCTTCATCAATGCCGATTTCATCGCGCAGGTTCTGAACTCCATTCGTCCTGATCGAACAACCTTTCAGGCTGGCCGGTTGATGTTGACGCAGATCAATGAACATGCGAAAAAAGGTGAGAGTTTTGCTTTTGAGACCACACTGAGCGGACGAAACTATGCCCGACGGATTCCTCGCTGGCAGCAACAGGGATATCGGGTAAAGCTGTTCTTCTTGCGCCTACCCGATCCTGAAACCGCAATCGCGCGTGTCGCGCAACGTGTGTCCGAAGGCGGGCACGGCGTACCCGAAGTCGATATCCGCCGACGGTTCGACTCCGGCTGGAAAAACTTCGTGCACATTTATCAGGATCTTGTTGATGAGTGGGCTTTATATGACAATTCATGCGAGGTGCCGAAACTGCTGAAAGAGGTGAGTCAGAGGTGAGTTCAAAGAGTCGGCTGTCAAATAGCAGGCCACGTGATCCGGACTTTATCGGTGCCGAGGCCGCCATGCACAGGGCCGCCAAACGAGCGCGTGAACGAGCCGAAGCCTTGGCCAAGGCTGCTGCGGTAGTGGACCAAACCGTGACGGAATCCGGTGTAATGAATGCAGCAGGGCTTGATCTCGACGCAAGAAACACGGCTCTTGACTTTATGAGCGAAGACACCGTCCTGAATATGCTTCGAACGCATAACACGACCCTGGCGAAGCTATTCGGCGTTACCAAACTCTCTCTTTTCAGTTCATTCGCCCTCGACCCGGCAACTGACGGCAGCGACGTAGGTGTTGTAGTACGTTTCGACTCGCCAGCGACATCGGAGCGGTATCATGGTGTCCTGTTCTACCTGGAGGACTTGCTGGGTTGTCCGGTCGACCTGGTAACAGACAAAGCGTTGCGGGCGGAGATACGACCTTATGTAGAACGGGAAATGGTCGATGTCTGAGATCCACAACGAAGCGCGTTATTTCCGGCTTCATATTCAGGATATGATCGACTGCTGCCAGAAAGTACTTTCCTATACGGAAGGACTGGACCATGAGGCGTTCAATGCCGATACGCTCGTCTATGATGCCACGCTGCACAATCTTGTACTGATCGGCGAGGCGGCAGTACATATTCCTGGCGATACGCGTGATGCGCACCCAGAGATTCATTGGCGCCGCTTTATAGCAACACGTAACCGCCTGGCTCACGGTCTCTCGGGTATAGATGCCGACGTGATCTGGGACGTCATCCGGACAGAAGTACCAAGATTGCTGCCCGAACTGCGGAACCTGTTGAACGAGGTGAACGAGGCATCCGGGTAGAGGAGGAAGATCAGTCCAGTGGATTTCACCCTTTTTATATTCGACCGATAATCCGTGTCCCCCACGAATCATTTATCCACGCTATCCTGACCCGCCCCAAAATCGTTTCCCGCACCCCAACCGTGCTTTTCCATTCGTCGCTCGAATCAAGGGTACTTCACCCATGCCATTCGTTTCCAACGCCCGCATGTACGCCGTGAGTTCCGAAGCCGAGACGGCGTGGAAGGGACTCATCGCCCACGTCGCCGAGGATGCCGGCACGGCGTTCGATTACGTCGCCTACCCGCCACCGCAGCCGCTCGAGAACCTCTGGCGTCGTGACGACCTCGGGTGCGTGCAGATGTGCGGATACCCGATCGCACTCGACCTCGCCGACGTCGTGCCCCTGGCCTCGCCCATCCCAGCCGTGTCCTGGGCCGGCGGCAAAGCGCTCTTCCGGACCGACCTGATCGTGCGCGACGATACGCCCTATCGCACGCTGTCCGACACCTTTGGCGGGACCGTGGGATGGACGGTGGCCCACTCGCAATCGGGCTTCAATGCATTGCGCTATCATCTTCTGTCCTATCGCAGCGAGGATCGCCCGCGCCTCTACCACCGCTCCGTCGGCCATCTCGTCACGGCGCGGAGGATCCTCGACAGCGTGGTGGACGGGCGTATCGACATCGGACCGCTGGACGCCTACTGGCACATGCTGGTCAGGAAGTACCTGCCTGGGCTTACAGAGAAAGTCCGCATACTCGAATCGACCGGAACCGTACCGATGCCGGCATTCGTCACCGTCCCCACGATGCCCCGCCGCACGGTCGATCGTCTTCGCGAGGCCTTTGCGGCAGCCCATACGCGACCCTGGTTCGCCCCGTTCGGGGACTTGCTCCTGATTGAGGGATTTGAGTTAGTGACGCGCGGGGCGTTTCATCGTACTTTGGAATGGGCGCGAGCCGCCGAGGCCGCGGGTTACCTGGAACCCGGGTAAAGCCGGCGACCGAATGCCACGTAAACCGGCCGCCAATCAACCGGCGGCTGCGATCATCCAGCGGCAGCATAAGTTCCGCCCACCGATCAACCACGAGCAACCCACCATGAGCTATCCTTTCAATCTCGGAACCTGGTCCCGCGAAATCACGACGGACTCGGATGCCGCCCAGTGCTGGTTCGACCGCGGGTTGAGCTGGACTTACGGCTTCAATCACGAAGAAGCGGTGGATTGCTTCAGGCGTGCGGCCGATGCGGACCCCGCCTGCGCGATGGCCTGGTGGGGGATCGCCTATGCGAACGGGCCCCACTACAACCGGGCCTGGATCCGATTCACCGAAGCCGAGATCGCCCAGGTCCTGCCGGTCTGCCACGATGCGGTGACGACCGCGGTCTCGCTCGCCGGTGACAGCACGCCGGCCGAGCAGGTCCTCATCGAGGCGCTGGCGAAGCGGTACCGGAATGGCGATGAGCGCGATACCGGGGTGCTGGACGCCTGGCACCGGGATTTCGCCGACGCAATGCGCGACGCCTGCCAGGCGCACGAGGATGATCCCGACATCGCCGCCTTCTATTTCGACGCGGCGCTGAACTGTACGCCCCGTCAGCTCTGGGATCTACGCACCGGGCAGCCCAACCCGCGCGGCCACACGGCCGAAGTATTGCCGGTGATGGAATCCTGGATGGATCGGATCGCGCGTGAGGGGCCCGTCCATCCGGGGATCTGCCACCTGTATATCCATATGCTGGAAATGTCGCCCATGCCGGAGCAAGGGCTCAACGCGGCCGACCTGTTGCGCGGGCTGCTGCCCGACGCCGGCCACCTGGAGCACATGTCGGCGCACATCTACGTCCTCTGCGGCGACTGGGCGCAGTCCGTGGTCCAGAGCGAACGTGCGGTCGCCGCCGACGACAAGTACCTCGAATACGCCGGTGACCAGAACTTCTACACCACCATGCGGTGTCACGATCTCCATCTCTACATGTACGTGGCCATGTTTCTGGGGCAGTACGGCAAGGCTACCCATGCCGCGGACCGGATCCGCGCGATGGCCACGCCCGAACTGATCGCCGGGAGCGCGCCGTTCATGGCCTCCATCCTCGACGGCTACTCCGCCATGACCATCCACGTCCTGGTTCGCTTCGGCCGCTGGCACGACCTGATCGCATCGCCCGAACCGGAGGAGCGCACGCTGCGCCCGATCGAAACCGCCATGCACGCCTACGGACAAGGCGTGGCGCACGCCGCCCTCGGTCAGATCGAAGAAGCCGAAGCCGCCCGCGAAGCGTTCGGCCGGGCAGCAGCCGCGATCCCCGAGAACGCGATCTTCTTGAGCAACACGGTGCGCGACATGCTCCGCATCGGCGAGGCCATGCTCGACGGCGAGCTCGAATATCGCAAGGGGAACTACGACCGGGCGTTCGGCAGCCTGCGTCTCGCCGTCTCCCGGGACGACGCGCTCAACTACACCGAACCCTGGGCCTGGATGCATCCCCCGCGCCACGCCCTCGGCGCGCTGCTCGCCGAACAGGGCGCGTTCAATGAAGCCGAAGCCGTGTATCGCGCCGACCTCGGTTACGACGGAAGCCTACCGCGCTGCTGCCAGCATCCCGACAACGTGTGGGCGCTCCAGGGGCTGGTGGAATGTGTCGAACACGCGGGTGACGCCAACGAGCTTCGGCTCCTGCGGCAGCGGCTGGCGTTCGCCAAGGCACGGGCCGATATCCCCGTCGAAACGTCCTGCTTCTGCCGGTAGGTGACGGCAAATACACAAGAGAAGAGATAAATGAGCTGTGAGTACTCCATCCTGAATTTACGACAATTACGCTATTGAGTGTTTTTACTCAATACAGTAAACACAGACGCAATGGCCCGTCGTCGTAAGCCCGAGACCCCGGGTGCCGGCAGTTCCCCCTTTCGGCCGCTATGGACCAGTAACCTCGTTCCCGGCCGCGTGTGGGACTCAGATCAACCCAGCGGATCTCACCTTTCAATATTCGGGCCAACTACCTGCATCCTCCGCGAATCCTTCTTCAGCCAGTTCCTGTTCCTCGAAAGGATCCAGTTTCGCACATTCCCGTGCCAGCCGGTTCAGCTTGAGACGATCCAGCTTTTCCGACACGGCTTCCTCAATCGCCTGACTTCTGTTTTTGTATGACAGCTGCATGATCAGATCGTCGAGTTGCCTGACGATTTCCTCGTCCAACGTAATTTCGATTTTGGATTTCATAGCGTGAATCTCATATAGTATGACGATTCTTCATACCGTGCTTATTGTCATGTGCTGGACTTTTACACGAAAATAGTGTACACTGTATTCGTGTAAAATGTAATGACTAAGGAGGCAGCCATGAAAAACATTACGTTCAGTGCGGACGAGAACCTGATTGAAGCTGCACGTCGACAAGCAATCGCGGAGCATACGACTTTAAACGAACAATTCCGACTATGGTTGAAGAACTACGTTCGTCGTGAACATCGGGCAGCAGAAGCCATGCGCGTCATCCGTGAGTTACAAGGAAGTATAACCACTGGCGGCCGTAAGTTCAGCAGGGATGAAATGAATGAGCGCTGATTACTTCTTGGATTCAAATGTCTTTGTTTACCTGTTTGATGAAACAGATAACCACAAACGAATGTGTGCGGAAAATCTGGTGCGGAAAGCACTGGAAGGCCGTAATGGCTGCATAAGTTATCAGGTTGTGCAAGAAACGTTGAATGTACTGACTGGTAAGTTAAACGCGGCACCAGGTCAGGTCCGTCGTCTTTTTGAACATGTATTATTGCCGCTTTGGCAGGTAAATCCAAGCGTTAGTCTTTACCACCGTGGCCTTGATCTTCAAAGTCGTTACGGTTACGGCTTCTACGACAGCCTGATCATTGCGGCGGCGCTAGAATCTGGTTGCGAGATTCTGTACACAGAAGATCTCCGTCAGGACCAGAAAATCGACGATTTGACGATTCGGAACCCATTCGCAAACTGAATATCCGGCTGGACCCACAAGAGTAAACGGCGACCATGCGCATCTGGGATCTTCCACCCGAAATCCTGTGCCGACAGCATCTCCTGGGCGAGCACCGGGAGTTGCATGGGCTATGGAATGTACTCACATTGGGAAATAAGGGATACCGGGAGCATCCGGAGACGAAGCGCTGGGTCGGCCGACTCGCGGCACTGTACGGCCGGCACGAAACTTTAGTCGAGGAGATGCAGCGGCGGGGTTACCGGCATAAGACGCCACTGGATGATTCGCTTGCTACAGGTCTGAACGAGCAGGATATATTGATTAACAACCTGGATGAACAGCTCCGGATGTTGACTGAGAAGCCTTGTCCCTGCCCTATGGCGCCCTGGCCATAGGGTCAACCGTCGCTTCAATCCGTCCCTTCACTCATTCTCCGTTTCGTTTGGCGTCCTCGAAGATAGCTTGGGTGTCTATACGAACTCCCGACCCTCGTTATCCAACGCCCTTCGTACGGCATCGGACATACCCCTGGGCCGAATAGGAAAGGCATCCAGGGCGGACTCGTCGTCGACGACCGTTTCATTTCGGAGGCTTTCGACGAGTTTTCGTCCGATCCGCGCGTAGACGGGTGTGAACAGGCCGAGCCACAGGCTGGAGAGGCGGGGTGAAAGGACAGGTACGGAGATCAGCATGCGCTTCAATCCGCGCTGCCGGGCGTATTCCGCCATGAGATCCCGGTAGGAGGCGCGGTCCGGTCCACCGATTTCGAAAACCTGGCAGCGGTCGAAGACCGTGTCGGAAATACCGAGTGCGGCGACCAGGTAGTCGAGCACGTCATCAATGGCAATGGGCTGACACTGGGTATGAACCCATTTCGGTGTCAACATCACCGGGAGTTTCTCTACAAGGGCCCGGATCAATTCAAATGAAAGACTGCCGGAGCCGATGATGATGGATGCCCTGAATTCAATCGTCGGCACGCCGGAGTTTCGAAGGATTTCCCCGACTTCCCGTCTGCTTTCCAGGTGGCCGGACAGTGGCCGTCCATTACCCAGGCCGCCAAGGTAAATGATACGCCCTACCCCGGCCGCGCGCGCCGCCGTCGCAAAGTTGTTCGCGGCCTTTCGATCTTCCAGTGCGAAGTCACCGCCGGACGCCATGGAATGGACCAGGTAGTAGGCCGTCGATACGCCTCGCAGGGAATCCGGCAGTGTTGCAGGTCGCAGCAGGTCGCCGCCTGCTACATCGACATTGTTCGTTGCCAACGATGAGACCGCATCCGGGCGCCGAACGAGACAACGCACCCGGTGTGATCCGTTTACCAGACGCCGAAGTAACCGGCTCCCGATGTACCCGGTGGCTCCGGTGATGAGGACGGTCTCCGGTTGCGATGAATGAGTTGGCTGGGATCCGGTCATGCACCCTCCGTCCAGAATCGAGCTCAGCAGGCCTTCAGAACCCACGCCAGCCCGGCATGTCGGCCGCCTGCCGGATCCACCTCGCCATCTGCTCAGTATCGAATTCATCCTCGTAGATGTCGATCCAGCGCGAGTCCTTGTCTTTGCCCGATCCGGGCGGTACGGGTCTCAGTGCCGCGCCCTGGAAGAACGTCACCTTCACGTAGCGCGTGAATACGTGGAAACTCAGGAACCACCCCTGGTCCTCGATGCCGTAGAAGGGCGAGTTCCACCTCACGGCCTTGCGCACGCCGGGCACGGTGCGGACGATGAGTTCGTCGAGGCGGCGTCCCAAGTCGCTTTTCCATTCCGGCATGGCCGCGATGTAGGCCTGCACGGGGGTGTCGCCGTCGGCCTTCGCGATCTGCGGGTTGCCGCCCGAGAGGAGGACCGGTTTCGCGTCTGCCTCTTTTGCGACGGCCCTTTTCGCGCCGGCCTTCGCTACCCCTTTCTCGCCAGCCCCTCTCTCGCGAGCCTTTATTGACTTTCTGGATCGCTTTCCTGCCATAAGGTTCACTCCAATCCGCGCCTCACGCCTTTCCTGCCATTGTGTTCACTCCAATCCGCGTCATTCGGCTTTACGCAGAATTCGTTCATCGCGTAGCGCGGTAACATCACGACGACACCAGATAGCGGTGACGATCGACCATGTACCGGCAAGGAAACAGGAGACGTAAGCCGCGTCAAGCGGACATCCGGCCGCGTGGTAAAAGAAACAGTCGGGCGTGGTCGCGTAAGGGCGGACCGAACCGGATGCCGGTCGGCCGTGGTTTTGCGTTGACACCGGCAGAACGTGGTTGGTTATTGAGTGAATGCTCCTGCGCGCGCGAAGACGATCGCGCACACAAACGAACAATACGATCTACGAACACAACGAACCGTGAAGACGAAGAGACTAAGGGTGGCATGATGGATTTCGTGTGGATCGCCATAGCGCTGGGCGACATCGCATGGATCGCCGTGGCGTTCGCGCTGGGGCTGCTGTCCAGGGCCGCAGGACTGCCGCCCCTGGTCGGATTCCTCGCCGCCGGATTCGTCCTCAATCTGTTCGGTATCGCCAGCGGGGAAATGCTTCAGAAGCTGGCGGATCTCGGGATTACCCTGTTGCTGTTCGTCGTCGGTCTCAAGCTCAACTTGCGGACCTTCGCGCGGCCCCAGGTCTGGGCCGTCACCAGCCTGCATATGGCGATGACCGTGCTGATCCTGGGAACGGTCCTCCTCATCCTCGCCCTGCTGAATGCCCCCTCCTTTTCCGATAATGGGCTTTACCAGATTCTGCTGATCGCCTTCGCGCTGAGTTTTTCCAGTACGGTCTTCGTCGTGAAGGTCCTGGAGGACAAGGGCGAGACGGCCGCGCTGCATGGCCGCATCGCGGTCGGGATCCTCATCGTGCAGGACCTGGCTGCCGTTGCTTTTATCACGTTCTCGGTGGGCACGTGGCCTTCCCTCTGGGCGTTGCTGGTGCTGCTGCTCTTACCGGCGCGACCACTGCTGCTTTTTGTACTGCAGAAAGTCGGCCATGGCGAGCTCCTGGTGCTCAGCGGACTGCTCCTCGCCCTGGGCGGCGCCGAGTTTTTCCAGCAGGTCGGACTGAAGGGCGACCTGGGCGCACTCGCCCTCGGCGCGCTAATCGCCAACAACGCAAAAGCCAATGAAATGGCAAAGACCATGCTCGGGTTCAAGGACCTGTTCCTGGTCGCCTTCTTTCTGTCCATCGGACTCTCCGGTCCGCTGACGCTGGATGCGGTGCTCATCGGCGCGGCCATCACGCCGCTGGTATTGCTGAAGTCGGCACTGTTCTTCGGACTTTTTACCGCGTTCAAGCTGCGTGCCCGCACCGCGCTGCTCGCGACGCTGAACCTGACCAACTTCAGCGAGTTCGGACTCATCGTAGCGGTCATCGGCGTGGCCAATGGATGGATCGACGGCCTCTGGCTGATCGTCATCGCAATTGCCCTGACGTTGTCCTGCGCCATCTCGGCGGTACTTAACGTTTCCGCCCACCAGATCTACGCCAGGTACCGGACCGTGTGGGACCGGCTTCAAAAGACCGATCGCCTTCCCGATGACCAGCCGCTCGATACCGGTGGAGCCACGATCGCCATCATCGGCGTGGGCCGTGTCGGCACCGCGGCCTATGACAACATGCGGCAAATGTTCGGCGATACCGTCGTCGGCGTGGACCTCGACCCGGTAAAGGTGGAGCGGCAGCAGTCGAGCGGCCGCCACGTACTGCTCGGCGATCCCACCGACGCGGACTTCTGGTACAGGGTCCAGGCCGCCCATACCCTCGAGCTGGTGATGCTGGCTTTGCCGAACCTGGCCGCCAACCTTGCCGTCCTCGACCAGCTCAAGGCTTCATCGTCCTACTGCCGGGTCGCCGCCACGGCGAGGTTCCCCGATGAGGTCGATGTGCTCAAGGAGGCCGGCGCGTCGAGCGTGTATAACGTCTACGCGGAGGCGGGGTCCGGATTCGCTGCGCACGTGGCGGCGCAGACGCCGCAGAAGGCGGACGAGTAGCGACACAGATGTCGCCTGAAACGGACGTGTAGCGACGTTTGAACCCACCCCTGAAACTTAAGCTTCAAAACAGTTTGATATCAAAACAATACGTGCTAACTTCCATCGATCGGCATCGTGTTTCCTCGCCAGGGTATTACCGCCCGCGAAACGGCCCGCGAAACAGTCCGCGAAACAGCCCGCGAAACAGCCGGCAAACACAACTATCAGAAAGAAGGCTTCTCAAATGCCTCTCCCCCGTGTCATCCATCTCTACTGCCTGCTCGCGCTTCTTGTTATGGTTACC
>JAPOZT010000030.1 GCA_026705925.1 Gemmatimonadota bacterium
TCCACCGAGAAGCCCCGTTCACGGGCCTCGCCGGCAATCGATCCTTTTGGATGAAGCACCAGGCGCACGTCGTGACCGCGGTCCCGGAGTTTTCCGGCCAGGATCGGAACGTGCATCTCCGTGCCGCCCCAGGCCAGGGATGAGCATACCTGCAGGATGCGCGCGGGCGCCATGCCGGCCATGGCCGTCCTCTGAATGATGGCGTTCGGAATCAGAATCGAGATCGGATTGAGATCGGATCGGGGACGATTACGGATATCCAGGCGGGGCCGCCAACACCACTTCCACCGGCATCACTTCCACCGGCATCACTTCCACACCTGGTGCCAGGCGCATTCCGTCTGAAAGATGTAGTTGTTGCACTGGCTGCAGATCTCGAGTTCGTCGTACCGGTTCTCGATCATCTTCTGGCGGATCTCCCGGATCGGCGCGCCGTTCCAGACTTCCCTGATCGACTGCTTCGAGACGTCGCCCACCTCAACCTTGAAGTCGAAATCGAGACAGCAGATGGACACCCGGCCGTCGTTCGCGATGACGAACTCCTCCCAGGGATGCTTGCAGGGGAAGGTGAAACCGCCGGCCGCCGACGCCTCGGCCTGCTCGCCCACGTTCTTGTCTTCCACACTGCCCGTCCAGGTGGTGTAGCTCTGCACCACCACGTGGTCGGCGATGGGCTTCCAGAGCTCCCTGAACGCATCGATCTCGTGCTGGGTCTCGGCCATGTTGATGATGGTCACCGTGATTTCCGGCGTCTTGCTGCGGAGGGACCGCTTCAGTTCCATCAGGTACCGTGCGTTCTCCACCACCTGTTCGTAGTCGAGCCCGACGCGCACCGCCTCGAAGGTCTCCGCCGTCGCCCCGTCGATATCGATGTTGATCTTGTCCAGCCCGCAATCGATGAGTTCCTGCGCCTTCTGCGGCGTGATCAGGGAACCGTTGGTGCTCACGCTGACCGGCACGCGGGGCAGCTTCCTCTTCGTATAGGCGATCATGTCGACGAGCTTTTTGTTGATGAAGGACTCCCCGAACATGAAGGGTTGTATGAGCCGGATGTACCGGGCGTTTTCGGCGCACTCGTCGATGATCTTGCGGTACAGGTCCATGGACATGTTGCCCTTCTTGCGGCTCAGCAGCTCCCGCGGGCACATGATGCAGTCGGCGTTGCAGTAACTCGACCCCTCGATACTGATCACTTCCGGAAATCGCAGCTTCCGCGCTACAATGGAATCGCGCAGGATCCGCTGAAGCGGTTCGTACCGGGACGCCGTCTTGTAGAGGGAGTCTTTCAGGCCCATCGCGTGTCAACCGTCCTTCCAGTTGAATTCATCGTCGCCGCCCCGGATCAGCCGGTTGTAGCCCGGCTGCCGGGTCCGTACCTCTTCGGTTCGTATGGGCGGAAACATCCGGCCGCCCCCCTTCCTGTACATCCCGTACTCCCAGGTCTTCGCGTACCCGGACATGACCGATACCGATGAGAGCAGGCAAAGCAGAAGTCCTTGCATCCCATCGAGATATCCTCTTTTCATCACGTACAGCTTCCAGAACGCGCCCAGGGGAGCGAGGGCGATGTGCACCCAGGTTATCTTCCGGTCCGGCTGTGCCTTCAGGCGGTTTCTCACCTCGATCGACGTGTACTCGTTCAGCTTCTCGATATACTGGTACAGGCTGGTATAGGCATCGTGCACCAGCGGCGCATCGAGGTGGCCGGTGGGCCCGTCGACGACGAAGGTCTCGTGGACCTGGGTCCGTGTGACCTGCGTCTTGCTCCGGCGGAACAGCCGCAGCGGCCGGTCGTCTCCCCATCCGGCGGCATGGCGGATGTGCCGGGAAAGGAAGTAGTTCTCCCTCCTGATATGATAGCCGTCGCAGGGCGAGGAAGCTTCGAGCAGGCTCCGGATCTCCGACTGAAGCGGTTCGCTGAGCCGCTCGTCCGCGTCCAGGTTCAACACCCATTCGGAGACCGCCCGGTCCAGCGCCTGCTGCTTCTGCTGCCCGCTGCCGTGCCGGCCTTCGTGATACAACCGGACTTTGTCGTGGCCGTTGCAGATCTCGACCGTTCGATCGGTGCTTCCGCAGTCCACCACCACGATTTCGTCCACCCAGGATACGCTCCGCAGACAGGTATCGATATGCGGTTCTTCGTTATAGGTAATGACGATTACGGATATCGTGTCCATACCTGCATCATCGATCCCGTTCAATGGCGTAATCGACCATGTTCAGGAGCGCGTCCTTCGCCCGGGTCTCCGGCTCGTCGCGGAGGGTCCGCTTGGCCTCCTCGGCATAGGCCAACGCTTTGCCCTTCGCATAGCGGATGCCGTCGTGGACGTGGACGAACTCGACGATCTCGTCGCAGACCCGGGCGCTCCATTCCTCCTTCATCATTTGCTCCACGCGCCTGTTGCCGTCGGCGGAAGCGTTCCGGAGGGCGTGGATCAGCGGCAGGGTGACGGTCCCTTCACGGAAGTCATTTCCCCTCGGTTTTCCGATGACGTCTTCGTCCCCCGTGAAATTCAGGATGTCATCGGTGATCTGGAAAGCCATGCCGAGCTTCTCGCCGAAATCGCCGAACCGGCAGGCCGTCTCGACCGAACGGCTTGAAAGGTACGCGCCGGAATCGCAACCGCACGCGATGAGCGAGGACGTCTTGTTGCTGATGATGCGATAGTACTCATCCTCGGTCGTCCGGATGTTGAACCGGCGGATGGCCTGGTGCAGCTCGCCCTCGGTCAGCCGTTCCACGCAGGCCGCGATCTTCGCCGTGATCCGCGAACAGTCGAGTTGCGCAATCAGCGTCAACACCCTGGCGATCACGTTGTCGCCCATCAACACCGAGACGTGGTTGTCCCATATGGAATTCAGCGTAGGCAAACCGCGGCGCGTGGTCGCGCGGTCCACCACGTCGTCGTGAATCAGCGTCGCGGTGTGGCAGAGCTCGATGATGAACGCCGCCAGCATGGTCTCCCGGCACGGCGTACCGTATGCCGAGGCCGAAAGGAACACCAGCGCGGGTCTCAGCCGTTTGCCCTTGGTGCGAACCAGGTGGGCCCAGATCTGATTGATGACCTCCACGTCGGACCGGGAGATCTCGCTGATCTTCTGCTCAAACTGGTCGAGATGGCCCTGGACCGGTGCGCTTATGGTTCGGAAGTCTATGAATGCCCTCCGGCTGGCTGGCGGTGGCGCCCGCTGAAATACCTGAATATATGGCGTGAAACCGTCCGGAAGTCAACCCAATTCGCCGTTGCCGGCCCCTGGGCGGAAGCGGCAGTGCGGGCAGGATTACGGCAGCGTCATAACCGCCCGTTCGGCCAGTTGAAGCAGTTCGGAGGGGAAAACGCCCACGGCCAGGAGGGCCAGGGCGGAGAGGCAAAGCGCGGTCATGCCGCTGTAAGACAGTCGGCCGGCCGCTTCGGCCGGTGCTTCGGCCGGTGCATCGACCGCGGACCGCATGTACATGTATACCACGACGCGAAGGTAGTAGTACAACGACACGCCGCTGAAAAGCAGGCCGATCACGGCCAGTTCCACGTATCCTCCGTAGACCAGCGCTCTGAAGAGGTAGAACTTGGCCATGAACCCCGCCGTGGGCGGTATGCCGGCCAGGGAAAACATGACCACGGCCATGACCGCGGCGACGAGCGGACGGCGGCTGCCCAGGCCGGCCAGGTCGTCCAGGGTCGCGCAAGGCGCCCCGCGGGCGGCAAGCACGGCCAGCACCCCAAAAGCGCCCACGTTCATCGCCGTGTATACGATCAGGTAGAAGACGATGCTCGCGCTGCCGTCCTGGCTGTCGGGGCTGACCGCCATAAGCGGCAGAAGCATGTAGCCGGCATGGGCGATGCTCGAATAGGCCAGCAGTCTCTTCAGGTTCGTCTGCACCAGTGCCACGACGTTGCCCACGGCGATCGTGAGGACCGCCAGCACCGAGATCAGCGGTATCCACTCCATCTGAAGCCCGGGAAAAACCGAACCGAGCAGCCGGATCAGTACCACGAACGCGGCCGCCTTGGAACCGGTGGACAGAAAGGCCGCGACGGGCGTCGGCGCGCCCTGGTACACGTCCGGCGTCCAGGCGTGGAACGGGACCATGGAGATCTTGAAACCGATCCCGACCAGGAGCAGGCCCAATCCGCCGAGTAGCAGGAGATTCACGGTGTCGCTGCGCTCCGCGCCCAACGTCTTCGCGATGACTTCGTACTCCGTGCTGCCGCTCGCGCCGTAAAGCAAAGCCATGCCGTAGAGAATGAAACCGCTGGCGAAAGCGCCCAGCAGGAAGTACTTCAGCGCCCCCTCGTTCGAGCCGGCGTCCCGCTGTTCGAAACCGATCAATACGTAAAGCGAAATGGAGAGCACCTCCAGGCCCAGGAAAAAGGTGAAGAGATCGGTGCTCGCCGCCATCATGCTCATGCCGGACACGGCGTAGATGAGCAGCGCGTAGTACTCCCCGCGGTCGATGGAACGGGCTTCGGCATAGGAGATGGAGATCAACACGGTCAACAGGGCGCCGGCGATGAACACCAGGGTGGCCACCAGGCTGAAGTCGTCCATCACCATCATGGGCGATACGTCCGAGAAGGCGACGGGTCCCCGGCCCAGCTGGTTCACGGCCACGACGCCGGACACCGCCAGGAGCAGCAGAGAAAGATAAGGGCTCCCCTTGCGAAACCGTTCGAACAGGCCGACAATCAGGACCACCGTCGCGGCGGACACGAGCACGATCTGCGGCATCACGGCGTAGAGGTCTATGGTGGGCAGGGCCGTATTCATCGCGTATCCTGGCTGATTTCAGAGTTGGCATCAGGGCCGGCCGGAACTGCAGGGCCTGACAGTTCCCCCGGGCCGGTCGGATCCGCCGGCATCGGCAGCGATTCGACGGACGCCGGGGCGGCGTTCATCCCGGCCGGTGGCGCCTCGGCGAGACGGTGGGTCTGGACCAGCAGCTTCTGCACCGAAGCCTCCATGGTCCTCAAGAATGGATTGGGATACACGCCGATCCAGATGATGAAGAGGGTCATGCACGCGAGCACGGCCGTCTCCCGGAACGACAGGTCCCTGATTCCCCTGTTCTCCTCCTTCGTCAGTGGGCCGAAGACCACCTTGCGGTACATCCTGAGCATGTAGACGGCCGCCAGGATGATCCCAGTGGCCGCGACGGCCGCGATCAGGATGTTCTGCTGAAAAACGCCCACCAGTATGAGAAACTCCCCGACGAAACTGCTCAGCCCCGGCAGGCCCACGGAGGCCAGGGTAAACACGAGCAGGAAAGCGGAGAACACCGGAATCGTGTGCCACAACCCGCCGTACGCTTTCATGTCCCAGGTATTCCGGCGCTGGACGAGCATCATTGCGGCCAGGAATAGTCCGCCCGTGGACAGCGCAAGGCTGACGATGTGGACGACGGCGCCCTGTATGCCGTGCTGGTTCAGGGCGAATACGCCCAGCACGACGAAACCCGCGTGACTGATCGTCGAATAGGCGATCATCCGCCGGATATCCGATTGCGCCAGGGCGATCAGCGCGCCGTAGACGATCCCGGCCGCCGCCACGGCGCACATCAGGGGCGCCAGCTCGGTGAGGGCATCGGGGAAGAGCGGAAGGGTCAGGCGTATGAACCCGTAGGCCGCCATCTTGACGAGCACCACGGCGAGGACGATGGCATCGGGCAGCCACGTGTGGAAGGGCACCATGGGCACCTTCACGGCGAAGGCGGCGATGAAGGCGAGGGCGAGCCAGAACTGGACCTCCGGCGGTATGGACAGCTGGTAAAGCGCCGCCATCTCGAAGGTGAGGACGTCGTGGACCTGGTGGTGGAGGAAGGCCAGCGTGATGACCGCGGCCAGCATGAGCAGGCTGCCGAAGACGGCGAACAGGAAGAACTTCAGGGCCGCCCGCGCGCTGTTTTCATAACCCCAGATGCCGATCAGGAAGTACATGGGGATCAGCATGCCTTCCCAGAAGAGGAAGAACAGGAACAGGTCGAGGGAGAAGAACACGCCCATCAGGGTGGTTTCCATCAGCAGCATGAAAACCTGGTAGGCCCGAACCCGCTCGCTTACGATCGTCCAGGTACCGAGCAGGGCCAGGGGCCACATGAGCGCGGTGATCCCGGCAAGGAGGATGCTGATCCCGTCCGCGCCGACGTGATAGGACACGCCCAGGGATTCGATCCACGGCATGCGCTCCACGAACTGCGGTTCGCCCATGTGCGCCTTGAAAGCGCCGAAGCAGACCGCGAAGAAGACGAGCACCAGGGCCGAAACGCCGAATCCCACCCACCGGGCGGCCGTGTCCCCTTTGACGAAGAGGAGCAGGACGGCGCCCACGACAGGCAGCCAGATGATGAGAGACAGAAAAGGCAGTTCCGACATGTACAATACCTATGTATCCTTCGAAGTTACGTGAATCCTTCGGGGTTGCGGTACCGGGTTTCGGTACCGGTTACGGTCCCAGGAAACCGGTGATATAAGCGAAGACCACGAGCGCGCCGACGACCATGATCAGCGCGTAGTTCTGAACGACCCCCGTCTGCGTATACCGGATCGCGTTCCCCACGCTGCGCACCGTGAGCGCGGCCAGGGTCAGCCCCCCGTCGATGATCGCGGAATCCAGGATGCGCCAGCATCCCCGGGCGATCTTCCTCACCGGTCCCACGATGACGGTGTCGTAGATCTCATCCACGTAGAACTTCTCCAGCGACAGCGTATACAGCGCCCGCGGCACCAGGCGGTCGAAAACCCTGTTGCCGCGGATGTACACGGTGTAAGCGCCCCAGATACCGGCCGCGGCCACCACCAGGGCCAGGACCATCAACACCACTTCGACACTCGTGGAAGGAACCTGCGCCTCCGGCAGCGTAGAGAACACCGGCGCGAGGAATCCGCCGAAACGGTCCATGCCCGACGCGAACACGTGGGGGATGCCGATGAACCCGCCCACGGTGGACAGCACGGCCAGCAGCACCAGCGGTATGGTCATGACCCGGGAAGACTCCCGTACCTTTTCGGTCTCGTCCCGGCTCAGCCGGGTCTCGCCGCCGAAGGTCATGAACAGCAGCCGGAACATGTAGAAGGCGGTCATGGCCCCGGTGGCCAGGCCGACCAGCCACAGCACGGGGGCGTTGACGAAGGCGCCCAGCAGGATCAGGTCCTTGCTGAAGAAGCCCGCGAAGGGCGCGATCCCCGCGATGGCCAGGGTCGCCAGCAGCATGGACTTGTACGTCACCGGCATGAGATCACGGAGCCCGCCCATGTTGCGGAGGTCCTGGGGATCCCTGCCCTTTTCCAAAGCGTGTTCCAGCGCGTGTATGACGCTGCCCGCGCCCATGAACAGCAGGGCCTTGAAGAACGCGTGGGTGACCAGGTGGAAGATCCC
>JAPOZT010000012.1 GCA_026705925.1 Gemmatimonadota bacterium
TGGCCGACGAGCCGACGGGTAACCTGGACTCGGCCAACGGCGCCGAGGTGATGGAACTGCTCAACGGCCTGAACGAGGCGGGCACGACCATCATCATGGTGACCCACGACCAGGCGCTGGCCGACCACGCCCACCGGATCATCCGACTCTTCGACGGGCGGATTTCAACTGACCGGGCGTAGGAGGTGGATGATCTCGATATGTTACGAACTTACATTACCATAGCAATTCGAAACATACGACGGTATCCCACGTACTCTTTCATCAACATCGTGGGCCTTGCGATCGGCATGGCGGCATGCATGCTGATCGTGTTGTATATTCAGGATGAGCTCAGTTACGACCGGCATCATCCGAACGCGGATCGGATTTACCGGATCGTCGATGATATCGAAAGCGGTGGGCAGACCATTCAGACGGCGGGATCGCCCTTGAGCTGGGCGCCGGCGCTGAAACGGGACTATCCAGAAATCGAGCAGTTCGTTCGGATGCGGGGTACGGGTTCTACATGGCTCTTCCATAGAGAAGCAACGCAATTCTATGAGAAAAGAGTGATTTGGGCGGAAGACGGCCTGTTCGACCTGTTTGACATACCCCTTGTCACCGGCGATCCTAAAACCGCGTTGGCCGAGCCCTTTACGATCGTCATCTCGGAAACGATGGCGGGTAAGTACTTCGGCAGGGAAAAGGCCATGGGGCAGATCCTGGGGGTGGATAACACCTATGAATTCAGAGTCACCGGAATCATGCGTGACATGCCTGCTAATTCTCATATGCGGGCGGACATGTTCACATCCTATTCCTCCCTGGCCACGATCCGCTTTTTCTACCGTGAGAACTGGGAGGATCATGACAATTTCTACACTTACATCCGGTTGCGTGAGAACGCGAACCCGGATGATCTCGAAGCGCAGTTTCCGGACTTCCTCGAACGTTATGCCGGGGACAAGTACCGCGAGTCGGGCGTCGTGCTTAGGCCGTCGCTGCAACCGCTCGTAGACATCCACCTGCATTCGCAAAGAGAAAGCGAACTCGAGCCCAACGGCGATATCCGTTTCGTGGTCCTCTACACGCTCATCGCGTTTCTGATTCCGCTGATCGCGTGCATCAATTTCGTCAACCTGGCCACGGCCCGCTCGGCCATGCGCGCCCGGGAAGTGGGCGTCCGCAAAGTAATGGGCGCCAACCGGACGCAGTTGCTGGGGCAGTTCCTGGGAGAGGCCGTCGTCATGGCGGCGGTCGCCATGGTCATATCGGTGATCCTGGTTCAGCTCGCCCTGCCCGCGGTGAATGCTATCGCCGGGAAGCAACTGATCTTCCCTCTCTCGAACGGATTTGTGCTGACGGCCCTCGCGTTCGGCACGATCATGGTCGGCCTGGCGGCTGGCAGCTACCCCGCGGTCTATCTGTCCGGATTTCTTCCCACTGAAGTGCTGAAAGGCTCTTTGAAATCAGGTATGCGCGGCCTTGGACTGCGAAAAGTGTTTGTCGCGATCCAGTTCGCCATGTCGATTTTCCTGTTGGTCTGCACAGCCGTTATCTACGACCAGCTCGAGTTTATCAGCACCAAGCGACTGGGTTTCAACAAGGAACAGGTGATGGTTCTCCCGATCACAGGAGACGTGCAACGTCGGAATACACCCGTTCTGAAAGAGCGATTGTCCCAGTTGCCCGGTGTGCTTGGCGTAGCGGCGGCAAGCGGGGTACCGGGAATGCGGGTTGTTCCCATCATGGCGGTTCGTCCTGATGGCATGGCGCCGGAAGATCACTTGATGATGGCTATGTTGTATGCGGATGAGGACTTCCTGGACGTAATGGACATCGAAATGCTGGCCGGACGGAACTTTTCACCGGACCGTGCCACGGATTCCACCAGGGGTTTCCTGCTGAATGAGACCGCCGTTCGATATTTGGGATGGGGCGTCCCCGACGATGCGATCGGCAAGCGATTCGAACGGGTCTCCTTCACCAACCGGGTAGGTCGCGTGATCGGTGTAGTACGGGATTTCCATCTCCGGACAATACACGAGGAGATCGAACCGATCGCCATTATGACGAGTTCTTATCACATATACTTACTCATCCGGCTTGAGCCTGACGGTATTGCAGCGACCATCTCGCATATAGGGGAGGTTTGGCGGAACGTCGATGCCAACTTTCCCCTGGTATACACCTTCCTGGACGACGATTTCGACCGGTTGTACCAGGACGACCGGCGGCTTGGCGAAGTCTTCGCGATCTTTGCAGTGCTGGGTGCCTTCGTGGCCTGCCTTGGACTCCTGGGTCTGGCTTCGTTTTCGATCCAGCAACGCACACGGGAGATCGGGATCCGCAAGGTGCTCGGCTCATCGATTTCCAACGTTATCGTTCTGCTGTCGAAGGACTTCATGAAATACGTCCTGCTGGGCAACGTGATCGCCTGGCCGTTGGCCTATTACGTCATGACCCGCTGGCTGCAAAACTACGCCTATGCGACGGACCTGAAATTTGAGTGGTTTCTATGGGGTGGTATAGTGGCACTGATCATTGCGTGGTTGACGATCGGAGCGCATGCGATCATAGCTTCGCGGAGGAATCTGATTAACGCATTGCGGCAGGGGTGATTTTGCGATTTAACGGAATAGTAGGGCAGTGCAGGGCGGCGATGGAGCACATGCATATCCCGCACCACCGGATCATCAGTCTCTTCGACGGCAGGATTACACCGGAACAGACGTAGGACATGGATGATTTTGCTATGTTACGAAATCACCTTACCATAGCTATTCGAAACATACGACGATATCCCACGTACTCTTTCATCAACATCTCCGGGCTTGCCATCGGCATGGCCACCTGCATACTGATCCTCCTGTACATCCAGGATGAGCTCAGCTACGACCGGTTTCATTCTCACGCAGATCGCGTATACCGGATCGTCGACGATATCGAAAGTGGGGGGCAGACCGTTCAGACGGCCGGGACTCCGGCCGCCTGGGGGCCCGCCCTGAAACGGGACTTCCCCGAGATCGAGCTCCTCGTCCGCATGAGAGGCACCGGATCCGCGTGGCTGGTCGACCTTGGCAACACCATCTACTACGAACGTAAAGTCATCTGGGCGGAACCGGACCTTTTCAACATGTTCAGCATTCCACTGGTCGCGGGCGATCAGAGTACCGCGCTGGTCGAGCCATACTCGATGGTGATCTCGGAGGACCTGGCGTTCAAGTACTTCGGCGCTGATGATGCCGTGGGTAAAGTCGTCAATCTCGATAATCGCTGGGACTTTACGGTGACGGGCGTCATGAAGAACATACCGACCAACTCCCACATGCGGCCGGACATGTTCGTATCCTATACCACGATGAATGTGACCCGGTCCAGGTACCTGGACGACTGGAAGTATCACCTGAACCTGTATACCTACATCCGGCTACGTGAGAACGTGTCCCCGGATGAGTTAGAAGCGAAGCTGCCGGCCTTCCTGGAGCGTCACGCGGGCGACCAGTACCGGGAGGCGGGCATCAGCCTGCGGCCGTCTCTCCAGCCCCTCGTGGACATACATCTCCATTCACACAGAGAGAGTGAGCACGAGCCCAACAGCGATTTCCGGTACGTGGCCCTCTTCATGGCCATCGCGTTCCTGATCCTGGTCATTGCCTGCATCAATTTTATCAACCTGGCCACGGCCCGTTCCAAGATGCGCGCGCGGGAAGTGGGCGTGAGAAAGGTACTGGGTGCCAATCGGATCCAGTTGATCCGGCAGTTTCTGGGAGAATCTGTCCTCATGGCAGGTCTCGCCGCTATCGTGTCGGTTCTACTCGTACTTCTCGCCCTGCCGGCCGTGAACGAAATCGCCGGGAAGCAACTCGCGCTGCCCCTTACCGATTGGATGGTGCTGGCCGCACTGGTCCTTGGTACGGTCCTGATCGGCTTGGCCGCTGGCAGCTATCCGGCGGCATTCCTTTCAGGATTCCTTACCGCCGTGGTAATGAAAGGCAACCCAGAAACGGGAAAGAAAGGCCTGGGCATACGGCAGGTGCTGGTGGTGATACAGTTCTCCATGTCCATCTTCTTGCTGGTCAGCACGGCCGTCATCTATGATCAACTCGAATACATCCAGACCAAGCGGCTGGGTTTCAACAAAGAGCATGTCATGGTCGTCCCCATAACAGGCTCCCCACAACAAATCCCAAATACTCCCGTGCTGAAGCAGCGCCTGTCTGGAATGCCCGGTGTGGTGGGTATCGCAACGACTACCGGCCTGCCGGGTATGCGGGTGCTGCCGATTTTGGAGGTACGACCCGAAGGGACGCGGTCGGAGGACCACCTGATGATGGCCACGTTGCACGTGGACGAGAACTTCTTGGATGTCATGAATATCGATGTCGTAGCAGGGCGGAACTTTTCGCCGGACTGGGGCACGGATACGACCAGAGGGGTCCTGCTGAACGAGACGGCCGTCCGGTACCTGGGATGGGGAGCGCCCGCCGACGCGATCGGCAGGCAGTTCGAGCGGTTGTCATCTGAAAGGGTGGTTCCAGGGCGCGTAATTGGCGTGGTTCGGGATTTCCACCTGCGGACGATACACGAAGAGATCGAGCCCGCCGCGATCATGACCAGCACCTATCACATTTATGTCTTGATTCGTATCGAGCCCGAGGGAATCTCCGAAACCATCGGGCGCATCGAAGAAGTATGGAACAATGTGGATCCCAGGTACCCGTTGGAACATACTTTCCTGGACGAGGATTTCGACGCACTGTATCGGACCGACCAGCAGCTTGGCGAGATCTTCGCGGTCTTCGCGTTTATTGCGATCTTCGTGGCCTGCCTTGGACTTCTTGGGCTCGCCTCGTTCTCGGTCCAGCAACGCACAAGGGAAATAGGCATTAGAAAAGTGTTAGGCTTATCTGTTTCCGGCATTGTGATACTATTGTCGAAGGACTTTATAAAACACGTTGTACTTGCTAATTGGATAGCGTGGCCGCTGGCTTACTTCGTCATGGCTCGCTGGCTACAAAACTATGCTTATTCGGCGGGAATCAATTTCGCGTGGTTTCTGGCGGGTGGCGGCGTGGCTCTGGTCATTGCCTGGCTGACGATAGGAGCGCACGCGATCGCAGCTTCGCGGAGGAACCCGATTAACGCTTTGCGACAGGGATGACTTTGCAAATTAATGCAATGGTGGCGTGCAGTACCGGACAGAGCTTTGTAGCATCAATACAAAGGTATGGACCCATCCGGGAGATCTATGCCGTGACCATCACCGGACGCTCAAAGGCACATTAGAAGTCTATCCAAATACGTACGAATGAAGTCGTTCAGCTTGCCAACTTGCTTCTCTAAGGAACTCAACATGGTCCCTGTATCTTGAGAATCTAGGCAACACTTCTAAGCTAATGGATCCATCGTATGCCGACTCGGAGATTTTGCTGCACAGTACTTACCAGTCTATGAATCCCTCGCCCGGAACAACGTGATCAACATGATCCCTGATCCGATCGGACAAATGAAGGGCTAGAAGTCTGTCAGCCAGGCTTTCGAGCAATGTAAATGGTTTTGGGCCACCAATCTGGTCATGTGAAGAGTCATAGCAGAATCCGAAATATCCACTGGGCAATCTCTCAAGTGCATAACCGACAAATTCCGTCGCTGGACCTGGGAGAACATTCTCGAGTGCGAATTTCACACCAGATTCTTCTGCAATGGGCACCAAGGCTTCGCAAGTATCAAGTACTGGTTTTATGCGTTCGTTAAATTCACTGGCATCGAAATTGAAAGAACTTGCATGTACGACAACTACCGGCACATCCAGAAAAGCAGCGGCTTCAGCGGTTGCAGATAGATTGTAAAGGGCTTTGGGTAGATCAAGTCGCGAACCATGAATCGTGTCCATTTTAAGGTCTGAGTCGACCAAGAGGTGACGAAGGCTTTTCCTCTCAGATATTCCTAAATAGCGGGAGTGAGGTGATTTTTCGCCTAAAGATACATGTGTGAAACCTGCAGTATTGATCAATGGGAATAAACCTTCAAGCGTGTGTGCGTAAGAGAAACAAGTTGAGATAGATTTCTGTTTAGGGACCAAATCTCGAATCATCTAGACAGGTTCCTTCTCCTTGGCATTGATACGAAGATCCAAGATCAGTGAGTTAAAAACCGGTCGCTACAAACCTTAGTACGATTCTCCAGTGCGGGTTTGTCTTCGCATCAAGACTCGAGGGTCTGTATTGTCAACTGGGGCTTGGCCTAGACGTACATGGATTTTAGATTTAACGTGGCACTTGTAACTTGTGTCAACGTTTAGAAGCAACAACCACATTCACTTTGCTTTCGGGAGGGCCTTCGTTCTTAAGCGCCCAAAATCTGTTGTAACCGTCCTTAAGAAAATAACATCCGTCTCCGCAGTCTTCTACGACAAGCGACGGCCAATCCGTCGTACTACCTAGTTTGACTTCGTTTACCCTATGTAAGTATCTTGCCTCGTAATAGGAACCTGTTTTTCGCCATAGCTCGAACGTCGAACGATTCGTATCATAGCGCATTCGAATACACGATATGGGGACTGTTATTGTAGGCAGAACCAATGC
This sequence comes from Gemmatimonadota bacterium, assembly GCA_026705925.1. Taxonomy (GTDB): domain Bacteria; phylum JAAXHH01; class JAAXHH01; order JAAXHH01; family JAAXHH01; genus JAAXHH01. The sequence goes on from JAPOZT010000012.1 coordinate 6,570, forward strand.
CATAATATCCAATTGGTTTTGCACCTCGTCTCTAGTGAATCCTTTATCTAGTCTGATTTCTTTGTACTTAGCTCTCAACTCCGACTGCCACCGCGCTATTGATTCCTCCGCTCCGGCCTGCTGATAATCGTCAAGTTTCTTAACTGCAGCTTTGACTTGGTCATTCATGAACCTATTCCTGTTCGTTTCAGTTATTGGTGCAATGACTAGACACTTCAAACTGTTGACTTCGAACGACACTCATTAACGGAGCTGTTCCATTCAAACTTTGAGTGGCGTGAGAAACACGTTGCTTCGGATCGGCCGGAATGTTGTGCTACATGAAAGTGAGGTGAATTGTTCGGGATTAAGACTCGTTAGAAGCATGTTTCCCATCTTGACCGACACCGCGTAAGTTTGCAGATACATGGGAACTTGCAGGAAAAAGAAAAACCCCACCAGGCCTTGGTATCAGGGCTCGATGGGGAATACACGACCAAAAACCGAATTGTAAAAGAACTAATTAAGTAGCGGGGGGAGGATTTGAACCTCCGACCTTTGGGTTATGAGCCCAACGAGCTACCAGACTGCTCCACCCCGCGTCGTCTATCCACTAATATACGGAAATCGCGGTTTCTGTCAACTGCTTTTTGCCGAATGCGGCACGTCCGTCATCGCTGAACCATCGGTGATGCCGCACCCCGCGAAGAGGGTGCGCTGCACCGCCATATCGTGGTCCAGGGTATAGTCCGGCTCCTTCGCGCCGGATATACAGGCCGCGAGTTCGGTCAGCAGCGACGGCGGGCCCGGCGGCGTGGGAACGGTCACCTCCTGCCATCCCGCCGCATAGTCTTCGAAGGATTCCGCCAGCGAAAGCGTCAGGTTGATCGAACCGATCGGTGTGTGGATGGCCGTGCTTCGGGTCCCGTACAATTCGATGCGACGGGTGAGCCCGCTCTCCACGTGCATGGACGCGGTGTCGATCGTCCCCAGGCCGCCGCTTTCGAACCGGTGGACGACCACCGCGTTGTCCACGTGCTTCCGTTCGCCGTGGAACTGCCCGAAGGTGGCGTCCGCCTGCCGCGGCTCGCCCATGAACGTCACCATGATGTCGACCAGGTGCCCGGCCATCTCGAAATAGAGTGAACCCTTGTACCGGTCGAGTTCCTCCACCAGCCGGGCGTGGTACCCCATGGGCTTCGGGATGTGTCCCCTGTAGTAGAACGGATCGCCCAGCGCGCCGGCTCTGCAAAGCCGGATCATCTCCGATATCGCCGGGTTGTACCGCCACATGTAGGCCATCTGCAGGTGCAGCTTCTTGCGCCGCGCCGTGTCGTGCAGCCGCTCGAGTTGGGCCATGTTCACGCCCGCCGGCTTCTCGAGCAATACGTGCTTGTCCGCCGCCAGCGCCTGCTCGGCATAGTCCAGGTTCTCCGAGACGCGGCCCTCGCAGATGATCGCTTCCGCATCGCTGTCCAACGCCTGCTCGATCGATTCGAAGACGGGGATGTCCGGCAGATCCGACACCCAGTCGCCCAGTTTCGCGTTCCGGATCGCGGGATCCGGCTCGTAGACGCCCACGAGCTGGAACTCATCGGGGCGGCTTGCGGCGTCGCGGATGTGCATGCCGGCGTGGCTGTGCCAGAGGCCCAGGTACGCGAATTTGAGGGGCATGGGGTTCCTTTCGGTGGACGGAAAGAATGGGTAAAGCGCGATATTGAAAACCGGAAACAGACGCGGCTGCTCGACGTGACAGAGCGATTCCTGGAACGAAAAGTTAGCCGTAGCCCAAGGGCCTGTCAAGTCACCATAAAACCGTTGACAGGCGTGTCTGCCGGATCAACTTACCCGTCCATGCCCACTGATCTCTTCGTCTTCGTCCTGCTGTCCGCCGTCCTGCACGCCACGTGGAATTTCGTCGCCCGGCGCAGCTCGGGGAATCTGACCGTTTTCTGGTGGTCCCTCTGGATCAGCTGCCTGTTCCTGCTGCCCTTCGTGGCGGTCGTGGCCGCCGGAATGGGTCCCGCGGGGTTCATTTCCATGCTGGAAGCCGGATGGTTCTACGTGCTCGCCACCGGCGTTATCCATACCTTCTACTTCCTGTTCCTGGCCCGGGCGTATGAACACGGAGAGATCTCCCTGGTCTACCCCATCGCCCGGGGATCGGGCATCGGCCTTACGGGTTTCCTCGGATGGCTGCTGCTGGGCGAAGAACTGACGCCCATGGGGGTGGCCGGCATCGGCCTGATCTGCTTCGGCATTCTGCTGATGGGCGTATCGGTCTTCCGGCACACGAGGGCCGTTAACCGCGGATTCGCATCCGCCCTGGTGGTGGGCGCCACGATCGTGAGCTACTCCCTCGTAGACAAGGTGGGCGTGAGTATCGTCCATCCCGTGGTATACATCTTCGGCATGTTTTTTTTGAGCGCCCTGTTCGCCACGCCCTTCGTCGCGGTCCGCCACTTGGGGATCCGGTGGCGCGGATTCGCCGAAACCTGGAAGCCCGCGGCGCTCATCGGCGTCGGATCCACGGCCGCCTACCTGATGATCCTCTTCGCCATGACCGTGGGGCAGGTCGGTTACATCGTCGCGTTGCGGGAATTCGCCGTGGTGCTCGGTGCCGTGCTGGGATTCGTCTTCCTAAAAGAACGCGTCACCGCGCTGAAAGTGGGTTCGGTACTGATGATCGTCGCCGGACTCGTCTTCATCAAATTCGGTTGAAGCATGGTGCGAATTTCCTCGTAACGCACCTTGCTTTAATATGCCGTCCTGACTACATTACCTGACGATTCCTATCAGGATCCGACCTGTCCCCGCGCTTCGCAACTGTCGCTGGAAAATCGAAAAAGGAGACTAGCAAACTTGTCCCGTCTGAACCGACGTTCCTTCATTCGAAACACCGCCATATCCGTTGGCGCGTTGACCGTCGGCGCCACGGCACTGCAGGGCCTGATCGCCCGGCGCGCCCGGGCCATGTCCGACGGGTACGCCCACCTGGTTGCGCCTCGCGGGGAAGGGGGATACGGACCCCTATCTCCCGTGCCCTCGCAAAATACGGGGGAGACCATGCTTGAACTGCCGCAGGGATTCTCCTATACCGTTTTCGGCAAGAAAGGCGGGCTCATGTCGGACGGCCATCCCACGCCGCCCGCCCACGACGGCATGGCCGCCTTTCCCATGGACGGGATGGTCCGGCTCCTGAGAAACCACGAGATCAACACGGGCAAACCGGTGGATGCCATCGGCAACCGGGACGCGGCCTACGATCCCACGGCGCCCGGCGGCGTCACCACGCTCATCGTCGATCCCGCAACCCGCGAACTGGTCCGCGATTTCGTCAGTGTGGGCGGGACGCTCCACAACTGCGCCGGCGGTCCCACGCCCTGGGGGTCCTGGATCACCTGTGAAGAGACTACGATGGGCACGGACCGGTTCTTCAGTGCGCGCTGGCTCCAGTACCTGGGCGGATACGACAAGGATCACGGGTACTGTTTCGAAGTGCCGGCCGATGCCGAGGAGAGCGTGGCGGCCGAACCTCTGACCGGGATGGGACGGTTCGTCCACGAGGCCATCGCCGTCGACCCGGCCTCGGGCATTGTGTACGAGACCGAAGACAACAATCCGAGCGGATTCTTCCAGTACATCCCCGATCACCCCGGCGAGCTTGCCCGGGGAGGACGACTGCGCATGCTCGCCGTCAAGGATCGGCCCGGATATGACACGCGCGATGGCCAGACCATGGGCACTTCCCTGCCCGTTACCTGGGTGGAGATCGAAGATCCCGATCCCGCGGGGGCTGGTCTGGACAATCACCTGGTGTACCAGGAGGGGGCCGACAAGGGCGGCGCCGCCTTCGACCGACTGGAAGGGTGCTGGCACGGCAACGGACGCATCTTCTTCACGGCGACTACCGGGGGCGACGAAGGCCTCGGACAGGTATGGGAATACCGCCCCGAAAGTGACGACGAAGGCGTGCTGACGCTCCTGTTCGAATCGCCCGACGCTTCGCTCATGGCCGCGCCGGACAACGTCTGCGTGAGTCCCCGTGGCGGCCTGATCGTGTGCGAGGACAACCGGAACGGCATTCAGCACATCCGGGGCCTGACCAGCGACGGCCGCGTGTTCGACGTGGCCCGGGACGTGGCCGGCATCGCCTACCGGGGCGAATTCGCCGGGGCGACCTTCAGTCCGGACGGCGAGACGCTCTTCGTCAACATGCAGCGGCCCGGGCTGACCTACGCCATCTGGGGCCCCTGGCAGAAAGGCGCGGTCTAGGGACCGTGGCGACATAGCATCGTCCAGGGAGTACGATTGTTTTCCAGGGAAATCAACGCTTTCAGAAATCGACTGGCCGGCGGTGAACTGTGTCTCGGTCCCGCCGTGACCTTCACGGATCCGGCCGTGACCGAGGCCCTGTGCGATTCAGCCGACTTCATCTGGATCGACACCGAGCACACGGCGATGAACCTGGAGACGGTCACGAGGCACCTGATGGCTGCACGTGCGGGGGGCACCGCCGCGCTGGTCCGCGTGCCATCGAGCGCCATAGGGCATGTCAAGCCCATCCTGGACGCCGGTGCGCCCGGGATCGTCGTCCCGCAGGTCCGTTCCGCCGCCGAGGTGCGGGGCGTGGTCGACGCCTGTCGATACCCGCCCACGGGAGACCGGGGCTTCGGACCCCATCGTCCGTCGAACTACGGACGGGCGTTTGCTGATTTCGACGCCTATGTCGACGACATGAACCGGGACCTCTTCGTCTCCGTCCAGATCGAGCATGTAGAGGCCTACCGTGAACTGGAGGCCATCGCGGCCATTCCCGGCCTGGACAGCCTGGTCATCGGGCCCGTGGATCTGAGCGGATCCATGGGCACTCTGGGGCGGCTCGAAGACGACGAGGTCGTGGCCGCCATGGAGCGGATCATCGACGTGGGGCACGAGGCGGGCCTCTCCATCGGCATGGGCATGGGATCGCAGTACGCCTTCGGCCGTCGCTGGAGCAGCCGGGGCGTAGACTGGATACAGGTCGATTGCGACTACAGCTACCTGATCAGTGGATTCGAACGGGTCGCCGCCGGTGTCCGCGGCGACGGTTAGGCACGCCTTCAGAAAGGCATCGGACTGGCTACCGATTCCCGCCGGACTTCATCGGAAGATCAACTCTACGTCCTGCGTACAGCGCCCGAACCGCTCGCGGACTTCTGTACCGCGGCGATGGCCGTGGCGGGACTCTCACAGGCGGACGCCAGGCTGACAGCGGACGTCCTGATACGCACCGACATGCGCGGGATCTTCACGCATGGCACGGTCGCGTTGCGGCGTTACGTACAATTGATGCGCGATGGCGGGATCGACGTGTGCGCGGTACCGGAAGTCACGGACGACGGTCCCGCCTGGGCACGGATCGACGCCCACCGGGCCGTGGGTATGGTGGCCTCGCACTACGGCATGACGGTGGCCATGGAAAAGGCCGCACGCTGTGGGATCGGCATGGCCACGGTACGACGGAGCAACCATTTCGGCGCGGCCTCGGCCTACACGATCATGGCCGTCGAGCACGGGGATGGGTCCCAGACTGGAGCGGGTCGGCCCCTGATCGGCGTCGCCATGAGCAATACCGACGTGGTCATGAACATCCCCGGCGGTCGTGGCGCGGCGATCGGCAACAACCCGTTTTCCTACGCCGTCCCGACCCGGTCCCAGCCGCCCATCGTGCTGGACATCGCCATGAGCACGGTGGCGGGGGGCAAGGTGGCCTCATACCAGGCCCGCGGCGAACCGCTCCCGGAGGGATGGCTCACCGATGCGGCCGGGCTTCCAACAACGGATCCCGGCGTATTCACCGTCACCGGCGCCCTGACGCCTTTCAGTGCGCACAAGGGATATGGCCTGGCACTGCTGGTGGAGTCCCTGGCCGGGGTGCTTGCCGGCGCGGGGGTCACGACGGACATCCTGTCCTGGTCCAAGGTCTCCGACGACACCTGCGACGAGGGACACACCTTCATGGCCATCGACGTGGGCGCCATGATGCCGCTGGACGACTACTACGACCGCATCGACGAACTTATCCGCCGCATGCGGGACGCGCCAAAAGCGGCCGGAGTGCAACGCACCTATGTGCCCGGGGAGATGGAACTCGACAGCGAATCGGTCTCCCGGCGCGAGGGCGTGCCGCTCACGCGCATGGCCGCCGAAAACCTGGCGGGACTGGCCGACGATACCGGCCTGTCGGACCGGCTGCCCTTCGACCTTTATTGAAGCGCATCGTCATTGTATTTAAATCGGGGACCTTCAGAATTGACGTACAGACGACAAGCTGAAAGGACCATGAAATGCCCCCCGTAAACCGTGCCGTGGAACTGCTCAAGCGGAGCCAGCCTATTTACTACGGCGGCGCCGGCGAACTGAGCTACGAAAAGGGCGTCGAAGCCTCCGGGAGATGGGAGGACTACCTCGTCGTCGAAATGGAGCACGGCCTCTTCGACCTGCCGAGTCTCAAGGCTTTCATGACCGGGCTGGCGGACGGCGGCCCCGCGCCTACCGGGCACCTGACGCCCTGCATCATCGTCACGCTGCCCACGAACGGGACCAGCGAGGCCGTCATGCGAGCGAACGCCTGGATGGTCAAGCAGCTCCTGGCCCTGGGTGTCCACGGGCTCCTGCTGTGTCACGCGGAGACGCCGGGCGCCGTGCGGGCCTTCGTGGAAGCCGCCCGGTACCCCTTCCATACCCAGGGCGTGGGAAACGGGCTCGAAGTGGGCCAGCGCGGCTCGGGGGGCCAGGGCTTTGCCGCACGCAACTGGGGACTCGCCGTGCCGGATTACGTGCAGAAGGCCGACGTCTGGCCCCTGAACCCGGAAGGCGAGCTGATGCTCGGCCTCAAGATCGAGAACCAGCGCGCCCTGGCCAACGTCGACGAAAGCCTCGCAGTGCCCGGCATCGCCTTCGCCGAGTGGGGTCCGGGCGACATGGGGATGTCCTTCGGGTACCCGGACCGCCACGACCCGCCTTACCCGCCGGAGATGATCGCCGCGCGGTCGGCGGTGCTGAAGGCCTGCAAGACCAATGGCGTCGCCTTCCTGGACGGGGTGAAGCCCGACAACGTGACCGACCGAATCGACGAGGGCGTGATGGTCTCAGGCTGCAGCCCGGAGGCAGCCGAAATCGGTAAAAGACACACGGGACGCGATTTAGAGGGCCCTTCGGGCAGCGGAAGCGCATGACGACCTACACCGTGTACTTCGCCGGCGATCTCTTTGACCACAAGCACCTCGCCGGAAACGAACTCCTGGCCGGGGCCGTTGATCGCCGGTCCGGAGGGCGTTACGCCTGTGTCCTGCCCCAGGACCTCGAACAGGCGTCGGAACGCATGGTCGACATACGGAACCAGGACCTCATGCAGGTCATGGCTTGCGACCTGGGCCTATTCAATTTTGACGGGACGGACCTGGACTCGGGCACGGTGGTGGAGTTCATGATGGCCAAGATGCTCGACATCCCATCTGTCCTCCTGAGGTCGGATTTCCGTGCGTCGGGCGACCAGGAACGGGAAGGCGACGACTGGAACCTGATGTGTTCCTTCTATCCCCGGACGCGAACGGTCCAGTTCAATGCCATGGCGTGGTACCAGGCAGCACGCTGGGGCGGCGGTCCGGGGGATGGCGCACCAGCGGCCAGCTGGTCCGACCGGCTCTACAACAGGATGGCGGACGCCGTCATCGAAGCGCTGGACGCGGTACGGACCGAACCCTCCGCCTTCGGCGGCGACGAAGCGCGGATCAGTGCCGTCTACGCATGGGCGGCGCAGTATCCGGGCAGCGGGTTTGACGCCCTGTGCGGACCCGGATTCGTGGAGAAAACCATCGAGAACAAGCGCCGGAAGGGACTGTTGTAAACCGGGCATCAAGCCGCAGCCAGGCTGGACCTTGATCCAATTAAGAAAAGGGAGCGCGAAATGATCGACTATGGCATGTTCCTCATGCCGGTGCACGACCCGGCCAAGCCGCCGGGACAGTGCTACGACGAAGACATGGAACTGCTGGTGCGATCGGAGGAGCTCGGTTTCAGCGAATTCTGGATCGGCGAGCACCACTCGTCGAGTTACGAGAACATCGTCATGCCCGAGATCTTCATCGGCAAGGCCCTGGGGCTGACCAGCCGCATGCGGCTCGGGGCCGCGCCCGTGTGCCTGCCCTACCACCATCCCGCCCACGTGGCAGGCCGCCTGGCCTTCCTCGATCATCTGTCCCACGGCAGGCTGAATATCTGCTTCGGTCCTGGCGCGATCCCGACCGACCTGGAAATGTTCGGGATCCGGCCCGAGGACTCCGGCGCCATGGTGGGCGAGGCGATCCAGATGATCATGACGCTCTGGACCACCGATCCGCCCTACGACATCAACGGGCGGTTCTGGCAGGTGCACGTGGGCCGGGAAGTCCGGGAGGACCTGGGCGTCGGCGTCTACCTCAAACCCCTGCAGAAGCCCCACCCGCCCCTGTCCGTGCCCGTGATCATGCGAGATTCGGCCGGGACACGCATCGCGGGCCAGAAGGGCTATTCCCCCTTCAGCCACCACATGGTCGCCGCGAACGTGTTGGCGAACCACTGGGAGACCTACGCAAGCGGCGCGCAGAATGCCGGGCAGGAGCCGGACCGTCGCAAGTGGAAGATCTCGCGCAACATCTTTGTGGCGGAAACGACGAAGGAAGCCCGCGAAAGGGCACGGAACAATTCCCTGGGCAGATGCCTGGAGTACATCATGAAGCTCACGGACCTGGGACCGGGGCGGGGGTTCTGGAAACGGGACCTGGACATGCCCGACTCCGAATGCACCCTGGACTACATGATGGACGAACAGGTCATCGCCGGCGATCCCGACGAGTGCGTGCGGCAGCTGCACCGCATGATGGAGGAGACGGGCGAATTCGGCACGTTCATCATGACCGCCCACGACTGGGACGACCGGGAGGCCTGGATCAACAGCCTGGAACTGTTCGCGAAAGAAGTTATGCCGCGGTTCAACCGGTCGCTGGGCTACGCCTGAGTTTGCCGGATAGTTTCTAAGGGACGGGCGTGGCCCCGTGTATACCAAGGGTTAGTGTAATCCGCGGGTTAAGTGTATACCGCGAGCGAAGCGTATGCCGCATGCAAGTGTATACAATGTAGACACAACGGAGATCAAAACCAAACTTCGGAGCTAGATATGAACTACGGCATGTTCATCATGCCTTTCCACGACCCGGTCAAGCCGGCGGCGCAGTGCCACGACGAGGACCTTGAACTCATCGTGCGATGCGAAGAACTGGGTTTCACCGAGTTCTGGATCGGCGAGCATCACACCATGAAGTACGAGAACATCGTCCTGCCCGAGGCCTTCATCGGCAAGGCCCTGGCCATGACCCACTCCATCCGGCTCGGTACCGCGCCTACCTGCCTGCCCTATCACCACCCCGCCCACGTGGCCAGCCGTCTGGCCTTCATGGACCAGCTTTCCCATGGACGGCTCAACCTGTGCTTCGGTCCGGGCAGCGTGACGACGGACCTCGAACTCTACAAGATCGATCCCAGGCTCAACAGCGCCATGGCCGCCGAGTCGGCCGAAATGATCCTGCAGATCTGGAGCCAGGACCCGCCCTATCACCTGAAAGGCCGCTTCTGGGAGATCGACCTGGAAGAAAACGTGGACCGCGACACGCTGATCGGCTATATCCACAAACCTCTGCAGCAACCCCATCCGCCCATCTGCGCCCCGGGGATGAGCATGAATTCCTCCACCATGAAGCTGGCGGGCGAAAAGGGCTGGTTTCCTATCAGCGCGAACATATCTCCCGGCAACGTCGTGGCCGACAACTGGCGGGTGTACGAGGAGGCGGCCCTTGAAGCCGGACGGACCCCCGACCGCAAGGACTGGCGCGTCTCCCGCAGCATCTTTCTTGCGGACAGCAAAGAGGAAGCGGCGCTAAAAGTGCGCAACAATTCCCTGGGCCGGGGCTTCGAATACCTCGGTGGCCTCTTCGACCAGGGCCTGGGACGGAAGATGCTCAAGAGAGACCCGGACATGCCTGACTCGGAGTGCAACCTGGACTACCTGATGACGGAGCAGATCATCCACGGCGACGTGGACGAGGTCGTCCGGCGGCTGGATCTGTTGCGGGAAGAAACGGGTGATTTCGGCACGCTGATCCTCATGGGGTATGACTGGGACGACAAGGATTCCTGGCTCCACAGCATGGACCTCTTCGTCCACGAAGTGATACCGCGCATGTAAACCGAGCACGGGCGCCGAACGGTCCCGCGTCGCGACGTCCGGACCGGCTTGGAGACCGGCACAGCCGCACGACCACGCCGACGCCCGCAAAAGGAGCACAGATGAAGGGTTCACGCCTGCCCTACCGCTACGATCACTACACCTGGGTCGAACTTAAGGAAAAAGTCGAGGACCAGCCCGCCGTCATCCTGCCCGTCGGGTCCACGGAGGACCACGGCTATCACATGCCCCTGGACGTGGACACCTTCCTGGTGAGCAGCGTGTGCGAAGGCGCCGCGAAGCTCATCCCGGACGAAGTGCTGATCCTGCCGGCCCTGCCCTACGGGTTCGAGGACCACCACATGGACTTCCCCGGGACAATCACCGTGCGGGACGACCACCTGCAGGACTTCGTCGTGGACATCACCCGTAGCGTAGCCCACCACGGATTCCGGAAGATCCTCATCGTCAACGGCCACGGTTCCAACGCCACCATCCTGGAGACGGCGTCGCGCCGGACGGTCATCGAGACGGACGCCCACTGCGGGACGCTCAACTGGTGGAGCGTGGCGCAGTCGAAGCTCTGGGAGATCGGCGACTCCGAGCTCCAGTCCCACGCCGACGAGATCGAGACCTCGGTCTACCGCTACCTCAACGACGACGCGATCCAGATGGACAAGGCAGTGCGGGAGGTGAAGATCCCCGTGTCTAAGTACTACTGGCGCGGCTGGATCCGCGGCAAGGGCGCCTCGCCCCTGCGCATGATGGACCAGTGGTCCCGGATCTCCGACTCCGGCGTCATCGGCGACGCCACCGTCGCCACCGTGGAGAAGGGCGAGGAACTCTACCGCGCGGCCTCGGAGGAACTGGCCGGCTTGATCCAGGAATTCCGAGCACTGCCCATCGAGCCCCGGGTGGACCGGCACTAGGAACTTGCAGTCGTATCCGGGACATGGGAGACGCCGCTTCACAGGTCCGGGAGCGGACGGAAAACATCCCAACACCCTCAAGAAATACCGCTCATGAACGGCGAAACACTTAAAAACACGCGATTCGGCCGTATCATCCACAGGACGTTGAAGTGGCTGGTCCCGGACACCTGGATGAAGCGCTGTACCTGTGCCGGACTGGTCATGGCGGCGTTGTCCTTGTTGCACCTTTTAATCTGGCACGGTGTGGGCACCTGGCTCCTCGTGCCAACGACCATCCTTCTAACCGCCAGCATTTGCTACTACACCTGGAAGATGCTTTCGTGGCTCCGGAATCGTCTGCTGTGGAGAGTCCGGAACCGGATTCTCGTTTCGTTTATCTTCGCCGGTCTCGCGCCCCTTTGTATAGCCTCCTCGATCAGTATTCTTGTCGGATGGCTCTGGATCGGAACCCTTGGTACCAATCTGGTCGCCCGCCAAATCGAAGAGACGATCGACCGGCTCGATCATCTGCCGCTTGAAATACAACTGGCTCTGTTAAAAACGGCCCCGGACGGTGGACTGATGTTCGATAGGATCGTGAACGAAACTGTACGGGACAATCCGGAACTTTCCGGCCTGTCGATTCGTGTATTCGAGGATGGCCGTCCGGTGCATGCAACGCTACCTTCCAACACGCCGGAACCACTCCCGGACTGGGTGCTCCGGGAGGACCATTTCGCCAACGTGGTATACGACAGCCTGCCCGATGGCCGTTCCACGCTGTCCTTTCGCGCCGGCGACTCGGTGGAGATCAGCGGACGGAACCTGTACGTACTCGCTTCCATGCCACTGGGGGACGCCTTCCGGACGAAGATTTGGGAGGAACTCGGCGCACAGATCACGTATCGGGCCGATCCTCTTATGGGGGAGTTCTTCTTATTGGAGCGTCCTCCCTCGGAAGTGGAATGGCGCCAGTTGCCGCTTTTGGGGGCGATTCCCGTGCCGTGGGTCCTTACCTTCGCCGCCAGGGACTGGGGTCTCGGTGCGAACAGCGCGGCGGTACTGGGCCTGGATCTGGATCCGATACACGTACTCGAGGCCACCGTCAGCGCAGACATGTTGCTGTCCGGTATTCCTTTACTGTATATAATCATCATCTTATGCACGGTACTCGTTTGCTTCGAACTGGTATCCTTCATGATCGGGCTGCTCGTCTCGCGGCGGATTACCACGGCGGTGCGCGGGCTGTACGAGGGAACGGAAGCCATCCGCGCCGGAAGGACGGACTTCCGCGTGGAAGAAAAGGCGCGGGATCAGCTTGGCGAACTCGGGCGCTCCTTCAACACCATGGCACAGAGCATCGAGATGCTGATGGATGAAGAAAGAGAAAAGGAGCGGATCGAAACGGAACTGTCCATGGCCCGGGAGGTACAGGCCCGTTTCATACCCAACGTGCCGCCGCAGCGGGGTCCTCTCGAACTGGCCGGCGCCTGGATCCCCGCCCGCACGGTCAGCGGGGACTACTACGACTTCATCGAACACCGGGACCGGATGCTGGATATCGTGGTGGGCGACATATCGGGCAAGGGCATTTCGGCGGCGCTCATGATGGCCGGCCTGCAGGCGTCGCTGCGGTCCCAGGCGCTGGACCCCGCGCTGGAAGGAAGCCCGGACCGGCTGTCCCGGCTGATGTCCCGCCTCAACGTCTACCTGTGTCACAGCACGGCGCCGGATCGTTTCGCCACGGTGTTCATCTGCAGTTACCACATGGAGACGTCCCGGCTCAATTACTGTTGCGCCGGGCACAATCCACCCCTGCTGCTGCGCAACGGCAGCGACGATGTGGCGCTGCTCGAAAGCGGCGGTTACCCGATCGGGTTGTTTCCGGAAGCGGAATACGAAGATTCCTCCGTCAACGTCGATCCGGGGGATCTCTTCGCGGTCTATACCGACGGCATTACGGATGCGCTCAACCGGGAGGAAGAGGACTTCGGGGAAGCGCGTCTCCGCGGGGTCCTTTCGCGGAACCGCGACCGTTCCAGCGAGGAGATCCTGGAGCGGATCCTCGCCTCCGTCCGCGACTTCTCTCTCGGCGTGGAACAGTTCGACGACCAAACCGCCGTCATCGGCCGGGTGCGCTGAGGGCGCAATCGAACCGTTTTAGCGGGACCCGGGTTGCCGCGCTGGAGGAGTTGGCGAAGCCCCTCTTAACGCCGCGCACGCCGCGACGACATAGCAGGCCGCTGCCGCCGTCACCGTGAGCACGAATCCCCACTGCATGGCGATAATCATGGCCAGCGGCGAGGCCAGGACGGAAGCACAGCCGTTCACGCCCCAGGCCCAGGGCACCAGCGCGGCGGACCGCGTTCCGAACCGTCGCAGCCCCAGCGGAAAAGGCAGCCCCATGGCGAAGGCCAGGGGTGCGATGAGGACGAGTACCGCGGCGAGACGGATTCCAAGCGTCCAGGCGCCTCCGTACAGCGCAAGGAGGATCAAGCCCGTGAATACGGGTATGGCCAGGACTGCCGGCACCATGGCCAGCCTGGCCAGCGTAATGCCGGGCAACGCGGCAATGCGATCCGCCGCCAGGCTGCCCAGCCCCGAGCAGAGCAGAAAGGCCCCCACCGTGGCCGCGCCGCCGATCACGGGATCGCCCGCCAGGCGCTGGATGCCCGACAGAAAGGCGATTTCCAGCACCAGGTAAGCCAGCCCGATGGCCAGGAAGTACAGGGCGGCGATCGATCGTCCGGACGCCCGTCGGATGTCGGCGCGGAAAACGAAAGGCATCAGCGTCAGCACCAGGCCCGCGCAGGTAACGATGACGGCGGTGGAGAGGACGAACAGAAAGGCCAGTTCCGACCGGAGCAGCCACCCCGCGCCATAGGCCCGCCGGAAATCGGGCAGGGCGCTCAGTTTCCCGAAATTGCCGAAGAAGGGACGGTCGTCGGTGGCCGGCCGGACTTCGAAGGGCCAATCGTCGAAGAACCGGGCGGTTGCGTCCGGGTCCCCGGACAACAGGCTGCGCATCACGTGATGCAGGTAATCGCCGTCTTCCCCCGGTGGTCCGGGAAGTTCATCGGGACGGTTCATTTCGGCGGCCGTTATCCCCTCGAAATACACCGGGGTCAGGTTCCGCTCCGCGGCCAGGTCCCGCAGCCGGCGGATCTCCCCTTCCCGCCAGGGCCTTGGCCGGACCATGGTGCATACGCCCAGGAAATCCCGGACCATGGCGATGTGCGCGCCGGGCCGGGTAGACCGGGTGGGCCGGGCGATCCCCGACATTTCGAGGGCGGCGATGACCGTCGCCACGATCTTCGCGTTGTCCCGGGGCGGTAGCTGTATCCCTCGGGACACGTGAAGGATGCCGTCCGGTGACAACCGCCGCAGGGCGGCCGCCACGCCTCCCACCGTCATGAGATGATCCTGGTTCAGCCCCTCCAGGCCGCCCGCGGCCGCCGACCAGGATTCCATGCCCGCCAGTTGGATGAGGTCGAAGGAACCCCGCGTCTCTTCGAGGAAGGCCCGGGGTTCCACCGGATGAAGTGCGACGCCCGGCAGGTCGAACACCATGCCGCCTTCGTCCTCCAGGGGGCCGGCCAGGAGGTCCGAAAGCACCCCGTTCGACTGCACGACGTCTATCGCGGCCGCGCCTTGCCGCCGGGCCAGCCAGATATTGCCGCCGCCGACCTCGTCCAGCAGCAGTACCCTGGGGTTGGACGGAACCAGGCCATAGGGCAAGGCCATGAGCGTGCCGCCCAGCGCCTCCGCCTGTTCCGGCCGGTTGATGCGCAACAGGGAACCGGCACGGTGACCGTCCACGACGATCGACGCCATGGACGGCGGCACGCGATCGGCGGTCATGAAGGCCATGTCGTGGAAGGCATCGCTGCCGAAGGCCTCCACTACTCCCGACGGGCCGACGGCGCGGGCCAGCAACTCGGCCTGCCCATCCGCTTCAAGGCGGTCTACGTAGGCCAGATACTTGTCGCCATCTACACGGATAGAAGGTGGATAGAGGAACGCCAGCAGTGCGCCGGCAAGTATGGCCAGCACGGCAAGCGCGGCCAGCACACTCGCGGAAACCGGTCCGGCGCGCAACGCCCGCCGGTCGCCGCAGTAGGCCGCGGCCAGGACCACGGCCCCGGTCACGTAGCCCAGCCATGCGGGATCCACGAAGTACATGACGATGGTCACGCCGACCGCGCCGAACGCGCTGCCGATGAGGTTCGACGCATAGACCGCGGTCAACCGCTGCCCGGCGGACATCAGCGCCAGCCCGATGGCGGTGGCGCCCAGGGCGAAGGGGACGGTCAGCAGGGCCCAGTATGCCGCCCACCAGGCCAGCTGACCGACGACCAGACCGGGCAGGAAACGGCCGGTCACGGGCAGGAACTGCGCGGCCTGAAGCATAAGGGGAATGGAGATCGCTGTGAGCAGGGCCAGTACCGGAAGGGCCGTATGCCGGTGCCGAAGAAGGTAACCGCGCCACAGCGACAGGATCGCGCCGCTCATGCCGAAGCCGAGGAGCGCGATGGTGATGACGAGGAAGGCGAAATGGTACCAGCTCGCGTACTGCAGGACGCGAATGAGCCCGATTTCGAAGGCGATGACGCCGCAGGACACCAGGCCGGCGGCCCGTACGAGATAACCTGCCGGAAACTCCTCGGGCGTATCAGCGTTTTCGGTTCGCGACGTCACTGTGCGACCCGGCCGGTCATGGGCACGAAGCGAACGGGCATCACGGTGCGGGAGGTCCGCTCTCCATCCGCCGTCTTGCGGACGACGACGAGGCGTTGCACACCCGTCATCTCGCCGATGGGAATGACGATACGCCCGCCGGGCTTGAGCTGGGACCACAGGATTGGCGGCAGGTGTCCGGCCGCGCAGGTGACGATGATGGCGTCATAGGGTCCCGCCTCCGGCCAGCCGTAATATCCGTCGCCATGGCGTGTCTGAACGGTGTCGTATCCCTCCTCGGCGAGCAGCCTGCGGGCCCGGTCCAGCAGGGGTTCGATGATCTCCATGGTATAAACGTGAGGTGTGATGTGCGCGAGTACGGCGGCCTGGTAACCCGAGCCGGTACCGATCTCGAGTACCTTCGAATCCGGATCGATTTCGAGTAACTCGGTCATGTACGCCACGATGTAGGGCTGGGAGATGGTCTGCCCGAGCCCGATGGGCAGGGGCGTATCGTCGTAGGCGATGCGCCGCGTCTGTTCGTGGACGAACACATGGCGGGGCGCGTCCATCATGGCCCGGATTACGGCGCCGTCCGTGACCATGGGTGATTTGTCCAGGACCACCTCGACCATGCGTGCCCGTTCCCGCTGGCGCTCACCGACGGAGCGGGGCCGCGGAGGCGTCCAGGCCGTGTCGGCGACCGCGGTGGATGCGGCCGGGGTGTTGGACGTGGTCGCGGCCGGTGTACGCGGATTGTCCGTCGTCCCCAACGGGTCTTCTACCCCGGGAAAACCGGTTTCGGGATCCGCCGTCAAGGCCGCGGACTCAGGCTCAGCTGCACACGCCAACAACATGAATCCGCAAAGCAGCGTTGAAGTCAATATACTGATCGCACCTGGCATATGCTGTCGTCCCGGTTTCAGATATCGGAATAGGACCGGTCGTCTGGATCGCGGCGCATGTTGCGGAGCGGCCAGGAGTCGGCCGTATTGGCCGCGAGGCCTTCCTCCGAGATCTCGATGCCCAGTCCGGGCCGCTGCGGCAGCTCGACGAAACCGTTCTTGAACACCAGGGGCCGGGTGAAGAGCGTATCACCGCCACCACCACCGTATTCCTGGATCAGGAAATTGGGCGTGCCGGCCATGGCCTGCAGGGACGCGGCCACGCCCACCGGATCGGCGGCGGAGTGGGGCGCCATTGCCACGTAGTGAACCTCGGCCAGGGCCGCGATCTTCTTCATCTCCAGGATCCCCCCGCAATGGCGCACGTCGGGCTGGAGAATCGCGGCGGCCTTCTTCTCAACCAGTTCCCGGAACCCCCAGCGGGTAGTGTTACGCTCGCCGGTGGCGATGGGGATGGTGGTGGAGCGGGTGATCTCGAGCAGGGCGTCGACGTTCTCCGGATGGGCGGGTTCCTCCACAAACATCGGTTTGAGAGGTTCCAGTTCCTTCAGCAGGCGCCTGGCCATGGCCGGACTGACCGCCCGGTGGAAATCCACGGCCACGTCGATCTCCGGACCCACGGCTTCGCGGATCGCGGCGACGCGGGCGACGATGCGCTCCATGGCCGCCGGCGAATCCACGTAACGCACCGGATCGGGGAACGGGGTGCACTTGAGCGCGGTGTACCCTTCCGCCACCCGTGCCCGCGCGTGCTTCGCGTATGCTTCCGGCGACGGACCTCCGACGGACGCGTAGACCCGGACGCGATCGCGGCAGGAACCACCCAGCAGCCGCCACACAGGCACGTCCAGCGACTTGCCGAGGATATCGAGACAGGCGTGCTCGATGCCGCTCAGCGCGGAGAGCAGGATGGGCATCTGCCGGCTGTAGCTCGAACGGAAGAGCGTCTGCCAGTGGTCCTCGATCTGTCGGGGGTCGCGGCCGCGGAGGTAATCCTCCATGTCATGGATGGCCCGGGTGACCGTCCGGCCGTGCTCGTAGTTCATGGGCGAACCGTAGCCCACGAGTTCCGAATCGGTATGCACCTTGAGCAGCAGGCCGCGCTGCTTCAGGGGAATGACCTCGAACCGCGTGATCTTCATGGGCTCAACCGACTCCCATCGTATCTACTTTGTATATACGCCGTCAGAAACACGCCGTCGGAAACCCGCTGTCGCCTTATTCAGCGGTCACCGGCCTCTGATAGAACCGCTGCGGGTTGGTACGGGGTTCGTAGCCGAGAATGCGCCGGGCCTTGTCGATGGTGTACTTGCCCTGCTGCAGGTAGCTGCCCATGTTGAAGGCCTGAAAATAGTCCGGCACCTCCTCGATTTCCAGCGCCAGCCGGCAGGCCTCCACCAGGTCGTCGTAGACGATGGTGAAGGGCGGATGGTCGGCGTTCCTGACCTGCTCTTCGGGCATGGGGCCCAGTCCGTTGAACTGGTAGCACACGGTGTGTATACGGTACTTGCGGGCGTATATCTTGCAGATCTCCATGGCCAGGTGCTTTGTCAGCATGTAGTAGGCCGTGCCCGGCGCCTGGGGCACGTCGCCGATGTCGTGGTCGTGGAGGTAGCCGGGGATGATGATCTCCGGACCCGTGTGCAGGATCTTCTCGATGCCGAGCTCCGCCGCCGCCTTCATCACGTGCCAGGCGCCCCGGACGGACACGGCGAAACTCGCCACCGGGTCCTGCCGGACCACGGTCCAGTTCATGATCGCGTCCATGCCGCGGGCGGCTTCCAGCACCTGCCCGTAGTCGCCCATGTCCACGTGCATGGTGGGCTTTCCGCCGGGATGGGGGCGGATATCGGCCAGGCGCAGGTTGTAGTATTGTTCCAGTCCGGGGATGATGAACGGCGCGATATTGCCGGAGGCGCCCAGGAGGAGGACGTTTTTCATGGCTTTGCTCCTTCTGTTCAATCCATTTTCGCGATTACGTCCCGCAGCACGTCTTCCGCCGACTCCAGGAGCCGGTCGATGTGACCGTCCGTGTGCACGAGGGACAGGTAGATCTTCTCGTAGGGACTGACGAAGAGCCCCCGCTTGATCATCTCGACGCCGAAGACGAAGGCCTTCTCCTTGTCGGCGCGGAACATGGACCCGTAATCGACGATTTCCCGCTCCCCGGTGAACAGCACCTGGAGCACGGGGCCTTCGCCGCCGACGAGCAGGGGGATCGAATGCCGCTCGCCCATGGCCGTGATCTCCCGGGTGATGCGGTCGCCCATGGCGAAGAGCCGCTCGTAGGTCCCGGGTCGTTCCAATACGTCGAGGGTGGCCAGCCCGGCCACGGCGCCCACGGGATAGCCGTTGAAGGTGCCGGAAGCGATGACCCGCTTAGGATCGTCCGCCGGGCGCCAGCCGTTCATGACGTCCATCAAGTCGGCCCGTCCGCACATGGCGGCCAGGGGATAGCCGCCGCTGATCGTCTTTCCGTAGGCCGCCAGGTCGGCGGTCACGCCGTAGCGTTCCTGCGCGCCGCCCCAGGCCATGCGGAAACCCGTGACGATCTCGTCGAAGATGAGGACGATGCCGTACCGGTCGCACAACGCCCGCATCGCCTCGAAGAAGCCCGGCCGGGGCAGGATGCACCGCTGGAGCGGCTCGATGACGATCGCGGCGAGTTCCCCGTGGTGGCGTTCCACGATCTCGGTGGCCCGTTCCACGTCGTTGAAGGGTACGGCGAGCATGTCCGCCGACCAGCTCCGGGGTATGCCGCCGCCGTCCGGCAATGTGCCGGGATAGGCGCCGGGCGCCAGTGTCCGCGCCCCGTGCAGTGCCGCATCACTCACGCCGTGCCAGCCTCCCTCGAAACGCAGGCAGCGGTCGCGGCCCGTGAAGGCCCGGGCGGCCCGCAGGGCGAACTGCATCGATTCGGACCCGGTAATCACCAGGCGGACCTTCTCCCCGCAGGGCGAGGCGTCGGCCACCCGTTCGGCCAGCTCGATCGCCGGTTCGTTGAGGGCCATGAAGGTCGTCCCGCGCGCGACCTGGCGGGTCACTGCCTCCACCACTTCGGGATGGGCGTGACCGAGGATCATCGGGCCGGACCCCAGAAGAAAGTCGATGTACATCTTCCCCGCGGTGTCATAAATCGCTGCGCCTTCTCCGCGGGTCACGACCAGGTTGGCTTCAGGCGGAAGGCGGAATTCGCCGTTCCCTCCGCCCACGAATACCCGTTCGGCCCGTTCGATCAATGCGGTTTGCGACATGTGGTTCCCTCGAAAGTCAGCGACCGTCTGTCGTCACGGTCAGCCGTTGGTCGATCAGGATGTGCTCAAGCGCCGATATGAATGCCTCGTTCGCCTCCGGAAGCCCGACGCTGACCCGGATGCAGTGCGTCAGGCCAAAACGGCTGCCCGATCCCACGAGTATGCCCTGGTCGGCCATGCGGGCCGTGAGCTCGTCGGCCGGGACCGGGGTCCGGAATAGCACGAAGTTACCTTCGCTCGGCCAGCAGGCGACCCTCAGCCGGTCGAAGGCCGCGTAGAGCGTTTTCTTGCCCTGCTCCGCCAGCGCTACGGATTGCGCGACGTGGTCCTGGTCCCCGATGGCCGCGGCGGCCGCCTCCATCTCAAGCGAACCCAGGTGAAAGGTCCGGCGAAGTCCCGCCAGGCGTTCGACGATGTCGGAACGGGATATGACCACGCCGACGCGCAGGCCGGCCAATCCGTAGACCTTCGAAAAAGAGTGGAGGACGATCACGTTGCGCCCGGCCACGGCATCGGCGGGTGAATCAGGATAGTCCGGATGGGTCACGAACTGGTGGTACACCTCGTCGGAGACCAGGGTCACGCCGCCGGGCAGGCTCCGGTGAAGCCGGTCCATGTCGTCCCAGGTAACGATGGTACCCGTCGGGTTGTTGGGATTGCCCAGGTAGACCAGGCGTGTCCGCGCCGTCACCGCCTCCAGGACGGCGTCGACCCGGACGCTGAAAACCTCGTGGTCCAGCGGCACGTCGATGACCTTCGCGCCCTGCCACGCCGCGGTCCGTTCGTATACGTGGAACGTCGGGCCGCAGACGATGACCTCGTCGCCGGGCGACAGGAAGACCCGGGCGATGAGGTCCAGGGCCTCGGAGCCGCTGTAGGTCGTGTACAGGTGGCCGGGCGTCAAGCCCCTGCCGTAGAACGTCGCGAGGCGGTTTCGCAACGCTTCATCGTCCCTGGGCGGATAGAGGCTGAGGCCGGCCAGGTGGGACCGGATCCGGTCCATCACCATCGGAGAAGGACCGAGCGGATTCTCGTTGTAATGCAGTCGGTAAGGTGTATTCGACATAAAGGTGACCGGCTAGCTGATCAGCCCGTAGTCCACCAGGATCCCGCGCAGCTTCTCGCGGTTCGGTTCCGTCAAAGGGGCCAGGGGCAGCCGGACCTCGGGACTGATCTTGCCCATCATGCCCAGGGCCGTCTTGACCGGCACGGGATTGATCTCCATGAACACGGCGTCATTGAGCGTCATCATGTGGTAATGGAGGTCCCGCGCCTCCAGCCACTCGCCCTCCTGGACCAGGTCGTACAGCCGCGCCACTTCCGCCGGCATCAGGTTGCCCGTGGCACTCACGAATCCCGCCCCGCCGATGGCCAGAATGGGATAGCAGAGCAGTTCGATCCCCGAGTACACGAGAAAGTCCCGGCCCATGCGGTGCAGGAGCCGGTTGATGTGCTCGAAGTCCTTGTTCGACTCCTTGACGCCAATGAGATTGTCGTTGGCTTCCTTCAGCCGCGCCACGGTGTCGATCTCGATGTTGACGGCCGTGCGCCCGGGAATGTTGTACAGGATGACCGGCAGGTCCACGCTCTTAGCCAGCGCGTCGAAATGACGGAAGATCCCCTCCTGGCCCGGCCGGCTGTAGTACGGCGCGATGAAGAGCAGGGCGTCGGCGCCGTTCGCCTGGGCGAAGCGGGAAAGCTCGACGGACTCCGCGTGGTTGGTGGACGCGCTGCCGGGTACGAAGGGCACCCTGCCGTCCACCGCCGAGGCCGCGGCGCGGATCACTTCCTTACGCTCCTCGAGAGACAACGAACCCGGTTCGCCCGTCGTCCCCTGCACCGACACGCCATGGGATCCGCTTTGGATCTGCCAGTCGACCAGTCCGGCCAGACCGTCCAGGTCCAGCGAACCGTTCTTGAAAGGGGTAACTACCGGTACGATCGACCCGCGCATTCATCCTCCTTTTTTGTCTTATGGTCTCGCCTGGTCCCGCCTGATCCTGCCTGGTCCCGCCCGGACGCGCATGCCCGCGCCTGTCCGCCTGGTCCGCATGGTTTCGCTCGCACGCGCCGCACTTCAAATAAACGTGGCAATGGCTTCCAGCGGTTTCTTCGTGATGACCGGCACTTCCGCATCCTCCGCCGGGTAGCCGACGACGAGAAGCAGGAAGGGCCGTTCGTTGGCCGGCCGGCCCAGCAGACGGTTCAGGAAATTCATGGGACTCGGGGTGTGGGTGAGCGACGCCAGGCCGGCCTGGTGCACCGCCGCGATCAACATGCCCGTGGCGATGCCCACCGATTCCACGGCGTAGTAGTGCTTGACGCTTCGGCCGTCGGGCAGCACACCGTGGCGTTGGACGAAGATCGCGATCAGCCACGGCGCCGTTTCCAGGAAGGGCTTGTGTTCGTCGGTACCCAGCGGGGCCAGGGCGTCGAGCCACTCCTGCGGCGCTTTCTCGCGGTAGAACTGCTGTTCCTCCTGCTCGGCGGCGACCCGGATCTTCGCCTTGATCTCCGGGTCGGAAACCGCGGCGAAGTGCCACGGCTGCATGTTCGCGCCGCTGGGCGCCGTACCGGCCGCCAGCAGGCAGTGGTCGATGATCGACTTCGGCACGGACCGGTCCGAGAAATCGCGGACTGTTCTCCGCCGACTGAGCTCCCGGTAGTACGCTTCGGCCCGCTGCTTCATCTCTTCGGGCGGATACTCCCGGTAGGTCGACAGGGATTCAAACACGGGATTTTTCACGCCAGTACCCCTTTGCGCGCGCTAACGGGATTCATCGGAATCCCCGCCTTCGGGCGGCGACTCCGGGCCATCAGTTTCCCCGCCTTCGGCCGGCGAGTCCAGGCCATCAGATTCATCGGTTAACCCCGACTTCTCCAGGAAGGCCAGGACTTTCTCCGCGTAGGCCTCCCGGTCCATTTCCCAAATGTCGCCGTGGGTCGCGCCTTCGGCCACGTAGATCTCCTTGTGCGCACCGGGGATCTGCGCGTATAGCCGCTCGTTATTCGCCAGCGGCATGCGCCGGTCCGCCGAACCGCCCACCAGGAGCACGGACGTGTCTTCCAGTCCGGACACCGCGCGGCCGATGTCCAGGTCATCGATCTTGATGCCCACGCGGAGTTCCGTGATCGTGCCCGTCAGAAACCCGAAGGGCACCGTGGGCAGGCCGAACATCCGGTTCAGGTCGCTGCGCAGCGTTTCGGAGGCGGCGTAGAAACTGCTTTCGGCGATGACGGCGTCGACCCCGGATATCTCCGCCGCCGCGAGCAGCGCGGTGGCAGCGCCCATGGAAATGCCCCACAGGATGACCGGTCCCCCCTCGCCCCGTTCGTCGACCGCGTAACGTACGGCAGCCTGCACGTCGCGCCATTCATAATAGCCGAATGTGGTCAGGTCGCCTTCGCTGTCCCCGTGGCGGCGGAAGTCGAACAGCATCCCCCTGAACCCGTTTTCGTGCAGAAAGGCGGCCTGATCGAGCATCTGGCCACGATGGTTGGTGTGGCCGTGGCAGTATATGACCGTGCCCCGGCCGGCGTCGTTCGGGATGTACCAGGCGGCCAGATTCAGGCCATCGGACGTGGTCAGCGTCACTTCCTCGTAGTCCAGTCCGTGGTCCGCGGGGGTGTTCCGCGCCGTTCGCGGGGAACCCACGCTGCCGGTGTACAGGGTCGATATGAGGTAAGGCAGGGCGATGAAGACGATCAGAAGGATGACCACGACACCCATGGCAGCGCCTCGATAGGAAACCTGTCTCCGGCGCATAGCCAGGGCCAGAACCGGCCAGATCAACGTACCCGCGATGAAGGTGACGACCGGCCACAGGAAGACATGGGGAATGACCAGGCCGAAGAGGACGTTGCGGCCCCAGGTGAAGTACTCGCCTTCGAGCCCCGCCATCTTGCCCAGTACCGCCAGCAGGATGATCAGCAGACGGACGCCCGCCGTATAGAGCAGTGCCGCGAATAGAAACCCGCCGTAACCCCTGCCCGCACGAAGGCAGATTACCGAAAGCCAGGCGGCGGCGGCCGGAATGATCCAGTTGATGTTGAAGGGGCCGCCCGCAGCGAGGTTCGTGACGTCCAGCAGGAACCACAGGACGACCAGGCCCCAGGTAACGATCAGGGGCAGGCGGATGAGCGACATGGGCGGCCCCGTGCTGCTAGCTGGTCTTGCCCAGCGCTTCTTTCAGCACGTTGAGGAAGACTTCCGTTTCCCGCTCGTCGCCGGAGGATACGCGGATCCACGTGGGCATCTGCCGCCTGCGCCGGTTCGTCACCATGACGCCCTTCTCGAACATCTCCCGCATGATGTTCATCGACGGCTTGCCCAGGTCGACCATCATGAAATTGCTTTCGGACGGGATGTACTCCAGTCCCATCTTTGTGAACTCGTCTTCCAGCCGGTCCCGGAAATGCTGCACGACCGCCCGGGAGCGGTTGTAGTGGTTCTTATCCTTCACCGAGGCCTCGCCCGCGGCCATGGCCAGGCCGTTGGCGCCGCCCGTCCTGTAGAACCGCAGTTTCTCCTGGATGGCCTGGCTGCAGATCCCGTAGCCGAGGCGCATGGCCGGCATGCCGAAGACCTTGGAAAAGGTACGGGTGACGATCACGTTGTCGTACTTCGTGGCCAGCGACGACGCGGTCCGGTACTGCGGATCCTTGACGAAGTGAATGTAGGCTTCGTCAATGACCACGATCACGTTATCGGGCACGGCGGCAACGAACTTCTCCGTCTCTTCGAAGGAAAGCAGCGTGCCGGTCGGGTTGTTCGGATTGGTGATGACCACCACGGACGTCTTCGGCGTGATTGCCGCGAGCATGGCGTCCAGGTCGTGTTTGTAGTCCTTCATGGGCGTGCGGATGATGTTCACGTCGAGTCCGGCTTCCTGGTAGTTCTCGGCATCACCTGAAATGTCGCCGTAGCCCATATCGGCTTCGATGACCTCGGTGCCGCCCTTGCTCAGATAGGTCAACGCGATCTGGGAGAGGAGCGCGCCGGATCCCGCCGAAATGTAGAAGGGCGTTTGCCGCCTGAAACGACCTCCTCCGCCCATGCCACGCATGCCGGGCGGCATCTCACGAGGGGGCGGCAGCTCGATGCCGTCGAACTCGGCCAGCGCGCCGTAGATGTCGCCGCCGCCGAAGGAATACCGGTTGATATTGAACATGTTCTCGGCGATGGCCTCCAGGGCCCGGGGGGACGGTCCAATGGGGTTCTCGTTCAGCGCCATGCGGACGAGACCCGGTTCGACGCCGATCCCGTGGATGTCCTTGGCGGTAAGGCCGCCTGTAGCCATGGTCTGGGCCAGGGCCAGACGATCGGCCAGCGTCAGCGCGGCTCCTGCCGCCAGCGCTCCCGATAGAAAATAGCGGCGCGAGAGGCCGGAACCGGTCGTCTCCTTTATACGGTTCAGCATGAAAGATCTCCCTGTGTGTGTGGACGCGGCCGCGAAGCGGCGGCGCTCGAATCCGACCCACCCGCATGTACGTATAACATGTACGTATAGCACGTACGCGTTTGAGCCGGTTCGATTACGATGTCGAATATACGCGCCCGGGGGTGTACTGACAACCCTTAATGTCACGGAACCGGGACTCGAAACCGGGCAAGACACCGGGCGGATTCGTGTATACATTCTGGATACATCCGAGCTTCCAATTTCATTCTAACATATTCCTGCGGACGCCTGCTGCAACCGGTTCAATATTTCTTGACACCAAACCAACCCGCCCATACTATCCCTTTTTCAAGACCCGCCATCGATTACTGGATCGACTGCCGGCGTATTCCGGCGTATTCCGGCGATTCCGGCTCACGTTCGCGAAGCCCGGGAGAACCGATACACTGGAGGGATTGAGCCCATGTGGACCAGATGCTCCCTTTTGTGCGTCCTGACACTCTCCGTCCTGACGTACGTCGTTCCCGCGGCCGGGCAGGACGCCGGGCAGGAAGAAGACCGATTCTCCTGGAACGGGATGATCAGGACACGGTTGCAGGGCGACTACCAGGACGGCAGCCGGGCGGTGAACCGGTTCATGTACGGTTTCTTTCTCAACGGCACGTTCCGCCTCACCGACCGGATCGACGTGGCCGGCCGTATCAAGACGGGGAACCCCAACGCCATCGTCACCTCGGAATGGATGTCCTACGGCGACTTTCTGGTAAACGAGCACCCCCACGTTTCATGGGCGTACGTCACGTTGCGTCCGAATCCCTCGCTGGCCCTCATCGCGGGCAAGTTCCCCCTGCCCTTCTTCCGGCCGACACAGGTGGTCCTTGACAGCGACCTCTCGCCTGAGGGCTTCGCCCAGCAGATCGTGATCGACAGCGAGGACGGATCATCGTCCTTCGGCATGAACTTCGGCCAGTTCATGGTCAACCAGTTGGCCTCGCCGGTAAAGGACCTCGACCGCACCTATTTCCTGGGCGGGCAGTTCGTAGCCCGCTTCACCCAGCCGGGAAGCTCGCAGACGCTGGCCGCCGCCATCTATTCCGTGTCCGGGGCGGATTCAATCTTCGTCGCGCAGAACCTGAGGTCACCGCCGCTGATCGTGGCGCCGAATTCCAACCGGGCGAACCGGTACGGGAACGGTTACCTGTCCGAGTTCCGCATGATCAACCTCAGCGGTCAGTATACCCGGACCGTGAACGGCCGTCCGCTGACTATCAGCGCCGATTACGTGTTCAATACCGGGGCCGACGACATGCGCCAGGGCGTCACCGGAATGATTGTCTACGGCAGCACGGCACGGGTCGGCGACTCGCGGGGCGGGATCCATGCCTTTCTCATGCAGCAGGACGCCACCCTCGCCCCGTTCAGCAATATCGACTACTCCCAGACCAACACGAAGGGCGTCGGACTCCTGTTCGGTCACCATGTCATCGAACGGTTTAGAGTCGACATCGCGCTGTACACCCGCAAGTACGATTCCCCCGAAACACTCGTCTCTCCCGCGGCCAACAACGCATGGCGTACCCGACTGCGCTTCATGTTGAGTTTCCTGTTGAACTGACGGCCCATAGCACCCGCCCACCGCCCACTAATCGGTCCACAGCATGCGTCTCGGTTTTATTTCGTTCCTGCTGCTTTCCGTCGCGTTTTTCGCGGTCGTCGTGGACCCCGCGGAAGCGCAACCGCGTCTCAAGCTCGCAACGACGACCAGCACCGACGACTCCGGTCTGCTGGACATCCTCCTTCCGCCTTTCGAGGAAAAGCAGGAGGGCGGGATCCGGGTGGATGTCATTGCCGTGGGTACGGGCAAGGCACTGAAGCTGGCCGAAAACGGGGACGTGGACGCGGTCCTCGTACACGCGCCGAAGCTGGAGGAGGCCTTCGTGGCCGCCGGCTTCGGGGTGGATCGCCGGAACGTCATGTATAACGATTTCGTCGTCGTCGGGCCGTCCGCCGACCAGGCGGGGATCGCCGGGACGGAACGGGTCGCCGACGCCTTCGCCACCATCGCGCGGAGGGAAGCGTTGTTCTTCTCGCGGGGCGACCTGTCCGGCACCCACCTGAAGGAACGGGCGATCTGGGATCTTTCCGGGATCGAGCCCTCGGGGGACTGGTACGTGGAAGTGGGCCAGGGCATGGCGGCCACGCTGCGGATGGCGGACGAGAAGCGGGGTTACGTGCTGATCGACCGGGGCACCTACCTGGCCCTGAGGGAAACGGTGAACCTGCGGGTCCTGGTAGAATACGATCCCCCGCTGCACAACCCCTACAGCATCATCGCCGTCAACCCCGAGCGCTGGCCGCACGTCAAGTACGGACGGGCGCGCGCGCTCATCGACTACGTGACCTCGCCGGAAGCCCAGGCCATCATCGGCGGATACCGGAAATACGGCCAGCCGTTGTTCACGCCGTCCGCGACGGACTGAAGTCCCGTCCGCGGACTCGGCACCGGAAGCGGACTGCCCACGGGAAGCGAATCAGGCCGCCGGGTGCAGGGCAAGCTCCGGCGCGACACAGAGGAGGGAGTAAATTGATACGCATCGGCATCCTGGGCATCGGTTTCATGGGGACGACCCATTTCCTGGCGATCAAAAACCTGGCCAACGCGAAGGTTGGGGCTATCTGCACACGCGACGAGCGGAAGCTGAGCGGCGACTGGCGGCATATCCAGGGCAACTTCGGGGGCGGGGGCGGCGTGCAGGACCTGACCGGCATCCGTACCTGCACCGATATCGACGAAGTGCTGGGCGACCCGGATATCGACCTGGTCGACGTGTGCCTGCCCACGGCCCTGCACCACGACGTCGTCCTGCGCGCGCTGGACGCCGGCAAGGACGTCCTCGTCGAGAAACCCATCGCCCTTGGACTGGACGAGGCGGACCGCATGATCGCCCGGGCGGGGGAAGCCGGAAAGACCCTGATGGTCGCCCACGTGCTGAAGTTCTTCCCCGAGTTCGCCTTCCTCAAGGCCGCCATCGACGACGGCCGCTACGGCCGCCTGCTGGGACTGCACCTCAAACGGGTCATCTCCAAGCCCCTCTGGGGAGAGGGCAACTGGTTCGGAGACTACGAGCGCACGGGCGCGGCGGGCATCGACCTGCACATCCACGACACCGATTACCTGCGTTACCTCTTCGGCATGCCGGACAGCGTGCACGCCGACGGCAGGACGAGTCCGAACGGCTACGTGCTCTATCTGAACACGCAGTACGGGTACGACGACCGGGACATCACCGTATCGTCCCAGTGCGGGGCCATCAGTTCGGCCGCCTTCGAACACGGTTACGACGCCTATTTCGAGGAAGGCACGCTCTGGTACAACGTGCTCTCGGAACGGCCGGTCACGCTCTACACGCCCGACGGCGGCCGTACCGAACCGGTAATCGACTTCCCCGAGGCCTTCGAGGCCCAGTTGGGATACGCCGTCGACGCCCTGGAAAACGGCACGGAGCCCGACCTGGTCTCGGCCGGCGCGGCCCGCGACGCCCTGCGGATCTGCCACGGAGAGGCCGAATCGGTAAAGACTGGGAAGACCGTGCGGTTCCCGGACTAAGGCGGCATAGTCACGACCATGGCCCAGTTGCATTTCGGCACCGGCCGAACCCTCATCACGCCGCCCGTTGGGATTGAACTCTGCGGATACGGTCCCTATCTCGAACGCCGCGCCACCGCGGTGCACCAGGACCTCCATTGCACAGCCCTGGCCCTGTCGGACGACGACCGGGTATTCGTGTGGGTATCGAACGACCTGGTGTGGACGGACCGCTCCCTCGTCGACGAGACCCACCGCATCGTCCGCGACCGGTACGGACTCGACCCGGCCCGCGTGGTCATCACCAACACCCATACCCATTCCGGTCCGGCCACCATGAAGACCGTGGCATGGGGAAAATGGGACGAAGACTACACGGCGGGGTTGCCGGCGTTGTTCGCCGATGCCATCGGGCAGGCCGTATCGAACCTGGAGCCCGGGCGGATCGGGTTCGGGAGAACGCCCGTACCCGAGCTTTCGGTCAACCGGGTTGACGAAGGCGGGGAAGCTGACACGGAAGCACTGCTGATGCGTATCGACGATACCCGCGGCCGGATGCGCGCCGCTGCGATCAATTTCGGCGCCCACCCCGTTACGCTCGGCGCCGATACCGTCATCTGCGGCGACTATCCGGCCGATGCCATAGGGAAGATGGAGGCAGAGCGGGATGGACTGCGTGTGCTGTTCTTCCAGGGCAGCTGCGGCGACCTCAACTGCCGAGGATTCGGCGATGGCATGGAATTGATGAAGTCCAACGGTTCCCTCCTGCGCGATCACATCCTGCCTGTCCTGGACGACATAGCGACGGATCCGGAGGTGGACCTGGACGGCGACACCTTCGAGGTCGCGCTGCCCACGGAAGTCCCGGACCGGGCCGACCGGGCGGCACTGGAAGCGGAACTGGCCGACAGCCGCGACCGTCTCGAGGCTTCGAACAGTGATGCGGACCCCGCAGACCTGCGCAAACTGCGCTTCGAGGCGGACTGGCGCGCGCAGCGCCTCGACCTGCTCGATGGCCCCCATCCGCAGCGGCTGGAGTTCCGCGTTTCGTGGATGCGCATCAACGATGCCGTGTTGATCGCCCACCCGCTGGAGTTGTTCCTGACCTTCGGCAAACAGGTCCAGTCGGCGTCCCCTTACCCGCACACCCTGGTCATCGGGTACGCCAACGGGACCGTCGGCTACCTGGCGCGGCCGCAGGACTTCGACCAGGAAGGATTCGGCTGGTACGCAGCGGTGTTCGCGCCCCGGATCTGCCGCCATCTGCCCTTCGAACCCGATGCGGGCAGCGTGTTTCGCGATCACCTCATCGCCCTGCTTCACCGAATCAGGCAGCGGGAAATGGAATCGACCTGAATGGCCAACAAACTGCCGTTATTTCGGACATGGCGACTCCTTTGAACTGTTCGCTGAGGAGATGCTCATGTGACCTTCTACCCGGCCCAGCCGGCCGTTCATGTCGTGCATTTCCTCACGAAGCGATTTGATCTCACCTAAGACCGTCTCCCGGTCCGCACGCGTCTCCTCACGTAGCGATTTGAATTCACCGAAGATGACTTCCCTGTCCGCGCGCATCTCTTCGCGTAAGGAGTTGACTTTCGTATCGATCTCCTCACGCAGAGACTTCGTGATCCGTCCCGTTAAGGTTACTATTCCGAGTAACAAGACCCCCGCCGCGCAAATTGCCTGGGTAACAACCATGAATTCCGCCATTTGTCTCTACAGCCCCCTTTCCAGGACTCGGCCCATCGTTGACAACGCTCGATAGTACACTATCTTTAATCCAGCCCGCTGCCGTACCGTCCTGAACGTCACTGACCCGGTCATCAAGTCGACGGCTAATGGGTCGAACAGAACCCGGAACCGGCAACAGCGCAACAGCACCCTGTAAATAGTGTTAGTCCTGTGCGCCTGCTGTAACCTCGTAACAAATAAACTCCTGTAACACATCCGACATCTGAAAGGGCCGATCATGTCCATACCCGGTTTCACCAGGACGGGTTTGATCCTGTCGTTGCTCTTGATCATTACGTCTGCTTCAATGGCACACGCCACCGGCGAACCGGTGCTCCAGGAAGCAGCCGGACTGACTGCGCCGGCCACCCAGACCGCGCAGTCATCGGCTTCCGCGCCGACCGACCCGCCGCGGCTCACGGTACTGATCATCATCGACCAGTTCCGCCACGACTACCTGCAGCGGTTCGACGATCTCTTCGTGGAGGACGGATTCCGCCGGTTCATGGACCACGGCGCGTGGATGCAGGACGCCCGTTTCACGCATGTGCACGCCTCCACTTCACCGGGCCACAGCGTGGTCACCTCCGGGACCTACGCCTACAAGACCGGGATGGTCAACAACGCGTGGTACAGCCGGTCCATGGGGGTGTTTCGGCCGTCGCTGGTGGATCCGGACAGCCACATTCTTGGATTGTGGCCCACCGCGACCGGACGCGCCTCCACGCGGGAACTGGTCGGCTCTTCCCTGGCGGATGAACTGCGCATGGCCACGCGCTACCGTGGCAAGGCCATCGCGATATCACTCAAGGACTACAGTGCCATGATCTCCGCCGGGAAACTGGGCGCACCGTACTGGTTTGAAGCGGGCCTGGGCCGGATCACGTCGAGCAGCTACTTCATGGACGATCTGCCTGACTGGGTCAAGCGCTTCAACGACCGGAAAATCCCGGACCAGTCCTTCGGCCGTAAATGGGAACGCCTGCTGCCGGAGAAAATGTACCTTGAACGGGCGGGGAAAGACATCCGGGAGGGCGAGGAGGACAATCGGAACAGCGGGATCGTCTTCCCCCACGTGACGAAAGGCGGTCTGGAAGCTCCGGGACCCCGGTACTGGAACGCCTTCAAGCACACGCCCTGGTCCACCGACTACGAGCTTGAATTCGCCCGGCAGGCGATCATCGAGGAAGAACTGGGGCAGGATGATATCCCGGACGTCCTGGTCATCAGTCTCTCCGCCAATGACTACATCGGCCACGATTTCGGCCCCTTCAGCCAGGAATCCATGGACGCCACGCTGCGCACGGACCGGCAGCTGGCGGACTTCTTCGCCTTCCTCGACGAGCGGGTCGGACGCGACCACATTCTACTGGTCCTGACGGCCGACCACGGCGCACTGGAACTGCCGGAGCAGTTGGCGCTCCGGGGCCTGGAGGCCGGACGGGCCGGTCCCGAGCCGCTGACGGCCCTGATTGAGGAGGCCCTGGACGGACTGCACGGGGAAGACGACTGGGTCCTGCACGTGGCGGAATCGGGCGTGTACCTGAACTGGGAGGCCATCGACAGCCGGGGCCTGAGCCGGGCCGAGGTGGAAGAGACGGCGGCCGAGGCCGTCGTGACTCATCCGGCCGTATGGAAGGCCTATACGCGCCACCGAATCGAGCGGCGGCTGTTGCCGGAATCAGACCTCACGAAGACGGTCTATCACAGCTTCCATTCCGAGAACAGCGGCGACATCATGCTTATCGCCACGCCCTTCTACCTGCTGCTGGGCGAGTACGGGTCGACCACGGTGGGCACCTCCCACGGTTGGCCCCACGACTACGATACGCACATCCCGATCATGTTCCACGGGCCGTGGATCACGCCCGGACACTACCGGAACCGCGTCGACGCGGCGGATATCACGCCGACGATCTGCAACCTGCTGCGGATCACCCTGCCGTCGAACCGCGACGGGCGCATACTGGGCGAGATCATCAGGTAGGCGGCGCGCCGGAACTTCAGTACACTTCGGGGATGAACCGCTGGTCGTCCATGGGAGGGCGGACGTAACCGGCGTCGGTTTCGCGGTCCGGCAGGCTGGTTTTCGACGTGGGAGGGTCCTTGTCGTAGGGGAAGAGGCTCAGCAGGTGGGTGATGCAGTTCAGGCGGGCGCGGCGCTTGCTGTCCGACGGCACGACGTACCAGGGCGCCTGCTTGATGTCGGTGTAGTTCATCATCTCGTCCTTGGCGTGCGAATACTCGTCCCACTTCATGTAGGACTGCCGGTCCATATCGCTGAATTTCCAGCTTTTCAGGGGATCTTTGATCCGGTTCCTGAAACGCCGTTCCTGTTCCTTCGCGCTCACTGAGAACCAGTACTTGATCAGCCTGATGTCTGAGCGGGCGAGCATGCGCTCGAACTCGGGACAGGACCGGAGGAACTCGCGGTACTCCTCCTCCGTGCAGAACCCCATTACCCGGTCAACGCCCGCGCGGTTGTACCAGCTCCGGTCGAAAAGGACGATCTCGCCGGCCGAAGGCAGGTGCGCGACGTACCGCTGGAAGTACCACTGAGACTGTTCCCGGTCCGTCGGCTTGGCCAGGGCGGCTACGCGGCAGACGCGGGGATTGAGCCGCGCGGTGATACGGGCGATGGTACCGCCCTTGCCGGCCGCGTCGCGGCCCTCGAAGATGACCACCACCTTCCGGCCATGTTCAACCACCCATTCCTGGAGCTTGGACAACTCGACCTGCAACCGGGCCAGTTCCTTTTCGTAGTGTTTCTGGCTCAGCTTTTTCCTTTTCTTTTTCGTCCCGGGGGCCGCAGGCTGGTTTTCGTCGATTTTATTCACGCCCGTTCCTCCTGCACCATGACAGCCCGCTCGGTACGCGTCGGCTACCCGACCCGTGACCGGTCCGCGACCGAATACCGGCCCATGACAGGCCGCCCGGTCCGCACCGGGTCGCTCAACTGCCGCTTATCGTGAACCGAACGCCCATCCGGTCGAGCTCGTCGATCATCGTATCGAAACCGTCCCCGTAAATCGCCTGCTCGGGGGTAACGAAGGGCCGACCGGGATGGGGCAGGTCTCCCCGGGCCGTCATCCGCGCGCCGATGGCCGCGGTGAAGGCCGTGGTCCGGGCCATGGAGGTGAATCCAGTCTCTTCGTCGTACCGGTCGATCATCTCGGCCGAACGCGTGGCGGGCCGTCCGTCCTTCTCGCCGATCGCGGTGACGCGTAACGTCGTGATGTCCCGGTCCTCCGGGGCCATTTTCACCCGGGGAAAGAGCACGGCGTCCACCACGTGCTTGGGGATCACGCTTACGCCGTCCACGTCCACCGGGTCCTCGCTCAGCAGGCCCAGCTCGCGCAGCACGGTAACTTTGTGCGAATACCCCGGCCAGCGCACGGTCTTCTGCGTGCCGGTGCGCAGGCCTTTCAGCACATCCAGCTCGAGTAGCCACGGGAAGAATCCTTCGTGCCAGGCTTCGCAGTCTCCCACGCCGTCGAAGGAAACCGGTTCCGGGTCGGAGTAGCGGGGGACGTCCACGAGGCGCCCGTCCTTCACCATCCGGGCCGTGGAATCACGGAGGGGCAGGCGCTTGCCGCCGAAGACGATCTTGTACCCCAGGGGCGGTTCGGGCCGCGTCGGGATGCCTCCGCATAGAATGTGCAGTTCGTCGGTCCGGTCGAGTTGCTCCGCTAGGCGGCGGGCCAGGATCTCGGTCAGTCCCGGTTCCAGCCCGCAACCCAGGATGACGAAGCCCCGCGAACCGGAAAAGCGCGATTCCAGGTCGTCGAGTTCGTCCCGGGGAATGCCGGCAATGTCCAGGCGGGTGAGGTCCATGTACGGCATGTCCGCTTCGAGGGCGTGCGGGAAAGCTTTCATGCTCGCGTCCCTGGGCACGGCCGCCACGCCCGCCGCGTGATCCTTCATCACGGCGATGGACGCGTCCCGGTCGTTCATGTCCAGCCTGCGGTAGGCCACCTTGTCCGCCCCCGGCAGGTCCCGCAGCGTTTCGCGGCAGGCCCCGAGCTGGTCATCGCTGAGATCGCAGACCGTAACGCACTCCACCTCATCGTCCACCATGGCGTTGTACGCCGCCGCGGGTCCCATCAGGCCGCTGCCGATCACGAGAATACGCACGGGTGCCTCCGTATGGATCAATCCTGCCGGAACGCAGACTTATTGCATGTTGTGGTAGTGACAACTTCGGAAGTCAGGATCATAATTAGCACGTAGGAAGGGGACCGCGTCAAGGCCAATCTGGCCGGGTTGCCCCATTGGATAAACCTTGATCCGGCCCCCCGGCGCCTGTATCTTGGCGCTTACGTTTTCCTCAAAATACAAATCGTATCCGAGCCCAATTTCAAGTCAGGAACAGATGATGATCCGAGTCCACCCTCGCGCGTTTTCCGCAGTCTGCCTCTTCGCCTTCGGCCTGATCTGCGCCCTCGTCCCCGGAACCGTCCGGGCGCAGGACCTGCCTTTCGCCATGGAGGTCCGTGTGCCCGGCGTCGCCTCCTACGACCCGGCCATCCCCCTTCCCGAATCGATCATCGGCCACGTGGTGGGCGAAACGCACACGCGGTCCCACTTGGTGGCCGACTACTACCGGGCGGTGGCCGGCGCTTCGGACCGCGTCGTGGTAAGACGCCACGGCGCTTCCTACGAGGGTCGCCATCTGTACCACGCCGTGGTGACGTCTTCGGCCAACCATGGGCGGCTGGAAGAAATCCGTCTGGCCAACCACCGGCTGTCCGACGCGCCCGGCGAGGTCTCCGACGCCATGATCGAGACCATGCCCGTCGTCGTCCACATGGGCTACGGGGTGCACGGCAACGAGGCCAGCACCTCCGAGGCGGCCATGCTGGTGCTCTATCACCTGGCCGCGGGCAGCGGGCCGGCCGTGGACGACCTGCTGGACCGCGCCGTGATCATCATGGATCCCAACTACAACCCGGACGGGCGGGACCGTTTCGTCAACTGGGTCAACGCCAACCGAGGCCGGGTCGCCACGCGGGACGGTCAGGACCGGGAGCACGCGGAACCGTGGCCGGGCGGGCGGACCAACCACTACTGGTTCGACCTGAACCGGGACTGGCTCGTGGCGCAGCACCCTTCATCGCAGGGCCGGGTGGGCCTGTTCCACTACTGGCGCGCCCAGGTGCTGACCGACTTCCATGAAATGGGTAGCAACGCGACCTATTTCTTCCAGCCCGGCATCCCGAGCCGGAATAACCCGAACACGCCGCAGCGGACCTTTGAACTGACGGCGGCGCTCGCGGAGCACCACGCCGAGTGGCTCGACCGCCACGGTGCGCTGTACTACTCCCGGGAGACGTTCGACGACTTCTTCTACGGCAAGGGCTCCACCTTTCCGGACGTGAACGGCGCTATCGGCATCCTCTTTGAGCAGGCCTCGTCCCGGGCGCTGGAACGGATGACGAACGACGGGGTACTGACCTACCCCTTCACGATCCGCAACCAGTTCGCCACCTCCATGTCGACCCTGGCCGGCAGCCTGGCCCTGCGGACGGAGTTGCTCGCCCACCAGCGTGACTTCTACGCGTCGGCGCCCGAGATGTCGCGGCGCAACCCCGTCAAGGCCTATGTCCTCGATCTCGGCGAAACGAGGACGCGTACGCAGGCTCTCCTGCAGATGCTGCTGCGCCACCGCATCCGCGTCTACGAACTCGCGCGGACCGTGCAGGCCGATCGAACCGTGCTGGCCGGGCGGACGGCGGGGGCCGATCGTGCCGTGAATTCCGGCGGGCGTACCTTCCGGGCCGGCGAGTCGGTCATCATCCCCCTGGACCAGCCGCAGACGCGGCTCATCAAGGCCTCGATGGAGCAGGTCACGACTTTCGCGGACTCCCTCTTCTACGACGTCTCGGCGTGGACCCTGCCCCTGGCCATGGGCGTTCCGAGCGGTGAACTGCGCAGTTACTCCGACGACCTGGCCGGTGCGGAAATCACCGAAGCCGCCTTCGACGGCGGCGAGCTGATCGGCGGCCACGGATCCTATGCCTACCTGATGAAATGGAACCGGTACTTCGCGCCGCGCGCGCTCTACCGTATCCTGGACGCGGGTCTCCGGCCCCGGCTGGCCAGGCAACCGTTTACCGCGACCGTGGGCGGCTCCGGCGGCGCGGGTGGCCAGGGCGGAACGGGCGGCTCCGGCGACACTAGCGGGCCAGTCAGCACGACCACCACCGAACGGACCTTCGACCGGGGCACGATCATCATTCCCGTCGCCCAACGCGACGCCGCGTCCACGGTAACCGACGCCCAGGTCCGGGCGTTGATCGACCGGATCGTGGCGGAAGACCACGTGGTCGTCCACGGCACGGATACGGGCCTGACGCCCGCGGGCGGCGACCTCGGCGGCCCGACCTCCCCGGTGTTGGTCAAACCGGAGATCGCGCTGCTCTCGGGACCCGGCACCCGGGCCTACGAGGTCGGCGAGACCTGGCACCTGCTCAACGAGCGGTTCGGCATTCCCGTCTCCTTGGTCGATGCCGACGGGTTCGCCGACCTGGACCTGGACAGGTACACGACGCTGGTCATGGTCATGGGCAACTACGGCCTGGATACGGAAGATGTGAACCGGCTCAGGTGGTGGGTGCGGGAGGGCGGCGTCCTCATCGCCTGGAAGAGTGCTGCACGGTGGCTCATCGGCAATGAACTGATCGACGAAGGCCTGAGGTCCGTCCGGCCGGATTCCGTCGATATCCCCTATGAGCTGGTATCGTCCACGCGGGGGGCGCAGCGTATCGGCGGCGCCATATTCGCGGCCGCGCTGGACACTACCCACCCGCTGGCCTTCGGTTACGGCGAACAGGTACCGCTCTTCCGCAACCATGAGATCTTCTTCGAACCTTCCGCCACGGCCGGGGCGACAGTGGTCCGGTACACATCATCGCCGCTTATGGCCGGCTACATCTCGCCGAAGCGACACGGCGAGCTGGCGGATTCCGCCGCGCTGATCGCCCGGAGGCAGGGGGACGGTGCCGTCGTGCTCTTGGCCGACAACCCCAATTTCCGGGCCTTCTGGTACGGCACGAACGGCCTGTTCCTGAACGCCGTCTTCTTCGGCGGCGCGTTCTAGGCGCGAGCCGCGCGTCCCTTTGAAGGAAACCACCATGCCCGTTACCGTCACCGACGTGAAGACCATCCTGACCCAGCCCGCCGGGTCGCGCCTGATCGTCGTGAAGATCCTGACCTCGGAACCCGGCCTGTACGGCCTGGGCTGCGCTACCTTCACCCAGCGGTTCCACGCCGTCCACGCGGCCATCGAACACCACCTTAAGCCCTTCCTCATCGGAAAGGACGTGGACGATATCGAAGACCTGTGGCAGACGGCCATGGTGAACGGCTACTGGCGCAATGGACCGGTCCTGAACAACGCCATCTCCGGCATGGACATGGCCCTGTGGGACATCAAGGGCAAGCGGGCGGGCATGCCCGTGTACCAGCTCCTGGGCGGCAAGTGCCGGGAGGCGGCGGACACCTACGTCCACGCCGACGGGAAATCACCCGAAGAGGTGGCGGAGAACGTACTGAAGTACATGGAGCAGGACTACCGGCACGTGCGCTGCCAGATCGGCGGTTACGGGGGCCGAAAGCCGCGGGTCACCCCGCCCGATGGCGCGAAACCCGGGGACTATTTCGATCCGCGGAGCTACATGCGCCGCACGGTGACGATGTTCGAGCACCTGCGCGCGGCCGTGGGTGACGAGGTGGAACTGCTCCACGACGTGCACGAACGGCTCACGCCCGCCGACGCCGTCGTCTTCGCGAAGCAGGTCGAACCTTTCAACCTGTTCTTTCTCGAAGACCCCCTGGCGCCCGAGGACAACGAATGGTTCCGCCGCTTGCGGCAGACCTCGACGACGCCCATCGCCATGGGGGAACTCTTCAACAATCCCGCCGAATGGCTGCCCCTGATCGAGGGACGGCTCATCGACTTCCTGCGCATGCACATCAGCCAGATGGGCGGCATCACGCCGGCCCGCAACGTCGCGGCCATGGCCGCCATGTACGGCATCCGCACGGCCTGGCATGGTCCGGGCGACGTCTCCCCGGTGGGGCACGCCGCCAACCTGCACCTCGACCTGTGGGCGCCGAATTTCGGCGTCCAGGAATGGTGCCGCTTCAGCGACCTGGTCTACGAGATCTTCCCCGGCACGCCCGAAGTGCGCGGCGGCTACATGTATCCCAACGACCGCCCGGGACTGGGCGTCGAAGTAAACGAGGAACTGGCGGCTCGCTATCCCTGCCAGGACGAGATTATCAACTGGACCCAGGCCCGGACGCCCGACGGAGGGCCCGCCCGGCCGTGACTTTCATCTCCGGCTACTCCCTGACCGAAGACTACGCCGGCCACCTCCAGCGGATCGGCGCCTTCGCCATCGACCTGGCGATCCTCACCGCCGCCGGCGCCCTGATGGCGCTGGCCGCCGAATTCCTGGGAGGCGACTCGGACCCGGTAACCGTCCCCTTGCTGAGCGCCTTCCAGCTGCTCATGCCCTGGTTCTACTACGCGGCCATGGAGAGTTCGTCCAAGGGCGCCACGATCGGCAAGATGATCCTCGGCATCCGGGTGGCCGACGCCGAGGGATATACGCCCACTTTCGGCCGCGCCGCGCTCAGAGCAATCCCCAAGTGCATTCCCATCCTCTGGCCAGGCTATCTCGCCGCGGTCTTCACCCAGCGTAGACAGGCCTTTCACGACCTGATCGCGCGGACGCTGGTGCTCAGATCCGGTACCTAGCGGGAATTACACGTTAATCAAGACGCCTTCTGCTGCGTAATCAGCACCCCTTCCAATCGGCCAACTCGGGTATCCATCTTGTCCTCCAAGGCGATAAATCGTTTGTCCATCTTGTCCTCCAAGGCGATAAAGCGTGCATCCATCTTGTTCTCCAGCGCGACGATGCGCGCTTCCGACTCGACAAAGCGTGCATCCATCTTGCCCTCCAGGGTGACGAAGCGCGTTTCCAGCCTGTCCTCCATTCGATCCATGCGCTGTACCAGCCTGGTCTCGAGTTCCATTCGACCCGCCTTGGATTCTTTCCAGAAGAAGATGAAGGCTCCCAACAAGATTGCCGGCGATACGACTAATTGAGCGATTTCCATAGAACGATCTCTCCCAGACTGATTTCTATTTGGTCACTTCCTGCTTACTTTTGTCGATTTTAGTCTCTACGCGTGTTACAACCTCAATCAATTCTCTCAGTTTCTCTTCTACCGAAAGAACCCTGTTATTTAGGTCACCAATTAAGAAGAGCATAATCGTAACGATGATACCCGTCATCATAACATGCATTCCGGCGACTGTGATTACCGGTGTCCACGACCAATCTCTCTTGCTGTGTTCGCTCATTTTTTAGACCTCAGCTTTTCTGACTGATCTTCATTCAGATACCAGCATTCCTCCCGCAATTCCGGGGAATATCGACAGCAGGGATCATTTCTATTCGTTTACCGATACGCGCAGGTAACCTTCGACCCGACCGAGGCGCGTGTTCATATCGTGGATTTCGGAACGTATGGAGGCGAATTCGGATTGCATTTCCGTCCGCAATCCGGTCAACTCGGCCCGAATCTCATCCCGAAATTCCTTGTTGGATGAATTGATGAAAGTGACGACAGCGATTACGAGGATGCCTATGGCCGATACGATCTGCACGCCAAAGGACCAGTTCTCTCGGGACATTCCAGTCATCTTCCGACCTCCTGGTGAGTGTGACAAAGCATGAATAACCGACCTCTAAAATGTTTCAGTCGGAGATCACCAGGCGATACTCGGAGTTTTCTTAAAAAGTAACGAGAGAGATTGGAGGTAACGCGCCAACTTAGTCCCTGGATCGGCTGCCGCTCGGGTCTGGCGAGGACCCAGGGCAAGGACCCAGGGCTCAGTCCCGCAGGGCGAGACTTTCTCCGCTGAGCGTTATGCCCGGCGGCTCGATGACCACCTGGCGGGGGCCATCCTCTACTACGCCGGCAATCCATGCGCGGACGCCTTGCGCTTCCGCACAGGCCACCGCGGCTTCCCCGTCTTCCGGGCGGACGAAGAGGGCGAAGCCGGCGCCCATGTTGAGGCTGCCGTAGGCCTCTTCCGCGGTCTGCCGGGTCTCATCCACCATGAACTGCAGAACCTCGGGAACGGGCGGCACTTCGGAAATGTGGTAGGTGAACCGGCCGGGGTGGCGCATGATCTTCCGCCAGCCGTGGCCGGTGATGTTGGCGATGTAGCGCAGGCCGATGCCAGCCTCGAAGGCGGCTTCGGTAACGGGAGGATAGAGCACGGTGGGGTCGAGCAGGGCCTCGCCGTATTTGCGGCCGCCGGGCATGACCGTGGCGTACCCCTCCGGCAGTCGCTCGGACAGCTTGCGCGCGAGGGTGAGGCCGTTGGCGTGGATGCCGCTGCTTTCCAGGAGGACGATCGCGTCGCCGGCCGCCAGGTCCTCGCCCAGGGTGAGGCGCGACTTCGGCCGGATGATGCCCACGCAGGAGGCGGCCAGGTCGATGGCGCCTTCCTCCACCACGCCGGTCAGGCAGGGCGTCTCGCCACCGCCCCAGGCCACGCCCAGGACGTCGCAGGCCGCCTTCCAGCCGTCGACCAGGTCGTTCATGCGTTCGGTGTCGTCGAACCAGTCTGAAGAACCGGCGGCCCAGTAGGCGTGGATGCTCAGGGGCCGCGCGCCTACGGTGACGAGGTCGTTGACGGCCGTGGCGATGGTGTCCTGCGCGATGTGGTCGTACCAGGTCCGCCTCGGCGCCCCAGGCACCCCCGATACCGCAGGCACCTCCCGCATCGCGTCCGCCACCAGGGCCTTGGTGCCCAGGCATTCGGTGATGGAGGCGAGATAGGCGTCGCCGATGTCCACCACGTAGGCCGACTCGCCGCGGCTGGCCGCCACCTCGCGTACGCCCGTTCGGGCACCGGCGCGCTCGAGGTTGGCCCCCGTAGCCCGCGCCGCCTGCTGGGCGAGGACCTTCAGGGGATCGATCCGGTCGTAATCCACACCGGAATCCTCGTAGGTGAGATGACCTTCGGCCATGCCCTTCCTTTCGGAGTCTTTTTAACTTCCCGTGGTGAACAGTTCCCGCAGCCTGCGGGCCACGAGTTCGACTTCGCCTTCCTCGAGCTGCAGCGTGCGCGGACCCGGACCGTCGTAGATGATCTTCGGATCGCCCGCGCGCAAGAGCCGGCCCACGTCTTCCCGGGACAGGGGAATCACCGCCTCGTCCCAGATCAGTTCCACGTCGTGGTAACCGTGGGTATTGAGCTCGTAGCGGGCTTCCAGGCCGTCGATACCCTGCAGCTTGTCCGCCAGCCAGCGGGCCTTCGCGTTCCAGGCGGCGATCTCCTCGTCCTCGTCGAGGGCTACGTACCGCTCCAGCGCGGCGACCAGGCCGACGATCTCCTCCTTGCCGACCTTCAGTCCCCGGCCGATGCCGTTGACCGGCGCGTTCTGCATCCGGGCGGCGTGGACCAGGTCGGCGCGGCCCGCGAGGATCCCCGTCGAGTTCGGACCGCGAATCCCCTTGCCGCCGCTGACCACAACCAGGTCGGCGCCGGCTTCCAGGTACTTCGTAAGGTTCTCCTTCGGCGGCAGGTTGGACGCCAGGTCGATCATCACCGGCACACCCCTTCGCCTCCCGATCTCGATGATCTCCAGGGGCATGAGCGTCTCGGGATCGTGTTCCTGCCGGTGCCGCACCGGAAAGGGCGGGACGCCCCGCGTCTGGTGCTCGATGAAGGCCAGGCCCACGAGCAGCGCCGTCCGGTCCGTGATCGCCGCCTCGTATTCCGCGCGGGTGCCGGCCTCCACCAGCTTCATGCCCGCGAATCCGAACACGTTATCGTAGAAGAAGCGGTGGGCTGTCTGGAACAGGCACTCCACCTTCGGCCAGGTCGGATTGGGCAGGAGCCGCATCCGGTCCTGGTCGG
Organism: Gemmatimonadota bacterium; assembly: GCA_026705925.1. GTDB lineage: Bacteria > JAAXHH01 > JAAXHH01 > JAAXHH01 > JAAXHH01 > JAAXHH01. Next base: position 49,211 of record JAPOZT010000012.1, read on the forward strand.
ATCCGGTCAAAACGCCCGCCGCGCCCACCAGCATCGCCGCGAAGGCGCCGGACGAGACCAGGGCGGCCTCCGCGCCCATAATCTCGGCGATACGCCGTCCCGCCGCGTCGTGCAGTTCCGCCATGTCCACGAAATAGCGGTTGGCCTCGACCATGGCCTCCATCACCTCGGGCGGCATGCGCGAGCCGCCCATGCTCGAGAGGTGCTCGTGGGCGCCGACATGGGGCCGCACGCCGAGCAGCCGGGTGTAGACGTTGTCCCTCAGATCGGCCGCAATGGCATCGGGGTCGCCGCCAGCGCTGGCCGATCCAATGGCTTCACCGGAACCATCGGTTTCGGCCGCATCACCGCCGGCGCCGCGCGCACCACCACCTCCCGACGGTCCATCCTGCTCACCCGTATTGGTGCATCCGGACGCTGTGACGCCGACCGCGCCCGCCATGCCAGCCAGGGCGCTCACCCTGATAAACGCGCGCCGGTCCAGACCGCTTTCCGAATCCACCGAATCCGGCTCATCCATGTGCTGGTCTTTCCGAATGTCCTCGTCCATGTGTCTGCACTCCCTACGCCCGCTTCTTCGCCGCCATCAGATTCTCCGTCCGGCTTGCCGCCTGCGCCTCGATTTCCTTGCGCGACCAAAGCTTTCCCTTGTTCATGCCCCCGCACGTCTCCGCTTCCCGTTCCCACCGCCGTTTCGACTTCAGGATGTCCTGCCAGAAGGGATAGCTGCTGCATTGTGACGGCCGCACCGGATAGATGGAACATCCACGGTCGTAGAAGACGCAGGGACCGTCATCCGGAGAGACCAGGGAGACGTAACCGTCGATCTCTTCCGTATATTTTTCCAGGAAGGTCTCGAACGGCAGTTCCAGGTATTCGGCGATGCGCCGGAACTCCTTCTCGCTGCCGTAGATGTAGCCGCCCGGGAAGGTGCAGCAGTGGCCGCACCCGTGGCAGGAGAAATGCAATCCGTCGTGCCAGAACTTGCCTTTAGCCATGGCTATTGATCTTTGGCGACATTGAACTTCAGATAACCGCGCACTTCATCAACCTTGGTTTCCACACGGTCGACCTTGGCATCCACACGGTCAATCTTGTCTTCCAGTCTGGACATCCGGTCTCTCGTACCGGATTCCACGAAAACATACAAGCCAAAGCCAACCGTAATCAGGGCACCTCTTATTACTACACTGATCCAGGGTTTCTTAGCCAACTTATACTCCTTATGCAACGAGTTCATTTGTAGGAATACCCATATATAGTATTAGTCGGCCAAGCTGGAGTGCATTCTCGACATTAAAAAACTATTCGCCCACCGTGGCGATCACCTCGACTTCGCACCGCGCGCCGAAGGCCAGGCCGCTGCCGGCGAAGGCGCTGCGGGCCGGCTTGTCGCCGGGGAAGTACGTGACGTACACCTCGTTGAAGGCGGGCCATTCGGCGATGTCCGCCAGCATGACCGTGGCCTTGATCACCCGGTCCATGGAGGATCCGTTGGCTTCCAGGACCGCGTTGATGTTCTCCATGGTCTGGCGGGCCTCGCCCTGTATGCCCCCCGGCGCCAGGTCCGTCGTACCGGGGATGTTCCCGATCTGGCCGGAGAGGAACAGCAGGTGCCCCACGCGCACGGCGTCCGAGAAGGGCAGGTTCATGCTCGCCGTGGTCTCCGAGGTGAGGTAGACCGCCTCGGGGATAGACGGGGCCGAAGCTGGGGGCGACGATTCGTCCTGCTGAATTTCAGCGCATGCCGCGACGAACATCAGCGACATAGCGGCATACATCAGCGACATCACGAAAACCATCGAGGGTATGGAGGTTGTCCGCGATGACAAAGCGGTGTCGTGCAACGGCATGGAGGTAATCCGTGATCGCGAAACAACAGCGCGTAGTCTTCCAATCATATTGCGCTCCATTTGTAAGGAGTGTCTGTCCAAGCGAGTAATCGGTTTCCCCAATATGAAATGGTAAACCTGAAACTAACGAATTGAAGTTGACCCGGTCAAGCGTACATGTTACTTGTTGTGATGAAAGCGCACATGTAGTCCTTCGAGTTAAACTGGGGAATTCCCATGATCCTAAACACATGCTACAACCGTCCCAGGCGGCGTCGATGCACCCCCGCGCCACTTGTAGCTGCACTGATCGTTCCCGTGTTGCTTGCTGCCTCGCTGACCCTCGCTGGCGCCGATTCGGCAGCGGCGCAGGCCGGCCAGCGCATCTTCCGCTCGATCCCTGCGCCGGGCGACACTACGCACGTAGCCGTGCCGGGCGGGCGGTTCGAGAAGGGTGGTTTCGGCCGGTGGTTTTACGGCAGCGACTACCGCCAGCTCTGGACGACGCCCCTCGAATTGCCGGTCCTCGACCTGGATGCCGTGGGCGGAGGGCTGTCGCCCATGCGCCCCGGCGGCGCCGGTCAGTCCATTTCGCTCCATTTCATGGGCGAGGACGGCCGCCGCTACACGGTGCGCTCCATCGACAAGGACCCGTCCAAGCGGCTTTTGGATGAACTCAAGGACACGGTTGTCGAGGACGTGATCCAGGACCTCGTGAGCGCTCATCTGCCGGCGGCGGGCCTGGTGGTGGACGCCCTGATGGAAGCAACCGGAGTACTGCACGCACCGCACCGGCTCGTGGTGATCCCCGATGATCCCAGGCTGGAATCGTTCCGCGAGGAATATGCCGGGCTGATCGGCACCCTGCAGGAGCATCCGTCCGAAGCCCCCGGCAACGAGCCGGGGTTCGCCGGTTCCCGCCGGGTGAGTGGCACGGAAAGACTGTACGAAGGTCTTGAAGAGTCCCCCTGCGAACGCGTGGACGCCCGGGCCTATCTCAAAGCGCGCCTGATCGATTTCCTGATCGGCGATTCGGACCGCCATCGGGGCCAGTGGCGATGGGCCCAGTTTCCGGCCGGCGACTGCTACACGTGGCTACCGGTCCCCGAAGACCGGGACAAGGCCTTCATCGACCTGGACGGACAGTTTATGAAACTGGTGCGACGGATCGAGCCCAAGTTTGTCCGTTTTCAAGAGGAATATCCGAACCACAAGGGGCTGTCCCGCACGGGCTGGGAACTGGACCGCCAGCTGCTGGCCGAACTGGAATGGAGCGCGTGGGACGAGGTGGTCGCCACGGTACAGTCCGAATTGCCGGACCCGGTGATCGACGAAGCCGTGAAGCGCCTGCCGGATCCGTTCTACACGCAGGTGGGGGACTTCCTGGCCCGGACGCTGAAGGTGCGGCGTGACACGCTCGGTGACTTCGCGGCGCGGTACTACGGGTTCATCAGCAACGAGGTCGAAATCCGGGCGACGGACGAGGACGAATACCTCGAACTGGAACACCGGGCAGACGGCGCGCTGGAGGTGCGCATCAGCCTGGCCGGGACGCCGGACATCCCGTATTTCCGCCGTACCCTCTACCCCCACGAGACCGAGGAAGTGCGGATCTACCTGCACGGCGGGGACGATCAGACCAACGTCGTCGGAGACCGGACCAGGATCAAGGTGCACGTGGACGGCGGCGGGGGCGACGATGCCTTCGCGAACAACTCCCGGGCGGGACGCGGGACGACGCGGTTCTACGACGCGCGCGGCCGGAATCGCTTCGAAGGCGGCCGGGCGCACGTCAACGAGCGACGTTTCGTGCGGCCGAGGAACGAGAGTGTGATCGCGCAGGACATCTATACCCTCGACTGGGGCCGCGTATCGGGTATTCGCCCGGTAGTTTATTACAAGTCCGACTTCGGCTTCTACGCCGGGCTTCAGTACGCCCGGTTGAGTTATGGCTACCGGAAAGCGCCGTATGCCGCACGGTACACCATCGACGTCGGCGTCGCCTCGCGGGGTGGAGCGAAACCCTTCGTCACCTATTCCGGCCGGTTCCGACATATGCTTCGGAACGTGGACGGTCAGCTGGAGATGGGGTACTCCGGCATCAACATGGTACGCTTCAACGGCTTCGGCAACGACTACAATCTCACGGAAGACGAGCCGTTCTACGAGCTGGAACAAGCGCAGTTCCTTCTCGCACCCGCCCTGTCATTCACGGGTTCCGGTGACGCGCACGGCAAGTGGAACCTGACGGCCGGCCCCGTCGCCAAGATCACCAACACCTCGTTAGACGAAAACGAAGGGAAGTACATCGCATCCTACGACACGCCGCTGTACGGAACGGGATCCTTCGGGCAGGCCGGGGTGCGCGGGGAAGTCGTCTTCGACACCCGCGACCATCCGGCTCACGCCCGGCGGGGTGCGCGGATCAGGCTGTCCGGTGAACTCTATCCGGCGCTGTGGGACGTCGAATCGATCTTCGGCAATGTCGCGGGGGAGGCGTCCACCTATCTCTCGGCGAACATCCCCGCCTCCCCCACCCTCGCCCTGCGCGTGGGCGGCAAAACCGTCCTCGGGGAGTATCCCTTCCACGAAGCCGCTGCGATCGGCGGTTCTGAAAACCTGCGGGGATTCCGCAAGTTTCGCTTCGCGGGAGATTCCGCGGTCTACGGCAACGGCGAGCTACGGTTCCGGCTGACCCCGATCAAGTTCCTGGTTCCCGGTGACCTCGGCGCGTTCGGTGCCGTCGACGTGGGGCGTGTATTCTACGGGAACGACCCGGGCAATGCCGACAACTGGCATATCGGCAGGGGCGGCGGGCTCTGGGTCTCCTTCACCGAGCGGCGGGCGACGCTGAGCCTGGCGATGATGGACAGCAAGGACAAGACCGAGCTGTACCTGTACTTCGGGTTCATGTTCTAGGGGAGGGCCGGCAGTCGGTCGGTGCGGCATACCGGGATGGTGGCCACCCCGGAATGGTGGCCCTACCTGCCGTCCGGCTCGTCCAGCAGCGGAATGCGCATCTGGAAGACAGGCGTTTCCTGCCCCGTTCTCACGACACGCACGACCGGCACGGCGGGATCTCCGTCTCCCGCTCCCTCTCTCTCGAGGCGGACGAAGTCGAGCACGACGAATCCCGGAACGGCATGGGCGAAGATCGTTTCGGGAAGGTCGGTCACGCGCGTCACTTTTCCGGTGGAACCCGCCCCGCTCACGATATGCATCCCGGCGACCTCGTCGCCTTCGAAGAGCTGCAGGCTGTGATCATGTCCCGCGGCGTAGACGAGGGGCCTGTGCCTTACGAGCGCATTCCTTACCTGCTCGGCGTGGGTGATGTATTGCGGATGGAACAGCGTGAGTTCGGATCGAGGCCGCAGCAGTAGATGATACAGGTTGACCAGGATATCGATGAGCATTCCTTGCCCCAGGTCGGCGCGGTCGCCGGCCGACCGCAGTGGATAATGACTCGCCAGGATCACGTAGTGGTTTTCCAACGAGGCGAAGGCGTCGTCGATCCGCTGACCGAAATCTCCGCCAGCACACCTGCTGCCGTCGTGCACCTCTGAGAACCAGGGCAACCAATCGATGGCGACGACCGCGATCCCCCTTTCCATCCGCTCCCCCGGCCGAAGCAGTTCGCGTACGGCAGGCCCCGGACATCCGTCGCGGGGCAGGAAGTCCACATCGCCCTCGGGCCATTCCAGTACGAACTCCTGCTGCGCGATGACGCGCTCTCCCGTCCAGTCTCGTGGAGAGGAACCCCAATCATGGTTGCCCGGTACGAAGATCCGCAGCGCTGATGTGGCCTCGAGCTGCTGTCGCAAAACGGACTCGCCCCAGGCGCGGTTATCCTCCTCCAGCCCCGACGGGTAAAGATTGTCGCCCAGCAACACCACGGCGGCACGGTCCGTCGGAACCGCCCAGCGTCCGATAGCAGCCAGCGTGGGATCCTCCGGAACAGGCTCCCCTGTGTCTCCGGTCAGGATAATACGGTAGGCGACCCGGGCCGTATCGGCTGCATCGGCGACGGCGATCAGGTCCGGCGGGGCGTCCCACCGAATGAACGGGTCCCCGCCGGCGTCGTAGTTCTCCCCCCGCAGACGTCCCGCGTGGCAACCCGCCAGGACTACGGCCAGCGACAGGAGCAGCGCGATTACGGGCATGAATACCCGACGACACGCCACCATATCCGTATTCACTTGCGATCGCGTTGACATCCGCAGGGCGTTATTCGATCCTCGCAATTACCGTCCCTTCGCAACGGGGTAGAAACTCAGGGTCGCGCGCTTCCCCGCCCCTTCGTCCGCGATGACCAGCGTATGGTCCGAGGCAAAGGTGATGCCCTCGGCCTGCCGATGCAAGCCGGCCTTCAGCCTTCGAACGGAGAGGACCGTTCCCCCGGGGTTGATCTCGGCAATGGCGCGCTGGCGAGCCGCCACGATAAACAAGTTTCCCGATGCAGGATGCCGTTCGATACCCGATGGTTGGAAAGTCTCGCGATCGATAGGGCGGGCGAACGCGGAGGCCACAATGAGGATGAGTCCGTCTTCGACGAGCTGTCTGGTAACCAGCGACCAGCGGTATAAGGCGATCTGGTCCCCTTGCCGGGGGTTTCTGGGATTCTTGCTGACGAGCAGCAGCTCGCGCCGGTCCGGATCGTAGGCGAGTCCTTCTATTTCATGCACGCGGCCGACGCCGGTCTCATAACGGTTGTAGGGAACGGCCGACCCGTCGTCGCCTTCAACGAACTCGTACAGCCGGCCTGTGCTCGTGACGAGATACAGCCGGTCCTCGGCCGCGGCGATGCCTTCGAAGTCGTCGGCGACCCGGCCCCGCGGACCGCCGAGTTCGAAGTCCTTCACGATCGAACCGTCGCGGAAGTCGATTTCTACTACCGTGCCTCTTTCGTCATCGTGGGCGAGAAGCCGGTTCCCCTCAAGCATGGCCAGGCCGGATATTTCCCGCAGCCGCCTTGGCAACCTGAATTGCCGGTCCGGTTCATCGAAATCGTAACGCCCGAGGAGAAGAGGATCCCCCGGGGTTGCCACGGTGGAATCAGCAATAGAGGTCTGGTTGACCGTTGATGCGGCCCTTGCATTTACGGCGGTATTCATCGTCTCGTCCGGCATCGCAGAGACGCCGCCATCCCGCATTCCAGCCGCGCCGACGCCAGGTTCCGCCGACGCGCCCACGCCCGTACCGACCGGCGTACCCACTTCCGGTTCGACCGGCGCGTCCTCCCCCACGAACATGGCCACCGCGAAGAAGACCACGCTCAGACCCAGAAACGCCGTCAGGAGCTTATTGCCCGGGGGCCTCATAGACCACCTCTCCTCAAGGTTGCGGCCGTTCCTCCAGCTCCACCTTTGCGGCATGACCCTCGGTGATCTTCTCCAGCGCCGCGGTGAAGGCCGCCGGATCCGACTTCTTCTTCATCCGGACGTCGAACTCGACGATCGAAGCGTCGTCCCCCTCTTCCACGACTCCAGCGAACTGCCAGCGCGCGGCATAGGTCGCCAGCAGCGCTTCGGCGGCTTGCTGCGCCGCTTCGGAGCGCGACGTGTGTACCCTGAGCCTGGAAGTGAAGGGCTTGGACTTTTTGCCCTCCCCGGGATCGCTCCCGTCAGGCCCCGGGAGCCCGCCGGCCGGGTGCACCAGCCTGAGCCCGGACAGTACCGCGGGCTCCGCACCCCAGTTCATGCGCCAGACGACGAGCACCACGGCATTGAAGGCCACCGAGGCCAGGATCGCCACCGAACCGTACTGGATCCCGGCGGCCAGCCCGATGCCGATAACGATGAACATGTAGATGGCGTCCATGGTCTCGTTCAGTGACGTGCGGAAGCGTACCGCGGCGACGATACCCGCGATACTGAAGGCGAGGGCGATGCTGTCCTTCACGAGAAAGACGACGAGGGCGATCGCGATGGGGACGACGAGGAGGGTCTGGGCAAAGGCCTGATCGTATTTCTTGCGGGGCCGCGTCCAGCGATAGACCCAGACCACGGGCAGGGCGAAGAGAAAGGAAAACAGCAACGACATGGTCACCGGAACGAACACCTGGGACAGGCCCGCATCGGCCTCGAACTGTTCGAAATCCAGGGTCGGAAGGGAACTGTCTTCGATCCGTTCGGCCACCTGAAATTCGAGGAAGACCCCCGGAAGCAACTCCCACAGGGCCGCGAAAAAAAGGAACGAGGCAATATAATAGACCACGAGCCGGATAATGATATGGTCGAGCAGGCCAGATCCTTGCATAAGTCACCTCGGAATCGTGCGATGCGAGGGCGGTCAATCCATGCGCCCTACCACGTGAAGCTGAACATTTCGGCCGTGGGCGGATCGGGTCCGGTCCTGCCGGCGTTCGGGCCCTTGTACCGTTCGGGCACGGCCGACCAGTCTTCGTAGATATCTCCGTCCAGGAAAAAACGCCGCGTCATACCGGGTCCCATGGACGGCCGGTCCGACAGGAAGAGTTCGTAGAAATGGGTTGGCGGGTCCGGACCTGTCCGATCGCCGTAAGGGATGAATTCACCGAGACCGTCGCCGTCGACGTCCGTGTGGATCCAGTCGAGCTCGAGCAGGTTGTGAAAGGTCCGGTCGGCCACCATGGCGCGCATCTCGGCGTCGAACCCGGAGATGATCGAATCGGCGCCGGGAAGCGTGCGTTTTACAGCGAGGTGGAGCGAACGCGTGAGCAGCGGCGTCGAACCGAAGACCAGGCGAGTTCGTGCTTCGTCCCCGTGATTGGCCATGAGGTACTGGACGACCAGATCGTCCAACAGCGCGTAATCAACCTCCCCGTTCAGGAGGCTTGCAACACCGTCCTCGTCACTGTTCGAGCGGACGAATTCCGGCCCGCCCTCTGCCTCTGCCACACTCGCGTATGCGAGCCCCGCGACCAGGGCGACCTTCGTTCCGGCGAGGCCGGCCAAAGAGGCAGCGGATACGTCGCTGCCCGCCCGTCCCACGAGGATCAGCCGGTTCTTCAGATAGGGCTGGGAGTAGATCATCGCGTCTTCCCGCGCTGCGCTCCCCCAGACTGCCGCACTTCCATCGAACGCCCCGGTCAGCAGCGCGGACGACAACCCTTGCTCGTCCATGACGACCGTATCGGCGCCGATGCCCAAGCGTTCCAGGGCCGTTTCGACCAGGTCGAGGGCGAACCGCGGTTTTCCCGATGCGCCGGCGAAAGGCGACCACGTTGTCGTCACCAGCCGCAGCGGCCTGCCCGACAGCGCGAGATGGCCGTCGAATCGCGCGACGGATGCGGAAGCGGACTCCGGTCCATTCGTGGCGGCGCCCTGCTCGAACAGGCCTCCCGACGGGCCGCCAGGCGGCCCTTTCTCCTCGGAATCGAAGAGCGCGAACTCCTCTACAATCACCGCCACTAAGAAAAACACGAAGCTGAAGATAAGAAACCAAACCAGCAGTTTGTTGCCCGGTCTGTACATGATTCTTATCCTGTCGTTGACAAAACGCCGCGCGTATTGCAGGCCCCCGACTGGCAGCCCTGTTTTGAGTTTAGCCTTACCCGCGTGAGAAATCGCACGAGCGTCTGGCAAATCGGAAGGTGCAGTGTATCTGATTGCTTTTGTAAATGAAGTTCAAAACTAAAAATAACGACTGTACCGTACTTCGCATGCGAAAAACGGACGATAGGCTAAAAAACCTGAATCTATGTTATAAAAAATGGTTATATTAATTGTACATTCAACAAGTTGTATTAATGAATTTCTCGCGGTGAACACGAGCGGAGCGCAGAATTATGGAGTGTCCCGGTTTGCTTACGTCCCGCTTGATCTCATCCGTCATCGCATTCCTGGTCTTCTCGGTCTTGTCGGCAGCACTGGCCGGATGTGGCGGCGGGGAATCTTCGCAACCCGGACCGACATCGCCCGTCACGCCTACACCGCCTCCAACACCCACACCGCCTCCAACACCCACACCGCCTCCCACGCCCACACCGCCGCCGACTCCACCGCCGCCGCAACCCGTCCCGACCAGTATCCGGATCACGCCTTCTGCCCTGACGCTAACATCGCTGGGCCAGACCGCGCAACTGACCGCCGCGGTCAACGATCAGAACGGCAGTCCAATTACCGGGGCATCGGTGGCCTGGTCATCGAGCAACACCGACATAGCCACCGTGAATACCGGCGGCCTGGTTATGGCGGTGAGCAACGGAACCACCCGCATCACCGCGCGTTCGGGCAGCGTCTCGAACGGGATCGCGGTGACCGTATCGGCGCCCGATACGGTGATGAACACCCGGCCTCAGGCGGTGGGAATGCTCGCGGGCCTTAGACTGGTCGAAGGAGGACCGGCCGAGGAACTGGACGTGTCCGACGCTTTTCTCGATGCCGAAGGCGATAGCCTTGAATATACCGCTGTATCGAACGACGAAATGGTCGCCACGGTCGAAGCAGAGGAATCGCGGCTCACGATCCGGCCGGTATCGCCGGGTAAAACGACGATTTCAGTCCGTGCAACCGACAAGGAAGGCCTGAGTGCCACGCAGAGCTTCGCTGTGACGACGGTGGTTTCGAGTCCTGACCGGAATGCGCTTATCGCGATTTACGAGATGACGGGCGGACCGGATTGGACGGACCTGACGAACTGGTTGTCCAACGCCCCGCTGGACGAGTGGCATGGCGTCACGACAGACGCCGACGGCATGGTCACCCGGCTGGAACTGAATGGGAACAATCTTCGGGGGCCGCTGCCGGACGAACTCGGAACACTCGGAAGTCTCACGGTGCTGGACCTCGGCAGTAATGACCTGTCCGGCGCCATTCCGCCCGAAATCGGCCAACTGACCTTTCTTGAAACGGTGAACCTTGAAGGGAACCAGCTAACCGGATCCCTACCTTCGGATACCGAGCACCTGGTGAATCTCGAAACACTCCGTCTTGCAGGAAACCGATTGTCCGGCGAAATACCCGCTGAACTCGAGCATCTGGACGCACTCGAAGTGCTGGTCCTCGGGGATAACGGGTTTTCGGGCCCCATCCCTCCCGAAATAGGAACACTGCAGGCCCTTGTCCACCTGGACCTTTCGTCCAATCAGTTATCGGGACCGCTGCCGATGGAATTCGGCCGGCTCAGCAATCTGACGACGCTCAACGTGGCCTCGAACCCGGAACTTGCCGGCCCGCTGCCCCTGGCACTTTCAAGTCTCGAATTGGAAAGCCTGCACGTTAACGGCACTCAACTTTGCGTGCCGTTGTCCGACGCGTTTCTGGATTGGCTGAGCAATATCCCTGATCTCAGCGAAATCGAAGGCTGCCCGGACGAGTAGTCCGTATAGCCAGGTCCTCAACCGCCGCGACGCCTGCCGTCGCCTTCCGTCGCCTGAAGGTGTGGATATCTGATGTATCGTACCGCTAAAGTTGGATTCCCGCTTCTCCTCTGCCTGGTGGCCGTGACAGTATTCACCTGCGGGAAAGACAGTCCCACGGGCTCGTCCGTGCAGGAAGCACCCGTGACGAAGGCCGCGGCAAGGCCTCAGGATACGGCCTCCAGTCCACAGGCCACGACCGACAAGGCCGGCCAGCCCGTGGTGACCGGCCGGACAAGCCAGTCAGTCGGACAGGCTACCTCACCGGATTACGTGATCGAATCGGTGGAGGTCAGCGAAACGAGCCTGAGTGCCGGAGAGCGTTTCACCATGACCGCGACGGTAAAGAACCAGGGCGCGGACTACCCCGGTTTCGCGCTGGCAACGCTGCGGTTCTACCGGTCCGCCGACGCCTCGATCTCCACCGCCGATACGGAGATCGGCACCCGGCCCATACTCCCGCTCGACGCGAACGAGACCCGGGAGTGGTCCCTGCCGGTCCTCAACGCGCCGTCGGTCGCCGGCACGTATTACTATGGCGCCTGCGTCGACCCCCTGCCGGAGGAATCCGACCAGCAGAACAACTGCTCGGTCGCGGTGACGGTGAGCGTCGGTGGGCCCGACCTGGTGGTCGATTCACTGGCGGTGAGCGAGACGAGTCTCAGCGCAGGCCAACGCTTCACCATGACTGCCAGGGTGCGGAACCAGGGCGCCGGCGCCACGGTCGACCTTACGACGTTGCGCTTCTACCAGTCCGCCGACGCCACGATCTCCACCGACGACACGGAGCTCGGTACCCGGTCCATACTCCCCCTCGATCCGGACGAGACCCGGGCGTGGTCCCTGCCCGCCCTGATTGCTCCGTCAACGGCCGGCACCTACTACTACGGCGCCTGTGTCGACCCGCTGACGGTAGAAACCGACCAGCAGAACAACTGTTCGGCAGCACTGGCCTTGAGCGTCGGAGGACCCGACCTGGTGGTCGATTCCCTCGCGGTGAGCGAAACGAACCTGAGCGCCGGACAGCGCTTTTCCATGAGCGCGACGGTCAGGAACCAGGGCGCCGGCGGATCCATATCCCTGACGACGGTGCGCTTCTACCGGTCCACTGACGCCACGATCTCCACCGCTGACACGGAGCTCGATACCCGGCCCATACTCCCCCTCGATCCGGACGAGACCCGGGCGTGGTCCCTGCCCCTGCTCTACGCGCCGTCAATGGCCGGCACGTACTTTTATGGCGCCTGCGTCGACGCCCTGCCGGAGGAAACCGACCCGCAGAACAACTGCTCGGTTGCGGTGGCCGTATCACTGAAAACGGCGGACCTCATCGTCGAACGGCCTACGGTCAGCGACGTCAGCTCCACCGCGGGCGGCAGGTTTTCCCTGAGTGCCACGGTGCGCAACCAGGGCGGCGGAGACGCCATCGCGTGGACGACACTGCGTTTCTACCAGTCCGGCGACGCCTCGATTTCAACCTCCGATACGGAGGTGGGCACGTGGGCCATATCTCCCCTGGTGGCGTCCGGATCCCAGGAACGGACGCTCAGGTTCCTCAGTCTGCCCTCGGACGGCGGCACCTACTACTACGGGGCCTGCGTGGATCCCCTGCCCGGTGAGGCCGACACGGCGAACAACTGCTCCGGAGGAGTGACCATTACCGTCAGCAGCCCCGACCTGGTCGTCGATGCCCCGATCGTCAGCGAGCGCAATCCGGCGCCCGGCGAGCAATTCGACCTCAGCGCCACCGTCCGGAACCAGGGCGGCGGCGACGCGGCCTCTTCGACCACGCTCCGCTACTACCGCTCGAACGACGCCTCGATCACAGACAGTGACGCTGAAATCGGGACCGACTTCGTAATCAGACTGGACGCGGCCGCGACTGCCGAGGAGTCGATCTCGCTGACCGCGTCCGATGTGGCGGGAACCTACTACTACGGAGCATGCGTGGACGCGCTGGACAACGAGACGGGCACGGGGAACAACTGCTCCGCGGGCGTCGCGGTGACCGTGGGGCAGACCGCCAACCAGCCCCCGGTGGCCCGGGGCATGATCCCGGACCAGGAAGTCGACGGCGGCGAGTCGGTCACGGTGGACGTGTCCTCGTATTTCACGGATCCCGACGGCGATACACTGACCTACGAAGCCCTGACGTCGGACGCCGCGGTCGCGACCGCTTTCATTCCGGGCAGCGTGGTGATGATCCGGGGCGTGTCGGCCGGGAACGCAACGATCACGATCACGGCAAGCGACGGCAGCCTGACCGCCGGGCAACCGATACGCGTCACCGTGCTGCGTTCCGTCGTCCCACTTCCCGATCTCATCGTGGAATCGCCTTCGGTCAGCGACGGCAGCCCGGAACCGGGCGAGCGGTTCACGTTCAGGGCGACGGTTCGCAACCGGGGCGACGGCGACGCTTCGTCCTCGACCACGCTGCGCTACTACCGCTCCGCGGACGCCACGATCTCGGTTGCGGATACGGAAATCGGTACGGACCGGGTGGTCTCCCTGGACTCGTCCGAGACCAGCGACGAATCGATCGCGCTGAATGCGCCTTCAGACGCGGGCACGTACTACTACGGCGCCTGCGTGGACGCGCTGTCCGACGAATCCGACACGCAGAACAACTGCTCCGTCGCCGTGACGGTTACGGTGGGCCAGCCCGTCAACCAGGCGCCCGTAGCACAGGGCACGATTCCGGCGCAGAACGTGGACGTAGGCGAATCGGTACGTATAGCCGTAACCACCTATTTCAGCGATCCCGACGGCGACCGGCTGACGTACTCGGCCGCCACGTCCGACTCGGCGGTCGCCACGGCGGCGACGTCGGGCAGCGTGGTAACGGTGGAAGGCGAGTCGGCGGGCAACGCGACCATTACCGTTACGGCGGACGACGGCAGCCTGACCGCGAGGCAGACGATCCGGGTCACCGTGCAGAATCCCGTCGTGCTCGCGCCGGACCTCGTCGTGGAATCGCCTACCGCAAGCGAGGACCAACTGAGCAGTGGAGAGCGGTTCAGGCTGAGTGCCACCGTAAGAAACCAGGGGGACGGCCGGGGGTCTTCCACGACCCTTCGGTATTACCTTTCCACCGACGCCGCCATTACCTCCGGCGACACGGAAGTGGGTACCGACTATGTATCTTCCCTCAGGGCCTCGTCGACGAGCGGAGAGTCGATCTCCCTTAACGCGCCGGCGACCCTCGGCACGTACTACTACGGCGCCTGCGTGGATGCGCTGTCCGAGGAGTCGGATACCGGGAACAACTGCTCCGCCGCGATCATGGTGACCGTCGACGGCCCCGACCTGATTGTCGGATCGCCCACAGTGTCCGAAAGCAATCCGCAGGCCGGAGACGCATTCACCCTAAGCGTGACGGTCACCAACCAGGGCGCGGGCGACGCTTCCTCATCGACGACGCTACGCTATTACCGGTCCAACGACACGACCATTTCCTCCGGCGATACGGAAGTTGGAACGGACCATGTATCCAGGCTCGATGCCGCCGAGTCCGGTGACGAGTGGATTGCATTGACGGCGCCTGACGCCGCGGGTACGTTCTACTACGGCGCCTGCGTGGAAGCCACTTCAGGTGAAACGAACACGGGAAACAACTGCTCCGGCGCGGTTTCCATCGACGTAATGGAAAAACCGACGATCGTCGGCGCCGATTCCTACGCGTACCTCACACAGTCGGTACAGTCGGTCGGCGACCCCGTCGCCCTGATCGAAGGCGATGACGCTTTGCTGCGCGTGTTCCTGGCCAGAGATGGCGACGACGACATCGCCATCCCACCGGTCCGCGCAACCTTCTACAACAACGGTTCGGTCGCGCACGAAGTGGATATACCGGGCAAGTCCGCCAGCATACCCGCGCAGATCGAGGAAGGCGTGCTGGACCTGTCATCAAACGCGCTGATCCCCGGATCCGTCATCGAGCCGGGCCTGGAAATGGTCGTCGAGGTCGATCCGGACAGCACTCTGGACGCGGCGCTCGGGATCGCCCGCCGCATACCGCCCTCCGGGCGCACGACCGTCGACGTCCGGACGGTTCGTTCTTTCGACATCCTGGCGATTCCCTACCTCTGGGAAGAAAACCCGGACCGTTCCATCCTGACGGAGATCAACGCCATCACCGCGGGCGGCGAGCTCCTCCGCGAAACCCGCGACTATCTGCCGGTGGGCGACATTACCTTCGACGTGCACGACCCGGTATTCGTTTCGTACGATCCGACCGGTGATCACGCCGAGGAACTTATTTCGCTGACGGAATCGATTCGCGACATGGAAGACTCGGAGGACACCTACTACATGGGTGTGTTCAGACGCAGAGGTGACAATGGCGTCCTCGGAATCGCATACGTAGGCGGTTATTTCCTCGGGCTCAACAGGGAGTATTCGAGTGTGACCGTGCTGCAGGGTCCCGTCATCGCGCACGAGTTCGGCCACAATCTGTCTCTGCGGCATGCCCCGTGCGGCGGACCTTCCGGAACGGACTCCAACTACCCGGAATCCGACGGATCCATCGGCGCGTGGGGCTACGACTTCAGCAGGCAGGAACTGATATCTCCCAGCCGTCCCGATCTGATGAGCTACTGCGAGCCGGAGTGGATCGGTTACTACAGTTTCAGCAAAGCGCTTCAGTGGAGGCAGGCCAAAGACGTCAGGCTGGCGGCATCGCCGTCCACCACACTGGGGTTGATGCTCTGGGGCCATGTCGACGCATCCGGAGACCTCGTGCTGGAACCGGCTTTTGCCGTCGAAGCGCCTCCGGACGTCCCTCAAGGCGGCGGCCCGTACCGACTCACGGGACAGAGTGCGGACGGCAACGTCCTGTTCGATGTTTCTTTCGAATTGAATGGATTCGGCGACGTCGGCGGAGGCGGATTCAACTTCATCCTTCCGGTTCGGGCGGACTGGCCCGCGAGACTGGATCAGATCACCCTTTCCGGTCCCGAAGGCGTAGTGATTCAGGACAAGGAAGGCGACCGCGCCGCAGCGCTGTTGCTGGACAGGACCACCGGCCAGGTACGCGGATTCCTCCACGACTGGGCCGTAACGGTCGCGGGCACGCCACCGGCCCGCCGCGTACTGCCCGAACCAGGGCTGGAAGTGATTACGAGCCAGGGCGTACCCGGTGCGACGGACTGGTAGATACTGCGGGTGGAAGCGTCAAGTGCTCATTCGTACGAACTGAATCACCGGGTACGCGGGTTGAACCGTAAGCCTGCGCCACCGCCCTGCAACGCCGCCCTGCAACGCCGCCCTGCAACGCCGCAAGGAACATTCCGATGGCGAAGGTACTACTGTTTATTCTTTTCCTGGGCCTCACCGCCGGCTGCTCGGCGGCCCTGAAGACGGCTCCGAACGGCGATTCCGGTTTTGAGCGGTCCTCAACCGCGGACGCGCCACCGACCGCATCGTCAGTATCGCCAGGGGAATATGCCTGCGAACCCGCAGCCACGCCCGGTTCCCTGGAGGCCGATGCGACCCTGGCGGATCGTGCCGGCCGGTATCACCTTATCCTTGTGGCGGACTCCGTGGCGGACTCCGGCAAAGTGGCGGAATCCAGCAAAGTGGCGGACTCCAACAGTGCCGAAGCGGATTCCGCCGGAACTTCCCGCCGTGCCGTTTCCGGCCTGCTCGTCCTGCAACAGAAAACCCGGGACGTGGGCTCGTCGGACCCGTCGAGCGGTTCCTCGACGCCTCTCTTCGGGTTCACGGACGTCGATCCGGAATCGGTTGGCGCCCATCGCGTCGGCGATCCGGGAAGCAGGGACCCGTCCGCGCCCGGCGTGCTCGTAATTGAACGGTCGGAATACGGACGGGGCGTCATCACGCTGAGGCTGGGTTCGGATGCCAACAGGCGAGACCTGGTGCGTTACGAAGGGACCTACACGACATTGTCGGTGAATAGAATCGACGAGGGCGGTTTTTCGGGAAGCTGGCGCAGCGGCGGCGGTATGGGTTTTACCGTGACCACGGGTTACTTCTGTGCCTGGAAAGTGCCGTGAATCGTAGGCGCACCAAAGCGAGGAAACTAAAAACCCCCGGCAATCCTTCCCCGGGGGCTTTTTTTAGAACGGCCGTACTCGATTACTTCGGCTGGTCCGCATTGGCTTTGATCTGTTCCCACAGACCGGGGAGCAGGTCCGGTGTTTCCGGTACAGGATCAGCCAATGCCCTCGGGGCTTCGTCCGCATTGGCTTTGATCTGTTCCCACAGGGCCGACAAGTCTTCCATGTGCTCTACCCGCTGATCCAATGCTTCTACGGAAGTCGTTTCCGTGTCCTGGGGAAACGCCAACTGAGGACCCGCGACCAATGCCAGCACAATTCCCGCGACGATTGACAATCTGGTCATGATTCACCTCCCGTCAAGGTATGAGTACCGACTCTACCTTATTGGACACTGCGGGAGGCTGCTTGGTTGTGAAGATACGCAATTCACCTTCGATCCATTACATCTATCCGCATTCCTCGGCAGAACGCCGGTCCAGTCGCGGACCCAACGACGAATCGTTGTATAGATGGACCACAGCATCACGGGCCGCCCTACATCGCTTCGCAGAACACCACAGGGCCAAACAGAACCCGCTCGAGCCACGCCAGGACCGCGGGGTCGATGTCCGGCGGCAAGCACAAACCGGTAAGGAAAGTGCTCAATGACTCGAGGTTTTCAAGGCCAAATATCTCGTTCGGCAGAGGACCTGATAAATGCTCATTGCCAGCCAACGCCAGTATAGTGAGCTCGGAGAGCTTGCCCAACTCGGGCGGGACGTTGCCGGACAAGTCGTTGAGGTCGAGACGCAGCTCGTGCAGGTTCGTCAGCTTGCCCAACTCAGGCGGGATGTTGCCTGACAGCGTGTTGTAGCCAAGGCCCAGGAATCTCAGGTTGGTCAGCTTGCCCAACGCTGGAGGGATGCTGCCGGACAGAGCATTGAAGCCAATATCCAACCGTTGCAAGTTGGCCAGGTTGCCCAATTCCAGAGGGATGCTGCCGGAGAACTGTTTGAAGCCAAGATGCAGTACTTCCAGGTTCGCCAGGTTGCCTAGTTCCGGCGGGATGGGGCACGACGGGTTGGGGACGGGATCCCACGACGGTGGAAATTCCGCCGTCAAGACCGGAATGGAGAATACATACAGTCGTCGCAGGTTGGTCAGATGGCCCAACTCAGATGGAATGCGGCACGACAACCGTACGTTTTCGTGCAGATCCAGCTCCTGCAGGTTGGTCAGGTTGCCCAACTCCGGTGGAATATCGCCGCCGAGGTTGTTGAAGCCGAGGTTCAGCCCGGTGACCCTTCCATCGCCGTCGGTCTCCACACCGTGCCATGCGCCTAAAGGCAGGTCGGACAGCCAGTTGGTACTGCGCGTCCAGTTCGGTCCGTCGAGGGCGTTGTACAACGTAATCAGTGTAGCTCTGTCGGGATGGGCGATATCCACTTCGATCGGGACGGTGGCCGAAAAGCCGCTATTTGTTGCGGTAATCCGGGCGTCACCGCTGCCGACCGCCGTCACCAACCCATCATCGTCGACCGTCGCAACGCCAGTGTCGTCGCTGGCCCACGCGATGGCAGCGCCAACGATGGGCTGCTCGTTACGATCCAGCACTGTCGCGATCAACTGCACGGTCTCACCGGCCGCCTTCAGCGTCACCGTCTGCGGTTCGATGACGATACTGTGCGCCGTTTGCATGACTGTTACGATCACGCTCGCGGATGCGTTGCCCGACATGGCCTTGATCTCGGTGCTCCCATTCCCGACCGCCGTCACCAGTCCGGTAGTGCTGACGGCCGCCACGGCGGCGTCGCCGCTGGTCCAGGAGGCGACGGCCCCGGCCATGGCCACGTTGTTCTGATCGAAAACCTGTGCGGTCAATTCAGCGGATTGGCCAATGGCATCGAGCGTTACCGACGAAGGGGCGACCACGATTCGGGTAGGTACCGGCGCGGGAGGCGGTTCGGTCGGTTCGGGTTCGGTCGGACTGTCCTTGCCGCAGGCGGTCAATGCAAACAACGACAGACCAACGAACATCAGCAGTAAGCGTTGGTTCATTTCAAGCCTCATAACCGCTCGAAGGTAAACACGACACCCAGGGTATAGACAAACACATCCAGGTCGTTTATTTCTCTAATGACCGTGCTGAACCACGGCTTGTACTTCTCGTCGACATGATCCAGGACCGCACCGGCACCGAACACAATGAGCAGTTTATCAACTTCCCCTGAAGTGGCATCCATGAAAAAGCGGTAAGTTATGTCCTGATCCGTAACAATCAAATCACGTGCGGCAGGAGTGTGACTCCACCGGGCCGAACTCGACGAACACCACGTGTATGACCCCTCGACGTAGTTACTGTGGCTGACATCCTGATTAAACGTCAGGACGCATCCGGCACTGAGCCCCGTCGCCTCCACGAGGGCCCGGTCAACGGCCCGTACGAAAGCTAGTGCTTCGCCAGGCGAAACGCCTTCATTGTCGACCAGGTCCTGCGCTGTGTTCTCGACGAGCGCATCCGCGTTGTTGGTCGTGAGCCGCCAGCTTCCCACGAGTGGATGGGGTGGGTCCGGATCGGGTTCGGGCACGGGTTCTTCTTCATTCATGGCGGTGGGACTTTCATCGCCACCGCAAGCCCCGAAGAATTGCAGAGCCACCAGCAAAGCTGCCAGCGAAGCCAGTGTAGATTTACGGCACATGACGGCATACGTCCTTTCACCATAGACTGACCGGTCAATCAGGGGCGTGGAATGGCGGGTACTTATCTTCGGTTAAACACCAGGTTCAGCCTTACAGGCATCCATTGGAATGCTTCCTCTCCCACACCGATCGTGCGGTTGTATCCCACGACGAGCATGAGGCCGAACACCTCCGTGAATGAAATCCTGGCGCCGCCTTCCACGAACATCATGCCACCGTTTTCGACAGCCTCGATATTCGCAAAATCAACATAGGCCTTCACGCGTGCAAATCCCCCACCGCCCTGCAGATGAAAACTGAACGGGTCTGTCGACGTGCTGGCTTTTACTCCGGCCGTCAGCCCGACGATGGCTGTTCCGGCAGTTATGGGTATCGTATCATTGGTAAATACGTCGGTATAGCTTGCTTCAATCGAGGCCCGCACATTGTCGTTTAAGCCGTACGACACACCCCCAATGAGGCTCGGACCCAGGGACATGTCTTCGGATCCCTCTCCCAGGGCTTTTGCAAGCCCGAAACCCAGGTTGACGCCATAACTGCCCTGCTGTGCGTGAGCATCCGGGGCGATATATACGACTGCAAGCAGCAAAACGGTCAGGTACCTCATTACAACCTCCTGATGTGGTGGTTTACTGATCTTGCGAATTGAGATCTGTAACTTGTGTCGTCTGGGGATTCGTCGGACTGCCTCTGCCGCTGGTGGCAAGGGCCGGGCAGGCCAACACCAGGAGAGTAGCCGTGAAGAGTAAGGATTTACATCCGTTCAGCAGTTCCTCAGTCCTGGGTTCCCACGCACAGTCGCCAACATCCACCTTTCTACGAGTTCATTAGGGTCGTCACGAGCATCGAATATAAAATAATGAGCTGTGCGAAATATTCGAAGGCAAAAATACCCATAATTATGAAATATACATGAATTACATGAATGATTGTGTGATGAGTCGTGATTATTCATTACGAAGGGGCAGGAGGGCGGTTACCGGCAGGATCCGTGAACCTGTGGTCCATGAACTTGCGTGTTGGATTCGTATGTGAGGATAGGTATGGGGATAGGTGATTCGGGGTGAATGGTCAGGCCACCAGAGAGGTCGTTTGGGAAGTCTGTCGGCGCCCTGTCACGGAAGCAGCGTCCCGCCATTCCAGCCATCAGGGAACGGCTGATAAGTATCGTGCGGATAGTCCTGCTCGGGCTCGAGCACCAGCGGGACGTCCGTACGCCTGCCCTCCGCACCGCTAACCGCCGCGCCGGCCCCCGACAAGCCGGCCACTGTCCTGCTTGATCCGCTGGCCAGATCGTAGAGGCGCCACAGCTCGTCGACGCGGAGGGCCAGGCCAGGGTTCTCGTTTACGATGCGCGTGGGCTTGCCGGTCCGCTGATCGTAGGCCACCCGGTAGATCGCGGCAAAGTTCATGCCGACGATGTATCCCTGGTGATCGAAGATGAGACTGCCGCTCGTACGGCCGGACAGGTCCAGGTTGTGCTGGATCACCCGGCTGTTCGCCGGCGTCGGCACCTCGTCCGCGAAGGGCCGCAGCGAACTGATCGTGCCGTCCTTGAACGTGGCGATCGGGACGCTCACCGGCTCCTCCGTCAGTTCTTCCAGGAACCCGATCGTGCCGACGGGCTGACCCGCCTGCAGTCCCTGCACCTGGTCCCGCGGCAGGAAGAAGGGCGTCTGCGCCAGGTTCGCGTCGATGGTCAGCAGAGCCGCGTCGGGCGATCCGGCGGTACCGTC
>JAPOZT010000013.1 GCA_026705925.1 Gemmatimonadota bacterium
TAGACCGACTCCTGGCGCGTGCTTCCACCGGCGACCACATCGGCCAGCTTCGGATGGGCGCCGTCCGGTCCGTCCGTTCCGGCCAGATGCTCACGGCAGGACGCTACCCGGGACGGCTCCACCACCACCACGTAGCCGTCCACGGCCGGGCACGCCTCGAAGACGGCGAGGGTATGGGCCAGGATCGATCTGCCGCCGATCGCGATATACGGCTTCTCCTGAGCCGACCGCATGCGCAGGCCGGTTCCGGCGGCGGGGATGATGCCCATGACCGAATTCAACGGCTATGCCTCCTTCCGGGCCGAATCGAGCGCCGGGCGCGGGTGCCGATGGTTGCTTGCGGGACACGTTCCACGAGTGCCGGCGGACACGTTCGATTTGGAAGCCGGAAAACGTTCGTTCACGCGCTCCACAGCGAGCCTGCTCTAATGAATACAAATTAAAGCGATCGCGTGAAGGAATATGAATGATATTTTGGGAATCGATTCAAAAATCCGGGAGGAGGACGTACCATCCCCGGATCAGGGGCCGCCCAGATACCACCAGGCCAGCAGGCTTCCGGAGGTCCCGGCCGTGAGGATCGCCCCGACGAAAAACACCAGCAAAAAGGCGCGCCACAGCATGGCGCGGGCCCACTTTGCGGCGTCTTCGACGCGCCGGATCTTGCGGAAACGGACCGGACCACGGTTCAGGACCGGATTGCCTCGATCACGGCCGGAATCCGCACCGTCTCCAGGCCGTGGCGTGATCGAAACCGAGCCGATAAGGGTCCGCCGGTTCCAGGCGCGCCAGGTCAAGAGGATGGTCAGCAAGGCGCCAGCCAGGATGATGGCATCTGTCAGGGGATCGGTAAGGCCTGGATATACGCGGGACGCGGCCGCCGCACCGATCTCGTCAAGGTTCATGTCCGCCGCCGTTGGTTGAGGCCTCCGGGAGCGCCGCCGGATTTAACAACCGCGAGCATTATGGCACGGCACTCATCGGATTGCTGAATGACCATCTGTTTCCGATGAGTTAAAATATGAGCATAGACGCAAATGTAAAGTTGTTTGATGATTAAAACTTTGAATTATATCAGACGATCAGCATGGCGTCGCCATAACTGTAGAACCGGTATTTCTCCAGGACCGCTTCTTCGTACGCGGAAAGTATCAGGTCTTTGCCGGCGAAGGCGCTGACCAGCAATAGGAGCGTCGATTTCGGCAGATGGAAATTGGTCAGCAGCGCGTCGACCAGCCTGAATTCGAAAGGTGGATAGATGAAACACTGGGTAAAGCCCTCGTATCGGCGCGGTTCGAGAACGGATTCGGCCCTTTCGTCTGCGCCGCCCGGTCCACCCGGACCGCCCTTGCCGGGTCCGGGCCCTTCATCGGCATAGGATCCTGCATCGCCGCCGCCCTCCGCCGCGATCGTCTCCAGAACGCGCACGGTCGTGGTTCCCACGGCGACCACGCGCCCATTGGACCGCCTGCTCTGAATCATTTCCACCTGGCGCGCTTCCACCCGGTAGTATTCCGCGGCCATCTCGTGGTCCTCCACGTCGTCGGTACGGATCGGTTGGAACGTTCCCGGTCCGACGTGAAGCAGGACCGGCACCACGGCCGTGCCCCGCGAATGGATGCGATCCAGCAGGGGCGCCGTGAAATGCAGTCCGGCGGTGGGCGCGGCCACGGCGCCGTATTCCTCCGCGTAGACCGTCTGGTAGCGGTCCCGGTCCTCCGCGTCCGGGGCGCGGCGTATGTAGGGCGGCAGCGGCGTGCGGCCCACCTGCTCGATGATCCGCACCACGTCCGTGTCCCCTTCGAAACGGACGCGGCGAATCTCCTTACCGGGATCGTCCTCCACGGTGGCGGTCAGGACGCCGCCCTCCAGTTCCAGAAGCGTCCCTTTCGCGAGCCGCGCGCCCGGCTTCAGCAGCGCTTCCCAGAGGGCGGGCGCGGTTTCTCGGGCGGGCGTGGATGTACGGGATGGTTCGGATGCACTAGGTGACGAAGATGCGGTGGCCGGCGAGTTTTCGGGTTCGGGGACCAGGTGTATCCGTCGGACCAGCACGACTTCAACCTTTCCGCCGGTTTCCGGTCGCACCCCGCGGAGCCTGGCCGGCATCACCTGCGTCCGGTTGAGCACCAGCGTGTCGGAAGGGGCCAGGTAGTCGACGATATCCCGGAAGGTCCGGTGTTCTATCTCGCCGCTTCGGCGGTGCACCACCATCAGCCTCGACGTGTCGCGGGGTTCGGCGGGATATTGGGCGATCAGGTCTTCCGGCAGGGTATAGTCGTATTCGGTTAGATTCACGGATTATCGAACAGTCCGGGCTGCGACCGGGGCGGCGCGTCTATATCCAGGTGGTCGTATGCCAGTTCGGTGGCCATCCTGCCCCGGGGGGTGCGCTTGATCAGTCCCTGGACGATGAGGAAGGGCTCGTACACCTCCTCGAGCGTTCCACTCTCCTCGCCCACGGCCACGGCCAGCGTGTTCAGGCCCACGGGACCGCCCTCGTACTTCTCGATGATGGTCGTGAGGATCAACCGGTTCATGTCGTCCAGCCCCATGTGGTCCACGCCCAGCATTTCGAAGGCGGCCTTCGCGGTCTCCCCGGTGATGCGGCCGTCGCGCTTGACCTGGGCGTAGTCCCGCACCCGCTTCAGGTACCGGTTGGCGATCCGGGGGGTTCCCCTGGACCGCAGGGCGATCTCCATCGCGCCGGATTCGTCGGTCTCCACGCCGATGATTTCCGCCGCCCGCGCAACGATCAGGTAGAGCTCGTCCGGCGTGTAGAAATCGAGGCGGATGGGGATCCCGAATCGCGCCAGGAGCGGCGCCGTGAGCAGGCCCGTGCGCGTCGTCGCGCCCACCAGGGTGAAATGGTCCAGGTTGAGGGCGAGGGAACGGGCATTCGGTCCGCGGTCCACGAGGATATCGATCTTGAAATCCTCCATCGCCGCGTACATGTGCTCTTCCACCACGTGGTTCAGGCGATGGATCTCGTCGATAAAGAACACATCTCCCGGCTGCAGGTTGGTCAGCAGGCCCGCAAGGTCGGCCGGCTTGTCCAGCACCGGTCCGGCGGTCTGTCGGATCTCCACACCCATCTCGTTGGCGAGAATGGTGGCCAGCGTGGTCTTGCCCAGTCCGGGCGGTCCGTGGAGCAGCACGTGGTCGATGTGGTTCTCGCCGCGGGTCTTCGCGGCCTCGATGTAGAGCTGAAGCTCCGCCTTGGCCTTTTCCTGGCCGGGGAATTCATCGAAACGGCCCGGCCGCAGCGCGCGGTCGAACTCGGCATCCTCGTCGAGCCGGTCGGGGTCGGTAAGTGGAAAGTCCCGTTCGTCCATCTATTGCCTTTTCTGGCTCTTGAGCACCGTTCTGATGATTTCTTCCGCGTCGGGCGTCTCCGGGCTTTCAGACAGCACGCGGATAACCTGCCTGCGCGCCTCAGGATGATCGAGGCCCAGGGACACCAGGCCCGTGATGGCGTCGTCCACTTCGGGGGCCTCTCCCGCCGGCGCCACGGGCAGCGCCTGCGTTCCGCCGGTATCCATGGCGGCCAGCTTGTCGCGCAGTTCCATGATCAGCCGCTGCGCGGTCTTCCGGCCGATCTTGGGCAGCGAGACCAGCTTTCCGATGTCTTCGTTGATGATGGCCGCGGTGAACTCGGCGACCGTCGCGCCGGAGAGGATGTTCAGGGCCACGCCGGGACCGATGCCGGGCAGGGTGATCAGCACTTCGAAAAGGCGCTTCTCTTCCGCGGTAGCGAAACCGTAGAGCTGCATGCCGTCCTCCCGCGCATGCAGCACCGTTTCCACGCGGACCTGCGCGCGCGCGGGACCCAGGGCCTCGAGCGTGGAGAGGGGGACGTACATTTGCAGGCCGATCCCACCGACGGACACCGTGATGTTGTCGGGCTGCTTGTCGACCAGTTCACCTTCGACGAATGCGATCAACGGCCTTTATCCCTCCGGTTACCCGGTGATAGTGGCAGATGGCGACGGCCAGCGCGTCCGACGCGTCTTCCGGCAGGGTTTCGCTGCCGGGGCCCCGGTCGAGGTTCAGCATGGCGCTGACCATGTACTGTACCTGCTGCTTCGATGCGCCCCCCGCGCGGACGATGGCCGATTTCACTTCGCGCGGGGCGTATTCCCAGATCTGCAGTCCCCGGTTCGCCGCGGCCAGGAGGGCGACGCCCCGGGCATGGCCCAGTACGAGGGCCGCCCTGGGAAACCGGCCGCCGAAGGTGGACTCGACGGCCACCAGTTCCGGGTGGTTCCGGTCGATGACCTCGCACAGGCCGTCGTAGATGACCTTGAGCCGGTCCGCGAGGGGTTTTCGCGATCCCGGACGCAACACGCCCTGATCCAACAGCCGGCACTGCCTGCCCCGGGCCTCGATTACGCCGTATCCCGTAATCACGCTGCCCGGATCGATTCCGAGGATGATCATGGATACCCGCTACCCGTTCATTTCCTCCAGCACCTTGTCGTCCACGTCGAAGTTGGCGTATACATGCTGGACGTCGTCGTGGTCCTCGAGGACCTCCATCAACCGGAGAAGCTGTTGCGCATCCTGACCCGCGACGGCCACGGTCGACTGCGGGATGCGGCCGATTTCCGCCCGCAGGGGGGCGAAGCCGCTCTCCTCGAGCTGGACCCGGACCGCCTCGAAATCGGAAACGGCCGTCAGCACATCCAGGGTCTCCCCCTCGTCCTGGATGTCTTCGGCGCCGGCGTCGAGGGCGACCATCATGACCTCGTCCTCGTCGACGCCGTCCTTGTCCACCACGATCGTGCCTTTCTGGTCGAACATCCAGGCCACGCAGCCCGCTTCGCCCATGTTGCCGCCGTTCTTGGTGAAGGCATGGCGCATCTCGGACGTGGTGCGGTTCTTGTTGTCCGTCACCGCTTCCACCAGCAGCGCCACCCCGGCCGGGCCGTAACCCTCGTAGACCAGTTCCTCGTAATGCACGCCGTCCAGCTCGCCCGTGCCGCGCGCAATGGCCCGGTCGATGTTGGCCTGGGGCACGTTTTCCGCCTTTGCGGCGAGTACGGCCGTCCGGAGCCGCGGGTTACTTGTGACCGATCCGCCGCTCTGCCGCGCGGCAATGGTGATCTCCTTGATGACCCGGGTGAAGATCTTCCCGCGGGCGGCGTCTTTCTGCTCCTTCTTCCGCTTGATCGTGCTCCACTTGGAATGACCCGACACCTTCGCCTCCTCAGGGAATGGTAACGACCCGTTTCCCCGTTCCCGTGTTATTGGCCGTGTCCCTGGCGCGAATGGCGAGGGTATGTTCTCCGGACTCCAGGCCGTCCAGGGCGACCTCGAAGGTCTCCGTCTCAGAATCCGTTACGCCGTCCTCGGGATGGACCACCCGCCAGTCGCCTCCGTCAATCGCGTATTCGACCCGGAACAGGGGACTGGCGCCGTCCCGGACCATGAAGGACAGCAGGCCGCCCGCCACGTCGATCCGGGTGACCTGCGGACCGGTATTGTCCACCAGGAAGGGCTCGCTCAAGTATTCCGCCTCCAGGGCCTGGTCCGGAGGATTCGAAGGGGCGTCACTGGCCACGACGCGGAGGACGTACTCGCCGTCCGGAAAGGTCTCGGAATCCCACGAATAGGAAGGCGTGCGCCGCTCCGACTCCAGGTGTTTCCATGTTTCTTCCGCTTCGCCCCGAAAATAGATCTCGTAAGACAGTCCGTCCCCGTCGGGATCGCTCGCCCGGACCGCGACCGCCCGCATGCCCTTCCGGTAGGTGGGCGACCCGGACGATGCGCTCTGGCCGCGGCCGTTGCCCCGGCCGCCGACCTGCGCGGCGATGCCCGGGGGGAGATCGGATTGTCCCGACTGCCCGACCTGGCCCGACGCGGCGTCCCGCAGGTAGACGCCCGGCTCGTACACCGTGACCGCATGCACCCTGGGCGGATTGTTCCGCGTCAGGTACGAGGCCGAAACGGACGAGATGGACGGGGTTTCTTCGTTCTCCGTGCTCAGGACCGCCTTCCATTGCAGGTAGCGGGCGGGCGGGCAGGCCAGGGCTTCCCCGGCCGGATCGGTATAGGGTCCGGTCCACGCGCTCCAGGTCTGGTCCGGCGAATCCGTATTTCCGGACCGTGCGAACAGGCGGACCGACGTTCCAGGGGGCTGATCGTCCTCCCACCGGATGCGGCCCCACCGCGCCATGCCCCGGGTATCCCGGACGTCGGACTCGTACTCGCCCTCGCGCACGGGGGTGGAACGCAGTCGGTACAGGTTGCCGCGATTGCTCGTCGCCACGACTACGCCGTCCGATACGCCGGGCGCCAGCGCCGTGATCTGCGACTCCTGTAGTTCGTTCAGCAGCGTGCCGACGCCCCGTTCCCGGACGCTGTACAGCCGGCCGCTCGACCCGGTACCGATGAGCAGTTCGTTTTCCCCGCGTATCGCCAGCGACAGGCCTACGTCCGTCGGGGACCGCCACCACTCCTCCACCCGGCCGTCCGGATCGATCCTGAAGACGACGCTGCCTCCCGTGGCGAAACCACCGGCGGACGGACGATCGGCAGTTTCTGCCGCGGCGGTTACCTGGACCGCGGGGAGCATCGCGCCTCCGCCCGGATCATCGGGCGCGCCACTGGAAGGCGAAGGCATCGAAGCGCCCGCCGATCCGGCCCGGCCGCCGCGGGCACCGCGACGCGGTCCGCTCAGTGCGCCGGCGAACACCACGCCGTCTTCGGCAACCAGGAGGGTATTCACTTCACCGTAGGGAGAATCATGAAGGACCGAGATGGCGCCGTCGGACAAAATCC
>JAPOZT010000004.1 GCA_026705925.1 Gemmatimonadota bacterium
CGCCCATGAACAGCAGGGCCTTGAAGAACGCGTGGGTGACCAGGTGGAAGATCCCCGCGGTGAAGTAGCCGACGCCGCAGGCCAGGAACATGTATCCCAGCTGGCTCACGGTGGAATAGGCCAGGACGCGCTTGATATCGTACTGGGTCAGGGCGATGTACGCGGCGAAGATGGCCGTGACCGCGCCGACGACGGCCACGACGGTCATGGCCGTGGCGGACTGCGCGAAGAGCACGTGGCACCGGGCGACCATGTACACGCCCGCGGTCACCATGGTGGCCGCGTGGATCAGCGCGCTGACCGGCGTGGGGCCTTCCATGGCGTCCGGCAGCCAGACGTGAAGGGGCACCTGGGCGGACTTGCCCATGGCCCCGATGAAGATCAGCAGGGTGACGGCCGTGATGACCGGTGCGAGCACGGCCGGGTCCGCCGCGAACACGTCGGCATAGGTGAGCGAGCCGGCGTAGAGAAAGATCAGGAGCAGGCCCAGGATGAAGGCAAAATCGCCGATGCGGTTCACCACGAAGGCCTTCATGCCCGCGTTCGCCGCGGACTGCCTTTCGCACCAGAACCCGATCAGCAGGTAGGAACAGAGCCCGACCCCTTCCCAGCCGACGAACATCAACAGGAAGTTGTTGCCCATCACGAGGATGAGCATGGCGAACATGAACAGGTTCAGATAGGAGAAATAACGGACGCAACATGCGTCCTTGCCCATGTAGCCGATGGAATAGACGTGGATCAGCAGTCCGACGCCCGTCACTACCAGCATCATGACCGTCGAAAGCGGATCGACCAGGAAGGCCACGTCCACCGCGAAGGTGCCCGTCGTGATCCACGAGTAGACGACCACGTCGACGCTGCGTTCCCCGGCCGGCAGCCCGATGAGCTGAAGGAAGACCCCCAGCGCGAGCAGGAAAGACGCGGCCACCATTGCGCAGGCGATCATTCCGGATACGCGGGGATTCCGGTTGAAGAATACGTTGATGAAGGCCCCAAGCAGGGGCAGAAAGGGGATCAGCCAGACGTAACTGAAGGATTCGGTCATGGGGTTCACGAAAGGGTCCGGACCGGCCGGCCTAAGCCGCTACCAGCGCAGGGACCGGACCTCGTCGATGTTGACCGTTCCGCGGTTGCGGAACAGCAGGATCACCAGGGCCAGGCCGATCGCCACTTCGGCGGCCGCCACGGTAATCACCAGGAACACGTAGATGTGGCCGTCGGCCATGCCGAACTGCCGGGCGAAGGCCACGAACGAGAGATTGGCCCCGTTGAGCATCAACTCGATGCCCATCAGCACGATGATGGCATTCCGCCGTACCAGCACGCCGGTGGCGCCGACCAGGAAGAGCACGGCACTCAGGACCAGGTAATAGGTGACAGGGATCATGGGTTCGTCGACTCCGGCAAGGTCAGCCCCTCACTCGCCCACGGAAACGGTGCCCTTGCGCGTCAGCACCACAGCGCCCACGATGGCGATCAGCAGGAGCACGGCCGCGATCTCCACGGGCAGCAGGTATTTCGTGAACAACAGCGTTCCGATCTGCTCCACCTCGCCGAATCCGGCGTCGCCACCAGCCGCCGGAGGGGTCGATCCGCCGCCCGCATAGGACATGATCATGGCCGCCACCGGCAGGAACAGCAGCGTGGCCAGGAGGACGGCCAGCGGTTTCTGGATCCGGAATACCCCGCCCTCCTCACGGCTCAGGTTCAGCAGCATGATGACGAAGAGGAAGAGGACCATGATGGCGCCGGCATACACGACGATCTGGATAATCGCGACGAACTGGGCGTCCAGCATGAGATACAGGCCGGCGATGGATATCATGACCATGATGAGCAGCAGCACGCAGTAGATCGGGTTGCGCTGCAGGATCATGGCCACGCTGCTCGCCACCGCTACGATGGCAAAAAAGAGGAAGAAGTAGAGTTCCATGGAATCTCGTCGGGGCGGCTCCGGCCTCTCATCGACTGATCGGTCCGTCCGGTTCGCTCATTCTCTCAATGACCGCCCGGTCCGCCCGGGTCGGGAAGCTGATCTCCCCGGAGGCGCGTGAAGGCCGCCCGGCTCTTTCGAAGGACCTGGCCCAGCGTGCCCTCCTGGTCTTTGGTTTCGTCGTAGTTCTTCAGCAGGCGTTCCCGGTCCCAGATCATCTCTTCCCGCGACGTGGCCACGAGTTCGATGTCGTCCGTCATGTCGATGGCGTCTTCGGGACAGGCTTCCACGCACATGCCGCAGAAAATGCACCGGAGCATGTCGATCTGGAAGGTGCGGGGGATCTTCTCCCGGTCGTTCCATTCCGTTTCCATGCCCTCGATGGTGATGCAGTCGGCGGGACAGGCCACGGCGCACATCTCGCAGGCCACGCACTTGACCCGGTCCTGCTCGTCCTTGTTGAGCCGGTGGGCGCCGCGGTATCCGGGCGGCAGGATCTTCTGCACCTCCGGGTACTGCATGGTGACCTTCTTCTTGAATAGGTGCGCGAGGGTCAGGAGCATGCCCTTGATCACCGCAGGCAGGTACAGCCGTTCCGCCAGGGTCATCTTGCGCGCTTCAACGATGATTGCCATGGATCACACTCCCGTGTCAGACCAGCATCCATATTCCGGTGACGACGACGTTCAACAGGGCCAGCGGCAGCAGCACCTTCCATCCGATCGCCATCAGCTGGTCGTACCGGAACCGGGGCAGCGACCACCTCACCCAGATATAGACGAAGAGGAAGAATCCCGTCTTCAGCAGGAACCCCGCCACCTGGTACAGGGTGACCAGTCCCGGGCCGACCTGGTCCTCAAAGGGCATGTGCCACCCGCCGAAGAAGAGGGTCGCCATCAGGGCGGAGGCCGCGACCATGCTGGCGTATTCCGAAATCATGAACATGGAAAAACGCATGCTGCTGTATTCCGTATGGTAGCCGCCGACGAGTTCCTGCTCGCACTCCACCAGGTCGAAGGGCAGGCGGTTGTTTTCGGCGAATGCGGCGATGACGAAGATGACGAAGGCCAGCGGCTGGCGGAAGATGAACCAGTCGAGGAACCCGTCCTGGGCAGCGACGATCTTGCTCATCTGGAGCGACCCCGTGAGCATGAGGATGCCGACGATGGACAGGCCCAGCGACAGTTCGTAGCTGATCATCTGCGCCGACGAGCGGA
The DNA here is from genome assembly GCA_026705925.1 of Gemmatimonadota bacterium. GTDB lineage: Bacteria > JAAXHH01 > JAAXHH01 > JAAXHH01 > JAAXHH01 > JAAXHH01. Next base: position 3,154 of record JAPOZT010000004.1, read on the forward strand.
TCCCGCCCAGCAGGGTGAACTTGTTGTTGGCGCTCCATCCGCCCAGGGCGATCCCGTACACCGCGATGGAGGTCATGCCCAGGATGTACAGGATGCCGACGTTCAGATCGATGATCTGCAGCGTGGTCGTCGTCTCCTGGATCTGCAGTCCGAAGAGGGTGAAGGCGGGGATGGTGACTTCGCCGCCCACGGGGATCACGGCGAAGATCAGCAGGGCCGGCACGAGGATCAGGGCCGGCGCGATGGCGAAGAGCTTCCGGTCGGCGCTTGCCGGGATGAACTCTTCCTTCCACATGAACTTAATGCCGTCGGCCAGCGGCTGCAGCAGTCCCATGGGACCGACGCGGTTGGGACCGAGCCTGTCCTGGATCAAGGCGCTTACCCGGCGTTCCATGAAGGTGAGGTAGGCAACGGTAGTGAACACCACCCCCAACAGGATGCCGATTTTGACCAGGGCGATGGCGCCTTCCAGGATCATGGGATCCACGACCAATCCACTAACCTCCCGCGGCCTCGGACGGCCCTTCGCCGCCCGTCATGGCGCCCTGATCGCCGATCAGGTCATAGGTGAGTCCCGCGTACCCTTCCACGTTTCCGGCGATTTCTTCCAGGACGCCGGCAGGGTCCGTCCCGCCCAGGTCGACGCCCATGCGCTGTCCCACGTACCGGAGAATCGCGCCGTCCTCCCGCGCGCCGCCGGGCGGTGGGAAGGCGGGGTTCAGCCGCTGCACGCGGCCCTGCCCATTGGTCATGGTTCCGTTCTTCTCGAAGGGGATTGTCCCGGGGAAGACCACGTCGGCCAGTTCGGCGAGGTCGGAACGATGCACATCGTGCACCACCAGGAATTCGAGCTTGCGGAAGGCCTCCGCCTCCTCCGTTGACAGGGTCCGGCCGATATCGCCGCCCAGCACGTAGAGCCCCCGGATCGAGCCGTCACCGATTCCCCGCAGGATATCCTCCAGCGAGCCGGCGCCGAGCATGTCGCGGGCGCCCCGGGTGTTGGGCGTCTTGTCCGCGTCGATGTGGAATCCGCTTTTCGACGTCCACGCTTCTCCATCGGGCTTGCGGTCGAGACCGGTCCACGGCGACCCGAAGGCCTCCGCGCCCAGCCTGCGCAGCAGGTAGTTCTCCTCGTTGGTCGCCACGGGCGATCCGATCACCGCCATGGCGGAATCCCCTTCACCGTCCAGGACGGCCTGGATGCCGCTGACGGCCGCGTCCATGGCATCGGGCCAGGTGGCCTGAGCGAGTTCACCGTCCACCCGCTTCAGCGGCGCTTTCATCCGGTCCACGTCCTGCCAGCCGTGGTAGCAGAACCGGCCTTCGTCGCACATCCAGTACCCGTTGACTTCCTCGTTGTGCCGGGGTTTGGTTCGGTAGACCTTCTGGTGCAGGATTTCCAGCGTGGTGTTGCACCCCGTGGCGCATCCCGGGCATACGGTATCCACCTTTTCGTAATGCCAGATGCGGGGCTTGTAGAGGAAGTCCTTGGTGACCAGGGCGCCCACGGGACAGATGTCCGCCACGTTCGCCGACATCTTGTTGTCCAGGGGTACGTCTTCGAAGGTCGCGATCTCGGACTTGCTGCCCATCTGCACGACGCCCAGTTCCGACGTCCCCGTGATTTCGTCACAGAAGCGGGTGCAGCGCTGGCACAGGATGCAGCGCGTCGTGTACAGCGTGATGTGCGGCCCGAGGTCCTTCTTCGGCGGGACGCGCTTGGTCTCGACGAAACGGCTGTGGCCCCGGCCGTGGTCGAAGGAATGGTCCTGCAGCTTGCACTCCCCCGCCTGGTCGCACCAGGGACAGTCAAGGGGGTGGTTGATGAGCAGGAACTCCATGATCCCCTTCCGGTTGTCCAGCACCGCCGGGGAATTGAACCGGAAATTCATCCCGTCCTTGATCCGTATCGTGCACGAGGTGACGATGCCGAACTGCCCGGGCCGGATCTCCATCTCGGTCAGGCACATCCGGCAGTTGCCGTCCGGCGCCAGGCCGGGGTGATAGCAGAAATGGGGGATGTCGATGCCCAGGTCCGCCGCCGCGTCGATCAGATTGCGGCCTTCCTCCACGGTGTATTGCTTTTCGTCTATGGTAATGGTTGCCATGGTCTGCTCATCCGGCGGCATCGGCTTCTTCGGTCTTCAGCCGGAAATTGCCGGGTACGGGGGGAATGTGCTCATACTGATCGGGCCGCAGATAGGATTCCTCCAGGGGCGGGACGACCAGTTCCTTCCGTTCGATGCAGGCCCTGAACTCGGGCCAGTACTTGACGAGAATGGTGCGCACGGGCCAGACGCCCGGCGCCTGGCCGAAGACGCAGACGGTGTGGCCGTGAATCTGCTTGCAGACGTCGAGCAGCAGGTCCAGGTCCTCTTCCCTGCCCTGACCGTTGCGGATGCGTCGCAGGATGTCGTTCATCCAGGGCACCCCTTCGCGGCAGGGCGTGCACTGGCCGCAGGACTCGTGGGCGGCGAAGGAGGACGCGTTGAGCAGGGCGTCCACCATGCTGGTGGTCTCGTCCATCACGATGATCCCGCCGGTACCGCCCATGGACCCCAGCTTGCCCAGGGCGCCGAAACCCATGGGCGTGTCGATCTCTTCCGGCGTCAGGATCGGCGCCGAGATCCCGCCCGGAATGACGCCTTTGAGCCGGTTGCCGTCCCGGATGCCGCCGGCCGCGTCGTAGATCAACTCCCGCAGCGTGACCTCGGAATCGTACTCGTAGATGCCGGGTTTGTTTACGTGGCCGCACAGGCCGAACAGGCGCGGTCCGGTCGTATCTTCCTCCGAGCCGATGGCCTTGTAAGCTTCCGCGCCCATGTCAACGATAGTCGTGATCTGGGCCATGGTCTCCACGTTGTTGACGATCGTGGGCTGGCCCCAGAGCCCGATGGCGGCGGGGAAATAAGGCGGCTTCAGCCGGGGGTAGGGCCGGTTGCCCTCGAGGGATTCGATCAGGCCCGTCTCTTCACCGCAGATGTAGGCCCCTGCGCCCGGATGGACGTAGAGCTCGAGGTCGTAGCCCGTGTCCAGGATATCGGCGCCGAGGAAGCCGTGTTTCCGGGCGTCCGCCAGCGCGGCTTCCATCTGGTCGATGATCTGGAAGAACTCGCCCCGGATATAGATGTAGCCCAGGTTGATCCCCAGGGCGTAGCTGGTGATGATCATGCCTTCGATGATCTGGTGGGGCTTCGACTCCAGGAGGAGCCGGTCCTTGAAGCTGCCCGGTTCGCTTTCGTCCGCGTTGGCGCACAGGTACCGGGGAAACCGGTCGGCGCAGAGGTTCCACTTCATGCCCGTCGAGAACCCGGCCCCGCCGCGGCCCTTGATCCCCGAGGCGTTGATCTCCTCGATCAGCTCGGCCTGGCTCATGGACTTCAGCGCTTTCCGTACCGCGCCGTAACCGCCGCCGGCCAGGTAGGCGTCGATGTCGCCGGGATCGGTTTCCGCCGGGAGGGGCGCCGTCAGGATTTCGAGCGGTGCGGCCATTACCTGTCCTCTATCGGGTTAATCTGTATCGAACTACCCTTTATCGAGTTCCGCGAGGATCTCGTCGACCTTCGCCGGAGAAACGTGGGTGTGCAGGCGCCGGTTGACCAGGAGCACGGGGCCCCGGTCGCAGGCCGCGAGGCATTCCGATTTCCTCAGCGTGAACCGGCCGTCCGCCGTGGTCTCGCCCAGCCCTATGCCGAGTTTCTCCGACAGGTGATCGAAGACGCTCCCGCAGCCGGTCAGCGCGCAGGGCAGCGTATGGCATACGGCCAGCACGTGCTCGCCCACGGGTTCCCGGTTGAACATGGGATAGAACGTGGCGATCTCCGCGACCTTGACGGGCGAGCAGCCGATCAGCCTGGCCACGCAGGCCATGGCCTCCGGCGAGACGTATCCCCACTCTTCCTGCGCGAGGTGGAGGAGCGGCACGACGGCCGATTTCCTGTATTCATCGGGATAGCGGTCCAGGATCTCCGCCGCGCGTTCCCGCGTCGCTTCCGTGAATTCGAGCGGTGTCGCCAATCTAGCGGTCCAGTTCTCCGGCGATGACGTTCAGGCTGCCCAGTATCGCCACCACGTCGGATAGCATGTGCCCCCTGATCAACATGGGGAACATGGAAAAGTTCACGAAGGACGGCGGCCGCACGCGGATCCGGTAAGGCTCCCGGCTGCCGTCGCTGACGATGAAGAACCCGAGTTCTCCGTTCGGCGCCTCGGTGGCGGCGTATACCTCGCCCACCGGCGGTGTCGGCCCGTGTCCTTCCATGGTCATCTTGAAATGGTAGATCAGCGATTCCATGGATTCGTACACTTCCGATTTCTCGGGCAGCACCGCGTGTTCCTCGTCGGCATTCACGGGCCCCGAAGGCAGGTCCTCCACGGCCTGCCGAACGATCTTCGCACTCTGCCTGATCTCTTCCATCCGCACGAGGTAGCGGTCGTACACGTCCCCGTTGCGGCCGATGGGAATGTCGAAATCATAGGCCTCGTAACCGAGGTACGGCTCGTTTTTCCGAATGTCCCAGTCTACGCCGGAGGCCCTGAGCACCGGCCCCGTGGCGCCCCAGGCCACGGCGTCTTCCGAAGAGAGAACGCCCACGCCTTCGGTCCGGTCGCGCCAGATGCGGTTGTGCGTCAGGAGCCGGTCGATTTCCTCGGTAGCCCGCAGGGTCTCCTCCACGGATTCCCGGGCCATTTCCGCGAAGTTCTCCGGCACGTCGCGCAGGAGCCCGCCCACACGCGTGTAGCTGGTGGTCAGCCGCGTGCCGCACACCGCCTCGAACAGATCGTACAGGACTTCCCGGGCCCGGAACCCGTACAGGAAGGCGGTGAAGGCCCCGATATCGAGGGCGGCCGTGCCGATGCACAGCAGGTGGTCGGCGAGGCGGGAGAGTTCGGCCAGGGCGACCCGGATATTCCGGCACCGCGGCGTGATCTCGATGTCCATCAGTTTTTCGACCGCGTGGGTATAGCCGATGTTGTTGCACAGGGGCGACAGGTAGTTCATCCGGTCGGTCAGCGTGACGAACTGGTTGTAGCTCCGGTACTCGCCCAGTTTTTCGAAACCGGTGTGCAGGTAGCCGAGATGCGGCGTGGCGCCCGCGACCTTTTCCCCGTCCAGTTCCAGCACCATGTGCAGCGTCCCGTGGGTCGCCGGGTGCTGGGGACCGAAATTGAGGATCATGTGCTCGGTCGGCATGTCCGGCGTACGCTCGAAAGAGACCCGTTCGTTGCGGATTTCCTCGAGGTCCGTCTCTGCGAGCTTGTCGATCGGTGTGGTATTCACGGTGCGTGCTTCCGGTGGCCAGGTCTGGGCGGTCCGTCCGGTCCAGGCGGTCCAGGCGGCCCGGGCGGTCCGACACTGCCGGCGTAATCAGTGAACGCTAGAATACGAAGTTGTCCCGTTCCCCCTTGCCGTGCAGGGGATAGTCCTTTCTCAAGGGGTAGGATCCGAAATCGTCGGGCATCAGGATCCGGCGCAGGTCGGGATGGCCTTCGAAGACGATCCCGTACATGTCGTATACTTCCCGCTCCAGCCAGTTGGCGCCCGGCCAAACGGACACCACCGAGCCGATCCGGGGATCCGCCTCCGGAACGGGCACGCTGACGCTGAAACGGTGGTTGTGTTTGTAGGAATACAGCTGGTAGACTACGGCGAACCGGATTTCCTCGTCCAGCCGCAGGCGGTCCACGGCGGTCACGTCTACGAGATAGTCGAAGGACAGTTCCGGATCGTCTTTAAGGAAGGTCATGAACGGAAGGAGCGCATCCCGCTCCGCGATGACGCTTTCGCAACCCACCGCGTTGCCGGTACTGACCGACGCGTCGCCGAAGCGGGCCCGGATACGCGTCGTGACGGTGCCCGGTTCAGATTCAGACCGGCCAACGTCTTCGGTCTCGCGTTCCTCCTTGTTTTCCACATCTTCCCCCATTTATTCGAACCCCATCTTGCCGCCCCAGCCGCGCGGATCCGACTGCCAGTCCATGGCGATCTCCCGGTCGTCGTCCGAAAGCTCGCCCCGTTCGGTCATGACGTCCAGTACGGTCACGAAGTCCGCCATGCTCCATTTCGGCAGGCCGGCTTTCCCGAATCCCTCGGTGGCGGCGGGCAGGCCGTATTCGAATATGGTGACCACACCCATTACGTCCACATCGAACTTGATTACGTCTTCGACGGCCTTCAGGACGCCTCCCCCCGTGGTGACCAGATCCTCGGTGAACAGCACCTTCTGACCGGCCGACAGGGTGCCCTCGACCCGGTGTTCCTTGCCGTATCCCTTCTGGCCCGACCGCGCGTAGACCATCGGCAGATCCAGCCGGCTGGAAACCCACGCGGCGAACGGAATGGCGGCCGTCGCCGTGCCCGCGATGACGTCCGGGGAAGCGTCGAGGGAGTCGATGATCTCGAGAAACGTGTCGACGATCACCTTGCGCTCTTCCAGGCAGGATATGATCAGCCTGTTGTCGCAATATATCGGGGAGATGATACCGGAACTGTAATGGTAGGGGGCTTCGACGTTGATGGTGACGGCTTTGATGTCGAGCAGAAGCTCTGCGATGGTTTTTCTGTTCATCAGTTTGCTTTGGCCTGGGCTACTTTCTCCTGGATCTTCATCAATGCCTGGATCACGTTCTCGGGCCTGGGCGGACAGCCGGGGATATACACGTCCACCGGGATGTACTGGTCCACGCCCTGAACCAGGGTGTAGGTATTGAATACGCCGCCGGAGGAAGCGCAGGCCCCCATGGAGATGACCCACTTGGGCTCCGGCATCTGGTCGTAGATCTTCTTCAGCACGGGCATCATCTTGATGGATACCCGCCCAGAAACGATCAGCAGGTCGGACTGCCTTGGTGAAAACCGGATGGCTTCAGCCCCGAACCGGGCCAGGTCGAAGCGGGAGGCCAGGGTCGCCATGAGCTCGATGGCGCAGCACGCGGTGCCGAAGGGCATTGGCCAGAGCGAGTTCTTCCGGGCCCAGCCCACCACCGCGTCGACCTTGGTGGTCATGACGTTTTCCTGCAGCTGGTCTTCTAATCCCATTCCAGGGCTCCCCGTTTCCATTCGTACAGGAATCCGATGACGAGCAGGAGGAAGAACACCCCCATGGCCGCGGCGCCGTATAACTGAAGATCGCCGTAAACGACGGCCCATGGGTAGAGGTAAATGATCTCCACGTCGAAAAGGATGAAAAGAATGGCGATCAGGTAGAACTTGACGGAGAAGTTCTTCCGCGCAGAATCCTTCAGTGGAACGCCGCATTCGTACGAGGCGAGCTTGGATGCGGTGGTCTTTTTTCTGCCGATGAATGAGGAAAGGGTAACGATTACGGCCGCGACGATCAGTACGAGGATTACGAGCAGGATCAGGGGAAGGTATGACATTGAACCGAATTACAGGATGTACAAATAGATCGGTCGACGAATCGCGGCTTCCGAGTACATCTATCCTTGAACTCGCCGATCAAGATAAACCGCCGGGGGGCGTTGTCAAGGACTAATCGATTTTATTTCTGAGGCCACTGCGGCTGCTCGAAATTGATGCTTCTCAGAGACTGGTCACTGCGGGCGATGTCGAGCGAAATGGTCGTGGCAAACACCTTCACGAACGAAAGATTCGGAGATTCAGGTCGTTGATTTCCTTGTAGTGTTTTTGATTGGCTGTACAGAGGGTCAAATGATGTTCTACGGCAGTTGCCGCAATCAGTGCATCGGCCAGGTACAACGCCGTCTTGAGTGTGTATTCTTCCATGTAGACGGACGCTCTGTGTCCGATGTTTTCGGTGAGGGGAAGGGTTTGAAAGGCGAGATCATTGAGGAGGTTCTTTATTTTCTTCAATTCCTGCCGGTTTCTGACACCCTGGATGAACTCCATGTAGGTAATCAATGATATCCGGCGGTCATCCGCATCTTCGACAAGTTGTGCAGCCCTTTCATGACCCCTTAAAACCCATATCATTACGTCGGTATCAAAAATCATCCAAACGGCCTTTTCTCAGATCGCGTACGTAAGCATCGACGTCCGTTGTATCCTTTCGATCTCGCCACATCCCGAACGCTTCATGGCTTTTAACGGATTTGTCTGTTCGATGCCGGCTGGGAGAAAGAATGGCCTTCTCCTTGCCCCTGTAATAAATGGTAACCGATTCGTTCCGGTCAAGCGCACGCAGAACGTCTCCCATACGGCGTCGCAGGTCAAGTATAGATGCTTTCATGACTCCTCCTTAAGTGTACACTTAATATGATCAGTCAGGGGAATGGCGTCAAGTGCAAATCGTTTTCCCGATCGGTCACCAGCCCGTGCCTGTATCCGTGGAATACGTAAATGGACCAACCATCCAAAGATGTTCCTTGACGCCCCGCCAGGCGCTTTCTCATCTTATCCTTCCCGGGTGACATGCCAGGTCTGATGATCGAGGGCTGGAATCAATAACTGGCCATGATATGGGTCAGCGCCACCCGGCACATCGCGGCGGTGCGCAATGGATCACCAGGAGGACACGGAAATGTCCGAAGCACAGATCGCCGTCATCGGGGGCACGGGGTTCTACGAAATGGAGGGGCTGACGGATCTCGAGGAGGTCCGGCCCGACACCCCCTTCGGCGACCCCAGCGACGCCATCGTGACCGGCACCCTCGAGGGCCGGCGCGTGGCGTTCCTGGCGCGCCACGGCCGGGGCCATCGCCTGGGGCCGTCCGAAATCAATGTGCGGGCCAACATCTTCGCGCTGAAGACGCTGGGGGTCCGGTGGATTATCTCGGTAAGCGCCGTGGGCAGCCTCCAGGAAGACATCCGGCCGCGGGACTTCGTCATACCGGACCAGTTGTACGACCATACCCGGCACCGCACGACGAGCTTCTTCGGCGGCGGCCTCGTGGTACACGTGGGCCTCGGAGAGCCGTTCTGCGAGCCGCTGCGCCGGTTGCTCGTCGACGGTGCAGAATCGACGGGCCTGACCGTGCACGACGGCGGCACCTATCTCTGCATGGAAGGACCGCAGTTCTCGACCAAAGCGGAGTCGAACGTCTACCGGGGCTGGGGTTTCTCGGTCATCGGGATGACGGCGGCGCCGGAAGCCAAGCTCGCCAGGGAGGCGGAGATCTGCTACGCCGCCATCGCGTGCTCGACCGATTACGACTGCTGGCACGAGGAACACGATTCCGTCACCGTGGACATGATCATCGAGAACCTGCACGCGAACGTGGACCACGCGCGACAGGTCATTCGCCACGTCGTGCCGGCCATTCCGCTGGACAGGACATGCCACTGTCACAACGCGCTGGCCAACGCCATCGTTTCCGACCGCGACGCGGTGCCCGCCGGCACATTGGAAAAGCTTAGGCCGATCGTGGGACGTTATTTCGAGTAGGGCATCAGGAAAGGTGTAACGCGCGGACGCCGGGCCAGTCTACCCACATGTCTTCACCGGGAGGCGCGTGCTCGTCCAGGTCCGCCCGCTTGTAGTCGTATAGGACCGCCTGTCGGATCCGGCCGGTCCGGTTGTGGCCGACGGAATGGCCCATGCGGTGGTGCCAGAACACGATATCGCCGGCCGTGCCGTGGCAGTCCATGGGGGGCATTTGACTCACCTCGTCCTTGTGGGCCAGGTATTCAGGCGTTTTGTCGAAGACATAGCGCCGGGTGAAATCCCGGTAGAAAACCCGGTGACTGCCCGGCCACACGGTGAATCCGCCGCCGCCGGGTTCCACGTCGTCGATGTACCCCACGACGCCGAGGTGAAAGGGGTGGGCGTCCACGTGACACCCCATGGGACGGGGCGGCGCATCGCCTTCGGGCAGGACGCAGTAAATGCCACGGATCCGGTCCGGTTCGACCAGCTTGCCTTCACCGAGCAACTGCTCCGCCATGCCCATCACGGAAGGATCGGTGGCGAGGAGACGGACCATCCAGTCCTCATCGCCCGGTTTGCGGTACTTCCACATGAATTGGTGCCGATGGGAAGCGCCGTCGTCGACCGGCTCCGGGAAAGGACCGATCCAGGTGTCCGGTTTGTCGCGCTCGAGGGGCGGCGGCAGGTTGCTCCACATGCGTTCCCTGCCCCGGGCCATCAGATCGAGATCGAGGACGCCGCGCTTGATCAGGTAGCCTTCGCGGACAAAAAACCGTATGTCGTCGTCGGTCAGACGGACCATGACCAGCCATCCAATCGGTACGGTTGGGATTGTGCGGAGAATATATGAGACGGACCGCGGAACATGTCAAGGAGGAACACAACGTGAAGAAGCGGATCGGCAAGTGGACCGTCGCGGTGGCGGCGTTCATATACAGCCAAACCCCGAAGGCTGCGCTGCTCGTCCTGGGCCTGTCGTCCGGCGCGGCCCTGGGCCTGGCGCCCGGCGCGGCCCTGGCCAACGACGGCTACCCCCGCATGGATGACGTGGACATCCTCCACTACCGGATCCAACTGGAGATCGGCGAAACCGGCCGGACCATCCAGGGCGAGACCACGATCCTTGCGGAGATGCTGGCCGGCGGCCGGGACGTCCTGCCTCTCGACCTGGGCCCGCTCACCGTGGACCGGGTTACGGTCGGCGGAAGAAACGCGGCCTTCGAGCATCGCGACAACCGGCTGAGCATAACCTTCGAGGAAAGCTACGCGGAGGGCGACACGGTCACGGTCATCGTCTCGTATGGCGGAGAACCGGTGGACGGGCTGTTCATTCAGCCGAACAAATTCGGCGACCGGTCGGTCTTCGCGGACAACTGGCCGAACCGGGCGCGGCACTGGTTCCCCGGGGTGGACCACCCCTATGACAAGGCCACGGTCGAGTTCATCATCACCGCACCCGCGGCCTACGACGTCGTGGCCAACGGCCGGATGATCGAGACGACGGGCGTCTCGCCGGAACGAAAGCGAACGCACTGGAAAACCGACGCGCCCATTCCCACCTACTGCATGGTGGTCGGAGCGGCCCGTTTTTCCATCGTCCGGCCGGGTTCCTGGCGGGGGATCCCCGTTTCGTACTACCTGTTTCCCGGCGACCGGGACGCGGGAACCACGGATTTTGCCCGTTCCACGGACATGCTGGCCTTCTACACCGACCTGTTCGGACCCTATCCCTATACGAAACTCGCGCTCGTGCAGTCTTCCACCCGGTTCGGCGGCATGGAGAACGCCAGCGCCATCTTCTTTTCGGAACATAGCATAACGGGCACCCGAAGGAACGAAGCCGTGGTCGCCCATGAGATTGTCCACCAGTGGTTCGGCGACTCGGTGACCGAATCCGACTGGCACCACCTGTGGCTCAGCGAAGGGTTCGCCACCTACTTCGGCGCCGTGTTCTTCGAAGAAGCCGACGGCGACGAGCGGTTTCACGAAATGCTGGAGCGAAGCCGGTCCCGGGTATTCGACGCGAACCGCCGCGCGCCGACGCCCATCTTCAATCCGAGCATCACCGACCTGTTCGACCTGCTGAACGCCTACAACTACAGCAAGGGCGGACTGGTGCTCCACATGCTCAGGGGCCTGATGGGCGACGAGGCCTTCTTCGAGGGCATACGGGATTTCTACGCCAGGTTCCGTGACCAGACCGTGCTGACCCGGGACTTCCAGTCCGTCATGGAAACCCGGCACGGCGAAGACCTCGGGTGGTTCTTCGACCAGTGGATCTACCGCGCGGGCCATCCCGTGGTCGAGGCGACCTGGTCCTGGGACGAACAGCGCGGGGAGGTATCGGTACGCCTGCGTCAGACGCAGCCTCAGGAGCCCTACAGGCTGCCCGTAACCCTCGCCTTCGTGGCGGAAGACCGGCAGGAACGCCGGCAGGATCGCCGGTTGGTCGAGCTTCGCGAGCGATCGCACGAATTCCGCTTCAAACTGGACGGAGCACCCGATGACGTCCTGGTCGACCCCGATTCCTGGCTGCTGATGGAGTCTCGGGCAAGGCGGGATGACGGCTAAGCGTGCAGACGCAAGCGGGCGGGCGGGCCGGGGGGTAATCGATCAGTCGTTACAATTCAATCTTTCGATACAATCTAAGTGACAATAAAAAAGTATTGACTTTTCCAGAAGTATTGGTTTATTGATATCAGGATTTGTCTCTGTCTCCTGCATGATCGTATAATTAAAAAAGACGATGCGGCACGGATCAGAACTAACGGTCCTGCCGTTTTTCTATATGCGGGTGAAAGTAGAACAGGGACTTCGTTGTAGATGTATCTATACATGCCTGAAAGGTGGTGAGCAATATTGGCAGTCGGTAAAGTAAAGTGGTTCAACGACCACAAGGGCTATGGTTTTATCGAACACGATGGTGGCGATGACGTCTTCGTACACTACTCCGCGATCCAGGGAGAGGGTTTCAAGTCCCTTTCGGAAGGTGATGCGGTGGAGTTCGATATCACGGAAGGGCCCAAGGGATTCCAGGCCGCAAACGTCGTAAAGCAGTAAAGCGGTAACGATCCCAGACGAAACGATACGGGCGCTGGTGCAATTTGTTCCGGCGCCCGTTTTTTATTCATGATAAGCTAGCCCGCCGACGCAGAATCCGAACATCGACGCGTCCGCCCAATTCACTCGGACAAAACGTCCGTACTCCCCTACCCTCCGATACGATACCGCAGACCCAGCGATATCCCCCAGAAATGCGAGGGGTTCCCCTTGATCTCGTACTGGATGGGCATATCGTAACCGGTTCCCGATGTCGGCCCCACGGTGGATTCGTGTCCCCGCAGCAACCTCCAGGGGTTTTCACCGTCCAGGAACTCACCGACGCTGCCGTACCGCAGTTTCAGGCCGGCCGAGAACCGCTCGTCCACCGCGTAGTCCACACCGGCGAGGAACTGGTAACTGAAAATCCTGTCGGAAAGTTTCGCATCGGCGAGCGATGCCAGCCCGGCGGCGTGGCTGTTGCGTCCCAGTTGCCGCATCCTGTCCCGGTCGTTGGTCCGGACGGAGACCGCCGAGTAAAACAGCTTCTGTTGCACCAGTCCGGCGCCCACGCCCAGGTAAGGTGTCGCGTTGGATGAAAGCATGCCGCGGAAATCATAGTAGAGGTTCGCGTAGAGATTGTCCGTGCGGAAATCGCTGATCTTCTCGCTGCGTTCCACGAATTCGGCCTGTTTCGCGTCGCCCGGAATGACCAGCGGCAGGAACGCACCGCTCTGTCCTCTACGGAAATACTCGACCTCTATACGCAAGGACTTCAGGACATAACCGGCCTGGACACCGGCCAGGATCCCCTCTCCCAAGTCGAATCCGTTGGGACTCCCGGGAAACAGGCGCGGCGTACACTCGGCCAGCGGAAGGGGCACCGGGGTTCCATCGTTCAGGATCTCTCCGGGAAGCCACTGATCGCAGTTGGTGGGCACGCTCCGGGTGTTTGTTCTCGTGGATTCGTATTCTCCGGGCAGGGAAACCCCGGTCTGCATGCCGAAGTAGAATCCCCGGCGGCTTTCGTCTTGCTGGTCCTGTGCGGCCGATTCGGTCGGAATGGACAGGAATGCCATGATGCATACGCATAGAGCCGGTATGACGCGGACTTTCTTCATGTTAATCCGTTCTCCTTGTAAGAGGGTGGTTATGTTGTGCCGGATAATAGCGGTGTCCGCTTCCGGCAACAAGCAGTTTCGAGGAAACATCCCCGACCATCAGAATGTATAGCATGGCCTGTGTTCATTCGCCGATGTTAGGCTTGACAGGACGTATCGATCCATCCAGATTTCCAGTCCGGTTCGATGGGTGTTCCGCATGAATTCGGCTTGTTTCGGCGCATCCGTAACTGGCGTGGGTTACTTCACTTATCAACCTGCTTACACCGGGACGAAAACCAATGAATACCTGCAAGTTGTTCCCTTCCCTACGCGCTAACCGGCTGCGTGCGACGGTCTCGGGCGTTTCCATCGCACTGTGGTCGATGCGGTCGATGCGGTCGATTCTGTGCCTGGTATTCGTCTTCACCGCCGGCGCGTCAGCAGCGCAGGACAACGGCCCGGCACCACAGGATCCTGCCCCGTCCGCCGAGTCCGATGAACTGGCAGAACAGGGCCAGTCCGAATCTCGCGGGCAATCCGAACAGGCAGGTCCGGAAAGCTCGATCCAGCCCGACGAGCCCGCCTTCCTGATGGAGGAAGTCGTGGTCACGGCGCGCAAACGGACGCAGCCCGCCTTCGAGGTTCCGTTGTCTTTGTCCACGATACAGGTAGCAAAGTCCACCGCCCTTCGCGCTTCCGGCATGGACCTTCGATTCCTTTCGAACCGGGTGCCGAGCCTGCAGCTGGAGTCTTCCTACGGCCGGGTTTTTCCGCGTATCTACATACGGGGCCTCGGCAACACGGACTTCGACCTGAACGCCTCGCAACCCGTTTCCGTGGTCTATGACGGCATCGTGCTGGAAAACGTCATGCTGAAGGGCTATCCCGCTTTCGACCTGGACCGGATCGAGGTCCTGCGCGGCCCCCAGGGGACGCTGTTCGGCCGGAACACGCCGGCGGGCATCATCAAACTGGAGTCGGCCCGGCCGACCGAAGCGCCAGAAGGTTTCGGTCGCGTGGGTTACGGACGCTACAACAGTGCCGTTTTCGAGGGAGCGGTATCGGGGCCGCTCGGATCCTCCGGGCTTTCGGCGCGGCTCTCGGTACTGGTGCAGCGGCGGGACGATTGGGTAAAAAACGAATTCGACGGTCCGAATGATGCCATCGCCGGATACCGGGAGCTGGCCGGCCGTCTCCAGTTGAGCTGGAAGCCGTCGCCGGATTTCGAATCGCTGGTCAAACTCCATGCCCGCGACTTTGACGGCTCCGCGCGGGCGTTCCGCGCCAACGCCATTAAGCCCGGCCGCGGCGGCCTGGTGAGCGGCTTCTCCCGAGACCGCATCGCAATCGACGGTCTCAACAGCCAGGAACTGCGTGTTCACGGCATGTCGATCGAGTTACGGTACCTGATGGGCGGGCTTCAACTCGTGTCCCTGACCGGCATGGAGCGGCTGGAGAGTTTCTCCCGCGGTGATATCGACGGCGGCTTCGGCGCGGTATTCAGCCCACCCAGCGGTCCGGGCGTTATTCCCTTCCCCTCCGAAACGTCGGGAGCCATCCCTTCCCTGCGCCAGATCAGCCAGGAAGTACGCCTGGTAAGTCAGGAACACCGGCCCCTGGACTACCAGGTCGGCCTGTACTACCTTAATGAATCGGTGGACATCGAGGATTACAACTACGATACGTTCTCCGGCGGGACCTCCGACGGATTCACGCGGCAGCACCAGGAGGCCGAGGCCTGGGCCGCGTTCCTCGCATCCACCCTGCACCTGGGAGACGCGCTGGAGATCGCCGGGGGACTCCGGTTTTCCCACGACGCGAAGGACTACACGGCGTGGCGGGATGAAGCGCCCGCGGTCACCGGCGCCGGCACGATCGGACCCATCCGGCGCAATCCGACCGACAACGCATGGAGCGGCGACCTGAGCATGCGATATGCCGCGTCGCCCCGGGTCCAGACCTACGTGCGCGCCGCCCGGGGGTTCCGCGCACCGAGCATCCAGGGCCGGCTGCTCTTCGGCGACGAGGTCTCCATAGCCGACACAGAAACGATACACTCCATCGAAGGCGGGGCCAAAATGCGTCTCTGGGACGGGCGGCTCCACTTCGACCTGGCCGCGTTCCACTACCGGCTGCGAAACCAGCAGCTCACCGCCGTGGGCGGCGAGACCAACTTCAACCGGCTGGTCAACGCGGACCGAACCCTGGGACGGGGGTTCGAGGCGGAGGTGGCCCTCGTGTCGCCGAGCGGGTTACAGATCACGGGCGGATTGAGTTTCAATCATACCCGCATCGACGACAAGCGTCTCGCCGTGCAGCCCTGCGGCGCGCCCTGCACCGTGCTGGATCCAACAGGGCCGGAGCCCGGTACGGTCCTGATCGACGGCAACGGCCTGCCCCAGGCGCCTCGATGGATCGCGGATGCGACCCTGCGCTATCCGGTGGCCCTGCCGGGCGGGTCCTTTCTCGTGGCGTCCGCCGACCTGGCCTACCGCAGCGCGGTACGCTTCTTTCTCTACGAATCCGTGGAATTCCAGGACGACCGGCTACTGGAATGCGGCGTGCGCCTCTCCTATCTGATGGGGAACAGCGGGACGGAGATTTCCCTGGTCGGCCGGAACGTCTTCGATGACGTATCGCTCACCGGCGGAATCGATTTCAACAACCTGACCGGTTTCGTCAACGAACCGCCTTACTGGGGTGTGGAACTTGCCCGTCATTTCTGATTCGAGCCCGTGGGTTTCAGGCGATGCTTTATTCCCTTGACACCGTGCTCGAAATCGGACACGTATTAATGTTCCATACTGTAAACTAAATGACACCGTGGCTGGTTTTTGATTATCGATTCGTACGAATTCCTCCGGATGGCGGGGACACCAGCGCACAAACGAAATCCGAATAACGACCGGGGAGAGATGATGTTAAGATTCGCGGAAGAGATCCTGCTGCTCATGCTCGACGACGACGGGAAATTCGTGGGCGTGCCCGACCGTCTGTTACGATATGGTCTCGCCGGTGGCGTATTGATGGACCTCGCCCTCGAAAACCGCATCGATACCGATGTCGACAAGCTGGTCCTCGTGGATTCGAAGCCCCTGGGAGACAATCTTCTCGACCCCGTGCTGGCGGATATCGCGGCGTCATCCGAAACGCACGGGGCGCGGTACTGGATCGAGCACGTCGTCGACCGTGCAGAGGACATCCGGGAGACGGCCATCGACCGGCTCGTCGAACGGGGAATCCTGAAAAAGGAAGAAGGCCAGTTCCTGTGGGTATTCCGGTCGCGGCGCTATCCGATCATTGATGGAACGGCCGAGCGTGAAGTCAAGTTACGCATCATGGAAGTGCTGTTCAGCGATATGATCCCCAGCCCGCGGGACGTGGTGATCATCAACCTCGCCCACGCGTGCAACCTCTTCAAAGAGATCCTGTCCTCGCGGGAGCTCGCCCAGGCCGCCGATCGCATCGATCAGGTGCGCAAGCTGGACCTCATTGGCCAGGCCATGTCGAGGGCGATCTCTGACATCGAACTGTCCCTCACCCTCGCGGTGGAACGCGGATACTATATGTGAGGATCGGGTGGCGGTGTGGTGCGCGGAGGGTGGACCTCCGGAGCGGTGCGCGTCGGACCGGCCTACCTGCCGTGGCAGCGCTTGAACTTCAGGCCGCTTCCGCACGGACAGGGGTCGTTCCTCCCCGCCGATTTGAACGCCTTCTGCCTTCTGAGCTCGGCTTCCTGCCGGCGGATGTACGTCATCACGTTGGCGGGGGCCCGCCTGTGGCGCAGTTCGTTGGCCATGAACCGCATGGGGCCGTCGATGTGGTGGAAGAAGGCCTTGTACCCCTCGCACAGGTAGTTCAGGCCCGGTTCGCCGTCGGGCGTCGTGATGATGCGGTTCTTCGGACACCCCCCGTTGCAGATGAACCGCACGTCGCATGAAAGGCAGTACTGCGGCAGCGTGTCCAGCTTGGCCTGCCCGAAGGTCCGTTGCTGCTCGGACAGGACCATCTCCATCATCGGAATCTCGGTAATATTGCCCAGCAAGTAGTCCGGCTCGACGTAGTGGTCGCAGGCGTAGAGATCCCCGTTGTGTTCCAGCGCCAGGGCATCGCCGCAGGTCTCCATGAAAATGCACAGCCCCGGGCTCTGGCCGGACCAGGCGGCGAGCGACACGTCGAAGATCTGCACGTACATTTTCCCCACGTCCCGACGCACCCATTCGTCGAAAATCCGGATCAGGAACCGGCCGTACTGCTTCCCCGTCACCGACCGCTTCGTCACCTCGTTGCCTTCCTGGTACCCGGTGTCGTTGTCCCGTTCCACGATGGGGATGAATTGCAGGAATCGCGTCTTCACCACGTCCCGCATAAAGCGATAAACTTCTACAGGATATTCCGCGTTGGCTGCGTGCACCGTGGTCAGGATGTTGAACTCGACCTCATGGACCTGCATCATCTCCGCCGCGCCCATCACCGCGTCGAAGGTCGGCTTGCCGCCCTTGTCGACCCGGTAGGCGTCGTGCAGCGCTTTGGGGCCGTCGAGGCTCAGGCCGATCAGGAAGTCGTTTTCGTGGAAGAAACGGCACCAGTCCGCGTCGAGGAGCGTGCCGTTGGTCTGCAGGGAGTTGTAGATACGCGTGTCGGGTTTCTGGAATTTCTTCTGGAACTCGACGGCCTTTTGGAAGAACTCGAGGCCCATGAGGGTGGGCTCTCCGCCCTGCCAGGCGAAAGTGACTTCCGGCACCTGCTGGGCTTCGATATACTGCCTGGTGTATTCCTCGAGCAGATCGTCGGACATGCGGAACCCGCTGCCGGGATACAGATCCTCCTTGGCGAGGAAGTAACAGTACTTGCAGTCGAGGTTGCAGATGGCCCCCCGGGGCTTCATCATCACGTGAAACGCCGGGACCGGGACCGGATCTCCTCCGGCCGAGGGCATGGACGATGCCGGGACCGATTCTCTTCCGGCCGAGGGCATGGACGATGCCGGGACCGCTGTGGTTGTGTCGACTGGGTTCACGGTGTTTCCTGGGCCTTTTGTTTCTTGCAGATTCGGACCTGCAACAGGGCGTTATCCCGGATGTTCGGTGCTATCGCCGGCCGTGCCGGATCCAGGGATCCAGCACATCGCGCGGATGACCGGGAAAGCCTCGTACGTCGCGCGACCGGTCGAACTGGTAGATGCGCGAGGCTTTCCACTTCGTGTAGGGAAAGGTACGCAGGCGGTCGCCATCCAGAGCGTCGGTGGCGCCCGGATGGCCGCAAGCCTGCACGCCCCGCCGGTACAGATCGTCGGCGGCATCCCGATCGGACGCAACCCGGTTCGTTACTTCGGCCGGGTCTTCAGCCGTGTTGAACAGCTGCTCCCTCCCGCCGTTCGCCAGGTAAATATACTTCCAATCGCCGCTTCGTACCATGATTTTGAACCGATCCGTCCCCGGTTCGCCGTAATACCCGAAGAGGGTCTCTCTGGGCGGTGCGCTGCCATCCAACACGCCGAGGACGTCCACCCCGTCGCGCACCTGGGGCCTGCCGGCGGCATGGGTGGCGATGGCGAAGAGATCGGTCAGGCAGACCAGATCGTCTCTTCGAACGTCCCGAGGCAGGCGGTCGGGCCAGCTCACCAGGAAGGGTACGCGGGCGGAGACGTCGAAGAAACTCTCCTTCTGCCATGCGGTATGATCCCCGAGGTGGTCGCCGTGATCCGAGAAGAAGCAGATGAGGGTGTTGCCGGCGTCCTCGCGGGTCTCGACGGCGTCCAGTATCCGGCCCAGGCAATCGTCGATGTAGGTGATCTCTCCGTAATAGCGGGCCTTGAGGACGCGGGTCAGCGCGTCGTTGATTTCATCGGCCCAGATGATCCGGTTCATGAAGGGAATCTGCTCGTCCAGGTGGTCCACGTTCTGGTCGCCGCACACGGGCCCCGGCATGCGGTCGGGGTTGTAGATCCGGTTGAAGGGCACGGGCGGCGCGAAGGGCGGATGGGGACCGATGAAGGACACGAAACCGAAATACGGCCGGTCATCGAACGCGCTTAGCGCCTCGATCGCGCGGTCCGCGGCCCAGGACTCCACGGTCAAGTGGGCGGGCAGCGGGCTTGCCTGGGGCATGTAGTACATCTCGGTCCGCTCCCCCATGAGCGCTTCGATATAGTCGAAATCCGGATGCTCGCGGGCGATCCAGCCCGCGTAGGCGTCTCCGCGTCGCTGCTCCGGGCTGCCGTAGAGTTCCTCGCTGTGGAGCTGGGTCTCGTAACCCACGTCTTCGTTCCACGGGAAGGTGTGGAACTTCCCCACGCCGAAGGTCCGGTAGCCCGCGGCCGAAAGGGTACGGGCAAGATAGTTTCCGCACCGGCCCTCGAGCGTATCGGCCTGGCCGGGCACGGGCGCGGACCGGCCGTTGCTGAATACCCGTGTCGTGGGCGGATCGCATCCCGTACGGATGGTCGTCCTCGCCGCCACGCAGACGGGACAGGTCGAGTAGCCCTGGGTAAAGGACACGCCCCGCCGCACGAGACGGTCCATGTTGGGGGTGTAGATATGCTCGTTGCCCAGCGCGGCGATCGTATCGAAACGCTGCTGGTCCGTCATGATGAAGAGAATGTTGGGACGGGTCATCGGGTTTCCTCTACCGGGTCTGCCGTCGATGTGCCGCCGGAGCCGGCCGATCACGTCCAGGGCGCGTTTTCAAGATGCTCGACGGGCCTGCCGCCAGATACGCCCCACCGCGTCCAGCTTGTCGTCGCCCAAGTACCCGTACCGGTTGATCCATACGCCGTCGGCCGGACTCTCCGCCACCACCCGGAAACGCCGGGCGAAATCATGCAGGGGGCCGTAGCCGTGCATGAGTGGCGTGACGAGCGCGCGCCCGTTCACCTCCGCGCAGACCTGCTCGATGCGTCGCCGCTGGGCGTCATCGGGGATAGGATGGGGCTCATCGGGATCGGGATACCCGTAATCGTCGATCCGGGTGGTCGTGATTTCGTCTCCGAGGTCGAAGAGATGGGCGAGCGAACGCACCAGGAGCCGTTCGTCCAGGCCGGGATTACGTTCCAGCAGCACCTTTCCCCAGAATTCCACCATGACCGACCAGTGCATGGTATACAGCTTGGGGGACACCGCGTCGCAGGTCTCCGGAGCGCCGCGGAAATCGAAGCCGGTCCACAGGGTGAGAGGCGTCATGAAGGCGTTGGCCGATAGCTTCTTTTCGAGACCGCCGTGCGTCGTGACGACCGTCCGCCAGTGCCGCAGCAGGTCGCCTGACAGGGCGGATTTCAGGCGCAGCCATTCCGCGATGCCGGGAAAGGACCGGAAGACGGCAGCAAGCGTCGCTGCGCCCCGGCCGGGGCCGCCGAGGTCGAGCAGGTCCCGGTTTTCGAGCCTTCCGTGCAGGTAATCGTAGGCCGCCCGCACGTCCCGGTGGATGGCTTCGAAGTCGAACCCGTTGGTCGAGGCCCACCGCGCCACCTGGGGATTGAAATCCTGGAAGGCCTCGTCCAGCTTGTAACAGGGGTACTCGGGCCAGTCCGGCCGGAAGCCGGTTACGCGGGGATACTGTTCGAGCAGGTCCCGCACATAGGCGGTGATGTAAGCCCGGATCGCCTCGCTGGCAAGGCAGCCCGTGTCGGCCATGCGGTCCGGCAGTTGCCCGTCCGGTCGCCTCGGCCGGTCATCGTCCGACAGTCCCGGCGGCGTCGCGCCGCTCAGCTGCAGATAGACCTCGAGCCCGCGGTCCAGCGCCGCGTCGATGAACCGTTCGATCAGGTCGCCGTGGGCCTCCGTCAGTTCGTTGGGTTCGCGGGGCTTGTACGGGGTATCGGCATAGTAGGACAGGCGTGGCCGGTAACTTGGTGCGCTCCGGACCCAGAGTGAACGCCGGCCCCACAGCGGCCGGTCGAAAAGGCGGGGACTGCTGCCAGCGTCGCTGGGCGGCTGGAAGGAACCGACGCCCTTCTCGGACGGCGCGGTCACCGTGGGATTCACCGCTACTGCCGTGGCGCCCGCCCGGTTCACCAGGTTGTCCAGCACGGCCTCCACCCCTTCGTTCAGGATGAAATCGGCCAGGACGGTGATGCCCAGCAGTCGATTCTCGCTCATCTTCCCGTGCTCGTGTTTTTTCGACTAAGCGTCAGTCGGCACTCAGTCGGCGGTCGGCGGTCGGTCGTTCGTCGGCATTCAGTCGGCGGCCGTCATTCAGTCGGCGGACGCCATGGACTCGAGCTGCGCCTCGATGAACCGGTCCGCGCGGTCGTCCTCCGCATCGGGATCGCAGATCGATCGGAGTTCCCTTTCCAGGTCGGTAACGACCGCCGGATGCGCCTCACACACGTTCTTAAGCTCATCTGGATCCCTTTCCAGGTCGAACAACTGGTGGGGCGCATCGACGTGATGGATGTATTTCCATTTTCCCTTCCGGATCATGAAAGCGCTGTGCCTCGCCCCGTGGCCATGGTATTCCGAGAACACGACGCGCTGGTCATCGGTCGCGGGCACATTCTGCAGGAGACGGCCCGCCCAATCTTCCGGGCGTTCGGCGTCCGTCGACGCGAAGAGGCTCGCCTGGACGTCGTGGAGGTCCACGGGCGTCGATGCCCTCAGCCCGGAGACAAAATCGGGTCCCGCCGCGATGCAGGGGATTCGGCTTGCGTCTTCGTAGAGGGAGCATTTCCACCACATGCCGAACTTTCCGAGCATCTCCCCGTGGTCCGACGTGTAGATGACATTGGTATCGTCGTACAGCCCGGCTGCTTGCAGCGCCTCGACCAGGCGCGCCAGTTGCCGGTCAACGAAGGTCACGCAGGCGAGGTATCCCCGGCGCTGGCCCCGCACCTGGTCCTCGGTGAACCGGTCCGTCTGGAAATGTTCGCGCACTTCAAGGGCCCGAGGATGGCCTGCCGTTTCCTCTTCGGCACCGTATTCCGGCAGATCGCCGCCCTGGGGATATAGATCCCACAATTCCTGCGAGGTGTAGTGGGGGAAATGGGGATGGATGACATTTACCGTGAGGGTCCACGGTCGCCCCAGCGAAGGCGCGGTATGTGTCAACCAGTCTACCGCGGCGTCGACGCGGTCCAGGTCAAGTCGGAGATGCGGCTCATTTACCCCAAACTGCGAAGCCCTTTCCGCGGCGGCCCGCCGGATCCGGAAAGGCCGGCGTCCTATTTCCGGATCGCCGGCGCCCCGATCCCTGCCGCCGAGGCGCACCTCGCTGAAACCCAGGTCGCCGCTCGGCGCGAAGACGTGCGTCTTGCCCACGTGCACGGAGTATACGCCCTGTTCCGACAAGGCGCCTCCGTAGGTGGGGATGTCCGGGTCGACGCCGATGGTGCAGTTGGAATAGGCCTGGATCTCGTGCACCCTGCGCCCCGACATGAAGGCGGACCGGCTGGGTGTGCAGAGGGGCGACGGGCAGTAGGCGCTGTCGTAGACGACCCCGTTCGCCGCGAGTCGGTCCATGGCGGGCGTCTGTACGAACGGATGACCGTAGACCGAGGAATAGAACGGGTTGTGCTCGTCGGAGATGAGCAGGACGACATTGGCCATGCGCGGACCTCATTTCCCTTCAAGAAAGGTCTTGAGCGGCACGTCCTCTTCTTCCGGCAGATAGTAGCTGAGGGCGTCTCCCACCTCGCCGATCAACTGTTTCTGTAACGGCGAGCAGCGGTCCACGAGGGATTTCGGCATCTGGATGTAATCCATGGGCTTGACCCAGCGGTACGCGTACCCCATGAAAATCGTCCTGCGGTCGTGGCCGCACCAGTTGTGGCCGATACTGTGGAAGGTGCGCTGCTCGAACAGGAAGGCGCTACCGGCGGGCAGGTTCATCTGGATGGCGCCGTAGGGCCAACCCGTGGCCGGATCCCTAGGCGGCTGCCCCGTGATCCGGTTGCTGCCGGGCACCAGCGAAGTGGCCCCCGAGGAAGGATCCGTCTGGTCACTCAGCACGTAGGCAATCTTCAGCAGGATCCGGGGATGGGGTTCCTGCATTTCGACGAAGGACCGGCCGCCGTCACGGTGCATGCCGTGTCCGCGCCTGACCTCCTCGGTGGGTTCCGGCCCCGAGGGCAACACGATGAGGTGGGAGGTAATCATCTGGATGTTCCAGCTGAGCGCGCCCCAGGCCAGGGGTATGGTCGCCGGCCAGTCGAGTAACTGGAGAAAGGCATCGTGGGCCACGATGCAGTTCCGCATGTTCAGATCGCCGCCTTTCCCCAGCGTATCCTCCTTCCGGGCCCGGTCGTACAATTCGTCGATGGCCCCGTTCAACTCCCCGACGACCGCCGGCGGCAGCGCGTCTTCGATAATCAGGTAGCCATATTGGTCGAGACGTTCCCGCTGTGCGTCGGTCATCTCGGTGTACTGGTGTCCGTTTTCCATGTCAGTAATCGATCCTTCGATCAAAGTGTGCATTTCGCCCCGGCGCCTCAATAGTCTATGCGCCGGTCACTGTCCACGGCCTCCTGGCCGATGTAGAGGTCATAGTATGTATTTGCGTTTCGGTAATTTGGAAAGTTTCCCCACCGGTCTTCCCGGAACCCCTTCAGCCAGGGCTTGCGCAACTGGTAGGCCTTGACATGCCAGAGGAAAACCGCAGCGGCCTCGGAAGCGAGAATCCCTTCGGCCTCGTCGTACATCGCCATGCGCGCCTCGTGGTTCAGCTCTCCGGCGGCCGCGTCGATCAGCCGGTCGAACTCCGGGTTCAGCCAGTCGTGGCGCGTGTACCCCCTGGGCTGGGACCGCCAGATGATGCCCAGCATGCTGTGGGGATCGGGAAAGTCGTAGTTGAACCCGATGATGCTCATGGGAAACTCCCAGTTGTACATGGCCGACCGGTACGCCGCGCCTTCCGTGTTCCGGATGTCGATCTGGATATTCAGGTTCTCCTTGAGCATCTCCTGGATCGCCTGGGCCACCTGGCTGATGGCGGAAGCGGGCGTGGCGTCGGCGAGCCAGATATCCATCCGCGGGAAACCCCTGCCGTCCGGATAGCCGGCCTCGGCGAGCAGCTGCCGGGCGAGGTCCACGTCGAACCGCTGGTGGTCCCGGTACTTGTCACCCACGTAGCCGGGGAAATGCAGCGGCAGCATGGTGTATGCGGGGATCATCATGCCCTGGAGTATCGTCTCGTTCAGCGACTCTTGGTCGATGGCGTGGGCGAAGGCCTGGCGGACCCTGAGGTTGTCGAAGGGGGGCTCGCGCGTTCGGAAGAACAGATAAACCGTCGTAAACTGGTCGTAGGACCACGCCGGTTCGTTCCATTCCGGATCGTCGCGCAGGCCGCCGTAGACCATGGGGCTGATGTCGATCACGTCGATCTCGTCGTTCTCGTAAGGCAGCAGTCCCATGTCGTTCGCCGCGCTGGCCGATCCGACCATGGCGTTGAATATGCGGACGATCTGGCGGAGATGACCGGGATTGGACCCGGTGTAGTGGGGATTCAGGCCGAACGTCATGTACTGGCCCGTCTTCCACGTCTCGAGCTGGAAGGGTCCGTTGGTAAGGCAGGTGCCGGCCAGGGCCCACTGGTCCCCGTATTTCTCCACCTGCCAGGGCGGGACGGGCGCGGAAGTGAGGTAGGCGGTGATATGGGGCAGGAAGGCGCAGGACTGCTCCGTCTCGATGACCAGGGTGTAGTCGTCCACCGCCCGGACGCCAACGGTGTCGACGTCGTCTGTCTCCCGCTGGTTGTAGGCCTTTGCGCCTTTGATGTCATAATAGAGAAAGGCGTAGACGTTGCCCGCGTTGGGATGGAGGAACCGCTTGAAGGTGAATTCGAAATCGTGGGCCGTGACGGACCGACCGTCGCTCCACCGCCCGTCCCGGCGCAGGTGAAAGGTCCAGGTCCTGCCGTCCTCGGAAGGTTCCCAAGACTGCGCCGCGCCGGGGATGAGTTCTCCGTTCAGTCCGAACATGACGAGCCGCTCGAAGTGGAACTCGCTTCCGCCCGCCACGTAGATCGAGACGCCCTGGTCCATGCTCTTGGGTTCCGCGGCCATGTACCGGAACACCTGGTACTCGAGGGGCGCGGCGTCGTCGGGCAGGCGCTCCATCAGCGCGGCGTGGGCCGCCTCCTTCATTTCCGCGGTCTGGCCGAAGAACAGCTCGGGAGCGCTTTCTTCAGCATCTTCCGGCGCCGTTTGACCGCCGCAATTCACGAACGACAGCGCGAAGACGATCAGGAGCGTCACCGGGAATCGTCGCAGGATTAGCGTCTTCTTCATGATCTTTTCATCCTAAGCTTCGGGCGGGCCGGAAAACCTGCATTCGCGCCCGCTCCGGGCGGGTCGATCAGTCGGCCTACGCTCCCGGCGGATCGATACCCAGGCGGGTGAACTGTTCCGGCATGGCCTCACAGGCTTCCAGGTGACGGGCGATCCGTTCTGTGAACCGGGCTTCCAATGCCGGATCTTCTATAGGGTGCTGCTGTGCCGGGTCCGCTGCGACGTCGAACAGCTGGTTCCGGCCCGCATAGGATGCCTCGTCGGGGTGGTGCCGCGGGACCTTTCCGTCTGTGGGGATCTTGTACAACGGGAGGTTATAGGTGTGGCCGAAGTAACGGCCCGTTTCGACCCGGTCGTACACCTCCCTCGGATACCATCGGTTCAAACCGCCCGTGGGCATGGCCGTGTAGGCATACAGCGGCCCCGCGTCCTCGTTGACCGGGTTGCGCATGTACACGTACCTCCCGTCCGTTAAGTTCATGGCCATCCCGAAATAGCCGAAGATGCCGTCTGCCCTGACGCTGTCGCCGTCCAGCACCTTGCGTAGTGACCGTCCCTGGACGTGGGGAGGCGGCGGGGTATCGAAGTAGTCGAGAAAGGTCGGCATCAGGTCGATGGTCTGCGTGAGCGTTCCGGTTCGCGTGCCGGCCCGCTCGTTACCGGGCAGGCTCGCGATCAGTGGTATCCGGACGATCTCGTTGTACAGGGGCATGATATTCTTCATCCAGAAGTCATGCTCCGCCAGCATGGTCCCGTGATCCGTGGTGAACACGACCAGCGTGTCGTCCCACAGCCCCAGGTCGTCGAGCGTGTCGAATATCCGGCCCACCCAGTGGTCCGTCATCGTGAGCAGCCCGGCATAGCACTTCCGGATATGCTCGACCGCTTCAGGGGATTCGTGGACCTCGTCGTAACTGGGCCAGTCGTAGAACGGTCCGTCGTAATCGTCGCCGTACATGGCCCGGTACTTCTCGGTGCAATAGAAGGGTTCGTGGGGATCGAAGATCTCGACCTGCAGGAACCAGTCGTCGGACGCCCGGTTCGTCTTCAGCCACTCGATGGCCGCCTGCGCGGTCTTCGGACCGGAGAAGTCCTCCTCGCGCTGCTGCAGTTTGCGGTTGCCGAAATTCTGCTGGCTGAGTTGCCCCAGGTGGTCGGGCAAGGCCATGCGGTCCACGTGGGACGCCCACCAGTCGTTCTCCTGGCCGCGGAAGAAGTCCCAGGTGTTGAACGCCGTGTGATAGTTCTCGCCACCGAGTTCGAAGTAGTGGTAATGATCGGTCAGCAGGTGAGTGAAGACGTCATGCTTCCGCAACTCGCCCGGCAGCGTATCGTCGTAGGGCTCGATGGGCCCCCATCCCCGGTAGATGAAGTTGTACCGCCCGGTCATGAACTCCCGCCGCGCGGGCATGCAGGGCAGCGAGCCCACCCAGTGATTGTCGAAAACGACGCCCCGTTCGGCCAATCGGTCCAGGGCGGGCGTATGCACCCAGTCGTTGCCGTAAGTCGAAAGGTAGTCCCGGCGGACGGTATCAAGGACTATAAATACACATTTCATATTATGTCATCTTTCTATTCGTCTTCTTTCCTGCCGTAGCTGTGTCCGCCCAGGATCGCCTTGATGTCGTCAGCCGACCGGGCGCGTTCGAAGGCGTCTATACGCTCCTCTTCCTCCTCCGCCAGCGCCGTGGCGTTCTCGAGCACCGCGTCCATCCTGTCGGCGGGAAACTTGCACGCGCCGTTCTCGTCCATGTGAATGATCTCGCCCGGCGCCACGTCCATGCCGCCCACGGATACGGGCACGTTCACCGCGTGCACGGCCTGGTCCCCGTGGCCCGGCGTGACGCCGCTGAGCAGGTACTGAACCTCCATCGGCCGGATCTCGTGTATGTCCCGCGACGGTCCGTTGGAAACCACGCCCACGCAACCCACGGCCTTTGCGGAAGCCGTCATGTTCCCGCCCGCCAATCCCACTTTTCCGGCGATCTCCTCGGGGAAATTCTGCCGGATCACGAGAATCGTCGGCCCGGGGGATTCGTCCAGGGCGTCGATGACATCGATGAAGGAGAGGTTCTTGAAACCCGGCTCGGGCAGGCCGAAGACGCAGGTGACGGCGTAGCCCACGGTGCGCCCGAGTTCGGGATACATGCATTTAATGGATTGGTCCGTGTACCAGTTCACCGCCCACGGGTTGTATAGACCGAGGCAGAGGGGATGGGTGGGATAGGTGGCCACCACGTTGGTGATCGTAGGGGTGTCGAACTGTTTCAGCGCCTCCAGCGTCTCCTGCGGGGACCGCGTGGGCATGCATCGCTCCTTCCGGGGTGCGTGCTGAAAAGAGGTAGGAAATCAGACCGTAAAATCGGTACGTCAAATCGGTGGAATGAACCCGGTGAATATGGTCCTGATTCGACGGGGTGTCAAGCCGGTAATCGAGCCCGGCGGGCACGGCGAATCGACTGCGTGTCCAGCCGGCAGCCGGCCCCCGGTCGGTCGAATGACTTCAACTTTCACGCCGGGTCGGATCCACACGCGTTAATCAGACGAACCGGACTGGAGCGACCGCTGCCACAGGGCTGTTGAGTAGAACTCGTAAGACGCGGCTTTATCTGGGACGTCGACGAGATGGACCGTAAAGCGGCACGGCACACCGTTGTCCGGCAGATAATCCCTGAAGAAGCTGCTATACGCCCGGGCATACGCTTCCTTCAGCCGATCCTGCTCGGCGGCGTAACCCACCGGGTCCACGAGGGGATTCGGCGACTTGGGCTGGCACCCGAAGGCGTGCACTTCGATGAAGTCGATATCCCGAAGCGACTCGCACAGGCCGGCGTCAATCAGCCACTTCTCCCAACTTTGAAAGACCAGGGGGATCTCCTGGTCCGGTTCCATCGAAATCAGTTCATCCCGCTCCAGCACACCCTTGGCGGAATAGCCGCCCGTGAGACCGGCGAAGTAGATCTTAAGGTCCCCATCCGGCTGCGCTTCCGTAACCAGGGCCGACAGCACCGGGTTTTCGCCGTGGTAATAGTAGGTCAGCTTGCCGCGCTTTTTGATGTTGAATGACATTGATACTCCTTTTGGAAGTTCAGGTTTCTCAGGATCTCTCGCATACGGTTCACCGTGTTAAGGGAAGGCCGCATCGTCAGGATAATCTACTGCGCGTGTCAAGGTCGACCAGGTGGCGTAGTCGACTCCGTGAAGCGGCCATTTTCAGGTATTTTCCTAGATCATCATGGTCATCGGCCGATACGGTCTCGCGACTCATTATGGACTTTGGCCGTACGGACGCGCCGAGTATATTCCATTAATGAACCAGACCGTCCCTTTCAAAAAAGACCTCGTGCTGGTCGGCGGCGGCCATTCCCACGTGCAGGTGATCCGCATGCTGGCCATGAAGAAGGCCCTGCGCGGCATCCGCGTCACGCTCATCTCGGACGAGTCCACCGTCTGCTATTCCGGCATGCTGCCCGGTTGCCTGGCCGGCCTGTACCGTCCCGACGAGATGGAAATGGAACTGAGGCCGCTGTGCACCTGGGCGGGCATCCGGTTCGTCCGGGCCCGGGTGGCCGGCCTCGATCCGGCCCTCCAACAAGTCTATTTCGACGACGGCCGTCCTCCCCTTGCCTACGATGCCCTTTCGATCAACGTCGGTTCGATTCCCAGGGGCATGGACACCCCGGGCGTGCGGGAACACGCCGTGCCCACGAGGCCGCTCGGGCTGCTGCTGAAGCGGGTTCACCGGTTCGAGGAAAACCACCGGAGCGACGGCCGGCCGTTACGGATCGTCATCGCGGGAGGCGGCGCGGCGGGCGTGGAACTGGCCTTCGCCATGCACTCGAGATGGGGAGCGCGATTCGCGCCCGTCCAGATCACCCTCGTGGATTCGCAGGCGACTTTGCTGACCGGGCACCGTCCCCGGGTCGCCGCGATCATCGGGCGGTACCTCGAAGATAAGGGGATCGCCTGGCACACCGGCCTGCGGGTCACGGGCGTGGATGAGGCGGGCATCCATTTCGAGGATCATCCGTCCCTGCCCTGCGACTTCCTGCTCTGGGCCACGGGCGGAGCGCCGCCCGGTCTGATGAAGGAGACAAACCTGGAGACCAGCGGTGCCGGGTTCATCCGCGTCCGGTCCACCCTGCAGGCCATGGGTTATGACAACGTCTTCGCGGCGGGCGATTGTATCGAGTTTCCTTCCCGTTCCCTGCCCAAATCGGGAGTCTACGCGGTCCGTGAGGGACCGGTTCTGGCCCGAAACCTCCATGCCTGGCTCGAAAACCGGTCCATGGTTCCCTACAGGCCCCAGGCCTCGGCGCTTGCGCTGCTCATGACCGGGACGCGCAACGCCGTCGCCAGCCGGCGGCACGTCTCCTTTCACGGCCCCTGGGTGTGGCGCCTGAAGGACTGGATCGACCGACGCTGGATGCGGAAATTCGAACCGGCGCTGCTGCCGCCCATGGACCCGGCCGGCGATGCGCCGTCCGCCCTCGATGCGCCATCCACCCGTGATGCGCACCCCGCCCACGATGCGCACTCCGCCCACGCTGCGCACGCCGCCGGTGACGAAGCCGGCAAAGACCCGGCAGTGTCGGCCATGCGCTGCGCCGGGTGCGGCGCCAAGGTCGGTTCCACCGTACTCACCGGCGTGCTCGACGAACTGGACATATTCAGCCGCGAGGAAGTTCGGATCGGCCTGCACGACGCCGACGACGCGGCAATGCTTGAGATCCCTCCCGGCCGGTCGCTGGTACAGACCGTGGACGGCTTCCGGGCCTTTACCGGCGACCTGCACCTCTTCGGCCGTATCGCCCTGGTCCACGCCGCGTCGGATCTGTACGCCATGGGGGCCGAGCCTCACTCCGCACTGGTTACGGTCACGCTGCCCTACGCGGAAAAACTCCTGGTGGCGAACGACCTGAGACAGCTCATGGGCGGCATCGCGGAAGAGGCCCGGCGTCTCGGGGTCACGCTCCTCGGCGGGCACACGAGCGAAGGAACGGAGACAGCCGTCAGCATAACCATGAACGGCCTGACCGGCAACGACGCCGTATTCAGGAAAGGCGGGCTGCGTCCCGGCGACGGGTTGGTCCTGGCCAAGCCCGTCGGTACGGGCGTCATCCTGGCGGCCGATATGCACCTAAAGGCCCAGGGAAGCTGGGTCGATGAAGTCCATGAAGGCATGCTGCAGTCGAATGCGGAGGCGGCCGGGGTCCTTGCAAAGGCCGGCATTCCCGCCGTCACGGACGTGACCGGCTTCGGCCTGGCGGGACACCTGGTCGAGATGCTCGAGGCCAGCGGCACGGGAGCTGAGATTGAAATCGACCGGATACCGCATTATGCCGGCGCGGCGGATTGCGTGGCCGCCGGGGTGGAGAGTACCCTGGCGCCGTCCAACCGGGAGCATTTGCAGAAAAGATGGCAGGTGGAGCCAGGACCCGGCGCGGCGTACACGGCGGAGCCCGGCGCGGCGGACGGGCGGGACGCCCTCCTCTTCGACCCCCAGACCTCGGGCGGACTGCTGGCCGGCGTGCCTGCCTCCGGCATCGACGAGGTAGTCGCGAAATTGCGGGATGCCGGTTACGCGCAGGCGGCCTGCATCGGACGAGTGACCGACCGGAAACGGCACCTGCAGATCCGCTGAGCCCTCAGCGGGAGCACTCCGAAATCTCACACACGATCTTGCCGATATGCCGTTGTGATTCAAGGTAGTCGTAGGCCGCCGGCACTTCATCGAAGGGAAACACGCGGTCGATGCAGGGCCTGAGTCCCGACGCTTCGCAGGCCCTGGCCAGGTCGCGCAGGTCTTCGGTGGTGGAGGTGTAGATCCCCCGAACCTGGATTTGCCGGCCGATGATATCGAAGGGGTTGAGGCGGGTTTCGAAGCCGTCCAGGATGCCGACGAGGGATATACGGGCGTGCAGCGCGCAGGCTTTCAGGGACTTCGCGAAGGTCTGGCCGCCCGCAACGTCCACGACCAGGTCGACCCCGGCGCCACCGGTGAAGGACCGTACCTGGTCCGGCCAGCCTTCGTCCCGGTAATCGAAAGTCTCCAGCACGCCGAATTCTTCCTTCATTCGTCGACCTTTCTCTTCGGAAGATGTGGTCAATAACGCTTGCGCCCCAGTAAGTTCCGAGAGTTGTGCGGCGAACACGGAGACCCCGCCCGTGCCGTGCAGCAGGACCCACTCTCCGGCCTGCAATCGACCCTGCGATACGACCGAAGCCCAGGCGGTCAGTCCGGCTATGGGCAATGTCGCGCCTTCATGGTAGGAGAAGTGGGACGGCATGGAGACCAGGGCGTCCGCGGGGTACAGCACTTGCTCGCACAGCACGCCGTCCATACCGCCCGCGCCCACCAGGGTCTTCATCCCATCGGGCGTGAGTCTTCCGGCGGGCCAGCGCAGGAACGGCGCGTTCACGACCCGGTCGCCCGGCCGAATCGCTGAAACGCCAGGCCCCGTCTTCAACACGTCGCCCGCCATATCGGACCCGGCGACGAACCTGCCCTCGAAGGGCTTTCCGTATCGGCCCCTGGCGACCATGAGGTCCCGGTAGTTGAGCGATACGGACCGAACCCCGACCAGCGCCTCTCCGGGTCCGGGTTCCCCCGGTTCCGCCAGATCGGCCAGGCGAAGCTGGTTATGGTCAATCACGTATGCGCGCATGGGTGCGATCCTTCACTTATTCTTTGCAACTGCGGTTGTCGACCGATCATGATTATTTACGGTCTTTACGACACATCAGACCACTAACAATTTTCCACGGGACCGCGAAATTGGCAATTGATAAATACCATGGGAATTCGTATGCTTAAGGCGACATTCGCGCCCTTAAAGGCGTGCAGAACCAACCGGCCGGCGGGGGAAGATTCCCCAAGAAAGCAGTTGAATTAGCGGATCGGTACAACGGACCGAACCAGGGACCGGCAGAGAGGACCGACCAAGAACAGTCAGAAAGGATCGAATGGAATTGGCAGACATTCGTATTTACTTTATCGGTGATTCCTACGTGAACGGTACCGGCGACCCGGCCTATCTCGGCTGGCCGGGACGGGCGTGTGCCGAGTCGCGGTCCGAAGAGAACGCCATCACCTGCTACAACCTGGGCATTCGCGGCGATACGAGCACCGATGTGCTCCAGCGATGGGAACGGGAGGTGGAAGCCCGGTGTCTCATACCTCACGACGGCCGGGTGGTGTTCGGATTCGGCGCGAACGACTGCTGGATCATAGACGGGAAGACGCGCGTGGACCGCGCCGATACCATTCGCAACACCAAGGAGATTCTGAAACGCGCACGGTCCCTGTTACCCACGTTGATGATCGGGCCGCCACCCGGAATCGACGCAGACGAACACGGCCGAAGAGTGGAGATTTCCTCGCTCGTCGGCGAAATCGCCGGAAGGGTCGGCGTGCCCTATCTCGAAGTGATCCACGAACTGCATGCCGGCGGTGTCTGGCAGAGCGAAGCGGCCCTCGGCGACCGCGTTCATCCGGCCGATGGCGGTTACTCCGCGCTGGCGGAACTGGTGCTCGCCTGGCCGGCGTGGTGGTTCAGTGCAACTTCCAATGCACCTTAAAAGGCATCTTAAGGAGGCAAGTTGTGTCGTTGACCCAGGCACAGATCGACCAGTTCAACGAACAGGGATTTCTCCCATACGAGGACCTGCTGACGCCGCTGGAGGTCAAAGCGCTGCACCAGCGGCTTGAAGATATCGGCAACGAACGGGTCGATTTCCCGGACGAAAACGTTCAGATCGAACCACGCGTGGAACGAGGCGAGGCGCAGGCCGATCCGGTCCGTTTCAACAACGTGCGCAAGATCTGGAACCTGACGAAACACGATCCGGTATTCATGGAACTTGCCCGGCATCCAAAGATCCTCGGCGTGGTACGAAGCCCGATCGGTCCGGATCTCAAGATCTACGTGGACCAGACGCTCTGCAAGCCACCCCGGGTGGGTTCGGCGAAACCTCCTCACCAGGATTCGGCCTACTGGACGAGCATCGATCCGCCCAATCTCGTGATCTGCTGGATCGCACTGAACGACGCCACCGAGAACAACGGGTGCATGCGGTTCATTTCCGGTTCCCACAAGGCCGGCGTGATCGAGCACAAGCACCTCGAGGATTTTCGGGTCGAGGACGCCCGCGTCGGCTATGAGCGGGAGGTTGCCATACCCTTGAAGGCCGGCAGTTGCTCGTTCCACCACAGCCTCGCGCTTCACCGCACCGACGCCAATACCAGCGATGACCGGCGCATCGGCCTGACCGTCGCCTACATGGACGCCCGTTCGAAGTACATCGGAAACGGCGCCATGCCGGAGTACGACCTGGTCTCGGGAAGGGCTTATGAAGGATGTGTCTAGGATTACAATGATTAAACTAATTTTCGTATTAATACTATGATTATCAATACGATTCGTAATACCTTGAATCATAACATCGTGCTACCAGGAAGCAAGTCGATTACGCTGAGAAACCTGGTGCTCGCGTCGCTGGCCGAGGGAACGACCGAGATCGACGCGCCCTGCGACTGCGACGACACCCGGGAAATGGTGGAATGCCTGGGTGAACTCGGGATTGATATCCAGGCGAGTGACGACTATCGACGGTTGACGGTGGAAGGAAGAGGAGGGCGGTTCACCGAAGGACCGGTAATCCTTAACCTCGGACTGAGCGGTACTTCCGCCCGTTTCCTGATCGCCCTGTCGGTTCTGAGGACCGACGAGACCCGGCTGGCCGGACGGGGCAGCCTGAACGAAAGGCCGAATGCCCCCCTGCTCGACGCATTGGAGCAAATTGGGGGAGAAACCGAGTCCGCCCATGGCGGTTGCCTTCCTGTTACCATTCGAGGACCCGGTACATTCAGCAGTACGGTCCGGATGAAAGGCGATGTATCCAGCCAGTTCTTCTCCGCCCTGCTGCAGATCGCACCGGCACTGCCCGGCGGCCTTGAAATCCAGGTCGAAGGCGAACTCGTCAGCAGGCCTTACATCGACATAACGCTGAGCGAAATGCGGACGTTCGGTGTGGACGTGGAGAACGACAACTACCGCCGGTTCCGGGTCGCCCCTCAGCAGTATCGTTCGGGGCCCCGGTCGGTGGAAGGCGATGCTTCTGCCGGCTCCTATTTCGCGGCGCTCGTCCTGATGCACGGCGGGAAGGTGGTCATTGAGAACCTCGGATCCGGAACCCGGCAAGGGGATATCCGCTTCCTGACCATCTGCGAAAACCTGGGCGCCCATGTCCGAATGGACGAGAAAAAGACGGTCATTGAAGGACCGGAGGATGGCCGCGTACGACCGGCGACGGAAGAAATCGACTGCGGGGATATACCGGACGCCGCGCTGACCCTGATCGCCCTGTCACCGCTGATACCGGGCACGACCCGGATAAAGGGCATCAGCACGTTGAAGCACAAGGAGTGCGACCGGATCGAATGTCCCGCGGCGGAGCTGCGGAAGATCGGCGTGGAAGTGAAGACGGGACCGGACTTCATCGAGGTAGGGGAGCTCCCGCCGGGCGCCTTGAACGCCACCGAGGAAATCGACATTGAAACCTACAACGACCACCGCATGGCCATGAGTTTCGCCGTGCTGGGCACCCGCCTGGGGAGCCTGAATATCCTCGATCCGGAGGTGGTGGGGAAGACATATCCGCGCTTCTGGGAGGACCTGGCGAGGTTGCAGTAGTCGGATAGGCCGTATCGAAAACAGGCTATCGTCGTCGTTCTTCTCCCTTCCATGCTACTCCTGCAAATTGACGTCGCACAGCCCCGTTACCGGTAAACTGTGACAGTAGCCGGGGATTTCTCCGTTCGTAACGTACCCGGCCCGCCACGATCGCTGGATGAATGCGCAATTCCGAGGCCAGACTGACCACGCTCAACGCAGAAGGCGAAGTACGCGCCGTGCTGGCCTTCCATGTCTCTCCAGGTATCAACGCCTCCTCGGTCCACATGTCAGCCTCCTTTTCATAGGTTTCCGCCTTGCCCCGGCCGCTCTCCCGAAGTGTGAAGTCGTCGGCATAAAAAACGCCTCTGCCTTGATCGAGATGAAGCCCGACGTGGGCGAGTTCATGCAGCAAACCGAACCAGAAACTGTCGATGCGGTCGTAACGAAGCGTAAGGCCGATTACCGGTCGTCCGTCGCCGGATTGAAGTACCGCTCCGTCAAGATACGTTCTGGGGAGATGCGGCACTACCTCGAGCACAATGCCGTGGTCGTCCAGGAAATCCCGAGCGAGCCGTGGTCCATATTCCAAGTTGCTCAGATGGGCGACCTCACGAAGCAATTCGAGGGTAACGGTTCCCGGAACGTAGGCACGATGCGTAGCTTTGGCGTTGGCCAGGGCCATGACACGCCAGCACCAAGCCTGAAGCGCATAGGAGTCCGTTTTCGCGTTCACCCGTTGCGAACCTCGGATTCGATACGTTGATGGTGTAATGTCAATGCCCGCCATATGGATCATTTCGGCAATCTGTTCGCCGGCGCTGTAACCTGATTCGGCACCTTCCTTTATCCAACCGAGTTTTGCCATTTTCCTGACTGGATAACGCAGGGGGTCGATATCCGCTGGTGATTCGAAGGATTCCGTCCCCGGATTCCTGAGCAACACGTCGGCCGGGATACCAAGATGCTCATGCAACGCCCGGGCCATAGGCATGGTAATGGCGCGCTTGCCGGACAGCACTTCCGAAACTCGCGAGCGGCTCCCAATGATTGGTATAAGATCTCGAGGATGCATTCCCGCCTGTTCCATGCGGAATCGGATCGCTTCGGGAGGTTCCGGATAACCCATGGGAAAGTGCTCGTCCTCCCAGGACTCGACGAGTGTGACCAGTACGTCCAGTTCATCTCCATCCGGACTACCGTATTTGCTGCCCATAAGTTCGTCGATACGGGACAGGGTTCTTTCATAATCCGCCTCTGTGCGGATAGGTTTAATTTCAGCCATTTCTATATCCTTTTTGCATCAATCCCGTCGTATTGATCGTGCGTCCCGATAAACCTTATTCGTACCAATCGATGCGCGAAATCGATCTCTGTCACAAGGCGGTAGTTGTTTCCCTTGATATCGAAAACTGCTCGATTCCCACCAATTTTACTGGCGTTCCGGTACTTTTCCTTGATACTGGCCGGTGTTTTCCAGTCCTCCCTCTTCACTTCTCGGTACCAGGCGAGTAGCGGTCGTTCAGCATCAGGATGACGTTTCCAAAACTCCCTGAGCGTCTTCTTCGCAATAATCCGCATCGATTTCCCGAAATCGATCGAAGTGATTTAGAAACAGATCATACAAAACCATGAATGTTTCCATTTTTCTTTATATTAATTCGTTACCATAAAAATAAATTGGCAAATAGCATACCTCGTCAAGCCGAATCCGTACCGACCGGGACGCTCGGTCTACCGCCGTATATACAGATCCGTAATCGTGGAATTGTCGATGAAGAAGGGTTCCTGGCCCGTGGAGTCCTTTTTCCAGCCCGCCAGCCAGGGTTTGCGGAGCTGCAGGAAGTAGTCGTGGTAGAGGAAGACGCCGCCCACGTCCTCGACCAGGATCCGTTCCGCTTCATTATACATCTCGAAACGGCGTACCTCGTCGGTCTCTCTTGCCGCTTCGTCGACCAGGCGGTCGAACTCCGCGTTCATCCAGTCGTGACGCCCCGCGCCTACGGGCTGGGAGTGCCAGACCATGCCGAGGAGGTTATGCGGATCGGGGAAATCGTACTGGAAGGGAATCAGGCTCAGGTCGATCCGGTACTGGGCCATGGCCTCACTGTAGACCCGGGGCTCCATGTTCCGCACGCCCACCCTGAGGCCCAGGTTGTTGGACAGCATGCCCGATATCGCTTCGGCCGCCATGATGCGGTTGGGATCGTTGCGAAGCCAGATGTCCACGGAAGGAAAGCCCCGGCCGCCCGGATATCCGGCCTCGGCCAGGAGACTGCGCGCCAGATCGGGATCGTACCGCTGGACGTCTTTGAGTTCGTCGCCCGAATAACCCGGAAAGCCCGGCGGCAGCATGGTGTACGCGGGCAGGGCCGTACCCCGGAGCACGATGTTGCAAAGGGCGTCACGATCTATGGCGTGGCTGATGGCCTTTCGCACCCGGTGGTCGCTGAACACGCCTTCGCGCGTTCGGAAGAACAGGTAGAGCGCGTTGAAGTCCATGTACTTGTGCAACTGCCCGCTCAGCACCGGGTCCCCCTCGATCCGGCTGAGGTCGCGCACGTCGATCTGCACCAGGTCCAGCTCGTCGTTCTCGTAGGAAAGCAGTCCGGTGCTTATCCGGCTTCTGAACATGGAATGGATCTCGGATAAATACCCCTTGATCGGGCCGTTGTAGTAGGGATCGAGCGTCATCGTAAGACGCTCGCCGATGCGCCAGTTCTCCACCTTGTAGGACGAGTTGCTGACGACGTTTTCGTCCGACGCCCAGCGGGGGCCGAACCGCTCGACCTGCCAGCGGGGGACCGGGATCGAGGTGAAGAAGGCGGCGATCATGGGCAGGTACGGGCAGGGCCCGTCGGTTTCGATCACGAGGGTCATATCGTCCACCGCGTAAACACCAACCGCGTTAGGGTCGTCGGTCTGCCCGGTATTGAACGCCCGCGCGCCCTTGATGTTGTAGTAGAAGAAGGCGTAGCCGCTGCCCGATGCGGGATCCAGCATGCGCTTGTAGCTATATTCGAAGTCGTGGGCGGTGACCGGTCGGCCGTCGCTCCACCGGGCGCCGGGTCGCATGTGGAAGGTCCACTTCGTCTGGTCCTCGTTGGCCGTCCAGCGGGTAGCCGCGCCCGGGATCACGCGATTGTTGTGGTCCAGCATGGTGAGGCGTTCGAAGAGGAAGACGATGCCGCCCACCTCGTAGATGGCCACGCCGATGTCCAGGTTGGTCGGTTCGTCGTTCAGAAATCGGAAAATCTGCCGATCGAGCGGCGCCGCACCCGCGGGCATGACTCGACCGACTGCGTTGCGCACCTGGGCGTCCGGGATTCCGGTGTATACCGTAATTCCGAGCATAGCAAGGCCCAGCACCGTGGTCAAAAGGACTGCAGGTCTCATAGCGGTATTCTTCGCGTCAGAATCGCTCCGGCTGTTCAAGGTTCAGCCAGGCCATCTCTTCGGCCGACAGCTTTGTGTCAAGGGCCTCCAGGTTGGCCCGAATCTCATCGCCGTTTCGGGCGCCCACCAGGGCGAAGATGTTGAGCGGCTGGCTGAGCACGTAAGCCAGGGCGACCTGGGGTATGGACAGGCCCTTTTCATTCGCCAGTTCTTCGACCCGGTCCAGCCGGTCGAAGTTGTCGTTCGTGCAGTAGGCCCGAACGGAACTTTCGTCGAAGAGGCCCTGCTCGGCCAGGTTTTCGTAATTGTCGCGGTTTACCCGGCCGGAAAAGAACCCGCTGGCGATGCTGGACCAGGTAAACAGCGGCATCTGGTTTTCCAGGTACCACGACCGCGCGTCGGCTCCGTCCTTCCCGCTGATGCTGATACATCCCCGCCACGGCGGTTCGGCCTGTTCGGCCAGGCTGAAATTCGGGCTGCTCACGGTGAAGGGCTGCTGTCCGCTGGTGGCGGCGTACAGGTTCGCCCTTTCGATACGGTCGTGGGTCCAGTTGGATCCGCCGATCACGCCCAGGTTGCCTGCGCTGATGTACTGATTGAGCCTGTCCATGATCGGAGCAACGGGAACCCTTACGTCGTCGCGATGCAGGAGGTAGAGATCCACGTAGTCCGTATTCAGGCGGGCCAGGGAGTCGTGCAGGTCCGATGAGATATCGTAGGGCGTCACGCGGGCCCGGTCCGCATTCATGTGGCAGCACTTGGTGAGAATGACGATCTCCCGGCGCAGGCCCCGGTCTTCGATCCAGCGGCCCAGCACGCGTTCACATTCGCCACCGCCGTACAGGTGGGCACTGTCGAAGGTGTTGATCCCGGCGTCGTACACCTGGTCCAGCAGGTCGAAGCTGTACTCCTCTTCGGCGAAACTCAGCATGATGGTGCCCTGTACCAGGCGCGACACGGGCTTGTCGACATTCGCAATGTTGCCGTACTCCATGGGTACTCCTTGAAAATCGCTAAATACGGTGATTACAAAAACACGGGTTGATGTAGGTTGGTCCGGGCTGGGTGGGTCCCTGCTATAGGTTTTTCCGGAACCATCATTCCATCGGATACTTCAACCCGATCTCGGCCCGGACGGCGTCCAGCGTCCTCATGATGGCCAGGGTCTCTTCCAGCGGGAGCGCGGGCGTCTCGAGCAACCCTTCCCGCAGGCATCGCCCCGCTTCCTCGATCTCGTACTTGAATCCGTTCTCCACGCGCGGCGGCTCCACCGTTACCGGTTCCTCGCCGTCTGCGTTCAGCGTTGCGACATAGGTGTCATAGAATGCGTACGGGATGCGGATATTGCCCTGCGTCCCGTGGATGGACACGGCGCCGGGCGTGCTGGTCCGGACGGCGCAGGTCAGCGCGGCCATGGCGCCCGAGTCGTAGCGAAAGGCCATGGTGGTCTGCTCATCGACGTCCGTTGTGCCGATATCCGCCAGTGCCGCGACCCGGTCCGGCTGTTGCCCGTAGACCATGGAAGCCATAGATACAATGTATACACCGATGTCCAGGAGCGCCCCCCCGCCCAGTTCGGGATTCAGCAGGCGGCCCTCTGGGTTGAAATCCGCGCGGAATCCGAAATCGGCCATCATGTTGCGCACTTCGCCAATAGCACCATCGGCGAGCCATCGGCGTACCTGCACGATGGCGGGCAGGAACCGCGTCCACATGGCTTCCATGAGGAAAAGATCCCGCTGACGCGCGCACCGGATCATGGCTTCCGCTTCCGATGCGTTGAGGGCGAAGGGTTTCTCGCAGAGCACCGGCTTGTCCGCGTTCAGGCAGAGCAGCGTGTCCCGGCAGTGCATGGGATGGGGGGTAGATACGTAGATCGCGTCGATCTCCGGGTCTTCCGCCAGGGACGCGTAGGACGGGTGTCTTCGGGGCACTTCGAACTCGTCGCCGAAGGCGTCTGCCGTCCCCTGTGCCCGGGACCCGACGGCCGAAAGCTCGGCATCCGCCACCACCGCGAGCGCTTCGGCGAACTTGTGAGCGATTTTCCCGGTTCCAAGAATACCCCATCGTATGGTTTCAGACATGTTTGCTCCATGTGTCGGGTGACGACGCCCCGTGATGTGTTACCCTGGCCGACCTGCTCGGGTCGACCGACCACCAATCGACGCAGCCTTCGATGAAACCGATCGTCATCCATCAGTCCAGGGGTTGACGACTTTAACACCGGTATTGCGGAACTCACTTGCGTTTCTTGTGACAATGGTGAGACCGCGTCGGGCCGCCGTTGCCGCAAGAAAGGCGTCCGGCAGATGGTACTCAAGCGCCTCGCCCCGACGCCGCTTAGCTTCCATAATGCGGGCGCACTCTCGCGCGTCGTTCAAGGTCCAATCGAATATACGATCCTCAAAGAGGTCATCGAGCAGGTTTTGGAATCGATCGGCGAGGGCTTCACGTCTCCGTCCGGCATCGAGAAGGCCAATGCCATTGAGGATCTCCCAGACCGTAATGGATGCAAGACCAATCCCCTGGTCGGCGATCTTATCCAGAAACGCAGCGACACGTGGATCTGGATGTGGGCGCATCATTTCTGAAATGACATTCGCATCGAGGAGCCAGGCAACAGGAGTGTTCACGTCTCACGCTCACTTGCGAACTCGACCTTACGGTATGCATAGTGCCCTGACTCCGGTAGCTCGACCCCGTTTTCGGGCCCGAAATACCGCTTGAAAGCCTCGGAAGGCGATGCGCGGTGCTCAGCCTTTGCACGCTTCTCGCGGATCATATGACGGATGAATTCTTCCATAGACACGCCGACTTGTCGCGCCTCTCGTTTGAGCCAGGCTTTGTCCGCCGGATCAATGCCGCGGACAGTGACAGTGGTACTCATCGCGGCCCCCTTTTCTGTCTGGTTGACACCAGAAAACTAATGATAGCAAAATATGCTGTCAAGCATTCTTCCGGCGTCAAATTTCAGATCACCGCTACCGCGCTCCGCGCCATTTCGTCCCAGTCCGGTTCAGGCGCGGGACGGTCGCTCCACGCGATGGACATGGCGCCGTCTTCCACTACGAGTGTGCCCCGGCAATCGAGCTCCTCGTCGGGGGGACGTGGCTGCAATCCCATGAAAGCTTCGAAGACGGGGTCGTTACCGATGGCCAGGATGACGTGGGGATCTCCGCCGTGCACCTCCACGCCGAAGCTTTCGGCCAACTGGGCCTGTTTGATCTGACCGGTGATGCCGATGCCCCGCTGCCGGACGATATCGGCGGCCTGCATGGCCAGGTACGGCGCTGTGTTGTACGGCTGCCCACCGATTGCGCCGATCCATTCCAGGGTCAGAACCGGGAGGTCGAGGGTGGCGCACAGTTTTTTCAGTCCCAGTATGTCGTAGTCCTGCAAAGGCTCTTCGATCCACCGGTAACTGCACTTCTCCATGATGCGCCCGATCTTCACGGCTTCTTCGTAGGTGTACGACTCGACGGGATCGTGAAAGAGCATGATGTCGTCGCCGAGGGCCTCACGCAGTTTCTCGGCCATTTCCCCGTTGGTCTTCACGCCCCGGTAGGAATGGTCCTTGCAGCCGATGAATCCCTCTTCTTCCACGCGCTGCACCGCGTTTGCCACCAGGTCGTCGATGGTGCGTCCGCCCACGTTGCAGTAGGCGGGCACGCTCTCCCGGCATGCACCAAGCAGCTTGTAGATGGGCAGGCGGGCGCTCCGGCTCGCAAGGTCCCATAGCATCCGGTCGACCGTATCCAGCAAGCCTCTTCCCGTGTACATGAAGCGCTGAGCCATCCAGAACCGCTGCCACACGTATTCCCGGTCGAAGGCGTCCACGCCGATGAGCATGTGGGCGTAGCGGGCGAGGAACTGGCGGCCCTGCCATTCCAGTTCCCGGGGATCGAAACCCGTGCCGTAGTCCGCATAGGCGTCCAGATCGCCGTCCGTCACGAGACGGATCACCAGTCGGTTCTTAGGTTCGGGGCCGTCCCCGGTGAAGGCGTATCCGTCGGGCGCGCCGGCGCCGAATCCCTGGTCATGGGTGAACAGCCCGGAGATGCCCGGCGGCACAGGCGCCATACTGCCCCGGTCCGCGCTGTTCTCGCGGCGGATTTCGGGTTCATCCTTCAGCACGTAGCACTTGACGTCCCGGATCTGCATGGGGTTTCCCTGTTCTGGTGGCCGTGCCGATTCAGGCGGCCGCGTCGTTCATTGTGACGGCCGCGCTCCGGTTTCAGGTGGCTGCGTCGTTCATTGTGACGGCCGCACCGGTTTCAGGCTTCGATCAATTCCGAGGTCAAGTCCATGACCGCGTCCAAGTCGATCTCAATGCCGAGGCCCGGCTGATCGGGCAAATGCACGAAGCCATCTTCGATCTGTAACGGGTTCAGGACGAACGGCGGTGCGATCTCTTGGTCCGTCATCTCGAGAAAGGGCGTATTCCTGAGCACGCCCGCGACTTGAATATGGGCAAAGCCGTCGCTGTTCCCTGCACCGTCCAGGTGGCAGTACGCGCCGAACGCCTCCGCACAGCGGGCCGCCTTCAACACGTCCGTGATCCCGCCCGCACCGCACACGCCGGTCCGAATGTGATCGGCCGACTGAAGGGTCATGACCTGGGATGCCTCGATGGGGCTGCACACTTCCGCGCTGGTCGGCGTATCGATTTCGTCGGCTAGCTGCTTGCCACCCGTGTGGTCGTTGCGGGGACGGGGCCGGTCGAAGTAGAAAAAGTCCGCCTCGTCGAGCGCTTTGCCGATCCGTATGGCCTCGTCGACCACGTACCGCGCCCGGCCGTCGAGGATCAGCGGGAAATCCGGCCCCACGGCGGCACGTATCTCGCGTATCAGAAGGACGAGGGCGTTCTCATCTGCCGACACGCCGAATCGGTAGGCTTTGAATCCGGCCTGTTGCGCGTCTTTCGCATCCTTGACAATCTCCAGGGCGGAGGCACCCGCAGCGCATGACATGTCTCCTCCGGCCGTGCTGGCCCGGCAGACCGGAACCCGGTCCCTGAACCCGCCCAGGTGCCGGAAAAGCGACCGTCCGGCGATCTTCGCGGAAAGGTCCCACAGGGCGACGTCGATCCCGGCGCGAAAAGCTGGCGGCAATCCTTCGTCCAGGTTTCGCATGGCCCACCAGGTCCGTTCCCGATCCAGTGGATTCGAACCCACCAGCGTGGGCGCGACGAGTTCGACGCCTATGTCAGCACCCGAGGCAGTAACCCCGGTACAGTGTCCCTCGAGCCCTTCGTCGGTCACCAGGCGCAGCAGGCCCGCGGGTTGATGTAAGC
This sequence comes from Gemmatimonadota bacterium, assembly GCA_026705925.1. Classification (GTDB taxonomy): domain Bacteria; phylum JAAXHH01; class JAAXHH01; order JAAXHH01; family JAAXHH01; genus JAAXHH01. The sequence goes on from JAPOZT010000004.1 coordinate 47,226, forward strand.
TGATTTTGGTGATTTTCATGAGAGGTTGACGCCTATTCTGTTCCGCCCTACTCCTGCCCCGACGCGCCCAGGGGAAACACTGGCCTGTCCCGCCGCTGCTTCGTGAGAGGACGAGATCCGCTTGCCGTCACGACGACGGACTGTTCCAGGTGCAGGGACCCGACCCCGGCCAGGCTCAGCGGCGCTTCCACGTTGAGCACCATGTCTTCTTCGATGGGCAGATCGGAAGGGACGTCGACACAGCCGTCCGAGATCCGCAGGCCCGTGTCCGGCGCCAGGACGGGGTAGTCCCGCACTTCCATGCCGACCCCGTGGCCATGTGGGTACATGGAATAACCCGCTTCGTCGACGACCTCTTGCATGGCCGCCTGTACCGCCGAGGAGCTGATGCCGGGACGAATCGCGGCCAGGCCGGCGTCCATGGACGCGCGGAGCGTGTCGAACCGGACCTGTATGTCGTCCGACAGCGGCCTCATGGCAAAGGTGGTCCCGGTGTCCGAATAGCAGGACCGGTACCGGCATCCCCAGTCCACGTACTCCACGCCGGATTCGCCGAGGATGAAGTCCGGTTCCGTCGCGATGCCGAGCCCGTGGACTCCGAAAGCGAAGTGGTCCAGGTCCGCCCCCCGGGCACCCAGTTCCGCCCTGAACCGGTGAACGACATCCTGCACGTTGTCTCCCGGCCTCGCTTGTTCCATGGCCGTCATGGCCGCTGTTTCGCTGATCTCGGCCGCCCGCTCGAGCCGGTCAATCTCGTCCCGCGTCTTGACCATGCGAAGAAGCCGGATGAGGTTGGAGCAGTCCAGCAGCCGGGCACCGGGCAGCGCCTCCTTCAATTGCCGGTAGCGGTCGGCGGTCAGTCCGTCCGCTTCCACGCCCAGCGTGCCCGCGGCAAGTCCCCGGTCACTCAGGGCCCCGACGAGGGCCCGGGTGGTCGTGTCGTAGTCCGGTGCGCCTTGCAGGAGGTGGTAAATTCGGTCCATACGGTCGGACAACGGCCTCGGCGGCAAGGACCAGTCGAGCCCGGAATCGCCGCTGATCCGCAGGTCCTTCACCCAGATATCGACGCCATTGACGGCCAGCATTGAGCCGGTCACCGCCAGCGCGGGCTCGCCCTCGCGGGGAAACAGGGCGTATCCCTGCGACAGATCCGCCGATGCGCCAGGCCGGACCATGTACGCCTTCATGAGCCCGTCGATCCAGATGAAGTAGTCCGTGAAATAGGTGATATTTACGGGCGAAGTCGCGATCAGGCCGTCGAGTCCGCGATCCCGCATGTACGCCCTGGCCCGTTCGGCATTGAAGAGCATATGGGTTTCGATTCCGGTGGATGGATTTTAAGTGGGATGGTTCCGCAGTTTTCGCCTTCAATCCGGCGCGGCCGCGGCTTCGTAAAGAAGCACCTGGCCAGTATAGAAACGCCACCCGGCGATGTCAACGACCGAATCCTCTTCCAGGGCCGTCCACCGGCTTGTCCAGGGCGCCATCTTTCCCTTGACAAAACGGGTGCAATCGGATTACTAGGGACATGCGGCAAACATGCGCCAGAATCGTATCTGAACCCTCCTGACCACCCCGACGAACGTACGTTCAAATGATCCACAATTAATGATTCACATCGTTGACTACGACGCCGGGAATCAGACCTCGGTAAAAAGAGCGTTGGATCACCTGGGCGTGGACTCGGTCATCACGTCGGATCCGGAGGATTTGGTCCGGGCGGAGCGTATCGTCTTTCCCGGTGTGGGACATGCCCACTCCGCCCTCGAGACGCTCGGGAAACGGGGGCTCGACGACGCGCTCAAATCGGCCGCCGGCCAGGGAACGCCGATCCTGGGGATCTGCGTGGGCTGCCAGATCCTGCTGTCGGGTTCCGAGGAAACCGATCTGCCGTGCCTGGACCTGATCGGCGGGCGGTGCCTTCGGTTCCGGCCGGACGACGACGCCCTGAAGGTGCCGCACATGGGGTGGAACGCCCTGAAGGTCGACCGCGCGCATCCCGTGCTCCGCCATGTGCGGCCGGGCGATGAAGTCTACTTCGTACACTCCTATTATCCCGCCCCCGGCGAGGAGCGGGACGTGCTGGCGAGGAGCCGGTACGGCGTGGAGTTCGCGGCCGTAATCGGCCGGCGCAATATCGTGGCGGCCCAGTTCCACGTGGAGAAAAGCGGTCCCGTGGGTTTGAAGATGCTGGGCGAATTCGCGCGTTGGGACGGGAATTCATGCTGAGCAAACGGCTCATTTCCTGCCTGGACGTGCGCGACGGTCGCCTGGTCAAAAGCGTCCGGTTTGTCGACACAAAGGACATTGGCGATCCGGTCTCCGCGGCGCGGCGGTATTACGAAGCCGGCCTGGACGAGCTCGTCTTCTACGACATCACGGCATCCAGCGACCAGCGCGGCATCATGATCGACGTGGTGGAGGAGGTTGCCCGGCAGGTGTTCATCCCCTTCTCGGTGGGCGGCGGCCTCCGGTCGGTCGACAACTGCCGCAGGGTGTTGGAAGCCGGCGCGGAGAAGGTCAATCTGAACACGGCGGCCGTCGACAACCCCGGGGTCATCTCCGAGGCGGCCGACGCCTTCGGGGTCCAGGCCGTGGTACTTTCCATGGACATACGGGCGGTCAGCGCCGGATCGGTGCCGTCTGGTTCCGGATCTATGCCGTCCGGCTACGAGATCGTGACCCACGGAGGCCGGCGCGCCACCGGCATGGACGCCCTCGAATGGGCGCGGCGCGGAGAGGCCCTCGGCGCCGGCGAGATCGTCGTCAACTCCATCGACGCGGACGGCACACTCGAAGGATACGAGTTGAAACTCACGCGGATGATCGCCGACAACGTGGGCATCCCGGTCATCGCCTCGGGCGGCGGCGGCAGACCTGAGCACCTGTACGACGCCCTTACAGAAGGAGGGGCCGACGCGGCCCTGGTGGCCTCCATGCTGCACTACGGCCACTATTCAGTGGATTCCATCAAGCAGCATCTTCACGATCGAGGTCTAAAGATCCGGATGACCGACTAACAAACAGAGCACAATCATGGACTGGTCCAGACGCAACTTTCTCAGGAGAACCGGACTGGCAGGCGCCGGCGCGGCCGTCGGCGGCCTGTCCACGATGCTGGACGGCTGCGCGATCGCCCAGCGTTACGACGTAGTCATCAGAGGGGGACGGGTGATCGACGGGACGGGCGCCGCACCCGTGGTCGCCGACATCGCCATCGAGGGAGACCGGATCGTACAGATCGGTCCGGTCCAGGGTTCCAGCGGGAATACGATAGACGCCTCAGGCAAGATCGTCTGCCCCGGGTTCATCGACATCCACTCCCACACCGATCTTTCGCTGCTGGTCGATCCCCGGGCCGAAAGCAAGATCCGGCAGGGCGTGACCACGGAGGTGGCCGGACAGGACGGATCTTCGCTGGCCCCGCTGACGGACGCGCGGCTCAGGTCGCTGCAGGACGGCTATGGACGGCGTTACGGCGTGGACATAGAATGGACGGATTTCTCCGGTCTTTTCGATACCCTCGAACAGCAGGGCATCGGTCTGAATTTCATCTCGCTCGCGGGCCAGGGCACCATACGCGGATACGTCGTGGGGTACGAGAACGTGCCGGCCAGCGCGCGCCAGGTCGATGCGATGAAGGACCTCGTGGACCAGGCCATGTCGGAAGGGGCCTGGGGCCTTTCGTCCGGGCTCGAATACACGCCCGGCAGTTTTGCCGATGAGGATGAGATCGCCGAACTCGGCCGGGTGGCGGCGGGCTACAGCGGGTTCTACGCGACTCACATGCGCAACGAGGACGATTTCCTCGTGGAAGCCGTGAGCGAAGCGATCAGCACCGCACGGAAAGCCGAGATCGCGCTCCAGATCGCCCACTTCAAGGCCTCGGGCGGGCGGAACAGGGACAAGGTCGCGGTATGCTTCGACATGATTGAACAGGCGATCGGCGAGGGGATGGACATCACCCTCGACAGGTATCCCTACATCGCCTACGCCACGACGCTGCAGAACCTGTTTCCGACCCAATTCCGCGCCGGCGGCGCCGAGGCGTTCGTCAGCCGTCTCCAGTCACCGGACGTCCTGCCCGCCATGAAACGGGCAGCCGTCGACAAGGTGGACATGCTGGGGGACTGGAGCGCCGTCATGATAACTTCGGTCGGCAGGGCGGAAAACCAGGACTACGTGGGCCGGCGGGTATCTGAAATCGTCGCGCGCAGCGGCCAGGATCCCTTCGAGTTCGTGCGGGAACTGCTCATCGCGGAGAACGGGAGCGTGGGCATGGTCGGGTTCGGCATGAGCGAGGAGGAGATCACTTCCGTACTGACCCATCCGCTGGTCATGGTCGCCTCGGACGGCGGGGCCGCCGCTGTTACTGGCCCGTTGAGCGAAACCACGCCCCATCCGCGGTTCTACGGGACCTTTCCCAGGGTGCTCGGCAAGTACAGCCGCGAAGAAGGACTGTTCGACCTGCCCACCGCCGTGCACAAGATGACCGGCCAGCCGGCCATGCGGCTGGGACTCGCCGACCGCGGCAGGATCGACGTGGGCCTGGTCGCCGATCTCGTGGTGTTCGATCCGGAAACAGTCATCGACCGGGCCGACTTCATGAACCCCCACCAGTACGCGCAGGGCATCGAAAGCGTCCTGGTAAACGGCGCCGTCGTCATTGACAGGGGGGAACACACCGGCGCGCTGCCGGGCAGGGTGTTGCGGAAGCAGGCGGGATCGGCCTGAGCGACGTCATCATTCGCGTCCGACGTTCAGGTCCACGATCCTGCCGCTTCGAAGGTCGAAGACCCAGCCATGCACCTGCAGGCCGGTCTCGCTGATCGACGCCTGCACTTCGGTGAACTCGAGGATGTTCGCGCACTGTGCGCGGACGCTGAGTTCGACCAGGCGGTCGCAGCGGTCCGTCGCAACGGGGAGGGCGTCCAGTTCCTCCTGATGGCGCTGGTAAACCACTCTCAGGTTCCGCAGCCACGGCTCGAGTGAACCGAGGTCTTCCGAGTGGAGCACCGCTTTCACCGCACCGCAGTCGTAATGGCCGCACACTACGATATGCCCGACTTTCAAATGCTCGACGCCGTAAATAACAGCGGAACCCGTGTTCGGGTCCCCGGGGGCCACCAGGTTGCCCACGTTGCGATGCACGAAGACCTCACCCGGGCCGGCGCCCATGAAGGCTTCGGGCATCACCCGGCTGTCCGCGCATCCGATGTAGAGAATGGAAGGCTGCTGCGGCCGCGACAGCCGATCGAGATAGCCGGGATCGGAACCCAGCCTTTTCTTGATCCATTGTTCGTTCTGTTCGAAAATGCGGGCTGGATTCATGGACTTGGCCGTGCGATTCCCGAATGAAGAAAGTGCATTTTCCGATTTCCCCTGAAAATTGGTCATTGCCATTGCAATCGGCAACCTGAATACAACGCACTGAGCGCGTGTAACAGTATAGCACAGTATAGTCTGCTGATCGTATTGAGTCAATACGGACCGGTCCGGAGATTCTAAATGAACATTCACACCAGCGATGCCGCGAGACCCGACGCCGCGAATCCGGGCACCGCCAAACCCGACTCCGCCAAACCGCCCATCTCCATAGGCATCGACGTCGGCGGGACATTCACGGATTTCGTTGTGGTGGAAGGTAATTCCGCGCCGCGCTACTTCAAGACGGCGTCGACGCCCCAGGCGCCGTCCGACGCGGTGATGAACGGACTCGGCGACATCGCCGAATCCCATGGCCTCTCCACGGCCGAACTGATGTCCAGGATCCGGCTGTTCATTCACGGCACCACCGTCGCGACCAACACGCTCCTGGAGCGAAAAGGCGCCCGGGTCGGCCTGATCACCACCGAGGGCTTCCGGGATCTGCTGGCGCTCCGGGAGGGGCTCAAGGAAGACCGGTACAATCTGAGGATGCCCCCCGTCGAGCCCCTGGTTCCGCGGTCCCTGCGTCACACGTTGGAGGAAAGAATCCGCTCCGACGGCACCGTCGAAGCGCCTGTGGATAATGAAGCGCTGGACGAGATTCTGGACGAACTCGCACGAGCCGGCGTGGAATCCGTCGCCGTCTGCCTGGTTTTCTCCTACCTGAACCCGGCGCACGAACGGCTCGTCGGCGATCGTATCCGGCAGCGGCACCCGGAACTTTACCTCTCGCTCTCCTCCGAGATCCTGCCCCAGATCAAGGAATACGACCGCCTGAGTACCACGGCCGTGAACGCCTACGTGGGTCCGGTTTACGCCAGGTATCTCGAACGCATGAAGGAGGAGGCGTCCGGCCTGGGCCTCGCGAGCGACATCCTCACCATGACGTCCAACGGAGGGGTAACACCGCTGGACGTCGCGTCGCGGCAGGCCGTGCAGGCCATACTCTCCGGACCGGCCGGAGGGGTCAGCGGGGCTGTCGCCTACGGCCGACTGATCGGCGAAGGCGATCTCATCGGATTCGACATGGGCGGAACGAGCACGGATATCTCGGTGATCGAAGCCGGCGATCCCCAGGTCTCCGGGGAACATTACGAAGGGGGATGGAAGATCGCCGTGCCAATGATCGATCTCCACACGCTGGGCGCGGGCGGCGGAAGCATCGCACGGGTGGACGACGGAGGAACCCTGCACGTCGGACCCCAAAGCGCGGGGGCCGACCCCGGTCCGGCCTGTTACGGCCGGGGCGGCGATCAGCCCACGGTGACCGACGCGAACCTGGTCCTGGGCTACCTCGATCCCGGGAATTTCCTGGGCGGACGGAACCCCCTGTACCCCGATCTGTCTGAACAGGCAGTACAGGCATCCGTAGCTGAACCACTCGGGCTGTCCACGGTGGACGCGGCCCGCGGCATCCTCGACGTGGTGACCACGGCCATGGCCGAAGGCATCCGGCTGCTGACCGTGCGCCGGGGAGGCGATCCCCGGAATTACGCCTTGCTGGCCTTCGGCGGAGCGGCGGGTTTGCACGTGGGGCAGGTCGCCCGGAAGACGGGTATCGGCAAAGTCTACCTGCCCTCGGCGGCCCCGGTGCTGTCGGCCTACGGCATGCTCGCGTCCGATCTCCGGTACGACTTTGCCCAGTCATTCACGGCCAGCCTGGACGTGGTCGACCTCGACGAAGTCAGACGCCTGACGGACCGGATGGCCGGCCAGGGCATCGCCCGGCTCAGGAACCAGGGCCTGGCGGAGGAGGACATCGCCACCCGGTTCACGGCCGACATGCGCTACCTGGACCAGATCTACGAGGTGAATGTGACCGTCCCGGACCTGGCAATAGACGACGATGCGATACGTCGCGCGTGGGCCTCGCTTTTTCACGAACGGTACCAGACCCTGTATTCCTACCATCAGCTCGACCAGGAAATCCGCCTGGTCACGCTGCGCGCCACGGTCACGGGCAAACTGCCGTCCGTCGACCTGCCCGCCAGGGAACGGAGCGACAGGAACGAGAACGCCCGCAAGGGCACGCGGCGGGTCTATACAGGTACCTGGACCGAGGTCGCCGTCTACGTGGCGGATGACCTCGCGCCCGGCACCGAGATCGACGGACCGGCCATCGTCGAGTCCGATTTCACCACCGTGCTCGTCGAGGCAGACGACCGCCTCGAGGTCGATCCCTACGGCGGGATGGTTCTGGCCGTTTCTCCTGCGGCGGCGGAAGCGCCGGATGCGCTGGAAGTGTCGGATTCGTCGGATGCGCTGGACGCGCCGGACACGCCCGAGTCGACGAAAGCGCCCGAAGCGCCCGAAGCGCCGGACGCGGATCCGTCCAGGTCGGATCCGGTTACCCACTCGGTCGTGGGCCACCGCCTGGAATCGATCGCCCGCGAGATGGCGGACGTCATGATCCGCACCTCCATGTCGCAGATCCTGAACTCCAGCCGGGACTTCTCCACCGCGATCCTCGACGCAACGGGCCAACTCGTGGCACAGGGCGAAGGCATTCCCGTGCATATCAGCGCCTTGCCGCCGTCGGTCGAAGCGGTGCGCGAGTACTTCGGCGACGACATCGATGAAGGTGACCTGTTCATCCTCAACGACCCCTATTTCGGCGGCAGCCATCTGCCGGACATCACGGCGATCTACCCCGTATTCCGCGACGGGTCTCTGCTTTTCTTTGCTGTAAACCGTGCCCATCACAGCGACATCGGCGGGGGGACCCACGGCGGTTACAACCCCTCGGCCAGCGAACTGTACCACGAAGGCCTCCGCATTCCGCCCGTGAAGCTCTATGAAGCGGGACGGCCCAGGGAGGACCTGCTGCACATGCTGGCGGTCAACGTGCGCCACGCGGAGAACTTCACCGGCGACCTGCACGCCCAGATCGGATCGGTACAGATCGCCGCGCGCCGGTTGCAGACGCTGCTCGACGATTATGGCGCCGACGGCCTGACGGCGTCCGTCGAAGCCATCCTGGACAGCGCGGAACGGCGGATCCGGCAACTCATCGGCGGCTGGAAGGACGGCGTGTACTTCGGGGAGACGCTGCTGGACGACGACGGGTTCGACGCCGAGTCGATCCCCATACGGGCAAAGGTCACCGTCCAGGACGACCACATGACCATCGATCTGAGCGAATCGAGTCCCCAGGTCACCGGGTTCATCAACAGCGCCTATGCCAACACGCGTTCGCTGGCCCACGTCGCCATCATGTACATGGCGCCGTCCGACGTGCCGAAGAACGAGGGATCCATGCGGCCGGTGAAGGTCATCGCGCCCAGGGGCCTGATCGTGAACCCGAATCCGCCGGCACCGGTGTGCATGAGCACCAACCACTGCGGGGAGGAGATCGTGGAGGCCGTCTTCAAGGCGCTGGCCCCGGTAGCGCCGGACGCCGTGAACGCGGGATTCTCACGGAGGCTGCGTTTCGCGATCACCGGACGCAATCCGCGCACGGGGAACCGGTTCATCTGGCACTTCTTCTTCGGACGGGGAGGAGGGGGCGCCTCCCGGGGATACGACGGCTGGTCTTGCGTGGGCGAGGTCAACGTGGCCGGGGCGATCCGGAGCCCCAGCGTGGAGATCACCGAGGAGCGCTTCCCCTTCAAGATCGTGCGGAACGACCTGCGGCCGGGATCGGGCGGCGACGGCACCTGGCGGGGCGGACTGGGCGCCGTGTTCGAAATGGCCTACGAGGGGGACGAGCCGGCCAAGTTGAATATGGCGGGCGACGGCGTCGTCAACCCGCCCTTCGGGCTCTTCGGTGGTGAACCGGGCCTGCCGCACCTGTACAAGGTGGTGTCCAACGGCAAAGAGCGGATGCTGAAATCGAAGGAAACCGAAGTGCCGATTCTCCCCGGCGACCGCATCATCGCCCTGTCCGCCGGAGGAGGTGGCTACGGACCGCCCGGATCCCGAAACCCTGACAGCCGTTCGCGCGACCGGGAATCGGGCCTGGCCTAGAACCTTACCCACACCGCATAAATCGCGAAAGCCGCCATGATCAGCGTGGCGGCCGTCAGCGCCGCCAGCATGAGCCGGGACGGGGGAACGCCCGCTTCCCGCGCCGTCGTCCGGCTGAAGTAGAGCGCCGCCCACCCGATGGCGGGCAGGAGGATCGTCTGCATCAGCGCGCCGATGATCACCATGGTGACCGGGGCGGACCACAGTACGTAGAGGACGAGGTAAACCAGGGGCAGCAGGACGCCGATCACCCGTACGACGCGCTGCCGGTCGTTGGGCCGGGCATAGGTAACGAAACCCAGTACCGAAAGGGCGTCCGCCAGCATGCGCGACTGGCCCACGATGGTGACGAAATAGGTCGAGAAGAGGACCACGAAAGCGCCCACGCCGAACAGGTAGAACGCCCAGTTGCCCAGCGTTTCTGTGTACATGCCGGAGAGGATCTGCACGGTGCCGAATCCCTCGGGCACCATCCCCTGGGCGTGGAGCACGGCCGCACCGAGAAAGAAGAAGGCGAGCGTGGCCAGCGTGTAGATGACCATGCACAGCCAGACGTCCTTTTTCATCACGCCGATCCATCCCAGGGCGCGCGCCCGCCAGTCCGGGCTGCCGTCCCTGGGTCCGGCCGACCGGGCATATCCCTTTTCCACGCACCAGTACGGGTAGAGCAGGAGTTCGGAAGCGCCGACGCCGGTAATGCCGAAGACGGCGAAGGCCGTTACAGCCCCGTCCGGCGGGAGCGCGAAGCGCAACCCGTCCAGGAGCGCCTGGGGAGAAACGGCATAGGGGGTCCAGAACAGGAGCAGCGCGCTGGCCAGCGTGGTGAAGGTAAAGAGGGCGACCAGGATGGTGGTAATCCGTTCCAGCGTCATGTACTGGCCTACGAGGCCGAGCCCCATGCCGACCAGGGTGAGTATGATCAGCCAGGACGTGTTTCCGAATACCGGGAAGATCAGGTCCAGCGACAGGCTCATCGTACCGAAAATGCCCCCGACCTGCATCGTGCTCCAGAGCAGGAGGAACAGGCTTCCCCAGACGAGCCACGATACCCGCAGGCGCGGTCCCGGCACTTTGTTGAAGGCGACGAAAGTGGTCTGGCCCGTGGCGATGGCATGCCGGCCGAGTGCGCTCTGCACCGGCACCTTGACGGCACAGCTCAGGAGAATGAGCCATAGCACGACGAAACCGACCTCTGCGCCGAGTCGCGTGGTGGCGATGAGTTCGCCGGAACCCACGATGGAACCGGTCAACAGCAGGCCCGGCCCCAGCTGGCGGATCGTCGACCAGCGGTCGGCGGGCGGTTTTCTCACATGTTCGGGGTGCAGCGCGTAGGGGTCGTAGTCACGGGACATGCGGGATGGCCTGTACGGGGTTTTAGATTGGACTGCCGGTTCAGCACCGCGCGGCGCCGATCAGGACGAGCCCGCCTCGGTGGAAAGGGGAATCGCTTCGTCGATCAACATGATGGGGATCTCTTCCCGGATGGGATAGAGGTATTTGCCGTCGGCCCGTACCAGCCCGCCGTCGATAGGCTCCGTCACCTTCTCGCCGCCCCGGTTGACGAGATTGCCCGACTTGATCTTCTCATTGAGGGATGCAATCTCGGCATCGGATGCGAGACGGACCTCTTCCTTGGTTTCCGGGCAGGCCAGTATGTCCAGCAATTCCTGGTCGATCATGCTTCCCTCCGCGTCCGATGCATTGAATGGTTCTGGTTGGGACAGACTATATGATGCACCGGAAGCGTGATCAAGCGATTTTTGAACCGCGCCGGGTGTCGCGCCGGGCGCCGGGTCGGGTGCCGGGTGTCGCGCCGGGCGCCGGGAAGGCAGCATGGTTCCCGGAGGAAGCGGCATCCGCCCGCCGCCGGGTAACGTGGTTGTTGCATTTAAGCAGGCTACCTCGTATAATTAGGTGCGATTTTCAGGAGGATCTGGTGTAACCGCAGACCCAATAACGGAATCAAGGAGTGTATACATGGCGCAGGAATTGCCGTCCACCATCGAGTTGCCCGACTACTCCGGCCTGCCTTACAAGGTGGCCGACCTGTCTGAGGCGGAACTGGGACACCGTGAAATCGCCATCGCCGAGCAGGAGATGCCCGGGCTGATGGCCGTCCGCGAGAAATACGCCCGCGAACAGCCGTTGCGGGACACGCGGATCATGGGCTCTCTACACATGACGATCCAGACCGCCGTGCTCATCCAGACACTCAGGGCCCTCGGCGCCGAGATTCGGTGGGCCTCCTGCAACATCTTCTCGACCCAGGACCACGCGGCGGCCGCCATCGCGGACGACGGCGTTCCCGTCTTCGCGTGGAAGGGGGAAAGCCTGGAGGAATACTGGGACTGCACGCTGCAGGCGTTGACCTTCGAAGGCGGGACCGGACCCACGCAGATCGTGGACGACGGCGGCGATGCCACGCTTCTCATTCACCGCGGCGTGGAGGCCGAGGACGACCCCTCCATCCTGGACGAACCCACGGACAACCGGGAACTGCAGATCATCAACGAAATACTACGGCGGCAGCTCGACCGGAACCCGCGATTCTGGCACCATATGAGTGCGAACATACGCGGCGTCTCCGAGGAGACGACCACGGGCGTCCACAGGCTGTACCAGATGATGGAGGAAGGCAAGCTCCTTTTCCCCGCCATCAACGTCAACGATTCGGTGACCAAGTCCAAGTTCGACAATCTCTACGGTTGCCGTGAATCGCTCGCGGACGGTCTCAAGCGCGCCCTCGACGTCATGGTCGCCGGGAAGACGGTCGTTGTCTGCGGATACGGCGACGTGGGCAAGGGGTGCGCCCAGTCCATGCGGGGATTCGGCGCGCGCGTGGTGATCACGGAGATCGATCCCATCTGCGCGCTTCAGGCCGCCATGGAAGGCTACGAGGTGACCACCATCGAGGACGTGCTGGACCAGGGCCAGATCTTCGTTACGACGACGGGGAACCGGGACATCATCCGTGTCGAGCACATGGAGCACATGCAGGACCAGGCCATCGTCTGCAACATCGGGCACTTCGACAACGAAATCCAGGTGGACGCGCTGAACGAATACCCGGGCATCGTGAAACAGCCTATCAAGCCCCAGGTGGACAAGTTTGTATTCCCCGACGGGCACGCCGTTTTCCTGCTCGCGGAAGGGAGACTGGTGAACCTGGGATGCGCCACGGGCCACCCTTCTTTTGTCATGTCCAGTTCCTTCACCAACCAGGTGATCGCGCAGATCGATCTGCGGCTCAACGAACACGAAACCGGCGTGACGACCTTGCCGAAACACCTGGATGAGGAGGTGGCCAGGCTGCACCTTAAAAAACTGGGCGTGAAGCTGACCCGGCTGTCCCGGAACCAGGCGGATTACATCGGCGTCCCCATCGAAGGCCCCTACAAACCCGATCACTACCGTTACTGACGGGCGCGCGGGGCGTGGACCATCAGCCTTCCCCGGAAAGCCGCGGGGGATGTCCACCGATCTCGATGAAACACTTCAGTCTGTTTATCGCCACCCTCAGGAACCGATCCAAGGTCGAGGACATCCCGTTTCAGTTTCACGATCCGGGCGAACTCGTGGACGGCGATCTGCGGTTGCGGCTTCACGGGACGCTGCCGGGCAACGCGCGGCGCGGCATCGTTCCCGAGTACATCTTCGACATGGTACGGGCGGACCGCCTTGACGGGCCGAACACCATCGATTTTCAGGTCCGGCATGACAACCTGGTCGGATCCGTCGGATCGGACCGGCCGGCCACCGTGATGGGAAGATTGTCCCTGCGCATCGGCCATACGGAGCATATCGAAAAGTACGCCGGCCATATCGGATACTCCGTGGAACCGCCCTATCGAGGCCGCCGGCTGGCCGCCCGCAGTTGCGTGCTCATCCTGCCGCTCGCCCGGGCACACGGGATCAACCCGCTCTGGATCACCTGCAATCCGGAGAACGCGGCGTCCAGAAGGACCTGCGAGATCATCGGTTCCACGCTGGTGGAGACCGTCCCGATTCCCCCGAGCGATCCGCTCTACCGGTGGGACACGAAGTGGAAGTGTCGCTACCGGGTGGACCTGTAGCCCATGTTAGCCCTCCACGGCGGACCACCCTACCGGGATACGGAATCCCGCCCCTTTCCCGCCCGGACGCCATTCGGAGACGAGGAAATACGACTCGTCACGAAGGCGCTGCGTTCCCAGAACCTCTTCCGCTGGGGCGGTGAACTCACCCCGCTGTTCGAAAGCCGTTTCGCCGAAACCTACGGAGCGAAGCACGCCGTCGGATCCACGTCGGGGACCGCGGCCCTGCACGTCGCCATCGGCGCGGTGAACCCGGAACCCGGGGACGAGATCATCACGAGCGCGATCACCGACCTGGGCACGATCATCCCCATCCTGTACCAGAACGCCGTGCCGGTCTTCGCGGACACGGATCCAGAGACGCTTACCGTGGACCCGGAGGACGTCGAACGGCTCATCACGCCGCGGACGCGGGCGATCATCGCCATACACCTCTTCGGCAACGCCTGCCGGATGGAGGCCCTGGCTGAGATTTCAAGCCGCAAGGGGATTCCGCTCATCGAGGACTGCTGCCAGGCTCACCTGACGCGTTACCGGGGACGGCTGCTGGGTACCTTCGGGGACATGGGCTGCTTCAGTTTCCAGCAGTCAAAGCACATGACCACCGGAGACGGCGGCATGACCATCACGAACGACGATGCCCTGGGCCGCTGCATGCGTGGCTTCGCGGACAAGCACTACGACCGGGACCGGGCTGGATCACGCATGTACGGACCGCTGGGCATGAACTTACGCATCACGGAACTCCATTCGGCGGTGGGATTGGCCCAGCTGGAAAAAGTCGGCCGGGTCGTCGCATCGAGGAACCGGCTTGGCGGCCGGCTGTCCGAGGGGATCAAGCACCTCGACGGCATCGTGCCGGCGCCGGTTACCCCGGGCGCGACGCACAGTTTCTGGTCGTATCCCATGCGGGTCACCGGGTATTCGAACGAAACCTTCGCCCGGGCGCTGAATGCCGAGGGGATCGGCGCGAGCGCCGGGTACATCGGCGATCCGATTTTCCAGTGTTCGGCGGCGCTCGCGGAACACCGGACCTACGGGAACTCCCGTTTCCCCTTTTACAGCCCGTACACGGACCGCACCTTCGAGCATGCGGACGAACTGTGTCCGAGGACCCGCGAGCTGCTCGGACAACTCGTGATGCTCTCCTTCAACGAACTGTACTCCGAGGGGGATATCGACGACGTGGCCGGCGCTGTGCGGAAGGTTGCATCGGCGCTGGAACGGTCGAGGTAATCCGGTTCTCGCGGTGATCTACGGGATGTTGTGCTGCTGCTTGTAGGCGAGCCAGTTTTCCTTGAGATGCAGGAAATCCTCGAAGGTGGGCTGCAGGATAAACGGATTGTTGTTACGCTCGTAACCGATTGTCGAAGTAGGCTTTACACCGAAGTCGTGGCCGGGGTAGACCCCGATTCCGTCGTCCAGCTCCATCAGGCGACGCAGGCTGTCGTATTCCTTCCGCGCTTCCTCTTCAGTGGCTGTGCCGCCCACCTTGCCCACGAAAAGCGTATCCCCGGTAATCAGCTTGTCTTCCGCCAGGAGGCACATGCCGTCCTCGCAGTGGCCGGGGGTGTGGATCACGGCGAGTTTAAGTTCACCCAGCCTGAAGATCTCCCCGTCCTTGACTTCGATATCGTAGAAATACTCCGCGTCCCGGTACATCACCACGTCGAGGCCCAGTTCCTCGATCAGGTGGTCGTTGCCGTTCACGTGGTCATGATGGGAATGGGTGCAGATGATGCAAGCCAGTTCCAGGTCCAGCTCGCCCGCGCGCCGTATGTAGTACTCGGGCCGGTAGGAGGGGTCGACGGCCGCCGCTTTCCTGGTTTTCTCGTCGGCCACCAGGTAACCTAAGTTCCGGTCGCCCCCGTTTTCTATCTGTTCGAATATCATCCTCGTTCCTCTCGAATCGACCTTTTGCTTAAACTAACGTCCGTGTTCCTCAACTGAAGTCCGCGTCCCTTAACGAACGTCCCCGTCCCATTCGAACCGACCGTGTCCCGCGCCGCCGCGACCCGGCTATCCGCATGATATCCCATCGGCCGGATGAAGTCAACCGGTTACCCGCCGCCCTTGAATTCGCTTGACTTCGACCCGGTCCGGACACAGGATAAACGCATGAAAACACGTGTGTTCAAACGCCTGGAATCCGAAAGAAACGAGCACTCCGTGCATATCGGCGACCTGATCATCTTCCGTCATCGCGGGGACATTCAAATCGGCATGCTGCAGGCGGTTTCCCGGAAGAAACTCAAGGTGGCGACCTCCGCCAACCGGGTCATGGACATCTCGACGGACCCCATCGTGCGGTACACCGATATCCGGGTCCGCGACCTGCCGGAAATGCTGGACGTCCGGCGGAAAATCGAGGACCAGGCCCTGTCCTTCGACCTGGAAGAGGTCTGGGATGTCCTCAAGGACGACCCCTCCGTATTCACCTCCGAAGACATCGGTGAACTGTACTGGGGCGAACCCGGTTCGCCCGAACAGCGGGCGGCCATGCAGTTGCACCTGAGCCGCCAGTGCCTCTACTTCTGCGAGCGGGACAACGGCTTCACGTCCCGCACGAACGACCAGGTCAGAAGCATCCTGGACAAGGAAGCCCGTCAGCGCGCCGTGAGCACCGAGCGGGAAGGGTTCGACCGCTGGCTCGCGGACGAAACGCAACAGGACCTTCACTCCCTGACGAACCGCCAGAAACGCTGGATGTCTCACCTTCGGGAGTACGTCATACAGGGAGACGAATACGCCGCGATCGACCAGGTTCGGACCCTGCTGAAGGAGATGGCCTCCCTGGCGGGCGGCGATCCGCAGCGATCCGTTTTCGAAGTCATGGTACGCAAGGGGTTCTGGGACGAGGACGAAAATCTCGATCTGCTGCGTTACGAGATTCCGACCGAGTTCTCCGGCGAGGTACTCGAATACGCCGCGGCCTGCCGACCCTCCGAATCCGGCCGGGAAGACCTGACCGGGTTGCCGATCCTGTCGATAGACGATGCATCCACGCAGGATATAGACGACGCCCTTTCCGCGGAACGGACCGAGGACGGCTACCGGATCGGCGTGCATATCACCGACGTGGCGGACCTCGTACCCCGGGATTCGGTCCTGGACCTCGCGGCACGGGAAAGGATGTCGTCCCTCTACCTTCCGGACCGGCACATACCCATGCTGCCGGCCAGCCTCTCCCAGGACCACTGTGCGTTGCTCGAGGGCGAAAGGCGCTGCGCCATCAGTTTCTTCTTCACGCTGTCATCCGATTTCGAGCTGCTGGATTCCCGGATCATGCCGACCCTGATCGTCAACCGGGCGAGGTTGTCCTACGACGAAGCCAACCGGTTGCTGGGGACGATCGAGCAACCATGCGCCGAAATGCTGCAGATCCTGAACCAGGCGGTGGACGTCTTCTACCAGCGTCGCATCGACCAGGGCGCGGTCGACCTGGAACGCAGCGTGGTCTCGATCAAGGTAGATGGCGAGAAACGCATCCGGATCGTGCTCCGGGATACTTCCACCCGGTCCGAACACATCGTGTCGGAACTGATGATCCTCGCCAACCGGACCGCCGCGGCGTACCTGTCCGAAAGGGGCATACCCGCGATTTACCGTACACAGGCCGAGACCGACCTGGGCGACCTGGAGCAGGCGGAGCACGACGCGGTCTGGCGCTTCCTGGTACTGAGAAGAATGAAGCCCCTCGAACTCAGCCTGAAATCCCGTCCGCACGCCACCCTGGGCGTAGACACCTACTGCCAGATCACATCGCCGATCCGGCGCTATGCCGACCTGGTCCTTCAGCGGCAGTTGCGGGCGGCCCTGACGGAAGGGGCCCTGGCGGATGGCCCCCCGGCCTACGACGCCGATGAAATGATGGATGAACTGTCCGCCCTCGAACGCAGCAGGATACTGAACAAGATCCAGGCCAGGCGTGAATGGTACTGGCTGCTCAAGCACCTCGCGCAACAGAAAGACGTCCACATCCGGGCGATCGTCCTCGAGACGCGGGAGCGGAACATCCTGGTGGAGTTTCCGGATTTCGGAACGAGGATGGCGGTCAAGGTGGAGGGCAGGCCTTCACCGGGTGTAGAAATCGTGTTGACGCCCGTCGCAATCGACCCGTGGTCGGGTACGCTGAGATTGCGGCAGGTTACAGATCACTCCTGAACAGGAAGGAGCATTTCCTTGGTAAAGATACAATCACTGGAGCACGTAGCCGTGGCCTACCGGGACACGGACGCCGCGGCGAAGTGGTACTGCGACGTGCTGGGCTTCGAAATCGCACTCAAGTTCAACAATCCGGGAAGCGACGCGAATTTCTACTTCGTCCGCGATCCCGCCGGCACCTGTTTCATCGAGATCATTTCCATGCCCGAAGGAGATGACACGCAACTCGCCGACATCCGGACCGCCCACGTGCATATCGCCTTCAACGTGGATGACATGGAAGAAGCGGTTGCCGTACTGGAATCGAAGGGGGTAAAGCTGGAAGGTCCGCCGGCCCGGGCCGGGGAGAACATCCTGCTTTTCTTCCGCGATCCGGAAGGCGCGCCGCTGCAACTGGTACAACGGGCGAAACCGCTCTGAGGCCCGGACTTCAGAACCCGATTTCGAAACCGAACCGGATTTCCCGGGGCGGGGCGTACTGCTGGGGATCCAGGCTCAACAGGCGACGCAGCCGGACAAACTCCTCCGACCGGCCCGTAAACGACTCCTGGGTATATCCGTCGTCTCCCGGACGGCCCGTGTTGGCGTAGACGCTGACGACGTTCCGGCGGTCGAACACGTTCCGGACTTCCGAGAACACCGTGTAGGCGAACCGGCCGGCCCCGAAGCGCTTCCTGAGGCGCAGGTCGAGGTTTGCGAAGGCCGGCAGGCGCGCCTGGTTCCGCTCGATTTCCGTCCGTTCGCGCAGGGCGTTGATCGGCGTGTAGGGCAGGCCGCTGCCGAAATAACCGACCAGGGACATCCCCCATCCCCGCAGCGGGACGCCCAGTATGCGCCGCTGCACGGTTTCGGGCGCGAGCACGTTCACCACGGCCTTCAAGGTGTGCCGCTGGTCGAAGGCAAGCGGGAAATAACCTCTTTCCGCGGGATCGGCGGAACCGGTCGGTCTGGCCTGCTCCACGTGCTCCTGGGGCGTGGACGCGCTTCCCCGGGCGATGGAATAGGTGTAGTTGAAGGACCCGGAAATCATGCGCGTCACGTCTCGTTTCACAATCAGCTCCACGCTGCGCACCGAACCGAAGTCCGCATTGTTGAAGATGTAGTACATCCCGCCGGGATACTGGACCTGCGCCGTCGACGTCAGGTTGGAGATGGTCTTGTAGGAGGCCGTGAACCCGACGCGGACGTCCCCGGACAGCATATGCTCGAGGCCGAACTCGTAGGCCACGGTCTTCTGGGGGGCCAGATCGGGATTCCCCAGGCGTGGGGTTTCTCCGCTGAAGTCGCGCCTGAGGTTCGTATAGGCATGACGGAACTCCGGCGGCTGGTAGAAGTAGCCGTAATTGAACCGGAGCAGGCTTCGCGGCGTGAAGGAGTGGGAAATGCCCAGACGCGGACTCAGCCGTATCTTGGTCGAGTTGTTCCGTCGCACGGCATGGCCCGACGGAAGATCGACGAAAAACCGCTGGCTTGTGTCCAGGTAATCTACTCGTAGCCCGGCGTCTACGATCCACCTGCTCAGATCCAGCCTGTTTTGCAAGTAAAGGGCGCCTTCAACGGGATTGACGGTGTATCTCTGGCCCTGCGGTACGGGCTGAAGGAACGACCGCTCGTTCCAGTCCAGCCGGTACCACTGCGCTTCGACGCCCGCTCTGACCTGGCTCCAGAAGGCAGCCTGCCCGCTCAGGTCCGCCCTTACGCCGTAATAGGTGGCCCGTGCGTCCCGGTACAGCGGGAAGAAGTCGCTTCCTTCCGTGAACGGCAGTCCCTCGTATCGATCGGACGGCAACTGGGTGGACTCGTAGATCGACCCGTTGTATTGGCCGTGATCGTCCACCGAATAACCCGGCCACTCCGACCAGTACCTGTCCGCCAGCATGGTGGGAAACAGGATGCTGTTGGTGGAGTACCTGTAAAACCGTGCGGTATAGAAGAGCC
Source organism: Gemmatimonadota bacterium (assembly GCA_026705925.1). Taxonomy (GTDB): domain Bacteria; phylum JAAXHH01; class JAAXHH01; order JAAXHH01; family JAAXHH01; genus JAAXHH01. Next base: position 66,794 of record JAPOZT010000004.1, read on the forward strand.
GCGGACTGATGTTCTGGCTGACCGACAGGTTGAGCGCCTGGCTGTCAGCCTGACGCTCAGGAAGTCCGTCCGGGTTGAAATCATAGGAAAACCCATTCTGATTACGGTGGTCATACTGAAAATGGCGCTGGCGGAAGTAGTGACCGCTGATCTTCAGCTTCAAGAGGGGATAGGGCTTGAACACCAGATTCCCCGCCACCGTGGCCAGCGAACGGCTGTTGTGGGGGATATGGTGCCCGTCGCTCAGGATCTGGCCCGACAGGAAATAGCTGCCCCTGTCCCCGAACCTGGGCAGCGCGCCGCCGAGCGTCCCCTCAAGGCGCCCTCCCCGGCCCGCCGCGGTTGCGTCGTAACTTCCCGCTTCCAGGTCGTACTGGGACTGCAGTGTCGTCGCGACCCTGAAGGTGCCCGACAGGGGACCGTTTCCCTCGCGGGTCACGATATTGACGACACCCGACATGGCCTCCCCGTACTGCGCGTTGAAGCCGCCCCGGTTGACCACCAGTTCCTCGACCGAATCCAGGGGTATATGCGTACCCATGCCGCCCAGCAGCGGATCCTCCAGGGTGGCGCCGTCCACGTAGTAGGAGATCTCGTTCGCCCGGCCACCCCGTATGTGCAGGCCGCCCTCGGCATCGCGGACTACCCCGTTCTGGAGGAAGATCAGGTCCGACAGGTCCGTTACGGGCAAGGACTCGATTTCCCGGGGGACGATCAATTCGCTTGAAGCGGTCAGGTCCGATCGGACGGATGTTTTCCGCGCGGTGATGGTAACGGGCTCGGCCAGGTCCAGCATCGTCGTTTCCAGCTCGAAATCGATCCGCGCGGTGCGGTCGCTGTTGACGGTCAGGATCTGGGTACGGATGGGCAGGTAGCCGATCATCTGCACTTCGAGCCGGTACGCGCCTACGGGGACGTTGAGAATATAATACTCACCGTTCAAGCCGGAAATAGCGCGCGATTCGGTGCCCTCGACGCGAACCGTGACGCCGGCCAACGGATCACCGGTTGCCGCGTCCCGCACAATTCCTGTGACTTTGCCGGAGGTAACAGCCAGGGCGGAGTCCGGTGCGAGTCCGCAGTAAAGAATGACCAGCAATGCGATGCGCTTCATGGACCTTCAGTTCCTCTCGAGTTCGATACAATCATCCGTTCATAGCAGGTTGCAAATAACATGCCGACAGGCGTTTACCGCATACATTTTATGCAGGTAAGGTACAAAAACGCGGAATCCCGGGAGCAAATCGCTCGTGAAGTGCGGATTTTGCGCGGGACGCGGGCGAGCAAACCGGAAAACCCCTTCGGAACGATGTGAAAGGTTTTTCATAGGCTCAGTCGCCCTTTGCAAAGGCTCAGCCATCCGTTGACCCGGTGAAGCAGGCCAGGTTGACCGCGAAACGCCGTTTCATTTCCCGGTAGCGATCGGCTTCCTCGAACCTGCGTCGCTTCTCCGCGCCGGCGGCGTAAATATCGATTTTGCGGCACAGGGTATCCAGGGTGGCGGTCAGGGCTTCGCCTTCCAGCACTCCGCTTTGTATCAGCTTCTCCAGCGCGCGTATGCGGAAACGGTCCATGCCCCAGTACGCGCGCGACAACTGATCGTCGTGGCCGCCGAACTTCAAAAGCAGGGGTTCGTCCACGTAGAGCACGGGTTCCCGCGTGCAGATCCGAAGCCACAGATCGTAGTCTTCGCAGACCGGCAGTTCCGGGTCGAACATGCCGTAACGTTCAAACAGCTCACGATGTATCAGCGCGGAAGAAGGGGAAATGACACACAGGGGCAGACAATGATGGAAGATGTGTCCGCCGTGCTTGGCGTGTTTTTTCATGGGGTTGACCCGCCTGCCCTTGCGGATCCAGATCTCATCGGTATGGCAGAACCCGAACCTCGGTTCCCGTTCCAGCGCGCTCCACTGTCTCTCCAACTTGCGGGGAAGCCATTCGTCATCGGAATCGAGCAAGGCGATCCAATCGTGTTTCGCCGCGCTGATGCCGTGATTCCTGGCTGTGCTTACGCCCTGGTTCGCCTGGTGCAGGTACCGCACTTCAGGAAAGTTGCGGACGAGGGCGGGCGTACCGTCCGTCGAACCGTCGTCGACCACGATGATCTCGGCCGGCGGCGCCGTTTGTTTCAGGACGGACCGGATCGCCGACGGCAGACTGCCTTCCCGGTTGTAGGTGGGAATCACCACGGAGACGGGGCGGCTTTTCGTTTCCATACGGTACCAGATGACGGTGTGTACTCGGCGACGGGAACGGCACCTCCCCTGAACCCGTCACTGCAGGCCGTATTTCTTGATCTTGTACTGGATGGTCCTGACCGTGACGCCGAGGGCCTCCGCCGCGCGCGTCCGGTTTCCACCGGATTCCAGCAGCGCCTGCTCGATGAGGCGTTTTTCGGCCTGACCCCTGGAGTCCTTGAGGGACCCCTGGACGGGGATTGCGGCAGGTTCGATCGTGGACGCGTGGGAAAAGCCGGGCAGATGTTCGGGCAGGATGCGTTCTCCGTCGCTCAATACGACGGCGCTTTCGATGGCATTCTCCACTTCCCGGATGTTCCCGGGCCAGTCGTACCTCGTGCAGATCTCCAGGGCTTCATCGGAGATGTGCTTGTCGCCGAGCCCGTTCTCCCGCGTGTACTTCCGGATGAAGTAGTTGATGAGCGGCGGGATGTCGTCCCGATGCTCGCGAAGGGGAGGCACCACGATGGGTATGACGTTCAACCGGTAGTAGAGGTCCTGCCGATAGCGCCCCTCGGCGACCGCGTCCTCCAGGTTGCGGTTGGTGGCAGCGATCATCCGGACGTCGATATGCAGCGGTTCCGTGCCGCCGAGTCGTTCGAACCGGCGTTCCTGCAGTACACGCAGCAGCTTGACCTGCACGGCCCCGCTTATCTCGCCGATTTCGTCCAGGAAGATCGTCCCGCCGGCCGCCCTTTCGAAATACCCCTTGCGCGTCGTACTCAGCGCGCCGGTATAGGCCCCCTTTTCGGTCCCGAAGAGTTCGCTTTCCAGCAGGCTTTCGGGAATAGAAGCGCAACTTACGTCCACGAAGGGATGTTCCCTCCGGTAGCTTCTGGCGTGTATCGCCCGGGCGATCAGGCTCTTGCCCGTTCCGCTTTCACCGAGCAGCAGGACTGTGGTATTGGCCCTGGCGACCTTTTCCGCCCGATTGAAGATATCCCTGATCTGCGCGCTTTCACCGATGATTTCCGGGTCGGGGATGGAAGACTGTTTGGGGGATTTACCTGTGCGCCGCCGGTTTTTCTTCTCCTGCAGCGCGCCTTCTATGGTGGCAAGCAGTTCCTCGAACTTCACCGGCTTGGTCAGATAGGTATAGGCGCCGTCGCGCATGGCCTTGACGGCCGTCTCCACGGTGGCGAAGGCCGTCATCATGATGATACTCGTTTCCGGCGAAGTGCCGGTCATGCGCTTGATCAGGTTCAGGCCGTTGACCCGGGGCATTTTCATATCCGTGAGCAGGACGTCGAATTGGCCGTTCCGGGCCGATTCATAGGCCTGCTCCCCGTCCATCACCCCAGTGACTTCGTACCCCTCGCCCGACAGCAGCTCGACCAGCCCCTCACGGGTGTTCCGATCGTCTTCCGCGATCAGGATGCGTTCCATGGATGACCCCTGTTCCTATTGTCCGGCGGAAGGCTCGGTCACTTCCGCTTCCAGCGCCGGTAAGGTCAGCGTGAAGGCCGTGCCCTTCCCGGGCGTGCTTTCGACCGAGATCACGCCCCCGTGTTTCTCCGCGATCTGCTGGGCGATGGGCAGGCCCAGGCCCGTGCCAGTCGACTTGGACGTGTAGTACACCTCGAATATACGATCCAGCCGGCCGGGATCAATACCCCTTCCCGTATCTTCGAATTTAATGTTTACCAGTGGACTTTCACCGAAGCCTTCCAGGGTCAGGTCGCTGCGGTTGCGCGGCGGCGCCCGCTCCGTGGAAATCGTAAGCGTGCCCCCGGTCTCCATGGCATCGAAAGCGTTCAGCATGATATTCAGAAACACCTGCTTGATCTGGTTCACATCGACCGATACCGGCAATTCGCCGTCCTGGTAACGGGTGTCGATGCGGACACCCCGTTCCTGGGCCGTGCCCCGATGGGTATCGACGACCTCGTCGAGCACCTCATTGATGTCGTGGGGGTAAGGCACCAGTTCGGGCGGCCGTGCGTAATTCAGGAAGTTCTCGACCAGGCTGTCGATACGCCAGATTTCCGATATCACCTTCTCGTAATGCCCGCCCCGGTTACCCCGGTCGCCGTTCTGCTTTTCCATGTCCCGCTTGAGAATCCTGAGGTTGATGATCATGGAATTGAGCGGATTCCGGATCTCGTGGGAGAGTATGGTGGCGAACTTGCTCAGCGTCGCCAGCCGTTCGGCCTGCTTCAGCCGGCGTTCCTTCTCCAGCAGCTCGCGGGCCATCTGGTTAAACTCCCGGGCCAGGGTCGTCAGTTCGCCATGGCCCGGCGTTTCAATGGTATGGGTCAGCCTGCCCCGGGCGAACAACTGCGCGCCGCGCACCAGTTCGTAGATCGGACGGACGATTTTTCGAACGACGAGAATACCGATCAGCGAGGCGACTGCCGCACTGATCACTATGAGTACGCTGATGCCCAGGATCATGTCCCGCGACCTGGCAAAGGCCCGGTCCGCCGGCTGTTCGATGACGACCTTCCATCCGATCGGAGCGACGGTCGCGAAGGCGGCGACCATCTCACCGGACGCCCCGGTGTAGACCAGCGTGCCGCTCTGCTGTTCACCCAGTGCTATACCGACGGGAGAGCCGGACAAATCGTCCTGGCGATACACCCGTTGCCGTTCCGGATGGGCAATCAGGCGTCCGTTCCCGGTCGCGACGTAGGCGTTGCCGAATCCTTCCCGTTGTCCCTCCCCCAATTGAATGTTGTCCACCAGGTCCCACATGTCCTTCAGGCTCACCCGTGCCGCGAGATATCCCGTGTGCTCGTCGAGACGTTGCACGGGCACGGTGATCGTCACCGCGGGCAGGCCGTCGTCCGCGATAAACACCGGGGAGAGCGTGGTGCCGTCCTCCGGGGGAAGCGCCAGGTCAGGCCGCGCCCGCAGCGGCCCTTCGAGCCGCGTGGTCAGCCTTTCGTTGCCCGACAGGTCAAGCACGGCCAGTTCGCCGAGGAAGTCCTGCCGGATGACCAGGTTGTCGATCAGTTGCTGGTACACCGCGTCCGTCGCGTCGATCATGTCCATGTTGTCCGCGGCGAGGTCGATCACGCGCTGTGCCTGTTCGATATAAAGGTGGATCTCGTTGCTCGCCCGACGCGCGACCTCGAGGTTGCCGTCGGCCACCGTGTCCTCGATCGAACGGCGGGCCGTCGCGAGCAGAAGCAGTCCGACGATCAGTACGGGAATGGTGGCCAGCGCGATATGGGACACGAGCAGCCGCGGCCACAAACCTTCTCGTAAGTTTCTGGGAAACATGGATTTGCGCGCCGTCAAGGGGCGTTTTCGGTCCGGAACCAGGCCGAGGGCGACCGGAGCGCTTCACCTGGGCGGCCCAGGTTGTTCAAGGTAGGATCGTACGCGATGTACCGGGTATCCACGAAGTAGAGGAACATGCAGGGCTGGTCCCGGACCAACAGCATTTCGAGCTGCTGGTAGACAGGTCCGGCCTGCTCCTGGTCGGACAGCCCGAAGAGGAAGCTGATGTTGCGGTCGACCTGGCGGTTCCGGTATCCGAGCATGTTCCCCAGGCCGACGCTCTCCGAGTGGAAGACGGCGTAGAGATCGTCCGCCGTGGGCTCGAAATCCTGCACGAACAGCGCCGCGTCGTAGCTGCCGATCCCGAGCCGTTGGACCAGTTCCTTCTGGGTAACAGGCACGGGAACGACCTGGATGCCGATATGGTTCAGGTTCAGCTTGACGACCCGCACCGTCTTCTCGGCAGAGGTCTGTCCCCTGGGAAACAGCAGCTCGAACCGGAGGGTCCGTCCCTCCCGGTCGAGGAACCCGTCGCCATCACTGTCTCCCCAGCCCTGCAGGCGCAGCAGCTCACGGGCCTCGCGCGGGCGGTAGTCGAATCCCATGTCACCGCCCTTGAACTCGAAGTCCGGATGTATGGGACCCTGGGCCAGCACCCCGGCGCCGCGCACGAGCACCTCGTCCAGAATGCGCTGGCGGTCCGTGGCATAGGTCAGCGCGCGCCGTATGGCCGAATCTGAAAGCAACGGATGCCGGTGATTGTAGAAAACCGCCGAGAAGGCGCGGTTTCCGGGTACGATCGCCTGGATCTTCGCATCGGACCGCGCCCGCTTCAGGTCCTTCAGCGTGCCGTCGCGTTCCACTTCGATAAGATCCACTTCCCGCATGATGAAAGCCGCCTGCAGAGATTCGGATGTGGGGTAGAACCGATAGACCACCCGGTCCAGGTTCGCGCGGCCCTGATGCCAGGTTTCATTGGCCTCGAGCGTCACCATATCTTGGACGGGCCATGACGCGACCCGGTACGGTCCCAGTCCGATGGGCCGGGTCGTTTCAAGGTGCGCGCCAGTGTCGGCGAAGAGGCCGGTGCCCATCTGGTGCCGGGGCAGTATGGGCAGGGTGGCAAGCCGGTCGGGGAATGCTTCGATCGGCGATTTCATGGTGATCCGTACGGTTTGCTGATCGAGGGCGGTAATCTGTTCGATGTTCTGGAAATAGCGGTGGAAGACGGGATCGTACACCCGGGCGGCCTTGTACCGCGTGTACGTAAAGATCACGTCGGCGGCCGTCATCGGCTCCCCGTCGTGGAATTCAATACTCTGTTTAAGCCGGAACACCCAGTCGCGGCCGTTCGACAGCTTGAAGGGCAGGTAGGCCAGCCCGTCCGACGGCGTACCCGATTCATCCACGCGAAGCAGGCCGTCGCCGTAGATCAACGAGGCAATCTCCCGCTCCACACCGAGGCTGTTGAACAGGGGGTGGAAGGTGAGATCACCGGCAGCGACCTTGCCGATGGTGACCACACCGCCTTCCTGGACCGGGAGGTCCTGGGGGTCCAAACGGTCCTGGCGGTCCTGAAGCTCAGGTCGCCCCGAACGCTGGCCGAGGACCGGGTCGGGCAACAGGAGCAGGGACAGGCCCAGGATCAACGTGAAGGCAAGCGGGTGTGTGACCGTGATATGCCGTGTCTTCAGCATGAAAACACCGCCCAGTAGGAGCTGATCTGGAGGGGGGATCGTGTGAGTGTCAACATTTTAATACCGATTGGGCCGCCTGTCAAGCAGATTACGGCTCCGGGGCACGGGCCAACGCGGGCCGATAGCCAACACGGGCCGACACTGAAGGCGGGACGACGCTGAAGGCGGGACGACGCTGAAGGCGGGACGACGGCCAACTTCCGATTGACACACAGCGGCCGGCCGGATAGATTGAGCCGGGCCGCGGGTACCGCGGTCGTCGGGCAACAGTATCGGGTATTCCTATGGATGGATTCATCGGCTCATGGTCAAAGCGAATGCGAGCCGGTTGCGTCGCTGCCCTGTTCGTCGGGGCATTCGTGCATGCGGCCTGCGGAGGCGAAGACACCTACGTGCTGACCGTTTACAACACGCTGGAGAGTACGGAAGCCATACGGGTCGACCTGGCAGGGGACGCGAGGGAACTGCCGATAGGCGCGTACGCGGAGTACTGGTCCGTCAAGCCCGGTACGCATATCCTGTCGGTGGAATCCCCTACCTGTTCGGGGGTCGACCGCAACTCAGTGGAAGTCGCCGCCGATACCATTCTCCGGTACCGGGCTGAAAGAAACGTACAGACGGGGGCGTGCGAATTCTCGTCGCTGGTGGAAGTCTTCCGGTCCGAAACGCCGACCGGACCGTGAGTTTTCCGGGGTCGTTCAATTGGCAGGACACCAGATTTTGGTTCTGGCTATCCAGGTTCGAGTCCTGGCCCCGGAGTTTGCTACTTTGAATTCGCCGCTACTGACTTCAGTACTTCATCTTCGGTCCGCCACAACAACTCCAGCGAATCCACCACGGACTCCAGGCTCACCTCATCCCACTTCTCCGCGATCAGCAACGCACGCTTTCGCGCGTGATTCAGAAACAATTCCGTCGCTTCCCTACCGTGATCGGTCAGTTCACAGATGATCAGCCTGCGGTCGGTCGGACTTGAACCTCGCCTGACGTACTCCTTTTGAACCAGGTTCTTCACGATGATCGTCGTGTGGGCGATCGAAGTGCCCAGTTCGCCCGCGATATCGCTCATCTTCAACGGCCCGAAGTATCCCAGCAGGAACAGGGTGTTGATTTGGTGGGCGTTCAGGTCCAGCCGTTTGAGTTCCGCGATACGACCGCTGAACATCAAGCGGTTCAGGTGTTCAACCGCATACACGAACCTTTCGATCAGTTTGCCTTCCGGGCCTGTTTTCGGTTTTTTCTGCATCGTCGTCTTAACGTAAACGTGGGTTCACTCATCTCATAAAGAAATCGACTATTCTCTAAATATAAACATTTCTTCTAAAGTAACAACCGAATCAATACAGACCAGCGTCCCTATCGAAAATAACGATACGGGAAGATGAATCGTCTGTTGATCGGAAACTGAAGAACTGTAACGGATGGCCGCGGGCTATACGTCTCCGTAATACCGCGGCCGATGTTACGCCTGGATCTGTCCCAGGGCCTGGTCCAGGTCGGCGATCAGATCGTCGGCGTTTTCGATCCCCACGGAGAACCGGACGAGTTCGTCCTTGATGCCGATCTCGAGGCGCTCGGACCGGTCCATTTCATAGAAGGACATGATGGCGGGCTGCTCGATCAGGCTCTCCACACCGCCCAGGCTCGGCGCGATGTAGGGGATGCGCACCGCGTCGATGAAGCGGATGGTCGTATCCATGTCGCCGTCGACCTCGAAACTCACCACGCCGCCGAAACCGCTCATCTGCTTGCACGCGATTTCATAACCGGCGTGGCTCTCCAGACCTGGATAGTACGTCTTCCGGATACGCGGATGGCCCTCCAGGAAACGGGCGACGGCCAGGCCGTTCGCGTTGTGCTGTTCCATGCGCAGGGCGAAGGTCTTCAGGCCGCGTATCAGCAGGTACGCGCCGTGTGGATCGACGATGCCCCCCGTGACGTCGCGGAACTCGCGGACGGCGGCGATGAGCGGCGCGCTGCCCACGACGGCGCCGGACAGCAGGTCGTTGTGGCCGCCCAGGTATTTCGTGGCGCTGTGGAGGACCAGGTCGATCCCGAAATCCAGGGGTTTCTGGTTGTAGGGGGTGGCGAACGTTCCGTCGATCAGCACTTTTACCCGGTGCCGGGCGGCGATCTCCACGACCTGCTCCAGGTCGATCACGTTCAGGTACGGATTCGTGGGAGATTCGGACACGATGAGCCGGGTCTTTTCGGTGATCGCCGAGGCCAGTTCATCGTAGTCGCCCGTCTTGACGAAGGTCACGTCTATGTTGTACCGCGGGAGGATCTGCCGGCAGAACTGGCGGCTGCGCCGGTAGCACTCATCCATGACGATCACGTGGGCGCCCGAGGAGAGCATGGCGAGCAGCACGGAGGTGAAAGCGCTCATCCCCGAAGAGAACAGGGCGGCGTCCTCACCGCCTTCCAGCTCGGCGATCTTGCGCTCCGCCACCGACTTGGTGGGGTTGCCGTAGCGTCCGTATTCCTCACGGTCGACCTCTCCTGTCGTGTAGTCGATCAGCTCCCGGGTGTTCTGGAAGACGTAGGTAGAGGTCTGGACGATGGGATTGGTCACCGACGAAAACGGTTTGTCGCGGTGTTCCCCGCCATGCACGGAGCGGGTGGACAGTCCCTTCTTGTTACGCGGCATATGATCCGGTTTCCTTTATGGTTCCTAAAAAACCACGGATTCCTCGTACGACCCGTGCACTTCCTGCATCACGCCCACGATCTCGCCCAGCGTGGCGTAGGCCTTCACCGCGGCCAGCATGGGGGGCATGATATTCTCCTCGTTCCGCAGCGCGGTACCCAGGGTGTCGAGGGCGTGGCGGACCGCCGGACCGTCTCGCCGCCGCCGCACCCCGTCCAGGCGGATACGCTGTTCCCTTTCGATACGGGGGTCGATGCGAAGCGTCTCCAGGTCGCGGTCTCCGGGGGTGACGAAATCGTTCACCCCGGTGATGACCCGTTCCCCTTCTTCGATCTCCGCCTGGTACCGGTTGGCCGCGGCCATGATCTCGCGCTGAGGAAAGCCCGCTTCGATCGCCGCGACCATGCCGCCGAAGCCGTCGATCTTCTTGAAATAGGCCTCGGCCTCCTCTTCCAACCGGTTCGTCAGGGACTCGACGTAGTACGATCCTCCCAGGGGATCGACCGTGTCGGCCACGCCGGTTTCATGGGCGATGATCTGCTGGGTTCGCACGGCAATGCGGGCCGCCTTCTCAGAGGGCAGCGCGTAGGCTTCGTCCAGCGCGTTGGTATGCAGCGACTGGGTGCCGCCCAGCACCGCGGACAGCGCTTCCACGGCCGTGCGCACGATGTTGTTCTCCGGCTGCTGCGCGGTCAGGCTGCACCCGGCGGTCTGGGTGTGGAAGCGCAGCATCCAGGATCGCTCGGACCGGGCGCTGTACCGCCGGCGCATGTGGCGCGCCCAGATCCTCCTGGCGGCGCGGAACTTGGCGATCTCTTCGAAGAAATCGATGTGGGCGTTGAAGAAGAAGGACAGCCGGGAGGCGAACCGGTCGACTTCGAGGCCTGAAGCAACGCAGGCGTCAACGTAGGCAAACCCGTCCGCCAGGGTGAAGGCCAGTTCCTGGGCGGCCGTCGCGCCCGCTTCCCGGATGTGGTACCCGCTGATGCTGACGGGGTTCCACCGGGGAACGCGCTCCGTACAGAAAACCACCGTGTCGGATACGAACCGCACCGCCGAGGCCGGCGGGCAGATCCACTCTTTCTGCGCAATGTACTCTTTCAGGATGTCGTTCTGCAGCGTGCCCCGCAACTTGGTCCAGGGTATGCCTCTTTGCTCCGCCAGGGCGAGGTACATGGCCAGCAGCACGGCAGCCGGGGCGTTGATGGTCATGGACGTGCTGATCCGGTCCAGCGGGATGCCGCTGAACAGAGTCTCCATGTCTTCCAGCGTGTCGACGGCGACCCCGCAGACGCCCACTTCGCCTTCGGAGGACGGGTGGTCCGAATCCAGCCCCATCAGCGTGGGTACGTCGAAGGCCACCGACAGGCCGTCCTGGCCCTGTTCCAGGAGAAACTTGAAACGGGCGTTGGAATCGGCCGCGGAACCGAAGCCGGAGAACTGCCGGATGGTCCAGGGCCTGCCCCGGTACAGGGACGCGTGGATCCCGCGCGTGTAGGGGTACTGCCCGGGGTATCCTTCGTCCTGCAGATAACCGGCATCGGCCGGTCGGCCGCCCGTGTACAACCCTTCCACCGGAGATCCGGAGATATTGGTGAAGGAGGGCTTGCGCAAGGGCAGGGGCCGCCCCCCGTCTTTGACTTCCTTCGGCCTTCGTTCGATAACGTCCCTCGGCCTTCGTTCGATTTCGCCCATTGAGTCCACCCGGCAAGATCCAATTACGTCACTTAATTGCGCCAGACTATTTCAGTTACACCCGCGAGCAACACCGTAATATAGCCCCGGGCAGGGGGTCGTCAAGCGGGAAGTGCCCCCTTGAAACACCCGCGGAGACCGCCGAATTCCGTTGACATTTCCGGCGCGGCCGGATTAAGATTCGCATGACCCGATCACGCGTTATGTTCGTGATGTTCGCGATGATCGCGATGATCGCGCGCGGCGATTTCCGGATTCGCCGCCCACCGTGCCGCGTTCCCCTTCCACTGCAACGTGGGGTTCCGTGTCATTCTCTCGAATTCCGTACATCCAGCATGGCTATGAACAGTCCAGAAATACCGCTCTTTCCGCTCAACACCGTGCTCTTTCCGGGCATGCCCCTGCACCTGCACATTTTTGAACCGCGCTACAAGGAAATGGTGCACAAGTGCATTGAAGAGAAAACGGAGTTCGGCATACTCCTCCTTCATGAAACCCAGTTGTGCCAGGTGGGCTGCACGGCCCGGATCACGCAGATACTGAGGCAGTTCGAGAACGGTTCCATGGATATTCTCACCGAAGGCCGCAGGCGGTTCCGGGTCCTCGACGTGCTGAACCGCGAGTCCTACCTGGAAGCCGTCGTGGAGTACTTCGACGACGAGAACGAGGACATTCCCTCCGACCTCCTGAAGAAGGTCCTGAACGCCTACCAGAAAATGATCCGCCTGCAGACCAGGGGCGTGGGCGCCATCCGCGGCATCTTCGACCCGGTGCACTTCTCCTTCATCATCGCGTCGACGATCGACATGGTCCTGAAGGAACGGCAATCCCTGCTGGAACTGACTTCCACCACGGAACGGATCCGAAAACTCGACTCGGCCCTCCTCGTGACCATGCAGAAACTGGACAAGCAGGAAAAACTGAAGCGCGTCGCCGAAATGAACGGACATGGCAAGCACGAGCCCGAAGAAAGCGAATCCAAAGGCGTCGAATAGCGCCGCCGGTACGCGCCGCCTGACGGCCATGGCCGTGGCCGTGGCCCTCGCGGTCCTCCTCGGGTTCATCCGTCTCTACCGGCTGCCGTGGGGCGGCTCGCTTTCGCTCAAGATCCTGCCCCTGGTCTACCTTGCGATCACCTACGGCCCCAGGGCGGGCATGGCCGGGGGCCTCGCAGCGGGCCTGGTCACGCTGATCGTCGACCCGGTCATCCTCCATCCCATACAGGTCTTCCTGGACTACCTGCTTCCCTACGCGCTGATCGGGATCATCGGCTTCTTCCCTTCCTGGCCCCGGGTAGGCATCCTTGCGGCCGGCGTACTCCGCCTGGCGAGCCACGTGGTGTCCGGCGCGGTCTATTTCGCGGCCTTCACGCCCCCGGAACTGAACCGGCAGGTCTACGAACTGATCCGGGATTACACGGGGATCACCCTCTCCCCCCTGCTCCAGGAATGGACGGCGCCGTGGCTTTACGCCCTGCTGTACAATGCCAGCGTCGTCGTCCCCGAAACGGTCCTGATCATCCTCATTGCCCCGCCGCTGGTCCGCCGGCTCAACCGCGGATTCGCGCCGTCGCAAACCGGGTGAGCTAAAGGCGTGGAAACCGCTGAAACCGAGCGGGATCGGCGGCGTATCGGCGGGGGTATTTTCCTCTTGCCTGGCCGTCGGCCCGCCCGTATTATGTCACAGTTCGTCCGAACCTTTTATTTCGTTAGCCTTTACCGTTCAGGAGCGATGGATCCATGTCCGAATCCCTGGAGCTGATCACGACCTCCAGTGACGAAGGAACGCTGCCGCTGCCCGAGCCGCTGTGCCGGGAAATCTACGACAAAATGCTGACCATACGGCGCTTCGAGGAGGCCGTGCTGGACATCTACACCCAGGGCCTGATGCGCGGCCTGGCGCACCTGTACATCGGCCAGGAAGCCTCGGCCGTGGGCATCTGTTCGGCATTGAACGACGACGACTACCTCACCAGTACCCACCGGGGCCACGGCCACCTGATCGCAAAGGGCGGCAAGGTCGACCGCATGATGGCGGAAATGATGGGCAAGGTCGACGGCTACAACCGCGGCAAGGGCGGCACCATGCACATCGCCGACATGAGCCTGGGCATCCTGGGCGCCAACGGGATCGTGGGGGGCGGCATGGGCATGGCGACCGGCGCGGCGCTGAGCGGCAGGATGCGCGGCAGCGGGCAGGTGGCCGTGTGCTTCTTCGGGGACGGCGCCATCAACCAGGGCGCCTTCCTGGAATCCGCCAACCTGGCTTCCATCTGGTCGCTGCCCGTCCTGTTCGTCTGCGAGAACAACCACTATGGAGAATATACGGCCGCCAGCGACGTAACGGCCGTCCGGGAACACGTGGCCGAACGGGCCGCGGGGTTCAACATGCCGGCCCTGGTGGTGGACGGCAACGACGCCGTTGCGGTGCACCAGACCGCGGTGGAGATGGTGAAACGGGCCCGGACCGGCGAAGGGCCGTGCCTGATCGAGAACAAGACCTACCGGTACCGCGGGCACCACGTGGGCGACGGCGACCCGGAAAAGACCTACCGGACCCAGAAGGAGACGGACACCTGGCTCGCGAAAGATCCCATACCCCGCTTCGCCCGGCGCATGCTGAAGGCGGGCATGGTCGACGAGGCGGAACTGGATTCCATCGACGCGGTAATCACAAAGCGGGTAGAAGACGCCGTGACCTTCGCGAACGAATCCCCCTATCCCGCAGCCGACGAGGTGACCGACCATGTCTACGCCTGAGCGGGTAATCACCTATGGCGAAGCGGTCCGCGAGGCCATCGCGGAGGAAATGCGGCGGGACGAAACCGTCTTCTTCATGGGAGAGGACGTGGCCGCCGCGGGCGGTGTATTCAAGGTCACCGTGGGCCTGCTCGACGAGTTCGGCGAAGACCGGGTGCGGGACACGCCCATATCGGAAGCGGGCATCATGGGCGCCGGCGTGGGCGCCGCCCTGACGGGCATGCGGCCCATCGTCGAGATCATGTTCGGCGACTTCATCACCATCGCCATGGACCAGATCGTCAACCAGGCCGCCAAGATGTGCTACATGACCGGCGGACAGGCCAAAGTGCCGCTGACGATCCGGACCACCATCGGCGCGGGCCGTTCCTCGGCGGCCCAGCACTCCCAGAGCCTGCAGGCCTGGCTGTCCCACATACCCGGCGTCAAGGTGGCCATCCCCTCCACGCCGGCCGACCTGAAGGGCCTGCTCAAGACCTCCATCCGCGACGACAACCCCACCGTCATCTACGAAGACAAGATGATGTACGCCCTGAAGGGTCCGGTACCCGATGACGACGACTACACCATCCCCTTCGGCGTGGCCGACATCAAGCGGGAAGGGTCGGACGTGACTCTCGTCGCCACCTCGAGCATGGTGCATACCGCGCTCAAGGCCGCGGACATGCTGGACAAGGAGGGTATCGGCGCGGAGGTGGTGGATCCCAGGACGCTTTCGCCCCTCGATATGGACACGATCATTCGTTCCGTCGAGAAGACCAGCCGCGCCGTGGTGGTCGACGAGGCCTACCAGAGCTACGGAGTCACGGGCGAACTGGCCTCGCGGATCGCCGACGAGGCCTTCGACTACCTGGACGCCCCCGTGAAGCGCGTAGGGGCCATGGACGTCCCCGTACCTTTCAGCCCCGGGCTGGAACCGGAAACCATACCCGACGAGGCGAAGCTGGTCCGCACCGTCCAGAGCCTGTTCCACGACGTCCCCGTATAGACAGAGACTGCGGATTAGACCGAGACTGAGGAGCGATCATTTCATATGAACCTGTGGCGCCTGCCCCTGCACTGGAAGATCATCATCGGGTTGATTCTCGGTCTGCTATACGGGATCCTCTCCGCGGCCATGGGATGGAGCCGGTTCACCGAGGACTGGATCACGCCCTTCGGCGACATCTTCCTGAACCTGCTCAAAGTCATCGCCGTGCCCCTCGTGCTGGGCTCGCTCATCATGGGCGTCGCCTCCCTGTCGGACGTGAGGAAACTGTCGCGCATCGGAGGCAGGACGATCGCCATCTACATCCTCACGACGACGGTCTCCGTAACCATCGGGCTGGTCATGGTCAATCTGCTCGAACCCGGGACGGGCGTGCCCCAGGGGTTGCAGGAACAATTGCAGGCGGCTTACCAGACCGACGCGGAATCCGACATGGAACGGGCCGAAACGGCCAGGGAGCGGGGGCCGCTGCAGGTATTCGTGGACATGACCCCCGACAACATCTTCGGCGCGCTGAGCAACAACGGGCGCATGCTCCAGGTCGTCTTCTTCTCACTTCTCTTCGGCATCGCCCTGGTACTGATCCCATCCGACAAGAGCAAACCCCTGGTGGATTTCTTCTCCGGTCTCACGTCGGTCATCATCCAGATCGTGAACATGATCATGGTCGTCGCGCCGATCGGCGTCTTCGCCCTGATCGCCAAGACCATCAACCAGGTGGCCCGGGACGACCTGTCCGCCGTCGGTGAACTCCTCGGCGCCCTGGGGTTTTACTGCTTGGTGGTTCTCCTGGGACTGCTGATCCACGGCATCATCACCTACCCGGTCATGCTCAAGATCTTCTCCAACATGAAAATCGGGCGGTTTTTCCGGGGTATCGCCCCGGCCCAGCTCCTGGCCTTCTCATCCAGTTCCAGCGGGGCCACGCTCCCGGTCACCATGGACGTGAGCCAACGGAATCTCGGGGTTTCAAAAGAGGTTTCGTCCTTCGTCCTGCCTCTGGGCGCTACGATCAACATGGACGGCACCGCGCTCTATCAGGCCGTGGCCGCCGTGTTCATCGCCCAGGCCCTCGGCCTCGGGCTCGACATGACCGCCCAGTTGCAGATCGTCCTCACGGCCGTCCTCGCCTCCATCGGCACCGCCGCCGTGCCCGGCGCGGGCATCATCATGCTGATCATCATCCTCGAGACCATCGGCGTTCCGGCCGCAGGCATCGCGCTGATCCTCGGCGTCGACCGAATCCTCGACATGTGCCGCACCGCGGTGAACGTCACGGGCGACGCCGCCGTGGCGACCTCGGTGGATGCCATGGAGAAACGTGCGGCCAACACGACCGCCGCAACGTCCAGTCAGACCGCGTAACGACCTGTCAGTCCGCGTAACCTCTACCGCGAAACCAACGATTTTAAATGTGATTCCGTGAGCGCGCCCGCCAGCGTCCCGGTCAGTGCGTCCGGCCGTATTGCTCGTAGAACCAGGCCGCGCTGTCGATGCCCCGATAGAAATTGGGCAGGTGAAACTTCTCGTTGGGCGCGTGGGCGTCGCAGTCGGGCAGACCGAAGGCCATCAGGACCGTGGGCAGGCCAAGTATCTCCTCGAACATGGCCACCACCGGTATACTGCCGCCTTCCCGGATGTAGACGGGCTCCTTGCCGAAGCCCCGCGTAATGGCCTGGTGGGCGGCCGTCACGGCGGGATGGTCCCGAGCCGTGAGGACCGGTTTGCCCGTGCCGTGATGGATGACTTCCACCTTGACCGAAGTTGGTGCAAGGCTTCTGACGTAGTCCTCGAACGCGTGGGCGATCCTTTCGGGGTCCTGGTTCGGCACGAGGCGCATGCTCACCTTGGCCATGGCCTTCGACGGGATCACGGTCTTCGATCCCTCGCCCGTGAATCCCCCCAGCATCCCGTTCACATCGAGGGTGGGCCGCGCCCAAAGGCGTTCCAGGGTCGAGTAGCCTTTCTCTCCTGTGGATCCCGGCAGGCCCAGTCTCCCGGTGAAGCCTTCCTCGTCAAAGGGCAACGCGGCAAGCGACGCACGCTCTTCGCCGCCCAGGGGCAGGACGTCGTCGTAGAACCCCGGCACGGTGATCCGTCCGTCGCCGTCCACCATCTTGCCCAGTATCTCCGACAATACGTTCAGGGGGTTGGGAACCGCGCCGCCGTAGACGCCCGAATGCAGGTCCTTGTTGGGTCCCTCGAGTCGGACCTCCATGTAGGCCATGCCCCGCAGGGCATACCCGATCGAGGGCTGCTCGTAGTCGAACATGGACGTGTCGGAAATGACCACCACGTCCGCCCCCAGTTCCTCCCTGTGGCTTTCCAGGTAGGCTTCCAGGTTCTCGCTCGATACTTCTTCCTCGCCCTCGATCAGCAGGCGGACGTTCACCGGCAGGCGGCCGTTCTCCCGCAGGTGGGCCTCCAGCGCCTTCACGTGCAGCCAGACCTGCCCCTTGTCGTCCGTCGATCCCCGGGCGTAGAGGTTGTCGCCTCGTACCACGGGATCAAAGGGATCACTCTCCCAGAGCTCAAAGGGTTCCGCGGGCTGGACGTCGTAATGGCCGTATAGCAGGACGGTTGGCCTGCCGGGCGCGCCGAGCCAATCCGCCGTCACGATGGGATGGCCGGGCGTGGGATTCACGGCCACGTTCTGCATGCCGATCCGTTCCAGTTCGTCGGCGAGGAAACGGGCGCAACGGCGCAGGTCCTCTCGGTGGTGGGGATGGGTGCTCACGCTGGGAATGCGGAGGAAGTCCTTCAAGCCCTCCAGGGCCTGGGTACGCTGTCCTTCCAGGTAGGAAATGACTTTATCCATAGGTCTGCGATTCCGTTCGTTGGGGATGGTGAGATGGTTCGGGCCTAAAAGCCGCGTGCATCTGGCAGGTTAAAGGAACGGCGGGCGGCGGAGCAAGGAGAAAAACACGGGGTCCGGGAGCGGGATTCGACATTTCGGCCACGGGCTTCCCGTGTGGGCTTGACAGTACGCCGGGATGGTCTTAGACTGGTAACTTCGCAATGCAGTGCACGGTGTGGGCAGGATTCGCCGCGTCGTGACTCGAAACCGCAACCGGCCATCCGGGATTCGCCATGCAGACCTTCTTAAGACAGTACCTTGGCGTATTGCGCACCACGATCGGATCGGGAAACCTGAAGTTCTTCTACCGGTTCTTCATCCTCCTCTTCCTGCTGATCCTGGTCTATACGTTCCTGTTCCACCAGCTGCAGGAAATGGAGGGGCGGGAACATACGTGGTTCACCGGATTCTACTGGACGCTGGTCACCATGACCACGCTCGGGTACGGCGACATCGTCTTTACCAGCGACCTGGGCCGGGTTTTCTCACTGTGCGTGTTGCTGACGGGCCTGACGACGCTGATCATCGTGCTTCCCGTGGCCTTTGTCGAGTTCATCTACCGTCCCTGGCTCAGCGCCCACTCCATCGCGCGCGCGCCCCGATCGCTGGAACCGAACTTTCAGGAACACGTGGTCATCACCCATCACGACGAGGTGACGAGTTCGCTTGCCGCCAGGCTCAAGCAGTACGGGAACGACTACGTATTCATCATACCCGATCTGGACGATGCGTTGCTCCTCCACGACCGGGGCCTGAATGTCGTATACGGCGACCTGGACAACGCGGAGACCTACCGGCGTGCCAATGTGGACCAGGCGGCGCTCGTCGTGGCCACCGGCAAGGACACGCTGAACACCAGCATCGCCTTCACGATCCGGAATATCAACCGGGAAATCCCCATCCTGGCCACGGCGAATTCACCCGACTCCGTGGATATCCTCGAACTGGCGGGCTGCACCCACGTGATCCAGCTGGGACAGCAGATGGGGCAGCTCCTCGCCCGTCTCGCTTCGAGCGTGGATTCCATGTCCCACGTACTCGGAAACGTCGAGGACCTGATGGTCGCCGACGCGAGCATCGTGGATACTCCGCTCATCGGCAAGACCCTGCGCGAGACGCGTCTTCGCGAACTGACCGGCGTCACGGTCGTCGGCGTGTGGGAGCGGGGACGGTTCCACGTGATCGCGCCCGATACGCCGCTGACCGAGCGGATGATCCTGGTGCTCCTGGGGACGGAAAGCCAGATCACTTCCTACAACGAGCTTTTCGCCATCTACAATGTTTCCGATCCGCCTATCGTCATCATCGGCGGCGGACGCGTGGGACGGTCCGCGGGAGGCACGCTCGTGGAGCGGGGGCTGGACTACCGGATCATCGAGCAGCAGGCCGACCGGATCCGGGATGAAAAGCACTACGTACTGGGCGACGCGGCGGATATCGAAACCATGAAAAAGGCCGGACTCATGGACGCGCCTACCGTCATCATCACGTCCCATGAAGACGACATGAACATCTACCTCACGATCTACTGCCGCAAGCTGCGGCCGGATATCCAGATCATCACCCGGGCGAAACAGGAAAGAAACGTGGAGGCGCTTCACCGGGCGGGTGCGGATTTCGTCATGTCCTACGCTTCCATGGGCGCCAACATCATCCTGAACCTGCTCAAGCGGAACGATATCGTCATGATCACGGAAGGGTTGAACTTCTTCCGGGTCCGGCTCCCCCGCGAACTGGCCGGCAAGACCATCGCCGAGTCACAGGTCTACCCGGAGACGGGATGTTACATCGCGGCCGTATTTACCGGGAAGGAGAGCATCGTGAGTCCCCCGCCGTCGATGAAACTGTCCACCGGGTGCGAGATCCTGCTCATCGGGACGATCGAAGCGGAAAACAGGTACCTGGAGCGGTACGGGAAGAAGACGTAAGTTCCGGCCGCCAGGTCATGCGCAGTTCATGCGCAGTACGCTTTGGCTACTTCCGTGAGGACCTCGGCGCAGACTTCGATCGACGCCACGTCCACCCATTCGTTGTCCCCGTGAAAGTCACCGCCCGCCGGACCGTAGATCACCGTCGGGATCGAGCGCTCGCTCAACAACGCGGCATCCATCCAGCCCGCACTCCCGGCGACACGGGGCCGGCGGCCCGACGACCGTTCGGCGACCGTCCTGACCTGTTCGACGATTTCATGACCGGAATCGATCGAAAAAGGCCGCCGTTCGAAGGTCAGATCGATCGTGGCTTGAAAACCCGGATCGGCCCGGCGGCACCGTTCGGCTATTTCCTCCAGCTCCGTAATTACGCTTCGAGCCGTCTCTCCCGGAACCGTGCGCCTTTCCACCCCCAGGCGGCAGGTCGCGGGATAGCTTGACATCTCGCGGCCGCCGGCGATGACCGATGCATGCACCGATCCGGAACCGAGCAACGGATCACCTGCTCGTTGTTCCAGTTCGGCCTGAAGATCCTCGAGTCCCCGGAGAAACGCCCCCATCTTCGCGATTGCGTCCAGTCCATCCTCCGGCCTGGAACCATGGGCGGCGCGGCCCCGCGTAGTGACGTCCGCCCAGACGAAACCCTTGTGCGCGACCAGGACATCCCCGCTGGTGGGTTCCGTCACGATGGCTGCGTCGGCCGTCACGCCGCTGTCCAGAACGGCCGTGGTACCGACGCTGTAGGCCTCTTCGTCCGCAACGGCCGTCATGACCACGTCCCCCCTCAGATCCATGGTCCGCGCACGGGACAACGTAACCATCATTGCGGCCACCGAAGCCTTCATGTCTCCAGCACCGCGGCCGTACATCCTGCCCGCTTCGACCCTCGGACGGAAGGGGTCGTCCATGCCCTCCACGCCGACCGTATCGAAATGACCGTTCAGGATGAGCGAGCGCCCGCCCCCCGTACCCCGTGCGACGGCAACCACGCTGGGACGCCCGTCCGCGTCCACGATCCGCACGTCGAGGGAGCTGTCCCGGCACCAGTCCGCGACGAAGGCGGCGATTTCCTGCTCGCCCGCAGCGTCCGGTGACAGCGTGGGATTGGTCGAGTCGATCGAAACGAGTTTTGCGGTGAGCTCCTGGAGCGTGCCGGTCATTTTTCACTCCCGGCCTGCTGTTTCGCTTCGGCGACGCGTTCCGCGAGGACCGGCTTCAAACGGTCCAGTTCATGGGTGAGCGCTTCCAGAACCTCTTCCGCGCCATCCAGATCGCCTTCCCGGCCCATCTTTTCCAGGCGCTGGGCGGCATCGACGGTGGCCCCGGCCTGGAAAACCCCCGCGGAACCCTTCAACGTATGGGCATGCCGTCTCAGGTCGGCGGCGTTCCCCCCATCGATCGCTTCGCGAATACCGGTCTCGAGCCCGGGGCACTCCGCCAGGAAGAGTCCGGCCAGTTCGGCGATCACGGCCTCGTCCCCGCCAACCTGCGCAACGGCCTTTTCCCAATCGACCGGCGCGGAGTCCGATGACGGCGCGGAGGCCGGTGACGGCGCGGAGGCCGGTGACGGCGTGGATTCCGATAATGGGACGGAGTCCGGTGACGGTGCGGCCGTCTCCCGGTCCGCCGTTGAAGCGGACTCCCCGGATGATGTCTGCGCGCCTTCCACCGCCGCGTACAGCAATGGCGCCTGGATGGGCTTGGACAGGTAATCGTCCATCCCGGCCTCGATGCACCGCTCCCGGTCGCCGCTCATGGCGTGGGCCGTCATGGCTATGATGGGGATATGATCGCCGCCCGATTCCAGGCTGCGAATGGACCGCGTCGCCTCCAGTCCATCCATTTCAGGCATCTGCACGTCCATCAGGATCAGGTCGAACACACCGGACTTGAACCGTTCCACCGCTTCCCGGCCGTTATTCGCCACGGTAACCCCGTGACCCCTGGACTCCAGCATGAGGACCGCGACGCGCTGGTTCACGGCGCCATCCTCGGCCAGGAGGATGCGTCGGGACACAACCCCCTCGGACGAGCCTTCGGCGCTCTCTTCCAGTGCGGGAGCGCCCGTGCCGGCCACCGTATCCATGATAGCATTCAGCAGGTCGGACTGCTTGACCGGCTTGCTGACCGTACAGGCGATTC
This sequence comes from Gemmatimonadota bacterium, assembly GCA_026705925.1. Taxonomy (GTDB): domain Bacteria; phylum JAAXHH01; class JAAXHH01; order JAAXHH01; family JAAXHH01; genus JAAXHH01. The sequence goes on from JAPOZT010000004.1 coordinate 88,978, forward strand.
CGAACGACTTGCCGAACTCAAGGTCGTCCCGGTGTCCTGCGGAAACCAGCAGGATGACGTCAAGGTCCCGTCCTTCGGTGCACCGGTTGATCTCCCGGATGAGCCCGTATTCTTCCATTTCCTGCATGGTCTCGTCCAGCAGGACCAGCCGGATGGCTTCGCCGCCATCGCCGGTAAGGGCGGTGAGGGCTTCCACGCCCGTACCGGCTTCCGTAGTCCCCATGGACCATTCGGCCAGCATGTCGACCAGGAACCCACGATTGGTGGGATGGTCGTCGACCACGAGTACCTGCAGGCCGGTCAGCGGTCCGGCGTCCACGGCCGGCTTAACCACCGCGTCGCGCTGTTTTCGCATTTCAACGGTAAAGTGGAAGGTGCTACCCCGGCCTTCTACGCTTTCGACCCAGATGCGGCCGTTCATCATGGCGGTCAACTGCGCGCAGATGGCCAGTCCCAGGCCCGTACCGCCGTACTTGCGCGACATGGAACTGTCCGCCTGGCTGAAGACGTCGAAGATCAACTGCTGCTTGTCTTCCGGTATGCCGATGCCGGTGTCGGTCACCGCGCAGGCAAGCGTCACGGTTTCCTCCGATTCCGAGGCCTGGGACATGGAAAGGACCACGTCTCCTGCTTCCGTGAACTTGATGGCGTTTCCGACCAGGTTGATCACGATCTGGCTCAATCGTCCCGGGTCGCCCAACAGCTGGTCCGGCACGTCTGGAGCGACCCGGTACGCCAGCTCGAGGCCCTTTTCCGCAGCGGGGATCGACATGGCCTGCACGGTATTGGCGATGCGCTCCCGCAGGCCGAAGGGGATCGATTCGAGTTCCAGGCGGCCCGCCTCGATCTTCGAGAAGTCCAGGATATCGTTCAACAGGCCCTGGAGCGATTCCGTGGACTGATCGATGAGCCGCATGAACTCCCGCTGCCGGGAGGTGAGGTCGGTATGCAGCATGAGCTGGGTCATGCCGGTGATCCCGTTGATCGGCGTGCGGATTTCGTGGCTCATGTTGGCGAGGAACTCGCTCTTTGCCCGGCTGGCCTCCTCTGCCGACTCCTTGGCTTCCTGGAGTTCCCCCTGGAAAAGCACCATGTCGTGGGTCGTCTGCTCCAGCAGGGCGTTCTGCCGGTGCAGTTCGTGAGCCATCCGGGTGCGTTCCGCGTCGATCTGTCCGATCGAACGGGCGTTCCACCAGATCAGGATGTTGAAGGCGATCACGTTGCAGACCACGAAGATCGAATGACCGAACTCCACACCGTAGAACCCCGCCCTTTCCCCCTGGAACTGAAGCCAGCCCAGGATGATGGGAATGAGAAAGGCCGCGGGGAGCAAACGGCGGGCCATGAGGCCGCCGGCCGTGGCGCTGACCAGCGTGGCCGCAGGTTCGCGGCGGGGCCGCGCGCAGAAGATGCCGACGCACAGTACGCCGAAGCCCAGCGCGGTGTTCAGCGTTATGGGGATCACGCCGGAAACCCGGTACAGGACCATGGTGCTGTAGATCGCACCGGCCAGGGAAAGCAGGGCGATGATCCCGGCGTTCATGACGCAAGCGTGGGACAGCCAGTGCCGCGGACCCCGCAGGTCGAGCAACAGGAGCGCCAGACCCACGAGCATGAACGTAAAGGCAGTGTGCGGCGCCATGCGGCTGCCGCTCAGGGACTCGGCGAAAAGCCACTGGTCGATCCCCCGGCCGCTCAGGTCGAAGTCGAAGAGCTTGGCGGTGCCCAGCGCCATGAGCAGCGCCGCGCCGGCGAAACCCGCCCACCTGCGATAGGCCGAAGCGTTCCTCGGCAGCAAGGCGCATAATGTTACGCCGGCCAGCAGAAAGGCGGCGGCCGTGAGCGGGTTCATGGGAACCCGCCCGGGGTTGATCAGACCCCGCAGGACGGCGAGATCGAACAGCCAGCCGGCGAGCACGAGCACCGAACAGGCGATGACGATCACGCTGCACAGGTACGCGGCTTTCTGCAGCAGCCGCACCCACGCCGCGTCGATCTCTGTCGAAGCCGCGTCGATCTCTGTCGAAGCCTTGTCGATCTCCGTCGAAGCCGCGTCGATCTCTGTGGAAGCCGCGTCGGTTTCCGTTGAAGCCATGGCCTACCTCCCGGTCAACGCAGGCCGGCAGTCGTCAGGGGAAGATCCCCCGAAGCAGTTTCGCCTGGGTCACCCGGCTGATCCCCTCGATCAACGCCGCGGTACGCATGTCTATATGGTCTTCGGACGCCCGGTGGACGGTCCTTTCGAAGGCGTCGATGAGGATGTTGTGCAGCCTGGTGTTGATCTCCTCGAGCGTCCACGTGTAGTTCTGGGTGTCCTGCACCCACTCGAAGTACGAAACGGTCACGCCACCTGCGTTGCCCAGGACGTCCGGCAGGATGAATACGTCCTTTTCCCCGAGGATCTCGTCGGCATCGAGCGTGGTGGGTCCGTTGGCCCCTTCCGCCAGGAGCCTGCACTTCAATCGGTCCGCGTTGTCGCCGGTGATCTGGTTCTGCAACGCGGCCGGAGCGAGGATGTCGCAGGGCAGTTCCAGCAATTCCTGGTTCGTCACCTCGTCGGCCTCGGGATAGCCCGACAGGAAACGGTTTTTCTCGCAGTACTTGAAGACGTCCTCCAGCGACAGTCCATTGGCGTTGTAGATCCCGGTAGTGACGTCGCTTACCGCGACCACCCTGACTCGGTCCGCATCCAGGAATCGCGCCGTGTTGCTGCCCACGTTGCCGAAGCCCTGGACCACCGCCGTGGCGCCGTCCAGGGACATGCCCATGTGCTGCGCGGCCGCCTCGACCAGGTAGACCAGGCCGCGGCCGGTGGCTTCGCGGCGTCCCAGGGACCCGCCCAGCACGACCGGCTTGCCGGTGACGACGCCCGGCACCGTGTAGCCCGCCTGCTGGCTGTACGTGTCCATGATCCAGGCCATGACCTGCTCGTCGGTGCCCATGTCGGGGGCCGGGATGTCCTTGTCCGGTCCGATGATGTCGATGATTTCCGACGTGAAGCGGCGGGTGAGACGCTGCAGCTCGCGGCGGGACAGGTCGGTCGGATCGATCCGGACGCCACCCTTGGCGCCGCCGAAGGGCAGGTTGATCAGCGCGCATTTCCAGGTCATCCACATGGCCAGGGCGGAGACCTCCCCCAGGTTCACGTCCTCGTGGTAGCGGATGCCGCCCTTGGTCGGACCCATGGTGAGCAGGTGCTGCACCCGGTATCCGAAGACGTTCTCCACGAGATGGTATTCGTCCCGGCGAAAGGGGAGCGTCACGATATGGGTCCGTTGGGGAAAGAGCAGCCGTTCCCGGATGTTCTCGTCCAGCCCCATGATCTGCGCGGCCTTCAAAAACTGCTGCTGGGCCAGTTTGAACATGGCCGAATCCCACTCGCCACTGCGCGCGCGCACGCGTTCGATGGCATAGTGGATGGACCGGGACAGCAGGGTCGTATTGGCCTGGGTCTTCACGATGTAGTCCTGCGCGCCCGCTTCCACGGCCGTGGCGGCCAGGGAAACGTCGTCGAGCCCGGTGAGTATGATGACCGGCAGTTCCGGTGCCGCCGCGCGCACGCTGTGGAGCGTGTCGAGATCGGCGCTGTCGGGCAGGACAAGGTCCAGCAGCACCACGTCGAAAGACGCCTCTCCGATCAGGTCCAGTCCTTCCCGGAGCGTCCCGGCGACGTGAAGCCGGGTCGTAAGCCGACTGGATTCCATGTAGTGACGAATCAGCTGCACGTGCACGGGGTTGTCTTCGATCATAAGGACTTCGACGGTATTTTCCGGCATGTTTACTCTCCAGGGTCCTTGGCGCCATGATCCGGCGCGGTCGGGGCGGACTGGTATTTGCGCACGGCTTCCGAGAGGTCGATCGTTCCTTCGTACAGGGATTTCCCCAGAACTACCCCTTCCAGGCCGTCCGCGGCGGCCCCGGCAGCCCGTTCGAGGTCGTCCAGCGTGGCCACGCCCCCCGAGGCAATCACCCGCAGTCCGCTCTCACGGGCCAGGCGCGCCGTCGAACCGGTATTCAGTCCGTTCATCGTACCGTCCCGGTCGATGTCCGTGTAGACGATCCTGCGGATCCCGGCTTCCTTCATGGCCTCCGCCAGTTCGAGGGATGAAAAGGACCCGCCGGACGTCCAGCCGTTTACCGCGACCCGTCCCGCCCGGGCGTCGATGCCGACGACGATGCGTTCCGACCCCCATTCCTCCACCGCCTGCCGCACCATGTCGGGTCGCTCCACGGCCGCCGTGCCCAGGATGACCCGGCGCACCCCGAGGTCCAGCCATGCCTCCACGGCCTCGGGCGTACGGATGCCTCCGCCCAGTTGCACCGGCATTTCGGCCTGTTCCATGATGGCGACGACACTCGTCCGGTTGCCTTCTTCGCCGGTGAACGCGCCGTCCAGGTCGACGACGTGCAGGTAGGTCGCGCCCTGCGATTTCCATCTCAACGCGACTTCCGTCGGGGAATCGCCGTACACCGTTTCCCGGTCGCGCCTGCCCTTGACGAGGCGGACGCATCGCCCCTGTCTGATGTCGATGGCGGGGTAGAGTTGCATTGGTATCATCACCCTCATGAGCCCTGTCCGACGGCGCGCTTTCGGACCACGCGTCCTGTGCTAAAGATGGACCGAAAAGCGCCGGCCTGTCAACCGACAAATCCCTTGACTTGGATGATCCGGACCCATAGTTTTCGGTGGAATCCGGCTCGATGGCTACCGGGCGTCCCGGCCCATTCTTCGCCGGTTCCCCGTGCGATGGCCGACTTCCCCTCCGACCCACGACCCCACGCCTTTTGAATACCCGATGTCAGCCCTTGTCGATCCTGTTCAGCCCCTCTTGAAGGTCCATAGGCGACTGGCCTCCGACCTGGCCGACCTGTGCCGGGAAGTGAATCACGAGGTCTATCTCGTGGGCGGTTCCGTGCGGGATGCCATCCTGGACCGCACGGTACGGGACCTTGACCTCACGCTCGCGGCGGACGGACTGGCGCTGGGACGGAAACTGGCGGACCGCCTCCGGTGTCCCTTCGTGCCCCTCGACGATACGGACCGAACCGGGCGCGTCGTGTTGCGGCGCCGGTTCACGATCGATATCTCGTCCTTCAAAGGCGATTCCCTGGAGGCGGATCTACGCAAGCGGGATTTCACCATAAACACAATGGCCGTGCGCCTGGCGGACCTGCTGGACGGCCGGCCGTCGATCATCGATCCCCTGGGCGGCGCGGCCGACCTCGCGGCAAGGCGGCTCAAGGCCGTATCCGAGGCTTCCTTTCGCGACGACCCGCTGCGCGTATTGAGGGCGTTCCGGCTTGCTGGCCAGTTCGGCCTGGACATCACACCGCGGACAAAGACGTGGATCGCGGCATGCGACGAAGACCTGCGGAGGGTATCGGGAGAACGCCTGCTTTACGAACTGTCCCTGATCATGGGTCGGCGCCGCACCTCGGACCAGGTGTCCGCCATGATCCGCTCCGGCGTGTTCGGATCGCTCTTTCCCGGGTGGATGGGATCGTCGTCGACTTCGGCGAAAACATCGTCTACGAAATCGCCGTCGATATCACCCTCACTGCGCCTGGAGCGGACGGACCGGCTCATCGCGCGGGACGTATTCCTGGAGGATCAGGGGCTTTACACCCATCTTACCGGTTACGAAGCTAAAATGGCAGGCGACCGGACCAGCCTGTGGATCCTCCGATTCGCCAGCCTCCTGCTGTGCGGCATCCGGGCTGGCGGTGCGGCCTGCGCAACGGCTGGCGGAACGGATGCCAGTGCGGACCCAACCCTCGACCGGGTCGAAGGCGTGGCCGACCGGTTGAGGCTGAGCAAGCGGGAAAGGCAGGCGCTCCACCAGTTGGTGTTCGGGGCGGTAAGGCTGCTCGAAGGGGCCGTTTCGCAGGAACCGGATGACGAGGCGCTCTGCCGGATTTTGCGCGGATCGAAAGACGATACTCCCGACGTGGCACTCCTCGCCCTGGCGCACGGACCGGACGAGGGAAGCGCGGCGGGCGGCACGACCGCGAAGGCCGCGCGCCGGCTTCTGTGGCTTTACGCCCGGCACCGGAGCCTTCGGGCAAAGGGCCTGATGCTGAACGGCGCGGACATCATGGACGACCTGGGCCTGGCCGAGGGACCGAAGGTCGGCCGCCTGCTGGATAAGCTTGAAACAATCCAGACCATACATGATATTCGGACCAGGGAACAGGCCCGGAAGCTACTCTACGACGATGCCGCGGATGGCCTGACCGGCAAGAAAAGCGCATAGCGTGACCGGACTGCGAGTTTTGACCATGAAACTCTGTACCACCCTTCAGATGCGGTCGATCGACCGTCGCACCATCGAAGACTACGGCCTGTCCGGCTATGAACTCATGGAAAGGGCGGGCTGCCGGGTGGCGGAAACCGCGAAGCAGCTGCTGGACGGCGTGGCCGGCAAGGCGGTCGCCGTGGCGTGCGGGAAGGGGAACAACGGGGGGGACGGATTCGTGGCCGCCCGGTATCTCCACCTGTGGGGTGCTTCGGTCACCTGCCACGTGCTCGCCGCCAGGCGGGCCCTGCCGGTCGTCGCAGCGAAACACCTGGAACGGCTCGAGGAAGCCGGCCTGATACCGGACTTCCGGCCCGACGGTCCGCTCGAACTGCCCGACCGGCCCCCGGCGCTGATCATCGACGCGCTTCTCGGCACCGGGTTGAAGGGCCCCCCGCGCGATCCGTACGGAGCTGCCATCGCGGTGATCAACCACAGTCCTTCCCCCGTGCTCTCCGTCGATACCCCGTCGGGCCTGGCGCCCGGCTGCGGGTTTCCGCAGTCCCGCACCCTTGCGGAATGGACCTGCGTGCTTGCCGACCATACCCTCGCGATCGGACTGGTTAAGGTCGACCTGGCCACCTTCCCCGGCCGTTCCTGGTGCGGCGGTTTGGAAGTCGCGGACATCGGCTTTCCCGATTCTGCCATAGAGGCGGAGGGGTTGTACCTTTTCATGCCCGAGCGAAGCGAGATGTCCGACCTGATCCCGGTTCACCGGCCCGGGGACCACAAGGGAAGCCGCGGAAAGGTCGCTGTCCTCGCCGGCTCTGCGGGCATGGCGGGAGCGGCCACGATGGCTTCCCGCGCGGCCCTGCGCGGCGGCGCGGGCATGGTCATGCTCGGAGCGCCCGCGGGCCTGATGGATGCCCTGACGGCCAGGCACACGGAAGTGATGCTTCGCGGCCTGCCCAAAACGGCCGAAGGAACGCTTTCGCTCGCCGCCGAACCCGACATCGATGCGCTACTCTCCTGGGCCGACGTGCTGGCCATCGGTCCGGGTCTCACGCGCCACGAGGAAACCTCCGAGTTGGTCCGCCGCGTCGTATCGAACAGCGAGCGGCCGGTCGTCATCGACGCCGACGGGGTGAACGCTTTCGCAGGCAAAGCGGACGGCCTGGGCGGCGCGGCACCGGAAATCATCATGACGCCCCACGTGTTCGAGTTGTCCAGGCTGACCGGCATGGCCGCCGACGACATCGAGGCGGACCGGGTCGCGGCCGCGAGACAAGCCGCCGGTTCCCTGCGGGTCACGCTCGTGCTCAAAGGCGCCGCCTCGCTGGTGGCTTCCCCCGATGGTCAGGTCTCGGTGAATCCCACCGGGAACCCGGGGATGGCCACCGCCGGATCGGGCGACGTGCTGACCGGCCTCATCGCGGCCCTGCTCGGTCAGGGACTCGGTGCGTGGGACGCGGCCCGCCTGGGGGTATACCTCCACGGCCTGGCCGGCGATCTCGGCGCGGAAGCCATGGGGCCGCACAGCCTGGTGGCCGGTGATCTCATCGACCATTTGCCCGGTGCGTTCCTGCGTACCGGCGAGGGGCGGATTTAACCCTGGAAAGCAGGATTCCGTGGACACGAACTTCGATCCGGTGTCGCTTGAGGAAATCGTGACCCGCGCCTTGCGGGAAGACATGGGAGACGGCGACGTCACCACCGAGTGGACGCTGGTGCCCGACACGGTAGCCTGCGCCCGATTCGAGGCCAGGCAGTCCGGTGTCCTTTCCGGATTGTACCCGGCATGTCTCACGTTCCGGGAAGCGGATCCCGGCCTGGAGTTCCGGACCCGGCTGACCGATGGCGATCGTGTGGAACCCGGCCAGCCCATCGCCGAAGTTCGGGGCGCCGCGCGGTCGTTGCTCACCGGCGAACGGACGGCGCTCAACTTCATGCGCCACCTTTCCGGCATCGCCACCATGACCCGGCAGTATGTCGATGCCGTGCGGAACACCGGCGCGCGCATCGTGGATACCCGCAAGACCACGCCCGGTCTCCGCGACCTGGAGAAAAGGGCCGTAGTGCACGGGGGCGGAACCAATCACCGCCACGGTCTCTTTGACATGGTGCTGATCAAGGACAACCACATCGCCGCCGCGGGAGGCATCGCCGCCGCGGTTCGCAGATGCAGGTCAAACATGGAGCAATCGGGCAGGCGATACGACATCGAAGTGGAGACGAGTAGCCTGGACCAGGTCGAAGAGGCCGTGCGCAGCGGGGCGGACTGGATCATGCTGGACAACATGAGCGATGAAGAAATGCGGACGGCGGTCGGCCGGATCCGCGCGTTGACCGCGGCGGATCGGTCCATCGTGATCGAAGCGTCAGGAGCGATCACGCTGGAACGGATCGAGGAGATCGCGAAAACCGGCGTCGACGTGATTTCCGTCGGCGCCCTGACCCATTCCGCGCCGGCGCTCGATATCAGTCTGAACATAGTGGAGACCGCCTGAAATTGGATGCGTCGAAACCCCTGGCCGGGCCCCGCTCCCGCCGCCGGGTTTGGCGCCGGTGTCACCGGAACGGAACGACGATGAAACCCCCTTCCCCGAGCGAGGAGTTGGCAGGACACCAGGACCGGTACGACGCGCCCCGCATGCGCGCGAAGCTGTCATCGCGGATCTTCGGCCGGGTACTGGAATACCACGAGCGGGTAGGGTCCACCAATGACGTGATCCTGGACCTGGCCGCACAGGCCGCGCCCCATGGGACGGTCTGCCTTGCCGATGAGCAGTCGGCCGGCAGGGGCCGCCGCGGATACGGGTGGTTTTCGCCCCCCGGATGCGGGATCTGGACTTCCGTCCTGCTCCGGCCCCGGCTGTCCGCCGCCCGGACTCCTCCGCTCACGTTGTGCGCGGCCGCGGCCGTGGCCCGCGTCCTAGAGGAGGCCGCCGGCGTGTCCGTGGAGATCAAATGGCCGAACGACCTGCTCATGGGAGGACGCAAGGTCGCCGGGATCCTGGCGGAGTCCCGCGTCGTATCCGGAGACGAGCCGGTCATCGTGATCGGCATGGGGATCAACGTAAACCACACCCGTGAACAGTTCCCCGACGAGCTTTCCGCTTCCGCCACTTCACTGCGCATCGAGTCGGGCCGACCCGTGGGTCGCGCGGAACTGTTCCTGGCCATTCTGGCCTCCGTCGAATCCGCTTACGGGCACTACCTGGAATCGGGGCCCTCTTCCCTTCTGGCCGAAGTCGACGACCGGCTCGCATGGCGGGGGTTGCCGGTCGAGGCCGACAGTCCCGCCGGAGCCGCCGGGCACGTATCCCATATCGATGAGGAGGGCGGCCTGGTGCTCGATCGACAGGACGGCGGCCCCCTTGTCATCCGTTCAGGATCCATCAGACTGCTCAGACTCCGCAATCACGCACGGCCATAGTCGTCTACCGAAGGGAGACCAAGCCTCATGGGATTACTTGTCGATGTCGGGCTGCCGCTGGCGCTCGCCTTCATCATGTTCGGACTTGGGCTCGGGCTCACCTTCGACGATTTCGCCCGGGTGGTGCGCCGGCCGCGCGACTTCGTGGTGGGTGCCCTCTCCCAGATCGTCCTGCTGCCGGCGGTTGCCTTCGTCCTCGCCAGCGTGTGGCCGCTGGCGCCGGAACTCGCTTTGGGCCTGATGATCATCGCCGCCGCGCCGGGCGGCCCGACCTCCAATATCCTGACCGCGTTTGCTCGCGGCGATGTCGCGCTGTCGATCTCGCTGACCGCGGTGATCAGCCTGGCCAGCGTGATCACCATTCCGGTCATCGTGGTCTTCGCCTATGGGCAGTTCATCGGTAACTCGGCGGAGCAGGACATATCGGTCGCCGGTGCCGCACTCAGCGTCTTCCTGATTGTCGCCGTTCCGGTGCTGATCGGTCTTCTTATCCGCCGCTTCGCGGAAGGCTTCGCACTTCGGTTCGAACCAGCGGCCCGCAAGGTCTCTGCGGTGCTGTTGATGATCGTACTCGCCGGCGCGATTTTCGATCAACGCGCCAACATCGTCTCCTATTTCGCACAGGCCGGACTGGTCACACTCGTCCTCAACTTGCTGATGATGACACTTGCCTGGTTTCTCGCCCGGATGTTCGCCACCGGGCCGACCCAGCGGACCGCCATTTCGATCGAATGCGGCATACAGAACGGGACGCTCGCGATCGCGGTGGCGGTTATGCTGTTCGGAGGCGGGCTCGCGACCATGCCGGCGGCGACCTACAGCCTGATCATGTTCGCCACCGCGCTGATCTATATCGCCGTGCTGCGGCGTAGCGCCACATAGCTCCGGATTACCCACAAGCGCCACACACAGTCACATCCCCGCGAACGTCCCAAAATACCGCTGGCGGCTCTGATCCCGCGAGTGCAACAAACTTGCGCGCGACCCAACACAAAAAAAACTTGCGTTCGCTAGTGAGCCTTCATATATTAGCAGACTGGAAGTTTGAGTGCTAATTTCAGTATTGTTACTTGTTGAATATACAAGTATTTAGACGACTCAAAAGTGCGTACAGCCAAGCCTGTTCGTCTTGCTCGGAATCGCCCGGTACCACCCGGCGAAACATAGGGGGTAGCAGAAGTGCCAGCAAAACAACTTTCATTCGACGCCGATGCCCGGCAGGCCCTCAAACGCGGCGTGGACGCCCTGGCTGACGCGGTCCGTGTCACCATGGGTCCCAAGGGGCGATGCGTCGTGCTCGACAAGAAATTCGGCTCGCCCACTTTCACGCTGGATGGCGTCACGGTGGCGAAGGAAATCGAGCTCGAGGACAACTACGAAAATATGGGCGCCCAGATGATCAAGGAAGCCGCGTCGAAGACGAGCGACGTGGCCGGCGACGGGACGACCACGGCCACCGTGCTCGCCCAGGCCATCTACGCGGAAGGCTTGCGGAACGTGACTTCCGGCGCCAATCCCATGGATCTGAAGCGGGGTATCGACAAGGCCGTGTCTGCGGTGGTCGGTTCGATCGCTGAAATGTCGAAGGGCGTGGAAGGACGGAAGGAAATCTCGGAGACCGCCACGGTTTCGGCCCATGGCGACGCCACCATCGGCGACCTTATCGCGGACGCGATGGAAAAAGTGGGCAAGGATGGCGTCATCACGGTCGAAGAGGCCAAGAGCATGGAAACCTCCCTCGATGTCGTGGAGGGCATGCAGTTCGACCGCGGTTATCTGTCGCCTTACTTCGTTACCGACTCCGAGTCCATGGAAGCCGTACTCGAGGATACGAAGATCCTGATTCACGACAAGAAGATCAGCGCCGTCAAGGATATCTATCCCGTCGTCGAGAAGATCGCCCAGAGTGGTTCCCCGCTGCTGATCATCGCCGAGGACATCGAGGGCGAGGCCCTTGCCTTGCTGGTGGTCAACAAGCTTCGTGGCACCCTGAAGGTCGCCGCGGTCAAGGCGCCCGGGTTCGGCGACCGCCGGAAGGCCATGCTCGAGGATATCTCCATCCTGACCGGCGGAACGGTCATCTCCGAGGACGCCGGCTTCAAGCTGGAAAACGTGACCGTGGGCGACCTGGGCACGGCCAAGCGCGTCAACCTCGACAAGGACAACACGACGATCGTCGAAGGCGCCGGCGGCACCGACGCGATCCAGGGACGCATCAACCAGATCCGCGCCCAGATCGAGGAAACCACCTCCGATTACGACCGGGAGAAGCTGCAGGAACGCCTGGCCAAGCTGGCGGGCGGCGTGGCGGTCATCAACGTGGGCGCCGCGACGGAAGCCGAGATGAAGGAAAAGAAGGCCCGGGTCGAAGACGCGCTCAACAACGCCAAGGCGGCCATCGAGGAAGGGGTCGTGCCGGGCGGCGGCGTCACGTTCATCCGCGCGCTTTCCGCACTGGATAACGGACTGGACACCGAGGGCGACGAAACCGTCGGCGCCGGCATCGTGCGCAAGGCGCTCGAAGCCCCAGTGAGGCAGTTGGCGGAAAACGCCGGTCTGGAAGGTTCCATCATTCTGCAGAAGATCCGGGAAGGCGAAGGCGGATACGGTTACAACTTCGAATCCGATGCCTATGGCGACATGTCGGAAACGGGCGTGATCGAGCCCGCCAAGGTTTCCCGCGTAGCGCTGCAGCACGCCGCGAGCATCGCCGGCCTGCTGCTGACCACCGAAGCGCTGGTGGCGGAACTCCCCGAAGACACCCCGCCTCCGGCCATGCCCCACGGCGGCGGCATGTACTAAGCGGCACGCTTCGATGTTCTAAGCGCGACGCTTCGAAGAGGAACCGGTCCCCGACCGGTTGCAGGTTAACCCCCGGTGGCTCCACCGGGGGTTTTCTCTTGCGACGGCCAGTCGCCGATTCTATATTTTCCCGAGACCGGCGGCGGATGCGAAAGACAGGTCCTGGGCGACGGAGCGACCATGAGAAATCCGGTGGTGATAGAACGCGCGGAACGGCTTCACCAGATCCCGCTGAACCGGCCCCTGGAGCATTCCCGGTACTTAAGAAGACTGGCCGCCAGGGGGATCGAGCCCATAGACCTGACCACGGGCATTGCCGACCCTCACGCACGGCACGATGCCATCGAGAAGACCTTCGACGCCGATTCGGCCACCGGCGGTCGAGACGGGTCAGACGGACCAGGCAGTCCGGAAGTTTCGGCCGAGACATCCCGGCTCGCAGGCGACGCGTTCCGCAGGGCATTCAGCAACTGGTTCGCGTACCGCTTCGACGTGGAGATCGATCCGGACACCCAGGTCCTGCCCTTCGCGGGTTCGGCGGTCGGCCCGGCCTGCGTGGCCATGGCGCTGGTCAATCCCGGCGAAACCGTGCTGGCGCCCGACCCCTCCCACCCGGCGTACCGGACCAGCGCCGTGCTGGCGAACGGACAGATCCAGTCCTATCCCCTGCACGGGCGGAACGATTTCCTCCCCAACCTGAAGCAGATCGAACCCCGGGTCGCCGGGCAGGCGAAGCTGATGTACGTTGGTTTTCCCAACGACCCGACCGGCGTTGTGGCGGACCATTCGTTCTTCCGGGAACTCATCGATTTCGCACGCAGGCACAACATCATCGTCTGTCACGACGCGACGCAGCATTTCCTGACGTACGACGGGATCGAAGCCCCGAGCCTTCTGCAGACGCCCGGCGCGATGAACGTGGGCATCGAGCTGTTCTCCCTTTCCGTGCTGCCCGGCGGCATGTTCCGCGACCTGGGCGTGGCGGTGGGCAATCCTTCCGCGCTGGCCGCCATGTCCCAGTTGACTTCCCATCTGCATGCTCCATTGCTTCCCGGCCTGCTCGCGGCCGCGGCCGCTGAGTTCCCCCGTCTGGACCGGCACGTGGAAGCCATGGTTTCCCGGTGCGGGTCGCAGAGGGACCTGATGGTAACGGGGCTGCGGGACCTCGGCTGGCACCTGCCCGCGCCCGGCGGCGGACCTTACGTCTGGCTTCCCGTGCCGCTCCGCTATTCCTCCGTTCGATTCAGCATCCTGCTGCGCAAGGCGGGCGTGTTCGTCGTGCCCGGCGCATACCTGGGCGAATACGGCGAAGGATACGTCCGAATGGCCTTCAACGGCGAAGAGGCCCAGATCCGTACCGCCCTCGACCGCATCGACCGGCAGATGTCGCGATTCCGATTGCGCAAGCGGGCGTTCCCCGCGGTCAGTCTGGCCTGAACGGATCCGCCAAATGCCCGGAGACTGGATCAGCGTGCGGGGTATCCGCACATTCGGCCACCATGGCGTGACGGCCCTTGAACGGTCACGGGGGCAGGTCTTCGAAGCCCACGTCGCATTGCGCCTGGACCTGTCAGAGGCGTCCCGGACGGACCGACTGTCCGATACCGTGGACTACGCGGACGTCTGCCGGCGCGTGGGACGCGTCCTGGGCGGCGATCCGTGCCGTCTGCTGGAGGCGGTCGCCGGCCGGGTGGCGGACGAACTGCTTACCGCCTACCCCCCTGTGGACCAGGTCGTGGTCAGACTGTGGAAGCCCGGTGTGGCCGCGGACCTGCCGCATTCGGGAACCCCCGGGGTCACCGTGCATCGAAGCAGGTAGGCGGACCAGGCGGACCAGGCGGACAGCAAGGTGCGAAATGGCGTCAGTCGCGCTGGGACTGGGCAGCAACATCGGGGATCGCGTCGCCAGGTGCCGGCAGGCGCTGTGCGAACTGGCCGGAAATGGGGCGATCCGGATCGTCAGGCGCTCGTCATGGTACGAGACGCGGCCGGTAGGCCACGCCGGCCAATCCGATTTCGCCAACGGCGCGGCCCTCCTGGAGACCACGCTGGCGCCAGTGCGACTCCTCGAAACGCTCAAGGACGTCGAAATGCGCATGGGACGTTCCGTTACGTGGGAAAAAGGGCCCCGCGAAATCGATCTCGACCTGTTGCTCTACGACGATCTGGTCCTCGGACGGCCGGGTCTCGACATTCCCCATCCCGCCATGGCGCAACGGGCCTTCGTGCTCGTTCCCCTGACGGAAATCTCACCGAACCTGGTCCATCCGGTGCACGGGCGAACCGTTTCCGACCTGCTGGACGACCTGAAACCCGTGGACCATCTCGTCCGCTACCTCGCCGCACCTTAACCGGAGCCCCGATGGAAGAAGCCAACGGCGATCTGATCACGCTGATCCTGGCCGCGGGAAAAGGCACCAGGATGCACTCCGACCTGGCGAAGGTGCTGCACCGTATTAGCGGCCGGCCGATGATACACTACGTGCTGGACACGGCGCGTGCGCTCCGGCCACGGAGGATCATCGTCATCGTCGGACACCAGGCCGACGCGGTACGGCGGGAACTGGCCGGATCGACCGGATTGCCCGAATCGCACGGACCGCCCGAATCGCCCGGACCAACCGGGCCAACCGGACCGCCCGTGGAATTCGCCGTGCAGGAGGAACAGCTGGGCACCGGCCACGCGGTGCGCCAGGCCGGACCGCTGCTGGCCGGAGAAAGCGGTGTCGTCCTCGTACTCGCCGGTGACACGCCCCTGATTCGTCCTTCCACCCTGGCATCGTTGATCCAAGCGCACCGCCGGGACGGCGCCGCGGCCTCGGTACTCACCGCCGGCGTCGACGACCCCACGGGACTGGGACGCATCCTGCGCGACGGCGCGGGCCGAATCGACCGGATCGTCGAGGAGAAGGACGCCACGGAGGAACAGCGGGCGCTCAAGGAGATCAACACCAGCACCTATTGTTTCGAACCGGTCCTGCTGCTGCGGGCCCTGAACCGGCTGTCCCCGGAGAACAGGCAGGGCGAATACTACCTGACGGACACCATCGAGATCCTCCGGCGGGAGGGTCACCGCATCGCGGACGCACCGGCCGGCACACCGGAAGAAACCATGGGGATAAACACCCCGGAGCAACTGTCGGCGGCCGAATCCTGGCTGCTGGAACGGGACCGCGCGCGGCCTCGCGACGGCTAAAAAACAGTTGACACCACACCCGCTCACTCTGTATATATAGTGGTCTGGAAAGCGAATCGGATTCCGCCTGTCGAACCAGCGTTCGATTTGACGGCGGAACTGTGTCGAGACCGGGGTACAAAGGGGGATCGCATGGTGAAAGGAACTGGTCGATGAAGCACTGTTGGTACCCTACCTATGTTTCCCTTCCTGGTGTATTCCCCTAGTAAGCTCTCCGGTTATTTCTGGCAAGCAGATATCGATGGTCGCAAGGTCCCGTAGCAGGCCGTACCTTCGGACGCGTACCGCGTGGGATCCGCCATGACGAGACAGGTCATCCAACCCTCCGCAAACCGGCCGGACGCCGATGCGGAAGGACGCGGGCCAGGCGGACGCTGGCGCGTTCGGGTGCTTGAAGGCGTGATCGTCATCCTGCTCGGACTGAACGCCTACCTGGTCTACTCGGTGGCGACCTCGTCCGCATTCTCAACGTCCGCCGAACGGTCCGTCGAGGCGGTCGTCGACCCCTCGGCCTTCCATATCCAGGTGGAAGTCCTGAACGGATGCGGTGAACGGGGGATCGGACAACGGGCCATGCGATTCCTCCGGGAACGGGGATTCGACGTGGTCAATATCGACAACGCCGACCATTTCGAGTACCGGGAAACGGTCGTGCTGGACCGCAGGGGAACGGACGGGCCGTCCGAGGCCGCCCGCGCGGTCGGAAACGCATTGGGTACGCAATACGTCCTGCTCCAGCGGAACGATGACCGCCTGGTGGACGTATCGGTGGTGATCGGCAAGGATTACGGCGAACTGCTCTTTTCCGTGGAGAACGACTGATCGTGACGTTGGCATCGCAGGAAATCGCGGAGCAGGCGACCCTTTCCATGCTGGCCAAGAATGCGGCGGACGTGATAATCATCGACCTCAGGGGGCTCTCGTCCATCACGGACTATTTCGTCATCGGGACGGCGGGTTCGGAACCGCAGATCAAGGCGGTCGTCGAACAGGTGTCGTCGGATCTCAAGGAACGGGAAACGACGCCCTGGCACACGGAGGGCAAACAGAGCTGGCGGTGGGTACTCCTCGACTACGTGGACGTGGTCGTACACGTGTTCAGAGCGGAAGTCCGCGCTTTCTACGGACTCGAGCGGCTCTGGGGAGACGCGCCGCGGGTCGCCGTTTCGACCGACGCGGCAACGGGTGAAATCATCCGCACGTCCGATGCGGGCGTCCCCGGGGACAGGGTGGACGCGCTGGAACACGAGGCTTAGATTGGGCATTCTCGTCGTCGGAACGGTGGCGTTTGATTCGGTGAAGACGCCGGAAGGAGAGGCAAACGACGCGATCGGGGGGTCGGCGACCTATTTCTCGGCGGCCGCCAGTTTCTACGCGCCGGTAGACGTCATCGCCGTCGTGGGGGACGATTTTCCCATGGCGTCCCTGGATTTCCTGCGGGAGAGACAGGTCGACGTATCGGGCCTGGAGGTGAAGGAAGGAAAGACCTTCCGCTGGGCGGGCGAATACGCCGCCAACATGAACGACCGACGCACGATAGACACGCAGTTGAACGTGTTCTCCGGATTCAAGCCAGTGCTGACGGAGCGGCACCGCGCACACGATCACGTGTTCCTGGCGAATCTCGATCCTGACGTACAGCGCGACGTGCTGACCCAGTCATGCCGTACGGACCAAACCGGACGTCCCGGCGTCGTCGCCTGCGACACCATGGACTTCTGGATCGAGGGGCAAAAGACGTCCCTGCTGTCGACGCTGAGCGGGGTGGACGTGCTGATCATCAACGACAGCGAGGCCCTGCAACTGGTGGATGACCACAACCTCGTGCGGGCGGCGGAACGCATCCTGGAGCTCGGCCCACGGGCGGTAGTGGTCAAGAGAGGCGCGCACGGCGCGACGCTCTGCACGTGTGACGCCTGGTTCGGCATCCCTTCATACCCCGTGGCCGACGTGGTGGATCCGACGGGCGCAGGGGATAGCTTCGCGGGCGGATTCATGGGTTACCTCGCCCGGTCGGGTGAGACGGGCGTAGGCGCGCTGAAACGCGCCATGGTGCACGGCAGCGTCATGGCCTCGTTCAACGTAGAGGATTTCAGTGTCAGGCGGCTCGAATCGCTTACCGAAGCCGAGATTACGGACCGCCACGATCGGTTCATGGAGATGATTACACCATGAATGTCAAGACCATCCGGTGGGAGCGTGACGAAGACGTGCTGGTATTGCTGGACCAGACGCGCCTGCCCGGCGAAGTGGTCTACACCAAATGCCGGGACATCGCCTCCGTGGCGGAAGCCATCCGGCGGCTGAGAGTACGCGGTGCGCCGGCCATCGGCGTCGCCGCGGCTTTCGGGGTCGTCGTCGGGGTCCAGCACAGCCGCGCGGCCGACTTCGCCTCTTTCAGCCGGGAAGTCGACGAAGCCGCGGAACTGCTGGCGGCCACCCGTCCCACGGCGGTCAACCTTTTCTGGGCGCTGGATCGGATGCGCCGGACCGTCCGTGAACACGGGAGCAATACGGTAGAGGACATCAAGCGCGCCTTGCTCAGCGAAGCCCTGGCCATACAGTCGGAAGACGAGCACACGTGCCGCCTGATCGGTGAGCACGGCGCCGCATTGCTCCGCAGCGGACAGACGGTGCTCACCCACTGCAACGCCGGCGCGCTCGCCACGGCCGGCGCGGGAACGGCCCTCGCCGTGGTGTACCAGGCGCACAATGAAGGCAAGCGGGTCCACGTGTACGCCGATGAGACCAGGCCCGTCCTCCAGGGCGCCAGGCTGACTTCGTGGGAGCTGAACCGGGCGGGCATAGGCGTGACGCTCATCTGCGACAGCATGGCTGCCCAGGTCATGAAAGAAGGCCGGATCGACTGCGTGATCGTGGGCGCGGACCGTGTGGCCGCCAACGGCGACGTCGCCAACAAGATCGGTACTTACGGCGTGGCCGTGCTGGCCGACGCGCACGACGTGCCCCTGTACGTGGCGGCGCCTTATTCTTCGATCGACCTGTCCATCGAATCGGGCGCCGGAATCCCGATCGAAGAACGCGAAGCCGCCGAAGTAAGCCAGGGACCGGGCGGACGCACCGCCCCCGAGGAAGTGGAAGTATACAATCCCGCATTCGACGTAACCCCGGCCCGTTACGTGTCTGCGATCATCACGGAACGCGGCGTGGCCAGACCGCCCTACGCCGAGAGTCTCGCCGCGCTGTCACACCATGCTTGGGAACCGGCCGTCACCGGATAAAGAAGCGTGTACCATCAAAGGAGCGTGTACCATCTATGAAGACACCAACGGTTAAGAAGGAAGACCTGCAGCGGGACTGGCACGTCGTGGACGCCGACGGCAAGGTACTGGGCAGGCTGGCCAGCGAAGTGGCCAAGATCCTGCGCGGCAAGCACAAGCCGATCTACTCGCCGCACCTGGACACCGGTGACCACGTCATCGTCATCAACGCGGAAAAGGTGGTGCTGACGGGCAAGAAGCCGCAGAACAAGCTCTACTACCGCCATAGCGGCTATCCCGGCGGTTTGAAGACGATCAGCTACGAACGCATGGCCGCCCGCCATCCCGACCGGGCGCTGCGCATGGCCATCAAGGGCATGTTGCCGCATAACGCCCTCGGCCGGAAGATCTTTCGCAAACTCCGCGTGTACGCCGGCGCGGAACACCCCCACAGCGCCCAGAAACCGGTCGCGCTGGAACTTTAGAGCTGGAACTTTAAAAAGGAGCGTAACGGAGCATGAATTCGGATACCCATGGACACCACGCGGTGGGCCGGAGGAAGCGGGCCATCGCCAAGGTATGGCTTCGCGCGAAGAAGGAAGGCGCCAGTCACCAGGTCAACGACAAGCCGCTGCTCGACTACTTCGACCGGCCCGGTCTCGTCGCCGCGATCGAGGAACCCCTGGTGCTCACCGAGATGAACGACCAGGTCGTCGTGTTCGCACGGACCTTCGGCGGCGGCAAGACCGGCCAGGCCGGGGCGTTAAGACTCGGCATCGCGCGGGCGCTGAAGGACATGGACGAAAGCCTGCACGCGCCGCTGCGCGAAGCGGGCATGCTGACGCGGGATTCACGCATCAAGGAACGCAAGAAATACGGACTGGCCGGCGCACGCAAACGGTTCCAGTTCTCTAAGCGTTAATTCACCGGACGCAGGCCTGACCGCCTGCCAGACAAGGAGATCAGTACCGCCTATGGGGATTCCGACCATACAGGACCTGCTGGGTGCGGGCGTACACTTCGGCCACCAGACCCGACGCTGGAACCCGAAGATGAAGGAGTTCATTTTCGCCGAGCGCAACAACATCTACATCATCGACCTGAAGAAGACGCTCAGCCAGATCGAAATCGCGTATGACGCCGTGCGCAAGGCCGTCGAGAACGGGCAGTCCGTCCTCTTCGTGGGCACGAAGAAGCAGGCCAGACCCATCATCATCGAAATGGCGCAGCGGTGCGGCATGTTCTACGTCGCCGAACGCTGGCTCGGTGGCATGTTGACGAACTTCCAGACCATCCAGACCAGCGTCAAGCGCCTGGAAGAACTCGAGAAAATGAAAGAGCACGGCACCATGGAGGCGCTCACGAAGAAAGAGGCCGCCAGCCTGGAGAAGGAGCGGGAGCGCCTGCAGAAAGTACTGGGCGGCATCCGCGAAATGCGCGACCTGCCCGGCGTCATCTTCGTGGTGGACGCCCGCAAGGAACGGATCGCCGTCGCGGAGGCGAACACCCTGGAGATCCCCATCGTCAGCATCCTGGATACGAACTGCGATCCTGACCTGATCGACTATCCCATACCCGGTAACGACGACGCACTCCGGTCCATCAGCCTCATCACGGAAGTCGTCGCGAGCGCCGCGGAGGAAGGGCTGCGCAATTCCGGACGGCCTGTACCCGGGGACGAGGCACCGGTCGAAGAGGTCGAAGAGGTCGAAGAGCAGCAGGCCTGAAGCGGATACGTGGCCGGAGAAAGGCGGCCGTAGCGGATGATCGGAATACGATCGTGTCCGATCTTGACCGAGCTGTCCGCTAGATTTCATACGATTTCATGACTATATCAGCCAGTGACGTAAAGACGTTGAGAAGCCAGACCGGCGCCGGGATGATGGACTGCAAGCGGGCCCTCCAGGAGACCGAAGGCAGTATCGAAAAGGCGGTCACGCTCCTGCGCGAGAAAGGCATCATGGCGGCGTCCAAGAAGAGCGCCCGGGAGGCGAAAGAAGGCATCATCCATACCTACATCCATCCCGGCAGCCGCATCGCCACCATGGTCGAGATCAATTGCGAGACCGATTTCGTCGCGCGGAACGAGTCCTTCCAGACCTTGGCCCGCGATATCGCCATGCAGGTGGCGGCCACCCGCCCCCTCGCCGTGGACCGGGACCAGATCGAAGAAGCCGTCCTGGAACAGGAACGGGAGATCTACCGGAACCAGGCGCGGAACGAGGGCAAGCCGGATCATATCATCGACCGGATCGTCCAGGGTAAAATCGAGAAGTTCAACCAGGAAAACTGCCTCCTGGAACAGCCGTTCATACGGGATACCGACAAGACGGTGCGGGACCTGATCACGGAGGCGGTGGCCACGCTGGGCGAGAACATCATGGTTAGACGGTTCGTCCGGTACGAACTGGGCGGAGAATAACCGCCGAACAACCCTGCCGGCAGGAACGCAACCGGTTTTCCGACGCCAGAGAGGTGTACCGTGGAAGCGAAAGAGATCATCAAGGAAACCAGCCGAAAGATGGATCAGTCCGTCGAGGTGCTGCGCATGGAACTCGCCGGCGTCCGGGCCGGCCGGGCCAATCCGGCCCTGCTGGACAACATCCAGGTGGAAGCATACGGGACCATGACCCCCATCAACCAGGTCGCCACCGTCAACACGCCGGACGCCCGTACGATCTCGATACAGCCGTGGGACAAGCAGATGGTGTCCGAAATCATCCGCGCCATCCAGACCTCCGACCTGGGGCTCATGCCGAATTCCGACGGCAACGTCATCCACCTGCCGGTACCTGCGCTGACCGAAGAGCGAAGGCTTGAATACGTGAAACTGATCAAGAAACTGGGCGAGGACGGCAAGATCGGCATCCGGAACGTGCGCCGGGAAATGAACGAGCGCATCAAGGCCGAAGAAAAGGCCCACCGGTTGTCGGAAGACGAAAGCAAGCGGCACCAGAAGACCATCCAGGATCTCACCGACCAGCATACCTCCTCCATCGACAGCGCCATTTCGGTAAAAGAACAGGAAATCCTGGAGATCTAGGCGGAAACCGGCCATCCGGGCCCATGACCGGCCATCCGGGCCCATGACCGGCCATCCGGGCCCATGACCGGCCATCCGGACCCATGACCGCCGGCGGCCTTACGGAGGTGACGTGGGTCGATACGCAGAGCAAGACCGGGCGGTCTCGGAAGAAGGACTCGATCCGGAGCGCATGCCCCGCCACATCGCGTTCATCATGGACGGCAACGGCAGGTGGGCGAAGAAGCAGGGGCTCGCGCGGGACCAGGGGCACTCCGCGGGGGTCGAGTCCGTTCGCGAAATGATCCGGTGCGCCGGAGAGTTCGGCGTGGGGATCCTCACCTTCTTCGGGTTCTCCACCGAAAACTGGAATCGTCCCAGGCGTGAAGTCGCCGCCATCATGCAGTTGATCGTCGAATCGCTCCGCGGCGCCGTCGAGGAAGCCAGCGCGCACGGGATCCGGGTCTCCTTCCTGGGCCGGTGGGACGAGCTGCCGGAATCCAACCGGCAGGTCATCAAGCAGATCACAGAGCAGACGGCGGGCAACGACCGCCTGCTGCTTAATTTCGCCCTGAATTACGGCGGCAGGCAGGAGATCGTCGAAGCCGCGCAGTGCATCGCCCTGGACGTCCAGGCGGGCCGGCTGGATCCGGAAGCCATCGACGAATCGCTTTTCGCGTCCTACCTATACACGGAGCACCTGCCCGACCCGGACCTGTTGATCCGGACCAGCGGGGAGATGCGGATCAGCAACTTCCTGCTCTATCAGCTGGCCTATACCGAACTCCTGGTCTCTTCGGTCCTCTGGCCCGATTTCTCGCGAAGCCACTTCATCGGGGCCATCAGGGATTACCAGTCGAGGGAGCGCCGATTCGGCCGAACCGGCGAACAGGTCTCCTCACACAGCACGTAACGGAGTGCATCTCCATGACGGCCTTCGCGGAGACGTGGATCCGAATCCTGGTCGGCGCGGTGTTCATCCCGTGCATCGTGCTCATTTGCTGGGCCGGCGGGACGAGCCTCTTCGTGTTCGTCACCCTGGTCGTGCTCTTCGGCCTGCGCGAGTACCACGGCATCGCCGCGGCCAGGGACCTGGAACCCAACTGGTACGTCGGCGTACCCGCGGCTATTCTGCTGTGTCTGGACGCCTGGCTCGAAGCGGGACGCCACACCCCCCTGATTCTTACGGCCCTCCTGCTCACGACCGCCGCGGCTGAAGTATTCAGAAAGCGCGTGCAATCCCCCTTTTACAACATCGCCGCCACGTTGTTCGGCGTGGCCTGGATCGGCCTGCTCGGCAGCCACCTGATCCTGCTGGGCAAGTGGCCGATGGACGGCGCGGACGTCGTCGAATGGGGAGAGTGGGCCATGACGCCGGCCCTGCTCGCTATCGCCATACCCTGGTCCTACGACGCCTTCGCCTATTTCACGGGCCGGTTGATGGGCCGCCATAAGCTGCTGTGCCGCGTCAGCGCGAGCAAGACCGTCGAAGGCGCCGTCGGGGGGCTGATCGGCGCCGTCGCCTTCATGTTCGCACTTCAGTACGCCCTTTTTCCCTTTCTCAGTCCGCTGCACTGTGTCGTCCTGGGCGCCGCCGGCGCCATCGTCGCCCAGCTGGGCGACCTCGCGGAGTCCCTGGTGAAAAGAGACGCCGGCCTGAAGGATTCCTCCCGCATCATCCCGGGACATGGCGGCATCCTGGACCGGTTCGACAGCGTATTCTTCGCGGCGCCTTTTGTGTATTACTACCTGGCCTACGTGACCGGATGAAGCAGCGGACGGCCCGGACGGCCCGAACAGACGGACGGAGCATAGATTAGCCATGAAACGCATCGCCATCCTGGGCTCGACGGGTTCGGTCGGCACGCAGACGCTGGAGGTCATCGCGGCCTTTCCGGACCGGTATACGGCGCACAGCCTGACGGCCAGGAGCCGGATCGACCTGCTGGAGGAGCAGTGCGCACGTTTCGGCCCGCGCATGGTTGCCGTCCGGGACGCGGAATGCGCCGAACGTGCCAGGCAGGCCGCCGGGTTCGCGCGAGGAGGCGGCGGACAGCCTGGTCAGCCCGGACCGTCGATCCACACCGGTGAGGAGGGCCTGATCGAAGCGGTCACCCACCCCGACGTGGACCTGGTCATCAGCGCCCTTCCGGGCAGCGCGGGGCTGGTCCCCACGCTGCGGGCGATCGAAGCGGGCAAGACCATCGCCCTGGCCAACAAGGAGATCCTGGTCATGGCCGGCGAGATCGTGATGGAATCGGCGCGGTGCAACGGGGTGGAGATCCTGCCCGTGGACAGCGAACACTGCGCGGTGCACCAGTGCCTGGCCGGACAGGACCCGGACCGGATCCAGCGCGTGGTCCTCACGGCATCGGGCGGGCCCTTCCGCGACAGCGCGCCCGCGGCCCTGGCGCGCATGACTTCGAAGGACGCGCTGAACCATCCCACCTGGAACATGGGACAGAAGGTCACGATCGATTCCGCCACGCTCATGAACAAGGGATTCGAGGTCATCGAGGCCCACTGGCTCTTCGGCCTCCCCGTCTCGAAGATCGACGTGGTGATCCATCCCCAGTCCATCATCCACTCCATGGTCGAAATGGTCGACGGGTCGCTGCTGGCCCAGATGGGTCCGACGGACATGCGCATACCGATCCAGTACGCCCTCTCGTACCCCGAGCGCCTTGAATCTCCCTGGCCCCGGTTCGACATCACGCGGAACTGGTCCCTGACCCTGGATCCGCCCGACGAGGCCATGTTCCCGTGCCTGGGGCTGGCCTACGAAGCCATCCGTCACGGGTCCACCGTGCCCGCCGTCCTGAGCACCGCCGACGAGATGGCCGTCGAGGCCTTCCTCCGGCAGCGGATCGGGTTCACCGACATACCGCGCATCATCGCCGACGCCATGGACAGGCACCTGGCCGCGACGAATCTCACGGCGCCCGTCACCCTGGAATCCATCATGGCGGCGGACCGGTGGACCCGGTCGTTCTGCGAGGAAAAGTTGATTGCAGGATAGTGCCGAAAACCTGTATATTCCATAATTGATTGCCGCGCGCCTGCAGGGGCGGGGGAACACCGGGAACATCGGAAGCAAACGGATCAGAGACGGCAGAAGCAGAACGGAGACATGGGCATGCTGACCACCGTGTTATCGGCGATTTTCGTACTGGGATTGCTGGTCTTCTTCCACGAGCTTGGCCATTTCCTGGCCGCCAAGCGCATGGGCATCAGGGTGGAACGGTTCTCCCTGGGCTTTCCGCCCAAGATGATCGGAAAGAAGGTAGGGGACACCGAGTACTGTATCTCCTGGATCCCCCTGGGAGGATACGTGTCCATGGCCGGGGAGCGGCCCGACGCCCAGTCCGAAGAGGAAGTCGGCAAACCGTGGGAATTCCAGTCCAAGTCCGTGGGGGCCCGCGCCTTCGTCATCGCGGCCGGTCCGGGGGCGAATTTCATCCTCGCCTTCATCATCTTCTGGTTGTTCTACGCGACCATGGGTGTGATGCTCGTCGATACGACCACCGTGGGCCGGGTGGACGTCGCAAGCCCCTATGCCGCGGCAGGATTGCAGGTCGGCGATGAAATCCTCGAAATCGACCAGGCGGCCGTCGATACCTGGGAGGATGTCCGGGAACGGCTCGCGACCGGCGCGGGGGCGTCCCTGTCCCTGAAGCTGCGCCGGGACGGGCAGGACCGGACGGTCCAGGTGCGGTACGACGATGGCGGGACGGCGGAACGGCTGGGCGGGCTCGACTATTTCCGCGCGTCGGCCGTGAGCACGGTCATCCCGGATTCACCCGCCGAGCAGGCCGGTCTGAGACCCGGGGACGTGATCACGTCCGTGAACGGCGTTCCGGTCACGCAGTGGTACGAGATGGTCGAGCAGATACGCGTCCGGCCGGGCATGGAGACCACGTTGTCGTGGTCCCGGAACGGCCAGTCCCACCAGGTGATCATCATACCCAATACGGCACAGGACCTGGACCGGGAGACCGGAGACGTCATCGACATCGGCCAGATCGGCATCACCCAGCAGGACCACATCAAACGCAGCCCGATCGGAATCGCCACCTCCGCCGGGCTGGCCGGGACGCAACTGGTGGCCGTCACCTTTACCATCGTCGACTTTGTCGGGAAACTGGTCATGGGGCAGGTGTCCACCGACTCGGTGGGCGGGCCCATCGCGATCGCCCAGATGGCGGGAGACAGCGCCCGCCAGGGCGCGAGCAGCCTCTTCAGTTTCATGGCCTTTCTGAGCATCAACCTCGCCATCCTCAACCTCCTGCCCATACCCGCGCTGGACGGCGGCCAACTGCTCATCCTGGGCGTCGAGAAGGTCATCCGGCGTCCGCTTTCCCTCAAGTATCGGCTGGTATGGCAGCAGACGGGTATGGCCCTGCTGCTGTTGCTGATGGTGTTCGTGGTATTCAACGATGTCACACGGATCTTCAGGTAGTTTCGCGGCGAAGGGAGGGCACATGCGTTCCGGGAGAAGTCTCGGCGCCGCCGGTCGTACGTGGTACGTCCTCGTCGTCACCGTGATGCTGGCCGCCGTCTGTCCCCGGGAGTACGCGTTCGGACAGGTGGACCGGGCAAGGGCCCTGGAACATTACGCGGAGGGCGGCCTTCACGACGCCAGGAACGATCCCGCCAACGCGATCAAATCCTACCTACAGGCGCTGGAGTACGATTCCACCTCGGCGGAAATCCACACCGCCCTCGCCCGGGCCTACTACCGCGTGACGGAGCGCGACAAGGCGCAGCAACACGCCACCACGGCGGTGGAGCTCGATTCGACGGCCACGGATTCCTGGTTCATACTGGGCAGATACCAGGCCGAACTGGGCAGGTACGTGCCGGCCCGGGCCGCTTTCGAACGGGTCGTCGCGCTGGAACCGGGCCACATCGAGGCCCATATCGCCCTTTCCCAGCTTGCGAGCCGTTTGAATGATCCGGACGCCGCACTTAGAGAACTGGAAACGGTGAGCCGCCTGGCGCCGCGCAATCCCGAATTCCACTTCAAACTGGCCGATGTCTACAAGCAGAGAGGGATGTACGACAAGGCGGTCATCGCGCTGCAGAAGGTGCTCGATGACTATCCCGACTCGATCCCCGCCCGGGTGGGCCTGACGGAGATCTATGAGCAAAGGCGGCAGTGGGACCGGGCCGTCGTCATGTACCGTGAGATTATCGCACTGGGCCCCGACCGGGAAGCGGCCCTGCGCCACCGGCTCGCGCAGCTCCTGAGGTTCCTCGGCCGGGCGGGCGAAGCGGTCGAGGAGTACCGCGTGCTGCTGGAGCACAACCGGACCTCCCCGGCCCTGTGGGCGGAACTGGGAGAGACCTACCAGGATCTGGGTGGCCAGGAGCAGGCGCTTTCCATCCTGGGGGAGGGCCTCGAACTGCACCCCGGCTCGGCGGAACTTCATGGTACGCTGGGCGACGTGCTGCTCGACCAGGACAAGCCGGCGGAGGCTGTAGCGCCGCTGCAGCAGGCGATCGCCCTGGACGAACGCGAAGTGAGATACCGGATCGGCCTGGGGATGGCCTATCGCGCCACCGGACAAACTGAACAGGCCGTGAACGCGCTGAACGAGGGCCTGGGCGTCCTGGGAGACCACCCCGATCTCTACCTGAACCTGGGCTTCGTCTACCAGGAAGCCGGCGACTATCCCCTCGCCGTCGACGCGTACAGGTCGGCCGTCGCCGCGGATCCCGCACACGGACGGAGCTGGATTTCGCTGGGATACGCCCTCATGGAACAGGGACAGACACAGGAGGGCATCGCCGCGTTGCACGAAGGCGTGGAGCAGTTGCCGGATGACGTAACCCTGCGCCTGAACCTGGCGAACGTCTACCTCGAAAACGGGATGTACAACCAGGCCATCGACCAGTCGCAGAAGAGCATCGGCATCAACCGACATGATCCGCGCGGGTGGATCAGCCTGAGCCTGGCCTATCTCCGCCAGGAACAGTTCGCACAGGCCGAACGCGTGCTCACCCAGGCCCTGTCGATCCTGCCCGATCTGCCCGAGTTCTACCTGTACCTGGGCGTGAGTTTCATGTCCCGGGAGGAATTCGACCAGGCCGGCGCGCACTTCCGCAAGGTCGTGGAGCTCAACCCGCTGGACGGTAGAGGGTGGGTGAATCTCGGCCTGTCCCATCTGCGCCAGGAGGATTACGAGACCGGTGTCCAGGTCCTTCGCGACGGGTTGGAAAAAGCGCCCGGGAACCCAGACCTGTGGTTCTACCTGGGTTACGCCCATACCGAGCAGGAAGATTACGAAGAAGCCATCTCGATCACGAAAGAAGCGGTCGAGCGGTTCAACGACCACCACCGCCTCCATTTCCTGCTGGCGCAGAATTACGACCAGTCGGGGCAGTTCGAGAAAGCCGTGGCCACCTTCGAGACCGCCCTTGAAATCGATCCCGAAGACATCTACACGCTGAACTACCTGGGATACATCCTGGCCGACCGGGGCCTGCGGCTAGAAGAAGCCAAAGTGATGATCGAGAAAGCCCTCGAGAAAGCTCCTGAAAACGGCGCGTTCCTCGACAGCCTGGGATGGGTGTATTACCGGCTGGGCGACTACCGGAAAGCGCGGCAGTACGTGGAAAAGGCCCTGCAATTCGAAGACACGAGCGCCACGGTACACGACCATCTCGGGGACATCTACAACCGCCTCGGTATGCATAGAAGCGCTGTACGTTACTGGCAGCGCGCCCTCGAAATGGAAGACATAACCCCCGAGGAAACCGAAGAGATCCAGCAGAAGCTCCAAGATGCCAGGTAACACGTCCGGACGGTGTGGGCGGCCCATGATGCTCGCCTGCCTCGGGCTCCTGCTCCTGTCCTGCCGTCCTCCGCCTCCAGCGCCGCCGCTCCCGCCGGTCGAGCAACTGCTCCTGGAAATCGACGCGGCCTCCAGGCGCCTCCAGGATTTCAGGGGCAGTGCGGTTGTGAGGACTTCCTACGCGGACCGCCGGGGCCGCGCGTCCCTCCGTATTCGGTATCTCAGTCCGGCACGGTACCGTATCGACGTGCACAGCGCCCTCTTCCAGATTCTCGCCGTCGTCCTGATCCACGACCTCCGCGTGCGGCTGTACATGCCCCGGGAAAACACGGTGTTCGAAGGTACGCTCGAGGCGCGCGACGCGCCTGTTCCGGGGCTCGACCTGACGCTGAACGACGTGCACGCTGCTGTGACCGGGACCATAACGCCCGGCAGGTACCAAGGGCTGCCCGTAGCCGACTACCGCCGCGAAGGGAACCTGGCGGCCGTCACGCTTGAGGACGATGAAGTGCGGCGGACGCTGTGGATCGACACGGGCAGGATGACGGTCACGCGCGAAGCGTCGGAATCTCCGGTGAGCCGGGGTTTCGACACCCGTTCAATCACCAGGACCTTCGAACGCTTTCGAGACCGGAACAGGGTCTGGAGGCCGGACCGCGTCCGCATCACCCGGGACGGCCCCGGGGCGGGGACGTTCGAATTGATCTACCGGACCCAGTCGGTCAATCGCGGTCTGCAGCCGTCAGACATCGACGTGCGTCTCCCTGAAACCGTCGTCCGCCGTCCCCTGGAAGAGGCGGAGACGGTCTTCGAAACCGTGGACGGGACGCCGTAAACGGGGACGCCGGATGCCCGACAATTCCCTTGACAGCCGTTTGGTATCCCGCCTATATTGCCTGCTCCATTTGATGGTGATGGTGGGCATAGCTCAGTTGGTTAGAGCGCTAGACTGTGGCTCTGGAGGTCGCGGGTTCGAATCCCGTTGCCCACCCTTTAAATCAGGACGCTTTATTCCCGCCCGGACCTGATCCACGGCGCGCTGAAATTTCGACGGTGGCGCGCAGTAGTTCCGACGGTGCTGCGCCGAAGTACCGTCGGTGAACCGGATGCCGCGTAACGGCCGATGAAGCCGTCAAAGGAGACCAGCCCGATTTTATGGTGAACGCTACGGACCTGCGCACCGGTATGACCATCAGGATCGATGGATCCATATACTTCATCACGGGTTGCGAACACATCAAACCGGGCAAGGGAACGGCCTTTTCGCGCACCCGCCTGAAGCATATCCACACCGGGGCCGTGATCGAAAAGACCTACAAGGCCTCGGACAAGCTGGAAGACGTGCGGGTGGAACGGCGCAAGTTCCAGTTCCAGTATACCGACGGCGACATGTACTACATGATGGACCTGGAGACCTACGAACAGGTTCCGGTAGGCGCGTCGATCATCGGCGACTTCAAGGATTATATCAAGGACAGCATGACGCTCGAACTACTCACCGCGGACCAGGGCGTCGTAGGCATCGAGATGCCGAATTTCATCGAGCTGGAGGTTACGCAGACCGATCCGGGTATCCGCGGCGATACCGCGACGGGAGGCACCAAGCCGGCCACGCTCGAGAGCGGCGCCGTGGTGCAGGTCCCGCTGTTCATCAACACCGGCGACGTGCTGCGCATCGATACGCGGTCCCGCGAATACGTAGAACGGGTGTAACCGCCCTTCCGAGGAGCCTGACATGGGAATCGATGAGGTGCTCAAGCTGATCGAATCGCTGCGGGATACGGACATCCAGGAAGTCGAGGTGGCCGAGGGCGACCGGAAGATCCGGATCGTGCGCATGACGCCCGGCGCGACCGCGGCCGCCGTCCCCGCACCAGCAGCGGATACGCACGCGCAGGCCGCCGCGCCACCCGCGGAACACGTGCGGCAGGGCGACGGCCAGGCGGACTCCGCGGACAGTACCTACGTCGAGGTGACCTCGCCCATGGTGGGTACCTTCTACCGGTCACCCGAGCCCGACGCCGACCCCTTCGTTCAGGAGCAGGACCGGATCAGCACCGGCCAGCAGCTGTGCATCATCGAAGCCATGAAGCTGATGAATCCCATCCAGTCCGAATTGAACGGGCGCGTGATGGCCATCCTGGTGGAAGACGCCCAGCCCGTCGAATACGGCCAACCGTTGTTTCTGATCGAACCGGCATAGGAAGCGATGTTCCAGAAGATCCTCATCGCCAACCGCGGCGAGATCGCCCTGCGCGTCATCCGCTCGTGTAAAGAGTTGAACATCGCGACGCTGGCCGTCCACTCCGAAACGGACCAGGACTCCCTCCACGTCCGCTTCGCCGACGAGGCGGTCTGCATCGGCAGCAACGCGCCGAACGACAGCTACCTGAACATACCCCGCATCATCAGCGCGGCGGAAATCATGAACGCCGACGCCGTGCATCCCGGATACGGTTTCCTGTCCGAGAACCCCCACTTCGCCGAGGTCTGCGAATCCTGCGATATCGCCTTCATCGGACCGCCGTCCAGGGCCATCCGCCTCATGGGCGACAAAGCCGAAGCGCGTAAGACGGTGGCGGCCTCCGACGTCCCCACCATTCCGGGTACGGAAGACACCGTCGACGACGAGGAAGCCGCGGTTGAGGCTTCCAAGGAGATCGGGTTTCCCCTGGTCATAAAGGCCTCCGCCGGAGGCGGCGGGCGGGGAATCCGCATCGTCCGCGACGAGGAAGAGTTACGCGAAGCCTTCCGCCTGGCTTCGCGAGAGGCCCAGAACGCCTTCAACAACCCCGCCCTGTACCTGGAAAAGTATATAGAAAAGGCCCGGCATATCGAGGTGCAGGTCCTGGGCGACCGTCACGGCCAGGTCGTCCACCTCGGCGAGCGGGACTGTTCGATCCAGCGGCGGCGGCAGAAGCTCATCGAGGAGTCGCCGTCCCCTTTTGTCGACGACGAACTGCGTTCCGGGCTGGGAGAGGCCGCCCTGCGCGCGGCGCGGGCGATCGACTACGAAAACGCGGGCACCGTCGAGTTCCTCGTGACCGAGGACCGCCAGTTCTATTTCATGGAGATGAACACGCGCATCCAGGTGGAACACCCCGTGACGGAAATGGTCGTTTCACAGGACCTCGTAAAGGAACAGATCCGCGTCGCTGCGGGCCATCCCCTGGGGTTCGCGCAGGAAGATGTGCAAATGCGGGGACACGCCATCGAATGCCGGATCAACGCCGAGGACCCGGACCGGAACTTCATGCCCTCCACGGGTGAGATCACGAGTTTTCACACGCCAGGCGGTTACGGGGTGCGGGTGGACAGCCACGTGTACGCCCAGTACGTCGTCACGCCCTTCTACGACTCCATGCTGGCGAAGCTGATCGTCTGGGGAAAGGACCGGGAGGAGGCCATGACGCGGACCGAGCGGGCCCTTGAGGAGTTTATCGTCGAAGGCATCGACACGACGATACCGTTCCACCAGTTCATGTTGAAACACCCGACCTTCCGTTCCGGGCAGGCGGATACGGACTTCGTTGAATCCCTGAGTTCCCTGAGTTGACGAAATGACCGGCGGCAGCCCGCGTCGGGCCCGGGCGCCGGTGTTGACAATTGACCGGCAGCGGCGGTCCGCATCGGACCCAGGCGCCGGTGTTGACAATTGACCGGCAGCGGCGGCCCTCGTCGGGCCCATATGCCGGAGAAAGGAACGCATGAACACGCCCTCAGATCTCCGCTATTCGTCCGAACACGAGTGGGTGCGCCTGGAGGGCGACATCGCCACCGTCGGCATCACCGACTTCGCGCAGTCTGAACTGGGCGACATCGTCTTCGTGGAACTGCCTTCGGAAGGCGACCCGGTGGCCGAGATGGGCGTCTTCGGGGCGGTGGAAGCCGTGAAGACCGTATCGGACCTCTACAGTCCCATGGGCGGGACCGTGACGGAGGTCAACGACGACCTGGAAGACAACCCCGAGGCGGTCAACCAGGACCCCTACGGCGACGGATGGATGATCAGGCTGAAGGTGGACGACGCGGGCGCCTTCACCAGCCTGATGACCGCCGCGGACTACCGGTCCTTCGTCGGCGCCTGAGGCGGCCGCGGTCGAACGATACTTCATCGCCCAGATGACCGTCGCAGTCGATAGATTCTGCACTGGCGCCTGAGGCGGCCGCAGACCATCATTCCTACGCTGGCGCTTGAGAGCCCGGTCCCTGCGGAGCATCCATGACGTACATCCCCAACACAGACGCCGACCGCCGGGCCATGATGGAAGCCATCGGCATCGGGTCGGTCGAAGAACTGCTGACCGTCGTCCCGGACGATGTCCGGCTCGACGGCCCCCTGGACCTCCCGTCCGCCCTGTCGGAACTCGAACTCCACGATACGATGGGCGAGATGGCCGCCCGCAACGGTTCGGCCGACCGGATGGCATCCTTCGTGGGCGGCGGCATGTACGATCACTTCGTACCCAGCGCGATCGGCCACCTGGCCGGCCGCTCCGAATTCCTGACTTCCTACACGCCCTACCAGCCGGAAGTAAGCCAGGGCACGCTCCAGGGCATCTACGAGTTCCAGACGATGATCTGCGAGCTGACGGGCCTGGAGGTGGCCAACGCCTCCATGTACGACGGCGCTTCGGCGACGGCGGAAGCGGCCATGCTGGCCCGGTCGGCCACGGGGCGCGACCGCGTGATTCTCGCAGGCAGCGTGCACCCCCATTACGTCGAGACGGTCCGTACCTACGCCCACGGGCCGGGCATCGAGGTGGAGACGCTGCCCTGCCCGAACGGCGCGCTGGATCCCGACTTGCTGGCGTCGGCTCTGACCGACGATACGGCCTGCGTGATCGTACAGCATCCCAATTTCTACGGCTGCCTGGAATCCATGCGCGACCTGGAACGGGTCGTGCACGGCGCGGGCGCCCTCCTGGTCATGGCCGTGGACCCGATCTCCCTCGGGGTCATCGAGTCTCCGGGCGCCTACGGCGCGGACATCGCCGTGGGGGAGGGGCAGTCCATGGGCAACCAGGTGAGTTACGGCGGCCCGGCCCTGGGTTTCTTCGCGGCACGGGACCGCTTCGTCCGGCGCATGCCCGGGCGCATCGCGGGACAGACCGTCGACCAGGCGCAGCGCCGGGGGTTCGTCCTGACGCTGCAGGCCCGCGAACAGCATATCCGGCGGGACAAGGCGACGTCGAACATCTGCACCAGCCAGCAGCTCAATGCCCTGATGGCGACCATCTACCTGTCGTTGATAGGGAAAGAGGGGTTGAAGCAGGTCGCGGAACTGTGCCTTCACAAGAGCCACTACGCGGCGGCGCGCATCGCGGACCTGCAGGGCTACGAACTCGCCTTCGACCGGCCGTTCTTCAAGGAATTCGTGGTGCGGACGCCGGCCGCTCCCGGTGAGATCGTTACCCGGCTCGCTGACGATGGGTTGCTGGCCGGCATCGACCTGGGACGCTTCCCGTCATTGAAAATCGAAGACGGCCTGCTGATCGCGGTGACGGAACGGCGTACACGCGCCCAGATCGACCGGCTGGTCGAAGCGCTGGGGCGATTCAGTTGAGTATGGAGAGGATGTAATTTGTCGGAACCGCTTATATTTGAACTGAGCTCCCCCGGACGAAGGGGAGTCTCACTGCCCGCGCCGGACGTGCCCGTCAAGCCGGTTTCGTCGTACCTGCCCGACGCGGACCTCCGCGCCACGCCGCCCGGGTTGCCCGAGGTCAGCGAGGTCGATGTCGTCCGCCACTATACCCGGCTGTCCACCCTGAACTATCATCCGGACCGGGCCATGTACCCTCTGGGTTCGTGCACCATCAAGCACAACCCGAAGGTCAACGAGGACATGGCGGCCCTGCCGGGATTCGCGCGCCTGCACCCCATGCAGCAGGACGAGACCTGCCAGGGCGGCCTCCAGCTGATGTACGAACTCTCGCGGGATCTCGCGGAAATCGCCGGACTGGAAGGGGTCACGCTGCAGCCCGCGGCTGGCGCCCACGGAGAGCTGACCGGCTTGATGATCATGCGGGCCTATCACGAGGCGCACGGACATGCCCGGCGCAAGGTCATCATCCCCGATTCGGCCCACGGCACCAACCCGGCCAGCGTCACCCTGGTGGGCTACGAGACGGTGCAGATCCCGACCAATGCCCAGGGGCTCGTGGACACCGGCCAATTGGCGGAGCTGATCGACGGGGAGACGGCCGCCTTCATGCTCACCAACCCGAATACGCTGGGGCTTTTCGAATCGGAGATACGCACCATCGCGGACATCGTCCACGACGCGGGGGCGCTGCTCTACATGGACGGGGCGAACCTCAACGCGGTGCTCGGCATCACCCGGCCCGGCGACATGGGCTTCGACGTCGTCCACTTCAACCTGCACAAGACCTTTTCCACGCCCCACGGGGGCGGCGGTCCGGGCGCAGGACCCGTAGGCGTGCGGAGCGACCTGGTCCGGTTCCTGCCGACGCCCGTGCCGGTGAAGGACGGCGACGCGTACCGGTTCGACTACGACCGCCCGGATTCTATCGGCCGGGTCCGCGGCTTCGGCGGCAGCTTCGGCATGATGGTCCGGGCCTACGCCTATATCCGGGCCAACGGTCCCGACGGCCTGCGCCAGGTGAGCGAGAACGCCATCCTGAACGCCAACTACATCATGCGGCGCCTGGAAAAATGCTATCCCCGCACCGTCCTCGTCCACGGCACCCAGAATGAGACGCCCATTCCCGCCGAAGTGCCCTGCCAGCACGAGTTCGTGGCCTCCGGTACCCGGTTCCGCGAGCACGGCGTCCGGATGCTGGACATCGCCAAGCGCCTGCTCGACTACGGTTTCTACGCACCGACGATCTACTTCCCGCTCATCGTGCCCGAGGCGGCCATGGTCGAACCCACCGAGACCGAGAGCAAGGAGTCCATCGACCGGTTCATCGACGCCATGACGGCCATCGCCGAAGAAGTGGAAAACGACCCGGATCTGGTCCGGAACGCCCCACACACCACGCCGGTCGGCCGCCTCGACGAGGCGCGCGCCGCCCATCCGAAGACCCTGAACCTGCGATACCGGAAGTCGCTGGCGGAGTAGGGCCGATCGGGTTCTCGTGGGATCCGCGGACGGCCCTGCCGGCGAGCACGAATGGGGTGCGCCAACGCCGATCCCGTTCCCGGCGGAGAGCGCTAACGCCGGTCCCGGCCTCAGAGCGTCATCATCCGGTCGTACGCCGCTTTCGCCGCGACGGAAATCTCCACCGGGTCCTTCTCCCAGTATTCCTCCCGAAAGATTTCGACGGACAAAGCACCCGCATAGCCTTTCTCCCGCAATACGCCCATCATGTCCTTCAAGGGAAGCACGCCTTCGCCCATGTAGACGCGATGCTGGTCGGTCAGGTCGGCCGGCGGCAGGTCCTCGCAGTCGTCGACGTGGACGATCAGCAGCCATTCGGTGGGGATCGCCCGAATGTCGTCGAGCGGGACGCCCGACTTGTAGTAGTGGAAGAAATCCACCATCAGTCCCAGGCTGCCGTGTCCGACCCGCTCGATCACCTCCAGGGCCTCGCGGGGTCCGGGGATGAAGGGATGTCGCCCAAGGGGCTCGATGGCGATCTTCACGCCTTGGTCGGCGGCCCGTTCGGCGTAGTCGCGGGCCGTGGCGGCCATGGTATCGTAGGCCTCATCCCGGTCCATGCCGTCGGGCGGCGCGTCGGCGCAGACGAGAAGGACGGGGCAGTCGATGGCCGCGGCCACCTTCGCCGCATGTTCAACGGCCTGAAGCTGTTCC
The DNA here is from genome assembly GCA_026705925.1 of Gemmatimonadota bacterium. Taxonomy (GTDB): domain Bacteria; phylum JAAXHH01; class JAAXHH01; order JAAXHH01; family JAAXHH01; genus JAAXHH01. Next base: position 125,468 of record JAPOZT010000004.1, read on the forward strand.
CTGTTGTCGGAGAACCCGACCAGCCCATAGGGACAGAGCGAGGCCACTCGCAGCCCGTGCGCATCCAGGAGTGCCTTCAACTCGGCAGTATCGTGGGTTTCCAGGTACGCATCGAGTTTCCTGGACCAGATCTCCACGGCGTCGAACCCCGCCTTCGCCGCGGCTTCCAGGTCCTGCTCGAGGGTATAGGGCATAGTCGTCGCGCCGTTGATGCAGGAATACATGGCAGTTCTCGCTTCCTCACCTCTTTCGAATTGGGACATGTGGGTCCGTAATCAGAGCTGCTTCTTGAACTGGATCTTTCGCGTCTTTCGTTCCTGCTCTGCGCGCGGTCCCGCTCGTAAACACTTGTTCTTGCATTAGTACCATGTACGTCTCGAATGTCAACCGATCTGTCGGCGCCGGGCTGGCGGCGCTCGGGTGAAGCGCTGGCGGCACGCTGGCGATGCGTCAGCTGTGTACGGACCACGTGCCAGCGGTGTCCCGGCGATGGACATTGTCTGGTTTTTTAAGCCGTTTTTTCTTGACCTTCCTCGTCTATACCACATAAAATGAACTGTAAGATCTAACGGTCTCGAGGGCGGGTCTTATGACTCGCCCTTTTGTTGTTTGTGGACCTGGGACCTGGCCCCGATTTCAAAGCAGGACCGGCCATCCGGGTATATACGAGGGAGATGGAAGCAAAGATGGCCGTTCGCATTCTCGTAGGCGCAGCCTGGGGCGACGAAGGCAAGGGCAAGATCGTCGATTTTCTGAGTGAGCAGGCCGATATCGTCGTGCGGTTCCAGGGCGGGGCCAACGCCGGGCACACCGTCCAGATCGAAGACCAGGAGTACATCCTCCACCTGATTCCCGTGGGCATTCTGCGGCCGGAGAAGGCCTGCGTCATCGGCAACGGCACCGTGATCGATCCCGAAGCGCTGATGGAAGAGATCGAGATGCTCGGATCGCACGGAATCGACGTGGGGGGACGCCTGTTCATCAGCCATAACGCCCATCTCATCATGCCGTATCACAAGCTGATCGACCGGGTCGGCGAGGAGCAGAGGCAGGAAGAAGAGCGCATCGGCACCACGGGCCGGGGCATCGGGCCGGCCTACGCGGACAAAGCCGCCCGCAAGGGCATACGCATCGTCGACCTGCACGACCACGGCGTGCTGAAGGAGAAGCTGCAGCGGAACATCGAGGAGGTGAACAGGATCCTCGACGTCATCTACCAGGCCGAAGCGCTCGACGCAGACCGGATCATCGAGGAATACCTGGCTTTCGCCCGGCAGATCGGTCCATACGTGATCAACACCTCGGAATACCTGAACGACGCCATTGATGCCGGCAAGGAGATCCTCTTCGAGGGCAGCCAGGGCACGCTGCTGGACGTGGACCACGGGACCTACCCCTACGTCACGTCCTCCAACACGACCACGGGCGCCGCATGCATGGGCGCCGGCGTCGGCCCTACGCGCATCGACGAGGTCATCGGCGTGGCCAAGGCCTACACCACCCGGGTGGGCAACGGGCCCTTCCCCACGGAGTTTCCTTCCCGTTGGGGCGACGAGTTCCGGCGCATGGCGGGCGAGTTCGGCGCCACGACAGGCCGCCCTCGGCGCTGCGGTTGGTTCGACGCCATGGTCGTTCGCTACGCCGTCATGGTGAACGGCATCGACAGCCTGGCGCTCGCCCGGCTCGACACGCTGGACAGTCTCCAGACGCTGCGGCTGTGCGTGGGCTACCGGCTGAACGGCGACGTAATCCCCCACCTGCCCAGCGACGCGAACGTCCTCGCCCGGTGCGAACCGGTCTACGAGGAGATGGAGGGCTGGGACCAGCCCACCGGGCACATCCGGACCTGGAGCGATCTTCCCGATAAAGCCCGCGCCTATATCGAACGGGTTTCGGAACTGGTGAAGACCGACGTCAAAATCGTCTCCGTCGGATCGCACCGGGACGCTACCATATTCCTGTAGGGATTCACGGGTTCTGTAGGAAACTCGCGGGTTCTGTAGTGCACGCACAGGTTTGCCGCAATTTGGTTGACCTTCGGGGCGAAACCGCTTATCTTGCTTCGCCTGCGAGGGCGCGTAGCTCAGTTGGCAGAGCAACAGACTTTTAATCTGTGGGTCGAAGGTTCGATTCCTTCCGCGCTCATGGATGCACCGCTAGCTCAATTGGCAGAGCAACTGACTCTTAATCAGTGGGTTCGGGGTTCGATTCCCTGGCGGTGCACTGCTCTCTCCCGGTCGCACCCGCGTCTTCAAACACGGGTGGATTTGACAGGAAAGGGCAAATGTCCTACCTTCTTTGACATGGGGGTGAAAGGATTCGACGGGAGTGGATGCGGTGGGAATCGCGTGCCGAGGTCCCCGATAACCTCGTTAAACCATTGGGAACAAAATTAACTGCAGACGAACCTTCGTATGCAATGGCTGCCTAAGGTAACTTAGCGCAACCCGTTTTTAATCAGCCCCGCCTGCGGGATGGTTAAAAGCGACGATAAAGCAGGCTGGCCGGGCGTCGCGCCTCAGGGCGCCAGGCGAGACTTCACTGAGGCTGGTTCCGGTTAAATCCTGCCTGCTGGAGTTCTCCGGAACGAGACCAAAAAACAGGCTACGCATGTAGACGTTCCCGCTTAGGCACTTCCGGACGGGGGTTCGATTCCCCCCACCTCCATCACTCCATTCTACTCAGTATCCGACACACGTAGATAACCCTCAACACGTGCGAGCCGGGTGTTTATATCCCGGACCTCAGACCGTATAGCGGCTAACTCGGTCCTGATCTCGTTTCGAAACTCACTGTTGGCCTGATTGACGAAACTCAGGATGGCAATTACGAGTATGCCGACGGCGGTTATGACCTGTGCGCCGAATGCCCAGTTGTCGCGGGACATCACGGTCATCGTTTGACTCCTGGGTTTCAAACCACATACGAAAACAGGGCAACTTCACCTGAAGTAGTTCATCAGGCCAACCACGACCGCTCCTGCTGCCCCAAGCAACGAAAGCCCGGCGGTGCCGGCACCGACCAATACCCATGTTTTCATATTGGCGATATCTTCTTTTGTTGCGGTGTTTTTTAGTTTCTCTTCTATTCGGCCTAGTCTTACCCGAATGTTATCTACACCGAAATAGAGATCGTCTCCAACCTGTCTGATGAAATGCTGGATTTCAACCTGGGATACATCGGGTTCTTCAGGTGCTCTTTTCGATCCTGGATTGTTCATTATCCATCCTGTCCTTTAGTTCTACAGGCAGAATCCACAGATCCGGTTTGTGTTAGCCTTCGTGCCTTTCGCAGGTCCCGCAGCGACATCTCTTCGGCGATCAGTTACTCGGACCTTTCTTCGACTTTCTTCCGTCGGGCCGGGGGCAACTCATCCATTCTGTCCTTCAGCGTACTCATCTTGCTCTCCTCCTCTCAACCTTCAATCGATTAGGTTATAGATCGAAACGGTGACCCTTCTATTTGCTATAGTCAGCGCTACGTTCAGCGATCTCGTGATTTCTTTTTACCTGACAGCATGGATCACCGAATGTTCTGCCTGTTCCTGGATCATACCTGGACTTTGGATTGACGCCAGGATACTTTCACCCCTAACTTATACCTGCTAATCCGTACACATGACGGTCAAACATTCAGTTGAGCTAGATGTCATAGACACCTGCCGGAGCTACCCGGCTGCATGCAAGCGAGCGTGCTCTGATATAGACCAACGTCCAGCGCAAGCGATCACGACCACTGAAATCAACCTCGGCTACACAATCAAATCAGCACCCACCACCCTAAGGAGCGACATCCCATGCCACCCGAAGCAAAGTCACCAGAATCAAAGCCATCCGAAGAAAAGATCGACTCGCGCGTCTTCGAACTGTATGACGAATACTGTCACGGCTATATCGACCGGCGCACGTTCCTCAGCCGCGCCGCGGCGATCACGATCGGCGGCGTCTCCGCACTCTCGATGGCGCAGGCCCTCCTGCCGCGCTATGCCGAGGCCCAGACGATCTCCTTCACCGACCGGCGGATCAAGGGGACATACGTCGAGTACCCGTCGCCAGGCGGAAACTCCGGGACCATGCGGGGATACCTTGTGCAACCCACCGGCAACGGGCCCTTTCCCGCCGTGATTATCTTTCACGAAAACCGGGGGCTGAACCCCTACATCGAGGACGTAGCGCGGCGGGCGGCCGTGGCCGGGTTCCTCGCGCTGGCCCCCGATGGCCTGGCTCCGATCGGCGGCTACCCCGGAAACGATGACGACGGCCGTACCATGCAGCGGAGCCTCGATCGGGATAAGCTGGACCAGGACATGATCAACAGCGCGCGGTTTCTAAAAGGCCATGCCCTTTCGAACGGACGTCTCGGCGCCACGGGTTTCTGCTGGGGTGGCGGGATGACCAATCGCCTCGCGGTGGCCCTCGGCAGCGACCTGGACGCAGGCGTGCCGTACTACGGCGCCACGGCCGCGAGCGAGGACGTGCCGAAGATCGAGGCGGCCCTCATGATCGTCTACGCGGGGACCGACCGGCGCATCAACGCCATGTGGCCGGAGTACGAGGAAGCGCTCAAAGCGAACGATGTAACGTACGAGATGCACATGTTCGAGGGGACGCTCCACGGTTTCCACAACAACTCTACGCCCCGATACAACGAGACGGCGGCGGCGCAGGCGTGGAACCTTACCGTGGGCTTCTTCCGTAGACACCTTGCGGAATGAGTGCGATTTACGTCGCGCCGCTCAACGCCCGTGCCCGTCACGGAATGTAAACCCGATTGATTGGAAGAAAGGCGCCCCATGGACATTGCAAAGATCCGAGACCAGATGCCGGGGCTGCAGTTCGGCGTCTACCTGAACACCGGAGGAATCGGCCAGTCGCCGGTCTGTGTGAATCAGGCGATAGCCGAGGGCTATCAGGAGATGCTCAGCGGCAGTGTGAGCCCGGCCGACCAGTACACCGCGATGGAGCAGGCGGCATCGAAAATGCCGGCCAGGATCGCCGACTTTTTCGGCGCCGATGCCGGGGAAATCGCGTTGACGATGAGCACCGGCGAAGGGTACGGCATGGTGCTCGGTGGGTTAAGCTGGAAGCCGGGCGACGAGGTAATCATCACCAATGAGGAACACCCGGTACCCCTGCAGGCCGCCGAGGGCCTGGCGGACCGGGTAGGGGCCGTCGTCAAGGTGGTCGAGATCGACCAGGATAAGGACGTTTTCCTGAATCGGCTGGAAGATACCATCTCCTCGCGGACCCGGCTGTTCTGCTTTAGCCATGTCACGACGGATACCGGGAACCGGTTACCCGCCCGGGAGGTTTGCGCGCTTGCGCGGTCGCGCGATATCCTCACGCTATGGGATGGCTGCCAGGCCGTCGGACAGTTCCCGTTGGACCTGCATGACATGGGCTGCGATTTCTACGCCACCAACTGCTACAAGTGGATGCTCGCGCCGATGGGTACCGGGTTTCTCTATGTACGGAAAGACGCGCAGCGGATACTGAAGCCCCTTCGGCGGCCGCACGCGCCCGATGGCACGGCCCGCCAGTACGAGACCGGGACGCCGTCGAGCCTGCTCTACCAGGGTCTCCGCGCCAGTCTCGATTTCATGGACGGCATCGGGGGGCCCCAGGCCATCGCGGAGGAGGCAGGCCGCAAAGCGGAATCGCTGCGCACGCGCTTCGACGCCGTACCCGGCGTGCGGGTCATCAGCTCGCGCCGCGCCGATACCCAGTCCGGCATCGTCGCTTTCGCCATCGAGGGCATGGCGGGTAACGATGTGTCCGAGGCACTCCGGAACCGCTGGCAAATCACCCAGCGGGGCACCTACATCAACGAACCGACCGGCGTGCGGATTTCGGTGGCGTTCTACACCAGCGATGCCGAGCTGGACACGCTGGTCGAAGCGGTGACGGTACTGGCGAGTGAGGTGGTCCGTCGGTGATCTGAGAGAACAACATATCCTTTGTTTAAAGCGCAATGGCCGCTTACGTTCTGAAAAAACGAAACGGCCATCGCTCTCTTTAACACTTCTTGTCGTCCTCTTGTCGTCCCGATCTAGAACCTCATTCGAGCAAGAAGTCCGACACGGTGATCGTCGCCTGCGCGGTCCTGCCTCCGTTCGCCGACCAGTTCGAAGCTCATCAAGCCCTCTTGAGATCCCATACGGGTACCCAGACGCATAAGGCGCCTGTCCGAGGCAGAAAGGTCGGCCTCGCCAAAGGGCGTGACAACCAGTCCGCTGAGCGTCGGGTAGCGTATGCTGTACCCGACCTGGGCTCTCACAGCGCCTGACTGTTCGGCGTGCCTTGTCTCCGAAGCGCCGACCGCGTCGTCTCTCCAGGTCATATCCACCGCACGGGTGTCGTGCCCCCACCTGGGCGCCACAGATACGGACAATCCTCCGCGGCCGGTCACCGGTCTCACGTAGACCATTAGGGACAACCCCCGCTCCCGGTAGCTCGAAGCCGTATGGGCGGCCAGCATCCGACCCCGGGCTTCGATACCCAGGCGGCCAGCGGCCAGCCTGAGTCCGCCGGCGACTTCCAGGCCGCTTCCGGATTCGCCGGCGCCGCCGTCGTAGCGGCCCGCCACCTGGGCAAAGGGCGTAAGCCGCGATGGGCCCAGTCCAAAGCCTCTGGCTGAACCCTCCAGTCCCAGGCGGACCTGCCGGACGCCGGCGTTCAGGTCGCCCAGGCCATGTCCCGCCGGGGAGGGCGCCGTCAACGACAGCGCGCCTGCATGGCCCACCACGCTCAGGCCCAGTCCCGCCAGGTCCATCCAGCGGGCGCGCAAGCCCATCATCGCCATGCGCATGGAGAGGTAGCGCGATTCTCCCGAGGCGACCGCCTCGCCGCGTCCCGCGCCGAGGATGGACCATACTTCCAGTGGACGGGAGGCGCTCCGCCAGTGGGCGTAGGGATACACGCCCGTTATGTGCGTTGACATCTCACCCTGGATTCCAGTGGTCTGAAAAGCCCCCGTACCCGCCGTACGCGACACCGAAAGTCCCGCGACGAGACCGTGCATGGAGATATCCACACCCGCGTAACCCGTCCGGAGACCACCGTCGTACCGCAGCCCCGAGGGGGAGGAGCGGAACGCTTGCACGTTGCCGGTGCCCCAGATCGTCACGCCGCCTGTGCCGCGCGCCGAGCCGTACCCCGGCAGGGTGTAGATGAAAGAACTACTTCTCAGGACGTCCACGTTGCCCGTCGACACGGGTATTATCTGATCATTCCAGTGTTGCGGGATGTGATAACCCGCAAGGCCGACCAGGGCCGACACGCCGGTCGCCACGCCATCCACGCGGCGGCCCGACAGGGAAAGGCGACGCTGCCCGCCAATCGCCGAGAACCGGTCCTCCATGGTCGCTCGGGCGCTCGAAAGTATGCCGCGGCCCATCGCGGCCAGGACGTTCTCGTAGGCCGCGCGCTCCGCCGCGCCCGCCGTTACGGTGACGCTCAGGGCGTATCCCGCGCTGCCAGCCCCGTTGCGCGCCGTCACTGTAAGCGTGGTGGTCCCTCTCGTCAGGCCGCTCACCGTCATGGTGCCGTCAGTCGTCGTGGCGGAGGCCACGTTCGCGTCCGTCGACGACGCCGAGTAAGTCAGCCCGTCTCCGGTGAACGTGGCGGCCACGTCCAGCGTTTGCGTATCGCCCGCCTCCAACGTGATGTCGTCCAGCGCATTAAGTACGGCAGGCGCTGCGGGCGCCACGGTTCGGGCGAGTTTCCTGGCGGACGTACCGGATGGTATTGCATCTGTTGAGACCTCACTGCTTGAACCCAACTCGTTCAGGGCGCGCAGCCGAAACTGGTAGTTCGTGCCGTTCTCGAGACCGTCGATCGTGTAACGCGTTTCATTGCCCACGTCCGTCCACGGCCACGGGTCTGGGATCGGCGCGTCCTCGACGCGGTACTGCACCTCATACCACGTAGCCCGGGTAGATGCGGACCAGCTGAGCGTGACCTGCCGGTCTCCCGGCGTTACCTGGAAGTTACCCGGTACAGCCGGTGCACCGTCGGGCTGCTCATTGTCCTTGATGACGACGCGGGCAGAGCCATCCTGCCCCACGACGTATCCCGCTCCGGATTGCACCGACACGGTCACCGCGGCATGCCGCTCGTCGGTCTCATCGTCGTCGGTGCCGAGACTCAGCGAGGCGCTGGTGGCATCCGCACCGATCACAACCACGCTGTCCGGCGTGCTGTCGGACAGAAATCCCGTACCTCCGCTCACCAGAATGTTCACCGGCAAAGCGGCATACGGCGCGGGCGAAGCGGTCGCCGTGAAAACAGCGGACGCCCCTTCGACTACCGAGTCCGCCACGGCCGTAATCGTGACGACCGGGACATCGTCGTCGGTAATCGTCAGCGTGGCTGAAGCGACACTCACCCCGGACGGTCCGGTTCCGCTCAACGTGATCGTCTCGTCCGCGTTGTTCGCCGTGTTGTCCACGGGTGTAAGCTCGAAGTTCGCGCTGCCTTCCTCCCCACCCGCGGGGATGGTCACCACGAAGTCTTCCACCTGCTGGAAGTCCACGGCGCGGGCAGCGTCACTGCCCGCTATCGACACGGTCACGGCCTGCTCCGTGGCATACCGCGTTCCTCCCGTCGGCGACGCCTTGACCGTCACGATGGCTGCGCTGTCGGCCTCCGACACCGCCTGCGGCGATACCGAAAGGGCGATGCCCGTAGGCGGTTCATCGTTGTCATTGACGTAGGCGTGGACCGTGAAGGCGGCGGCAAGGTTGTATCCATCGCCCGACGCCACCCTGGTCGTCACATAGCCGTTCGGCTCATCCACCACGTCGTCCTCGGTCAGCAGCGTAACCGTTGTGCTGGTCTGGCCAGGAACGATCGTCGCGGCTGTCGGAACGGATCCGGTGAGAAAGGCCTCGCCGCGGCTCACCGAGAGATTGACCGTCAGCGATTCCGCAGGTGCGGAAGACGCCGCTATCGTGAAAGCGATGGACGCGCCTTCGTCCACCCGCCTATTCGCTGCCTTTACCGAAACATCCGGAACCGATGGATTTCTTGGCGAGTTGTATGTTTTGATTGCCTTTCCGCCTACACCCGCCGCGTTAACGGCCCGTACTCGAACGATATAACGCGTCCCGTTCTTCAGACCCGTTAACGTGTGGCTACGGTCGGTATCCGTAGCCGACCAGGGCCAGGGATCGGGGATGGCTCCGTACTCGAGTCGGTACTGAATCTGGTAGCTGGATGCTCCTGGAATCGGAGACCAACTGACCCTGATCAGACCGTTTCCAGCGGAAGACGTGAGGTTCTCAGGCCACGGGAGAATATCGTGCGGCTCCGGCCTCGGCCTCGGCGTACCGCTCAGCTGTAACACGGCGCCCGTCCCTATATTGTTCCTGGTCCGTATGAGCACGATGTACGTCTTGTGGTTCTCCAGATCCGGGATCGTGAAATTCGTGCTGCTTCCCAGGTCCTTCCAGGGCCAGGGATTGGGAAAGACCCCGCCATTTATACTGTACCTATATTCATAACCGGTTGCCCCGGCCACCGGATGCCAGCTCAGATTCAGGCTGCCGTCTCCGGACACCGCAATGGCGTTCCCTGGCAGACCCCTTGGTACGGTCGTCGGAACGTCGTCGTCGGTGAGCGTCAGGACCGCCGAGGTCACCGGCACCGTTGATGGCGAGACAGTCCCACTGATCGTAATGGTCTCGTCCACGTTGACGACGCTGTTGGCGACCGGCACGAGCGTGAACGTCCCGGAACCGCTCGAGGAGCCGGCTGCGATGGTCACTCCGAAATCCTCAACCGTCGTGAAACCCACCGCTTTCGCCACGCCGCTTCCCGCAACGGAAACCGTCACCGTCTGGTCGGCGCGAAATAGACCACCTACCGGTGTGGCCGTCACCGTCACGGTAGTATTGCCGGCATTCTCCACCCACGCTGACGGCGAGACCGACATTGAAATGCCTGTGGGCAACGGAAATTCCTTTACCGTCACGTTGACGAAATTCTCCACGCGGACGCCGTACTTGGATGCCGAGACCGTAATCTTGGCCCTCCCTTCGCCAGTCGCCGTCACGAGGCCGGCCGACGATACCGTGGTAACACTCGCATCGCTGCTCGACCACGTGATGGCCGCACCCGATATGGCGTGGCCGTTGGCGTCTCGTGCCGTGGCCGTGAGGCTCCCCGTAGCGCCGATGTAAGTAAGCGCTGTTGCCGGGGGACTCACTTCGACGCTGGCAACCTGCTGGCGCACCGTCGCGGTGGCGGTGCTCTCCACGGTGACACCGGCTACGGTAGCGATGGCCGAGATTGTGGCCGTACCTTCACTTTTCGCCGTTACCAGGCCGGTTGACGATACCGTGGCCACGGTCTGATCGCTGCTCGACCACGCAATGGTCGCGCCCGATTCGACGTTGCCGTTGGGGTCTCTCACCACGGCCGTCAGGCTATCCGTAGCGCCTATCGAGCTAAGCGTCGTCGAAGACGGATTTACCACGACATTGTGGATCCGCAGAACCCTCACGGTGGCGGTGCCCTCCATACGGGGTCCGTACTTCGATGCTGTGGCCGTAATCGTGGCTCTCCCTCTGCCAATCGCCGTCACCAGGCCGACCGATGATACCGTGGCCACGCGCTCATCGCTACTCGACCACGTGATGGTCGCACCCGATATGGCGTGGCCGCTGGCGTCTTTCGCAACGACCGTAACGCTCTCCGTATCGCCTATCGAGCTAAGCGTCATCGAAGTCGGGCTCATCTCGACGCTGGCAATCCACGGATGTACCAACACCGTGGCGCCGGACTCCACGCTGACGCCATCCTTCGATGCCCAGACGGAGATCACGGCTTTCCCTTCGCTGATCGCCGTCACCAGGCCGGCCGACGATACCGTGGCCACGGACTCGTCGTCGACCGACCATACGAAGGTCGCACCTGATATGGCGTGGCTGTTGGCGTCTTTCGCCACGGCCGTAAAGCTCTCCGTATCACCGATGAAATAAAGCCCTTTCAACCCCGGACTTACATCGACGAAGTCGATCCGCTGGCGCACGGTCACCGACGCCGTACCCTCCGCACTGACGCCGTCCTTCGATGCTGCGGCCCTGATCGTGGCCGTCCCGTCGCCAATCGCGGTCACCAGGCCGGCCGACGATACCGTGGCCACGGTCTCATCGCTGCTCGACCACGTGATGGTCGCTCCCGATATGGCGTTGCCGTTGGCGTCCGTGGCCGTGGCACTGAGCTGAACCGTATCGTCTATCGACCGGAGTGTCGTCGAATCTGGACTCATCTCGACCCTGGCTACCCGCTGGCGCACGGTCACCGACGCCGTACCCTCCGCACTGACGCCGTCCTTGGATGCTGTGGCCGTGATCGTGGCCGTACCTTCTTCAATCGCCGTCACCAGACCGTCCGACGATACCGTCGCCACGGTCTCATCGCTGCTTGACCATGTGATGGTCGCACCCGATATGGCGTTGCCGTTGGCGTCTTTCGTCACGGCCGTCAGGCTTTCCGTATCGCCTATCGAAATTAGTGTTGTCGAGTCCGGACTCACCTCGACACTGGCAACCTGGGTGCGCACCGTAACAGTCGCGGTTACGGTAGCGCTGCCGCCATGCTTGGAAGCCGTAGCCGTGATCGTGGCCGTGCCATCGCCAATCGCCGTCACCAAACCGTCCGACGACACAGTGGCCACGGTCTCATCGCTGCTCGACCACGCGATGGTCGCCCCCGATATGACGTTGCCGTTGGCGTCTTTCACCACAACCGCAAGGCTATCGGTATCACCAATTGATGAAAGCGTCGTCGATTCTGGACTCACCTCGACGCTGGCAACCTGGGTGCGCACCGACACCGACGCCGTGCCCGCCGCACTGACGCCGTCCTTAGATGCTGTGGCCGTGATCGTGGCCGTCCCTTCGCCAATCGCGGTCACCAGGCCGTCCGACGATACCGTGGCCACGGTCTCATCGCTGCTCGACCAAGCGATGGTCGCGCCCGATATGACGTTGCCGTTGGCGTCCGTGGCCGTTGCGCTGAGCTGAACCGTATCGTCGATCGACCGGAATGTCGTCGAATCCGGACTCACCTCGACACTGGCGACCCGCTGACTCACCGTCACAGACGCCGTGTCCGCCGCGCTTATGCCGCCCTTGGTGGCCGTGGCCGTGATCGTGGCCGTGCCATCGCCAATCGCCGTCACCAGGCCGGCCGAAGATACCGTGGCCACGGTCTCTTCGCTGCTCGACCACACAATGGTCGCACCCGATATGGCGCCACCGTTGGTGTCTTTCGCCACGGCCGTAAGGCTCTCCGTAGCGCCGATGGACAAAAGCGTTGTGGACGATGGACTCACCTCGACACTGGCGAGCTGGGCCAACACCGTCACCGACGCCGTGCCCGACGCGCTGACGTTGTCATTGGGGGCTGTGGCTTCGGCCGTGATCGTGGCCGTTCCATTAGCCTTCGCGGTCACAAGACCGCTCGAAGAAACAGTGGCCACGGTCTCATCACTGCTTGACCATGCGATGGTCGCCCCCGATATGGCGTTGCCGTTGGCGTCTTTTACCGCGGCCGTAAGGCTTTGCGTATCGCCTATCGAGTCAAGGGTCGTCGAATCTGGACTCACTGAGACGCGGGACACGCGCTGGCGCACCGTCACCGACACGGTGTCCGCCGCGCTGCCGCCGCCACTCGACGCAAAGGCTCGAACCTTGGCCGTTCCGTTGGCCTTTGCTGTCACAAGACCGCTCGACGATACCGTCACATAGGACGATCCACTGACAATCGACCACGTGATGGACGCTCCAGATACCGGGGTTTTTTCCGCGTCCTCGACCGAGACGCGGAGCTGTACCGTTTCTCCGATGGACCGGAGCGTTGTCTTCGGGGCACTCACCGACACGCTTTTGACACGCTGAAGCACCGTCACGGTGATGTCGTCTGTCGCAGTGCCGCCACCCCCCTCCGCTTCGGCCGTGATCTTGGCCTTTCCATTGCCCACGGCCGTCACGAGACCGTCCGTATCAACCGTCGCTGCGTCCTCATTGTCGCTCGTCCAACTGATGGACGCTCCAGATACCGGGGTTTTTTCCGCGTCCTCGACCGAGACGCGGAGCTGTACCGTTTCTCCGATGGACCGGAGCGTTGTCTTCGGGGCACTCACCGACACGCTTTTGACACGCTGAAGCACCGTCACAGACGCCTCGCCCGACGCGCTGACGCCATCCTTAGTGGCTTCGGCTGTGATCGTGGCCTTTCCATTGCCCTCGGCCGTCACGAGACCGTCCGAATCAACCGTCGCCGCGTCCTCATTGTTGCTCGTCCACTTGATGGTTGTACCTGCAATGTCATTGCCCCCGGCATCCTTGGGTGTTGCGGAAAGCGACGTCGTGGCGCCCAGGGACTGGAGCGTCGACGACAGCGGTCTCACATAGACGCGGTCCACCTGCTGACGTACCGTTACCGTCACGATAGCAAACGCGCTGACGCCGTGTTTTTTGGCCGTAACCGCGATATTGGCCCTGCCGTTTTTTTTGGCCGTCACGACACCGCTCGAAGAAACCGTCGCCACGGACCTGTTGCGGCTCTCCCAACTAATGGTTGCCCCTGTTACAATACGATTGTTGGCATCCCTGGGAGTGGCCCCAATCGTCGCCGAGCCGCCAAGCCACGAGAACGTCATCGTCGTATGACTCATCTCCATTCTTGATGGATGCTGGCTCACAGTCACTGAGGTGGAACCCGACACGCTGATACCGTCCTTAGTTGCTGTAGCCTTGATTGTTGCCGTTCCGTCGCCTACTGAGGTAACCTGACCCCCCGAAACCGTCGCTACGGTCGAGTCACTGCTCGACCAACTAATAGTTGCCCCAGATACGATATAGTCGTCGGGATCCCTGGGCGTGGCCCCAATCGACGCCCGGCCACCTAGCCACGAAAACGTTATCGACCTAGGACTCATCTCGACGTAGCTTAACCGCCGAGGCATTCTCGGCTCATCATCCGCGGCTACGACTTCCTCAGTCGCACTTAGACTTCCGCCAACCTCGGTGAGGAAGTTATCGCCCGAGCTGTCTGGGCTCGAATCCGACGAAAGGTTCAAAGTGTTGTCCGTATGAGCGGAAACCCGGGCATCGACATCCAGGGTAACCCCCGTGCCTATGATCAATGTAAACAGGAAACACGGGAGGATGCTGTACATAGCTCGGATGCGGTCCAAATCGAACTCCTTTTCTACGAAGGAAGCATGTTGGATGAAACACTCAGCCAAGAAGCAACAGGATGAAGTCCCGGAAGGGAATAGGGTACATCACTACTTCCATTGGTAAATCATACCCAAAGTGGCTGAAATGAACCGAATATGAGAAAAAGAATGTCTAGGGAAGAAGAGGAAGGGAGGAGAGGTGTGTCTATACTTCCTGGTCAATCAGCCCCAGTTTGATCGCCCTATGGATCAGATCGGCGAGATTGTGACTGTTCAGCTTCTTCATAAGATTGTTGCGGTGATGCTCAACGGTCTTGACGCTTACGCTCAGCTTCTCGGATACCTGGCGATTGGTCTGACCGGAAGAAATCAGGTGCAGGATCTGATGTTCACGAGCTGTAGGAAGGGATTGGGATCCTTCGAGGGACGGGCCAGGTGTAGATACGGCCTAGTCGTGGTTTCTGGATCGATGAATGCTGCCTCTATACGCGGTGCGGATGGCCAGGACCAACTCCTCAATAGACGAATCCAGGCATACGAACCCGCTGGCGCCTTTGGATAGTGCATTGCTGATCAGAAACGGGTCCGAGTGTTTCGAAAGCATGACCACCCGAGTCTCGGAATACGCGGCACGTATCCGGCCAGCTGCTTCTATGCCGTCGATCCCTGGCAGTTCGACATCCATCACGACCACGTCCGGCCGGACCCAGGCCACGGACTCAATGGCATCCTGACCATCCGCAGCTTCGTGGACGACATGAATCTCGCGCTCTTTGTCGAGCAAACACCGTAGCCCGTGGCGGACGAGATGGTGTTCGTCTGCGATCATGACACGTATAGACATAGCGAATCGGACCCGAGGTCCAGGGCTGTTGCATGGACGTCGGATCAAACAGTCGAGAAAAAACGCTGGCGTGGCTTTCTTAGAGTCAGTCTACAAGGAAGGCAATGCGATATTCCGTAGCCTTGAGGATGAGTTCCGGCAAACTGGTTACATTCAATTTCTTCATCAGCGCAGCCCGATGCTTTTCAACGGTCCGGGAACTGATGTTGAGGACCTGTGCAACGGCCTTATTGGTAAACCCTTCTACGATCAACTGTACGATCTCTCTTTCCCGGGATGACAACTGGTCGATCACTGTTGACGCCTCATCCGCCAAATCCGTACGCAGGTAATCGGACACGACGGTTTTTGCGATAGAAGGAGAAAGATAGGTTCCGCCCTGACCGACGGAACGGATTGCGATCATGAGTTCTTCGGCAAACGATTTCTTGAGGAGGTATCCCTTTGCACCGCATCTAAGCGATTGGCGTACCACACGTTTATCGGTATGCATGGACAAAATAACGACCTTCGTACCGACGGACAGCGACTGAATCTGGCGTGTTGTTTCTATGCCGTTCATCATTGGCATCGCGATATCCACTATGGCCAAGTCAGGTCTTTTCTGTCGGACCAACTTCAAAGCCCCGTGACCGTCGGCGGCTTCGCCAACGACTTCCATGCCCTCCCACTTTTCGATCAGAGATACGATGCTCTTGCGGACCAGATGGTGATCATCGGCAACGATGATGCTAATCATTCATTCTCCTTCCATGAATCGATGCGATCAATCAGGTACCCGCCCCAGTCACTGATGAATGCAAACATCTGTAAATCCGTGACATACATCTGAATTACCAAACTAAGATCCTAACAATACAGAATTGCTTCAGTGAATTGGATACGTTATTTTTAAAACCCGAAACATGACAGAATATGAACCATTCGCGCAATACACGTAAATAGGTTTTTGAAAAAAAAAGCAATTTACAACGGTGCTCCGGTTGTAGAAATGTTACCGTGTTCATCTCGAATTTCATGATTTCGAATTGCCTGTGAAGCTCGCTGTAGACATCCGGTATTTGGCATGTGCCCTGTTAAACTTTACCGGTGGTAACGAGCTGTACTTCCCGGAACTAGATCCTTTGCACAGATAGATCACGCGACGGGCTTGATTACTACCCTGAAGGAAGGGACGGGAACAGTCAATGCTCATGCAGGCTGTTCGGTCATCCCGGGTGTTGAGGTGGTGTAGGCCGGCCGTGGGCACCATCGTCTCGACGGCACGAGATTCTGCGTCCAGTTTGAAATCCGGATCAAAACGTGGTTCGGAGGGCTACTTCATGGGGACCTTAAGGGACGGTTTTAGTGGCATGGCTTCCGTCATTGTGCTCCCGTTGGATACTTCGCGGGCAAGCCACCTCGTACGGATCACGTTCGACGAGCCAGGCGGAGCGGTCTCGAACGACGGTTAGGGAGATCGGTCAATGGCCATGCTCTGGGATTGCACAACCGGGCAGGACCGGGGGTTGCTGCGGGACCTGCCCGTCTCGTAGGATTCGGTCTCCACGCGGCGCGTACCACCCGATGCCGGTCTGGGGATCGTGATCAGCAGGGGGTGCCGGACCGAGCGGACTGGCGAACGCGACGGAGTAGGTGTCGGAGTCGGCGGAGTCAGAGTAGGAGTTTGAAAGGGATTCGGCCGTCAGAGACCGGAACCACCCCTGTGCCTCGATGCCTCTTCTTCGCGGCAGAAAAACTCCAATGACGCGACAACGGATTCCAGTTGCTCCTCGTCCCACGCTTCGGACATGCTGGTCGCGCGTTGCGTCACGAGTTCCAGGTACCGGTTCGCCACCAGTTTTCCCATGGCTGTGATTTCGCAGATCACGACTCTTCGATCTTCCGGATCCGATTTTCGGTTCAGGTACTTCCGGTCGACAAGTTTTTTAACGATATTCGTGGCGTGTGACTGCGTACTGCCCAGGTGATCGGCGATCGCGCTCATCCGCAGCGGACCGTTCTGATTCAACACCTGAAGCGTGTTGACGTGATGGACGTTCAGATCCAGTATACGCAGCCTCACCCAGTTCCCGCCGGACATCAGGCGATTCAACTGGTCCACCACGGACACGAACCGGTCCGTTAACTCCCCTCTCCAATGTTTATCCATAATCACGCTCGCGCCTCGATAACCGTATGGGCCATTGACCTGGTTTCGGCATACTTCAAGAACCCGGCTATGTTTAGACCTCGGCTTCACTTAGAACCCGGCTTCAATGCACACTATGCTGCAAATCGAACTGCAACAAGTGTGCATGGTTTCTATTTACTTATGCCGGTGACACTTAGGCTATGTCAAGCAATATCTTTCAAAATCGAATTATACGGGTTAAATTAAATAACAATTCGATTTATTTTATTATTAATTGCGCGTTTTTCAATCAGAAATTGCTTTCCTCGAATCACGCACATCGCCACATTTTCTGATCCGAGCCTGGACGAGGGTCGTAATCATCCTTTTTCCGCCTGCTCCGCCTAACACATACACCCGGATATTGTTGTCATGACCGTTATCACCGCGACCACCCGCCTCGCACGCGAACTCCGTCGGGAACATGATCAGGTCCAGGAGGAGGCGGGACGGGCATCCTGGCCTACCGCAGAGATCATGCCGCTGTCCGCATGGCTGACGGATACGTGGAAGAACGAGCTGTTATCCGATCACCCGGCGACGGCGGACCTGGCGGCGGAACGCCTGCTCAGTCCGACCGAAGAACGGTTGATCTGGGAGGACGTCATCCGATCCATGGCCGAAGACTCGTTGCTGGATATTTCCTCAACGGCGGAGGCCGCTGCCCGATCCTGGGAACTCGTGTGCAACTGGGCTATACCGCTCGACGCCGAAGCGTGGAATGAATCCGTAGACGCCAGGACTTTCCTGGGCTGGGTCCGGGCGTTGCAGGCACGTTGCCAACGTAATGGCTGGATTACGAGCGCCGAGATGCCCACGGTTGTCGCGGACCTCATCGACCGGGGCGCGGCACCGGTTCCCGGGGAGATCGAATTCGCGGGGTTTCTCGATCTTTCGCCGGTGCAGCAACGCCTGATCGACGCCCTGGCACGCCGCGGCGTGGAGGTCCGTGTACGCGCACACACTTATGAAACCGGCGACGCCACCCGCGTGGGCTTTGCCGATGCCGGCCGGGAGATCCGCGCCGCCGCCGACTGGGCGCGCCGGTGCCTGGAATGCGATCCGGATGCGCGCGATCCGGCGTACCGGATCGGCATCGTCGTGCCCGGACTGAGCCAGCACAGAGAAGAGATCGAGCGCGTGTTCGGCGAAGTGCTGCACCCCCGCAGCCGGCTTCGGCCGGATCTCGACCCTGTGCGGTGCTTCAACATTTCCCTCGGTCGGCTGCTTGATGAACATGCCGTCATCCAGACGGCGTTCCTGTTTCTTGGAATCGACCCGGGGGATCTCACCGTCGAACAGGCCGGCCGCGTGCTGCGATCCCCCTTTCTGACCGGGGCCGCGGAGGAAATGACCGGCCGGGCCTTGCTGGACGTGGACCTGCGCGCAGGAGGGGCGCTGGACGTGTCCTTTTCGGATGTGATCGGGCTGGTGCGGAAGCGACGGGGGGATGGCGAGGGCGAGGGCGGGTGTCCCAGACTCGTGACGCTCCTCGTGACCTGGTCGGATTCGTACAAAACGCTTCAGGCGTCTCGACTACCCAGTGACTGGGCGCCGGTCCTTTCCGCGTTCCTGCGAGACATCGGATGGCCCGGAGACCGCACGCTCGACAGTATCGAATACCAGACCCTTGAAGCCTGGAGCAAATCGCTTACCGAGCTGGCCAACCTGGACGACGTGACCGGACGCGTTCCGCTCCAGGGCGCAGTGGATGCGCTGAGGAATCTGGCATCGGCCCGGCAGTTTCAACCGGAATCCGCGCCGGCCCCCGTCCAGATCCTGGGCGTTATTGAAAGCTCCGGCCTTCGTTTCGATCGGCTTTGGCTGATGGGCCTGCACGACGGCGCCTGGCCGGCCGATCCCGTGCCCGATCCCTTCATTCCGGTACGCCTTCAACGCCGATACGGCCTGCGCGGGTCGTCGCCGAACCGGGAGCTCGAGTTCACCCGGATGCTCACCGGCCGCCTTCTTTCGTCCGCGCCTTCGGTCGTCGTAAGCTATCCGGTGCGGGAAGAGGATGCGGACCTGGCCGTCAGTCCGCTCGTTCGCATGCTGCCCGAAACCTCGGCCGCCGGCCTGGGGATCCCGCCGCCACCCGGCGCCGACGAAGGGATCCGCGGTAACAAGGAAAGGATGCCCGGCGACGACGAAGGAATCCGCGGCGATGACGAAGGATCTCCCGCCACTTCCGCGCTTGAAGTGTTGGACGACCACTACGGACCGGCGTGCAGTGACGCGGCGCTCAGGGGCGGGACCTTCCTGTTCAAGCTCCAGGCGGCCTGTCCGTTCAAGGCCTTTGCCGAACTTCGGCTCGGCGCCAGGGCGCTCGAGGAGCCCGAGCCCGGCCTGAACGCGCTTGACCGCGGAAGGCTCCTGCACCGCGTGCTCGAACGGGTCTGGGGACGGTTGAAGTCTCACGGGCACCTGCTCGAGGTCACGGAAAAAGGGCTGGCGGACCTGATACGCGGGCACGTCGAACCCGAGGTCCGGCGGATACTTGGTGGACGGTTCGGGCGCAATGCCCGTCTTGCGGAGATCGAGCAGGCCAGGCTGGTGCGCATCATCGGTGAATGGATGGGGCTGGAACGGCAGCGGAAGCCATTCATGGTGGTCGACCAGGAGGAGATACGGACGGTGGAAGTCGGCGGTATCGAGGTGCAAATCCGGGTGGACCGTGTGGACCGCCTGGAAGACGGGAAGCTGGTCATCCTGGACTACAAAACCGGGGATTGCGGCCCCGCAGATTGGGCGGGCGCGAGACCGGATGAACCCCAGTTGCCTATTTACGCCGTTACCACGGAAACCGCGGTGGCCGCCGTCATGTTCGCCAGGCTGCGGACGGGAGACCTCGCATTCAGGGGTCTGGCCGAATCCCCGGATATCGCGCCGGGGGTCCGGGTACCGGAAAGGCAGCCGCCGATTTCACAGACCATAAGCGACTGGCGGGCGGTGCTGAATGAACTCGGCCGCGGCTTCCGGGAAGGCCGTGCGCACGTGGATCCCAAGGACCCTGTAAAGACGTGCAGGTACTGCGAACTGCCGTCCCTGTGCCGGATCAGCCAGGGGACGGTGGAACTGGAGGAAGCGGAGGAACAGGAGGATGGCCGTGGTTGAACCCGCAGCGGACCAGCAACAACGTCTTGAGGCGCTCGATACCGCCCGGTCGTTCATCGTCCAGGCACCTGCGGGGTCCGGCAAGACCGAACTGCTCATCCAACGGTTCCTGGCCTTGCTGGCAACGGTGGACCGGCCGGAGTCCGTCGTGGCCATTACCTTTACCCGCAAGGCGGCCGCGGAGATGCGCCACCGAATCGTCGCGGCCCTGGGAAGCGCCACCGGACCACGGCCCGAGTCGCCGCACGAAGCCCATACCTGGCAGCTTGCCCGGGAAGCCGTTGCCCGAAACGACCAACTGGATTGGCGGTTGGCCGAGCACCCGGCGCGCCTGCGCATCCAGACGATCGACTCGCTCTGCGCCAAGCTGGTACGCAGGATGCCCTGGGTCTCCCGCATGGGCGCGGCGCTCCGGCCGGTGGATGACGCGGGACACCTGTACGCGCGCGCGGCCCGACGGACGGTGTCCATGCTCGATGCCGAAGGGACGCCGGCGGACGTGACGAAGGCCGTGGCCGTACTGCTTGCCCACCTGGATAACCACTTCGGGCGAGTCGAGCAACTGCTGAGCGTCATGCTGGGCACCAGGGACCAGTGGATGCGGCACGTGGCCAACCAGAGGCGCCACAGTTTGTTGTGTGAAGGCGCGGCGCCCTCCGGACCCGATGCACTGCGCGACCACCTGGAGTCCCCTCTCGGTGAAGTCATCGAAAGCACCCTGGCAGCGGTCCGGACCGGGTTCCCGGAGCGCTTCAGGAACGAAACCGCCGCACTCGCCCGTTTCGCGGCATCGAACCTGCGTGCGAGTAACCGGGCGAGTGCGATCGACGCGTGTCACGAGATGACCGGGTTTCCGGGTTCGGATGCCGAGTCCCTCCCCTACTGGATCGGAATCGTGGAGATGCTCCTGACCGGGCAGGGAACCCGGCGCCGGTCCCTGAACGTCAACCAGGGATTCCCGCCGACCGATGCCGGGCGGGACGCCAAAGAACGACTCGCCCGTATCGACCTGGACCCCGAAACCACCGAATCTTTGCATGAATTACGCACACTGCCCGCTCCGCGTTTCGATGAAAGGCAGTGGGACGTCCTGAACGCGCTGATGCTCCTGCTGCCCGTGGCGGTGGAGCAACTCAGGCTCGTCTTCCAGGAAGAAGGATGCGTCGACTTCACGGAGATCGGCATCGGCGCGCGGGCCGCTTTGGGTACGGACGAGGCGCCCACCGACCTGGCCCGAAGCCTGGACGATCGCATCATGCACCTGCTCATCGACGAGTTCCAGGACACCTCCCAGAGCCAGTACGGCCTGCTCACCCGGTTGATCAGGGACTGGCGCCCGGATGACGGCCGAACGCTGTTCCTGGTGGGCGATCCCATGCAGTCGATCTACGGGTTTCGCGAAGCGGAGGTGGGGCTCTTTCTTCAGGCCCGGCAGCACGGGATAGGTGCCGTCCGTCCGGTCCCTCTCGCGCTTTCGGTGAATTTCCGCTCGCATCCGCGGGTCGTGGATTGGGTGAACCGCGTGTTGCGCGAAGCCTTCCCACCGAAGGAGGACTTCCTGTCGGGCGCGGTGACCTACGAGCCCTCCGTGGCGTTCAAGGCCGACCATCCCGACAGCTGCGTCCGCTTCCATCCCTTTCTCACCCGTGACCAGGAGGCCGAAGCCGAACGCGTCGTCGAGATCATCACCGAGGCGCAGGCATGGCGACCGGACGGGACCATCGCCGTGCTGGTCCACGCCCGCAGTCATCTGGCCGGCATCGTTTCCGCCCTGAGAAAGAACGGGATCAGGTTCCGTGCCGTGGAGATCGACGCCCTGGGGGACCGGCCGGTGGTGCGGGACCTGCTGGCGCTCACACTGGCGCTCCTGCATCCCGGCGACCGGCTGGCCTGGCTGACCATACTGCGCGCGCCGTGGTGCGGCCTCACGCTGGCGGACCTCGAAGCCCTGGCTGGAAGCAACGCTCCCTCCGCCGTCTGGGATCTCCTTCAGGACCCGGCGCGGCGGGAACGGCTGTCTCCGGACGCCCGGTCCAGGATCGATCGCATGATGCCCGTACTCGCCGATGCCTTCGCCCTGCGCGCAAGGCTGCCTGTCCGCCGGCTGGTGGAAGGGGTCTGGTCCGCGCTGGGAGGGCCCGACTGCCTGGAGACCCGGACCGAACGCGAGGACGCGACCGCTTTTCTTGATCTCCTGGAACGGGCTCAGGACGGCCTGGGGATTCCGGACGAGAAGGCCTTCGTCGATGACGTCGCGCGCCTATTCGCGCCTTCCGATATCGAAGCTGCCGGGGACGTGCAGCTGCTGACCGTTCACCGGGCCAAGGGGCTGGAGTTCGATACGGTTATCCTTCCCGGCCTGGGCCGCCTTCCCCGGTCGGAGGACCCAAGGTTGCTATTGTGGCACGAATACGCCCGCGGCGGCCGGTTCCGGCTCCTGCTGGCGCCTATTCGCGCCACCGGCGGTGAAAAGGACCCGCTCTACGCCTACCTGGCCCGCATTGAATCGCAAAAGCGCGAAAACGAAAGGACCCGATTGCTCTACGTGGCCGCCACCCGGGCCCGTCAATGTCTGCATCTGCTCGGGCACGCCCTGCCCGATCCGGAGAACGATGCCCTGAAGACGCCGGGTTCGCGGACGCTGCTCGCAAGGATCTGGCACGCCGTGGAGCCGGAGTTCATGGAAGCGCTGAAGGACTACACGCGAAAAGCCCCGGAAGGCGACGCGGCCGCGGCGAAACCCCGGGGCGTGCCGCTCCGCCGCCTGGTTGCGGACTGGACGCCCGGACCGCCGCCCGAAGACATCGATTTCAAACCGCTCTACGATCCGTCGGATCCGGGCGGCGACAAGTCCGGACATCCCCCCTTCGAGTGGGTGACCGAACTTCAGCGCCGGGTGGGCATCGTCGTGCACCAGATGCTGCAGCGCATGTACGCGCCGGATCGCCTGGACTTCGACGAGGACAGGCTTCGTACGGCGCTCCGGCAGGAAGGGCTGGCCGGCGAAAAACTGGACGAGGCGGTATCCCGGGCGCTGTCCGCCCTGAGGAACACCGTCGCCGATGCAAGGGGACGCTGGATACTGTCCCGGCACCTGAGCGACGAAAGAGAACTCGCCCTGACAACGGTCCTCGACGGCCGCCCCCAACGATACATCGTGGACCGGACTTTCGTGTTCGAAGGCAGGCGCTGGATCATCGATTACAAGACCAGCCCCCATATCGGCGGGGATCTCGAGGGTTTTCTGGATAACGAACAGCAGCGGTACCGAAGCCAGTTGGAGGGCTATGCAAGCGTTCTGCAGTCGCTGGAAACCGGGCCGGTAAACCTGGGCCTGTATTACCCGATGCTGCGTGGGTGGCGGACGTGGACGTACCCGGGGAACCCGCGCTGAAATCCCCTGCGTGGCCGGCCGACACTCCGCGCGGCAGGCCAGCAGGGATCGTATCGCAACCCGAGTAGGACAATATGTCTGATCACACATTCCCGCTGATCGAAGTCGAGGGCAGTAGCTACGAGATGGGTTATCAACACGGCGCGCAGGCCGCCGGTCTCGTCCGGAACTACCTGCGATGGATCGACCGGTTGACCGGGATGTCCCGGGATGCGCTGTGCCGAAACGCCATGGGTTTCTGGCCGCTGATGGAGCGCATGAGTCCGGCCTTCTCGGAAGAGGTGCGAGGGCTGGCGGCGGGTGCGGGCATCAGCCTGGAAGAAGCGGTCCTGTGCCAGGCCCGCGCCGAGGCCGCGCGGCAGTCGGTCGGGGCCTGCACCGCCTTCGCGCTGACGCGGTCGGCCACGGCCGATGGAAACACGCTGGCGGGACAGAACCAGGATCTCGAGCCGGAATACGCCGACGTCGCGCTGCTGTTACGGGTCAAACCCGGTGACGGCCGGCCCCGGGCGTTGATGTTCACCTTTGCCGGCCAGCTGGGTTATTCGGGGATGAACGAGCACGGCGTGGCTCATTTCGCCAATGCCCTTTATGGATGTACCTGGCGGATGGGACTGCCCCATTACCCGATCAAGCGCCTGGTCCTCGAGCAGGGGACGGTCGAAGATTGCGTGGAACTGCTTTCCCGGCACCCCACCTGTTCGGCCGCCAACCTGGTGTTGTGCGACGGACAGGGACACATCGATACCGTGGAAATACGGCCCGAGGGGATTGCCCGGTACCGGGACGCCCATCCGGATGCCTGCCTGCACACCAACCACTACCTGACCCCCGCGTTCGCCGATCACGAACGTGGATACCTGCCGGATTCTTGTCCCCGGCTGGACCGCATCCGGCAACTTGTCCAGGCGGGATGGGGGTCGATCACCGTAGATACGATCAAAGGAATCCTGGCCGATCACGAAAACGATCCCGGCGGGATCTGCCGCCACGGCGCAGTCGGGATGCATTCGATTTCAGGGTACATCGCCGAACCCGCAAAACGGTTGTTTCACGTCCGGCGCGGCCACGGTTGTCTGGGTACGTGGCAGGCGTACGAAGTGTGAGGAACCTGCAATCACGCATCGACACTGCCGGGAGCGTGACAGGCCCGGTACGCTCCGTCCTTCAACATCGGGACGCACTCGCTTGCGTCCAAAGCCGCGGCAAGCCGTACATCCTCCGCGAATCCCCTGCCGATCAACTCTTTGCCGGACCCAGACGTGCAAAGGACCGATGCCAGGTCGTCCCTGAAGGCCGCAAAGACAGCGGCGGCGGTTTCGGCTTCCGGCGAACGGGTACCTTCCAGCGCATGGATGACGGCCCCCGCGCCGATCAGGTCTTCGATCGCGGGCCTGAGGGTCTGCTGCTGCTTCCAGCGTTCTCCCGCGGGGATGATACTGATGCCGGTCTCGTACTGCCGCAATACGCCGGCAAGAGCCGTTGCGTTCCGGAGACAGCCGGCGAAGGTGGGCGTATCACCGGTCGTCAAGGATAGCGTAGACCCGTTGGGGGAGGGCAGGACCAGGGCGGTGCCGGCGGGGATGTCCATCAGGGAGGAAGGGGACAGCGAATAACCGCCCCGTTCGAATTCCCGGGTGGCATTGGCCATCAGCGCATTCCGGGACCTGGCGTAGGCCGCCGCCGAATGGTCCCTGCTGCGGTAAGGGTAGACCCGTGCCCCGTTTGCTGCCGCGATTTCCACACTGGTGGTAAACGACAGGACGTCGACGATGACCACGGCCCGGCTGTCGGGCAGCAGTTCCTGGAGCCCCTCCATGCCCCACTCGCATCGGATATCGAACGAACCCTGGTTGAAGTACATCGAAAGCTCGCGGTCTAGCCTGGCCGGCATGGTCAGCCTGGCCGGCATGGTCAGCCTGGCCGGCATGGTCAGCCTGGCGGTCTAGGCGCTCGACTGTTCATCGCGTGTCATGTTGCGCAGATACCTGTTCAGCTTGTGGGTCTCGTAACGGAAATCATCGATGTGCCGGGCGATCGTCGACAAAAGGATGACCACCTCGTGCAGCTCGCCACGCAGTTCATTCAGTACCTCGTTGGTCTCTTGCACTTCCGTGTTTCGCATGAAATCACTCCCGATTCGGTGCGGACAGTTCTTTAGGAACGAGTGCGCACTGGGCCGGCACCCGGTGCGAAAGCCCGAATGCCATCATTAAACAAGGTGTATAGTTACTATATAGTTTATTATTATCTCAAACGGAAGTTTAATTCACTTTTTTTGTTACAACATGGGAATATGCATCCGGTCCGGCCTACGTCTGCCGGCCTACACCTGCTGGCCCGCGGTCTCCAGCGTGAAGGTCTCCCGGCCATCCAGACCGCACGCCACAGGATAGGTTTTATCCCTGGGGCCGCCTTTGCCGGGGACGTAGCGGACATGGGGCGGGAAGTAGGCGTAAAGCGCCGTATTGCGTGGGTGGGGGGACCGGTTGGGACCGGATCCGTGTACCATCAGGCTGTGGAAAAAGAGCGCACTGCCGGCCTTCAGCGGCACCTCGATCTGATGGGCATCCTGCAGTTCGCGCTCTTGCGTGGGTTCCGAATCCTGTTCCTGCGCGATGAGACCCCAGTCTTTCAGACCCCAGGTGTGACTGCGCGGGATGACTTTGAAACAGCCGTTCTCGGTCGTGGCGTCGTTCAGGGCGATGCTGACGGTCACGAGCGCGGGCGGTTCGATGGGCCAGTAGGCCGAATCCTGGTGGGGCGCATGGGCGGAACCGTGAAAGGCCGGCTTGAGCATCAGGGTGCTGCGGAACAGCAGCAGGTCGGGACCGAGCAATCCACCCACCACCCGGAGCAGCCTGGGATGGACGGATAGGTCGCGAAAGTACGGCGAGATTGCCCGCGTGTTTTCGATTTTCCTCAGCACGGGCAGGCCGTCCGGCCGGATCGCGCCCTTCGCGTAGGGTTCGCGTTGGAATTGCGAGGATGCCGGATCGCCGGCGGACTCGAGCTCCGCCGACAGCTCGTGCAGGCGTTCGATTTCCTCGTGACATGCGGACAGTTCATCCGCCGACAGCAGGCCTTCGACGACCAGGTATCCCTCTTTCTCGAAAAAGGCCTTCTGTTGAGCCAGGTTGTTCATCGTTGTGTCCCCTGTGTTCTGTACCGCCCATAGATCCAGTAAGCCAGTGCGGAAAGACCGACGAGATCGCATATGAAAACAGGCAAGCGGTATACCGCCACTTCGTCGTAACGCATCACGGCGCCGCTGGCTCCCATGGCGGCGACGAGAAACGAGCAGGCCACCAGCCGCCTCGCCCATCGGTTCCCGGCCAGCGGGGCGGCCAGGATACCGAGCAGCGCGGCATGGAATATGACGAACCCCGCATACCCGTTTCTCGTAGCCTGGGCGATCTCCCATTCATACCGGTAGTGCCAGATCATGAGCACATGGGCGAAGACGATCAGCGCGACTGGCATCATGTGCTTCGGCCGGTGCCGGCCTGCGGCCACCAGGGCCATGTTCGCGGTCAACCCGGCGTAGCCCGTGATCGCGGCGAGAAAGGTAATCGTTTCGATATACATGGTTCGCGGGTGCGCTCGCGGATGGTCCTGGTCAGCCGGGATCGAAAATGCGTATGGTCCGAACGATTTTGTGCATCTTTTTCGGCGTTTCGGAGTCCAATAAAGTAGTACAGGCGGACATCGAACACGTGATTGCATCACGGCCACGATCGATTGCCCGCCAATGATCAAGGATTCGATATGACTCCGGCGCCCCGCGGGAGCATATCCAATCATCCAAGCGACGGCATTCCTTGCCGCTTCCCATGCGGCCGCCCAAATGCCGTCGCTTTCTTTTTGCTAAACCCTCCGCATAGCCCACGATTTGGCGCCCGGCAGCGTCAACCCTTCCTGGTCGGCCCACATGGAAAGCACGTTCCAGCCTTCCTGCGCACGGCCGCTGTGGGCGTCCGTGGGCCGGCTGTTGCTGCGGCCGCGCACCTGGCGGATGTACTTCCTGTTGTTGAGCAGTTCGATGGTCAGCACGTTTCGGGTCGTTCCGGATCCCAGGTATTCGACCTTCATGGACCAGATGGACCGGGTGCCATTCGCGCAGGAGGTCAGGTACGACGCCACGCAGTGCTTCATGTGCTTGCCCTCGTAGGACAGGTCCCGGCTGTTGCGGATCTCCTCGATACGCCAGGTCCGTATCTCCCCCGCCCTTTCGTCCTCGTCCACCCACGTGTATCCCTTTACCCCGCAGGATGCCCACTGGCGGGATTTCTTCGGCTGAGATCGATTCATCCCGCGGTGCCAGGCTTCCACCCGCCGCAGCATGGATTCGGGCGTGCGGCCTTTCATGGTGAAATCCGGTTCGGGCGGGTCGATGGAGCGAACGCTGCCGACCGGATCCCGTTGCTCCTGAACGACCGTTCGCCGGTGATGGATGTAGTCGACGATCGGTCCCACGTGCGCTACGTCGAGCATGGGGTTATTCACAAAGAAGTGCAGCACGGTCTCCCAGAACGGCCCGTCCTCGAACCTTTCCCCGAGCATAGAATCGCACACCGACTCCGCCAGCAGGTCGTCTCCGCCCATCCCGATCACCTGGGCCCACCGAAGGGCCATGTCCACCGTGTATCCGGACGGGGCGGACACGATGAACGCATGGGCCATGCGCTTGGTGAAGCGCAGTGGTATGGCGGCCTTGCGGATGTTCTGGCCGGTGCCCACATGAACGAACCAGTCCTGCCGGGTCTTCGCCTCGGAATCCATACCCGCGAAAAACGCCGTATCCATGCACGCGGGTACGTCGTATTCGGCCAGGAGATGTCTCGCCAGCGCGCCGAACTGCCGCCGGCCGTTGTGGCTATCCGGTTTCCACGCCTCCACCTTTCGGATCCAGCGGCCGTGACAGGCGGCCAGCGACGCCAGCCCGTCCACGAAATTGTTGGCCGGCTGCGATCCGAATTGGGGCACGACCGGTTTGAGATGATACAGTCTTCCCTGGCTTTCGATGTGAAGGAGGAGCGTCAGGAAGGCGGACCGGGCCCCCGGATCGAGGGGCGCGTTCTGAAAGAGATGGCGCACCCGGAGCAGCACGGGACTGGTGAGATCTCGGTCGTCTATGTCTCCGGCGGCGATCCGCTTCAGCAGGTCTTTCCGGCGCCTGCGATGCTGACTGGCGGACGACCGGTCGGCCTTCTCCCGGCTGCGCGACTGCTGCCCGAGCCGGATCTCGTGCCGGCGTTGCGCCTTGCTCTTCTGAAGCCCGTCCCCGGCGCCGTGCGCCCGGCACCACGCCTGGTACTCCGCGACCGTGCCCAGACCCAGGGCGTTGATATGCGCCTCGAGTTCCGAGTCGATCCGGTGCTGTTTCGTAGTCTTCCGCGACGAGGCCAGTTCCTGCCGCCGCTGCGGCAGGGTCTTGTTGAGCCGGACGTTGAAACCGTTCTCCCGGCACCAGGTCCTGTAGGCTTCCACCGTAGCCAGGTGAAGCGAACGGAGATGCCGGCGCATCGGTGCGGTCAGTCGCGGGTCGGCCTCGAGATGGGTCTCAGGCATGACGAATCCTGTGTAAGTAGGGTCTTCCCCGTTACTGTACACCATTGCGGATGTATTCGGCAACTGCTTTCACTTCCCGTCCGGGGCTGGCGGTGGAATCCGGCGGTGGGTTCCGGATCGCAGCCCTGGACCGCAGTCTCGGCGAGGAGACGAGGCGGCGCGGAGGACAAAGGCTGTGCGGAGGACAAAGGCGACGCGGAGTCCGCGAGGCATGCGGGCCGTACGAACCACGCGAGGCATGCGGGCGGCCCTAGATGTGGATCGCAGCGCCTTCCAACCCGGCGGCGGCTTCCATGACCAGTTCCGACAGCGTGGGGTGGGCGTGAATGGTCTTGTGGAGTTCGCGGGTGGTCGATTCCAGCGTGCGCGCGGTGCAGATCTCCGCGATCAGTTCCGTGGCGTCCGCACCGATGATGTGCGCGCCGAGGATCTCGCCGTACTTCGCGTCCGCGATCAGCTTGACCATGCCGTCCGTCTGGCCGGCGGCCACGGCCTTTCCGCTGGAGCGATAGGGCATTCTGAAAATCTGGATTTCACGCCCGTCCGCGGCGGCCTGCGCCTCGGTAAGGCCGACGCTGGCGACCTGGGGCTGGCAATAGGTGCATGCGGGGATGTTCTCACGATCGATGGGATCCGATGGATGGTCCGCGAGCCGCTCCACCAGGTTGATCCCTTCGGCGGAAGCCTTGTGGGCGAGAAGGGGCGGGCCCGTGACGTCGCCGATGGCGTACACACCGGACACCGTCGTCCGGCACTCCTCATCCACCTTGATGAAACCCCTGTCGGTCTCGACACCGAGCACTTCCAGCCCGATATCCTCGACATTCGCGTCGCGGCCGATGGCCAGGAGCGTGACGTCGGCGTTCAGCGTCTCTTTTTTCCCGTCGACGGATACGGTTACCGAGGTGCCGGCCGAACCCGATTCGGCCGATTCGACGCGCGCCCCGGTCTTGATGCCGATCCCCAGTTTCGCGAAGCTCTTTTCCAGCGTTTCGCTGATCTCCTCGTCTTCCACGGGCAGGAGGTGAGGCAGCATCTCGACGATGGTGACCTCCGTTCCGTAGGCCGCGTAATAGTAGGCGAACTCCACGCCGATCGCACCGCCGCCGATGATGGTCATCGACCCGGGGGGCTCTTCGATCAGCATGGCTTCGGTACTGGTGATGATCCGCTTACCGTCCACCGGAACGGCCGGGATCGCCTTGGAGCGCGAACCCGTCGCCAGCACGATCGAGCGGGCGTTTACGGTCTGCGTTTCACCCTTGCCGTTCGTCACGTCGACGGACGTGGCCGAAGCCAGGCGGCCGTGGCCGCTGACGAGATCCACCTTGTTCTTCTTGAGGAGAAACTTGATGCCGCCGGCCAGGGTGTCGGCCGCCTTGCGGCTGCGCTGCACAGCCTTGCCCATGTCGAACTGAAGGTTGTCACATGAAATGCCGTAGTCTTCGGCGTGACGCAGGGTCAGTACGAGCTCGGCGTTCTTCAGCAGCGCCTTGGTGGGAATGCACCCCCAGTTCAGGCACACGCCGCCGGGTTTGTCCTTTTCGATCACCACCGATTTCAAGCCCAACTGGGCCGCGCGAATCGCCGAAACATACCCACCTGGACCACCGCCGACCACCGCCACGTCGTAGATCTCTGATGCCATGTCTGACTCCGGAATATGAATGAATCCCAACAGCTCCTGAAGCGCTGGTATAACTAAGGCGCAAGGCCCCGTATGTCAAGATAATTCTCTTGTCTGCCAGGGCTTTACGTTGTATCATGAAAAGGAGCGGAGGACCCGGGTATACGGGCCTCGGAGCGTGCATCGAAACGGCCGGACACATGACCCTGGAAGCCATCACCAAGTCCATCACACGCAAGCGCATAACCGAGCTGATTGAAGGGCTGGTCGCCATCCCGTCGGTCACGGGAAACGAACGGGCTCTGGGCGACATGCTCCATGGGTATTTTGGCGAGATCGGCCTTGACGAGGTACACCGGATTCCGGTGGAGGATTCGGGCGACACGCTGGCCGTGCGGATACCCGGTCGAGGGAACGGCAACGGTCGCGAGAACGGCAACGGTCGCGGGAACGGCAACGGTCGCGGGAACGGCCGCGCGTTCATGCTCAATTTCCACCAGGACACCTTCGACGCATGCGATGGCTGGGAAACGGACCCGTGGTCGCCCGTGGTCAAAGACGGATGCTTGTACGGGCTGGGCGCACACGACATGAAGGCCGGTGCGGCGGCCGTACTCGCCGCGGTGGAGGCCATCGTACGGTCCGGGGCGGAACTGGCCGGCGACCTGATCGTCTCCGCCACGACCGACGAGGAGAACTGGTCCCGGGGCGCCCACGCCCTGATCGACAGCGGGCTGCTCGCGGGGTGCGAAGGCTGCCTCATCCCCGAACCTACCCCGCCGGGACGCCTGCGCATCGGTTCGCGGGGCCGTCACGTGATCAAGATCGACCTGGCGGGCAGGACGGCCCACGCCGCATACACGGGAGAGGGCGTCAACGCCGTTCACGACGCCGCGAAGATCGTCACGGCCCTGGACCGGATCGAACTCGGCTGGAACGAGGAGTACGACCTCGGCGGTACGATCTGCGTCATCGAAATCAGCGGGGGAAAAAACATCATCCTCGTGCCGGAACACGCGCAGGTCGTCCTCGACCGGCACATCCTGCCCGGGCAGTCGATCGAAAAGGCCGCGGAGGACATCGAGACGCTGATCCGGTCCCTGCCGATCGCGTCGGAGTGGCGTGTCACATGGGACGACCGGCCCACGCCGGCGCCGGCGCCGTACATCGTGGATCCCGGTTCGAAGTTCGTCCAGGCTACCCGGAAACGGGTCGAAGAGCAGCTCGGCCGGCCCGTGCGATTCGCCCTGGCCCGGAGCGTGGCCGACACGAATCACTTTGCCGTGACCGGGGGCATCCCGACGCTGGTGTACGGCCCCGAAGGGGGAAACACCTGCCAGGCCAACGAATTCGTCAGTATCGAGTCCACCCTCCGTGTCGCGCGGGCCTATTGCGGCATCGTGACCGATATGCTGGGAGTCGCGCGCTAGCCCGTCATGTTTCAACGCCTTCTTATCATTGCCCTCTTCGTTGTGGTCGCGATCCTGCTCGTCCGATCGATCGCGAACTGGTTCAACCGGGGCGGCTGGATTGGCCGGGGACAGTCCGAAATCAAGGGCAGCTGGACGGTGGTCGAACCGCTGGGCAGGCTCGGCAAAGCCGCCGAAAACATCGTGAAATCGTCGTTGAGGCTCGAAGACGAGCATGATGTGCGGAAGGTGGCGGTACTGTTCGACGTGGCGCACCGGACCGTTCGGAACCTCCCCATAGATTCCGTCGAGTTGCGTATCCTGGCCGACGAGGCATCCGAGCCATTACGCGCCGTACTCTACCGGGACGAGGCCGTATACGCGCCCGGGTGGCTGCTGTTCGCTGCGGACCGCGTTCAGGACGTCCACCCCGACATGTACGCGTACGAGGTCAAGCGGCTCACTCTTTCCGCCTACCGGGAGGTCTTCCCTTCGGACGGGGAAACGGTACTCCCCCCGGAGCGGACCCTGGCGCCCGTCGCCTACGGAACTCCGCCGGCGGTCGGCGATCGGTACAGCCACCTGGGCAGCCTGGGCGCGGAATACACCCGGGACGCAGCCTATATCGCCCTGCTCGAGTGCCCGGCGGAGATGCTGCCTGACGAAGCCATGCTGCCCTTGTTGCAGTTGCTCCTCAGGACGGAGGACGAACCCGTACCGGATGGCGAGACCCCGGTAGACGAGCTGCTGGCGCGGTACGATGACCGCCTTTATGCGTCGGCCGTCCACGTTATGAACCGATCGGGACCGGCTGCAAAGGCCAGACCGCCTGCGCCGGACGGTAAGGACGGGCCAACTGCAAAGACCGCGCCGGACGGGCAGTCCGGTCCGCCTGGACCGCCTGGACCGCCTGGACCACCCATGCCTGGCGCCTACTCGCCCGCACTTTTCCGGCTGATCGGCGCGTGGCCGCGGTCATCGGCGGAACCGCTGTTCCGTGCGGCCTTCGAATCGGGTTGGAACGACAGTGCGCGCTTTCTGCCTGAATCGGGATGGGCACAAGACCTGAAGGCCGTGTTTCGAGACAGTCCCTACGGCGCGCCGGCATAGGACGGCGGATTGGAGAGGGTGCCGTGAGGACGGCGCCACGACGAACTGGAGGTGACCCCCATGCGGATTTCCACGAAACCCCTGCCCGGATTCGGCATGGAGATATCCGGCGTCGATCTGTCGGAACCTCTGGAACCGGACGTCATGCGGGAAGTCCTGGGGGTGTTTCACGTTCATGGCCTGATCGTGATCCCCAACCAGGAAATGACCTTCGATCGTTACGACGCCTTCACAAAGGAGTTCGGCGCGCAGAAACCCCATTTCCTGGATCACCTGCGCCACGAGAACCATCCGGCCATACTCAACCTCTCCAACATTTTCGAAGACGGTCGTCCGATCGGCGTCTACGAAGGCGCGGCCTTCTGGCACACGGACGTGGCGTACCAGGACCCGCCCAACAGTTCCACGGTCGTCTACGGCCGGCAGTGGCCCGAAGGCGGCTGTCCGACCTACTTCGCCGACCAGATGACCGCTTACGACGATCTTCCCGTGAAGATGAAAGACACCATCGACCACCTGTCCGTCCTGCATCACTACGGCAACCGAGCGGACATGAACGAGGAATCCTCGACCTCGGCGGAAAAACTGACGCTGGACCAGAAGGACCGGGTCGAAAACGTCTACCATCCCCTGGTCAAGCGCCACCCGGTCACCGGCCGCAAAGCGCTCTACGGCGTCTGTGGCAGTTCCTTCGGCATCGTCGGCATGCCGGACGAAGAGGCCTTCGACCTGCTGGATGAACTGGCCGCCCACGCCATCAAGCCCCAATACGTAACCGAATACGACTTCAGGGTGGGCGACGCAGGTGCGTGGGACACTTTTTCGACCCTGCACAAGGCCACGGTGCTGCAACCGGCCACCGGTCCCCGCAACAGCCGTCTGCTCTGGCGCATCAGCGTGACCGGGCTTCCGCCGATGATCGAACGGGAGCGGACAACAAAGCACTGAACAGCCTCCGGCGCCACGCGTTACAGGTAAGATCCACATGCCCAGGAAAAACAGACCCAACAGCGCCACGACGCCCCGTCGTCAGAAGTCGAAACGCGGACGTCAGCCAGACCGACGGGCGCATGACGTTGATGGTCTGCCCGGTGATAGCTTGACCGCTGATGGCCTCGCCGGTGAACGCATGGCCGACGAAGGTCTGGCCGGCGGATTCTCGGACGCCGGTGCTCACGCGGGAACCGGAACGGGGCAACCGCCGTCGGGCCGGGTACTCGCCGTAGATTACGGTGAAAGACGCGTCGGGCTTGCCCTGAGTGACCCGACCGGCATGATCGCCCAGGGGCTGGAGACGATCCAGACGGCAGGCTCCGGCGAAACCCTCGCATCCATCGTGGACATCGTCGAGGAGAAGCAGGTCCGGGAGATCATCCTTGGCCTGCCGGTCCACATGGACGGAACCGCGGGCGAAATGGCCGGGAAGGTCGAGGAGTTGGCGGACCAGCTGCGAAAGATGGTGTCCTGCGACGTACGGACGTGGGACGAGCGGTTGACCAGCGTTTCGGCCCGTCGGGCCATGCATGAAATGGGCGGAGCGACCCGGGGAGACAAGGGCAGCCTCGACCGGATCGCCGCCACGCTGCTGCTGCAGAACTACCTGGATTTCCGCCGGGATGTGGATAAGGAACCGGATACACGCGCATGAGAAAGCTGCTTACCGCTGCCATCGTCCTCGCCGTGCTGGCCGGAACGGCCGCGCTGGTCGTGGCCTACCAGTTCTCCAACCTCTCGGTCGAGCGAGACACCGTCATCCCGTTCACCGTCGAACCCGGCATGACCCTGTCCGAGGTCGCCGGGGAACTGGAGGACCGGGGCGTGGTTCGTCACGCGATCCTGTTCGAACTGCTGGCGCGTTACCGGGGGGTGGGACACGGCATTAACGCGGGACGTTACGAAATCGAGTCCTACATGGATGCCGGTCAGATCCTGAGCATGCTCACCGAGGGCAGGATCGTGGTCAATCGCGTCAACGTCCCGGAGGGTCTGACCATCCCGGAAACGGCCCGGGTCCTGCGGGCCAGGATCGGCATCGATTCCACCACGTTCGTACAACGGGCCGCCGATCCGGCGAACGTGCGATCGCTGGGGATCGAAGCGCCGACCCTGGAAGGATACCTGTACCCGGCGACCTACAACATGTACCCGGACATGACGGTCGATGACATCCTCAAGCAGATGACATCGCGGTACCTGCAAACCATCACCGAGGCGTACCGGGAACGGGCGGATACACTGGGGTACAGCGTTCACGAGATTGTGACCCTGGCTTCCATCATCGAGCAGGAAGCGATGGTAGACGACGAAAGGGATATCATTTCGGGGGTTTTTCACAACAGGCTGCAAAGGGGCATGCGCCTGGAGGCCGACCCCACTGTCCAGTACGGGATCGGCCGGCCGAACATGAGACTCTACGAGAAGCACCTCTCCCACCCGTCACCCTACAACACGTACCTGCACGCCGGATTGCCGCCGGGACCGATCTGCAGTCCCGGCAAGGCGTCCATTCACGCCGCGCTCTATCCCAAGGACGTGGACTATCTCTTCTTCGTAGGCCGGGGAGACGGCAGGCACATCTTTTCCGTAACCAACCGCGAGCACAACCGGGCACGGGCCCAGGTCAGGCGCCTGCGCAATTGATCTCGACAAGCGGTGCTGATCTCGACGATCGGAATTGATCTTGAGGTTGGATCGCTGATAGCCGTCACACGGCCGTGTAACCGCCGTCCACGACCATGGTGTGGCCGGTTACCATGGCGCTCGCGTCGGACGCGAGGTAGATGATCGAACTGGCGATCTCGTCCGGTTCGGCCAGCCGCCCCAGCAGGATCTTCTTGATATTGGCCCGGAACCCCGGGTTCTCCATCGCCTTCTCCACCATGGGGGTTCGCGTCATGGTCGGCGCCACGGCGTTCACCGTGATGCCGTGCTCCGCCCATTCGGCGGCCATGGACTTGGTCAGCGTGCACACGCCGCCCTTGGCCGCCGTGTAGGCCGCCCGCAGCGGACCGCCGACAACGCCCACCTGGGACGATATGTTGATGATGCGCCCGCCGCGGCCCCGTTCGATCATGTGCGCGGCGAGGGCCTGGCTGAGGAAGAAGACGCTTTTAAGGTTCACGTCGATGATCTCGTCGTACACTTCCTCGGTGACTTCGAGCACCGGCATGATCCGGTTGCATCCGGCGTTGTTGACCAGGATATCGATGTCTCCCGTGTCCGCGAGTACCTGGTCCACAAATGCGCGGATCGAGTCCACCTTGCCCACGTCCACCGTATGAACGACACAGTCGCGGCCCATCGCCCGAATCTCGGAAGCCACCGGCTCCAGGTCGGTCCGGGTGCGGCTTCCGATCGCGAGGTCGGCCCCCGCGCGGGCGGCCCCCAGCGCGATGGCCTTGCCGATGCCCTTGCTCGCACCGGTGACGATCATGGTTTTGCCTTCCAGGGAAAACAGGGATGTATCGGACATTGAATCCTCCGGTCAGATTGGTCTGGCTAGGTCATACCTGGTTATGCGAGGTCAGGTCTGTACATGCCTGGGACATGCCCGGATACGCATAGGATACGCGAGGGCAAGCGGCCATGGAAACCACGCGGTCAACTGGCTGATATCGGCGGAGGAGTGTACAATCGAGGTTGGATTTCGTCAATCGATTTCGGCTGTCGCCGCCGCGCCGCACGGCGCCTTAGCCCTTGCATCGGACGTCTGCGCCGGTTACTTTACGCCGGTGCGACGCCATGGATTTGCCGCCGCTGGTTCTCCCGTGAAATCCCGTGGGCTTCAGGAAGCCGGTTTCAGCGCGAAGCGCCATGGTTTTTCCTTCAGGAACCGCGCGATCAACAGGCCGTAGAAGGGAACGTACTGCACATAGCGGACCCAGATTTCCTCTTCCCAGGTCCCGGTGAGGACGAACCCGATCACCACATGGTACGAAAGGGCGGCCAGGCCGGAGAGCAGGATCCACGCCGGGTTGGGGTACAGGCAGAGGAAGGGGATGATCCAGACCAGATACCAGGGCTGCACCGTGGGCGTAAGCACAAGATAGCCTCCGAGCAGCACGAAGGCCGAACGGAACGGATCCGTTATCCGGACCGCGCAGT
Organism: Gemmatimonadota bacterium; assembly: GCA_026705925.1. Taxonomy (GTDB): domain Bacteria; phylum JAAXHH01; class JAAXHH01; order JAAXHH01; family JAAXHH01; genus JAAXHH01. The sequence continues at coordinate 163,004 of JAPOZT010000004.1, forward strand.
ACGCGACCAGGGCGGCGAAGAGCAATGCCGCGATGATCTTGGAAACGTTCAGCGAATCCGTCAGATAGAAGAAGATCGAGAAGAGACTGTCGTTGAACCGCCATTTGTCGCCGTAGACCAGGAGACCGCTGAACAGATCCGGCCCCGCGCCGAGGTAGGGCAGGTAGCCGGCGAGCAACAGGACCGGAATCACCCAGAAAGGCCTGATGCCGCGTATTTTCCGGTAGAATGACGGGACAAGCATGGCGGTGAACCACTTGGCGAGCATGGAAAGGGCAAGCCAGGCAACCGCACGGACCGGACGGAGGCCGTCCACGGCCAGCAACGCGGCGAGCATGAGGACGACCGGGAGCGAGTCGTTGTGGCCGCTGCCCGCGATTTCGACCAGGACGAGGGGATTCCAGGCGTAGATGAGCACGCGCTCCCGCGGTAAGTTCCGGCGATCGAGCATCAGGATCGTGAGGATGATTACGCCCACGTCGCACAGGGTGAAGAGCAGTTTCATCGAAGCGGGACTGTACCACAAATACGCCGCGGCCATGAAGGCCGCCTGCATCAGGGGCGGATAGACCGTGGGAACGTCCTTGTTGTTGATCCCCTCATGGTATTGATCGCGCAGGTGGGCGATTTCGTCGCTCTCCGGGGCATACACGTAGGGATTGACGCCCTGGAACTGCATCCTGGCGTCCCAGAGGTACCGGTAGATGTCGTCGGACAGGGTGGGCGGACTGAACTGCAGGATGATGCGGCAAAGGATGGCCGCGGCCAGGATGAACCAGAGCGTACTCCGGTCCGGCGCCGCACCGGCCCGGACCTGGTGGACGACAGCGACCGTATAGGCGATGAATGCCGCGGCGAAGGGGATCCAGAACAGCAGCAGGGCATCCGGCAGGGCCACCCACGAGGACAGGAAGTCGGGCAGGAACGCGTCAGGGTCGTACGGTCGGCCTGGTCCGCCTGGTCCGTCTGGTCCGCCTGGTCCGATCAGACCCGCCCGCAGGTCGCCGATGGCCACGATGACAACGCAGGCGGCCACGAGCAGGAGACCGGGGATGGCGATCGGGGCAAGCCGTTCAGTGAATCCGGCCGGGATGTTGTAAGCAGAAACGGACATGTATGAGCTATCTCTCGCTGATCTTCATACTACTCTACTTCCTCGTCCTGTTCCTGCTCGCGGTTTACGGGATCCACCGGTACCTGATGGTGTATCTGTACTACAAATATAAGGACCGGGCCGGGCGTGTAAAGCCGGAAGCCCTGGGCGATCCGCCCCCCGTGGTCACCGTACAGCTGCCCCTCTACAACGAACAGTACGTGGTCGAAAGGCTGATCGACGCCGTCTGCCGCATCGACTATCCCCGCGACCGGCTGGAGATTCAGGTACTGGACGATTCGACCGACGAAACCCGCGGTCTAGCGGCCCGCTGCGTCGAGCGTCACCGGGCGTCCGGCATCGATATCCACTACCTTCATCGGAAGGACCGCACCGGATACAAAGCAGGTGCGTTGCAGGAAGGACTCGAGGTGGCGCGCGGTGCGTTCATCGCGATTTTCGACGCCGACTTCATCCCGCCGCCGGACTTCCTCAGAAACACCATGCACCGGTTCCGTGACGAGCGTGTGGGCCTGGTGCAGACCCGGTGGTCCTATCTCAACCGCGGCTACTCGATCCTGACCCGGATCCAGGCAATCATGCTCGACGGCCATTTCGTCATGGAACACGGCGCCCGGAACCGGTCGGGGCGGTTTTTCAACTTCAACGGGACAGCGGGGATCTGGCGCCGGGAATGCATCGAGGCGGCCGGCGGCTGGCAGCATGACACGCTCACCGAGGACCTCGACCTGAGCTATCGGGCGCAACTCCGGGGCCAGCGCTTCGTATTCCTGGAGGAAGTCACCACGCCGTCCGAACTCCCCGTGGAAATGAACGCCTTCAAGACCCAGCAGCACCGGTGGTCCAAAGGGTCGATACAGACCGCGAAGAAGATGCTTCCCCCGGTATGGCGCAGCGCGCTGCCCTTCCGCTTCAAGCTGGAGGCGACCTATCACCTGACGAACAACATGGCGTACCTGCTCATGCTGCTGCTCTCGGTCCTGATTTTCCCGTCCATCGTGATCCGGGTGCAGGCCGGATGGATCAATTCCTTCTGGATTGACCTGCCCTTTCTCTGCGCAGCCACGGTTTCCGTATCGCTTTTCTACCTGTTCGCGCAGTTCGAAATAAACCGTCCCCGTTGGATATGGTCCCCCTTTTACCTTCCCGTGCTCATGTCCATCGGCATCGGAATCTGCCTGAACAACACGCGGGCCGTCATGGAGGCGCTGCTGAACCTCAAGTCGGGTTTCCAGCGGACGCCCAAGTACGGCATTTTCGGCAAGGCGGACCAGGCGGACCAGGCGGACCAGGCGGACCAGCCCGGCCAGGCACCCCGGTGGCGCGATCTGCGATACCGCGGGAACCGGAACTGGCTTCCCGCACTGGAATTACTGTTCGCCGTGCATTTCGGTTTGCTGATCTACTACACGGCCATCAACGGCATTTACGCTTCCATTCCCTTCCTGTGCCTGTTCTTCGCCGGTTACCTGTACGTCGGTTTGGCCTCCCTGTGGCCGGGCACCGCCAGCCAAGGATAGCCCATGGAACGAGTCTTCGGCCTCTTAGGTCTTGTCGTCCTCCTGGCCATCGCCTGGCTCCTGTCGGAGAACCGCGGCCGGCTGAACTGGCGGCTCATCGGCAGCGGCCTGGCCCTGCAGGGCCTGCTGGCTCTGCTGCTGCTGCACACCGCGCCGGGCCAGGTGGTGTTCGACGTGGCCCGGCTGGCCGTCAACAAGGTGATCGCCTTCTCCAACGAAGGTGCGCGGTTCGTCTTCGGCGACCTGGTGGAAACCGCGCTGTTCGGTTTCTCCGTGCTCCCGATGATCATCTTCGTATCCTCCATTACCTCGATCCTGTTCTACCTGGGCTGCATCCAGTGGATCGTCCGCCAGATGGCCCGTGTCATGGTGCGCGTCATGGGTGCTTCCGGATCGGAATCCATGGCCGCAGCGGCGAACGTCTATCTCGGGGCTTCCACTGCGCCGCTCGTCATCCTGCCCTACCTGAAGACCATGACCCGTTCCGAGATCATGGCGGTGATGACTTCCGGCATGGCGACCGTGGCGGGTTCCGTGCTGGCCGCCTACGTCGCCCTGGGCGCCGATGCCGGCCATCTTCTGGCCGCCTCGCTCATGTCGGCGCCGGCGGCGCTGGTCGTCGCCAAGATCATGACCCCCGAGACCGAAACCTCCCGCACCATGGGCGTCGTGACCGTGGACGTCCCGAAACCGGGGGTCAACTTCATCGATGCGGCCTGCAGCGGCGCGTCGGACGGGTTGAGACTGGCCTTGAACGTGGCGGCCATGCTTATCATAGCCATCGCCTTCGTGAGCCTGTTCAACTGGGCGGTGGGGCTCGCCCCCTACGTGGACGGCGAGCCGCTTTCGCTTGAACGGATGCTCGGATGGCTTTGCGCGCCGCTAGCCCTGTTCATGGGCGTGGCGTGGGAAGACGCCCAGGCCGTGGGCATGTTGATCGGCAAGAAGACCATCCTGAACGAATTCCTCGCCTACCAGGACCTCAGCGCCATGCAGGGCCAACTGTCTGAACGGTCGTTCGCCATCGCCACGTACGCGCTGTGCAGCTTCGCCAACTTCGGGACCATCGCGATCATGATCGGGGGGATCGGCGGACTGGTGCCGGAACGGCGCAAGGACATCGCCCGGTTCGGTATCCGGTCCATGATAGGCGGCGCCCTGGCCGCCAACATGACCGCCACCGTGGCGGGCCTCCTGATGTAGTGGATGCCTCCACGAACCATAGGCTGGCGGCCGAGATCCGAGACCTGCTCCCCCGATGCACGCTCAAGGACCGTCGGGACATCCAACGTGGGCTTAAAACCGCACGCAATAAACGCGGCGGGAGAGGGAGCGGTGCACGCAGCGAGCGCGATAGCCACGGCGGGAGTGGCGGCGGTGCGCGTAGCGGGAGCGATGACCACGGCCGGCTTCGCAGGCTGAAGGAGCGGGCGGACGCCTCGGTCCGCCTCGTGGAGGCGCGCCTTCAATCGGACTCCTCCGTCGACATCGACCCCCAGCTGCCCATTTCAACCCGAAAAGATGAGATCCTCGAAATCCTGCGCGGCCACCCGGTGGTCATCGTGACGGGGGAGACCGGTTCGGGCAAGACGACACAGTTGCCCCGGATCTGTCTCGAAGCCGGCCGGGGCGTTTACGGCCGCATCGCGTGCACGCAGCCCCGGCGCGTCGCCGCCCTTTCGGTCTCGCGCCGCATCGCCGAGGAGCTCGGCGCGACCTGGGGACGGGAAGTCGGGTGCAAGATACGGTTCACGGACGAGACCGTGGCCGAGACCCGCATCAAGATGATGACCGACGGCATGCTGCTCGCCGAGATACAGCACGATCCGGACCTGCTTGAATACGACACGATCATCATCGACGAGGCCCACGAACGCAGCCTGAACATCGACTTCCTGCTCGGCTACCTGCGTCTGCTGATCCGGCGCAGGAAGGACCTCAAGATCGTGGTCACCTCGGCGACGATCGACGCCGCCGCTTTCTCTAACGCCTTCGGCCAGGCGCCGGTCGTCGAGGTGTCCGGACGCCTGCACCCGGTGGAAATCCGCTATCTGCCCCTCGAGGATACCCGGGGCGAATCCGAAGTATATACCTATGTCGACGGGGCGGTGGACGCGGTTGACAGGATCATGGAAGAACCCGGCCGGGGCGACATCCTGGTGTTTCTCCCCACGGAGAAGGACATCCACGAGACGCGCAGGAGGCTGGAAGGCCTGTCCTACCGCCACACCGACGTGCTTCCGCTCTTCGGCCGGCTGACCAGCGCGGACCAGCAGCGGGTCTTCCGGCCGGGGAACAACCGGCGCATCGTCGTGGCCACGAACGTCGCCGAGACCTCGCTGACCATACCGCGCATCAAATACGTCGTCGACACCGGTCTCGCGCGGATCAGCCGTTACGCCGCACGGACCCGCACCCAGCGCCTGCCTATCGAACCCATTGCGAAAAGCAGCGCCCTGCAACGGGCCGGACGGTGCGGTCGCGTGTCGGGAGGCGTCTGCCTTCGGCTCTACAGCGAGGCCGACCTCGAAAGCCGGCCCGAATTCACCACGCCCGAGTTGCAGCGCGCCAATCTCGCCGAAGTCATCCTGCGCATGCTGGCGCTGAAACTGGGCGACGTCCACGCTTTCCCCTTTCTCGACCCGCCCACGCCCCAGGCGGTCCGGGACGGGTTCGGGCTGCTCGTCGAATTGGGGGCCATCGACCGGGAACGGCGATTGACCGGCCGGGGCAGGGACATGGCGAGACTGCCGGTATCGCCCACGGTCTCACGCATGCTGCTGCAGGCCCGGCAGGAAGGCGCCCTGCAGGAGGTCCTCGTGATCGCGTCGGCCATCAGCATACAGGACCCCCGTGTAAGGCCGCTCGATCAGCAGGAACAGGCGGACGCCGAACACCGCAAATTCAGGAACAGAACCTCGGATTTCCTGACTCTTCTCAATATCTGGGAGGCCTTTCACCGCACCTTCGAGCACCTGCAGACCCAATCCGCCATGCGCAGGTTCTGCCGGCAACACTACCTGTCCTACAACCGCATGCGCGAGTGGCGCGATATCTACGTGCAACTCCGCCGTGCGCTTCGGGAATCAGGCGGTTTTCGAGGAAGGGCGGGGCGGGCGGGAAACGCGCACTACGACGCGATCCACCGGTCGATCCTCAGCGGACTGCTCAGCCAGATCGCGGAACACCGGGAAGGCAACCTCTATACCGGCGCCCGGAGCCGCACCGCCATGATCTTCCCCGGTTCCGGTCTCTTTCTACGTAAACAGGTCGACCAGCATCCGAGGAAGAAATCCGCCGAACGGGATGAGGCCGATACCGGGCAGGACGGTTCGGATGGAACACGGAACGGGAAGGGAGCCGCGGCCTGGATCGTGGCCGCGGAGATGGTCGAGACCAACCGGCTCTATGCGCGCACGGTAGCCCGGATACAGCCCGGGTGGGCGGCCGAACTGGGCCGCCACCTGTGCCGCGCTTCCTGCTCCGATGCGAGATGGGACCGGTCCGCCGGTCGGGTGACGGCCACGGAGACGTTGCACCTGTATGGCTTGATGGTCGCCCGCCGGACTGTCGACTACAAGAAGATCGATCCCGATGACGCGACGCGTATCTTCATCCGCGACGCACTGGTCGGCCTGGCCGGCGACGACCTGGTTGGCAACGGCCTTCGAGCCCGGCATGCCTTCCTGGAGCACAACCGCGGGATACGGCGGGACGCCGAGATCTGGCTGCTGCAAAACCGAAACGCCTATCGCGTCGATCTCGACGAGGCCGCCTTCCGATTCTACGAGGAATGGATCTCCGGGGTGTCTTCGGTACACGATCTCAACCGGCTGGTGAAGACCGCCGGCGCGAAAAACCCTTCCTTCCTGCACATGGAAATCGGGGATCTCACGGGAACCGAGGAGGAAGAGGACGGGGCGGTCAGTCAGGATGGACCGGGCAGTCCGGGCAGTCCGGGCCAGCCGGGCCGGCCGGAGGGCTTTCCGGAGCATTTCAACCTGGAAGGCGATCTGCTTCCCCTGCAGTATGCCTGCCGGCCGGGCCGGGAAGAGGATGGGGTCACCCTTTCGCTGCCGGCCGACCGGGTCCATCTGCTGGATCCCGATACGCTGGAATGGCTCGTGCCCGGCCTGCTGTGCGAGAAGATCGAAGCCCTGCTCCGAGGGCTGCCCGGAAGGAAACGCAAGCAGCTCGTACCCATTCCGGAAACGGCCCGGACGATCGTGGAGGACCTGGATCCTTCCGCTTCCTCCCTGACCGATGCGCTCGCGGCGTACATCGGCAGGCGGCACGGGATCGAAATCGACCCGGCGGACTGGTCGACCGATTCCGTTCCCGATCACCTGAGCATGCGCGTCCTGGTGACCGCGGAGGACGGAAGCACCGTTCTTTCCACGCGCGATCCGGACCGCCTGCACGCCGAAGTCGCGGGCCGCACCGCCGCCGTCGAATCGGAAGGATGGCGGAAAGCGGCGGAAAGCTGGGAGAAGTTCGACCTGCGGGACTGGTCGGTCGGGGACCTGCCCGAAAGGGTCGAAATCGGAGTATCGGGAACCGTGCCCCAGTACGCCTATCCCGGTCTGCAGGCCGATGACGATCTGGTGGACCTGCGCCTTTTTCGAGACCGACATGAAGCGCTGCGGGAAAGCCGCAGGGGGCTGGTTCGCCTGCTCGAACGCCGGATGGGCGAAGAAATGGCCTGGCTGCGCCGGGACCTGGCGTTTCTGCAAGACCTCCCCGCCCTGGCGGACCATACCGGCGGGTTCGAAGCGCTTCAGGATACCGCTTACGACCACCTCCTGGCCGCCCTGTTCACCCGGGAACCCCTTTATCCGCTGACGGTCCGCCGCTTCGAAGAAGACGTGGAGACCGCGCGGGGGCTGTTGAAGAAACTCCCCCATTGGTTTCGACAACAGATGGAAACGCTGGAAAGGGTAGTCGGGGGAAGAATCGGAAAGGACGGCGCCTATCCCGGCATGGATGGCGACCTTGACAGGCTGTTTCCACCCGATTTCCTGCGGAAAACACCCGCCGTCGAATTGCCCAATCTGGTCCGTTACCTGAAGGCGGTGGAAATCCGTGCCCGCCGGGCCCGGGAAGACCGTTCGAAGGACCTGAAGAAGGCGGAGCGGGTCAAGCCCTTCGACGATGCACTCCAGTCACTGAAAACCCGTGATGACGTGGATACCGCCCGGCTGGATGAATTCAGATGGATGCTTGAGGAATACCGCGTGTCGGTGTTCGCCCAGGAGTTGGGGACCGCACGGACCGTATCGCCGAAGAGATTGGAGGAACTGTTGGTCCGGATCGACGGGGGCTTCCGCGGACCGGAAGCTTCATGAAGCCTCATGGGGCGTCATGAGGCATATCGCGTCGGATCCTTGATACCGGCTTCTTCGAACCCGTTTCGACGCAGGATGCAGGCGTCGCATCGGCCGCAGGCCGCCCCGTCGTCCGCCGGGTCGTAGCAACTTAACGTGAGGGCGTAGTCCACACCGAGCCGGACGCCGGTTCGGATGATATCGGCCTTGGACATCTCGATGAGCGGTGCGTGGATGTTGAACCTGTCGTCGCCGGTCACCCCCGCGCGCGTGGCCAGGTTGGCCAGATGCTCGAAGGCCGCTATGTATTCGGGCCGGCAATCGGGATAACCACTGTAATCGATGGCGTTGGCGCCGATGTACAGGTCAAATGCACCGAGCACTTCGGCCCAGCCCAGCGCGAAGGAAAGGAAGATGGTGTTTCGGGCCGGGACGTAGGTGGACGGGATCTGCCCGGCCATGGTCTCGGGATCCTGGTCCCTGGGCACGGGGATGTCATCCGTCAGCGCCGAACCGCCGATGGCCCGCATGTCGAAGGGAATGGTCACGTGGCGCCCCACCCCCATGGACTCGGCGACGCACCTGGCCGCTTCGAGCTCGAAACGGTGACGCTGGCCGTAATCGAAGGTGATGGCGTGGCACGCGAATCCTTCGTACCGGGCGATGGCGAGCGCGGTAGCCGAATCGACCCCGCCGCTGAGCAGTACGACGGCAGCCTTCATGGCGGTCCCATCCATCAGGAAGTGTACAGCGTATGGAACGCGGTGCAGATCATGCCACCGTTGCGAAGACGCGATCGGGCGCAATATATTGAGTTGGTCGCAAAACCGCAATGCTTCTAGCCTGTAATCCGGAGGCGAATCATGTTCATAGACGTGCGTGTCGCGGCGCTTTCGTTCAAACCGGTCAAGCTGGACCTGCAGGGAAACACGGCCCGGCTGGAAGAGATGTTCCGCGAGGCCGCGACTGGTGGGGCCGAACTCGCGGTCGCTCCAGAGGGCGTGCTGGAAGGCTACGTGGTCAATGAGATCATCGACGGCGAAATCCCGCCGGAAGAAATGAACCGCGTCTCACTGACCATGCGCAGCCCGGTCATCGGAAAGTTCCGGGAGCTCGCGAGATCGCTGAACATGTGCCTCGCCTTCGGTCTCGCCGAGCGGATCGGGGCCGAGGTCTACAACTGCGCGGTGTTCCTCGACCACCGGGGACGGCTGCGCGGCAAGTACCACAAGATGCAACTGGCCGAGGGCCATCACCGGTCCTGGTGGTTCAACCGTCTCGGCAAGCAGAGCCGCGCCTTCGATACCCCCTTCGGCCGGGCCGGCATGGTCATCTGCAACGACCGGTGGAACCCGGATATCGCCCGCATACCGGTGCTCGACGGCGCCCGGTACCTGCTCATTCCCTCCTTCGGGTCGACAGCCCGCGCCCAGGATAGGGCCGTGCTCGCCCGGGCCCGCGAGAACGGCGTGCCCATCGTCGAAGCCAACGTCGGCGTCACGCTGATCGTGAGCAAAGGGGAGATCGTCGCCCTGTCCCGCAAGCAGACCGCCATCACCCATGGGACCATCTCCGTTCCGGCGCCGCCATCGCTTCGGAACCGGGACCGGCATGAGCGCGGGTTCCTCGCCTGGCGCCGCCGTGAAATGCCCCTGCGGTACCGGGACCGGATGCGCAGAATGAGGCAGGGTCGGGATACCGTGGAGGTCGGACATGACGCGAAGGGCCGGCTGATCGAGAAGGATTGACGGCCCTCGAACCCTTTGGTGCGCCGTAAATTGCGTCTTGCCTGTCCAATCGCAAATCCCTTATCTTTTTCGTGATTGTCCGTCGGCCGGCGTACGGTCTGATCCACCGGCGTGCAGTTCACATCGCCGAATCTGCCGACGTGTGGTGCGGATCGCCGGCCGGGATGCCGGGTCAAGCCGGTTCGCACGGATTCGTTGCGAGATATGGTGATCATGGACCCCAAGTTCACACCCGACCAGTTCCTCGATGTTCGAAGCCACGGCTTCGTCCGCCTGGCCATCGCAGTACCGCGCATACGCGTGGGCGATCCCGCGGAGAACGTGGCTCATCACCTCGAGCAGATTGATACGGCCGGGAAGCAGGGGGCTTCTTACATCCTCTTCCCCGAACTGAGTCTCACCGGCTATACCTGCGCCGACCTCTTCCACTCCCAGGCGCTGCTGGAAAGCGCCCTGGAGGGCCTGGAAGCGTTGCTCGCCGGCACAGAGGAGCTCGACCTGGCCTTCAGCTTCGGCATGCCGCTGCGGCTGGACCACGCGGTCTTCAACGTCGCGGTGACCTGCAGCCGCGGGAAGATCCTGGCCGTAACGCCTAAAACCTACCTACCCCAGTACCGTGAATTCTACGAGACGCGGTACTTCGCCCGGGCGGCTGAAGCGCAGACGGAAACCGTATCCCTCTGCGGCCGGGACGCGCCTTTCGGACCCGATGTGCTCTTGCGCACGGATGATCCCAGGGTGGTGATCTACCCGACGATCTGTGAAGACGACTGGGTGCCGGTCCCGCCGGCCAGCCGGGCGGCGCTGGCAGGAGCGACCATACTCGCCAATCTCTCGGCGTCGAATATCGTCATCGGCAAGGCGATGTACCGCGAGGACCTCATCCTGGCCTCCTCGGGACGCAACGAGGCCGTACACATGTACGCCGCGGCGGGTTTCGGGGAATCGACCATGGACGTGGTCTGGGACGGCCACGGGTTCATCGCCGAGCGCGGTTACATGCTGGCGAAAACGGAGCGTTTTCAACTGGATGGGACCTGCATTACGACGGACGTGGACGTGGAGGCGCTCACGCTGGAGCGTGGCGTACAAGGCTCGTTCCGGCAGAACGCCATGGATTACAAGTCATCCTGGCGGTCCGTCTCGTTGCCGGGCATCGGGCCCGGACAGGCCGGTGCTGCGGAGAACGATGCCGCCGGAAGGGTCCGTGAACAGGCGCATCTGACCTTCCATCGTGACATACCCGCACACCCCTTCGTACCCCAGAATCCGGCCGAACGCAGCCAGCGATGCCGCGAGGTCTTCATGATCCAGTCCACGGGGCTGGCGACCAAGCTCAGATCGCTGCCCGAGGATACCCGGCGCGTCGTCGTGGCCGTCTCCGGCGGCCAGGATTCGACCCACGCCCTGAACGTGGCGGTGCACACCATGGACCTCCTCGGCCTGCCCCGGTCCCGCATCGTGGCCCTGACCATGCCGGGACTGGGCACCACGGAGCGGACCTACACGAACGCCTGCGCCCTGATCCGGGCCGTCGGCGCCACGTTCCGGGAGATCGACATCAAACCCGCGGTGCGTAAGTTCTTCGCGGACATCGAGCATTCGGAAGACAAGAAAGACCTCGTCTACGAGAACACGCAGGCATGGACGCGGAAGCTGGAGGAGCTCGCCACGGCCGCCCAGGTCAGGGGCATCGTGCTCGGTACGGGGGACCTCTCGGAACTGGCGCTGGGCTGGTGCACCATGTTCGGCGACCACGCCAGCCACTACGGGGTCAACGCCGGGATACCCAAGACCCTCATTTCTTACCTGATCAAGTGGACGGCCGACGAGGTCTTCGAGGAGGAGCCGAAGGTCCGCGAGGTACTGCTGGACATCCTCGATACGCCCATCTCCCCGGAATTGCTGCCCCCGAGCGATCGCGAAATCGCACAGAAAACAGAAGAAGAGATCGGTCCCTACGAGCTGCACGACTTCTTCATCTACTACTTCCTGCGTTTCGGCTTTTCGCCTTCGCGGATCGCCCGGATGGCGTTGCACGCCTTCGATGGGAAGTACGGACTCCCTGAAATCAAGGCCTGGCTCCGCGTCTTCATTGTCCGGTTCTTCCAAAACCAGTTCAAACGGAACTGCCTGCCCGAAGGACCGAAGGTCGGCATGACCTGCATCTCTCCCCGCGGCGACTGGCGGATGCCGTCCGATGCTTCGCCGGCTGCCTGGCTGGCGGACCTGGAACGCATCCCCGATGCGCTTTAGACCACCCGGCGAAGTGCCGCCCCACTACCAGCCCGATTCCGTCGAGACCTATTGGCGCGTCCCCTACGGCGAACGGGCGGCCGATGCCCGCGCGTGGGCGGCGGAACACGGCATCCGACCCTCGGTCGAAGATGAATACCGCACCGCGCTGCTCCTGGTGGACTGCCAGAACACCTTCTGTCTCCCCGAATTCGAACTCTTCGTGGGAGGTCGGAGCGGCCGGGGCGCCGTGGAGGACAACAAGCGGCTCTGCGCCTTCATCTACCGCAATCTCCATTCCATCACGGAAATCATCCCCACGATGGACACCCACACGGCCCAGCAGGTCTTCCATCCGGTGTTCTGGGTAGACCGGGACGGAGGACATCCCACCGGGGGCGAGACCATCATCACCCCGGAGGACGTTGAAGCGGGAGCGTGGCGCGTCAATCCGGCCGTGGAGGCCTGGTACAGCGACCGGTTCGATCTTTCCGCCTATGCCTTGCATTACGTCCGGCGCCTCACGCGGGACGGCAAGTATCCCCTCATGATCTGGCCCTACCACGCCATGCTCGGGGGGATCGGCCACGCCCTGGTGTCCGCCGTGGAGGAGGCGGCGTTCTTTCACGGCATAGCCCGGGTCCGGCAGACGCGTTTCGAGATCAAGGGGAACCACGCCCTCACGGAAAACTACTCCGCGTTGCGCCCTGAAGTGACGGAGGATGCCGAAGGCCGCCCGCTGAGTGTGAAGAACACCCCGCTGGGTGTACAGAACACCCCGCTGGGTGTACAGAACACGCCGCTGGTCGACCACCTGCTGACCTTCGACGCCGTCATCGTGGCCGGGCAGGCCAAGAGCCATTGTGTGGCGTGGACGGTGGAGGATCTTCGGTCGGCGTTCGCGGCGTGCGAGCCGTCCATGATCCCGCGTGTCTGCCTGCTGGAGGACTGCACCTCGCCGGTCGTCGTGCCCGGTGTAATCGACTTTACCGAAGAGGCGGAGGAGGCCTTCGGCCGGTTCGCCGACGCGGGCATGCACCGGGTGCGTTCCACCGTGCCCATGGACCAATGGGGTCTTACGGGCTGAGGACGATTGGCGCGCTGCCGCTGCCCTACCTGCCGAGAGGACAGCAGTCCGGCGGACATCGATCGGGCCAGGGACCCAGGACGCCCTCGGCCGGCCTGGCCTCCACGGCCGACGTGGCCGCCGCCGGGGACAACCGCTCTTCGACGAGGTCCACGATCATGTCCACGAAGCGGGGATGAGTCCCCGCCGTCTCCGCCCGGACCATGCGCACCCCGAGTTCATCGCAGCAGGCCCGCGCTTCCACGTCCAGGTCGTAGACCACCTCCATGTGATCCGAGATGAATCCCACGGGGATCAACACGATATCGCGGTCCGCCTGATCGGACGCGGCTGAATTGTCCGCCGCTGCCGACTCGACCGTCACTGACGGCTTGTCCGCCAGGGCCATTCGGGCCGTGCCTGCTATGTGGAACGACCGGATATAGTCGCAGACGTCGGGTTCCAGCCAGGGCTGGGCGGGTGGACCGCTGCGGCTTTGAAAGGTCAGCGCCCAGGAGGACGCGCCCACGCGCCCGCTGATGAGCCGGGACGCCTCGCGGAGCTGGGCTTCGTACGCACAGCCGCCGGCCATGGCCAGGGGGATGCTATGAGCGGTGTACACGAGATGCGCCCGTGGACGGCGTTCCTCTGGCAAGCGGTCCAGGGCGGTATGGACGCGCTCCGCCATCGTTTCGATGAATCCAGGATGATTGAAAAAGGGTCTGATCTTCTCGATCACCGGCGCACCGGGCCCCGCGTCGCGACGGGCATCCTCGATGTTCTCCAGGTATTGCCTGCAGTTCGACCAGGAACTGTAAGGGGACGTGACAAAGGCGAGCGCCTGTTTTATCCCGTCCGCGGCCATGCGCCCGACTGTATTCGTAAGCAGGGGATGCCAGTTCCGGTTTCCCCAGTATACCGGCAGGGAGAGGCCGCGGGTTTCCAACGCCACCTCCAGAGCGGAGATCAGCGCGCGGTTCAGGCCGTTGATCGGGCTGACCCCGTCGAAATGATGGTAGTGTTCCGCGACCTCCATCATCCGTTCCCGGGGGACGCGCCGGCCCTTGAGCACGCGCTCGAGAAAGGGGATGACATCGTCTGGACCTTCGGGACCTCCGAAGGATACCAGTAGCAGTGCGTCGAAATTCAACGGGCTTCCTCCCCGCATGTGTTCAGACCCCGTATTCCCTTGCCATGATACTGGTTCGACCGTAATTTACCCAAGGCCGGATCCATCGGAATTACGCGTGATTTCGCGGACTACGCAATAGGGAAGCGCGGTGAGCGAAGAAACCGGGAAAATCCCCGATATCCTTGAACGCGGAGCGCCCGTCGACGGACAACCCCAGACGGCCGAAACGCGGCTGTACATGCAGCTCAATGTGTTCACCCTGTCCGGCACTGGATCCGCTGGTCAGCCTGGCCAGCATGGTCAGCACGGCCAGCACGGCCAGCCTCGGCAGACCCGGACTATGGCAGACGACATCGCCGCCAGGCTGGGGGATTCCGGCCTGGACGCCGCGGTGTACCTCGATGTCAACGATCCCGTGGGCATCGGCGTGCTGTTTCTCGCCGAAGATCCCGATACCTTCGTATCCGATGTCCGGGACCTGCTGACGGAGCCACCTTTCGATGTCCTGACCCGCCGCGGGTCCATGACAATGCTCGGCAGGACCTACTCCATGGGATTCGAGCCGGATCTGATGGAATCGCTCATCCACCGGCCGCGCAACACCGTGCTCAACCCAGACTGGCCCTGGGTCATCTGGTATCCGCTGCGGCGCAACGGCGCCTTCGCACGACTCGAACACAAGGAACAGCGCCAGATCCTGATGGAGCACGCCCACATCGGACGGGCCTACGGCCGGGCCGACTTCGCCCACGACATCCGTCTGGCCTGCTACGGGCTGGACGAGGCGGACAACGACTTCGTCATCGGGCTGATCGGCAAGGAACTCTACCCGCTGTCGCGGGTCGTGCAGGACATGCGCAAGACCCAGCAGACCGCCTTGTACATCGATTCGCTCGGACCGTTCTTCGTCGGCAAGAAGAACTGGTCGAGCGACCCGTAATCTACCGGCGTCATCCTCCCGAATCGCTTCGAGCCCCTTCCATCGTCTCCAGCACCTTGAATCCCAGGACGGCGCAGGCGGACGCCACGTTCAGTGAATTCTTATAGCCCCGCGTAGGGATCTCGACCAGGCCGTCGCAGCGCTCCAGCACGCCCCGGCTCACCCCGAGCGCTTCGTTGCCGAGTACAATGGCCAGTTCATCCGGAAACGCCGCGGTGTCGTACGTCACCGATTCCGACGTGGTTTCGGCGGCCCACACCGCGACACCGCAATCCCGCAGCCATTCGACCGCATCGACGGCCGTCTCGAAGTAGCGCCAGGGGACGTAATCGATGGTGCCCAGGGCGGTCTTCTCCAGTTTCGCGTGGGGCGGACAGGCCGTGTATCCGCACAGGAAAAGGCCCTTCACCCGCAGGATATCGCAGGTCCGGAAGATGGAGCCCACGTTGAATGCGCTGCGCAGGTTGTCCAGGACGAAATAGAGGGGAAGCTTGGGCAGCCGGTCGTACGCTTCCTTCGTGATCTCCGCGTCGAAGCTGCGGACCTCGAAGTTCGTCTCCATGTCTCCGGCCCGCCTGGTCCGTTTTGACCGTCTTGCCTGCCCGGTCTGTTCGGTCTGCTCGGTACGCTCGGACTGCGTGGTCTGCCTGGACGGCACGCGACACCTTTCGTTCAGGACAGCAGGTCGTTGATCTCGCCTTTGAGCCGATGGGTGGCGGCACGGGCGGCCTCGGCGAAATCATGGCCGCCGGAGGAATAGAGGATGCTCCGGGAGGAATTGATGAGCAGGCCGCCGCCGCGCTCGTCGGCGCCTTCGCGGATGACCGTTTCCAGGTCGCCGCCCTGGGTGCCGATCCCGGGGATCAGCAGGGGCATGTCGGGGACGACGGCACGGATGCCCGCCAGGGATTCCGCCTGCGTGGCCCCCACGACCAGGCCCGCGTTCCGGGCGGTGTTCCAGGACCTGGCCGCGCTGGCCACCTCCAGGTACAGCGGATGTCCGTTGACGGACAGGTACTGGAATTCGCGCGCGCTTTCATTGGAAGTCAGGCAGAGGATGAAAACCCCCCGGTCGGTATAGTCCAGGAAGGGCTGCACGGAATCCCGTCCCTGGTAAGGATTGACGGTCACCGCGTCGAAACCGAAATGCTCGAACAGCGCCTTCGCGTACATGCGGGCGCTGTTCCCCATGTCTCCCCGCTTGCAGTCGCAGATGACCACGACCCCATCCGGTATGACCGTAAGCGTGCGCTCCAGCGCTTCGTAGCCCCTGGAGCCCAGGACCTCGAAAAATGCGATGTTCAGCTTGTAGGCCGAAACGAGGTCCGATGTGTGCTCGATGATCGCCCGGTTGAACTCGAACAACGCGTCCGGTGCCGACCTGAGGTGCTCCGGGAATCGATCCAGGTCCGGATCGAGCCCCACGCAGACCAGGCTGTTCGCCGCGGTCCGGGCGCGGTTCAACTTTTCTACGAAGGGTGACATGGGGCGTCCTCTGGTGAAGGGATTTGAATACTTCCGATCAGCGAGCGGACCGAGTGCACTTCCGACACGGCACACCATTCGGCCAGCGTACGCGCGACGGACGGTCCGGCGCGGGGTTCGACGAAGGTGGCCGTGCCCACCTGGACGGCCGTAGCGCCCGCCACGAGGAACTCCACGGCGTCCTCTCCGCTCATGATGCCGCCGATACCGATGACCGGGACGGACACCCGGCTCGCGATCCGGTAGACGGCCGCGACGGCCACGGGCTTGATGGCCGGACCCGACAGCCCCCCCGTGACGGCGCCGAGCATGGGGCGGCGCGTACGGATGTCCACCGCCATGCCTCGCAGGGTGTTGATGGCCGATACGGCGTCGGCACCGGCCTCTTCGACGCTGCGGGCGATCTCCGCGATGTCCGTAACGTTCGGCGTGAGTTTGGCGATGAGCGGCAGTTCGGTGATGCTCCGCAGCGTGGAAACCAACTCCGCCGCGCGGCGGGGATCGGTGCTGAAGTCCATGCCCCCGGACACGTTCGGGCAGGACATGTTGATCTCCAGGGCGTCGATGCCCTCGCAGTCCGACAGGCGTTCGGTCACGTAGACGAACTCCTCCACCGGACCGCCGCCCACGTTTACGATCAAGGCGGTGTCCACGTTTCTCAGGTAGGGCATCTTGTCCCGGATGAAGGCCTCCACGCCCACGTTCTGCAGTCCGATGGAATTGAGCATGCCGGCGGCCGTCTCCGCGGCCCGGGGCGGAGGATTGCCGGGCCAGGGTTCGGGCGTGAGCGTTTTCGTGACGATGCCGCCGAAATCGGAGAGATCCACGAACCGGCCGTATTCCGATCCGTATCCGAAGGTGCCCGACGCGGCGAGCACGGGATTCCTCAGTTCCAGCGCGCCGATGTTAACCGTCAAATCAGGTTGTGTCGTCAAAGCACGACCTCCTGCATATCGAACACCGGGCCGGCGACGCAGACCCGCTCGTATCGTCGGGATGAAGACCGTTCACCGGGGGCGGCGCCCTGGGCGGTACCAGGGGCGGCGCCGGGGGCGAGACCGGGGGCGGCACAGGCCACGACACAGGCCATGCACACACCCACGCCGCAGGGCATGATCCCCTCGAGGGAGACCTGTCCGTCGATACCGGCTTCCCGGGCGATTTCCTGGCAACGCCGCATCATGGGCGTCGGTCCACAGGCATAGAGATAGGCGCATCGCCGGGGTGAGGAGGCCAGTTCCTGTTCCAACAGGTCCGTCACCAGGCCGTGGTGGCCCGTCGTCCCATCGTCGGTTGCCAGCCTGACGTCGACCCCGTATTCGCGGAATTTCTCTTCGCTGCTCAAGAGACCCGCCGTCGCCGCGCCGAAGAGTATCGTCATGTCTGCCGCCCGAGCCCGTCTATCCCTCGCCGTCTCCTGGACCAGGGAGAGAAAGGGCGCTACACCGACGCCCCCGGCGACCATGACCACCGGCCGTCCCGGGCGCACCGGCTCGAACGTCCTTCCCAGGGGTCCGAGCACGTCGACTTTTTCTCCGTGGCGCCGCGTCGCCAGGATCTCGGTTCCGCCGCCGACGATCCGGTATATGAGCCCGAAAACGCCGCGTTCCGGATCGCGTTCGGCAATGCTGAAGGGTCGCCTGAGCAAGGGGGTGTGACGGAGCCAGGTCTGCCTGCTGCTGTCTTCCGAAACATCGGAAGCAATCAGGTGTACGAAGTGACCGGGCAGGGCGTGTCGTGTGATTTCGGGTGCCAGCAGGTCGATCCAGTACAGGCCGGGACCGATTTCACGGTTGGCGAGGATCTCGGCGTCGTACTGGCAGATGGGGATGGTGGACATGCTCCACTACAATACAACCGACCGGGCCGGATGTCAACGCATCATTTGTCCGGGGGCGGGTCCGCGGCCGGGGCCGCAGCCGGGGGCGTGTCCGCAGCCGGGACCGGGGCCGCAGCCGGGGGCGTGTCCGCAGCCGGGACCGGGGCCGCAGCCGGGGCGGGAAGCAGTTCCTCCATGAAGCGTATCTTGTCGCGGACGGAACTTGCCTGTTCAGACCGGGGATGGCGTTCCACGATCTCACGGTAGTGGTCGAGGGCGGTTTCCGGATCGTCGTAATACGTCTCGGCGAGCCAGCCCAGCGCATAGCGAGCTTGCGGTGCGAATTCACCATCCGGATCCCTTTGCAGGACCACTTCGTATAGCCCGCGCGCGGAGTCCGGCCGGTCGGCTTCGAAAAGCAGCCGTTCCGCCTCGGCGAAAAGCCGGTCCGGGGGCAGTTCACCTTCTACAGGCTTCGACTGCAGGATGGCTGCTTCCACGGCGTGTGTGGTCCCGGGATACCGCACGGCGATGGCATCGAAGACGGAGCGCGCGCTTTCCGTGTCATTCACCATCTCGCCGAGTATCCAGCCCCTTGCGAAAGCGGCCTTGGCGGCCACGGAGGGATCATTCGACGCTTCTTCTATGGCGCGGTACTGGCTCAGGGCCGAGTCGGCCATATCCAATTGGAAAAGGTACAGTTCCGCCAGCTGGAATCGCAGGCCGATCGCGTCTTCTGTCAACTTCGCGTAGTTCGACGAGGTATTCGATTCGGGACCGACGCGGCTGTTTAACGCATCAATTGCGGCCAGCAAGTTTCCAAGGTTTCCGTCCAGGCGCTGCAGTTCGCGTATGGCGCGATGCTTTTGGTCGGCCCGATCGCCGACCCAGAACGAACGCGGACTCGTGCGCCGCGCCTGGTTATACCACTGTTCCGTTAGATCGAGATCGCCCGCGGTCCGGTGCAGTTCCCCCAGCTCGTACATGGCCCGGGAGACTACCTCCGCGCGACTCCGGTCGGCTTCGAAATCGGTGATGAGCGACTCGTAGGTATAGACGGCCGATTCTTCCAAGTCCATTTCGACCTGGCAAGTGGCTATCGCCAGCATGACTTCGGGGTGATAGTCGTTGTAGGCGCGCTGATCCAGCAACGACTCGTATATACCCAGCGCGGCCGGCAGATCCCCTTCTCGCCGCAGGCTTTCGCCCAGCATGAAACTCGCCTCGAACTTGAGCCTCCGGGTACGTGCCTGCTCGATGGCCTGGGTCAGTTGTTCCCGGGCTTCAGCGAACCGATGCTCCTCCAGCCTGGCACGTGCGATGTAGTACCTGGCCTCCGCCTCCCGTTCATCGCCGGGGCGCGTTTCCAGCACTTCCTGGAACCGAGCGACGGCTTCCCCATAGCGTGCGCCGCCCAGGGCGATCTTTCCCCGGAGCATCAGGGCTTCCGGTATACGGTCGCTGTCGGGAAACTCCCGGACGAAGCGGTCCAGCTGCTCATCCGCCCGGGTAGAATCACCCGCATTGAGTAGGCTGTTGCCCAGGGAGAAAACGCAGTGGACCGTGAATTCGCCTTCCGGGAACAGCCTCAGCACTTGTTCATACCGCTTGATGGCCTGCAGATGCTGTCCCTGGATCGCCCGGACGTCGCCGATCAGGACCAGCGCGTCGTCTACCAGGGAACTACCGGAGTGATCCCGCAGGACGAGGCCCGCGTTCTCGACGGCAAGCTCGTAGGAGGTCATGGCCAGGGGTGGTATGGCGCCATCGGGTGTCTGCTGGTTGAGGCGTATCCGCTCCCCTTCCTCGAACGCTTTCCTGGCGTTGTAGAACGTATTGTAGTACGCGCATCCGAAGACCACGCACACCAGGGCAAACAGGATCAGGGAAGTCCTGCCCATCTCAATCTCCGAACTTGTAGCCGACGCCCCGGACGGTCGTGATGATATGCACGCCGTGGCGTTCGATCTTCATGCGCAGCCGTCTCACGTGCACGTCCACCGTCCTCGTACCGCTGAAATAGTCGTATCCCCAGACAGCGGTCAGCAGTTCGTCGCGCGTGAACACCCGCCCCCTGTGCCGGGCCAGGTGCTTGAGCAACTCGTATTCCTTGAGGGTCAGGTCGATCACCTTGCCCCGGATCGTGACTTCGTAGTTACCCAGGTTGATCAGCAGGTCGCCCCAGACGATCATATCCTGGATCTGCACGCTGTGGCGACGCCAGAGGACGTTCTTGATGCGTAGATCGAACTCGCGGACGTTGTATGGCGCGCAGATG
Source organism: Gemmatimonadota bacterium (assembly GCA_026705925.1). GTDB lineage: Bacteria > JAAXHH01 > JAAXHH01 > JAAXHH01 > JAAXHH01 > JAAXHH01. The sequence goes on from JAPOZT010000004.1 coordinate 183,665, forward strand.
AAATCGTCGATTCCCCGGGTGACGTCGAGGTCGCCTATGGCGTCACAGCCGGTCAGGACGATGACCGCGGGGGCTTGCCGGAACCCGCGCGACCGCAGTTCGTCCATCACGAAAGGAAGGACCGACCGGGGCCGGTCCGTCTGGATGAGCAGGACGTCCGAATCGGGTATGCGAGCGTGGAGGTCTTCAACAACGGTGTACTGCAGTTCCGTTAAGGGATAACCTGCGTCGCTCAACCACCTGATCAGCGGTTCGACGGGTTCCTGGCGGGCAATAAGGATCGATATTCGGGGAAGCCCGTTGCCGCTAAGTCTAACGGTCATGGGTTCTCACTACAGGCCCACGTTTGATGGAGCAACCGGTTGCGGCGAACGGACTATCCCTCAAATGGCGTCAAAACGGAAGATCGTCGTCGGAATCGGCCTCGGGCGGAGAAGGCGGCGCTTCCGTCGCCGTGCTCCCGACTCCTCCGGGCGTGTCTGATGCAAGCTCATTCTGCTGGCGGGCACTCAGCATCTGCATCTCGTTCGCCACGATCTCGGTCATGTATCGTTTCATCCCGTTCTGATCCTCCCACGAACGGGTCTGCAGCCGTCCTTCGACATACACCGGTGCGCCTTTCTTGAGATACTGGCCGCAGATCTCCGCCAGTTTCGAAAAGGCCACGATCCGGTGCCATTCCGTTTCTTCCCGCCGTTCTCCGTCCTGCGTGTTCCACTGGCGCGTCGTGGCCATGCGGAAGTTGACCACGGCCCGGCCGGCAGGCGTGTACCTCATCTCGGGATCCGCGCCGAGATTGCCGATCAGAATGACTTTATTCAAGCTGGCCATTTGGGATGCTCCTTATATGAAAAAGAATGAAGTGAGTATAGCGTGATACACAGGGCCAGTCAAGCGAATTTCCCGCTGTCCCGGGACCGTCGCACGGGATAAAACCGCTTGCTTCTCCCCGGTATCGCGCCCTATATTCGAATAGTCGAGGGACCTTTTCAAAACATCGTAACTATTGTTGACGGAACCCGACACCGGACGCGTCGGAATGCCCTCCCCCGGCCCGTTTTCCGCCTGATTAGCCCATGACCCTCCCGGTTCACCTCTACCGATACGTGTTCAAGGCGCACGTCGGTCCCTTTCTGTTTTCCTTCGTGATCATCACGTTCATCCTCGTGATGGACATCATATTCCAGATCGCCGACCTCATCATCGGCAAGAACCTCGACCTGTTCATCGTGCTCGAGGTGTTTTTCCTCAACCTGGCCTGGATTGTCGCCGTATCGATCCCCATGTCCGTGCTGGTCGCCAGCCTCATGGCATTCGGCCGGCTTTCGGCCGACAACGAGGTCACCGCGCTCAAGGCAGGCGGCGTCAGTTTCTTCCAGATGGTCTCGCCGGTCCTGGTAGCGGGACTCCTCCTGGGGAGCGGCCACCTGTTCTTCTTGGACGTCATTCTGCCCGAAGCCAACTACCGTGCGCGCTCGCTCATGAACGACATCCACCGGGCGCGTCCCACGTTGCTCTTCACCGGGGGCATATTCATGAAGGACATACCGGGATACAGCATCCTGATCGACCGGGTCAATCCAAGAAACAACGAAATCTCCGGTATCACCATCTACGAGACGGAGAACCTTCGCTACCCCCGCCTCATGACGGCGAAATCCGGTGAATTTCACGTCAACGAGACGGGCAGCCGGCTCGATCTCATGCTGTACGACGGAGAACTGCTGCAGCAGGACGAATCTTCGGGGCGCTATTTCAAAGAGATCTTCGAGCGGCAGCGGTTTACGATCCGCACCGAACCGGCCGGCGTCCAGCGGTCGGAGGCGGGCATCCGGGGCGACCGCGAACTGAATATCGAGATGATGCAAGCCAGAATCGATGAGTGGCAGCTGGACATCGACGAAGCATCGGCGATCATGGAATCCGCACCGGATGCTCAGGAGACGAAGGCGGATTCTCTCGAGGCGGCGAGGGACCGGGCGGAACGGACGGTCTCGCTGAGGCAGCGGCAGAAGAACAGCTACATCGTGGAGATCCACAAGAAGTACGCCATTTCAGCGGCCTGCTTCGTCTTCGTGCTGATCGGCGCGCCGCTGGGGGTTCGCATACGCCGCGGCAGCATCGGCGTCAGCGTCGGCGTCAGCCTGTGCTTCTTCCTGCTGTACTGGGCCTGCCTGCTCGGCGGTGAGGAACTGGCGGACCGCGACATGATCGATCCCGTCTGGGCGATGTGGGCGGCGAATATCGTCATCGGCGTTCCCGGAGCCTTCCTGGTCTGGGTTATTGGCCGGGACCGCATCTGATGAATTCGCTACGATACCACCGGAGGAACGCCGTTTCATGTCCTTGATCACCCGGTACGTGCTCCGCCTGTTCATCACCGCCATCGCCGTCAGCCTGATCGCCTTCGTCAGCATCTTCTTCGTGGTCGATCTCATCGAGCAGCTGGACCGTTTCCTCGACCGCGAGGTGGCCCCGGTATACATCGCGCTCTACTACGCCTACTACACGCCCTATATCTTCGTACTCACGATTCCCGTCAGCCTGCTGCTCGCCAGCCTGTATACCTTCGGCCAACTGACCAGGCTGGGCGAGCTGACCGCCATGAAGGCATCTGGGCTAAGCGTGTACCGATTGCTGCGGCCCCTGCTCCTGGTCAGCGCGGTGGTAAGCGGCTGCCTGTTCTGGGCCGGTGAATGGCTCGTACCCCATACGAGCATGAAACGGGCCGAAATCCAGTCGGAGCACGTGGACCTGCGGGGCGGCGTGGGACAGCACATACGAAACGACGTGTACTTCAGAGGAGAGGGAGGGCGCCAGTTCTATATCCGCGTATTCGACGGTCTCGACGCGGAAGGCACAGGGGTTTTCGTCACCGAATTCCAAGACAGCCTCGTCTCCAGTGTGCTCGAGGCGGAAAGTGCCCTCTGGAAGGACGGTCGCTGGCTGCTTTCCAACGGGGTGGAACGGCGGTTCCAGGCAGGAGGCGGACTATCCGAATACACTACCTTCGCCGAACGGGAACCGGACGGATGGTCCGTAACGCCGGAGGATTTCATGCGGGGACAGAAACGTCCCGAAGAGATGAGCTACGGCGAACTCGACCAGTTTATTCAGAATGTCCGGCGCGGAGGCGGAGACGTGCAGGGCTACCTGGTAGACCTCAACCTGAAGATCGCCTTCCCCAGCGCGGGCCTGATTATCGTGCTTCTGGGCGGCGCGCTGGCCACTCACATGAGACGAGGTGGTGTCGCGGTGGGATTTGCCCTGAGTATCGGTATCTGTTTCATCTACTGGGGGCTGCTCCGCTTTACCCAGGCCTTCGGGCACGCCGGATTGCTTGAGCCCATGGCCGCGGCCTGGGGCGCCAACGCCCTCTTCTGCCTGCTGGCCCTGATTCTGCTGGTCAGAGCGCCGAAATGAGACTCGCTGCGCGCGGCAACACCCTGGTCAGAGCGCCGAAATGAGACTCGCTTCGCGCGGTAACACCCTGGTCAGAGCGCCAAAATAGAACTCGCGTCGCCCGGCAACACCGCCTGGTCAGTCTGGCCGGACGCCCAACCCCCAGGTGAGCCCCTGGCGGCTCAGGCGTGGTTCCTGAGCTCCTCCGACTTGTCGCAGTTCTCCCAGGTAAAACCCGCCTCGTTGCGGCCGAAGTGTCCGTAGGACGCCGTGGGACGGTAGATCGGCCGGCGCAGGTCGAGGCTTTCGATAATGCCCTGGGGCGTCAGATCGAAGTGCTTGCGGATCAGGCGCGTAATCTCCAGGTCATCGGCCGCGCCGGTACCGTAGGAATTTACGTTGACGGAAACAGGTTCCGCCACGCCGATGACGTAAGCGAGCTGGATCTCGCATTTCTCGGCCAGTCCGGCCGCGACGACGTTCTTGGCCACGTATCGGGCCGCGTAGGATGCCGAGCGGTCCACCTTGGTCGGGTCTTTGCCCGAATAGGCCCCGCCCCCGTGGCGGCAGTAACCGCCGTAGGTGTCCACGATGATCTTCCGGCCCGTCAGGCCGGCGTCTCCCTGGGGACCGCCGGTGACGAAACGGCCGGTCGCGTTGACGTGGTACTTGATCCGGCCGGGGTCGATCAACTCCTCCGGCAACGCGGGACCGATCACCTCGTTGACGATGTCCTCCCGGATCTGCTCGTTGGAAACGTCCGGATCGTGCTGGGCGGCGATGACCACCGTGTCGATCCGGCGGGGCTGGCCATCGACGTATTCCACCGTGACCTGCGATTTGCCGTCGGGACGCAGATACGGGGCCGCGCCGTTCTTCCGGATCGCCGCGAGGTTCCGAGTTAGCCGGTGGGCCAGGGTGATGGGCAGGGGCATCATCTCGGGGGTCTCGTTGGTCGCGTAGCCGAACATCATGCCCTGGTCGCCCGCACCCTGCCGGTCCACGCCCATGGCGATGTCGGCCGACTGCTGGTCGAGGGATACAACCACGCCGCAGGACTCCCAGTCCAGCCCGAACCCGGAATCCGTATACCCGATGGATTTGACGGTCTCGCGGGCCACGCTTTGCGCGTCCACGTGGCCGTCCGTCGTGATTTCCCCGCCAACGACCACCAGGCCCGTGGTGACGAAGGTTTCACAGGCCACGCGGGCGTAGGGGTCCTGTTCGATGACGGCGTCCAGCACCGCGTCGGAGATCTGGTCGGCGACCTTGTCGGGATGGCCTTCGGTAACGGATTCGGAAGTGAAGAGGTAACCGGGTGTCATGCGTCTTGCTCCTAACGAACTGCCCGTGGATCGGGTACGATCGGTTTAGTGGTTTCGGTAATTGGTCAGATGAATATCTCGCAGCGCGCGCGGTCCGGATCTTCCGGGACGCCCGGATCGTCCGGGCCATCAGCGCCGCCCCGTCCGTCCAGTCCGTCCGGATCATTCAGGCGTCCCGGGCCGGCCAGGCCGGCTGGAACACGCCTCACCGTATCGGAAAGGACGGCATGGGGGGTAACGATGGATCCCCTGAGGTCGCAGTTCTCGATACGGGCGTGGCTCCCGATGGTGGCGTCGCGGACGACGGAGCGCGCGACGGAAGCCTGGGAAGAGATGGCGACGTGGGGGCCGATGACGGACCGGTGGACCCGGGCGTCGGACGCGATATCCACCGGCGGAATGATCACGCTGCCTGGAATGTCGCAACGCCCCCCGTTCAGGTCGAGCAGCCGCCGGTTGGCCTCCAGCAGACGGTCCGGCGTGCCGCAATCGTACCAGTCGTCGACTTCAAAAGGAAAAAGATGTTCGCCCTGATCCACCATCCACTGAAGGGCGTCCGTCAGCTGATACTCGTTCCGGGTCCTTCGGCCGGAACTTACCAGGGTTTCCAGCCCTTCCATGAGCGGCCGGGGACTGGAGAATCTGTAGATCCCGGCGATCGCGAGATTCGATACGGGACGATCGGGTTTCTCCACCAGCCGGGTGATCCGCCCGTCTTCGATTTCAACCAGTCCGTACCGGCTCAGGTCACCGGCGACCCGCTTTACGCCGATGGCGTTGCCGGACGGCTCCCCGGCCAGGAAAGCGAAGTCGGAAAGATAGATGACGTCTCCCAGCAGGACCATGAGCGGCTCGTCATCCACGAGGTCGCCGCACAGGTGCACGGCGTGCCCGATCCCGAGCGGCTCTTGTTGCACGACGTACCGGGCTTCAACGTCATCCCGCCCGTCGACGTACCGGCGAATGGCGTCACCCGAAGGCGAGACCACCAGCACAACGTCGCGGATGCCCATGCCGGTTACCTGATCGAGCAGGTATTCCAGCACCGGCTTGCCGGCGACGGGGACCATGGCCTTGGGGGTTTCCAGCGTGAGGGGGCGCAATCGGCTGCCGCTGCCAGCGACGGGAATGATGGCTTTCATGAAACTTCCTTGCGCGTGTGCACCCTCTCCCGGCGGAACGCGCCGGGACCGAAAAGAACGGTTCAGTAAGTAACAGCGGAGCCGCACCGTGTGCAACAGAAATCATGGTCGCCGACACCGTTGCCGACCCCGGTCTCCGCGGCTGCTCGCTCCGGTCTTGGCGGCTGCTCGCTCCGGGCTCCGCGGCTGTGGGCAGTCTCAGGAATCAGAAGATCGAACCGAGCCAGGCGCCGAGGGCTTCCATCCGGCCGGTCAGCAGGGAGATGCGCGCCATGACCGTGTACCCGAAGGCCGCGCCGAAGGTCACCATCAGCACCCAGATGCCCGCGCGGGACACGTGTCCCAGCACGCCCTTGTGCTCCACGGAGAAGAAAAAGTACACCAGGCCGCAGATCACGCCCAGGACGAGCACGACGTGGGAGAAGCTGGCGCCCCAGAGCAGGTTGCCCGAAGCGTCGAGCACTACGAGGGGGATCATGGTGCTCTGGACCTGGATGATGAAGTCCGAGTCGAGGAAGCGGGGCAGGTTGAACCCCGCCGCGCCGCCGACGATAAAGGCCAGGGCCCAGCGGCTGAGCCAGGCCCAGCGGTCGATCAGGCGGGTGAGCAGTAGCAGGCCGAAGATAGCGGGGATGAGGTAGTAATAGTCCGGCGACCGGCCCACTGCGCCGGGCACGACGCCCGACATGAGCGAAGGGAACAGCTTGCCCAGCAGATTCGGCACCAGGTGGTCCCAGAACCCGACGGCCATCAGGTAAGCGGCCGAAACGCCGACGAACAGGTGTTCGGCGAACTTGTAGAAGGGATTGTCCCGGTAAAGGAAACTGAGGATCATCAGCGTGAGGGCCGCGTCGATCCAGAGCATCAGCGTTACATCCATAAAATGTCCTCAATGGCCGGCGTCATACCCGGCTTGCCTGGCCGGCTTGGTATCACTTGCCTGCCTAGCCTGCCCGGTTACCCTGGCCTGTTCGGCCTGCCCGGTTCCCCGGGCCAGACCTGCCGAGGAAGTAGGCCAGGTTGCCCAGCAGGACCAGCAGGACGATCAGCACGTGGGTCACGACCTGGGGACCCATGCGCATGGTGGCCTCCATGGTGGCGTTCCGGTAGGCCGGATACCGGTCCACCAGGGCGGACTCATACTCGGAAGCCCCTTTGAGGCCGCCCATCAGGCCGACCAGTTGCTGGGGATAGTAAGGATAGAGTTCCGGCGCCACCACGGCCGTCCCGCCGCCCATGACGGGAATCCCCGCGATGTCGCCCGCGAACTGGATCCACTCCTTCAGTCCCGGGTCCCCCGCGGTCAGGCTCAGGATGATGACGTAGTCCACCATCTCGTCCACGTCCGCGGTTATGGGAAGGTCGTCGAGCGGCGTACCCTCCGCGTCGGCGTTGACCAGCGTCCTGAAGTTGACCACCATGGTGTTGATCGCGCCGCCCAGGCCGGCCTTGTACCCCAGGTTCACGTAGTCCCGCCCGTACGCCTTGTCCGGGAACTCCACGGGCAGCAGGTTGTCCGTGATCTTCTTGATCTGTCCCACCCCCTCGGGGAACAGGGTGAAGAAGGACACCTCGTGGCCGCGGGTCATCGTGTGCCGCACGAGGGCCTTTGCCATGGGGTCGAGTTCGGGTGCGGTGTCCGGACCGTAGTCAAACGAAAGGAACACCCGCGACCCGGCCGGAAGCCGTTCCACGGTGTCGAAGATCGACTGGACGATGGGCGTAGGGCTGTCCTGGAAGCGGGGTTTCAGGAGCAGGGGGATGCAGACTGCCGCCCCGATGAGCAGGAAGATGATCCGGCGGTCGATCTGCAGGATGGTATCGGGAATCCGCATGCTCATTCTCCCCGGCCCAGGTAGTTGCGTTCGATCCCCAGGATGATGCGCAGAGAAGTCGCGATGACCCCCAGGGCGATGCCGATCATGATGGCCCGCTGACCGGCGGTATTGGGCCAGGCCATGATCCAATTGGCCAGGTTCGGAAGTTCGAGGAAGGCCAGGCTTTCCGGCATCCAGGCCGTCAGCCAGGCCCCCACGGGGGTCCTGCCCAGCAGGATGACCAGGGCGGCCGACAGGAGGATGGTGGCCTCTTTCGTGCGCGCCCTGAAGGCGCGGTAGGACGCCGAGGCGACGAAGAAGGCCAGCAGGGAGAACATGGTGGCCGAAAGCGGGTTGTAGACCCCGTCGAACATGAACCGAAGCCAGGAACCCGATGCCAGGATCTCCCCACCCATCCCGCCGGGGTTGCCCACCTTGAACAGGCCGATCACCAGGGTGACGAGGAAGGCCACCAGGGTAACCATGCTGTAGGGCCAGTCCGTGGCGCGGCTGGAAACGCGTTTCAGGTGTATCTTGAGCAGGCTCCCGCCGCCGAGGATGAACGCGAAGACGGTAATGATGGCAAAGTAGTCCGAAAAACTCTCGTAGAGCGTATTGAAGGGCCCACGCGTCACGAAGTATCCCGTGATCAGGACCACGCCGATGATGAAGGTGATGATTAGAGGAATTCTACGGCGCATGGGACCTACCTGAAGAGCCAGAGTACGATTTCGGATACTTCGCGGACGGTTTCACTTCCGGTAATGGATTCCAGGGTGGCCAGCGCGCTGCCGGCCAGGATGAACACGATGGCGATGCCCTTGCCGGCGTCCTGTCCCTTCAGGCTGCCCAGCATGCGCGGCTCCTTGGACAGGTACGCGCTGGCGGCGAACAGTTCCTCTCCGATCAGCGTATAGTCGCAGGCCGCCACGAAGAAGGGCAGTTGGGGAGGTCTGGCCGTTCCCGCGATCTGTATGGCCCCGATGGAGTTGCCCGTTTCCGCCAGGATAAGGGATTCGGCGTAAAAGCCGCCCAGGTAGAAGCAGGCGGCCGGCTTCTCGCGTACGATGATGCCGTCGACGGCCGCGGCGTAGGCGAACTGCGCATCGGAAACGTAGTGTATGTCGTCTTCCTGGTAGGCGTCGGGGCGGCCCGCGGTCAGGTAGGACTGCTGCACGGTTTCCCGGGCCACGCTCATGACGAGGGACTTGCGCACGGGCACGTGCAACCTGGAATCGTATCCCGCGATGATGGTGGCGAGATGGCCAAGCAGGTTCATGGACGCGATGGTCTGCACCTCGTCCATGTCGTTCAGGCCGGGGACGTAGAGGATGGGCTTGCCCATCTCAGTCGCCCGACCCACGGCTTCCTCCACCGTCTCCAGGCCGGCGATCTTGCGTATGAACAGCGGACGGCCCGCGGAGGCCAACACCACGTAAAGCAGAATCGCGCCCGTCAGGATGATCCCCAGGACCAGGGCCTGGGTCCGGTCCGTGTTGAACCAGCCGGATTCGGCGCCCGCCTGGGCCAGCACGGGATCCGCCTGCAGCAAGGAGAAGAGTGCCGCAAAGGCGAGGACCGCACGCGGCAAGGTGGAGACCGCCGAGCTCGCGAGGACCGCACGCGGCAAGGAGAATAGTGCCGCAAAGGCGAGGACCGCACGCTGCGAGGAGACCGCCGCGAACACGCAGACCGCACACAGCAGCCTGCTCAAATGGGGTACGCCACACAGTATGCGGGTGGTTGGTAAGTGGTGCATCAGGTCTCCACGATCTCCACGTTCGCCCGGGGTACCGTCACGAGCGCTCCGTTCGTCCTGCGCGCTTCCAGCACCCGCGCGAAGGCGCCCGTGGGAAGCCGCACGGGCTGTTCGGGCAGCGACGCCACCGTGGCGAGTTCCCCGAACCAGGGTTCTCGGATCAGCCGTACCAGCGAACCGGCTTCCAGGCCGCGGCCGGCCGGGGCCGCCCGATCCGAGGAGGCCTGATCAGCAGACGCCTCGTCGCCGTTGGATCTGATGATGATCTCGGGACGGATCACGCCGGCCCGGATCTGCGTGGCGCCGCTCAGGGAAGCTTCGCGGTCCTGCATGGAACGGAGCAGTTCGAAGGTGCGTTCGGCCATGGGCAGCCTTCCGAAACCTTCGGTGACGATCATGGTCAGTCCGATGTCTTCCCCGCCGGTCACCGCGACACCGATCTGGTATCCCAGGAGGTCGCCGATATCGTGGTAGCGCATGCCGCCCACGACCACGCCGGACGCACCGACCTCTATCAACTTACGCAACGCGTCAAGGGTGATCATGGATCCGCAGCAGACGATCCGGCCCCGCAGGCGGTCATTGATCATCTCACCAGTAACCTCGTCTTCGGGCGATTGGACGATCTGGCGTATGGGCGCGTGCGTTTCGCCCCCCACGCCGAAGATCCCCTGAATGCAGGCACCGGCCGTTTCCACGACGACGCCCTCCCCCGGCAGTGTTTCGGTGACTGTGCCATCGAGGTATGCGTTGATCCGCACCGGCGTCGACGGTTCCCGGATGAGCACCTGTCCGGTCACTTCCGAGACCATTTCGATGGTGCCGCTCTCGGGACAACGAACACTGGACTTGAACAGACCGAATATTCCCTTCGATTCGGCGATCAACTCGCCTTTCGCCACCGGTTCGTCCCGTTGCTTGAGCATGCAGCCCGGCACTTCCTCCGGTACGATGGCCAGGGCATTGGTGACATTGACGTTGTGCACCGGGCCGGGCAGATGGGTTTCGGCGACCACCGTGTCGGGCCGTACCCGGTCGCCGACATCCACCAGCACCTGGCCGCTTAGGGGCAGGCGGCGCGTCCTGGCGACGACGGTCCGGGGCGATACGCGCAGGCCGGATGTATAGGCGTGGGCCATCAGCCGGACTCCGGAAAAAGATCGAGTGCGTGGTAATCCCTCTGCAGCGTTTCTATCCGTTCTGTCGCGTCCTCCGGGTGTTGAAGCGGCCTGCTGCGGGTGTCGATGATCACGCCCAGGGGGCCGCTCCGAACGGTACGGGCGACGGTCACGCCCCGTCCGGCGCCGGCGTCGAACCCGCGGGACGGCGAGACCTCCAGGGCGACCTCCTCCGCCTCACCGGCCGGAATCGCGACCAGTTCGCCCACGGCCGCCTCGTGCGTCCATTCCGCGTCGTCCGTCCTCGCCTTTACGGTCGCGCACGGGGCGCCGGGCGATCCGGTACCCACGGGTGCGACGCACGGACCGAGATGGACGAGGCAGTCCCGGTCGAAGACCTCCAGCGCCGCGGTTTCATGTACGGTCGACAGCACGCCCAGGTGGGGCATCATGAAGATGCTGTCCACCGCCAGGTTCGTGATGCCCTCGGGCTGGAAGGCGTCCACCATCATCAGCGCGGCCTGCGCCCGGCTCGGTGCGTGGGAGAGCACGCCCCCACTGCCGATAATCAGGTCCAGGTTCAGCAGGTCGACCAGGGTCCGGCCGCCGGTCTGCTGGTCGAAGGTGTCCGATATCGTTCGAAGCTGTTGCACGCCCTTCAACTCGACGGCGAAGTTCCTGTGCTGTTCGAAGGCCAGCCGCAGGGCCTCGCGGGCTACGGCCTGCTCGATGATCAGCTCCTCCATAGTCTGGGGGATGCTGGTGGGCCGGATCATCTTGTTGCCCATGCGGTCCTTCAGGTCGGCGTCGGACATCTCAAAGGGCAGCCAGCGGGCGATGTTCTCCAGCCCTGCCTCCGTCAACACGTTGGAAATGCTGTAGCTCATGCCGAGATTGGCGCTGACTGTCCGGTTGAACGCGCCGCCGAAGACCGAAAACACGTCGGTGGTCGCGCCGCCGATATCGACACCCAGCACGTCGATGCCACTTCGTTCCGCCACGACCCGCACCATCCGCCCCACGGCACCGGGCGTGGGCATGATCGGCACGTGGGTCCATGCCATCAGGTCGCCGTATCCGGGTGCCTGGGCCATCACGTGTTCCATGAACAGGGTGTGGATCTGTTCCCGGGCGGGGCCCAGGTTCTCCGCTTCGAGCACGGGCCGCAGGTTGTCCACCTGGCTGAGTTCCGTCCGTTCGGTCAGGATCCGGGCAATGTCTTCGCGGGCGTCGGCGTTCCCGGCATAGATGACCGGCAGGTCGTAACCGCTGCCCAGCCGGGGTCTCGGGTCCGCCGCGGCGATCAGTTCGGCCATCTCGACCACGTGGGATTTCGTGCCTCCGTCCACGCCGCCGGACAGCAGGATCATGTCCGGCCGCAACTGGCGTATGCGTTCGATGCGCTCGTGGGGCAGACGCCCGTCGTTGGACGCCAGGGTTTCCATGACGATGGCGCCCGCGCCGAGGGCCGCCCGTTCGGCACTCTCGGCGGTCATGCTCTTGACCACGCCGGCCACCATCATCTGGAGCCCGCCGCCGGCGCTGCTCGTCGAGACGTAGATGTCCACCCCTCGGCCGCCCTCGGCGGGCGACACGATCCGTTCTCCGTCGAGGATTTCTCGGCCGGACTGCTCCTCCACTTCGCGCACCGCGTTGAGGACGCCCCGCGTGACGTCCTCGAAGGGCGCTTCCACGGTCGTCGGCGCCTCGCCGCGAACGACGAGCCGGTACGCGCCGTCGCGTCGCTCGATCAGGATGGCCTTGGTGGTCGTGCTGCCGCAGTCCGTGGCCAGGATGACGTTGATTTCTGTTGGAAGGGACATGGAGTCAGTTTGCCGTGTCAGTTTGCCATGTCTTCCGCCCCTGAGGCGTGATGCTCTATGCGCTGGATCAGGAATTCCACGTTCTCCCGGCGCTCGATGGCCTCGGCGATCCGGTCGTAGTCCGACGCGTCCACCACCATGTGAATGAAGGGACTCAGGAAAGCCATGAACTGGCCGCCCAGAAACGAGAGCGGCTTCATGGATTCAAGGAAGAGGATCGCGGGCGCGGTGAGCTCGCGCGCAGCTATGGCCTCGGCGATCCGGTCGAGCAGGGCCTGCTGCTCCGCCAGGGTTTCTGATGACTCAGGCAATGTACCGATAACCTTGCTCAGTTTACCACGAACTCCCGGCCCGCATGTTCAGCGATCCATTCGCGCAGCGGGATATCTTCTGGAAGAGGCGAGGTATAGCCGTGACCGCCCGAGGGTCCGGCGCCCAGGAGTTGCCGGCGGATGGGGTCGCAGCGGTCCATGTAGTGGTCCACCGTCATGTTGTCCCGGGGACGCAGCCAGCGGTAACTGTAGCCGTAGAACAACACTTTGCGGGTAATATCGGAGTAGTTGATCCCGGATGCGTGCCAGAGACGGCGATCGAAGAACACGGCGTCGCCGGCCGCGGCCTGGATCGGAACGGCGCCTTCCGGATCCAGTTCGGCGTTTTCGGGAAAATCGATCGCCTCGCATTGGTGGCTGCCCGGTATGGCGTGGAAGTTGCCCCGGTCGGTCGCCGTGCAGTCGCTCAGGAAGAAGGCCACTTTCAGCGACACCCGCGGACGGGGCTTGGTCTCCAGGTCGATATTGAGCCTGCCGCTGTCCTGGTGCCAGCCCAAGCGCCGTTTTTTTGGCTTCTGGTCCGCCGGCGACGGCGGCGAAACGATTAAGTGGGAATGGTACAACTGGATGTGCCAACCGAGAATGCCCCAGACCTTGGGGAAGGTCTTCGGCCAGTCGAGCAGTTCCAGCAGCAGGTCGTCCCGGCCGATGATGTCGAAGTGGTTCTTGATACTATAGGGGCCGCCCCCCATGTTCGGACGGCGCTCGGCATCGATGCGGTCCGCGATCCGACCCAGTGCTTCGACCATGTCGCCCGGCAAGACGCTCTCCACGATGAAAAAACCCTGTTCATCGAAGCGTCGCTGCTCTTCGTCCGTCAGACAGTAGGCAAGACAGGAAGGGTCCATGGCGGGGCTCCGGGTTCGAAACACCTGAACTTCGCGTAACGTGCTTGTATTTTCTTAATGATTCACCACCTGATGGTCAACAACTTTAAGGACCAGGGCGGACCACGAACTTTGCCCGGATCTCGGGACTTTCTTTGTACCCGATCCGAATCGCTCGCGCCCTTACCAGGTACTCACCTGCATCAAGACGCAGCGGTTCGGTATACAACAGCCAGTGGGGGTCATCCCCCGTCTGGAGCGTGTAAGCGATGGAAGCGCCCTGCGTGGCACAGTGAAGCTGCAGCAGTACCGGGCCTTCGAACGAGCCGCCCTCCAGCGCAGGATCGATCCCGGGACTAACACCGCATACGGGCACGCAGACCACGGGGGCGGTCTCAGGCTGACGGCCGTCCGGATACCAGTTCCGGACCATCTCGCTTTCAGGGATGCGGCCCATGTCCCCCACTTCTTCGATCCATGCATCGAGCGCTTCGCGCATCCGCTCCAGGTCGCCGCGGATCCGGGGATTGCCTGCCAGGTTGTGAACTTCAAGGGGATCGGCCACCGTGTCGTAAAACTCCTCGACAGGCCGGGGGTACCGGAACAGGGCCGACTGCGCCTCATCCAGACCGTCTTCCAGGTGCAGCCGCCAGATCTCCTGCATGATCGGATGGCGGTTTCGATAGGGAATCCAGGAAAGATAGGGCAGATCCGGCCGGTAGTTGCGGATGTACTTGTACCGCCCGTCCCGAACGGCCCGGACCATGTCGTAGGACACGTCGTGGCGGTCCCGGCTGGCGAAGACGTATTCGCGCGGCGGGCGTGCCTGCTCTCCGAGAAAGGCGCGGCCCTGGATATGGTGCGGGATTTCGACGCCGACCAGGGACAGCATCGTGGGTCCCAGGTCGATCGTGCTGACCAGGTCTTCGCTTACCCGCCCGCCTTCCATGTCCGGTCCCCGCGCGATGAGCGGCACGTGAATGCCCGCGTCATAAGGCCAGCGCTTGCCCCGGGGCAAGGGTCCGTGGTCGCTCCAGTTGAAGACATAGGTGCTCCCGGCGAGGCCGTCTTCTTCCAGTTGCTCCAGTAGCGTGCCGAATTCCCGGTCGTTGTGGGCGATATGGGTGTACATGCGGGCCAGGGCCTCCCTGACCTTCGGCGTGTCGGGCAGGTGGGGCGGCGGCTCGATGGCTGCGGGATCGAACTCGGGCGAAGGGCACTTTTCCGGCCACATCCCGCTCTCATGGCTGCGCATGAGGTTGAAGACCGCGAAGAAGGGCTGGTCCGGATCAGGCCGGTTTCGCCAGTGGGCCGCGTCGCCCTGGTCGTCCCAGGCCGTCAGCGGCGGCTCGAACTGGTAGTCGGTCTTGAAGTTGTTCGTGCAGTAGTAGCCCGCAGCCCGCAGGTATTCTGTGAAGCACTTGACGTAGTGGGGCGGAACCGCGGAGTAGGGCGTGGGCAACTCGGGTACAGCGGGGTCGGCGTGGGTGGTCCGCATGTGGTGCGTGCCGATGGAGGTGGCGTACATTCCGGTAATGATCGCAGAGCGGGCCGGTGCGCATACGCCGGACGTGGAGAAACAGTTCGTCCACCGGCATCCCTGGGCCGCGAAGCGGTCCACGTTCGGCGTGTGGGCCACCGGGTCGCCGTAGCAGCCGTAGTAAGGGCCGGTGTCCTCGAAGGAGATCCACAGGATGTTGAGTCTGGACTGGGAAGGCACGGGGTCCTCGCGTCTAGCCCGTGTATCAAACTAACGAAATGAGATAGCAAGCCATGGAAATCACCACTGTCCTACGTCCCGATCACAATCCCGTCACCGTCTCCCCGGCCAGTTGGTCGACGACCGCCTTCAGATCACCGGTTTCATCAAAGGTACTGAGCTGTCGGTCCGCGCTGCTTCCCTGCTCGAGCATGACCCGGATGTACTCGATCTCCTCCCGGACACCGAGAGGGTCCACGACATCGTCCAGGATCTCCAGCAGTTCCTCGATGAGGTCCCGAACGGGCACTTCCTCTTCCTTGCCGAAGTCGACCAGGTTCCCGTCGAGCCCATCCTTTATCGCACGCCACTTGTTCTCAGCCACCAGATCGCGCCGGTAGTACCGCCACGACTGGTTTTCGCGCCGAAGTGTAATGAGCTTGGCCGCGACCGCCCGGACCAGCGCCACAACGGCCACCACTTCGTCGATGCTGGTAATACAGTCGCAGATACGCAGTTCGATCGTTGGGAAGCGGGGATGGGGCCTTACGTCCCACCAGATCTTCGTGGGTTCGTCCATGCAGCCGGTCTTGATCATTGTCTGAATGAAATGGTCGTACTCGGCGGCCGAGTCGAAACGATCCGGGATACCCGTCCTCGGCAACTCGGAGAACACGATGCTGCGGTAGGACTTGAGCCCCGTGTTGTCCCCCATCCAGAAGGGGGACGAAGACGACAGGGCCAGGATGTGGGGCAGGAAATAGCCGATCTGGTTCATGGTGTCGATGCGCAGTTCCCGGTCGGGAATGCCGACGTGGATGTGCATGCCGAAGATGAGCAGGCGGCGGGCGACGTACTGCAGGTCGGCGACCAGGCTGCGATACCGGTCTTTCTCGGTGATTTCCTGCTCCTGCCAGCGGGAAAAGGGATGGGTGCCGGCCGCCACGATCCGGTGGCCGCTCTTTTCCGCGATTTCGGACACCATGCTACGTAGCCGGGCGATCTCCCTTCGGACTTCCTTGATGTCCCTGCAGACCTCGGTACCCATTTCCACCTGGGACTGAAGGAATTCCGGCTTGACCTGGTCGCGAAAGACCCGCTTCCCCTTTTCGAGAAACTCGGAGATGTAGGAAGTCAGTTCCCGCGACTCGGGATCGATGATCTGGTATTCCTCTTCGACACCGAGGGTCATTTCTTCGAGGTTCATGGCACGAGCCGTTCCAGGTATTCGGGTCCGGTCAATGGACCGCTGGTTATCTCTGTTGGCTGCTAAGGGTTTACGGTTAAGGGTTTACGGCTACGGATTGACTGTTATGCACGCGACCTTCGCGATCCGAACCAGGCGCCCACGGCCCCGATCAGCGGGTTGAGCCAGTTGAACCATGCCGGATGAACGGCCCCCGCGGTCGCCTCCATCATCGACACATCGTCGGGACGCGGTCCTGCCGGCATTTCCACCGGCGTCAGGGCCCTCACCACCCCGAACACGATCACGAGGCCGATCAGGATCGTGGCGGCCCTGGCATCGGGCGCGATTCTGGCACAGACTTTTCCTCCGGCACACGCCCCCACAAACCCCAGCACGAGCGATCCGAGCGCCCAGCCGACAGGCACTTCCCACGAACCCGGCTGGAAAGCGCCCGTGGGTCCCACGGCCACCCACAGCAGCGAGAAGAGTACGAAGAGTACGGCGGCCATGACAACGTAGCCGACGATGGCCGCGAGGATGTTCCTGAGCATCATGTTCCTCCCTTAAAACGAGCATCATGCCCGTGGACCAGGATGGTCGACGGGGCTATGCGATCGTCACGCCTGATCCTTCTGCGCCATAATCTGGATCAAATTGCCGCAGGTATCGTCGAAGGCGGCAATAACAACGTCCCCGGCATCCGTAGGCGGCTGTACGAATCGCACACCCTTTGCCACGAGCCGCTCGTGTTCGGCTTCGACGTTGTCGACCGTGAAGGCGGTCCAGGGGATACTGTCCTCCACGAGCGCCTTCTTGAACGGTCGCATCGGGGGATAGGCGTCAGGTTCGAGCACCAGCTCCGTTCCATCCGGATCATCCTCGGATACCAGGGTGATCCAGGAATGTTCTCCCAGGGGTATGTTGTGCTTCAACTGGAAGCCCAGGGTTTCCGTGTAAAAACGAAGCGCCTTCTGCTGGTCATCTACCGTGACACTGGTGTGTGTGATTCTCATTGCTCGATGTCCTCCTCTGTTGGGTATGAAGCGTGAGCCCGTGAAACTAAGGGGTATTTAAAACCACGGGCTGCCCCGCGTCAATGGATGCGTGTACGGCGTCGATGACCCGCATGTTGCCCAGGCTGTTTTCCGGTGGAATCCGGTGCGGCCGGCCGGATTCGAGGCAGTCGCAAAGGTGCCGCAGTTGATTAGTGAATTGAAAGACGGGGGCGAACCGGATGGTTCTTTCTTCCCCGTCGTTTTTTCGGATTTCCAGCGCGACCGGGTGATCTTCGTTGTTCCAGGCCATGTCCATCCGCATATAGCCGTCCGTACCGAACACCTCGAACTCCTGGGAACTATGGAACCGGAAGGAAAAGGCGCATTGCGCGCTGATCTCGCCGGGGAACTCGAGTTGCGCCAGGACAGACTCGGGCACCCGGGACCGCTCGCCGTAGTGTCCGCGCGCATGGACCCGTTCCGGTTCGCCGCCCGCGATGAACCGGGCGTGGTGTATGCAGTAGCAGCCCAGGTCGTAGGTGGCGCCGCCGCGCTTGTCCCTGTTGAACCGCCAGTTGTAATCCGGCCTCAGGTTACCGGGATCCACCGCGGCCGTAAAGGTGCTGCGGATCAGTTTGACCTTGCCGATCTCGCCGGCTTCGATAAGCTCCTTCGCCCTGAGATGGCACGGGTGGTGGCGGAACTTGAAGGCCTCGGCGAGCAGGACGCCATGGTCCCGCGCGGCCGCGATCATGGCTTCGCACTCGGCCGCCGTCGAACTGATGGGTTTCTCGCAGAGAATCGCCCTGACCCGACCGGTCCGCGCGGTCCGGATACTGAGATCCGCGTGGGAATCGCCCCAGGTACAGACGGAAAGGATGTCAATTTCCTCTTCCCGCAACATGCGCTCCAGGTCCGTGTAGCGGCGGGTGACCCCGAAGGTCTCGCCGAACCGGTCCGCCGCTGCCTCCGAGACATCGCAGATCGCGGCGAGTTCCGCTTCGGGCGCTTCCCGGGCTGCCCTGCCGTGGCAGTGCGCGATGCCGCCCACGCCGACGATGCCAACCCTGAGGGCCATGTCGATCTCCTGTTTATTCAGGCTGAACGTCTCAGATCGAACATCCTCGCCGCCGGTCCCACCAGGAACAGCGCG
Organism: Gemmatimonadota bacterium; assembly: GCA_026705925.1. Classification (GTDB taxonomy): domain Bacteria; phylum JAAXHH01; class JAAXHH01; order JAAXHH01; family JAAXHH01; genus JAAXHH01. The sequence goes on from JAPOZT010000004.1 coordinate 202,246, forward strand.
TACAGCGGCGCGTTTACGATTTCGTAGAGCCGCAGCACCGTTTCCGCCAGCGCCACGAGAAAAGCCACCCCGATGCGGCCGCGGCGCGAGGAGACGGACGTGGCGGGATCCGTGACCATAAAGAAGGCCATGAGCTGGTACATGGGGCCGGTGATGGGCGCGACTTCGGACAGGAACGGGGTTCCGGTCAACAAGGACCGCACGTACGCGAGTGCGACGAAGGACGCGGCGTAGGTGAAGGTAACGTGAAAACGCTTCGCCCGCCAGAGGATGACCGAACCCAGCACCCAGATCACGGCCATGGCCCAGAGGTCGTTTCCCCACTGCTCGCTGAGGGCAGCCACGGTCCCGGGCGCCGCAAAGAGCACCACGCAGATGCCCAGGTTGGATGGATTCCACAGGTGCCGGCCCCTGAAGCGAAGGACGTATTTCGACAGGATGGATAGCAGGCTGGCGATGGCGTAGGGCCACAGGGCAAGCGACCTCAGCAGAATCCCGCAGCTGATCCCTGTGATGTATGCGCTAGCGGGGTTGAGCCACCGGCCCGTCAGCAGGCGTCCAAGGGCCAGTTCCGCCGCAAGGGCAACGACGATTGCCGTGAAGAGCTGCGACAGGTCGTGGAGGAATCCCACGTATAGCTGGCCGAAGACCAGGATCAGGGTGATCAGGCCGGAGGACAGGTACCGCGGGTCGATCTGCCATCCCGCCCCCTTCGGCGGTCCCGGCGTTGGTTCCTCTGGCGGTCCCGACGACGGTCCCTTCCGATATCCCTTCTGCGATCCCGCGTCGGATCCTGATTCCGCTGCGTTGGTTACGCCCATCATCCCTCCGGTTCCGTCACGGTGTGCATCCGGTTGATTTCGGGAAGCTCCAGCGTCTGCACCGTCCCGGACGGCCAGCGTATTTCGACCCGTTCGATCTCCGTGGCGTCCCCCAGGCCGAAATGCAGTCGCCGCTGGCTCTGGGCGGCGAAACTCGCGCCTGCCGTCACGACCTGGAGCTGTTGCCGCCCGTCCCGGAATACCCGGACCTCCGCGCCGATGGCGCTCGCGTTGCTGCTTATACCTTTCAATTCGAAGGCGATCCAAGCGTTCCCCTGCTCGACCTCGTTCCGGTACAGGACCAGGGGACCGCCCTGGTTGGCCACCACCACGTCGAGCACGCCCCTGTTGAAGAGGTCCGCGAGGGCAACCCCCCTGCCGTCGTACCGGTCGTTTACGCCGACGGATTCCGCCACGTCGTAGAAGCGCCCGGTGCCGTCGTTCAGGTACAGCCTGGACCGTTCGTACCCCGAAAGGCTCTGATCGCCCATGGGCGCCCAGTTCTTCACGTCCTGGAAGATGTTGTTGTTGCCCATGGCGACCCGCGACATCTCGTACCAGTAGTCCTCTTCCGGATCGGCCGAGACGAAGCCGTTGGTGACGAACAGGTCCACGGAACCGTCGTTGTTCAGGTCCCCGAACTGCGCGCCCCAGGCCCAGCCCGCGTCGGCGATCTCCCCTTCCGCGATGTTGATCATTCGGCCGTTTTCCGCGATCAGGTTGCGGCGGAGATTGTTCCCCTGGAACAGGTAGCCACGCTTCGAAATATTCGTCACGTAGACGTCCGCCCGTCCGTCGTTGTACAGGTCGCCGAAGGCCACGTTCATGCCGCTCTTGGAGGTCTCCTCCAGCGTGGTCCCGGCGGGCTGCTCGAAACGCTTTCCTTCGATATTGAGGAGGAGCACCTCGGGACCGTAATCGTTGGCCAGGTACAGATCGGGCCAGCCGTCGCCGTTGAGGTCCGCCGCGCCGACGGACATGGTCCACCGCGTGCAGTCCGCCCCGTAGACTTCCGTCACGTCCTCGAAACGGCCGTCTCCCCGGTTCAGGAAGAGGTAATTATGCCCGCCGTTGTTCGCGTATTCGAAACTTTCCTGCATGATACGCGTGGTCGTAACCTGCCACAGATCATGGGCTTCCGAGAAATAACCGCCCACGTAGAGATCGATCAGGCCGTCCCGGTCGACGTCCGTCCACACCGCGCTGTTGGCGTTCATCCACCGGTCGAGTCCGGCCGCGCCGGTCGCGTCCTCGAAGCTGCCGTCGCCCAGATTCCGGTACAGGCGCTGCCGGCCCCACATGTAGATGAAGACGTCCTCGAACCCGTCGTTGTCGTAGTCTCCCCACACCGAGCCCATGGACACGCCGCCGTCGCTGTTCACATCGGCCAGGCCGGCCTCCCCGGCAACCTCCGCGAAGCTTCCGTCGCCCAGGTTCCGGTACAGGGCGTTCGGCGTCCCCTTCCGGCTGCGGGTCACGTACAGGTCCTGCCAACCGTCGTTGTCGAAATCCGCTACCGAAACGGATGCCCCGAGGGCGGAGATATGGGGCATGATCGGGCCGAGCCTCGGATCGAGCTGCGGCTTTGCATGGACGAAGTCTATGCCGGCCGCCGCCGTCGCATCGGTCAGCAGGAACCCGTACCGTCCCGGGTTCGCCGCTTCAGACTTGCGTACGCCTGACGCGCGTGCTGCTGGCTCGCGAACGTCTGACGCGCGCGACAGCCACCGGTCGAGGACGAAGGGAGTGACAATTAGAATGATGAACAGCGCGGTAGCCGTTGTCCGTATCGTACTGGAGGAGGCTGGTGACATGGACTGAAGGGAAAAGATATCCAGCGGGTGGACAGACGGGTATGACACGTGAATTCCGAATGGTCCAAGTGCCGTTTCAAGGTAGAATCCCGGCACTGGCCTGTCAAGATGGATTGACACGGCTGGCCGGAAGCGCTATAAACTCTCCGACAGCCCGATCCGCGGGTAGATCGAAGTTCGCTCAGCGAATCATACTCTATTGGAGTGATTAATGAGTACTCACCCTAAGCGCGCCGTCCCATCGCTTCTTCTACTTGCCCTCCTGAGCGTCCATTCAGCACCCGTCCACGCCCAGACCTCCCTGCTGGACCGGATCCAGGAACGGGGCGAGATCCGGATCGGGACGACCGGCGACTACAAGCCTTTCACCTATCTGAATCCGGAGACCGGTACCTACGAGGGCATGGACATCGACGCGGCGCATCTGCTCGGTGAAGCCCTCGGGGCCAGCGTCCGGTTCGTACCCACGACCTGGAGCAACCTGTCCGAAGATACCCTGAACGACCGGTTCGACCTGGCCATGGGCGGCATCACCCGGACGCTGACACGGCAGAAGGACCTGGCTCTCACTGACCCGTATCTCACCATCGGGAAATCGCCGCTCATACGCAAAGCCGACCGCGAGCGTTTCAAGAGCCTGCAGGACATCGACCGGCCCGGCGTCCGGATCGGCGCCAACTACGGCGGGACCAACGAAGCCTATGTCCGCGCAAACATCCGGCAGGCTACGATCGTCATGTTCGAGAACAACCTGGACGTCCAGCCGGCCGTGGCGGCGGGCGACGTGGACGTCATGTTCACGGACAACGTGGAAGCGGTGATCTACGCGAGACAGAATCCCCTGCTCTACGCCCTCGACCCGGACGAACCGCTGACCCGCGAGGACCTCGGCTACATGACCGTCCGTGGCGACCAGCCCTTCGTCAACTTCCTGAACCTGTGGCTGTACCAGATGGAACAGAAGGGAACGCTGGATGCACTGAGGAGCAAATGGATCGGAGAGTACTGAGGAGCAACCGGTCCCGCACGAACTGAATAGGTGAAAACGTCCGGTCACGACTACGGCCTGATCATGTCGTTGCCGTCCGCCCTGACCACCCCGGTCACCCCCGCCACGGTATCGTCCCAGCTGGTCCATACCACATCGGATCCGGGAACCGACACGCCGTTCCTGCCGTATACCGTTTCGTAAAGATGTATCGTACCACCTGCCACGCCAAGTGTCCAAGACGCACGTGTGACCTCCTACCCGCGCAGGCGCCCGCATAACGCTTGCATGCCGATGATGCTTGCGGTCGCCGTTACCCTACCCGAAGCGACTGTAAAAAGCACCCAGCCGTTAATGAGCATATCTGCCAGTTCCCCTTCGTCTACGTTCACAACGTGCGGATTGATGCTGGTCCAGGTAACGGTCGCGACCTGAAGGGCCACACCCTCCAGATCCAGTACCGTGGCCACAAGTCGTAAGGCCTCGCCCACTGCGGTGAGTGTCGCCTCCTCTACGGATAGTGTGATCCTGGCCGGTGTTTGAGGCACCGGTCGCGTTGGTCCGTCGTTTCCGCAGGAAACCAGGCTGAATATCCCAGACCAAATGTAACTGCCATTGGTATCCCGATATTCCATTTCTTCATAATATATAACATTTTTTTATTGCTAATTTTAATTAAATCATGTAATTAATATTAAGTATAACCTTCCATTATCAACAACGGTTATCGAGAACAAATAACCGTCCGCCCTCTTTAAACATCGATACTGATCTACGAGTAGAACACAAGACAGAGATGTGTTCGCTCGAGACTCGGTATTGGAATCTGTGGCCTCACCTGACCAGATGGTTTCGATACGGCAGGATAGTAAGGTACGTGGCTTGGCCGGTATGGACGACTCGGCAGCACATGGCGGCGAACATCGATCACTTTGCGCGGCATCCCACCGCGACATCCCTGGGATGCTATACGACTACATGCAGCACCAGTACCAACGGGCCGCCCCTGAGCAGGACACTCCCAGGGGAATCCAACCTCGAAGTTTTCATCAACCAGGGACGGGTCGCGAACGGACCGGGGGATGTGACAGTGAGGCGTTTTGCAATCGGATTTCTGGTAGCGCAGACCCTCGTACCGACGCCCCAGGCCGCGGCGCAAAGCCCAGGTGTGACCGTATCGCCAACCAACCTGACCATACAGGAAGGCTCGACCGGCACCTACACCGTCGTGCTGATCACACAGCCGACCGCGACGGTGACCATCTCGGTGACGGCGAGCGACGACTCCGGCAGGTGTCATGATGCCAGCGGCGCCTCGTGTACGCGGAAGTCCGGCGTGGCAACGGTCGACAAGTCGAGCCTGACGTTCACGACGACGGACTGGAACTCGGCACAGACGGTAACCGTGACGGCGAACGATGAGGATATGGCCGGCCTCTTCAAGCACGCGAAGGTCGAGCACGAGGCGAGTGGGGGTGGCTACGACAGCCTTGCCGTCGCGCAGGTCCTCGTCACGGTGACGGACGACGACGTGAAGGACATCGTCTACCAGACGGGAAGCCCGGGAAGTCTGATCAAATCCTCCGCCATGAGCGCCTATGAAGGTTCGACGGGAAGCTACTACGTGTCGCTGAAGTCCGAGCCGACGGCGGCCACCACAGTCAAGTTCGCCAGCCAGGACACCGGCCGGGTGACGGTGAGTACGGACTCGTTGACGTTCTCGACGACGAACTGGAACGTCGCGCAAGCCGTTTCGTTCTCCGTGGCCGACAACGATGTCGACGGCGGCCAGGTACAGGTGCGGATCACAAGCACGCTCAGCGGAACCGGCTCGGACTATTCCGGCTACGCCGCCCGTGCCTTTACAGTCAACGTGGAGGACAACGACACGAAAGACATCCGGTACTGGACAGGAAGCCCCGGGAGCCTGCGTGAGAGATCCTCGTTCGGCACCTACGAGGGTTCTACCCACAGTTACTACGTGTCGCTGAAGTCGGAGCCGACGGCGGCCACCACGGTCTCGCTCGCCAGTCAGGACACCAGCCGGGTGACCGTGAGCCCGAAGTCGCTGACGTTCACGACGACGGACTGGAGCGTCGTGCAGGCCGTGACCTTCAGCGTGGCCGATAACGATGTGGTCGGCGAAGACCCGGTGCTGGTGGAGATCACGAGCACGTTCAGCGGAACGGGCTCGGACTACGCTGGCTACTCCGCCCATGCCTTTGAGATCGACGTGTACAACAACGACGTCACTCCCGAGACGGTAAGGGAAGGCGAGTCCTTCGTTCACGTCCTCGGATGGGACTACGACGTCGGCACGTTCACCGTTCGTGCGGAGAGCATCGGCGGTGTAGCAACGGTCGCCCCGGCCAGCGCGCAGGTCACCCCGGACAACTACCAGGAGCTTCCATTCACCGTGACCGGCATCGAGGCCGGTCAGGGAAAGATCAATTTCTGGGGCGGCGACTACCTTGATCGGTCCTTCCTGGTTACAGTTCTTCAGGCTCCCACGGTGACGTTGTCAGCCTCCCCGAACCCGGTACAGGAGGGCTCTTCGGTGAAGGTGACGGCGCAGCTGTCGGCGGCGTTGACGGACAGCGTGACGATCCCCCTCACACTCACGGCGGGCACGGCGGAAGGGGACGACTACGGATCACTGACGGGCATTGCGATCGATGCGGGGTCGACAAGCGGGACGGGCACGATAACCACGAACGCGGACACGGACACCGATTCCGAAACGTTCACGGTGGAGCTCGGCAGTCTGCCGTCGCCGTTGCGGGCAGGGAGCCCGAATTCGGTCGTGGTCACGATCTCGGACGAGACGCCGGTGAACCGGGCGCCAACCGTGAGGGCGGCGTGCGATCCATGCCGGGTGAGACCCGGCGGAGTGGTGCAGCTCACGGCGAAAGTATCGGACGCGGACGGCGACTCGCTGTCGTGTGCGTGGAGCGCGCCGAAGGGCCAATTCATGGGGCCGGTGAACCAGCCGTCAGCGCGCTGGCAGGCTCCAGCCAAGTCGGGAACGGTCCGGATCGACGTCAGGGTCTCGGATGGGGCGGGCGGGACGGGTTCGTCGCAGGTGGCCGTCACGGTCAACACGACTCCCGCGTTCACCGAACGGTCCTACACGTTCAGTCTTCCCGAGAATAAGGACGGCCGCGATCATCCGGTGCGGCTTGGCAACGTGTTGGCGGAGGACGCGGACGGAGACAGGGTGACACATTCACTGGTGCGGGGCGACGAGACGCGGTTCGTGGTCGGAGCGCGGAGCGGGATGGTGTCATACGTAGGACCGGGTGAGGACTACGAGTCGGCGACGAATCGATACCGGCTGGGGGTGCGCGCGCGAGATTCGCGCGGGGCAACAGCTTCGGTCAGAGTGACGATCAACGTGACCAACGTGAACGAGGCCCCGGAAGCCGCAGTGGACACGGTGAACACGGTTGAAGACAAGCCGGTCACGGTCGACGTGTTGGCAAACGACACGGACGTGGACGGCGACACCCTGCACATCGAGTCGGTCTCACAACCGGAGCACGGAACGACACGGAAAGCTGAGGTCGGCAGGGTGGTGTACGCACCAGAGGCGAACTGGCACGGAACAGATCGGTTCACCTACACGGCGGCCGACGGAAACGGGGGGACGGTGGTAGCGGAAGTCGTGGTAGTGGTCGCGACCGTGAACGACCGGCCGAAGGCCATGGCCGACACGACGAAGACGAACGAGGACGAACCGGTCACTGTGGACGTGCTGGCGAACGACACGGACGTGGACGGCGATGCCCTGCGCATCGAGTCGGTATCGCAGCCAGTGCATGGGGCGACGCGTATCGCTGGCGGCGATAAGGTCGTATACACGCCGGACGCGGACTGGCACGGAACGGACTGGTTCGTCTACACGGTGGTAGACGGGAACAGCGGCGAGGCAGAGGGCGAGGTAGAGGTTCGGGTCGTGCCTGTGAACGACGCGCCCGTGGCCATTGCCGACACCGCGGCGACGGACGAGGACGAAGCGGTCACCGTGGACGTGCTGGCGAACGACACGGACGTGGACGGCGACAGGCTGCACATCGAGTCGGTCTCACAACCGGAGCACGGGACGGCGCGGATCGATGCGGACGGCAGGGTCGCGTACACGCCCGACGCGAACTGGCACGGCGCGGATCGGTTTGGCTATGTCGTGGCCGACGGTAACGGCGGCAAAGCGCAGGCGGTAGTCGCGGTCAACGTCGCGCCGGTTAACGACGCGCCCGTTGCTGTGGGCTCGATCCCGGACCTTGCGCTCGAGGAGGGGGGTCCGGCTGCGGTAATCGACCTGTCCCAGTACTTCGAAGATCTGGACGGGAACTCGCTGGCATACACGGCCACTTCATCGGATCCGGATGTTGCGCTGGCGACCGTGGCGGGCTCGGTCCTCACGGTGACACCTGCCGGCTACGGTCCGGCAGCCATCAAGGCAACCGCACGCGACCCGGGCGGGCTCTACGCAGCGCATGACTTTGCAGTAGGTGTGGACGACCGGTGGGTGGGCATGGTGCTCGACGAGACGCTGGCAGCGATGGCCCGAGCGCATTTGGCCAGTGCTCGCATGACGTTGAGCCGCCGCGTGGGGTCGGACGGTGGGGACGAGTTGTCGCGGCTCACATTCAGAGGCCGCTCCATTCCGCTGGACCTGGCGGGGCTTCGTACGGCGGCGGAGCGGATGTTGGCGGGATGGACAGTGCGCTACCTGCGCGCAGGAAGTCTCGCCAAGACGGGGCGGAGGTTGGAGCGGCAGCTGGCGGGTTGGGCGGTCGCCGCCGCCGAGGGCCGGGGTGAATCTCCTGTCGGGCCTCGGGACCCCTCGGACTTGCTGGTGGCCCTGGGCGTGCCCGCCCCGGGGGGTCTCGGAGCACTCCAAGACGGTACGGGCGACACGGAGTTCGTGTTCGCGTGGGGCGGTAGCGACGATGGTAGACGTGGCTGGCAACTCTGGGGCCAGGGCGATATCTCGACGTTCGTGGGCGAACCGGCGGCGAACCGTGGCTATGAGGGCGACCTGCGCACGGGCTGGGTCGGACTTGACAGCGTGGTCCGCGAGCGCTGGCTCGCTGGCGTGGCGATCGCCAGGAGCAAGAGCGGAGCCGACTGGCAAGCCAGCACGGTGCGCGGCCGTCTCGAGACCTCGTTGACGAGCCTGCATCCCTACTTACGCTGGTCGGACAGGGCCACATCTGTGTGGGCGATGGTGGGCGGTGGGCGGGGGTCCGCGGAAAATACGCGGGCAACGGGCCGCGTGGGCATGAGCAACCTGAACCTCGGACTTGGGCTTCTTGAGGTCCGCCACCGATTCGCGGACCAGTTCGGGCTCCGGAGCGACGCGGGGTGGACGTGGCTCGCGACCGGGGATGGCACCGAGACCGTCGACGGTCGCGGCGCGGCTGTCGACCAACAGCGGATGGGCATCGAGCTGAGTCCGTCTATGCGCGTCGGATCGCTAGCGCTCCAAGCGTTCGGCGAGACAAGTGTGCGGCGCGACGGAGGCGCGGGGCAGACGGGCGCGGGGCTCGAGTTGGCTGGTGGACTGCGGGCCGCGCACGGCCCGGTGCGGATCGACGCCCACGGCCGAATCCTGGTGCTTCACTCCGCACAGGGCTACGAGGAGCGAGGCCTTGGCGTCAGGATAACCGTGAGCAACTCTTCGGATGATGAGGGGTTCTCGCTCTCCGTCTCGCCGCGCTGGGGTGGTCCTGCGACCACCTCGGGCACGCTCTGGGGGGAGCGGCTACAAGGACTCCGGCACGTACCCGCATCCGACACGCCGTGGTCGGTCGACGCACAAGCTCGCGGGGTAGTCCGTCTGCCGGGCGGCAGACTTCTCACATGGCTAGGGTCGCTCGACCGCACCGCGCGAGGCTGGGGCCTGGCGATCAGGGGCGAGATCGACCTGACCGGTCTTACCGGGAGAATCGAAGAGGGGCATAAGGAATCCTTGCCAGTACGTTTGCGTTAAGGCCGGGCAGCAGCTTGGGCTGGCTTGACGCACCCTGCGGGGACATGAGAAAACCCTTTAGTAGCCGGCCGACGCGGCGTTGAACTTGCCCAATTTGCACGGGGAGTGCTTCGCCCCCACCCTGTGAACTCCTGAATTGCCTCGCCCGTGCCGAAGCGGCGCAGCTGTTCGGCGAGAACCTCGGCTACATGACCGTCCGTGGCGACCAGCCCTTCGTCAACTTCCTGAACCTGTGGCTGTTTCAAATGGAACAGAAGGGAACGCTCGATGCGCTGAGGAGCAAGTGGATCGGGGAGTACTGATTAGCAAGCGGTCCCGCACCAGCCGAATGAGTGATAACGCCCGGTCACGACTACGGCCGTTCGTGTCTTTGCCGGGTGCCACAGAAGTGCCACTGCATCTGAAACCCATGCCGCTCCGACCTGCCTACCGATACGTTCTACCTCCACGTTGACACATTAGATCACGCAAATTGTTCCAATATCACCATTTTATCATTAATACAAACATTTTGTTGTAGCGAATGAGATGAATAACCATGTAATTGGATTACGTCATGTGTTTGAAATCTTTCCGAAGCTTCCACAGCCGCACCACGTTGCCAGAACGAATAACCTTCCGGCCACTGCAAGGAACGATGCTGATCAAGGAGAATCCAGTATGAAGCCTCTGATATGGCCCGCTACGAAATCCACGGTTCGTGTTGTCGGCCTTCTCGTACTGGCCGTCGTCATTTCTACCGTGCGTCCCGTCCGGGTGCAAGCGCAATTGGCCTGTGAACTGCCTCCCGGGGCAACTCCTCCCGCGGAGCCGCGAGTGACGGCGCAGCAGGTGGAGGGCGGCAGTGCCAGTCTGAGGGAGTTCGCGCTGGCTGTCAAAGACCAGTTTATCCAGGGAACAACGACGGTAGAAGAAGCGTTATACATTGGATGCCGCGTCAGGCAGGACGAAAGCCCTTACCGTTCCGGTTCCACCTACCTCGTGCAACTAACACCCGACGGCAGGATTTTTGTTCACGCGAAAGATATGACCCTGTCGGGCCGGCAGCTCAATCCGCTGATCTATGGAGCGATCCTCCAGGCGGTGGGCATCAACCCGGCCCACCTGGCCGATCCTGTCGCCGCCTTCGGCGCTTTCGCCGCTGCCGCGGCCGGGAATGGCGGGGCGGTCAACCTGCCGAGTATTCCGGGCGCATCCGGCTATGCCGTAGTCTATTTTTCGGACAATTTTCGAGTTCCTATCGTGGTGCTTGCCGGACTCGATCTCAATGAATCCCACATACTACAAGAGGACATCGATCTCGGTGCTCCGGCCGTTTCTGCCAGGGACGTGGTGGACCGGGAAACCCTGAAGGGCTTCGTCACTGAAGCTGGAAACTACTTCGTAACACTCCAGGAAAGCGGCGATCTCGCCGCAGTCTCGAAAGCCAGGATTGCCTTGCGGGATCCGAACGGGCCGTGGAGACACGGTTCAGTCTACCTCTACGTTCTGGATACGGTCAGCAACGTCATCCTGTTTCATGGCGCGTTTCCGGACCGATTCGAGCTGCGGCCCCTCACACCGACCACCCGTGATGTCGTGACCGGAGAGTACATATTGACGCAGGTCATCGAAGCGGCCGAGAGCAGTCCTGAAGGTGGTTTCGTACAGTATTACTTCGACGATCCCACGGACGCCACTGACAGCGCCGACATCCCCAAGGTGGGCTACGCCCGCGAGTTTACCGCTTCACTTCGGAGGGCGGACGGAAGCGTGTTGCCGCTTAGCTATATCATCGGGTCGGGATTCTATCTGAGCGCACCGGAGGTGACGGCTGTACGCCAGAACAACGTCCTAGAGGACGTGCTGCCGCAGGTCATGCGAACCATGACGGCCAGCACGGTCGACGCCATCTCGGATCGCATCCGGCAGGCAGGTTCGCGCACACCTCCGGCCACAGCGCTTAGCTTTGGCGGGGCCTCCACGCTCTCGGACGCCGTGCTTGTAAATGGTCGGGCGTTGGCGAGCGGTACGTTCGATCTCAATCGGGTGCTCGCGGGCTCGTCCTTCTCCGTGCCGCTCGACGCGGTCGAGACCGGGGGGAGCGGCCTGATGGGCAACCTTACGCTCTGGGGTAACGCCGACTACCTCGATATCTCCGACAGCAGCCAGCAGAATACGACCTACGACGGCGACTTGAGGAGCGCCAGCCTGGGATTGGATACCAGACTGAGCGGGAACCTGCTGGGAGGGGTGTCGGTGACGCACGCACGGGGGACGATGAACTATACGGACACCGAATCGGTGACGGGCGAGTTTACGACTACCCTGTCGAGCATCAACCCATATCTGGGCTGGCTGCTACCGGGCAGTGCGAGCCTGTGGGCCGCGGCCGGCTACGGTCGGGGTGATGTCGCGTTCGACGAGTCAACGGGCACGAGAACCGGCGACCTGACGCAGCGCATGGTGGCGGCAGGCTTGAACAAAGCACTGGTGGCCAGCGAACACCTGATCGGAGGCGGCACCACGAGCCTGACGATCAAAGGCGAAACCGCCTTCACGCGTGCCGATGTCGAAGGGGATGCGGTCCTCAGGAACACAAAGTTGAGCGTAAACCGGCATCGAGTGATGCTCGAAGGGGCATACGCCCGAAGACTCGCCTCCGGTGCAACGCTCACCCCGTCGATCGAATCCGGCATGCGGTATGACGGCGGAGACGGCGAGACTGGCGCCGGTTTGGAGGTAGGCGCCGGGCTTGGTTACTCAACGGACCGGCTGGCGGTCAAGGTCAACGCCCGCGGGCTTCTGGCACAAAACGGGGCCAATGAGTACGAGGAATGGGGATTCAGCGGATTGTTGGCTTTCCAACCTCGTAGCGACGGCCGGGGGCTGTCCATGCTGCTCGGTTCCGGTTGGGGTGTCACGCAGAGCGGCGTCCACGCGCTGTGGTCGCGTCGGGATGCCGGTACGCTGGCCCGGGGCGGAGCAGCCATGAATGCGGCGCAACGTTACCACGCCGAACTGCGGTACGGTATGAACGGGCTGGCAGGACGCGCGTTGTGGCTCCCCTACGTGGGTACTGAATCCGGCGACGATTCCCGGGCACTGCGGATGGGCCTGCGGCTCACTATGGACCGGAAACTGGGCGCCGGACTCGAGATAAAGCGCAAAGACAGCGTCTATCGGTCACCCGATCATACCATCGAGATTCTCGGTAACATGCACTTTTGACCGCGATGCGGGTTCGCCTGCGCGGCAACATTTCATGTGGTATTCGATCCGTCGTATCCCACGCGCCGGTCGACGACCGGCCGGTCGAGTGCATGCTTTCGATGCGCATTCCAAGATATGGTCAGCAATATTGTATTGCCTCGATTCTGCTCCTGCGTTATCTTTAGCACGTCTCGTTTATACTTCGAAATGCTGAACAAGGAGCGAGTCTTTGGCCGGTGCCCCGGACTATAGCGACGATGTGTTTTTTAATGAAGTCGACCTGGACGCCCACAGCGCCAAGACCGTAGAATCCGAGGCCATCGAATTCTTCCCCACCGATTACCGCATTGGCCGGACTAAGTACATCTTCGTCACCGGCGGCGTCATGTCCGGCGTGGGCAAGGGCGTCTTCAGCGCCTCCCTCGGACACCTGCTCAAGCATTACGGATTCACGGTCTCCCAGATCAAGATCGACGGCTACCTGAACCAGGACGCCGGCACCATCAACCCCTACCGCCACGGGGAAGTGTTCGTGCTCGAGGACGGCACCGAATGCGACATGGACCTGGGTACCTACGAGCGCTTCCTCGACGATAACCTGAACCGGAACAACTACATCACGTCGGGCCGGGTGTACCGCATCATTCTCGACAAGGAACGGCGGGGCGAGTATCTCGGCCGTGACGTGCAGGTCGTCCCCCACGTGACCGGCGAGATCAAGAACCTGATCCGGACAAAGGCCCACGAGGGCCCCTACGACATCCTGGTCGTCGAGATCGGCGGCACGGTCGGGGACATCGAGAACATCCATTTCATCGAAGCCGCCCGCGAGATGCTCTACGATGAGGGACGGGACAACGTCATGGCGGTCCACGTCACGCAGGTGCCGTACAATGCGTCCGCCGGGGAATTGAAGACCAAGCCCACGCAGCACAGCGTCAAGGCGCTGCTGCAGCTGGGCATCCAGCCCGATATCGTGGTGTGCCGCTCGGCCATACCCCTGAACAAGAGCGTCCGCCAGAAGATCAGCCTCTTCTGCAACATCGCCGAGGACCGCGTGGTCAGCAGTCCGGACACGGATTCCATCTACCGGGTGCCGGCCCTGCTCGACCGCCAGGAGACGGTGCAGATCGTCGCCGACAAGCTCAACGTCAACCTCCCGCAGCGTACCGACCAGCGTCCCGAGATGTTCGACATCTACCTGAAGTACCTGTCCGGCAGCCACCCTGAAATACGTATCGCCATCACCGGCAAGTACACGGCCCTGCACGATTCCTACGTGAGCATCCTGAACGCCCTGGACCACAGCAAGGTCGCCGTCGGCGCTGAGATAACGACCGAGTGGATAGACACGACCGATTTTTCAAGTGATCAGGCACTGGACGAGGGCATGCTGGACGGGATTTCAGGGATCATCGTGCCCGGCGGCTTCGGCGAGCGGGGCGCCGAGGGCAAGATCAGGTTCATTCAGTACGCCAGGGAGAACGGGCTGCCGTTCCTGGGCCTGTGCTACGGCTTCCAGCTGGCCGTGGTGGAGTTCGCGCGCGACGAGTGCGGCATGCTGGAAGCCGCCCATGCGGAGTTTGACGCGGAGACGGAAACGCCGGTCATCTACCTGTTGCCCGACCAGCGGAAACTGACCGGCATGGGGGCCACGATGCGGCTCGGAGGACATGAGGTGAAAGTGAAGGTCGGCACGGAAGCCCACCGCTGCTACGGATCGGAATCGGCCGTCGAACGGTTCCGCCACCGGTACGAGTTCAACAACCAGTACAGGGAACTCATCGAGCACAAGGGCATGGTATTCTCCGGCATGACGCCCGACGAGGAGATCATGCAGATCCTAGAAATCCCCACGCACCCCTTCTTCGTAGGAACCCAGTTCCACCCCGAGTTGACCAGCCGTCCTTACAGACCCCACCCCTTGTTCAGAGGCCTGGTCCAGGCCGCATTGACATACGCGGAATCAGCAGAAAACCGGCAGGTGGCCATGGAGGCCGGGCAAGCGGAATAGCTTAGAAGATGGACGTGCGTCCGGTCGGTCCGGGCAGGTACCCGGGAACTGGTTACAGGCTCTGTCGGCTCAGTTGGCCTGTTTCGTCAGCCTGGATTTGATGCGGGCGGCGGTCCGCCGGTGCATCACACCGCGCTTGACGGCTTTATCCAGCTTGGAATAGGCCTGGCCGAGGAGTCCGGGCGCCGCTTTGGCGTCCGAATTCTCGCGCAGGCGCTTGATGGCAGTCCGGAGGGCGGACTTGACCGTGGCGTTACGCCGCTGACGCACGCTTTCCTGACGCAAACGCTTCTTGGATGAAACGAGGGTCGGCAACTTTTACTCCCTTAAATACGCTGAATCGTCAATACACCGCACGGCGTCTCGGCCGAAGCGGCCCGTTGTGATGCGGCCTGTCTTCCGGCGCGCAAGGTCCGGTTTGAAACCAGCACCAAATTACCTGGCGAGCCGCCGGAAGTCAAGGTTAAATTGAATCCCGGCGCCACGCTTCTCGAATCCACGTAACGGACGACCCTTCCCATGGCTGTCGAACCGACTGAAATCGAAAAGAAGCTCAAGTCCCTCCCCGGCAAACCGGGCGTGTACCTGATGAAAGACGCCCGTTCGCGCATCATCTACGTGGGCAAGACCCGCGCGCTGCGGCAGCGGATCCGCTCGTACTTCCAGAAAACCCGCCTCACGTCGCCCAAGGCCGTCGCCCTGGCCAGCCGGATTCGTGACTTCGACTACGTGGCCACAGAATCGGAAGTCGACGCGCTGCTCCTGGAAGACCATCTCATCAAGGAGCACAAGCCGAAGTACAACGTGATGCTGCGGGACGACAAGTCCTTTCCCTTCATCATGGTGACCAACGAGGCCTTTCCGCGGGTCGTCGTTACGCGCAACGTCCGGCAGGACGGGGCCCGCTACTTCGGCCCCTACACCAACGTGAAGGCCATGCGAAGGACGATCGACCTGGTCCGGAAGGTCTTCCCGCTGCGCACCTGTCCCAGCGCGAAGGCGTGGCCGTCCATGGACCGGCCCTGCCTCGATTATTACATCGACCGCTGTCCCGGACCGTGCAAAGGGCACATCGGCGCGGACGGCTACGGTGAAATCATCGAGCAGGTGTGCCAGTTTCTCACGGGCAGGACGAAGGACCTTTTGAAACAGCTGAAAGAACGCATGGCGAGGGCGTCGGAGCAGCTGCAGTTCGAACTGGCGGGACGCATACGCGACCAGATCGTCGCCATCGAGAAGACGACAATCCGCCAACGGGCTTTTTCGAGCCGGGAAGTGGACCGGGACATCATCGGACTCGCCAGGAACGGGACCGACGTCTGCGGGGCGGTCCTGCAGGTCCGGGAGGGCAAGCTGCTGGGCAAGGAGCACTTCTTCCTGACGGCGCCGGAGGAGTCGACGGAACCGGAGACGCTGGGCGCCTTCCTGACCCAGTACTACCTTGCTGCGCAACTCTGGCCCGACGAGATCCTGCTGGCCGGCGAACCGGACGGCATGGAGACCTTCCGGGAATGGATGGCCCGGCAACGTGGATCCAAAGTCGAAATCGCCGTACCCCGCCGGGGCGACAAGGCCGCCATGGTCCGGCTGGCCGTGCAGAACGCCGAACTGCAATTGAACACCCACGCGCTGAAGCGGGCCGAAGCCAGGGTGCGGCGCAGCATGCCCGCCTCGGTGGGATCCCTGCAGGAAATCCTCGGACTCGAGACCCCTCCGAGACGTGTCGAGACCTTCGACATCTCCAATATCCAGGGTTCGGACCCGGTGGCCTCCATGGTCTGTTTCGTGGACGGCCGCCCGCGCAAGTCGGACTACCGGAAGTTCAAGGTCAGGGACGTGATCGGCCCCAACGACTTCGCCATGATGCAGGAAGTGGTCGGCCGGCGGTACCGGAGGCTGATCGACGAGAACAAGCCCCTTCCGGACCTCATACTCATCGACGGAGGAAAGGGCCAGCTTTCCAGCGTCCGACAAGTCCTGAACGAGCTGGGCCTGGTCGACCTGCCCGTCATCGGCCTGGCGAAGCGCCTGGAGGAAGTCTTCCGGCCGGGCCAGTCCGAACCGATCCTCGTTCCCCGGTCCTCCCCGGCCCTGAAGATGCTCATGCAGGCCCGGGACGAGGCCCACCGATTCGCCGTGACCTTTCACCGGCAGCAGCGGGGAAGGCGCATGATCCGGTCGGAACTGGACAACATACCCGGGGTGGGACCGAAGCGGAAACAGCAGTTGATCCTGGCGCTCGGCTCCGTGGAGAACATCCGGAAATGCTCCGAGGAGGAACTGAGGACGGTCCAGGGCGTGGGCAAAGACGCGGCGCGCAAAGTGTACCGGTATTTCCATCCGGAAGCATCCTGAACGGTCCATTCCGGGCGGGCGGGAGTGACCCGTTCCGGGCAGGAGGGAGCGGCCCGACGGTGCGCGGAATCAGATTGCGCGGCAGGAGGAAACGGCTTAGTATGTCTGTAACGGCGTCCGGGTTTAAGTTTGAATAATCCCGGCGCGATTTTGAATACTTCAATGGGTCCAGAAGGGCAGACTGGCAGCAGGATCGCAGCCCGTTCGCATTGATACAACGACAGATTACTGACGTCTTCGCATTGGGTTCCGGAGGATACATACGTGGGCAAGGTTCTCAGGTCATACGAGTTGCTGGAAGAACGCATGAAGGACATTTATTTCGATTTCTACCGGGAGACCTACCGGGAGGGTACGGCGCTCGACAACAAGACCAAGGAACTGATCGCCATCGCCGCCTCGCTGAGCGCCGGATGCCAGAACTGCCTGGAAGGTCATCTCAAGAAGGCCATGAAGTACGGCGCCGACGGCGCGGAAATCCGGGAAGCCGTGGCCATCGCCGTGGGGGTGGCGGCCGCCACGATCGTGGACCGCAGCGACCTGGCGAATTTCGAAATGAATTTCAACGAACTGCTCAAGAAAGCAGCCGGAGCCGAGAAGGCGGACAGCGAGACCTGAGATCACTATGGCTGGTTCGGACTGGTTCGGCCGGGTCGGGACAGATAACGATCGACTGAATGGAGGAAAGCGTGAGAAGAATATTCACAACGTTTATATGCACCATGTTTGCCGCGGCCTTTGTCCTGTCCAACGTACAAGCGCAGACCGCGGACCAGGGCGAGCAGCCCCTGACCGACGACGAGCAGAAGATCGTCGCCTACATCATGAAGCAGGTCTCCGAATCCAAGGCCGGCAAGCCGAATTTCGGTCCGGAAACGGCCATGGCCGTATACAATGAGCTCGGGATCCAGGTGACCCCGAACATGGTCCCCCGCGTCCGGGCGGCCGTCGTGGCCGAGTTGAAGGCCATCGAGGCCCGGCTCATGCTGAAGGAAGGCAGCGCCGCGCCCGATTTCAACCTGCCGGTCCTGGGCGGCGGCGAGGCCAGTCTATCCGCCTTGAAGGGGAAGGTGGTCGTGGTGAACTTCTGGGCCACCTGGTGTCCGCCCTGCCTCGTGGAGATGCCGGTCCTGAACGGACTCTACGAGACGTACCAGGACCAGGGGTTGGAGGTGCTCGGACTTTCGCTTGACGAAGAAGGGCTTCCCATCACGAAACCCTTCGTCGAAAAGCTGAACGTATCCTATCCCATCGTGGAAGCGGACCGGAAGACCTACCAGGCCTACGGCAACGTGTTGACCATTCCCCACACCTTCGTGGTCGATCGCGAAGGCACCGTATCGAAGCGGTTCGTCAACAACCAGACGAAAGACGCATTCGAGGCCGCGATCAAGGCTGCGCTGGCGAAGAAGTAAGCGATCCAGTGTCCAGGGCGGTCAGGCCAATGTGCCGGGACTGACTACGGGACCACCTACCGGTCCCGGTCCGCCCTGTAGGTTTCAATCGTATCCATGTTCAGCGAGACGCCCAGACCGGGACGGTCGGATATTTGAATCCGGCCGCCTTCGATCCTCTCCGGCGGTTCGATGAGTTCGTGTCTCCACGGCACCTCTCCCCAGGCGTATTCCAGGATCTGAAACCCGGGATGGGCGGCCATGGCCTGTACCCCCGCCGCGATGGTCAACGGTCCGAAGGGTCCGTGCGGCGCGGTCGGAATACCCCGGCCCTCCGCCATGGCGGCGACCTTCTTCAGTTCCCATAACCCACCCACGATCGTGACGTCCGGCATGATAACGTCCATCATGCCCTGGTCCAGGACGGGCCAGAACCCCTCCCGGTACATCAGACTCTCGCCTCCGGCCAGCGGAACGTCGATGTGGTCCTTGATGGCAAGGTAGCCATCGTGGTCCTCGTCAGGCACGGGTTCCTCGTACCAGTACAGAGACAGGTCCCTGAGCGCGTCGAAGACCTCGCACCCTCCCCGGGCGGTGAAGTGGCTGTGGCAGTCGATCAACAGGGACACGTCTGGACCGATGGCGGCGCGCACCGCTTCCATGCAGGAGATGCCCTCCCGGGCGTCCGAAGCCCGGTCGATACCGGCAGGCATCCCGTCGAAGGGCGCGAGTTTCACGGCGTCGAATCCGTCCGCGACCGCGGCGGCCGCGTTCCGGGCGAACCCCGCGGGCGTGCGGTCGGTGGTGGCCCGGTTGATGTTGGCGTAGAGGGGGATCTCATCGCGGCAACGACCTCCGATGAGGTCTGCCACCGGCACGCCCAGGACCTTGCCCTTGATGTCCCACAGGGCCTGGTCCAGGGCGCTCAACGCCATCACTTTAGGCCGGTCGACATGCGAAGGGAGGAGATCGGCCAGGATGCGTTCGATGGCGCCGGGATCGCGGCCGGCCAGCACGGGTTCGACCTGCTGCAGGAAGTCCACGCTCCCGGATCGCGCGCCTCCGGGATTCACCTCGCCGTAACCGGTGATCCCCTCGTCGGTGTGCACCGCAAGGAACGTCCAGTCTCCCCGGTGATTCACGTGGACGGCGTGGGTCTTCAGGGCGGTTATCTTCATGATCTAACGCTACATTCTGTCATTGATCGCGGCAACGCATTTGTTTATATAACGCCTTGGCCGGGGCGTGTGTAACGTCCAGGCCGGGCCGGTGGCAATTGGTATCCTGCGGCCCCGGCAGCGTATCAACGAAAAAGAATTACATTACCAGACAGGAGTCCGACAGCGGACAACGGATCAATTCGACGAAGGGAGTGGCATGAATACGCAACGCGTAGCGGTCATTACGGGCGCAGGTCGCGGCATGGGAGCGGCCATAGCGAGAAACCTTGCCGGGCAGGGGTGGGCCGTCTCGCTGCTGTCTCCATCCGGTGCGGCGGAGTCGCTCGCCGGTGAACTGGGTGGGATTGGCGTGACGGGTTCCGTCACGGGCGAAGCGGACCTGAAAAAACTGGTGGACCTGACCATGGACGCCCACGGCCGTATCGACGGCGTCGTCAACAGCACCGGGCATCCGCCCAAGGGCAGTCTCCTGGACATACCGGATGAAGACTGGCACGAGGGACTGGATATCGTGTTTCTCAACGTGGTGCGCATGGCGCGCCTCGTCACGCCGATCATGGTGGACCAGGGCAGTGGATCCATCGTGAACATCTCGACCTACGCCGCCTTCGAACCGGAACATTACTTTCCCGTTTCGACCGCATTCCGGGCGGCCCTGGCGAGTTATACGAAAATCTATGCCGACAACCACGCCGGCGACAACATCCGGATGAACAACATCCTGCCGGGTTTCATCAACAGCCTCCCGGAATCGGAGGCCTTCAAGTCGCGCATTCCCATGGGACGTTACGGCACCGTGGAAGAGATCGCGGAAACGGCCGCTTTCCTGCTGTCGCCTGGAGCCGGCTATATCACCGGCCAGAACCTGCGCGTCGACGGGGGCATCACGCGGTCGGTGTGAGCGATCCGATCGTCGACGGAGAGGGCAGACCATGAACCAAGCCGACCTGGCGTTCTTTCGTCAGAACGGATTCATCAACCTCGGTAAGGTCCTTGCGGACGAAGAGGTGGATCGTTTTCGCGATCTCTTCGACGAAGACCGCCGCAAGTTCCCCTATTTCTGGCATCCCTACGGCCACCACCAGGAAGCCAACTACGACGCCCTCGTCACCACGCCGGCCTTCGACGATCTGATCCGCCATCCCGCCATCTACGGCACCATCGAGGAACTGATGGGCGGTCCGCTCTGTTTCGGAGAGATCGGGCTGCGGTCCATGGGCCCGTACAAGGGCGAGTTCCACCAGCGCTGGCACCGCGACAAGGCCCACTGGCTCGACCATCCCCTCCGCATGGACTACATCCAGCTCATGGTATATTTCACCGACGTGGACGAAGATACCCACTGCTTCTCCATCTCGCCCGAAGGGGTCGATCAGCCTGTCCTGAAGGAGAACAGCGCACAACTGGAGCGGGGCGTCTACGACCTCCACGGACCCGCGGGCACCTTCGCCTTGTTCAACGTATCGGTACTCCACACGGCCACCACGCGTCCCACGCGGGCCGTGCGGAAGACCGCGCAGATCTACTACGGCCACCGGGACCGGGACCCGCTGGCCAATGATTCGGGGATTCCCGCCACCTTCTGGCGGGACAGCGACGACCCGGAAACCCGGGCCTTCTACGGCGTCCTGAACGAACGTACAAGGATCTACATGGCTGCTTTCGGAGGGTAGACGGGAACGTCCTGCGATCAGACGAACTCCAGATCTCCTGCGTCATTGACCCGCCGATAGTAGCAACCGGTCCGGTACTGGCCATCGCTGTCCTTCGTATGACAGGCACCGCCGCCCTGGGGCGTCACGAGAAAGACCACGGAATTCTGCTCACAGTTAATGCGGACTTCATCGATTCCCAGCGCATTTCCCGATGTGGCGCCCTTGACCCACAGCTCGTTACGCGACGTGCTCCAGAACGTGGCGATCCCGGTCTTCAGGGATTCATCCAGGGCCAGGCGGTTGATGTAGGCCAGGATCAACACTTCCTTCGTAGACGAATCCTGCACGACTACCGGCAGGACGTCCTCCTCGATGCCAGCGATCTGCCTGAGTTTCGAGAAATCGAGCGTCTCCTTCGAACCCTCTTCCAGGTGATCGGATCCTGATGATGTCGCCATGTTTTCTCCATGTGTCTACAAAGTATCTACAAAGTACTTTCAAAGTGCGGTTGTGCAAGTTTGGCGCAGGGATTGACGGCCAGATTATACACGCCAGTGATCTTCTACAGCAGTTGGTCGTCCGCCGCGTGGCGCGTGCCTACGCCTTTCTGCATGCGCATAAGCTGCTTCTGCCGGGGGGAAAGCCCTTCGAACCACTCGTCCCGGAATCCGTCGTGGGGATCGAGCTGGAAAAGGAGCATGGACTTGCGGTAATGCCCGAACAGGGCGTGCCGGTTGCGGTCGGTGGTATTCGCTCCGCCGCCGTGCCAGCACTGTCCGTTGAAGATCAGCACGCTGCCCGCGGAAGCCGCGGGCTGAACCACGTGCGGCACCTCCATGCCCTCCGGCGGGCCGGCCCACCCGCTCTTGTGCGAACCGGGAACGATCCGCGTGCCGCCGATCTCCGCATCGAAATCGTCCAGCATCCAGATGGTATTCATCATTACGGGAGAAACAGGGTTCAGCATGTGCTGCGGGATGTCGCTGTGGAAGTCCTGGTAACCGTCCCCCGGCCGCACGATGCGGGAACTCAGGCTGCCCAGCACGAGGGTCTTGTCCAGCACCTGCTCCAGGATGGGCAGGACGACGGGGTGATCGATGACCTGGAGGAACACCGGGTCGATGGTGGGCAGGTTGCGCACCAGCAGCGACGTGCCCCCTCGGTTCTCGTAACCGGCCTCGCCGTGTGCCGCGGCTACGCGGATCAACGCCTTGCGAAGCTCGTGCACCTGGGACGCCGCCAGCACATCGGGCAACAGGGTGAAGCCGAAGGTGTCGATTTCGACGAGGGCCTGATCGAAGGCATCCATCAGTCGCTTCCGATGGTGCGCTTGAGATAGGCCTTCAGCCGCTCCCAGGCGTCCAGCGCGGGTTCCTCATTCTTCGGATCGCGCTCCACGTACAGCCAGAACCCGTGGTTGACGTCGTCGTAGATGTGCACGTCGTTCTCCACGCCGGCCTGGCGGAGCGCGGCGACGAAGCCTTCCACCTGTTCGGGGGAGGGGCCGCGGTCGAGTCCGGCGAAGGTGCCGTAGACCTCGTGGTGTATGGCGCTCAGCCTTTCGGGATCGTCGAGCAGGCGCCCGTAAAAGATGGCGGTGGCGTCATGGTTCTCGCCGCCCAGGGCGTAGCTCAGTGCGACGCCGCCGCCGTAGCACCAGCCCATGGCCCCGATCTTGCCGTTCACGTCCGGCCGCGATCTCAGGTAGGCCGCCGCCGCGTCCAGGTTGCGGATGATCTTGTCCATGTCGCCGAGCGTTTCCCGCACGAGCGCCATGTTCTCGTCCCGGTTGTTCCCTGTCCGCCCCGAATACAGGTCGGCCGCCAGGGCCACGTAGCCCTCCGCGGCCAGCGCGTCGGCCACCTGCCTTACGCGGTCCACCAGGCCGTTCCATTCGTGGATCAGGATGACGGCGCCCCGGGGACCCGGCCCTTCCGGTTCGGCGAGATAACCCCTGGTCGCCTGGTCTTCATCGAAATAGGCCAGGTCGCCGCCGCGGGGTGCGCCGGCCTCGCCGAGAATGGCATCGGGGATCTCGCCCTCGGTCGTCGGCGCGTGCGGTATCTGCTGCCCGTGGATCGCCAGTGCCGCAACGGCGAGGATGATGAACGTAGCGAACGAAAAAGGCATCGAAATTCGCCTGCTGGATGTTATTCCGGCCATGATGTTTACCCCTCTTTCCAACCGGGAGGCCCCGTTCCGAAAATACGGATTGAAAGCCCCGCGGGCATTTACTGTTTTCCATGAGCGACGGGTTTCAATATACTTATCTGAACTGCGCGAATCAATCGTGAAATCCTTCGTGAAGACCTACGTAGATCCTTCATGAAGACCACCGTCCCTATTGTGTGATGGCCCGCGGGAGAACCCATGAAAAACAAGCTGAAGGAAAAGCTGCGCAACGGCGAAGTGACCTACGGCATTTCCGTCGGCACGCCCTGTAACGACATCGTGGAGCTGGCGTCTAACCTGGCCTTCGACTGGATCTGGTTCGACGGCGAACACGGCCCGTTGAATGCCGAGATCCTTCATCCCATGATCCAGGCGACCCGGGGCCGGGACGTCACCCCGCTCGTCCGCGTGCCGTGGAACGACATGGTGCATATCAAGAAGGCGCTGGACATCGGGGCGGAAGGCCTGATCATTCCCTGGGTCAACAACCGGGAGCAGGCGGAGTACGCCGTCCGCGCGGCCAAGTATCCGCCCATGGGCATCCGCGGAATGGGTGCGCGCTTCCTTAATACCGCCGGCCTGGATCTGGCCGAATACCTCCGCACCGCCAACGAAGAAACGTTCATCATGGTCCAGATCGAAACCATCGAAGCCGTGGAGAACCTCGAAGACATACTCACCACGCCCGGCGTCGACGCTTTCCTGGTCGGGCCAAACGACCTCGCGGCCTCCCATGGCTACGTGGGCCAGCCGACGCACCCGGAGATGGAGAAGGTCGTCGAGAGGATCATGGACCGCGGGAAGGAACTCGGCGTGCCTGGTGGATACGCGTTCATCTCGATGGAGGCCAACCGGAAGCGGATCGCGGAGGGATTTCAGTGGATCACCCTCGGAAGCGATATGGGGTTCCTGGCCCAGGCGGCCCGGGCGGCGCTCACCGAGGTGGGCAGGTAGGCCTTCGGATCAGTCCCCGTTCCGGTCTTTCGAAAGACGCCGTCGAATGGCCATGGCGTGGGCCGACAGGCCTTCGGCTTCCGCCAGGCGGATCGCGGCCGGTCCCAACCGTTTTTCCGCCTTTTCGTTGACGGCGAACAGGCTGGTGATCTTCTGGAAGTCTCTGACGCTCAAGGGAGAATGGAAGCGGGCGCTGCCCCCGGTGGGCATGACGTGGCTGGGCCCTGTGACGTAATCGCCCAGGGCCTCGGAGGAGTGTTCTCCCACGAAGATCCCCCCGGCGTTTTGAATCCCGTCCACCAGCGGCCAGGGATCCGCCACCAGCAGGCACAGGTGCTCCGGCGCGTAGCTGTTTGCCAGTTCGCACGCCTCTTCCAGGTCCGATACGAGCACGATCCCTCCGTTACGTGCCAGGGAGGAACGGATAATGTCCGCCCGGTCCAGCTCGGAAAGTTGCTCCTCCACGGCCTGCTGCGCCGCCAGGGCCAGCGCGGACGACGGCGTGATCAGTATGGCGCTCGCCATCGTATCGTGCTCGGCCTGCGCCAGCAGGTCGGCCGCCGCGAGGTCCGGACTGGCCGTCTCGTCGGCAATGAGCAGGGTCTCGGTGGGGCCGGCGAGCTGGTCGATATCCACGATCCCGTACACCTGGCGCTTGGCCAGGGTCACGAAGACGTTGCCCGGACCCACGACCTTGTCGACGCGTGGAATGGTCGCCGTGCCATGTGCCATGGCCGCGATCGCCTGGGCACCGCCGATGCGGTAGACCGCGTCCGCCCCCGCCACGGAGGCCGCGGCCAGTACGGCAGGCGGTACCGCGCCGTCCCTCCCGGGCGGTGTGGCCACAACGACCTCCCGTACGCCTGCGACCCGGGCGGGGATCACGGCCATCAGCAGCGAGGAAGGATAGGCGGCGGCGCCACCGGGCACGTAGACGCCCACCCGGTCCAACGGCCGGACGATCTGGCCCGTACCGCCCTCTTCATCCCAGTGCGTCCAGGACCCGGCCGGCTGCCGCGCGTGAAAAGAACGTATGCTGCCAGCCGCGGCTTCCAGGGCATCGCGCAACCCGGAAGGCAGCGATGCGGCCGCCTCGTCGATTTCGGACCGGGGAACCTCGAAGACGTCCGGGGCGCTTCCGTCCAGCAGACGGGCGTACCGCCGCACCGCATCATCGCCGTTTTCCCTGACGTCGTCGATGATCCTGGCTACGGCCTGTTCCGCCGTCAGGGGTTCGCCGAAAAGTTTCCTGTTCCTTGCTTCGATTTCCGCCGTGTGCATGGCCTCGTTTAGCGGACGCCGCCGCAGGATGCTCGGCCCGGCCTCTTCGGCGGACAGTATCCGGATGGTCATCTTGCCCTCTCTCGTCTGATCATGGGGTATTCCCCGTCGCGGGCCGCAATGGCGCGAGCGCCTCGAGTATGGGACCGCAACCGAACTTCACGCAATCCGTCGCCGGGAGCCCGGTCTCCCCTTCGACCCGGTCCACTTCCCGCCTGGCATCGTCCAGGGACATGCCTATACAATTGAGCGAAACGGCCACGACCCGGCAGGGGAACAGCGGCCGGGCAATGGTCTCGTGGGCCGTGATCATCTCCGCGTAGGACGGCACGGTCACGGGGAGGTTGCGCATCACGTCCCGCCCCGGCTGGTGGCACAGTACCAGGGCCTGCGGCGCCGCACCGTGGAGCAGACCGAGCGATACGCCCGAATAGGAAGGATGCAGAATCGTACCCTGCCCTTCGATGACCAGCAGCTCCCGGTGCTTGCGTTCAAGCACGAGTCTCTCCACCGCGCCGGATATGTAGTCCGCTGCCACGGTATCCACCGCGATGCCCGATCCGGCGATCATGATGCCGGTCTGCCCCGTGGCCACGAACTCGGCGTCCCAGCCTGCCTCGCGGGCCGCGCGGTCGATTTCGATCGCGGCGATCTTCTTGCCTATGCTGGAGTCGGCGCCGACGGTCAGCACACGCAGGTTGGGGAGGCCGTGGACCCGGTGCCGACCCACGTCCAGGTCGCCGGGCGGCTGCCGCACGTCCCACAGCCGCACGCCTTTCTGCCTGGCATGACGGGCGAAGGCCTCGTCTTCATTGAGAAAAGTATGGAGCCCGTTCACCACCTCGAGCCCGTGCTCGATGGCCTCGTGAATGGTTTCCCTCCAGGCGTCGGGCAAAACGCCCCCCGGCGTCGCGATGCCGATGACCAGCGACGTCGGTTCGAAGTCCATCGCTTCTTGCAGCGTCGCCACGATCGGGATGCCCGTGCCCACCTCGAGCACGTCTTCGAGTTTCCTTCCGGCGTACACGCTGTCGAGCACCGCCACGGTCTCGTCGGACTTGTAGCGGACCAGTGACGCGGCCGTCTTGGATGAGAACGTGCCCAGCTGGCCCTCGGTGAGAATCACCATTCGCCTGGGTTGCATATTACTCGTGGGTTGCATATTACTCGCCTGGGTTGGAAATCCCCGCCGATGCTCAGCTTAACGAAACGACGTGGCCGGTTTCCTGGGATTCCGTTGCCGCGTCCAGTACCTTCATGAGCTCCAGCATCTCACGAGACCGGACGGCCAGTTCGGCGCCTTCGCTCAGCACGGCCGCGATATTCCGGTAGTAGTCCACCCAACTGCCTTTCACCGGATCCAGGATGATCTCCTCAACCTCCCCGTCCCGTTCGGCGGCCACCCGGACACGGTCTTCGGGTGCCTCCACCGCGTCCTCGATCCTGCCCTTCTTCATCCAGTCCTCCTGGGGATCGAGACCTGTCTTGACGAGAGACCCCTGGGTACCCAGCACATACCAGTGGGGCTTCGAAATATGCGAAAGATTGCTGATTTCCATCCGGTATTCAGCGCCCGTCTCGAAATACAGCGTGCAGGTGACATGATCTTCTATGTCCCCTTCCCACAGGCGTTTGTGGCCTTTGCAGTGGACCGCCTCGGGGCGGGCGGCCAGCAGTTGCAGCCCCTGGTCCACGAGGTGGGCGCCCCAGTCGTAAAGCAGGCCGCCGCTTTCGGTCCGGCTGGTCCGCCAGCCCCTGGATGCCCGGAACCGGTGCACCGCCCTTTCGACCAGAAACGGTTCGCCAAGCAGGCCGTCCTCCACCGCCTTGCGCACGGTCAGATAGCCCCAGTCCCAGCGGCGGTTGTGGAAGACACTCAGCATGACTCCGCGCCGCCTGCTGACCGCGATCATTTCCTCGGCTTCGGCGGCCGACATGCACATGACCTTGTCGACGACCACGTGTCTCCCGGCCTCCATGGCCTCGATGGCCAGGGACGCATGGGTATGGTGAGGCGTGGCCAGGATGACCAGCTGGATGCCGTCGTCCGCCAGGAGATCGGTCAGCGTCTCACGGGTATCTACGGACCAGTCCCGACGCGCCAGCGCACGGCGTTCCGGGTCCCGGCTGGCAACGGCAGTGAGTTGCAGCCCCTCGGTCCTCGAAACCAGGTAGGCGTGAAAAAGCCGTCCCGCCATTCCATAGCCCACGATGCCCGTTCGTATCATGACGATATCTCACTGCCACACACACGCCCACACCCACACCCACACCCACGCCCGCGTCCATGCCACGAGGGCTCATTCCTCGTTGACGTCCTCCGATTCGCCGGCTATGCGGGGGACAATATACGGGATGGGCCGGATGCATGGCAAACGCGAATTGGGTGGATTATAATGTCCGTGACATTCCACCCGCGACGCGCTAATTTGCCGTTTCACACTTTAACCCGCACCATCCGATCTCGTGCAGGGGAACTACCCGATCCAGAGGCCGTCCATGGCGACATCGCGACCGAACGTGCTCTGCATCCTTACCGACGACCAGGGCGTCTGGGCGGCGGGCTGTTACGGCAACGGGGAAATCCGTACACCGCACATCGACCGGATCGCGGAGACCGGGATTCGCTTCGACCGGTTCTTTGTGGCCACGCCCGTCTGCTCCCCGAGCCGAGCGACGCTGCTGACCGGCCGCATCCCGTCCCAGCATGGCGTGCACGACTGGATCAAGGGAGGCAATGTGGGCGAGGGCGCGGCTTCCTACCTCGAAGGAGAAACGGCGTATACCGATGTGCTCGCAGCCCACGGCTGGCGATGTGGCCTCAGCGGCAAGTGGCACCTGGGCAACAGCACCCTGCCCCAGCACGGGTTCTCCCACTGGTTCACCCACCAGTTCGGCGGCGGCCCCTACAATGATGCGCCCATGGTCCGGAACGGCGTACCGGTCACCGAGCCGGGGTACGTCACGAACGTCATTACCGACGATGCGCTGGCCTTCATCGACCGCCACGCCAACCACGATGACCCGTTCTACCTGGGCGTCCACTACACCGCGCCGCACAGTCCGTGGACCGGACATCCGCAGGATATCGTCGATTCCTACGACGACTGCCCTTTCGATTCCTGCCCCCAGGAACCCGTCCACCCCTGGGCGGGCGGCCTGACCCGCGAATGCATGGGTGACCGGGAAAGCCTGCAGGGCTACTTCGCGGCCGTCACGGCCATGGACCTCGACGTCGGCCGGTTGCTGGACCGGCTCGATCATCACGGCATCCGGGAAGACACC
>JAPOZT010000015.1 GCA_026705925.1 Gemmatimonadota bacterium
CCAACCAGGGGTATCATCAGGGCGATGTCTGGTCGTCGGCTAACGGCCGGGACTGGCACTGCGTGCTCGAAGAAGCCCCCTGGGCGCCCCGCGTGCTGCACGGCGCGGCGGCCTGGATGAGCAGACTCTGGGTATGGGGCGGCCAGACCATGCCCGGCTTCGCCGGTGGCAAGGACCGTTTCTACGATGACGTGTGGGTCTCGGCGGACGGGTCAGACTGGACGAGACTGGCGTCGCAAAAGCCCAGGTGGGCGCCCCGCGGCATGGTGGGCGGATGTGTCGAGTTCCGTGACCGTCTCTGGATATTAGGCGGCGGTACGTACGAAACGCCGGATACGCCTGACCGTACGTTTCATAATGACGTGTGGAGTTCGTTCGACGGCGTCCATTGGCAGTGCCATAGCCAAATCGCGCCCTGGACGCCCCGGCAATACCATGGGACCGCCGTATTCGACGACCGGATGTGGGTACTTGCGGGATGGAACGGCGTTAACCTGAACGACGTCTGGTACTCAATTGACGGTACGGACTGGTTCGAAGTACCGGATACGCCCTGGCCGGCCCGGCACGCGGCCAGTGTCTTCGTGTACCGCGATGCGCTCTGGATCGTCGCGGGCAGTCACATGGCGTCGGACGTGTGGAAGCTGGAACGGGTATGACGACACAGCCCCCGGTGTCTTTCCTGACACCGGAAGAGAAGTGGCATTTCGAGCTGCAGGGCTACCTGCTGCTGCCCGGCGCTGTTCCGGAAGCCGACCTGGCCGAGATGCGGCCGGTCCTGGACGGCTGGCTGACCGCGGACGAGACGGAGCTTCCCGCTCCACTCAAACGGGGGCGCCAGGCGCCGCACAAGACCCATATCGGCCATATCCACTACGGACACGAGGTGTTCCAGCGGCTCAACATGAACCCGGAGATCATCCGCGTGGTGGCCGGGTTGACCTGGGGTTGTCCCCGCCTGATGCACTGCGTATTCACCCACATGGTCAAGGGCCCGGAAGAACTGCGTTTTCACCGGGATGACGACGGGGTCAAGGTCACCCACGGATTCCGCAATCCCAACAACGATTTCCAGGTGGCGGACGGCGAGATCTACTGCAGCCACCTGGCCACGTGGGTCGCGCTGGCCGACGTCCCTCCGGGCACGGGATTCTGCCTGGTGCCGGGTAGTCACAAATCCACGATTCCCGAGCCGGAAGGTCTACCTGTCGAGCACGATCCTCCCACGTCAATCACGATCCCCATGAAGGCGGGGGATGTCATCATCTTCTCTACCCGCCTGCTTCACAACGCCAGTCCGTGGACCCAGGACTATCCCCGCCTGAACATCTTCCAGCGGTACGTTTTCAGCTGGTTCTTCGACCTGCCCCACCTGTATCCACTGGAGGAGCACCGCGAGAAACTGTCGGACGATATGTACGAGCTGGAGAAAATGACCCGCGACGAGAAGCAAGTCGTCAAGCGGGTGCGGGACATGCTGGCCGGCGCGTAGAAGCGGCACCTGCTACGCCTCGTGCACGATCGTGTCGACGCGATGGGCCTCGATGTAATCCCGGTCGATTTCGGCGCCCAGACCTGGGCCCTGGGGGACGGGAACGCAGCCGTGTTCATCGATGTTCTCGAGTTCATCGGTGAATTCCGGCGCGTAAACGGGCGGCTTGTTCGACTTGATTCCGGGATGCACGAGTCCAAGTTCGTAGTAGTTGCTGTTCCGTACGGATGCCATGATATGGCGGTGGGCGAGGCCTCCGCCGTGGAGTTCCATGTCCAGCCCGAGCCCCTCGGCCGCGTGGGCGATCTTCATCACGCCGGTGATGCCACCGTCCTCGTAGACCCCGGACCGCACGAAGTCCGTTCCCCCGTTCACGACGAAATCGACGTGCTGCTCCAGGCCGAAGATATGCTCGGTCTGCAGGATCGGCGTGGTGATGTGTTCCCGCAGCTTCTTGTGGCCGAATATGGAAACGCCGCCGTCCTTGTAGGGATCCTCCAGCCAGAAGAACCCGGCTTCGTCGCAGGCCCGCCCTACCTTGAGCGCGTCCGCCCAGGTATTGTATTCGCAGGCGGGATCGATCATGAGGTCCATGTCGTCCCCCACGCGCTTTCCCATGACTTTCACGTTGGCGACCTCGCGCTCTATGGGGGCGTTGCCCCAGCCGTGGATCTTGAAGGCGCGATATCCCAGGTCACGGCACTGTTCGGCGAAGTCCGCGAAGGCCTCGGGCGTGTGCAGCCCGCCGTTTTCGTCGCCGTGGTACGTGCTCGCGTAAGCCGGCAGGGAGGTCCGGTAGCCTCCCAGCAACTGGTAGACGGGCGCGTCGTAGTACTTGCCCGCGAAGTCCCACAGCGCCACGTCCACCGCGCCGATCTGGGTGCGGTCGGTGTGCCGCAGGCCGCGTTTCAGATCGTTGTAGGTCTTCTCCCGTTCGAAAGGATTGCTGCCCAGCAGGTACTGGACCGCCGCGCCTGACGGCGAAGGACCTCCCAGGTATTCACCGACGATGCCGAGATTGGTGTGTATCCGCAACAGGCCGCCGCCGAGCTTTCGCGTGGCGCCTTTCTCGTACACCAGGTTGAATCCGTTGTAGTCCACGCCCATGTTTTCCACGGTGTACTGAAAAACAACGGTTTCGATTTTGGTAATTTCCGGGATCATAGCCGGCAGCCTCCCTCGAGTTAGATTACTGGGTCGGAAAAAGGTTTCGGGTTCAGTTTCATAGGGGTGGTTTCCTGTTTCATCCTTCTTTTCATCCTTTCTTCTTTCATCCTGCGCGTTTTTCGGTCAGGTCCAGTTCCCCATCCTTCTTTAATACGAAACGTACTATCGTTCGATCGCCTGGTGATCCGCCCTTCTACTTTTGCACGCCTTCCGCTCTTCTAATTCGGTCTTCCGTTCATTTGTCCTTCTTTCGTCTAGTCTTTTCCTTTCATCCAGTTTTTTCTCTTCGTCCAGTTTCTCTTTTCTGTTTTAGTCCGGGATCACTTAGTCTTAATTGTAACAGTATACTAAAAAATAATATTAAATAAGTTAGATCGAAACGTACTAAAACAATCGCAAGTATCAAACACACGAACATTCACCGCGGATATGGGCACAGATTCCGTATTCACCGCACCTTCTTTATGTCCCGAATGGCCCCATAGGGGACCCCGGTTATTCCCACCATCTCTTCGGCGCGGCGCACCGTCTCCGCCATCTCGTTTTTCACGTCGTCCGGATAGTACACCTGCCCAGCTCGTACGGTAAGGTGGGGCGTGATCATGCTTTCGCCGGTTTCCTCCCTGCCGTGGGCGTCGGTGAAGGTAAACTGACCCCCCTCCACATCGAAAACGGCGATATCGGCGACGCTTCCTTCCTTCAGCGTTCCAATGTCATCCGATCGGTTCAGGACGCCCGCGGGATTCAGGGTCGTCTGGCGGACGACCTCTTCGAAATCCAGGCCCATGTTCAGCAGTTTCGACGCCGTTTCGGGAAGACTGTACACCGGCGATCTCAGGCTGTAGACGTGCAGGTCCGTACTGATCACATCGGACAGAAATCCCAGTTCGACCGCCCGTTTCGCGATCCCGTAATGAAAGCTTCCTGCGCCGTGGCCCAGGTCGAAGTACACACCGCGCTCTCTGGCCTCGTATGCTTCCGGGATCACCTGGTCGTCGTCGCCGAGGATGTGATCTCCCTTGCCCTGGTAGCAGTGGGTCACGACATCGCCCGGCCGAAGCAACTCCAGGATATCCGGCAGGGCAACGCCCTTGTCGATATGGACCATGACCCGGGTGTCCACCATTTCGGCCGCTTCGATGGCCCGCCGGAGTGGTTCCACGCCGTGGCTTCCCACCTGGAAGGCCCCTTGGCGGACCTTGACGCCCACGCAGTGTTGCGGCCACATCGAAATGACCCGGGCCGTACGCTCCGGATCGGCGTTCTTGATGTCCTCCATCTCGCCGCGCATGGAATTCAGGAGCCCGATGCTGCTGATGTGAACGAAGGTGAGTACCTCGGTCCGGGATGGTTCGATGATGTACTCGAGAAAGCCGCGCAGGTTGGTCCATCCCGGGCTTCCGGCGTCTACGATGGTCGTTACGCCGGTGGCCAGGCAGAGGGCGTCGGCCTTGATGCCGAAGGTCGTGGCGCCGGCGTAAACGTGGGCGTGCAGATCGATCCAGCCCGGTGTAAGGAATTTGCCCGATACGTCGATGGTCGTACGCGCGTCGGCTGCGAGATGATCGGAAACCGCGGCGATTCTGCCGTTTCTGATGCCTACGTCGCCTTTTCCGTTCCTCTGTTGGGACGGATCGACGATCGTCGCCCCCGACAGAACCAGGTCGTAAGCCATGCAAACCCTCCGAAATGGAAATGAACGGGACGCCTCGGTCCTGCTCCCTTCAGCGCCCGAGTTATTGACATTTGCAAAGTATAATCATATCGTTTTGTCGCATCAATGGACTTAACCCGCGACTTAACCCGGCCCAGCGGCCTGAGGATGCGTGCCATGGCGAGCGGTCTGACCGACCACCAGAAAAACCGATATATTGAAGACGGCTTCCTGCCCATCGAAAAGCTGTTCGATCCCGCTTCGCTCGATCCCCTGATCACGGAGTTGAACGAGGTCGTCGATGCATGGGCGGATCGGTACCACGCGGACGGGAGACTGCCGGAACGGTTTGCGGAAGAGCCTTTCGAGCGAAGATTGTACTTGATCCACGAGGCCATGGACGGCAGGTGCCCGGAATTGCTCGAAGCCGTGCTGGGAAAGCGGAAGACCGCGGGCATGTTTCACGTCATGACCCTCCCCGAGATCCTGGACGTGGTCGAATCCCTCATCGGTCCGGAGATCCTCGTCCATCCTCAGTTCAACTCCCGGGCCAAGCTTCCGGACCGGACCTCTATCGTCGACTGGCACCAGGACATCGGGTTCCTGGATCCGGACGTGATGCAGACCTTCATGGTCAATTTCTGGCTGCCGCTGGTGGATACGGACGAACACAACGGCTGCCTGGAGGTCATCCGCGGCAGTCAACGCAGTGAACGCCTGCCCTTCGATGATTCGCCCGAGAACATCGTTCCCGGCGCCCTGCCCGCCGGCGAACGGGTATCCTGTCCCATTCCCCGGGGCGGCGTGCTCCTTTTGCAGCACACCACGGTACACCGTTCCGCGCCGAATTTCTCGGATCACATACGATGGAGCCTTGATATTCGGTACAGCGACTGGCGAAAGCCCACGGGAAGGGACGAGGTACCGGGCTTTATCGCCCGCAGCCGGTCCCATCCGGAGAAGGTCGCCACCGGACACGAGGCATGGCAGCGGCTGTTCGAACGGGTATGAGCGTCCATGGACATCGATAGCACAAACCACCAGTCCGGCGTTCGTTACGAGGCGGACGAAAGACCTCCCTTTCTCCTGGCCATCGGACTCGGTCTTCAGTTCGCCCTCCTCACCGTTGGAAGCGTTTTACTGAAAGTCGCCATTGTGAGCCGTGCCGGAGGCGCCGGCGAGGACTATCTTGCGTGGGGGGTCTTCGCCGCCGCGGTGATTACCGGAACGACCACGATCATCCAGGTTTTGCGCGTCGGACGTGTGGGCGCGGGCTATGTACTCCTGATGGGCACGTCCGGCAGCTTCATCGCCATCTGCATTTCGGCGATGCTGGAGGGCGGCCCCGCGCTGATGGCAACCCTCATCATCGTCTCGTCGCTCTTCCAGTTCCTCCTTTCCGTCCGTCTGTCGCTTTTACGCCGGGTACTGACGCCGGTCGTCACGGGTACGGTCATCATGTTGATCCCGGTGTCGATCACGCCCGTCGTCTTCAGGATGCTGGGTGATATACCCGAAGGGTTTCCGGAGTCGTCCGCAACTGCCTCGGCGCTGGCTACCCTGTTGGTCACCATCGTCATCGCATTGAAGGCGAAGTCTTCGCTGAGGCTTTGGGCGCCCGTGATCGGCATGGTCGCGGGATCCTTCGTCGCCGGATACTATGGTCTGTATGACACGGGCCGCGTAATCGACGCGCCGTGGCTCGGACTGCCGGACGGCCACTGGCCGGGTATCGATCTCTCCTTCGGCACCGCGTTCTGGGCGTTGGTGCCCGCTTTCCTGTTCGTAACGCTGGTGGACGCCGTGGATACGATCGGCGACTCGGTCGCGATCCAGCGCATATCGTGGCGCCGGCCCCGGGCCGTGGACTATCGGGCGGTGCAGGGCGCCCTGGCCGCGGACGGCACGGGCAATATCCTTTCCGGGCTGCTGGGCACGATACCCAACACCACCTACTCCTCGAGCATCGCGGTGACGGAATTGACCGGCGTGGCCTCCCGCATGGTCGGGCTGGTCGTCGGGGTAATCTACATCCTCGTCGCGTTTGTGCCGAAGGTCCCGGCGGTGGTCCTGGCCATACCGAATCCGGTCGTTGGCAGTTTCCTGTTCGTGCTGCTTGCCATCCTCTTCCTCATCGGCATGAAGCTGGTCGTGCAGGACGGGATCGACTACCGAAAGGGGCTGGTCGTCGGGGTTGGCTTCTGGATCGGTGTGGGTTTTCAGAACGACGCGATTTTCCCCGCGCTGGTGGCCGACTTCGCGGGCGGTTTCCTGCGGAACGGGATGACTTCAGGCGGACTCGCGGCGATCCTCATGACGCTGTTTCTGGAACTGGCCGCTCCCCGGCGATACCGCATGGAAACCGCCTTCGATCTCGCGGCGCTGCCGAAGATCCGGGCTTTTCTGGAAGCGTTCGCCTCCCGGCAGGGCTGGGATAAGGCGACGGCGGACCGGCTCGTGGCGGCCAGCGAGGAAACGCTGTTGACGCTGAATCCGCGGGAAAACGAGACCGGCCAACGCCGGCGGTTGCTCTTGGTCGTACGCCGGGAGGACTACAGTGCGATCCTGGAATTTGTCGCGGCAACCGGCGAAGGCAACCTCCAGGACCGGATCGAGCTGCTTGGCGACGAGCGAGCCGTGGAAACGCCCGAAGAAATGGAAGTGTCGCTGCGCCTCCTGAGGCACTTCGCAACCTCGGTTCGCCATCAGCAGTACCACGACACGGATATCATCACCCTCCAGGTCGAAGTCCGGCCGACGGATCCCGCCGCATCACGTTAATTGAGGACCGATCGGCGCGCCCGGTGTACGCCGCCGGTGTACGCCGCCGGTGTACGTCACCGGTGTTCGGCCGGATGTATCAACAATGGAATGCCTTGACTCGCTTGCGCGTGTCTTTATTTTCCTAACCCTGTAAGCATATTCCAGACCCCGTCGACAAACCGTTTCCAGTCCCTGCTGTAACCAGACTGTAGGGCTGGATCTCGACAGGACCCCCCATGAACACGGATGCTTCAGCCCGCCAGTCAAGCGTACGCTATGAAGCGGACGAACGTCCACCGCTTCTTCTGACCATAGGTCTCGGTCTCCAGATCGCCCTGCTAACGGTCGGGGGCGTCGTCCTGACCGTGGCAATCGTGAGCCGGGCCGGCGGCGCGAGCGAATCCTTCCTGACCTGGGGGGTGTTCGCCGCGGCGGCGATCAGCGGAACGACTACGGTCATCCAGGCCATTCGAGTCGGCCGCATCGGCGCGGGCTACGTACTCATGATGGGTACGTCGGGAAGCTTTATCGCGGTCTGCATCGGGGCGCTCGCGCAAGGCGGTCCCGCACTGATGGCGACGCTCATCATCATCTCTTCGTTGTTCCAGTTCCTGCTGTCCGCCCGCCTTTCCCTGCTGCGCAGGATACTGACGCCGGCGGTATCCGGGACGGTCATCATGCTGATTTCGGTCACGGTGATGCCCATCGCGTTCAACATGCTGAACAGGGTACCCGAAGGCATGCCGTCCACATCCGCGGCGGTCACGGCCCTGGCCACCGTGCTGGTCACCCTCGGCATCGCATTGAAGGCGAAGTCGTCGCTGCGTCTCTGGGCGCCCGTAATCGGCGTCGCCGCGGGGTCTATCGTGGGCGGATACTTCGGCCTGTACGATGCCGGAAGGGTAGCCGCCGCTTCCTGGCTGGGTCTTCCGGAAGGGAGTTGGCCGGGCGTCGATATCTCTTTCAGTCCCGCCTTCTGGGCGCTGCTTCCCGCCTTCATGTTCGTAACGCTGGTCGGCGCCGTGGAAACAATCGGCGACTCGGTCGCGATCCAGCGCGTTTCGTGGCGCAGGCCCCGGGCGGTGGATTACCGGGCCGTGCAGGGCGCCGTGGCCGCGGACGGCCTGGGCAACCTCCTGTCCGGTCTCATGGGTACGGTGCCCAATACGACCTATTCCTCGAGCATCGCGGTGACCGAGTTGACCGGCGTGGCTTCCCGCATGGTCGGGGTGGTCGTGGGACTGGCTTTTGTCCTGGTCGCGTTTATCCCGAAGTTCCTGGCGGTCGTCCTCGCCATTCCGGATCCCGTTGCCGGTGGCTTTCTGATCGTGCTGCTTGCCATGCTGTTCGTTATCGGCATGAAGTTGGTCTTGCAGGATGGGATAGACTACCGGAAGGGGCTGGTCGTAGGCGTGGGTTTCTGGATCGGCGTCGGTTTTCAGAATGACGCGATCTTTCCCGCGCTGGTCTCAGACTTCGCGGGCGGACTCCTACGGAACGGCATGACGGCCGGCGGACTGACGGCCATACTCATGACGATTTTTCTGGAAATCACTTCCCCGCGCCGTCACCGGATGGAGTCGGACTTCGATCTTGCGGCACTGCCGAAGATCCGTGCGTTTCTCGAAGGATTTGCGCGCCGTCAGGGCTGGGACAAGGGGACGGCGGACCGGCTTATGGCTGCGAGCGAAGAAACGCTGTTGGCGCTGATTCCGCAGGACGGTGAGCACAGCCAACCCCGGCGGCTGCTCCTGGTCGCGCACCGGGAGGGCGAAAGCGCGGTCCTTGAACTGGTCGCGGCGACCGGCGAGGGAAACCTGCAGGACAGGATCGAATTGCTCGGAGACGAAAGAGCCGTGGAGACGCCGGAGGAACTGGAAATATCACTCCGTCTCTTGAGACACTACGCTTCGTCGGTGCACCACCAGCAATACCACGATACGGATATCGTTACCCTTCAGGTGGACGTGCGCCCGCCCCCGCCCCCGCCACAATAACCTCTGGCTCAGTGGACTTGAACGGACTGTCTTTCGAAGACCGGCAGTGCGTGGAAGCGTAATGGTACTGGAGTGCCCTTCGGCGGCGGCCGGACGAATTCGGCGGCGTGTAGTGGTACGTCTCGCCGTGGAACACGAGGGCGTCCCCGGACTTCATGACACAGGCCACCGCGTCGTCCGTCGTAGGCGCCGAAGACAGCCCGTAATCGTCCTCCACCCCCCCGTGTTCTCCGATCCCCGCACGATGCGACCCCGGAATGACGTGCATGCATCCGTTCGCCACGTCGGCGTCGTCGAGGGCGATCCAGAATCCGAAAACATCGTTGGGTTCCAGTCGGAAGTAGGCGTTGTCCTGGTGCCAGACCTTCTGGCCGCCGAACCGGGGCGGTTTCATCAGCAGCATGCTCTGAAACAGGGAAACGTCAGGTCCGATCAATTCGAGCGCCATACCCACCATTCTGGGATGGAAGGCCAGGGCGCGGAAAAGCTCGCTGTGGCGGGTCATCCGGAACAGCTTCCTCACGCCCAGCTCCGTGGATTCGGGCGTAACCGCACCGCGGCGTACGGCCGGCTCGATCTGCACCAGTTCCTCCGGGACGTCCGGGTACCGGTCCACGATCGCCGTAATCTCGCGCCGGATGGATTCGACTTCGTCCGGGGACAGGAAGGCTTCGGCGATGAAGTAGCCGTCCCGGTCGAAGGTCGATTTCTGCGCTGCTGACAACAGCGTTTCGGTGGTCATGATTCAGTCCTTCCAGTTGAAGACGACGCCCATCATGTTCTTTTCACGCCTGAATATCATCTCGTAGGCTTCGTTGATCTGACCGTAGTGCATCCGGTGGGTAATCAGGCGCTTCGGTTCCAGCTTGCCCTCGCGCATCAGATCCAGCGTGAAGCGGCACATGGCGGACCATTCCCTCCGGTCGCCCCGTTCGGGGGGGAACAGGTAGCCGGCCCGCCCGTTGACCGCGATCAGCGAAATCCCCTTGGCATAGAACCATTCCATGTCCAGGGGATTGAAGTCGAGCGGCGGTTCGCCCCGGCCGGGCAGGGCTACGATGCCGACCCGCCCGTTGTCGCGCACGATTTGGCAGGAAGTCCGCAGCGCGGGCCATGGATTGGCCGTGAGTATGACCAGGTCGACGCCCTCGCCGTGGGTGTAGTCGTCCAGTTTGGCCGCGAGATCGGGATCGTCGTGCATAAAGGTCGCGTCCGCCCCCATACGCTCGGCCATTTCCATGCGCACCGGGCTGTTCGCGATTCCGATCGTCCGCGCGCCGAGGCAGGGACCGAGTCCTACGGCGCCGAGTCCGAGGACGCCCAGTCCCACGACCGCCACGTTCTCGCCGGGCTGGAACTGCGACTTGTAGTAGCACAGGGCGCTGAGCGTGTACAGGTGGCCGTATACCGCGTCCTCGTCATGTACGCCGTCGGGGACCTTGACGAGCATTTCATCGTCCTTCGCGATGAACTCGGACTGGTGTGGGTACCGGGAGATGACCCGGTCGCCCACGGCGAAAACCTCGACGGCATCTCCAACGCCGCGGATCACGCCCAGGTTGCTGTCCCCGACCCAGCGCGGAAAGTCCGGCGCTCCGGGCACCTGCTCCGCGCCTTCGTAGTTGCCCCGGTCCGTCCCGATCTTGAGCGCCGATATGACGGTCTCGACCCAGAGGTCGTGGGGCCCGAGATTATCCGTGTCCAGGGCATGGTCTTCCATGCGCAAGTCCCTGGGGCCGTACAGCATGGCGATTTTCATGGAATACGCTCCGATCAGGCCGACAGGGCGGAAAGGCAGCGGTCGTAGACTTCGAACCGCTCTCCTTCCTTCTCCTCGGGGTCCACCAGCTTGAGCCAGAGGGCGCTGCCGGGTTTTGCCGAACTGTAGGACCGGTGGCTGCCGATCACCGAGGGGTCGTCACCGTGCCAGGCGACTTCGCCTTCCTGCATGTAGATGAATTCTCCCCGGTACCGGTCCACGATGTCCTTCCGGTGATCCTGGTAGAACAGGCCCTGTTCGCAGGCCGTGCGGCGCAGCCGGTGCAACAGTTCGGGCGCTTCGTCGATATCCGAGTCGAAGTGCGCTACCGGGGCCTGTACGTCGCATTCGAAATCGATTTCGTCCAGGTCCACCGTGCCGAATCCCCGCTGCGCGGCTACCAGGAGGTGGTTCCGGTCCCTGCGAAACGGAGGCGTCGGCCAGTCCGACGCGGGATCGTGCCCCATCAGGTGGGCGCCGCAGGCGTCCGTGGCCGTGATCTGGTCGCCGGCGATCAAAACATCCCCCACGCGGCCTTCGCCGCCCCATTCCCGGCCCTTCTGCCCCACGAGCCCGTCGATGATGTTCAGACAGGGATTCGTGATCATGGCCAGGTCGGGGAGGACGTAGGACAGGCGTATGGCGTGGTGGAAATACGTTCGGACCCGTCCCCTGGGGGGTATGATGGGCGGAAGTCCGAAAAGGTTCTTCATGCACAGCGTGATGCCCATGAAGGAGTGATTCTTCATCTTCGCCACGGAAATCACTTCGTCCGCGTCCTTGAACACACCGCTCAGGATGTACCGGTCGAACATGTTCCCGCCGCCCGGCACATCGTACTCCGCCCATGGTGGCCGGTTCGAGTCGTCGTACTTGACGTCGAATTCTTGTAGGTGATGGACGTAGTTGAACTCGTCCGGCGTCAGCTTGTCCGTTGCGTAGGGATTGGTATCCGTGGCGTAGATCTCCGCATCGGTGTGTTCCCGGAGCAGTTGCAGCACGGCCCTGCATACTGCGTCGTCCACGAGTTCCTGCCGTCGGCCCTTGAACCGGACGACGTTGTCCATGGGTTTCATCATGTTGAACTTGATGACGATCTTCCGGGCTTTCTCGATACGCGCCCAAGACTCCCCAAGCGGTTCGGTGATGCGCTTGAGAGTCTCGTAGACGCCTACGTAGGGCGTCCGATGGTCGCAGGACGCCGCGCGGACGGTGTATGGCTTCTCTGGCATATCACGGTCTCCAGATGTTGCGGAATGCGAGGGGATACAATTCAAGGTGCAATATACATCCACCGGAATCGGCGACAAGGGTAAAGCCCCGGCACCGCCTGGTGCGGCACCGGACGGCTCGACACGGCTCGACGCGGCCCGGGACGGACCGTACGGCCCGTTCCGGCTCGGTTCATTCCGTGCGCGTCGTCAAGACGATTGCACGCAAAATGAAAGGCGCGGGCGTTTTGGGTTGTATATTAAACTTCGATGGGGCATATTGAACACCCCTTTGTCCTGTGATCCCCCTCGGGGAAACCGAAACGCCATCGGAAACGCGGTGCGCCCGCGGAAGTTGGACCGGCCTGGACCGGCCTGGTCCGGTCCGGCTCAGCCATACTGACCGCGCGCCGCAGCCAACAGGAAGGTGAACACGGAATTGAATGCGCTTCGGAAATTCGTACAGTTGGTGGACGGGCTGAACGAACGTGTGGGCTCGGTCGTTTCCTGGTTTACGACCCTGCTCGTCCTGACCGTCTGTATCGATGTTTTCACCCGGTATTTCCTACGCAGCAGCAGCGTGGCGGTGCAGGAACTGGAGTGGCACTTCTTCGCAGTGATCTTCCTGCTCGCTTCGGCGTGGGCCCTTAAACACAACAAGCACGTCCGCGTGGACGTGCTGTACATGAACTTCAAGCCCCGGAACCAGGCCCTGGTCAATCTCATCGGCAGCCTGCTGTTCCTGCTTCCCTTCGCGGTGATCGCGATCTGGAGTTCCCAGAATTTCGTCCTGAATTCCTTCCGGATCGGCGAGGTTTCGCCGGACCCGGGCGGTCTGCCCGCCCGTTACATCCTGAAGGCCATGATCCCCCTGGGGTTTTCGCTCATACTCCTGCAGGGACTGGCCCTGGCGGCACGCTCCCTGGACCGGTTCATCCACGGAGGAGAAGATCCCATGGGCGAGAAGGACGAGTCGCCCCCTAGAGGGCTATCGGCCAGGGAGGAGGACGCGGTTTGACCGAAGCGATGCCCCTCATCCTCTTCCTGGTGCTCTTCCTGGTGCTCCTGATGGGGTACCCGGTCGCCTTCACCCTGGGCGGCGTGTCCGTACTCCTCGGGCTGATGACCTTCGGCGCGGATTTCTTCAACCTGCTGCCCCTGCGAATCTGGGGCGTCATGACGAATTACGTCCTGCTTGCCGTGCCCCTGTTCGTCTACATGGGCGTCATGCTGGAGAAATCGGGCCTGGCCGAGGACATGCTGGAGACCATGGCCCTGCTCTTCGGCCGGCTGCGGGGCGGACTCGCCGTGGCGGTGGTGATCGTGGGGGCCTTGCTGGGCGCTTCCACCGGCATCGTGGGGGCGACAGTCGTGACCATGGGCCTGCTCAGCCTGCCCACCATGCTCAGGCGGGGCTACAGTCCCCAGGTGGCCACGGGCACGATAGCCGCTTCGGGGACGCTCGGGCAGATCATACCGCCCAGCGTAGTGCTCGTGCTGCTCGGGAGCATCCTCAACGTGTCGGTCGGCGACATGTTCATCGGCGCGGTCATACCGGGCGCGATTCTCGTGGGCATGTACCTCGTGTGGCTTGCCATCGTGGCCCTGATAAAACCAGACGAGGCTCCGGCCATGCCTGCCGATGAACTGGCCGCGTTCCGCGAAAGCGGCATGTTCAGGAAGATTATCCGGGCCTTCCTGCTTCCCCTGGGCCTGATGACCGTCGTGCTGGGCTCCATCTTCGCGGGTATCACCTCGCCGACGGAAGCGGCGGCGGTGGGCGCACTGGGCGCGACCCTGCTCACCGTGTTCCAGGGCAAGTTTTCCTATGAGACGCTGAAGGAGGTCATGAAGGAGTGCACGCACATCACGTGCATGGTCTTCTTCGTGCTGGTGGGTGCCGAGGCCTTCGGACTGGTATTCCGAGGCATGAAGGGCGACGCGTACATGACGAGCCTGATCATGGACGCCAACCTGAGTACCTACGCCTTCCTGGCCCTGGTCCTGGTCATGATCTTCATCGCCGGCTTCTTCATCGATTTCATCCAGATCACCTACATCATCGTGCCGGTCGTTACGCCCATCTTCATCGCCTTCGGGGTCGACCTGCTGTGGCTCGGCATCCTGATCGCGGTGAATCTGCAGACTTCCTTCCTCACGCCACCTTTCGGGTTTTCCCTGTTCTACCTCAAAGGGGTGGCCCCGCCCGAAGTGCAGACCCGCCATATCTACAAGGGTATTCTGCCCTTTATCGTGATCCAGCTCATCTGCCTGGGCTGCCTGGTTTACGCTCCGATGCTTGCGACCTGGCTACCGGGTCTTCGCTAGACCCCAAAACCCGCGCCAGGCCCTGGGCCTTCGCTAGGCGTTAATATCCTATCGCGCAACCGTCTTTACGGGGCTCCGACGCGCCGTGCAGCATGCGGGATTCCGGGTCGATGCGAATCGCCTGGTAGCCGCCGTACCCATGGGGAGAACGGGTTATCCGGTGGCCCATCTCCGCCAGTTGCTGGAGAGCCGCTTCTTCAATGCCTTCTTCCACGTTGACCCGGCCTCCTTCGGCCTCCATGGGCGCGCCCGTGGGTTCGGCCGAGCCGAAGTGCTGGAACCGCGGCGCGTCGCCCGCCTCCTGCACGTCCATGCCGAAATCGATCATGTTGCAGAGGACCTGGACGTGACCCTGCGGCTGCATGGCGCCGCCCATCAGGCCGAAGGTGAGCCAGGGCTTCCCGTCCCGGGTCACCATGGCGGGGATGATGGTGTGAAAGGGCCGCTTGTGCGGTACCAGGGCATTGCGGTGCGCGGGGTCCAGCGAGAAAAGCTGCCCCCGGTTCTGGATCGGGAATCCCGTGCGTTCCGGCACGATGCCCGATCCGAATCCCCGGAAGATGCTCTGGATGAAAGAAACGGCGTTGCGGTCCTGGTCGACGACGGTCATGTAGGCCGTGTCCCCGTGCTGCAGGACGGGATCGCCGGCCGGGACGTCCACCGCCGCCCTGCGGGGATCGATGCGAGCCCGCTGCCGGTCGCCGTAGTCCTTTGACAGAAGCGCCTCGACGGGTACGTCGGCAAAGGCGGGATCGGCGTAGAAAACGGCGCGGTCGGCGTAGGCGAGTTTCTTCGCTTCGATCTGCAGGTGCAGCGTTTCGGCCGACAGGCAGCCCGCTGCGGCGAGGTCGTAGCCTTCCAGGATGTT
The DNA here is from genome assembly GCA_026705925.1 of Gemmatimonadota bacterium. Taxonomy (GTDB): domain Bacteria; phylum JAAXHH01; class JAAXHH01; order JAAXHH01; family JAAXHH01; genus JAAXHH01. The sequence continues at coordinate 15,240 of JAPOZT010000015.1, forward strand.
CAGCATCTGCAGGGCGGCGATGCCTTGCCCGCTCGGAGGCAGTTCCCAGACCGTGTGGCCCCGGTAGTCGACACTGATGGGATCGTCCCAGGTCGATACGTGGTCCCTGAAATCCTCGGAACTGAACAGTCCGCCGACACTCCGGGAACAGGCCACGACGGCCTCGGCGATCTCGCCTTCGTAGAACGCGTCGCGTCCGCCCTCGGACAGGATGCGGTAGGAACGGGCCAGGTCCGGGTTCCGGAACACCGCGCCAGGTTCGGGCGCGCGGCCGCCGGGCAGATAGACGCGGACGGACTCGGGCCAAGGCTTCAGCAGCGATGTGGATCCCGTCCAGTCCCGCGCGATGATGTCCGATACGGGGAACCCTTTCTCCGCGTAGTAGATAGCAGGTTCCAGCACCTGTGCCAAAGACATCGTCCCGAAGCGATCGAGGAGACAGGACCAGCCGTCGACGCAGCCCGGCACGGACCAGTTGAGCGGACCGGTACCCGGCACGTAGTCGTATCCCAGCCCGGCGTAGTGATCGATCGTGGCCGCGTAGGGCGCCCTTCCGCTCGCGTTGAGACCGGCCAGTCCGCCGCTTTCGGCCTCCCGGAAGATGGCGAACAGGTCTCCGCCGATGCCGCAGGACATGGGTTCCACCACGCCGAGTACGGCGTTGACGGCGATGGCGGCGTCAATGGCGTTGCCGCCGGATTGGAGGATTTCGACGCCGGCCTGGGCAGCCAGCGGCTGGCTCGTGGCCACCATGCCCCTGGGCGCCATGACGACCGAGCGCCGCGAGCCGCGGTAGGTGTGGGGATCGTATCGCATGGTTTGCGTTGTTTCTCCGTTGGGATGGCGATCAGCGGAAGAATGTCTCGGCGTCGTGCCGGGGCAGGTAGCCGATCTCTTCCTTCGGCGTCTGTATGTCGAAAATGTTGTACGTGTTGTCCGAAATGACGAAATAGTGCCGCCCGGAAGGCAGCTTGCCGGCGACATGGGCCGTGTACGCGGCGTGGACCATGGCCGCCGCGTCCTGCTGGTGGCACCAGACGGCGAAATAGCCGCGCTCCTCCGTAATGGGCGTGTTGCGGGGATTCACGCCGCCCCAGCGCGTTGCCACCGCGCCGCAGCCCTGGCCGCCCGCCCGTTCCACCCAGGCCTCGACATAGGCCTTTTCGTGGCCGTAGTCGTTGATCGGGCAGGCGGGCAGATGTGCGGAAATCGGCTCAGGCCAATCCTGTATCGAATCGAACTTCCGTTCCGCGATCAACGCGTACGCGCCCGATTCGAAAAAACGATAGGCATCGTCCACCGCGTGCACGGAACTCGAAGCCACGATCATCGGCCGGTGGTCCTGCCGGCCCAGACCGCTCGGACGGCCCGAACCGTCAGAACCGCCCTGACGGCCCGGACGGCCCAGGTCCAGCACCGATTCGAACACCAGGTCCGTCATCGCGTTCATGGCGGCGAGATCGCCCTGCCTGGCCAGGTAGACGACGAGATCGAACCCGGGGAGCATGGCCCTGAATCGATCCGGTTCTTCGACGATGTTCATATCGACGAACCGGCCCTGGGCGCGGCCTTCGGCCCGGTCGGGCGCACCGGGCAGGTCGATGGAACAGAAGCGGTATCTCTCGTCCATCTCCGGCAGGTACGTCCTGAGTCCGGACCCGATCGTCCCCCTGCCCCCGATGAGCAGCGTGTTAAACGCCATGCGGCTTCCCTTCAGTAGGCTTCGAGATAAAGCGATTTGATTTCGTCGGCCGTGGGCACGCGCGGATTGTTCTGTGGGCTCCCCGAAGCGAGGGCGTCGTCGGCCATATTGTCCAGCGCGCCCGTCAGGGCCTCTCTCGAGATCCCGCAGTCCCTCAGTCCGGGTATTTCGACGGCGTCGTTGAGATTCTGCAGGCCATCGATGAGCAGTTCACAGGCGGTGGACGTATCGTCCCCTTCTCTGGCCCAACCGAGCTTCCGGGCCAGCACCGCGTACCGTTCGGGCGCCGCCGGTACGCTGAACCGGGTGACCGCCGGCAGCAGCACGGAGTTGCTGAGGCCGTGGGGCAGATGGAAGACCGCACCGAGGGGCCTGCTCATGCCGTGCACGAGGCAGACGGAGCTGTTGGAGAAGGCCATGCCGCCCAGGGAGGCGGCTTCCATCATGCCTTTGCGGGCCTCGTGGTCGCCGGGATGCTTCCAGGCCCGCACCAGGTGTCTGCCGACGAGATCGACGCAGGAAAGGGCGAGGGCGTCCGTCATCGTGCCGTTCTTGCGCGATACATAGGCTTCAATGCCGTGGGTAAGGGTGTCCACGCCGACGTTGGCCGTCAGCGGGCGGGGCATGGACAGGGTCAGCGTGTAGTCGACGAAGGCCGCCGCAGGCAGCAGATGGGCGTCCAGGATCATCATTTTCACGTTGCGCCGCGTGTCCGTGATGACCGTCACCCGGGTCATTTCACTGCCCGTTCCGGCCGTCGTGGGAACGGCGAAAAGCGGCACGCCGGGCCGCGGTATCCGGTGATAGCCCGCGTATTCAGAAAGGGGCCCGTCATTGGCGGTCATGACCGAGATGGCCTTCCCCGCGTCAATGCTGCTGCCGCCGCCGACCGCAATGACGCCGTCGCAGCCGTTATCGGTGAACAGGGCGAGTCCTTCCTCGACGTTCACGTCCGTGGGCTCGGGGGTCACGTCACCGTAGACACAGGCTGCTATGTCCGCCTGGCGGCACCGTTCCACCATGCGGGCAGGCAGACCCTGTTCGACAAGGTAGGGATCGGAGACGATCAGCACGTTTTTCAGTCCGGCGCGTACGGCCTGGGGAGCCGCTTCGTCGAATGCCCCCGCTCCACTTAAGATGATGGAAGGGATATTGATCTGCACGGGACCGTTCACCGTCAGGTAACTCCCTTGATGACGGCGCTGTACTGCCGGAATGAACCGGACTGCACGACCTCGCGGAGCGCGTGAACGGCCGTGTGCAGTTCTTCGTAGGTCGTGTAAAGCGGAGCGATGCCCAGCCTGATGTTGTCGGGCATGCGGAAATCGGAAATCACCTGCCGTTCCTCCCGGATCGCCTGGTCGATGCGGTACCCCTCGGCATGGCCGAAGGAGACGTGCGACCCCCGGCGTGCGCCTTCCCGGGGCGAATTCAGCGTGAATCCCAGGGGCGCCAGTTCAGACGCCCAGAGGGCGACCAGGTACTCGGACTGGCTCAGCGACTTGGCGCGCGCGGGCTCCACGCCGGCTTCGAGCGCGAGATCCACGCCGGGTTCAATCATGGCCAGGGAAAGGACGGACGGCGTGCCCGTCAAATAACGGTCGATGCCGGACGCCGGTTCGAACTCGGTATCGAAATAGAACTGCTTCCGGTGGCCGAACCAGCCTGAAATCGGATTGTCCAGCCTGGCCTGCAGGTCTTCGCGGACGTAAAGGAACGCCGGAGCTCCCGGGCCGCCGTTCAGGTACTTGTACGTGGAACCCACCGCCAGTTCGATGCCCAGGTCGTGGCATGCCATGGGTACGACGCCGGCGGAATGACTCAGGTCCCACAGGATCATCGCGTCCCGGCCGTGGGCGATCTCGGTGATCCGCGCCATGTCGTAAATGTAACTGGACTTGTACATGACGTGGGAGAGGAGCACCAGGGCCGTATCGTCGTCGATGGCCCGGTCGAGGGCCTCCTCGGACACGGCAAAGCCATTGTCCACGGGGAGTACGACCAGTTCGTACGCGGGATCGAGCAGGTCCGCCACGGCCTTCAGGATATAGAGGTCGGACGGGAAGTTCACGCTGTCGGTTACGATGCGGCGCCGTCCCGGTCGCTGCTTCAGTGCGCCGGCGATCAGCTTGAAGAGGTTAACCGACGTCGAGTCAGCGATTATCACCTCGTCGGGCCGGGCGCCGATCAGGCCGGCCAGCTTGCCGCCGATACGCCTCGAAAGTCCCATCCATTCGTCGTTCCAGGCCCGTATGAGCCGGTTCCCCCACTGGTGCCGGATCAGCCGGTCCATCAGGGGGACGGCGTCCTTTGGAACCCGACCGAGGGAATTGCCGTCCAGGTATATCAGGCCGGGATCGTCGATCAGAAAGCGATCCCGGAACCCGCTCAGTTCATCGCGGCGGTCCAGTTTTCTCGCGTACTCGAGCGACGTGTCGAAATCCAAGCACCTGCCTCCACGGATCGTGGTGTCTCGGGGATGCGGCAGAATCGTCGGCGGAAAAGAAAAACCGGAATGTATACGGAGGGAGAGGCCGGGACAAGTGGAATGTCAGCGCCCGGTCGCGCGGTCCGTGCGCGGGCGTGCCCGCCCGGCCTGTGCTCAGCGCCCGGTCGCGCGGCCCGTGCTCATCGGCTGGCCCATGCTCATCGGCTGGCCCGCGCGGCCCGCTCGTCCTGCTCCAGGGATCGCGGTTGGGTGCCGAAGATGTTCAGGTCGACAAAGGCCATCGCCCGGGCCAGCGTTTCGCGACTGCGCACCAGCAGGGACTGGGTATACGGAGTGTCTTCGGCGCAGAATCCCGTCGCGGCGAGATCGACGGCATCCGCGAGGTAAAGCGCCCGTTCGCAGTGGAACTGCTGCGAAACGACGATGACGCGGTCGAGTCCGAACACCTTCTTCGCCCGGAAGACGGAGTCCAGGGTTCGCACGCCGGCGTAGTCGAGCATGATGAAATCTTCCGGTACGCCCAGTTCGACCAGGTCCCGCTGCATCGTCGTCGTCTCGTCATAATATCGTGTGGAAGCGTCCCCGCTGACGAGAATGGCCCGGACCCGGCCAGCGTGATACAACTCGGCGGCGGCCTCGATGCGCGCGCGGTAGTACTGGTTGACCTGCCCCTCGGCGTACTTGGAAGTACCCAGCAGGAGTCCCACCTGGCACTCGGGCGTTTCCTCGGCCAGGTAGTACAGACGGGCGGATGCGTTGCGGGCAATGGCGAAGTCGTTCAACAGGGCTGCGAAGAGACCGGTCATGGCAAGCGCCGTAAGTACCCGGGTCCATACCGGCAAATGGCGAAATGCAGGTTTGCTTCGCATTGAAATTGGCGATTTCTGGAGAAATGGATCTTTGAGGGAAGAAGGACGGGGGTTATACTGTCATACTACCGGGCGCGGTCCGTGTCGTCAAGCGGTAAACCCTGGTTTTTTGTATTCTCTATTGACGTCGGAGTGATTCCATCGTGCTTAAACGAGTACCCACCTTGCTGCTCCCCGTGATCTTGCTGCTCCCCGTGATCTTGCTGCTCCCCGTCGCCGCGGCGGAACGCCGGTATGACACTGCGGCGGAAAGCCGGTATGGCGCGGCGGAAGGCCGGTATGGCGCGGCAGAAGAAAACCGGCAGGACGCGTCGGGCGAAGGGGCGCCGATGACCGTGCTGTTCTATGGCAATAGCCTGACGGCGGGGTTCGGGGTCGATCCCGACAAGGCGTTTCCGCAGCGCGTGCAGTTAAAGATCGACGGGCTCGGCTGGCCGTTCAAGGTGATCAACGGCGGCGTAGGCGGAGAGACCACGGCGGGCGGCCTGAGCCGTATTGACTGGGTGCTGCAGAACCGTCCGGACGTGTTTATCCTCGAGCTCGGCGGGAACGACGGGCTACGGGGTGTCGACCCCAGCGTCACCCGCCGGAACCTGCGGGCCATCATCCGGCGTGTCCGGGAGCGGTATCCAGCGACGAAGATCATACTCGCCGGCATGCAGGCGCCGCCCAATATGGGCCAGCGCTTTGTGACCGAGTTCAGGGAGATCTACCCGGAGCTGGCGCAATCGGAGCGTGTCTCGCTGATCCCCTTCATTCTCGAAGGTGTCGGAGGTATACCGGAGTTAAATCAGCCGGATGGCATCCATCCGACCGCGGAAGGGCACGCGATCATGGCCGAGCTGGTTTGGAAAGTGCTCGAGCCGGTTCTGAAGGAGCTATTGCCCTGATCCCGTGGATCGTCTAGATTTCCGCCCGAAGCACTTCCAGCGGGGACTGACGGTAGATGCCGGCGCTGGCGGCCATGCCCACCAGGATGGTGATCAGCGCGATCCCGCCGACCACGGCCAACACGGGGATGTAGGCCGGCACGTAGGAGATGTTGAAGACGAAGACGGCCAGGATCCACGTGGCGGCAAAAGCCAGGACAACTCCCGTCAATGCACCGATCGCGCCGAGGAACAGGTACTCGATCGTCATGATCTTCAGTATCTGGTTCCGGGACCCGCCGAGGGTCTTCAGCAGCACGCTTTCCTGCATCCGCTGGTAACGGCTGTTGGTCACGACGCCCACCAGGACGATGACGCCGGTGAATACGCTGAACAGCGCCATGAAACGGACGATGAGGGAGACCTTGCCGAGAATGTCGTTGAGGGTGTTCAGGATGAGGCTCAGGTCGATCATGGACACATTGGGAAACCGGCTGACCGTTTCCCGCTGAAAGCTTGCCGAGACCTGCGGATCGTCGATCCGGGTCACGACCACGTGGAACTGGGGCGCCTCTTCCAGGACGCCTTCCGGGAAGACCACGAAGAAGTTGGGTTGCATCCGCTGCCAGTCTACCGCCCTCACGCTCCCCACGGTGGTACGCACAGGCACGCCCTGCACGTCGAACACGATCTCGTCGCCGATGCCCAGCCCCAGACGGCCGGCGATGCCTTTCTCCAAGGATACGAGCACGGAGTCCGTCCCGGCGTCGGCGCGGGGCTGCAAAGACCCTTCCAGGAGCGTTTCCGCGTCTTCCAGGTGGGCCCGGTAGGTCGAACGGTATTCCCGGCGCAACGGCCAGCGCGATACCCTTTCCGTCGTATCCGCCATCACCTCCGCGATCGTCCGCCCTTTCAGGCCTGCAATCCGCATGCTTACCACCGGCGTCTGCTGCATGACAGGCAGCTCATTGCGGCGCATCGATTCCAGGATATCCTCCCGCTGATCGGGTTGTATGTCGAAGAGCACCAGGTTCGACTGCCGGTCGCCGCCGACCTGGGTAATGTGCCCCACGAGGGAGTACTGCAGGAGGTACAGCGTCGTGATCAGAAAAGCGCCCAGCCCGAGGGCGACGACCATGGTTACGGTCTGGTTGTCCGGTCGGAAGAGGTTGGCCAGGCCCTGCCGCCAGACGTAGGGCCACGTAGCCGGCACGATGCGCCGGGCCAGCGTGATCAGGCTCCGGGCGACCAGCGTCAGCAGCAGGAAGGCGCAGATCAGTCCCCCCGCGAATCCCACGCCCTGCAGCCATAACCGGGTCTGGCTGATGCCGAAGAGTACGACGCCGGCCACGAGCACAGCGATCAGCAGGATGCGCCGTGGGTCCGTCTTGGCGCGCCGTGGCGTTTCGACGGAGGAGCGCAGTGTGAGCAGGGGAGAAATGTCCCGGATGGCGAGTAACGGCAGGAGGGCAAACAACAACGCCATGAGCAGCCCGAGACCCATGCCCTGGAGCAGAGGAAGCCAGGTAAACCCCACCACCAGTTCGAAGGGAACGAAGTCCTGGATCAGCAAGGGCAGTACACCGAGGACGAGATAGCCGGCGGCGGCGCCGATGGTGGAACCGATCACGCCGATGGCCACGGCCTGGATGACGTACACCGCGAAGGTATGCCGCCCCTCCGCGCCCAGGCAGCGCAGCACGGCAATAGTGCTCCGTTTTCGCCGTACGTAGGTGTGAATGGCGCTGGCGACGCCCACGCTTCCGAGGATCAGGGCGATGAACCCGCTCAGGTTGAGAAACCGGTAGAGATTGCCCAGGGACCGTTCCAGACCCGCCTGGCGGTCCCTCACGGTGTCCCAGTCCATCCCCCACCTGGCCGCGGTGTCCGCGCCGTATGTTGCCGCGAGTTCGTCGGCATCCACACCGTCGTCGAACCGGAACAGGGCCCGGTAGGTGACGCGGCTGCCCGGCTGAATCAACCCTGTGGATTCGAGTTCCGACATGGGGATGTAGACCCGGGGGCCGATCGTGCTCATGGCCGCGGTTTCACCCGGTATGCTCACCAGGCGGCCGGAGATCTCGAGTGTGCGCACCCCGACGCGGATCGAGTCGCCTACCTCCACGCCGTGCTGGATCATCAGGTTGTCGTCCACGAGGGCCGTGCCGTCCGTCTTGAACGCTTGCGCGGCGGCGGGAGGTACCGTTTCCAGCACGCCGTAGTAGGGGAACGCGCCCTCGAGCGCCCGTACGTTCGACAGGCGTGAAGAGCCCGTCCGGGGGAAGGAGACCATGGAGACGAAACTGGACTGGCGCGACTGCTCGCCGCCCAGGTTCCGGAGAAAGACTTCGGCCGAATCCGAGAAGGCCGTCCGGGTGTTGATGTCGAGGTCGGCGCCGAGCAGGGCCTTGGCCTCCACGTCGATCGCGGACGCCATGCTGTCGCCCAGGGTACGGATTGAGACCAGGGCGGCGGTGCCCAGGATGATGGACGACATGTACAGGAGCAGGCGGCGCCGGTAGGTCCGGCTGTCCCGCCAGGCCATGCTGAGCAGCCAACCTGCCCGTACCGGCGTCTTATCAGATGCGGGAGGAACGCTCATGACTCAAGGATCGGGGGTAAGGGAAAGGGACGGCGCTTCCGGGATATCGGAATGCACAGGATGGTAGTCTTCGACCATGCGGCCCCCGCTCAACCGGACGATGCGGCGGGTCCTCCGCGCAAGGTCGAGGTTGTGGGTCACGGTGACCAGGGTCGTACCGGATTCCTCGTTCAATTCGAACAGCAGGCTTTCCACGGTAGCGGCCGTATCGGCGTCGAGATTGCCCGTGGGTTCGTCCACGAAGAGCAGCGCCGGACGGTTGATGAAGGCCCTGGCCATGGCGACCCGCTGCTGTTCGCCCCCGGACAGCTGCACCGGGTAGTGGGTGGTCCGGTCCGCCAGCCCCACTCGGTCCAGGAGTTCCTCCGCCCGGCGGTAGACCGCCTTTTCGCCGCGCAGTTCGGCCGGGACCATGACGTTCTCGAGGCTGGTAAGGGTCGGGATGAGCTGGAAATTCTGGAAGACGAAGCCCACGTGACGGTTGCGGACGCGGGCCCGTTCATCCTCATCGAGATCGTCCAGCACGATGCCGTTCAGCGAGACGGATCCCGTAGTGGCCCGGTCCAGGCCGGCGCAGAGGCCGAGCAGCGTCGTCTTCCCGCTGCCGGAGGGCCCGATGATCGCCAGGGAGTCGCCCGGCATCAGGTCGAAATCGATCTCCCGCAGCACGGTAAGCGTCCCGCCGCCGCTCGGGTAGGTTTTGCTCAGGTCCCGGACCGACAGGATAGGCTGTTCGCTCATGGTGACGGTGCTTCTCCTTCCCCGTTTTCCGGTTCCCGCAATTCCGGGTACCGGTCCAGTACCTGCAGGAGACGATCGGGATAGTCCGTAATGATGCCGTCTACGCCGTGATCGACATGGCGTTTCATTTCCGCTTCCTCGTTGATCGTCCAGACATACACGTCCATGTTGTGCCGGTGGGCGCCCGATACGAACCGGGAGCTTACCAGGGTCCTATTTTGAAAACTTGGCGGCACTTGCATCGTCTCACCCCCGGGCACGAAGGCGAACCCGAGTCTCAGGGAGTTCAGCACCCAGAAGCCGAGTACCTCGCCGGCCGTGGACGATGTCGCGATACCCGGGTTGTTGTCCCGGATGTATTTGACGCTCTCGGACTGAAAGGAAGCGATGACCTTCCGTTCCGGGTACGAACACTGCGCGATTGCCTCGGAAAAACGGACCCGGGCGGCATCTGAGACGTCCTTCAGCTCGATGATCATCCGGTTATCGGGGAGTGCGTTCAGTACCTCTTCCAGCGTCGGTACCCGCAAACCCATGCCCCGGAACGGAAAGCTCGCGCCGTCGTCCGCGGTCCATCGGTAGCCCGCGTCCAGTTCCTGCAGTGCGGCCCAGGTCATCTCGTCGACCCGGCCCACGCCTTCGGTCGTACGGTCGACCGTGGCGTCGTGGATGACCACCAGTTCACCGTCGCTGGTGGCGTGCACGTCGAATTCCAGTGCGTCCGCACCGATTCTGACCGCGTTCTGAAAGGCGAACAGGGTGTTTTCCGGCCACAGTCCCGCGCCGCCGCGGTGGGCGATGGCCAGAAACTGGTCGGTATCCGTGAATGTATGCTCGGGCATGGGGCGGGATATAATCGAAGTGTATGCCAGGACCGCGACAATTATGACCACGGCTGCAACGGCCAGCCGAAGGAACCATTTCCAGATGAATCGAAGCATTCAGCCGCCGCGGTTGGAGTTACAGGGGCCAGTCCCGAAGTATGCGTTCCACTTCTTCGGCGTGATGGCTCTCGTCCCGGATCATGTCTTCCAGCTGGACCATGAGGCCGTAATCGCCGTATTCCTCGGCCTCGGACCGGCGTTGGACATACCGCCGGACGATGGTGCGTTCGTCCTCAAGCATGGTCTCAAGGTTCTCGCGGTTCGAATCGCTCACCTTGACCGGACGGGGAACGGTCGTGGGCTCGCCGCCCAGCACCACGATCTTGTCGGCCAGGTATTGCGCATGAAGTTGCTCATCGGCAACCTCGTCCTGAAAGAACTTGGCCAGTTCGGGCCGATAGGGACCGCTGGCCTTGGCCGCGTAGACGGTAAACTGGATGATCGCGCCGAGTTCGGCGGCCAGGTCTCCGTTCAGGTTATCGATCAGGGTCTGCTTGTCCATGGTTCCTCTCCTTTTACTCGCTGTCCTCATTTGACAAACGAAAACGTCCTATCCTTCGGTTGTTTTCATGATACGTATCGCCGCCGGAATAAACAACGCGTTAGTTTCTCATATAGTGTGCCGTGGCCCGCAAATCAGCGAGCCGGGACGGGTTAATCAGCGTTCCGCGCCCGGCAAACGTCCTGGTTCGATCCGCCGTCGGACCACCTCCCATCAGGCCATTTCGAGTACGGCCTTGACAACCCCGCTCTCCGGGTCGAGCCACGAGGGGAAATCCATCAGCATGCCTTCCGGATCGGCCCTGTGCGTAATCCAGGGCGAGGTGTCGATCCGTCCTGCTTCGATATGCCCGATGACCCGCTGCAGGTCGACCGTTCGGGCGTTCCGGCTGCCGAGCAGGGTCATCTCCCTCCGGTGGAAAGCGGGTCCGTCGAAGGAGATGCGCGAGCCGGTGATGCCGACGTAGATCAGGCGACCGCCGTTGGAGACGTAGTCGTGGGCCTGCGTCATGGACCCGGCGTGGCCGGTGGCGTCGAAGACGGCCGTCGGGAGTTCGCCGCCCAGGAGTGCGTGCAGCTTTGACGGCACGTCCGCGGTGTCGGAGATAACCTCGAAGAGGTCGTAGCGACGCTTGCAGAATTCAATGCGCCGCGCGCTGATCTCCAGCAGGATTACGCGCGCTCCGGCCAGGAGGGCGAAGGTCAGCACGGATAATCCGATGGGGCCGGCGCCGATGAGCAGGACCGTCTCGCCCCTTTCGATCGCGGCGCGGTCCACGGCGTGGGCGCCGATGCCCAGGGTTTCCACCAGGGCCAGCTGTTCGAGTGACATGACATCGGAACGCAGCAGCTTTTCGGCCGGGAGCACCAGGACGTCCCGCATGCCGCCGTCCACGTGCACGCCCAGGACGTCGAGATTCGAGCAGCAGTTCGTCTTGCCCATGCGGCAGGGCACGCAGTCCCCGCAGTCCATGTAGGGCACGACGGCGCACAGGTCGCCTGGATGGATGTGCGTCACTTCCCTGCCGGCCGCGATGACCTCCACCCCCAGTTCGTGCCCGAGGATGCGGGGGTAGTCGAAGAAGGGCTGCGTACCCTCGAAGGCGTGCAGGTCCGTGCCGCAGATCCCAACCCGGCGAATGCGAACCAGTACCTCTCCGGGCCCCGGAGGCGTGGGCTCGGGGGTATTCTCCAAGACGAAACGGCCGGGTTTTTCGAGAACGACAGTGGGCATGCGGGTAGGACTCGCTTTCAGGTGAGCAGGGCGGACAGCAGGGGCGGCTTGCGTTCAAACTTCTCGACGTACGCTTCGAAGGTTGGCGCCAGACGCATCTTTACCTTGATCTGGTGGTCCACCGCGATGGATTCGAGGCGGTGGTCCAGGAAAGGATTCCGGAATCGTTCGATGCAGTCCTCCGCGAAGGACCGGGCGTCTTCCACCTCGTCCGGCAGCGCCGGCACGATTTCCTCCAGCATCAGTTCCCGCAGCCACGGACCCGTTTCCCCATGGTCGACCGCCTCCCGGACGGTCCGGATCCCCAGAGGCATGGCCCGGCATACCAGCGCCGTGTGGGCGCCGTTGAGCACCCGCACCTTGCGCAGCGCGTACGGTCGGACGTCAGGCGTACGCGTAATGGCCGGATGCTCGATGAAGGGCGCGGCGCCCGGCCGGTCCTCCAGGGCCCAGAAGGCGAAGGGTTCGGTCAGCGCCAGCAGCCCGTCGCCGTGGGGATTGGGAAACCCCGGAGGCGGTTCGATGGTGATCCGGTCCACGAGCGTATGCAGCCAGATCACGCCTTCTTCCAGCCAGCCCAGGAAACCGTCGCCCAGACGCCGCTTCCGCCCCAGTGCCCGGACCAGCCCGCGCAACGCCTTGGCGTTGTCGTCGATCAGTTCGCAGGGGATGACGGTCACCGGTGCGCCGCCGTGTTCATACCGCGCCAGGAGCACGGCGAGCAGCTTTCCGGGAAAAGAAACCGGCGGCGCGCCGTCCAGCCGTTCCGTTTCCGGCACGTCGTACCCGGTTTCCGAGGTGTTGGAGAGGATGTACTCCGTGGCCGGGTCGCGCCCCGCGGCCAGTACGGTTTCCCAGTCCTCCGCGGCACTCAGAGCCCTCGAAACGCTTTCCACCTCGACGGACTCGTCGATCCGCCTGCCATCGAGGATCCCCCGTACGCGGATCCGGTAGCGGCCGCGCTGGTCGTTGAATAACCGGGTCCGCCCGGTGCCCGTGGACTGGACCACGACGATCCGGCCGATGTCCTGCCCGGCTTGCCTGGCCTCGTGGATGAAGAGGTCGGCGAAGGCGCGGAGGAACCGGCCGCTGCCGAACTGGAGCACCGATTCAGCCGGCGTCGCCATCCGGCTCCCTTCGCTTGGCCTCGTCCCAGAGGGCGTCCAGTTCCTCGAAGGTGGCCTTTTCCAGGCTTTCTCCCTTGAGTTCGAGAGCGGCCTCGATAAACCGGAATCGGCGGATGAACTTGTCGTTGCTCCTTCTCAGGGCATCCTCCGGCGGCACGTTGAGGTGGCGGGAAAGGTTCACCAGGGAGAACAGCAGGTCGCCCATCTCCTCCTCGATCTTCGCCCGGTCCCCGTGCTCCAGGGCCCGGCGTACCTCGCCGATTTCCTCGCCGACCTTCTCGAGCACCGCTTTGACGTCGTCCCAGTCGAAGTTGACCCGGGCGACCTTCTCCTGGATGCGGTAGGCGCGGAGCAGGGCCGGCATGCCCGCCGGGAGGCCGTCCAGCACCGACTTTGGGCCTTCCTCGCCTTTCTCCTCCTGCTTGATCTTCTCCCAATTGGTCAGCACCTCTTCGGCCGTATCCGCCCGGATGTCCCCGAAAACATGGGGATGGCGCCGGACGAGCTTGTCGTTGATCGCCCGGGCGACGTCATGGATGTCGAACCGCTGCTCCTCGGCGGCGATCTGCGCGTGGAAGACGACCTGGAGGAGCAGGTCCCCCAATTCGTCCCGGAAGTCGCCGTCCTCGCCGTTGTCCAGCGCGTCCAGCACCTCGTAGGCCTCCTCGATCAAGTACGGCCGCAGCGTCTGGTGGGTCTGTTCCTGGTCCCAGGGACAGCCTCCCTTCGACCTGAGTTTCGCCATGATGTCCACGAGTTCTTCGAAGGGGGTCATAGGGGTTGTGTCAGGTCGTAAGTTGAGCTTGGTAAATACGATTCAGGTACCGTAGGCGTTACATTTTTTTTTCGTCGACTATGTCTTCAAGTTCTTTGATTAAGGAAGGCAAATCGTTTCGAATGATCTTCCACAAGATATCGAGGTTGACGTCATCGTACCCGTGGACAAGCCGGTTGCGTGCTCCAATGATCTGAGGCCAAGGAATCGTAGCGTGTTTCTGCTTTGTCTTTTCGGACACGCGGTTGGCCGCTTCCCCAACGGTTTCCACCAACTTCAACAGGGCGAGTTGCCTTATCCTGTCTTCAAACAGCTTGTTCAGAGATATCCCTTCAGTCAGTTCGACTGCTTCCACAGCGTAATTACGCATATCCACGAGGCTTACGCGATCATCACGTTTGCTCATACTGCACCTCGGCGGTATTGAGTATCTCTTCCCGAAGAATCCAATTTCGGCTGTTTTCGACCCCTTTGAAAGTGTACAGGTCTACTCGCCGACCAAGTACTTTCGATAGTTCGTCCTGTATGGTGAAAAAATCCAGGCCCGGTGTCTTGCCCGGCTCGAAATCCACCAGTATGTCCACATCGCTTTCAGGCGTGAAATCGTCGCGCAGAACAGACCCGAACAGGGCAAGGCGCCTGATATGGTGCCGCTGGCAGAATTCAGCGATCTTATTGTTGGGTATGTTAATACGTACGTTCATGACTGGTGTTTCCCTGGCTTTAAAACACGCTAAACAACCACAAAATGAAACCGTATCTTACAATAACCAGAACCGGTCAGGAATCAAGCCGTAATTTGCCGCGTCGCTACAGGATGACACCATGCATGAAACTTCGCTCCAACCGCCCGTATCCACGAAGAAAACTATTGACGTAAGCCCTTGATAAATCTACATTGTCTAGGTTTAACGGGGATCGTTCCCGTAACCGGTTCAGGATCGTTTCGCAAGGGAGGAACTGGGGTCTCGGAAAGGCGTGCAAGGCATGGTAAGCGAACATGTCCTCGTTCTGAACCAGAACTACGAGCCTTTGAGTGTTTGTACGGCAAGACGGGCGGTCATTCTCGTTTTTCTGCGCAAGGCGGAGATCATCGACAAATATGCGGACCCGGTGCGGGGCGTATACACGCTGTTCGACCGGCCCAGTATCGTCCGGCTCGTGAACTTCGTTCGCATACCCAGCAAGGGCATCATGCTTTCGCGCAAGAACATCCTGAAGCGCGACGGCCACCAGTGCCAGTATTGCAGCACGACGAGGGGCCCCCTGACCGTGGATCATGTCCTGCCCAGGTACCTGGGCGGCAGGGACAGCTGGGAGAACATGGTCTGCGCGTGCCAGCGTTGCAACAACAAAAAGGGGGACAGGCTGCCGGAAGAGGTGAACATGGCGCTGCGGCGCAAGCCCAAGGCGCCCACCAGGATACACTTTATTCGAGACTTCATTGGCATCCACCATCATTCCTGGCGCCCGTACCTGTTTCTGAAGAACGAACGGCCGGAAGAACTGCTATGGCCTACCAGGTAAGGCTCGAACACTTCGAAGGACCGCTGGACCTCCTGCTGTTTCTGATCAGGGAACACGAGGTGGATATCTACGACATTCCCATCTCGCTGGTCACGCAGCAGTACCTTCAGTATCTCGAGCTGCTCAAACTGCTCGATCTCGAAGTCGGCAGCGAGTACCTGCTCATGGCGGCGACGCTCTTGCGCATCAAGTCGAAGATGCTCCTGCCCCGCCGGCCCGAAGAGGAGGAAGAAGAAGGCGCGGACCCGCGGGAAGAACTCGTGCAGCGCCTGCTGGAGTACCGGCAGTTCAAGGAAGCGGCCGGCGTGCTGAACGAGCACCAGGACCGCAATGCCGACGTGTTCTACCATCCGCCCGCGGAGCACCCGGACGAGGACCTGAACGGCGTGGAAACGCTCGATACCCGCCTGGCGGGCAACCTGAATCTCTGGGACCTGCTGCAGGCCTTCAAGTTCACGCTGGACCGCGCAAAAGACGATTTCGACCGGACCGTGGAGCGGGAGACCCTGTCGATCGAGGACCGGATGGACGATATCCTGGATCACCTGAAGCAGCGGAAGAACCTGTTCTTCAGTGCGCTCTTCCAGGAGGATCTCTCGCGGCCCTTTCTGATTATCACCTTCCTGGCCCTGCTGGAACTGATCCGGCAGAACCGGGTGGTGTTCGAGCAGACCGATACGCTGGGTGAGATCTGGCTGACCCTTTCCGATTCGGTAGGTACCTCGTCGTGAAGGAGCAGGGGACATGCAGAAGAAACTGATCATGGACCAGGCGCAACTGGACGAATACCGCGCGATCACGGAAGCCGTGCTCTTCGCCAGTGACGCGCCGCTCAGCCTGACCGAACTCAGCCGCATCATGGACGACGTGGGCGAGGACCTGGTCGGTGCTTGCATCGAAGCCCTGAACGAGAAGTATACGCAGGGCGGCCACGGCTTCGAAATCCGGCACGTGGCCAACGGCTACCAGCTCAGCAGCAAGGTGGATTACGCGAAATGGATCCGCCGGCTATATCGGGGCAGGATCCCGTCGCGGCTCACCCAGGCCGCCCTGGAATGCCTTTCGATCGTCGCGTACAAGCAGCCGATCAGCCGTTCCGAAGTGGAGGCCATACGCGGGGTGAACGTCGACGGCGTGCTTCGGACGCTGCTGGACCGGAACCTTATACGCATCGCCGGCAGGGGGGAAGGTGTCGGCCGGCCGATTCTCTATGCGACGACGGGTGATTTCCTCCGGTATTTCGGGCTCAACAAGCTGTCGGACCTGCCCAAACTGGACGAGCTGAACGAGCTGTTGAAGGACCAGGATATCGAGTTGGACGATGTAGAGGAGCAGCTGGACTCGTCACTGTTCCCGCGGCCGGGACAGTCAGGCAGTCCGGACAGTCCAGGCGGTCCAGGCGGTCCGGAAGGTCCGGCGGGTGAGACGTTGGGCGAGGCGACGGGCGGAACGGATGAGCAAGTATCGGATGAGAAAATAGTGTCGACCGATGAGACTGAATAGATACATGGCCCAGGCGGGCGTCGCCTCCCGGAGGCACAGCGAAGCGATGATCGTGGCCGGCCGGGTCAAGCTGAACGGCGAGACGGTGGTCTCCCTGGCCACGCAGGTCCATCCCGATTCGGATGTCGTGACGGTCGATGACCGGACGCTGGAGGTGTCGGCGGCACGGAAGTGTTTCCTGCTCAACAAGCCGGCCGGATACCTGACCACGTTGAGCGATCCGTTCGGCCGGCCGACGGTGGCCTCGTTGATCCGGGACATCCCGGAGCGCGTCTATCCCGTCGGCAGGCTGGACCGGGACTCGGAGGGCCTGCTGCTCCTGACGAACGACGGCGCATTGGGTAACAAGCTGATGCATCCGCGTTTCCGTTGTGAAAAGGAGTATCACGTCCTCGTAAAGGGCGTGCCGCGGGAAGACACGCTGCGAAGGCTGAGAGAAGGCGTTGTGCTGGACGGCAGGACCACGGCGAAGGCCGGTGTGGAATCGATCCGGCGCACGGAGCGCGGCACCTGGCTTTCGATCGTGTTGCACGAGGGCCGCAAGCGCCAGATCCGGAGAATGTGCGACCTGGTGGGGCATCCCGTGATGCGGTTGATCAGGGTACGGCTGGGTGGATTGGCCGACGACGGCCTTCCCGCCGGGAAATGGCGCGCGCTTACCCATGGAGAAATCGAGGAACTTGAGCCGGTGGGAAGCATGACCGGCTGAAGGACTTTTTTCGTTCGGGCGGACCGGTCCCGGAGTGGCCGCGGTCCGTGTTTTTCATCCATCAAGGAGGAGTGACATGTCAGAGGACTCACCGAAGACTACCGAGGTCGAGGAGGCCGAGGCGTCTTCTTCACCCGCCGAACTCGCGGAGGCGGCTAAAGAGGTATCCGCGGAACCACCCGCAACGGATTCGGAGCAAGACGGGCCGGCGGAGCCTTCCGCCGAGCCGGAGACCGCCGTGGCGACGGAGACGGCCGTAGCAACGGAAACCGCCGAAGCGGCGGAAACCGCCAAGCCGGCCGACGAAACGGAACCCGCTTCCCCGAAGCGTCCGTACCGGCTGCCCAAGTGGGTGGACGAGCAGGACCTGAATCAACAGGAACTCGAAGAATACGAACAGATGTTCCAGATGTATGACGAGACCCTGAAGGACATCGTGGAAGGCGAGATCGTTCCCGGCCAGGTCATCGCGATTGAGAACGGCGAAGTCATCATCGATGTCGGGTTCAAGTCGGAAGGCGCGATCTCCCTGTCCGAGTTCACCGACCCCGACGAACTCGAGATCGGCCAGGACATCGAGGTCTTCCTGGAGGATATGGAAGCCCAGGAAGGGCAGCTCGTGCTGTCCAAGCAAAAAGCCGATTTCATGAAGGTCTGGGACAAGATCAAGGACGCCCACGAGGAGGGCGCCGTGGTGGAAGGCCAGATCCTGCGTCGCATCAAGGGCGGGCTGGTGGTCGACCTGTTCGGCGTGGATGCCTTTCTGCCCGGCTCGCAGGTGGCGTTGAAGCAGACGCCGAACCTGGACCAGTTTATCGGAGAAATGCTTCCCTTCAAGATCATCAAGCTGAACAAGAGCCGCAGGAACATCGTGGTGTCCCGTCGCGTGGTGCTCGAGGTCGAGAAGGAGAAGCAGAAGCAGGCCATCATCGCCGAACTCGACCGCGGCCAGGTCCGCAAGGGCGTGGTCAAGAACATCACGGATTTCGGCGCGTTCGTGGACCTGGGCGGCATCGACGGGCTGCTGCACATCACGGACATCTCCTGGGGACGCATCGGCCACCCTTCCGAACTGGTGACCATCGGCAGCGAGATTACCGTGGCCATCCTGGAGTTCGACCGGGAACGCGAACGGATTTCGCTGGGCCTCAAGCAGCTCGAGCCCTATCCCTGGGCGAACGTCGAGGAGAAGTATCCGGTCGGTTCGAGGATTACGGGCCGGGTCGTCAGCATCACCGACTACGGGGCCTTCGTGGAACTCGAACGGGGCGTGGAGGGGCTGATACACATTTCCGAAATGTCCTGGACGAAACACGTGACCCATCCTTCGAAGATGGTGACGGTCAACGAGAACGTGGACGCCATGGTCCTCAAGGTGGATCAGCAGAACGAGAAGATCTCCCTGGGCATGAAGCAGACCCAGCCGGACCCGTGGCTGTCGCTTAACGAGCGGTACAACGTGGGCGCCATGGTTCGCGGACGCGTGCGCAACATCACCGCTTTCGGCGCGTTCGTGGAAATCGAAGAGGGCATAGACGGACTGGTCCATATCTCCGACATGTCCTGGACGCGGCGGATCAAGCACCCCAGCGAAGTCGTCAGGAAGGGTGAAGAGATCGACGTGATGGTCCTCAACATCGATCCCGAAGCCCGGCGCGTCTCCCTCGGCATCAAGCAGGTCTCCGAGGATCCGTGGATCTCGCTTGCCGAGGTCTATCCGGTGAACACCGAGACGACGGGAGTCATCATCCGGCTCCTCGAACGGGGCGTGGTCGTCGAGCTTTCACACGAAGTGGAGGGATTCGTCCCCATTTCGCAGCTCAATCATCCGGAAATCAAGCGGCCGGGCGATGCCTTCAAGGAAGGCGAGGAGATCCCGTTGAAGGTCATTGAATTCGACGGGAAGAACCGCCGGGTCGTACTCAGCGTGAAGGCCTACTTCCGCGACCGGGAACGGGCTGAAATCGACGACTACCTGAGCAAGCACCCCGTGGCGGGTACCGTGATCGGCGATGTAGTGGCCGTTGAAGAAGAGGCCGCCGAGACCGGGGAAGCCGCTAAGGCGGAGAAAGCCTCCAAGGCCGAGAAAGCAGCAAAGGCCAAGGACGCAGCAAGGGCAGAGGACACCGCCGAGGCCGTGGAAACCGCCGAGGCCGAGGAAACCGAAGAGGCTGAGGACGCGGTCCAGGCCGAGGCTACCGCCGAGGTCGAGGAAACCGCTCAGGCCGAGGACGCAGCCGAGGCAGAGAACACAGCCGAGGTCGAGGAAACCGCTCAGGCCGAGGCTACCGCCGAGGCGAGTGACGCGGCCAAAGACGAGAACGCCTAGAAAACCGGGGAAGCGGACGGTTGAACACCGGTCCGTGACCAGCGGGACAGAGGTCTTTCGTGACTCAACCTGGCTTGGCCCCGGCGCATGATGCCCCGACGGTAGCCTTGCACACGCTCGGCTGCCGTCTGAATCAGTACGAGACCGAGGCCATACGCGAGCAGTTCGTTTCGCGGGGCTTTCGGGTCGTGCCCTTCAGCGGGCCCGCGGACGTATACGTCGTCAATACCTGCACGGTGACCAACCAGGCCGATGCGTCTGCCCGGCAGGCGCTTCGACGGGCCGTTCGGACCGTCCGGGCCAAGCGGGCTGCCGGGCGAGATCCGGCGTCCATGGTGGTCGCCACGGGCTGTTACGCCCAGACGAATCCCGGCCAGCTGCTGGAAATCGACGGTGTGGATCTCGTCCTCGGCAACGTGGAAAAGGGCGATCTCGTCGACCACGTGCTGACGATGCGCGCGGGTGATCCTCCCGCCTCCCGGGTGACCCGCAGGGCGGAAATGTCACAATTCGACGAGCGTCTCGACGTTTCCGCTTTTGAAAGCCGAACGCGGGCCATGCTGAAGATCCAGGACGGCTGCGATCAGTTCTGCTCGTTCTGCATCATTCCCTGGGCCCGTGGACGGCATCGCAGCCTGCCTCCGGACGCCGTGATGCGCCAGGTTCAGACCCTGGTGGACCGAGGTTACGCCGAGATCGTGCTCACCGGCGTGCATCTCGGCGAATACGGCACCGACCTGCCCACACCCGTCACGCTCAACGACATCATTCGACAGATCCTGGAGCGGACCACGCTGTCCCGCCTGAGGCTGAGTTCCATCTGGCCCACGGCGGTAAACGGGGAACTGATCGACCTGCTCGAGCGCCACGCGCCGAGGCTGTGCCGTTACACGCACCTGGCCGTGCAGCATGGCGACGACCCCCTGCTTGAGGCCATGCGCAGGACCTACACGGCTGGTCAGGCCGAGAAGGTAGTCGAACGGCTGGTCGACGCGGTGCCGGATATCTGTATCGGCGCCGATATCATGGTCGGATTCCCCGGGGAAACCGACGCCTCCTTCCAACGCATGTACGACTGGCTGGAACGCCAGCCCTACGCGTATTTCCACGTGTTTTCCTATTCCAGACGGGACCATACCCGGGCCGCCCGCATGCCGGACCAGGTGCCGCCTTCGGCGGCGCGGGAGCGCAGCCGGCTGCTTCGAACGTTGAGCGATCGGAAATCGGCGGCCTATAACAGCCGGTTCAGGGGAAGGATACTGCCGGTCCTGGTCGAGGAAGAATCGGGCGGGTCGCCTGGTTCACCTGGCCCGCGCGGTGGGTCCGGCCCGCAAGCACTGGTCATGACAGGAAGGACGGACCACGGGCTGAGATGCTGGTTCGAGGGACAGGCGGAGCTGGTGAATACCTTCGTCGATGTGGAAGTAGACGCGACCGATGCCCAGGGCGCGACCGGCCGGCTCATCGTACCCGATGCCCAGGGCGCGACCGGCCGGCTCATCGTACCGGACTTACGGGGTGCCTCCCGAGGCGCTACCGCCGACGCTGTACCCGCAATTCGGGATGCATCCACCGCCGACGCTGTACCCGCGATCAAGGACGCCGCCGACCGGGTTTCCGTCGCCGACGCCACCCTTGAATTGGATTGACAGTTGGTGTAACCGTCCGTTATATTGCGGGCTGGAAAGACCTGCGCCAGTAGCTCAGCTGGATAGAGCGACGGCCTCCGGAGCCGTAGGTCAGAGGTTCGAATCCTCTCTGGCGTATTTCCCCTCGGTTCAGTCCTTCTCCCCGATCAGCCCTGCGCCCCGGCCGGGCCGCCTTCCTCTTCTTCAGCGAGGTAGAGTTCGTTATTCAGCAGGTACCGGACCGTGGACGCGTACCAGCGGGTTTCCTTTGAAACCGCCGCGGCGCGCTTGGTGGGGATCCCCATCTCGTTGAGTTCCTCGGCGATGCTGCGCAGGCTCCTGCCTTCGGTCCGCCAGTGCTTTACCTTCCGTATGATCTCCTGCTCCCTGGCGTTGGGCACCAGCTGGTTGCCGGACAGGTCGTAACCGTAGGGGACCGCGCCGTATACGAACCGGTTGTTCTTTTTCAGCCGTATCCGGTTCCTCGTCCGCTCGGCGGGCAGGTCGTGGGCCATCCCGGCGAGCACGCTGAGCGTGCTCATGACCACCTTGCCCTCTTCCTGGTCGGTGCGGACGGCCCGGCCGTCAAGGTCGAGCACGTGGCACGCGATGCCTTCGCCGGACCAGGCCGAGAGGCAGCCCGACATTTCCGCCGCGGACCTGAACAGCCGGTCGAACCGCCAGATGACGACATGCTGGATGCCCTTCGATTCGACCATATCGACCAGGTCCCGGCCGCCCAGCCGTTCCTCGAGCGGAATGAACGCTTCGACACGGATATCGCGTATCACCAGCATGATGTCGAGGTCGTTTTCCGCGCAGTAGGCGCGTAACCGTTTCTCTTGGTCCGCTCTCCGAAAGGGGTGCTTCCGGGTCTCCATCGAGCCGACCCTGATATAGCAAACCGCCTTGTTCATCCGGCGCCTCCTGGACGGTCTGGACCGTGCGCTTGACTTGTCCCTTCAGGACTAAACATATTTTGTGTCTTTTCGTGATCCAAGGACTTTTTTGAGGCCGCCCGGAACGGGCCGGGAATCGGCGTAAAACTTTTTGCTTGCTTGGTTTAATGTGCCCCCATATATTAGAGTGGTGCTGCAGACAGTGGGCGAAGTAGTGCCCGCTTTTTTTTGTGTGTTTTTCGTGCTGGAACTCGAAAATACGCGATGGAAACTGACCGCGATTCGATCGTCCGGATCGTCTCGTCGCTCGCCGGTCCGATCGTCGACGAAGCCGGGTTCGAACAGGTGGATCTGGAACTGGCGGGCAGGCAGGGAAGTTACGTCCTCAGGCTGTTGATCGACAAACCGGGCGGCGTTACGATCAACGACTGCGCAAAAGTAAACCGCGAACTGTCCAGCCTGCTCGATCTGGAAGACCCCATTCCGTCCCGCTATACGCTCGAAGTCTCCTCTCCCGGTCTCGACCGGCCGTTCAAAACGGAAAGAGACTTCCGCAGGGCCCTGGGAAAACGGGTCAAGGTCGTATCCGAGGACGATAACGGCGGATCGGTCACCCGGGTGGGTCTGCTCGAAGGCATCGAGGCCGGTACGGTTGAAATCGTCTGCGGCGGGGAGAAGCATTGCATACCCGTCGCAAGCATCAGGAAAGCCCACCGGGAACTGGAACACGGATGGGACAAAGGTTAGGAGAGGGAGCCCCAGGTAATGAATTACGAGGTCATTGAGGCGCTGGCGCAGATCATACGAGAGAAAAACGTGGAGCGTGAGGTGGTCTGGGATACGGTGAAGACCGGCCTGGTCACGGCGGCCAAGAAGCGATTCGGCACGGGCGACGACAACGTCGACGTACGCGTCGACGAGAAACTGGGCACGATCGAGATGTCGGCCGTCTGGGACGTCGTGGAAGAGGTGGAAGACCCCGAAACGCAAATCACCCTCGATGCCGCGCTGGACATCAACCCGGAAGCGGAAGTCGGCGGCCGGGTCGAACAGGAACTGTCCTTCGAGGAGTTCGGGCGCAACGCGATCCAGGCGGTCAAGCAGGTCGTCGTGCAGCGGGTACGGGAAGCGGAGCGCGAAAACGTCTACGAACTGTACAAGGACCGGGTCAACGAAATCGTAATCGGCAGCGTGCAGCAGGTGGACCGGGGCAATATCATCGTGAAGATCGAGCGCACCGAGGCGCTGCTGCCGTGGCGCGAGCAGATACGGCGGGAAAGGTACCGCCAGGGCGAGACCATCCGCGCCTTCGTACTCGACGTGCAAAACGCCATAAAGGGCCCGCAGGTCATTCTCTCGCGGAGCTGCGAGGCGTTCCTGGAACTCCTGTTCCGGATGGAGGTGCCGGAGATCCACGAGGGCATCGTGGAAATCAAGGCTTCGGCGCGGGAGCCGGGCGACCGGTCCAAAATCGCCGTGCTGTCCCACGACGACCGTGTGGATGCGGTAGGCGCGTGCGTGGGCATGAAGGGCACGCGGGTACAGGCGGTCGTCCGCGAACTCAACAATGAGCGGATCGACATCGTGCCCTGGAGCAACGATCCGTCCGCCTTCGTAACCCAGGCGCTGCGTCCCGCCGAAGTGGCCCAGGTCCAGATCCTGGACATCGAGAAGAAGGACATGCGCGTGGTCGTCGAGGATGACCAACTCTCGCTGGCCATCGGAAAGGCGGGCCAGAACGCCCGGCTCGCGGTCAAGCTTACCGGATGGAACATCGACCTGATCAAGCGTTCGGATCTCGAGAAGCAGCTCATTTCCGAGACCTTCGGCGCGGACGATAGCGAAGGGGAAGAAGCCGGGTCGCTCGCCGATATCGACGGCATTTCCGATAAGCTGCGCCAGAAACTGGAAGACGCCGGCTACACTACGGTGGAGTCCCTGCAACAGGCCACCGCCGACGACCTCCAGGAAATCTCCGGGATCGGCGGGGTAACGGCCGACAAGATCATGACGGCGGTTCAGTGAGGGTACAAGGAACTCCAGTGATGCAGCGAAACGATCAACCCTCCGTGACCGGACTCCTGGGCCTCGGCGTGCGCGCCGGCCAGGTCAGGGGCGGTGCGGAAGCCGTCAAGAAGTCCATTCACGGCGGGAAGTCCCGGCTCGTTATCCTGGCCGGGGATGCCTCCGAGGGGACGAAGCGCTCGTTCAGAAGACTGGCCGGCGCCCGGGGCGTACCCGTACTCGAATGTCATACGCGTCTGGAACTGGGCGCGTGCCTGGACCGGGCGCCCATGGCGGTGCTGTCCGTTTCGGACCGGCACCTGGCGAGCGGAATGCTTAAGAAAGCGACTCCGGAAGGAAAAGATTAGGCATATGGCGTCAAAGAGAATCTACGAAGTAGCCAAGCAGTACAACATATCGAGCAACGCGCTCGTCCAGATGCTTCGTGATCTGAACCACACGGTCAAGAGCCATATGAGCGTCATGGACGAGAAGATGGTCCTCGACGTCAACATGCGGTTCGAGCAGGAGAAACTGGCGGCCCGGGAGGAACAGGACCGCAAGAAGAAGATGGCCGCGTCGGACACGTCCGCAAAGCCGAAGACCGTGAAGGAAGGCCCTGGCAAGCAAGCCCGGCCGAAGGCGGTAGCGGGAAAGCCGGCCAGGAAGGAAGGAGCCCCCGCCACCCAGGCGGTAAAAGGTGATGGGGACGTACGCGGGCGCCGCCGCCGATCCAAGAAGAAAAAGAAGGCGAAGGTCGACCAGAAGGAAGTGGAAGCCAGCGTACGCCGGACCATCGCGCAGATGGACAGCACACGCACGCGCCGCCGCCGGCGCCGGGGCGACCGGGAGGATGACGAAGCCGGCGACGAGGCCGCGAGCGTCATACGGGTACCCGAGTTCATTTCGGCCGGTGAGTTGGCCGAGCACCTTTCCGTCTCCCCGACGGAAATCGTCTCGAAATGCCTGCAGCTCGGACTCATGATCACGATCAACCAGCGGCTGGACATGGACACCCTGATGACCGTCGCGTCCGAGTTCGGTTTCGACGTCGAGGAGCAGTCCGAGTACGGCCTCGAGTATATCGAAGAAGACGAAGAAGAAGAGGACGAGGGCGTCCTCGTGTCCCGTCCCCCGGTGGTCACCATCATGGGACACGTGGACCACGGAAAGACCTCCCTCCTCGACTACATCCGCAAAAGCAACGTGATCGCCGGCGAGGCCGGGGGCATCACGCAGCATATCGGCGCTTACGAAGTCGACCTGGAAAGCGGACAGATCACATTCCTGGATACACCGGGTCACGAGGCCTTTTCCGCCATGCGCGCCCGGGGCACGCAGGTGACCGACATCGTCATCCTCGTGGTGGCGGCGGACGAGGAAGTCATGCCGCAGACCATCGAGGCCATCGACCACGCCAAGGCCGCCGAAGTCCCCATCATCATCGCGCTGAACAAGATGGATCTCGAAACGGCCCGACCCGACCGCATCAAGGAACAACTGAGCCAGCGCGGTCTTCTCGTCGAAGACTGGGGCGGCGACGTCATCGCTTGCGAAGTGTCGGCCCTGACCGGAGCGGGCGTGGACCACATCCTGGAAATGGTGCTGCTGCAATCGGAAATGCTGGATCTGAAGGCGAACCCCGACAGGCGGGCGCAGGGCGTGGTCGTGGAGGCGGAACTGGACCGTGGCCGCGGAACGCTCGCCACCGTCCTGATCCAGCAGGGCACGCTGCGCGTCGGCGACGCTTTCGTGGCCGGCCAGTTCAGCGGCCGGGTCAGGGCGCTGCTCAACGAAAGAGGCGCGCGGATCGCGGACGCGGGCCCGTCGGTACCCGTGCAGATCATGGGTTTTTCGGGCATGCCCCAGGTCGGCGACTCCTTCGCCGTCGTGGAATCGGAACCGCTGGCGAGGGAGATCGGCAACCGGCGCCGGCAGATGCGCAGGGAGCACGAGTTCCGCCAGGCAAAGCCCATCACCCTGGAAGACATATACGACCAGATCAAGGAAGGCGAGATCCAGGAACTGCCCGTCATCGTCAAGGGCGACGTGGGCGGTTCCGTGGAAGCGTTGAGCGATTCGCTGCTGCGCCTTGAGAACGACGAGGTCAAGATACGGATCATCCACACGGGCATCGGGGCCATCAACGAATCCGACGTCCTGCTCGCCACGGCGTCCAACGCCATCATCATCGGATTTCACGTACGACCCAATGCCCAGGCGAGGGCGCTGGCCGAGCGGGAGAAAGTCGACGTACGCCTGTACGACATCATCTATCGCGTCATTCAGGACGTCACCGACGCCCTGGAAGGCATGTTGAAACCGGATATCGAAGAACAGGTCGTGGGCGTTGTGGAAGTGAGAGAGATTTTCAGGGCGCCGCGCGTCGGGACGATCGCGGGCTGCTACGTCCAGTCCGGCAACGTGACCCGCAACGCCAACATCCGGCTCATTCGCGACGGAATCGTCGTCTACGAGAGCACGGTCGGTTCGCTGCGCCGGTTCAAGGAGGACGTGCGCGAGGTCCAGTCCGGATTCGAATGCGGCCTGACCGTCGACGGGTTTCAGGACATCAAGCAGGACGATACCATCGAGGTCTACGAGACCAGGGAAGTCGCCCGGCAACTGCAGACGCGTTAAGTGAATCATGATCGTAGGGCTGTGCCGAATCGACCTGTTTCTGCCCGAAAGCCGCTCGCTGAAGGCCAAGAGGCAGGTGATCAAGGGGTTGAAGGACCGGATCCGGAATCGATTCAACGTGTCGGTCGCCGAGGTGGAGCACCAGTCGCTCTGGCAGCGGGCCACCCTCGGACTCGCGATGGTTTCCGAGGAGAAGGGTTACGTCGACCGGACGCTGCAGCAGGTGCTGAATCTGGTCCAGGCGGAACCCAGGCTGCTGGTACTGGATCACGCCTTCGAGTGGTACTAGGGGCCCAGGAGCGGTAAATGGCACACCGTCGAACGGCACGGGTGGCTGACCTGGTCAAACAGGAAGTCAGCCAGATCATCCAGCACGAAATGAAGGACCCCCGTATCGGATTCGTGACGGTGACCTCCGTGGAGGTATCGGTCGATCTGAGGCACGCGCGGGTCTATTTCAGCGTGCTCGGCACGGAGGATGATCAGAAAGCGAGCCTGGAGGGACTCGAACGGGCGAAGGGGTACATCCGGACGCAGCTTGGCAGGAGGATCAAGCTGAGGCACATTCCGGAACTGCTCTTTCGGTACGACGAGTCGTTCGACTACGCACAGCGTATTACGAATGTCATGAGGAGCATAGAAACCACGGACAACGAATCCGGCCACCAGGCGGACCGGGTCCCGGCGGACCGGGTACAGGCGGACCAGGTACAGGCGGACCAGGGAGACGACGAAGGCCGATGAAGGTCCTTCGCTCCGTTGAGGAAGCCGCAACCCGCTATCCCCGGGCCGTGATCGCCGTCGGCAATTTCGACGGGGTCCACCTGGGGCACGGCGCGATCATCGAGCGGGCGATAAACCGGTCGAAGGCCCTGCGCGCTCCCTGCATGGTCGTTACCTTCGATCCGCATCCTCAACTGGTCGTCGGCAGAAAACCGTCTCTGCCGATCCTGACGCCGACGGACCAGAAACTGGAGTTGCTGTCGCCATTCGAAATCGATGCCGTGCTCGTCATCCCCTTCACGGGTGCTTTTGCCCGGATCGAGGCGGAATCCTTCGTTAAAGCGACATATGTAGATACACTGGATATACAGGAGATCGTCGTAGGCTACAGCCACAATTTCGGAAGACACGGACGGGGAGACCGGTTGCTGCTGGACCGGTTGAGCGCGCGTTACGGTTTCGCGGTCCACGTCGTGCAACCGATTCAGATGGAAGGGAGCCCGGTAAACAGCAGCCGGATCCGAGCTGTCCTGTCAGAAGGAGAAATCCACGACGCCGAGCGTCTGCTCGGCCACCCTTACGGGATCACCGGCACCGTGATCCGCGGGGACGGACGGGGGAGCGCGCTGCGGTTTCCCACCGCAAATCTGGAAGCGCACGATCCCGACGTCCTGATCCCAAAGCGGGGGGTATACGCGGTCCGCGTCGGCCTGGGCGAAAGGGTGCTCAACGGCGTGATGAACATCGGCGTCCGGCCCACGTTCGGCCAGGAGGTCGAACACTGCGAGGTGCACATCCTGGATTTCGAAGGGGACCTTTACAACCAGTCCATCCGGGTGGAATTCGTCGAGCGTATCCGGGACGAGAAGAGGTTCGAGACCGTCGAAGCGCTCAAAGACCAGATTTCAAAGGACGTGTATACGACGTACAACATGTTGAAAGCGTGATCGAGAAGGGCGGCGCCCGTGGCGCCCCCGGGCCCCCGAGGAACCGGTCACAGTCAATTCATTCAAGGAGATCGTTTAGTGAGCATTGAGAAAGCACAGAAAGAGCAGATCCTTGCCGATCACGGTCGTCACGAGAAGGATACGGGATCGCCCGAGGCGCAGATCGCCCTCATGACGGCCCGGATCACCGAACTGACGGAGCATTTCAAGGTCCATAAAAAAGACCACCATTCGTTGCGTGGCCTGCTGAAGATCGTGGGTCGCCGGCGCCGGTTGCTTTCCTACCTGCGCAAGAATGACCTGGAACGGTACCGGAAACTGATCAAGGAACTGGGTATCCGCGGATAGGTGGGCAGGACCCGATGAAGTAAGATTCACTGATGAAGTAAGATCCATTGATGAAGTAAGATCCATTGATGATGTAAGACCCATTGGTGGCGGCACAGGCCGCCATCTGTCGACGATTTAAGGAGAAGACCAAGTATTATGGCTCATCGTGTAGAACTTGAACTGGCTGGCAGGACGCTGACCCTCGAAACCGGTAAGGTCGCCAAGCAGGCGGATTCATCCGTATGGGTGCAGTATGGCGAGAGTGTGATTCTGGCGAATGTCGTTTCAGAAAGCAAGTACGTGGAAGGGCGCGACTACCTTCCGTTGATGGTGGATTACCGCGAGCGGATGTACGCGGCGGGACGCATTCCCGGCGCGCGGCTCCGGAGAGAAGGACCTCCTTCCGAGAAAGAAATCCTGAGCGGGCGTCAGGTCGATCACGCCATCCGTCCTCTTTTCCCCAAGGACTACTTCTACGAGACGCAGGTTTCCATCATCGTGCTGTCGACGGACATGGAAAACGACCATGACATCCTGGGCGTCATCGGCGCCGCCGCGGCCCTGCATATCTCGGACATACCCGTCAAGGCGCCGCTGGCCGCCATTCGCATGGGACGGGTCGAAGGCGAATTCGTCGTCAACCCGACCTACAGCGACCTGGAGGACAGCGATCTCGACTTCGTGGTGACCGGCACGCCAGACCACATCATGTCGCTGGAAGGCAGCGCCCACGAAATCTCGGAAGACGACCTGACCGATGCGATCCTGCTCTGCCACGAGAACATCAAGGCGGTCATCGAGAAGATCGAGGAGCTTCGCCAGATGGTCGGCGCGCCGGAGCGGCGGTCCTACGATTCGCCCAAGACGGATGCCGAGCTAGCCGACAAGGTGCGCGAAATCGCCCTTCCCCTCGTGCAGGAGGGCAACCGGACCCGGGAGAAGAAGGCGCGCGGAGACTGTTTCGGCCGCGCGGCCGACCTGGCCGTCGAAGAGCTGGCGGAAGCCTATCCGGACAGCGAGAACATCATTCGCGACCTGGTGCGGGACGTGCAGAGCGCCGACATGCACGACATGATCAAGAACGAAGGCGTGCGCGTCGACGGCCGGGGCATGGACGACATCCGGCCCATCTGGTCGGAAGTCGGCGTGCTGCCGAGGACCCACGGATCGGCGCTCTTCACCCGGGGCGAAACGCAGAGCCTGACCGTGACTACTCTGGGATCCAAGATGGACGAGATGAAGCAGGACGATCTCGAAGGCGATTCGCTGAAATCCTTCATGCTGCACTATAATTTCCCGCCGTACAGCGTCGGCGAAGTGCGCATGGCCCGGGGACCCCGGCCGCGCGACATCGGCCACGGTTCGCTGGCGGAACACGCCATCGCCCCCGTGATCCCGTCGGAGGACGCGTTCCCCTATACCATCCGCATCGTCTCCGAAATCCTGGAGTCCAACAGCTCGTCGTCCATGGCCACCGTATGCGGCGCCACCCTGTCCCTGATGGATGCGGGCGTGCCCATCAAGAGCCCCGTCGCCGGGGTGAATATCGGCCTAATCCCGGACGAACCCAAGCCCCAGTACCTGACCGACATCCAGGGCGTGGAGGACCACCTGGGCGGCATGGATTTCAAAGTGGCCGGCACGCGCGAGGGCATCACGTCCGTGCAGCTCGATGTCAAGGTCATGGCCGTCAACGAGGAGATTCTCCGCGAGTCCTTCGCCCGGGCGAAGACGGCTCGGATATTCATCCTGGACAAGATGGCCGAAACCATCGCCGAGACGCGGGAGCAGCTTTCCGATTACGCCCCCCGCATCCTGACCGTGCAGGTCAAGCAGGACCAGATCGGTTCCGTGATCGGTCCGGGCGGCAAGGTGGTGCGCGGCATCCAGGAGGAGACGGGCGCCCAGATCAACATCGAGAACGACGGGACGATCACGATCGCCGCCGTCGACGCGGCCGCCGGCGAGAAGGCCAAGCAGATCATCGAAAGCATGACGGAAGAGCCCGAGATCGGCAAGGTCTACCAGGGCACCGTGAAGCGGATCGTGGACTTCGGCGCCTTTGTGGAGATCCTTCCCGGCAAGGACGGCCTGGTGCACATTTCCGAATGGGAAAACCACCGGACGAATTCCATGCGGGATGTGACCAACGAAGGCGACGAGGTGACCGTCAAGATCATCAATATCGATGACCAGGGCAAAGTCAAGCTGAGCCGGAAGCAGGTGCTCGCCGCGAACTGACCGGAGCGACCGAAGCGACCGGAGCGACCGGCCAGTATGATCCGAACATCGCCGCCGTGGGAATCGTCCGATCGAGCGTCAAGAGACATTTGATCGAGCGCCATGGCGGCGGTCTTACCTTGTACGGCCCTCCCTTGCCAGAATCCACCGACCGTACCAGAAAAACCGTGCTTCCCAACGGCATCCGGGTCGTTACGGAGCACATGCCGCACGTCCGATCCGTGACGATGGGCGTCTGGGTGTGGTCCGGTACGCGGTTCGAACCCGCCGAGAAGCCGGGAATCGCCCACTTTCTCGAACACGCGGTGTTCAAGGGCACCGAAAAGCGCAACGCGTACCAGATCGCCCAGAGCATCGAAAGCCTCGGCGGGTACCTCAACGCCTTCACCGGCCGGGAACTCAACTGCTACTTCGCCCGGGTGATGGACAGCCAACTGCCCGTCGCCGTGGACGTGATCGGCGACCTGCTGCAGTCCTCGAAGTTCGACCCCCAGGAGATCGAGAAGGAAAAGATGGTGGTCATCGAGGAGATACACGGCCTCGAAGACAACCCGGAAGACCTGGTCAGCGAGCTTTTCGCCAACCTGATCTGGCAGCCCCATCCACTGAGCCGGCCGATACTGGGCAACGCGCCGTCCGTCTCGTCCTTCACGCGAAACCACCTCGTCGCGTACCTTGCGACTCGTTATCGGAACGACCACATATACGTCATCGCGGCGGGTAGCGTGGACCACGAGGCCCTGGTCGATCTCGTGCGGGATCAGTACGATTTTCCGGGGGAAAGCCACCATGCGGATTTTGATGCCGATGAGGGCGGCGACGCGAATACCGACGGGGACGCCGGATCGGATGCCGACGGGGACGTAGTCGTGAATGCAGACGGGGAGGTCGTCGTGGATGGCGACGCGGACTTAGACGCGGTCGTCCGGCTCGATTCGAAGCGACTCGATTCGAAGCGGCGCGGGAAGCGAAAAAAAAAGCGGGTGTTGAGCAAGGACATCGCCCAGGTACACCTCTGCCTGGGAGGCGTCGCCCTGCCCTACGGCCATACGTCGAAATACGCCCTGTTCCTGCTGAACGCCCTGTTGGGCGGCGGGATGACCTCGCGGCTGTTCCAGAGGATCCGCGAGGAGGCGGGGCTGGCCTACTCGATCTATTCGGACCTGGATTTCTACCGGGATACCGGCCAGATCTGCATCAGCGCCGGTGTGGACCCGAAGGACGCGCAGCGTGCGATCGACCTGATCCGTCGGGAGTGCCGGGTGCTATGCGAGCAGCCCGTCCCGGAGGAGGAACTCCGCGATACGCGGTCCCAGCTGACCGGCAGTCTGTACCTTTCGCTGGAGGAGTCCGGCAGCGTGATGAACCGGCTGGCCAGGGCGGAGATCTACGAAAACAACCATTCCAGCGTGGACGAGATCGTCCGGAAGCTGGATGAAGTGACCACGGCCGATATCGCCGAACTGGCCGAGACGGTGTTCACGGCGGAAAACACGTACCTGACGGCCGTCGGTCCCCTATCGGAGAGCGATATCGCGCTGTGAGCGGTCCTGGAGCAAGCCATGAGCACGCCCGTCGTTATACCCATTGCCTCGACCCGTCCGGATAGAGTGCATCCGGCGCCGCGAAGGATGACGCCCGGATCCGCGGGGCTCGACCTGTACGCCTGTGTCGACGAGCCGGTGGAAATCGCGCCGAAACAGCTCGAACTGATCGGGACGGGATACGCCATCGCACTGCCCCCGGGTTACGAAGGGCAGGTACGCCCCCGGAGCGGCCTGGCGCTCAATCACAAGATCGGGGTGCTGAACAGCCCGGGCACGATCGATTCGGACTACCGCGGAGAGATCAAGGTGATACTTTTTAATTTCGGCGATCAGCCGTACAGCGTAAGCGACCGGGAGCGAATCGCCCAGCTCGTCATCGCCACCGTACCTTTCGTCGTATTCGAAGAGATCGACCGCCTCGATGAAACCGGGCGCGGCGCCGGTGGATACGGCCACACGGGAAGATAACCATGATCCTGAAAATGATCCTGACGACCCTGGCCATCCTGCTGGTGACCAACGTGTACCCCGGTATCCAGGTCGATTCGGTGACCACCGCGATCATCGCGGCCGTCGTACTGGCCCTCATCAATACGATCGTGCGGCCCGTCGTCGTCGTCCTGACCCTGCCCATCAGCATGCTCACGCTGGGTCTCTTTCTCCTCGTCATCAACGCGGCCATGCTCTACCTGGCCGCCTGGCTCGTCAACGGCTTCGACGTGGGCGGCTACTGGGACGCCTTGATCGCGTCC
Source organism: Gemmatimonadota bacterium (assembly GCA_026705925.1). GTDB lineage: Bacteria > JAAXHH01 > JAAXHH01 > JAAXHH01 > JAAXHH01 > JAAXHH01. The sequence continues at coordinate 48,772 of JAPOZT010000015.1, forward strand.
TTCATCATCTCGGTCGTTGTGGCCCTGCTGAACGGACTGATCAAGAGCAAGAGCTGACAATCACGGGCTCTCGACAAAGCCCTGCCGGCTCAGGAAGTCCAGCATCACCGTCGCGCACTCCTCCGGTTTCTCGAGCTGCAGAAAGTGTGTCGTTCCGGGCACGAACGTATAGTCGACGCCTGGGGCGGCGCTGTAGTCGAAATTCGGACGGTTCGGATCCAGGGCGGGATCCGATCCGACGATCCGGATGGGACACCGCAGGGAGGCGAAGTCCACAGACACCGCAGGTTGAGAGGCTTCATACCAGATCTGCGCTTCGTACTCGCGCGGGCATCGGAGTTCGTAACCCTGTCCCGTCCCGGACTTCCTGAGGGTCGTCCGGGCAACGAGATCGAAGACGCCCGGCAAAGCATGCTGGAAGTAATGCAGGTTGGCATGTAGTTCGGCGAGCTCTTCCCGGGTCCGGAACCACGGCTCCCTCACGCTGAGCATGTTACCCGTTCGCACCGCCCGCTGCTCGAACTCCCTGTATCTCGGGCCCTTGTGGCACAGAGGCGGTGTGAACAGCACCATCGCGGAGTAGTGGTTGCCCCTCGATGGCAGGTGCAGGGCGGCCAGGGCGGAAATGGAGTGGAAGACGCCCACCGTGGGTTTCACGCCGTAGAGCCTTTCGATCGCTACGAAGACGCTGTCGTGGTCGCGGGAAAAAGCTTCGAAACGGTGGTTCTCCAGGGCTCCGACTTCGTTCCATCCGTGGTTCCTGAGATCATGGACCACCAGGTCGAAACCGGCGGCCAGCAGCGACCAGAACGGGTAGTAGAGGTCGATGGCGAGGCCGTTTCCGTGACTTAGGACAAGCCGGGGGCCCGCCGGATTCCCGTGGCGTCTCAGGACGATGACGGCGTTGTCGTCCACCTTGACGGTGTCAGTGGACAGCGGCTCGGGTATCTCCCAGATTGCTGGAGGTAATGTCAAAACAGCTTCCCTTCTTCTCGATCTAGTGAAATTGAGCCAATAACCGTGGATCTCGATACGAACCTCCCGGTCCCATTCCCCTACGTGACAATATATCCCCATTCCGGCAGGGTTACAATATGACACCGACAAGAACGCTGCCTAAACCTTGACAGTAGATACATTGGCTTTTATCAATAGGCTTCCAAGCTGGCCTGGTCCGATGAGCAGGTCGCCGCACGCGCGGCTCGAGTCAGCGGTGCGAGCTAGACACAATCAAAGGACGTAGAGAGAAACAGAATGATCCAGATCAAAGAAATTGACCTTCGCGTCCAGAACATGCGCACGCGCATGCCCTTCAAATTCGGCATATCGACCATGACGGCGGTGCCGCACCTGGTTCTCGGCATGGTTCTCGAGGTAGACGGCCGGACGGGCAGCGGTTGCTCGGCGGACCACCTGCCTCCGAAATGGTTCACGAAAAATCCCGATACGTCCCTTGAAGATGAAGTGGGGGACATGATCTCCGTCATCCGGCACGCCAGCGATGCCGCGTTGACCATCGGCTCCGCGCCTGATCCGTTCGTTCTCTGGCAGGAGCTATACGAGGCACAGAAGACCTGGGGCACCGAGCGCGGCTTTGCGCCTCTCCTGTGGGGCCTGGGCACCAGCATGGTGGAGAGGGCCATGATCGAGGCTTTCTGCCGCCTGCAGGGCACGAATTTCGGCCAGGCAATACGCGCAAACGCCTTTGGCCTCCGATTGGAAGCATTTAACACGAATCTCAACGAGCTGGAACCGTCCGATGTGTTGCCCGACGCCCCGATCACCGTCACGAACGTGCGCCATACCGTGGGTCTGGGAGACCCCCTGACCCGGCCGGACATACCGCCGGAGGAACTGTGCAATGACGGGCTGCCCCAGTCGCTGGACGAGGTCATCGACACCTATGGCATTTCCTACTTCAAGATCAAGCTGTTCGGCGATGAAGCCCGGGATTTCGACCGTCTGAAGCAGACGGCCGGGATCATCGACGGGCGCCTGGACCGCTACGCCTTTACCCTGGACGGCAATGAGAATTACGGCGACATGGAATCGTTCCGGTCGTTCTGGGAAGCATTGCGGGCAGACCGCGACCTGGCCGGGTTTCTGGGGCGACTGATCTGCATTGAGCAGCCCCTCCACCGCAACATCGCACTGGATGAAGCCGTCAGGCAGCACTTCGGGTCCTGGCCCGACCGTCCTCCCTTCATCATCGACGAATCCGACGGCGACATAGGCGACGTGGAAAGGGCCGTCGACATTGGATACGCGGGTACGAGCTACAAGAACTGTAAAGGGGTATTCAAGGGCCTTTCCAACGCGGCCTATCTGAAGTACCTGTCGAATCAGCATCCGGAACGTGCATACGTGTTAACGAGCGAGGATCTTTCCAACATCGCACCAATCGCGCTGATGCAGGATCTCGCGGTACTGGCCACATTAGGGGTTGACCACAGCGAGCGAAACAGCCACCATTATTTCAAAGGGATAACGGTCTGGCCCGACGATATACAGAAACGGGTTGTGAATTACCATCCGGACCTGTTCTGTTTGCATCCGGAAGGATTTCCATATATGAATATACACCAGGGCCGGATCAACATGGAAAGCGTCACGACCAGTCCCTTTGGGGTCGGGTTCGAATTCGAAGACCAGCTCAGTGCGCAACTCACCCCGCTGGATGACTGGAGTTATGCTTCCCTGGAGGGTGATTGATCATTTGGTTGAGTTCGGTCATGTTCCGTTACGGTCTGTGAACGACAGCCATATCGTTGGGAGTTACAAACCCCGGGAATGTGTCCATACGGTTGTACAATTAGGAACGGGTTTGTACAGAACCGATTGGGCAATATACAAATTACAATCTTATTGTACACGCACGGCTTGCAAACTGTACAGATTATATATCATTTGTACAAATGCAAAAAACACTCATGAAACGTCAAAATGAGCCCGCGAGCAGAGACCAGAACAGGATTTCGATCGATTTCGGAAGGATCGAGGTACTGGATATGGCACGTTTCGGGCCGAAAATGGGGTTTTTAGAGGTAGTTTCGAGCCACCCCCTGACCCTCCGATAATCGGATTAGAGACGAAATAGATTTACATAATATCTATTATGCGAAGTAGGGTTTGAGAGGGGTAAACGGAGGATTTTGGAGTCTGGGACTATAAATCCAACTAGAAAGGCACAAAATACCAGTGTACAAAAGAAAAGAGTATTGTACAAAACCCGCGGATGGTGCGTACAAATAGATAGATATTAGTACAAAAGGCGATATAAGTTATACAAAGAGATGTAGAGTTGTACGATATCATGTTATACAAACCAGTGAATAATTGTACATAGTATGGGCGAGTTTGTACAATAAATAGGTAAATTGTACACTTGTCGAATTCGGTTCCTCTTGGAATCCAGGTATAATCCTACCGGTTAAAGTCAACAACCCGCGTTTCAACAAAACAAGTTACTTCATTGCGTCCACGTCGATTTATCAGCACAGAATTACGAAAGATTGGACTGGAGGAGTATGATCTTCCTCCGGTACCGAATGATGGCGTACTCGTCCAGACCGAGTATACGGCCGTTAGCGTGGGCACGGAGATATACAACTTTATAAATGGTTGCGAGCCGGGTGGAACGCCGAGGTTTCCGCGATACACAGGTTATTGTAATGCGGGCGTAGTTTTGGAGGTTGGAAAGGATGTAAAGGAAATTGTTCCGGGCGACCGTGTTACCGGACAGGGGAATCATGCTAGTCATTCGATAATGTCTGGCTTAATCACCAAGGTGCCGGCGAACGTATCATCCAGGGCCGCGGCTTTCATGGTCATGGGGGCGACTTCGCTGCATGGCCACCGCGTTGCCCGTCCGGAACTGGGCGAGGCCGTGGTGGTGATCGGCATGGGCATCGTGGGCCAGTTGGCCGCCACTTTTGCGAAACTGAGCGGCGCCGTACCCGTAATCGGCGTGGATCTGGATGACTTTCGCCTTCAAAAAGCCCGTGAACTCGGGGTCGACGTATGTATCAATCCGGATAATGAAACCGACGTGGCCGAAGCGGTGCGCCAGCACTGCGCGGCAGACGGTGCGGACCTGGTCATCGAAGCAACGGGCATACCCGCTGTATATCCGATGGCGCTGACCCTGCCGCGCCTCGGCGGACGTCTGCTCGCGCTCGGTTCCCCGCGCGGATCGGTGGAGGTGAGTTTCTTACACGAGGTCCATCTGCGCGAGGTCACGATTCTAGGCGCTCACCAACCTAAAACGCCCGACGAGGCCGACCTGTACTATCCCTGGGGCAAGCGCAGGGACCGCGACCTGGTCCTGCGGCTCATGGGTGAAGGAAAACTGCCGATCGAGGACCTGATCACTCACGAAGCCGACCCCTCTGACTGCCAGTCTGTCTACGATATGCTTGCAGATGATCCCAGGGAGGTGCTGGGGGTGGTGTTCAGGTGGGACTGAGATCACGAGTACAATGTGTTCTGCATCATTGACGACGTTCCTACAAGTTGGGTCTACTGTAGTTGGTAATGTTTGGTTCCAAACTGACCAGCCAGACCACATAGTCCGGTGACTAAGGATATAATCAAGACAGCGAACCGAAACCTCATACTCGCCCCTCGTTCGTTATATCCGAATGTTATGGCTATTGCGAAGGCGCGGGCCAACTCTCAATTTCAGCTTGTACAATCTTGTTTACATCCTTCGAGTCACAACGTATCGAGATGTCTTCAAGGTTTCCTATACATAGTCTTAAGGCATCGCACCCTTCAGATTCATTTATGACAGCAATTCTAAACTCTTTCTGGTACTTAAACCGGCTGCGTTTAAAAAAAACCGGATCCAAGCAGTCCTGTGCGGTCTGGGGAGTATTTGTAGGATCGAAGTAAGAAACAAGACCCATCGCCCCCAAGTGATTTTGCTCCTCTAAATACGCCTTTACTCGATCAAGGAAACTCTGAGGTTTTGTTACAATCACAGCGTGTTGTCCAAAATCAAATGTGCATCTGGGATCTATTGGCATGTGTTTTTTAATCTCTTCTACATTTTCCTTTGTTACTTGATCAAATTCCCCAGTATGGATTGCTGCTAGGCAGAAGACGTTTAAGTTCAGCAATCCTTCAAATGGTATATGAACAGAGTTGATACTCTTGGGCGGGATAGTCATTTTAGCCCCACCAGCGGAGATCGTGAAAACCATGTCCTCGGTTATAGGCATCGAGCTAGTACCTTCAAAAGAGTCAATACCCTCGTCTCGGTAATAACGAACTCTGTTAGCATGTAGTATCCCGCTACGGAAATCATCAGCATGTTTTTCTTTCTTACACATCTTTATAAAGAAAAACACCCGTGGCATTGCTTACTCCAATGACTGAGATGGTTCTAGCACTTTCGGATTCTACTGAGCTGAAACGTAGTCGGCATGAATTGGTCGCCAACCCTTCGATAACCATTTCATGCAACTGCTTTACGAACCGACACTCAAAACGCCTCATTCTGGAGGATCATTACGGTAAGCCTCCTCAACTAATCTCGACAACTCTTTATAGTTTTTAGTGCGTTGTCCTCTCCGTTTCGCCAACTCACGTAGCTTGCTTAGACCTATTTTCTTCTGATCTCGGATCTCTTCATTCAAGACAGTCGACATGAGAATGTAGAACTCCCATTTTTCGAGATCGAGAGGACAAGGTATCTCGTCCGGTACACCAAGTAGGCAGAAAACATAGCAATCTGCACTTCGCGTGGTTTCCCCGAATATATCAGTTTCTCTAGCATTGGGAGCAATTCCAAACTCGATAACGGAATCCTTAGAGTTATTCCGATGCCAACTTTGGTAGTATGCGGAACTTTTAACCTCGATTGAAAATCGTGCATCATCTGTTTTTGAATAGTACATTATGTCGTACGATTCCCAAGCAGCACGAGGGTAGTTCAGAGTCTCCTCCTCTGCTCCGAGTATCTTTGCGACGATGAACTCAGCCAGAACCCCGCGACTGATGTTGTTTAGTAGATCGGATCCCATCCATCTCCAATAGTCATAAACTGTAAAGCCCAAGGAATTGCCATTATGCCTGAACGGTTCTTTTCCGTCCCTGAATACTGGCCGCTTTCTAAGGTCGCCAGGGCCATTAGGCGATCGCGATTTAACTTGCCCATGTAAATCGACTAACTTTCTCTGCTTCTTTAGCTGATGCTTTGCATTGTAGACGCGTTGAAGAAACTTACGATTTGTTGCCTGATTTGGCGAAAGGTGAAATCTTCTAGCAATAAGACGACTAATCTTTGGGATACTCCGAGTTTTTCCGTCTGCTGATATCTCTAACATGGTGGATTTGATCTCAGGTATTTTCGGTAGCATAAGAAGCATATTGACTCCCTATTTATAACATGAAGTTACTCTAGTCGTGTACCGTGAATCTAACTTTTTACTACTTTTACGACAAGTGTTCCTACTTGATTGCTATTCTGTGACTAAAGTAATGGGACCCTAGTGAACTATTCAGATTCTGAGAATGCTAAAGGCAGTTGCGCATTTCTCTACATTTGTTGCATCCAGCAGTCTTTCATGCTGTATCACGCCCACCCCCATTTTCTCCTTGATTGGACTGTGATTTTCCCGTAAAATCAACGGTCAGGATTCACCCATGCATGGGTGTTTCCGGGCGCGCATAACCATATGTAAAACAGGTATTTATCGATAACTAGAAATGGAGAGGATGCCCCATGACCGTTTCCGTTAAGCTCTTTGCCACCCTGAGAAAATACCTGCCCGAGGACGCGGTCAACAAAACGGCGACGATTGAGCTCGGTGACCAGGCCACGGCGGGCGACATCATCTCGCAACTGGCCATCCCCGATGGACACATACACCTGATCCTGATCGACGGAAAACACTCGGCTGAAGACACCCCGCTGACGGACGGCGCGGTAGTCAGCTTCTTCCCGCCGATAGCCGGCGGAGCCTAGGGCCGGTGTCCTGCCACACCTATTTCGGATTCAAGCTGGAAGACGCTGTCCGGGGCCTGAAACGGGCGCTGCAGGACGAGAACATCCCCGTCGTGTCCGTCCGCGAGGTCGATGACCAGGTCGTATTCGCGGTCGATGTCGCATCTGAAACCGGGGAAATCACCCTGGCCTATCATACCACGAAGACCCATCCCCTGGCCAGGCTGGGTGAAATCCCCGCGATTGAGGTCACGGTCGACGATCACCTCCCCGATGTCAAACCCGTGCTGACCATGGCCTTTTTGAGAGGCGGAGGTTGACCTAATGCGTGCCGGTTTCCTGGTTGCCCTTTGCCTATGTATTTCTTCACTCCTGACGACGCCCCTCCCCATGTGGGCGCAAGGCTTCGGGAGCAGTAGCCCAGCCAGTGCGGCCGGTCGGATCACTGCGGCTACTGCCTCCCTGAATCAGCTTTCCGATCTCGACGCCGGTTTCCTGATCCCTGATACCTACAACAAGGTCCAGGAGGCCTACGACCGATATACCCGGGATATACGGGAAGGCAAATCGACCGGGGATATCGAGCGTTCCTATACGGAGTTCGACGCCGCAGTGTCTGAGGCACGGGAACGGCTGGATCGCGTAAACGAGATCCTGATGGTACCGCTGGTGAAGCGGTCGGCAGCCCAGCGGGCGAACGCCCCCGCGATGGTTCCGGATGCCTTCGAGGAGGCCGAAAGCCGCCTCGAACGGGCCATTTCCAGGCTGGAAGACGACCGGGTCTCCGACGCCTTCGCCCTGGGACAGGAGGCGGCCGCACTCTATGATGACGCGAGGTCGTCGGTGATCGAGATGTCGCTCATCGGTTCGGCGCAGATCGGCCTGGCCGAAGCCGAGAACCAGGACTGGGACCGGTTGGCTCCGGCGTCCTTCGCGCAGGCCCGGCGGTTGGTGGACGAAGTGACCAGCGCGCTGGATCGTGGGGAACCCCTCACTGCCGCGCTGCGAAACAAGGCCCAGGCCGCCGATCACGCGGTACGGCGCGCCATCGAGATTGCGTCACAGGTTGACGTCCTCCGCAGCGATCCCGGGAACTGGGAGCGCATGTTGCTGGCGCGGGAGGATCTCGTCCGACAGGCCGCCGACATGGCGGGGGTCGCCGCCGATTTTCTGGCCGATGACCCGCAGGCGATTATGACGGCAAGCCTGCGCACACTCGCCGCGCGGCAGGATTCCCTTGACCTCCTGCTCCAGCGGGCAGAGGAGGACGCCGCGGCCCTCAGGGCCGAGGTCGATTCCCTGCACCAGGCCATCGAGGAACAGCAGATTCGTTTGTCGTCCATGGTGGAGAGTTACCAACAGGACCTTCAGCAGAGAAAAGAGGAGATTGACCGGGAACGTCGTGAACTCAGGGAGTACCTGTACGAAAAGACCCAGCTGGATGCCGCCGCACAGGCCCAGGAACGTTTTTCGGACAGCGAAGCGATCGTGGTGCGAGATGACGACCGGCTTACCCTGCGGCTCATCGGGCTGTCTTTCCGGGCGGGAAGAACGGAAATACCTGGAGGAGCGCGCGATCTGCTCGAAAAACTCGGGGAGTTCCTCGTGTTGTATCCTCAGACCCTCGTTGCCGTGGAGGGCCATACGGACGCTACCGGCGCGGAGGACAAGAACGTCACCCTCTCGAAGTCCCGCGCCGATGCAGTCATGCAGTTTTTGGCGGACCAATCCGGTGTTGAGGCCGAACGTATGACGTCCTCCGGCCTGGGTAGCGCGCAGCCCATCGACAGCAACAATACGCGTAGCGGCCGGGAAAGAAACCGGCGCATCGACGTGGTATTGACCTTCACCAGAGATCTGTAACAAAACACGCAGCGGCGCACTTGCGAACGATGCGAGGCGTCCGATGCGGAGAGGATGCCAAGGAGAACGCCAAATTGAGCAATGAAATCGGCAGCGAAATGTACGAGGAGATGAAGGAGAATTTGTTTTCGGCGGTGATCGCGGACGCCCTGGACGCCTGCGGATACCGCGACCAGATCCTTCGTCACGACATCCGGCCCCTGTATCCCGATGCGGTCGTGGTGGGCCGGGCACTGACCGTCCTGTCCGTCGACGTGTACGACATTCCCGACGAGCCCTACAAGCTGGAACTGGAAGCCGTGGACGCCCTGAAGCCCGGGGACGTCCTCGTGGCACAGACCAACGGTACGACGCGAAGCAGTCTCTGGGGCGAGCTGCTCTCTACCGCCGCGGAGGCCCGGGGGGCGCGGGGTGCCGTGATCGACGGGTTCACCCGGGATTCGCAGGCTATCGCCGACATGGGCTTTCCGCTGTTCGTCCGCGGTATCGCGCCCTATGATTCGAAGGGCAGGAGCGACGTCATCGCCTACAATACGCCCATCGACTGCGGCGGCGTGACGGTTTGTCCGGGCGACCTGGTATTCGGCGACTTCGACGGGGTCGTGGTCGTACCGCGGGCCGTGGAAGAACAGGTACTGAAAGTGGCGTTTGAGAAGGCAGCCGAAGAAAAAGAGGTCAAGCAGGCGCTGCAGAACGGCATGTCCGCCACCGCCGCCTTCGAGAAATACGGCATTCTCTGATGAGCGCCCTGATCGAGTGTGTGCCCAATTTCAGCGAAGGGCGCGATACGGGCATCGTGGAGGCCATTGCCGCCAGCATCGCCGCCGTCGACGGTGTCCACCTGGCCGGCATGGAAATGGACGGAGATCACAACCGCTCCGTGATCACGTTCATGGGTTCGCCCGGAGATGTCGCCCGGGGCGCTTTTGAAGGCTGCAGGACGGCCCGGGACCTCATCGACCTGAGACGCCACCGCGGCGTACATCCCCGGATCGGCGCGACGGACGTCATCCCCTTCATTCCCCTTTCAAACTGCACCATGGACGATTGCGTCTCCCTCGCCCGGGACTGCGGCGGGGAGATCGGCCGATCACTCGGGATTCCGGTGTACTTCTACGGCCATGCCGCCTTGGATACGCGGCGGCGCGAGCTACCGGATATACGCCGGGGAGGATTCGAACGTCTGGTGGAGCAGGCCCGACGGGCCTCCAATGCCCAACACAACCGGCAGGACCCGGACCTTGCGCCCGACGCAGGACCGGAAACGGTCCACGCTTCCGCGGGCGCCACGGCGGTCGGTGTCCGCGATATCCTTGTCGCCTACAATGTGAACCTGAACACCGACGACGTTCGCGTGGCCCGGACGATCGCGCAGGTGGTCCGGGAGAAAAGTGGGGGCCTGACCGGGGTGCGGGCGCTCGGACTGTTGCTTCCGGGACGGCACCTCGCCCAGGTATCCATGAACCTGACCGACTATCGGCAAACGGGCATGGCCCGGGCATACGCAACGGTCGCGCGCCTCGCGGAAGCTCAAGGGGTCGAGGTCCTGGAAAGCGAACTGATCGGACTCGCCCCCCGTGACGCCCTGGGCGACGCGGTGCCCGAGGACCTGCGCATGAAGCCGCTGGATCCAGACCGGTATCTGGAAACCCACATCAGCCGATTCGACTGACGTCCCGCTCCCGGCTGTTCACCCCTGCAAATCCCTAAATACCTTGACGCCGAACTCCTGCCTTCTTATAATGTTGACTAAATTAGTAAACTAAACCCCGGAGGCCAGGGAGGGCGCATGCGTGTATCGGCCAAGGCGGAGTATGCGTGCAGGGCCGTGCTGGAATTGACAAGATACCACGACAAGGCGGAAGTCATCCATATCAGCGACATCGCCGTCCGCCAATCCATCCCTGAAAAATACCTCGTTCAAATCCTCCTGCAGCTGCAGCGCGCCGGACTGGTGCGGAGCAAGCGCGGAGCGACCGGGGGTTACTCGCTGGCGCGGGCTCCGGGCGAGATCTCGCTGGGTGACGTGATCCGGGCCATGGACGGCGCCCTGATCTCCGTCGAAAGCCTTTCCGGCGACGCCGAGATAACGGACCAGCTGAGCGGTCAGCACGTACTGAAGGACGTTTGGATGGGGGTGCAGGAAAAACTCGGCGATATCATGGACGGCATCACGTTCGAAGACATTTCCAGGCAGGCGCAGAAGAACCTGTCCATGTACTACATCTAAAGGGTAGCCCGTGGCGTCCGGGAACGGCATATACGACAGCGCGCTCGACCTGATCGGTAACACTCCCCTGGTTCGCCTGAACCGGATCAACCAGGTCTCCGGCGTCGATCTACTTGGCAAGCTTGAATCGGACAACCCCGGCGGCAGCGTCAAGGACCGCGTCGGCCTGAGCATGATCCTGGACGCCGAGCGGCAAGGCCTGCTCAAGCCGGGCGGCACCATCGTGGAACCGACGAGCGGCAACACGGGACTCGGCCTGAGCATGGTGGCCGCGGTCCGGGGCTACAAGGTCATCCTCGTGATGCCGGACAACATGAGTTCGGAGCGGCGCGTGCTGCTGACCTCCTACGGCGCGGAGCTCGTGCTGACGCCGGGCATGCTGGGCATGGCCGGCGCCGTGCAGAAGGCGGAGGAGATCCTCGCCGAACATCCCGACCACTTCATGCCCCAGCAGTTCAAGAACCCCGCCAACGTCCAAATACACCGCAAGACCACGGCCGAGGAGATCTGGGAGGCGACCGGCGGTAAAATCGACGCCTTCGTGGCCGCGGTGGGCACCGGGGGAACGCTGACCGGTGTGGGGCAATTCCTGAAGGAGAAGGACGAACGCATCCGCGTGATCGCGGTGGAACCCTCCTTGTCCCCCGTAATATCGGGCAAACCCGTGGAGAGCCTGGTGCACGCCATCCAGGGCATCGGCGCCGGGTTCATTCCCGATATCCTGGACCGGTCGATCATTGACGACGTCATGTTGATCGACGACGAGGACGCCTACCAGACGGCCCGCCGCGTGGGCCTGGAGGAAGGACTCCTGGTGGGCATCTCGGCGGGCGCTAACGTCTGCGCCGGCCTCAGGCTGGCGGAGGACATGGGAGAAGGCCGAATCGTAACCATCCTGTGCGATACCGGAGAGAGATACCTGAGCATCCGGGAGTACTTCGAAGGACAGAGCGACTAAGCGCGACCAATACATTGCGACTGAAAGCAGTAAAGCGTGTCTAAGAGGAGGAACCGCTAGATGCCCGTTACCGTTCGTATTCCAACCCCGCTGCGCAAGTTGACCGAGAACCGGTCCGAAATCGAAATCGACGGCGAAACCGTCGAATCGCTGATCGGAAACATGGAAGCATCCTACCCCGGCATCAAGGATCGCCTCTGCGACGAGTCCGGGAAAGTGCGGCGGTTCATCAATATCTACATCAATGAAGAAGACATCCGGTTTCTGGACGGTACGGACTCCGCGGTCAAGGCTGGAGACCGGGTTTCCATCGTGCCCGCCATTGCGGGCGGCCTGGGTGGTCCGGGCGGCCAGCAGGACCGCGGCTGATGTCCTCCGTGCGGGTGCGCGTTCCCGCGACCACGGGCAACCTGGGTTCCGGTTACGACTGTGCCGGCATGGCCCTCGGCCTCTACAACACCATCGAGTTAACCGAAACGGAATCCGGCCTGGACGTGGTCGTGGAGGGTGAAGGGGCCGAAGCGGTGCCCCTTGATGAACGCAACCTGTGCATCGTCTCCGCCCGGGCCGTTTTCGACGCCGCGGACTGGCGGCCCGCCGGTCTCAAGGCGCGCATGCACCACGCCATTCCCGTCTCACGGGGACTGGGCAGCAGCGGAGTCGCTATCGTGGCGGGCGCCGTGGCGGCAAATGCCCTCGCGGCCAATGCCCTCGCGGCCAATGCCCTCGCGGCCAATGCCCTCGCGCGGCGGCCGCTGGGAACCTCCGAACTCCTCCGCATCTGTTCCGACCTGGAAGGACATCCTGACAATGTCGTTCCGTCCCTGCTCGGTGGGCTTTCCGTAAGCGGTGAGCGGGCGGGCACGATCGTATACCAGACCTTCTCCGTTCCCTCCGACCTCCAGGCCGTCGTGGCCATCCCCGAATTCACCCTCGATACGAAGGTAGCGCGCGGCGTCCTGCCGGAATCGGTTTCCATGGAGGACGCGGTCTTCAACCTCTGCAGCGTAGGTCTGCTGGTAGGCGGGATGGCGTCGGGGAATTACGCCCTGCTCCGGGAGGGCATGTCCGACCGACTGCACCAGCCCTACCGGCAACACCTGGTTCCCGGACTGGCGGAAGTCACCCGGGACGCCCTGGACGCCGGCGCCCATGGCGCGGCCCTCAGCGGCGCGGGACCCACGGCCATTGCCCTGGCCACGGAAAACCACGAGGGAATCGGGAACGTCATGGTCGATGCCTTCGCCCGGCACGGTGTTACCGGACAATACCGGATCCTCCCCATAGACAACGACGGTTGCCAGGTGCTGTCGGACTGAGCCATGAGCGCTCTCAAGAACATTCGTGTCATCGACCTGACCCGGGTACTCGCGGGTCCCTTCACGACTATGACCCTGGGCGACCTGGGCGCCGAAATCATCAAGGTAGAGCCCTTCGGCGGCGACGAGGCACGGGGATTCGGCCCGTTCAAAGAAGGCGTGAGCGGTTACTTCGAGAATGTCAACCGGGGCAAGCGAAGCATCGCGGTCGATCTGAAGCAGCCCACCGGCCGTGAACTCCTCCTCGAATTGATCGGCAGATCGGACGTCCTGGTGGAGAACTTCAGGCCGGGCGTGATGAAGAAGCTCGGGCTGGACTATGAGACGCTGAAGTCGCGGTTTCCAGGACTGATCTACGCCGCCTGTTCCGGTTTCGGCCAGACCGGGCCCTACGCCAGGCGCGGAGCCTACGACATGATCATCCAGGGCATGGGGGGTATCGTCAGCATTACCGGCGAACCGGACCGTCCGCCCGTCCGGGTGGGCGTATCCATCGGCGATATTGCCGCCGCCCTTTACGCCTGTATCGGCATCCTCACGGCGCTCTTTACCCGTACGCAGACGGGCAGGGGGCAGATGGTGGACATCGGCATGTTGGACTGCCAGGTCGCCCTGCTCGAGAACGCCATCGCCCGGTACGACATGACGGACACCGTGCCGGAGCCTCTCGGGGCCCGGCATCCCTCCATCACGCCCTTCCAGGCCGTCGAGACGCGGGACGGATGGATCATGATCGCGGCGGGCAACAACGTCCTATGGAGCCGGCTGTGCGAAGTCATGGGACGGGAGGACCTGGCAGGCGACGATCGGTTCAGGGACAACAACCTGCGCACCGAGCACCACGGCGAACTGCACGAGATATTGACCGGGGTGTTCAAGGAAAGCACTTCGGAAGACTGGCTAAGGCGTCTCGACTCGGCCGAGATCCCCTGCGGCCCCATTCAGAACGTGCAGCAGGTCGTGGAAGATCCCCAGGTGCTGGCCCGCGAAATGATCGTGAAGATCCTGCATCCCATTGCCGGCCCCCTTCGCGTGGCCGGCTCGCCGCTCAAGCTGTCGGAAACCCCGCCCGAAGTCACCCGGCACGCCCCCGCCCTGGGTGAGCACACCGACCCGATTCTTCGAACGCTGCTCGATGCGTCTCCGGACGACCTGGCGCGGTGGCGCGAGGGCGGCGTGATTAAATAAAAAAACCCTCCGGTCGACCGGCTGGCCGCCAGAGGGCTTGTTATTCATACCGTCTTATACTGCTCGTTCAAAGAACCCCGCTCAGCCCAACGGCCTCAGCCCACCGCTCCGGCCACGAGGTCGCCGACTTCGCTGGTGCCGTAACCCATCCGGCCGGCGTCCATGCTCTTCATCTTGTTGCTTACCACGTCGATGATGGCCCGTTCCACGGCGTCGGCAGCCTGTGTTTCTCCCAACTGCGCCAGCATCATCTGGCAGGAGGCGATGGCCGCGATGGGATTGATGACGTTCTGGTCCGTGTATTTCGGTGCTGAACCACCGATGGGCTCGAACATGGCGGTGCCTTCGGGGTTGATGTTGCCCCCCGCGGCGATGCCCATGCCGCCCTGGATGATGGCACCGAGGTCGGTGATGATGTCGCCGAACATGTTGGTCGTGACGATGACGTCGAACCACTCGGGGTTCTTTACCATCCACATGCAGGTCGCGTCCACGTGGGCGTAATCGGCCGTGATGCCGGGATATTCCTCGGCGACTTCGTAGAATGTCCGCTCCCAGAGGTCGTGGGCGTAAGTGAGCACGTTGGTCTTGGCGCAGAGCGTCACCTTGTTCTGCTTGTTGCGCGCCTTCGCCGTTTCGAAGGCGTAGCGGACGCACCGCTCCACGCCCTTGCGGGTGTTGATGGACTCCTGCACCGCGACCTCGTCGGGCGTGCCCTTCTTGTACACGCCGCCGGCGCCCACGTACAGGTCCTCCGTGTTCTCCCGGACCACGACGAAGTCCACGTCCTCGGGGCCCTTGTCCTTCAGCGGGCAGTCGACGCCCGGGTACAGCTTGACGGGACGCAGGTTGATATAGAGGTCCAGTTTGAACCGGATGGTCAGGAGGATGCCCTTTTCCAGCAGGCCCGGCGGGCAGTCGGGATGTCCGATGGCGCCGAGGTAGATGGCGTCGTAGTGGCCCAGTTCCTCCAGGCCTTCCCGGGGCAGGATCTCTCCCGTCCTCAGGTATCTTTCACCGCCGAAATCGTATTCCGTGAGTTCGTAGTCGAATGAGAACTTCTTCGAGGCCGCATTGAGCACTTTCAGCCCCTCACGCACGACCTCCGGGCCGGTCCCGTCGCCCGGAATGACCGCGATATTGTACAATTTCTCCTCCTGCGTATTGGGAATGTTGGGTTGGATTACCAGGCTGGATTACTCGACGATCAACCCACCGTGTCGTGCAACGAGTTGATTGAGGGAATGCAGGTAGGCCTGGATGCTGGCTTTCACGACGTCGGTATCGGAGGCGTGGCTGTTGAAGGACTGATCGTGGAAACCGACGCTGACCTGGACGTGGTGGGCGCCTTCGCGGCCGTTTGACGAGGTCTGGATATCCTTCACGTAGGTGGGCAGCTTGGTGATTCGGTCGACGGCGTTCAGCGCGGCGAGAATCTGGTTGTCGCCCACGCCCGCCTCTTCGATGGTCTCGCCGCTGACGTGGAGGCGAACATTCGCATCGGCCTGGCCGGAGTGCGAGGAGGTTACCCTGAAGTCTTCCAGCAGGTACTGTTCGGGTACTTCTACCGGCGAGTCGGATACGATCCGGTGGAGGTCTTCGTCCGCCACCTCCTTCTGCCGGTCCGCCACGTTCAGAAAGCGCACGTGCACCTTTTCGAACTCTTCCTTCTGGGTCTCGTCGTACGTGTAGCCCAGCAGTTCGAGCCGGTGCCGCAGGGCGTGCCGTCCGGACCGAGCCGTCAGTACGATGTCGCTCTTTTCGATGCCCACGTCCGACGGGCTCATGATCTCGTAGTTCTCCCGGTGCTTGAGGAAGCCGTCCTGGTGGATGCCCGATGAATGGGCGAAGGCGTTGCTGCCCACGATAGCCTTGTTGCGCTGTACGGGCATGTGCATCAGGTCCCGCACCAGCAGGCTCGTGGAGTAGATCTGCGTGGTTTCGATATCTGTGCGTGCGTCGTAGAAATCTCCGCGCATCTTGACCGCCATGACGATCTCTTCCAGGGAGGCGTTACCCGCCCGCTCGCCCACGCCGTTCACCGTGCATTCAACCTGGGTCGCGCCCGCTTTGATGGCCGCCAGGGAATTGGCCGTCGCCATGCCCAGGTCGTTGTGGCAGTGCACGCTGACCTTGGCCTTTTCGATGTTCGGCACGGTCGCGATGAGCCGGGAGATCAGGTTGCCCCACTGTTCCGGCACGGCGTATCCCACCGTATCGGGGATGTTCACCACGGTGGCGCCGGCGTCGATGACCGCCTCGACGGTCTCGCACAGGTAGTCGAAATCGCTCCGGGAGGCGTCTTCGGTCGAATACTCGATGTCCTCGCAGAGATCCTTCGCGAAGAGGACGGCCTGCACGCCCATGTCCATGATCTGCTGGCGGGACTTGCGGAACTTGTGCTTCAGGTGGGTGTCGGACGTGCCCAGGACGATGTGGATCCGGGGCCTTTTCGCGGGTTTGACGGCCTCGGCCACGGCCACGATGTCCGATTCCACGGCCCTTGCGAGAGCCGTAATCACGGGGCCTTCGACCTGCTCGGCGATGTTCTTGACCGCGGCGAAGTCCCCGGGCGAGGACGCGGCGAACCCCGCTTCGATCACGTCGACACCGAGCTCGGCAAGTTGGTGCGCGACCTGGATCTTCTCGTCCCGGTTCAGCGAGGCGCCGGGGACCTGCTCCCCGTCACGCAACGTGGTGTCGAAGATATCCACTTTTCGCATCGTCGCGTGCTCCCGTTCAGTTTCTTTGCGTAACCGATTTTCGCGCCAGCCGACCGGGCGGTCCGACGCTTTACTTCTTCTCTTCGATCCAGCTCATCATACTGCGCAGCTGCCGGCCGACCTCTACGATCTTTTTCTCCGAAGCGTTGCGTCTGAGCGCGTTCATGACCGGCGCGTTGGCCTGGTTCTCGAGCATCCACTCGCGGGCAAAGGCGCCGGACTGGATTTCACTGAGAATGCGCTTCATTTCGGCGCGGGTCTCCTCGTTGACGATCCGGGGGCCGCGGGTCAGGTCGCCGAATTCGGCCGTGTTGCTGACGGAATAACGCATGCCTTCGATGCCGCCTTCGTACATGAGGTCCACGATGAGCTTCAGTTCGTGCAGGCACTCGAAGTAGGCGACCTCGGGCTGGTACCCCGCTTCGACCAGCGTCTCGAAACCGGCCATGACGAGTTCGGAAGTGCCGCCGCACAGGACGGACTGTTCGCCGAAGAGATCGGTCTCGGTTTCTTCGCGGAAGGTCGTCTCGATGACCCCGCCCCGGGTGCCGCCGATGCCCTTGGCGTAGGCCAGGCCGATATCCCGGGCGCGGCCCGTGTGGTCCTGGTGGACCGCCAGCAGGCAGGGCACGCCGCCGCCTTCCTCGAAGACCCGGCGTACGAGGTGGCCCGGACCCTTGGGGGCGACCATGAAGACGTCCACGTTTTCGGGCGGGACGACCTGGTTGAAATGGATGTTGAACCCGTGGGCGAAGGCCAGAGCGTTGCCCTCCGCCAGGTTCGGCGCAACGAAGTCATTGAAAAGACGGGACTGAAGCTCGTCGTTGACCAGCATCATGATGATGTCGGCCTCGGCGGCCGCCTGCTCCACGGTACGGGGCTCGAATCCGTCCTCTACGGCCTGGTCCCACGAGCCGCCCTTCCTCAATCCCACGATGACGTCCAGTCCGGAATCGCGCAGGGAAAGGGCGTGGGCGTGTCCCTGGCTGCCGTAACCGACAACCGCGATGGTCTTGCCGTCCAGTATGCCCAGGTCGGCGTCCTGATCGTAATACAGTCGAGCCATTGGTTCTCCTTCATGCCGTACCGGCTATCGGGCCGTTCCGGCGGTGATCTTGTCGCGTGCCGTACCTGCGGCCATGCTTGGGTCAGGCCAGGTCGGCGGTGATCTGCTTGCGTTCACGCTCCCAGACGGGTTGCGGGGCTTCCGGTGACGGGGTGTCCTTGCTGGTCGATTCGCGGGCCAGCGCCACCCGGCCGGTCCGGGCGATTTCCCGCACGCCGAAGGGCCGCACCATGGTGATGATGGCGTCGATCTTGTCCTCGTTGCCCGTGGCTTCCAGCATGATCGTCTTCTGGTTGATGTCGACGATCTTCGCCTTGAAGATATCGGCGATTTGCACGAGTTCCTGTCGCGTGGCCTGACTGGCGTTCACCTTGATGAGGGCGAGTTCGCGGTTGATGAAGTTCTCCCCGGTGAGATCCACGACCCGGATCACGTCTACCAGGCGGTTCAACTGCTTGATGATCTGTTCGATGATCATCTCGTCGCCCTGCGTGACGATGGTCATGCGCGCCGTGCCGGGTTCCGCGGCTTCGCCGACGGCGATGCTGTCGATGTTGAAACCCCGGCCGCTGAACAGCCCGGAAATGCGGGCCAGGACCCCGAACCGGTTCTCGACCACCATGGATATGGTATGGCGTGCCATGGTTCAATCCACTCCTGCCGGGACCCCGCCCGGCCAAATTCACGTGTTTATTCTTCTATCATTTCGTGGGATGCCGCGCCCGCGGGGATCATGGGATACACGTTGCCTTCTTCGGCGATCACCATGTCGAGCATCACGGGGCGGTCCTTGATCTTGCTGGCCTCGAGCCAGGCGCCTTCCACGTCCTCATCCTTGAAGACCCGGATACCCACGGCACCGTAGGCCTCCGCCAGTTTCACGAAGTCCGGGTTGGAGTCTCGCAGGTCCACTTCAGAGTAACGCTGCGCATAGAATAGCTCCTGCCACTGGCGCACCATGCCGAGGTAGCCGTTGTTCAGCAGCACGATCTTGATGGGCAGGCCGCAGGCCACGGCCGTGGCCATTTCCTGAATGTTCATCTGGATGCTGCCGTCGCCCGAGAACACAATGACCTCTCGGTCCGGGTAGGCGAACTGGGCGCCGATCGCCGCAGGCAGTCCGAAGCCCATGGTGCCGAGCCCGCCGGAAGTGATCATCGACCGGGGGTTCGAGAAGCCGTACCACTGGGCCGCCCACATCTGGTGCTGGCCGACGTCGGTGACCACGTAAGCCTCGCCCTTCGTGAGCTGACCGATCCGCTCGATGGCGTACTGGGCGCAGAGAGGGAATTGATCCGTATCCTTCTCGACGGTCTCCCGGTCGACGCCCTCCAGACCTTCTTCGTGGAGCCCGATCGTGTTCGCGTAGGTCAGCGGGTGGTCCCGCTTCCATTCCTCGATCTGATTAAGCCACTCTTCCGTATCGGCCCGTTCCACCAGGGGAACCAACTGCTGCAGCACCCGCTTCACGTCGCCCACGATGGGGAGGTCCACCCGCACGTTCTTGTTAAGGGACGACGGGTCGATGTCGATGTGGATCTTCTTTGAATTGGGCGAAAACTCCTCCAGCTTGCCGGTCACCCGGTCGTCGAACCGGGCGCCGATGCAGACCAGGAGGTCGCACATCATCACGGCCGTGTTCGCGTACCAGGTGCCGTGCATGCCGAGCATCTTGAGCGAAAGCGGATCGTTTTCCGGGTAGGCGCCGAGTCCCATCAGCGTGGTGGTCACCGGCGCGTTGAGTTTGCGGGCCAGCGTGCGGATTTCCTCCGAGGCCTCGGAGATGATCGCGCCGCCGCCCACGTAGATCACCGGTTTTCTGGCCGAGGTGAGCATCTCCGCCGCCTTGCGGATCTGCTTCGGATGCCCCTCGGTCCGGGGCTTGTACCCGCGGATGTCCGGCCGTTCCGGGTAAGAGAATTCGGCTTCCCCGATCTGGACGTCCTTGGGCACGTCGATCAGGACGGGGCCGGGCCGGCCGGTCGTCGCGATATGGAACGCCTCCGCGAAAACCTGCGCGATATCTTCGGTTTCCTTGATCAGGAAATTGTGCTTCGTGATCGGCCGCGTGATGCCCACAGTGTCCGATTCCTGAAAGGCGTCGTTACCGATCAGGTGCACCGGTACCTGGCCCGTGATCACGATCATCGGGATCGAATCCATGTACGCGGTGGCGATTCCGGTAACCGTATTGGTGGCGCCCGGACCGGAGGAGACGAGAACCACGCCGGGCTTGCCGGTCGCCCGCGCATAGCCGTCGGCCATGTGGGTCGCGCCCTGCTCGTGGCGTACGAGGATGTGCCTCAGGTCGGTGGTGCGCTGAATGACGTCATAAGTCGGGATCACCACGCCGCCGGGATACCCGAAGACGATATCGACTCCCTCTTTCTTCAGACACTCTATGACTATTTCAGCACCCGACAGTTTCATCGACCGTCTCCTTATATAAAGAGATATCCCGCGCAGGACGTGATCTACCGTTCACGAAACCGGCTGGATTTCGTCATGTTCAAAACCCAACTTGTGCCTCGTAAAATACGCCAAGAGCGCCTGTTGTCAAGTTAAAACTCCATAGAAACCCCTTGACGAAAAGCCCCGATTCCCTTATATGTTCTAGGCTTTGCACCGGGGTCGGAATGCCCGTCTGTTCGACGTTCAGCAAGCGAGAATGACGACGTTCGGCCTGGTGCGGTTTACGTAGATTGACCAGCGCGGTAACACCGGATTTCAATCGGCAGTTTTGCGCAACCCATATCCTGGAGGACCGGGTCGATGGCAAGAACGAGACGGCGGATCAGCCGTCGTGAGATGAAAGAAGACCGCTTCATTCTCTGGCTGTACGAAATGAGCAGCGAGATCGACAGGCACTGGAAATCACTCACTGCGGCCGTCGTCCTTGTGGTCGCCTGCGTGGCCGGCTGGTATTATTGGTCCAACATGCAGGCCGATGACCTGGTGCAGGCGGGCCAGGTATTCGCGCCGGGTCAGACGGCCATGCAGGACAGCCGCTATGAAGACGCCATTCCCATATTCGAACGTGTCGTCACCGAGTTCGGTGGTACTTCAGTGGCCCACGAGGCCACGATCGAGCTGGCCAACGCCTGTTTTCAGACCGGCGATTTCGAAAAGGCGCGCACCTACTACCAGACCTACCTGGACGAATACGGCAGCCAGGACGCGCATTTCTGGCTGGCCGCCCGCTCGGGACTGGCCGCGTGCGACGAAGAGGAAGAGAAGTACGAAGAGGCGGCCAACCAGTATCTCGCCCTGGCGGACGAAGATCCGGATAGTTATCTGGCCCCCGGTTTTCTCCTGGATGCCGCGCGATGTTTCGGGGCCGCCGACCAGAAGGAACAGGCACGGGCCCTGTACGACCGGGTGGTTGAGAACTACGAATCGACGCCCTATGCCCGGGATGCCCGGATCGCGCTGACCGCGCTCTAGCCTCTCGTGGTCCGAACGCTCACCCTTGCCCGGCTCCAGTGCTCATCCGGCCCGGCTCCTGCGCTCACCCGGCCCGGCTCCTGTGCTCACCCGGCGTTGACCGCGCGCTAACGGAGATCGCGTGAAGGTTACCAACTTTGCCCCCGGACCCACGCCGGTTCCCGACCGGGTCGTCCGGAAGATGTCGGCACCGATCCTCACCCACCGTTCAACCGAATTCAGCGACCTGCTCAGGGGGGTCGCTTCGGGACTGCAGCACGTTTTCCAGACGGAGAACGACGTGCTCGTGCTCACGGCATCCGGCAGCGGCGCCATGGAGGCCGCGGTCGTCAACCTGCTTTCTCCGGGAGACCGGGTGCTGGCGATCAGCGGCGGTAAATTCGGCGGCAGGTGGGTCGAACTGTGCGCGACCTACGGCATCGACGCCCTGACGCTCGATGTGGAGTGGGGTAAGGCCGCGGATCCCGATGAAGTCGACCGTATCCTGGGGGAACAGGGACCCTTCGAAGCGGTGCTGGCCACCCACAGCGAGACCTCGACGGGCGTGCTCCACGACATCGAAGCCCTGGGCAGGGTCGCCCGCGGTCACGGCTGCTACCTGGTCGTGGATGCCATCAGCGGCCTGGGCGCCAATGAACTCAGGACGGACGACTGGCACGTCGACATCGCCCTCACGGGTTCGCAGAAGGCGCTCATGATCCCGCCCGGGCTGGCCTTCATCAGCGTCAGCAAGCGGGCGTGGCAGCGCATAGAAGAAAGCCGCCAGCCTTCCTACTATCTGAACCTGAATCGGGCGCGGGATTCGTTCACGAAGGGGCTGACGCCCTATACGCCGGCCGTGTCGCTGCTCATGGGACTGGACGAGTCACTGAGGATGATGAAGGAACTCGGCCTGAAGGAAATCTATCGTATTCACGAGCGGAACGCCCTGGTGACCCGCGCGGGCGTGGCGGCCCTCGGCCTGAATCTCTTCGCGCGCAGGCCGTCCAACGTGCTGACTTCGGTCGTCATGCCGCCCGGTATCGACGGCTCCGCATTGCTGAAGACGATCAAGCAGGAGTGCGGCGTGACCATCGCCAACGGGATGGATCACTACAGGGGCAAGTACATTCGCATCGCCCACCTGGGCTACAACGTGGCTCCGTCGGACATGATCGTCGCCCTTACGGCCCTCGAGCACGGCCTGAGCCGCCACGGGTATGTGTTCGAGTCCGGTGCGGGCGTCGCCGCGGCGGAGCGGGTGATACGGGAGACGAGCTGAGCGTTGGTGGCTATCCGAAAATCCACCTGTTGGCTTTCTACAAAGAATCGGCGAGTAAAAACGAGGTTTAGGGCCCTATCTTTCTCCCCATTTCGAAGAAGCCGGTTTCAGTACGCTGCGCTTTTCCCTTTCCGAACTGTTCAAACCACCGCCCGTTCTTTTTTCCCATTTCGTAAAAACCGGTCTCAATACGCAGTCCGAATCCTTTGCCCATCTGTTCAAACCACTGACCGTGCCTTTTACCCATCTCGTAGGGTCCGGTCTCAATGTTCAGACCGAATTCCTTGCCCATCTGTTCAAACCACTGACCGTGCCTTTTACCCATCTCGTAGGGTCCGGTCTCAATGTTCAGACCGAATTCCTTGCCCATCTGTTCAAACCACTGACCGTGCCTTTTACCCATCTCGTAGGGTCCGGTCTCAATGTTCAGACCGAATTCCTTGCCCATCTGTTCAAACCACTGACCGTGCCTTTTACCCATCTCGTAGGGTCCGGTCTCAATGTTCAGACCGAATCCCTTGCCCATCTGTTCAAACCACTGACCGTGCTTCCTGCCGGCGCGTAACAGCCCTATCTGTACTCGCGTTGTATCGCCATCAGTATTTCCTCTGAACCAGGAAAGTATTCCCAAACCGTTTGCCAATCCATCAGCGCAGTCTGCACTCCATGTGACGATTTCATTTGGTGAGGCGTAGACACCCCGGACTTCACAATTTTGATGGTTGGCCAACTCAACACGCCTATCGTCATCGGTAAACACTTCCGTAGGTATCTGCGCGTTAACGTCTGCTACCCATACGGACAATGCCAGGGTAATTACCATGCTGAAACCACCTGAAATCTTAAACATTTCAGACCTCCTTGCTCAATGGCATAACTGCTGGCTCATCCCCGGCACAAAGGTCTCCTCGCATGGGTGGAAGATTGTTGTACCATCCTTGATGTTCACGTGAGTGGGGTTGCTGGGTGTTGAAGATCTTGTGCTCGACCGTATTAAATTGCAGGTACCGCTTCCTTACTTATTCAACTCGCGGATCTCAATATTGCTGTCGCTGGTCTCAACCCAGATTCTGGCGCCACCGCCGTTGAGTACGTACGTAGCGCTGATCTCTCGTTCTTCCGCGTCTTCCTCGTAGCGCTCCGCTTCGAAATCAGACCGTATATTGTATGGCAGTGTGCTGGCACTGATACGGCGTTGAACCATCTTCTTCTGCGCTTCGACAGACTTCTTCTGGGCCGCCTGCAATTCTCGTTGTGCTGACCGCAAATCCCGTTGTAACTCTTGCAGCAACCGTTGCGCCTCTTCGGCCGACAACTGAACCGCTTCGTTCACGCTCCGTGTAAGCTTTTCTATAATCTCCTTCAACTCTTCCTCGTCGATTTCCGTAACGGCCTGGTCGGTGTCGATCATCGGTATCTCCGGAATGTCGATGATTATGGGCGCATCTCTTCCTGGCGGTGGACTCATTTGAAATACCCCGACTCTCGATTTCCTGTCGACGCGAATCCGCGCTTCGATGGTCGCCTTCGCTTCCGGGTCCACGTAGAGTACGACGTCGCCGCCGGCCGAAATGAGCGAGCTGCCCTTTGAACCATCCGGCGTGATTTCAGCCAGGATCTCACCGCCCGCGGTACGTGCGTCGATCGACCCCGTTACGTTCAGAAGCTCCAATTCACCCCCGGCAGTTTTCACCTGCAATTCACCCTTTGCGTCGCGCAGTTCGATGTCTCCGCCTGACGTGGTGATTCGGGCGTCCTCCAGGAGTTCGCCGATCTCGATATCGCCCCCGGATGTCCTGATCCGGGATTCCCCGCCTACGTATTCGATAGTGATGTCCCCACCGGAAGTC
This sequence comes from Gemmatimonadota bacterium, assembly GCA_026705925.1. Lineage (GTDB taxonomy): Bacteria > JAAXHH01 > JAAXHH01 > JAAXHH01 > JAAXHH01 > JAAXHH01. The sequence continues at coordinate 73,623 of JAPOZT010000015.1, forward strand.
TGGGCTTCCAGTTCATTGCCCACGTGCCCGATCCGGATGTCTCCGCCGGAGGTCTGGACGTCCAGGTCGGCCGAGGCCTTCTCGACCCGGATGTCGCCCCCCGACGTCTGCAGGTGAACGTCGCCGCCGACTGTGCCCACCCGGATGTCGCCGCCGGACGTGGTCAGCTCCACGTCACCGCCGATATCCCGAAGTGTTACGTCGCCGCCCGAAGTATGGCTTCTCACGTCGCCGCCCAGGTTGCCCACGACCTCGATATCGCCGCCGCCGGTGCGCAGGTCCAGGTCGAAATCCGACGGCAGATCGATCTTGAAACGCAGGCCCCTTCTTCGATTCATCGACCATCCCCTTGGGTCGTAATCGACGCGCAGTATGCCTCCTTCGTAACGTATTCTAAGATCATCCGCGCCGCTTGATGGGATGCCTTGAACGTTCACGACCGCTTCGTTCTTGCTCCAGGTGGAGATCGTGATATCGCCCGCCCGGGTGTTCAGGTCGAGTCGTCCGTCCCTTTCCACCTGGAAGGTCTCCGTACGGTTCCCCGTCACCCGGTTCTGATCCTCCGAGAACACCAGGGCTTGCTGCGCCAGGGCTTGCTGTGCGACTATCAACACGCCTATCGTAGTTATCAGCAGTCTCATGATGGCTACTCCCCTATCGGCCGCGTCCCGTCAGGGTGCGGACAGATTACTCAGCACGGTCCTTGCCTTTGTGCGGATGTAAGCGTTCTCATCGAGAACCATCCTGGTCCGAAGTACCCTTTCCAGGTTCTCGTCGAACAGTGCGGGTCCTTGCTCCTGGAGCCGGTTGATCGCGCTGATCCGAAGCGCGGCATTGTCGTCGAACATCAAGGCGTAGATCATGGCGTCCCTGATTTCCTCGTCGAAGGGATACCGTGACAGCGCGTTGAACGCTTCGCCGCGGACGCCGGCATTTGAGTCGGTTTTCAAGGCCGTAATCAGGGCGTCTCTGATCTCGTGATCCGAATGAAGGCGTTCGGAAGCGCTCACGGCGTTCACTGCCCGAAGCCTGACCCCGGGATTCTGCTCATTCAGCACGGCAAAGGTGAGTACGCGTTGTATCTCCGGATCGTCGACCGGTCCCATGATCTGTACGGGCCGAACGGCTTCGAACCGGAGTCCCAACGTGCCGTCGGGCACGTCCGAATCCACGAACCGGACATTGGAAATGGCCACGTCGTCGTTGGTCAACAGGTCCGTCTGGCCCATGCCCGGTGCCGCGAATCCGAGCGTTCGGTCGCCCTGGAAGGCCAGGTAGTAACCACCTGCAAGGCCGATGATCAGCAGCAGCGCGCCTCCGAGCACCGTTCGGTATTGGGGGAAAACGCTGGTCGTAAGTCCTTGCAGGCCATCGACAAAGCGACTCATCCATCCATTTGAAAAACGATTTTCAGCGCGACCGAGTGTCAAGTTGGACCACAGGTTGGCGCGGGCATCGAGCAGGTCGGTTTCTCCAGGTCTCGCGGGGGCGGCCTGGTCCATGACCATCCTGAATTGATCCAGTTCCGCCCGGTACGCTTGGCACTGGTCGCAATCCTCGAGATGACTGTCAAGGGCTCGCTGATCCGCGTCCGACAGTTCACCGTACTGGGAGAGTTCCAGCCATTCCTCCCACTTCGCGTGAGACCGATCCGTATGCTTGTTCATGTTCGTATATCCTCGAGTTGAATGCGCAGCCGCCTGGTGGCGTCGAATAGGTATTTCTTCACGGTGCCTTCGGCGCATTCCATGATGCGGGCGATTTCCCTCAGCTTGAAACCTTCGTGGTGACGCAGCACGAACACGGTTCGCAGCCGGGGTGAAAGAGTGTTGACGGCGGCACGTATCCGCGAGGCGATTTCGTGGTTGATGACGGCCGCGTCCGGCCGGTCGGGGGATAAAAGGGTTACCCCGTGTTTCGTCGAGTCCTGGTCATCTCCCGGCTCGTCTTCGATCGGTACGAAGCTTCTCTTTCCGGATCGTGCCCGGTGCGTAAGGCAGGCATTGGTGACGATCCGGTACAGGTAGGTCGAAAACCGGCTGCGGAATTCGAATTTCGGCAAGGCTTTATGTACACGCATGAAGACTTCCTGGTATATGTCCTTGGCATCGTCCATGTCCCCCACGAAGGACATGGCCATGGACAGCACTTTTTCGTCGTATCGGTAGACCAGTTCCTCCAGTGCCCGCACGTCGCCGCCCCTTGCCTTTAGAATCAGCCTGCGATCCTCCAGGTCCGTACGATCCCTTGCCGAATCGATCTCCATGTTTTCTTCCTGATGATCCGGCGCGGTTCGGCTTTCGAGTTTGAGGGCAGATTCCACGTTGTTTCCTGTCGTAGAGTGCCGTCTTATGCGGGCGCCTTCTGCCTAATGTGACCAGCAATGATTCCGATTGGTTGTGTATGAATGTGTTTTTTATATGGAAACGGCAATCACGCGCGGTCGAGCGTGGGCAGAAAAACCCAATGGGCAGACCGGTCATGGCCGAATCTGAAACGGCAGACAGGGAGCGGCCGGAATGGGACGGCCGAGCATATAGCTATGGAATACTATGACTTACGAATATCCGAAAGGCTGGAACAACGGGGTAAAGCGAGGAAAGCCGCTGGTCGGCGTCGGTAGACGCGCCAGAATCCACGCCTCGACCACCGGCAGGTATCCAAAGACACCGGCAAGCGTCCCGGAACACCGATTTGCGGCACAAGACAACGGCAGGCGGCCCGGGACATCGGTAGGCGGCCCAAGTCACCGGCAGGCGGCCGGTCGATTTAACGGGCCGAACCACTCGAAAGCGGCGCATCGGTACGCAACCGGGTTAATCGTCGCACGCCGCTACAGGCGTTCAGCTGTCCTTCGTGGCGGACGTGCCGGAGGTACCCTGTTTCTCTTCGGCGGGATCTTTATTCTGAGCTTTCTTGAACTCGGTGATCCCCTGGCCCAGACCCTTGGCCAGTTCGGGAAGCTTCTTCGCACCGAAAAGGATCATGACGATGACAAGAATGATAATCAGTTCGGTCGTGCCGAAACTACCTAGCATGTAAATCACCTCCTCGCATTGAGAATACCCTTATTGACCCGTCTTGTCAAGCGCGAATGAATTGACCCGCGGCCAGGCCGGACCCCGGGACATACCGACCCGTGGCCAGGCCGGACCCGGGCGGCGCTGTGCAGAATCCTTGCCATGTCGTCTATCCCTTGTTTATATAGTTGCTGTACTTACACAGCCGATCCGGCTGCCGGCCGCACCTGCGTTCAAGGAGGACATGGTGATCGTACGTATCGTTTACTGCGCTGATTGAAGCTACGAACAAGACGCCGCCGGGTTGGCGGTAAAACTGCTGGAGTACTACAAACACGATATCGAACAGCTGCAGCTCGTGCCGTCCGGGGGAGGCAGGTTCGAAGTCACCGTGGACGACTCGCTGATCTTCTCCAAGCTGGCGGCCGACCGGTTTCCGGAATACGCGGAGGTCAAGGACGCCATCGAGGCTTCGATCGCGGGCTGACGCGCATCCATCCGCAGCGAGGATTAAGGTTGGTATGAACATTCACGTTTCGCTGGAAGACGAGATCGCGGTGCTTCGCATCGAGGGCAGGTTGTGGGAGGAAGGAGACACCGTCGAGCTGGACCGGATGATCGACGATACCCTCGCCCGGGGCTGCACGCGGTTCGTCGCCGATCTGACCGGTGTGCCCATCATGAACAGTTCCGGACTGGGTTCGCTGATCGCGGCCATGAAGAAAATCCGATCCCGGGACGGGGAGATGGTGCTCACGGGCGTCAACGACCGCCTGGATCATCTGTTCCGGATCACCCGGCTGTATACGGTCTTCAAGACCTATGACGACGTAGACGCCGCCGTTGAAAAGATGCTCGCCTGACGATCCAACCGGAGCCGAGGCCGTCATGCCGGACTACCAGCCCCTGGACCTCATCCCGATTTACAACGCGAACCGCGGCGTTTACGACAACATTGCAGACCCTCCGCTGGGATCGCAGGAATTCTACGGTCTTCCCTTTCAAATCGGCGACGGCACGGGAGAAACCGACTGCTTCATCGGCTTCGGGGCCAAGGTGGGCTGTACGACCGAGCCTGTTGTGATTCCGGTCGGCCAGGCCGCGGTCAACGTGGTTTTCGCCCACGCGGTGATCCGTTCGGAGATCGAGGCGGGCGGTCCGATCGCCCTTCCGGTGGCCGCGTACCGGTTCGAATGGGACGACGGACGCACCGAGTCCGTTACCATCCGTGAACGATTCGAGATCGGCTACATGCCGCTGCCCTGGGGGCAGTATCCCTTTCTCTGCGTTCCGGACGAAAAGCCGTCGACCTACAACCGGTCGGGCGGTGATTGGAGCGATGCGGGCCGCCGGCAGACGGAGGCCGAGCAGGGGTGGCCGCGCGGTTACTATCTCTGGGCCTGGCGCAATCCACACCCCGACCGTGTAATCCGTTCGATTGAAATCACGCCGCAGGGTCCGCCCTTCGTCGTGGCCGCCATTACGCTCGGCCATGTCGACGAAGATCCCATCTGCCGCTGGGCCGCCAGGGACGTCCAGATCGAGCTTAAGCATCCGGAGGACGCGGGGAAGCCCGTTAACCTGGATGTGGAAGTCGACCGAGGCTACGCGACCTACGCCTATCCGCTGCCCGAAGAAGTCGACCAGGCCTTTCTGACGGACTTCCACCGCGGCTGGGGACAGGCGGACACCAGTCGCGCCAGTCCCGCCCACGTGGGCGTGGCCGGCACGCCGTCGGCCACCGTAACCGTGAAGCAGGACGGGAAGGCGGTCGGTTCGGCCAACTGGGGCGAATTGGAAGCCAAAGCGGTCGTCGAGACTCCCTCGGTCCGGTTCGAAGTCATCGACACGGGACGGAACTGGGTACACACCACGGTGCTGGACGACGAGACGGGCAAGCCCGTCCCGTGCCGCGTCCATTTCAGGTCGGCCCGCGGCGTGCCCTACGCCCCGCACGGCCATCATGCCCACGTAAACTCGAACCTGGATACCTGGCACGTGGACGTGGGCGGCGACGTGCGCCTGGGCCAGATGTCCTACGCCTATATCGACGGCAGGTGCCAGGGCTGGCTGCCCCGGGGCGAGGTGCACGTGGACGTGGCCCGTGGGTTCGAGTACGAGCCGATTCGCCAGCGCGTTCACATCGAGCCCGGGCAGCGCGAACTCACGCTGCGGCTCAAGCGCTGGACCGACCTGAACGCGCAGCGGTACTTCAGCGGCGACACCCACGTGCATTTCCTCTCCACCCAGGGCGCCCAGCTCGAGGCCAAAGGGGAAGACCTGAACGTCGTCAACCTCCTGCTCTCCCAGTGGGGAGGCCTTTTCACGAACACCGAGGAATTCACGGGGTCGGCGAACGTGGCGCCGGACGGCGATACGATCGTGTACGCCACGCAGGAGAACCGCCAGCACATCCTGGGCCATCTGTCCCTGCTGGGCCTGAAGGAGCCGGTCATGCCCTGGTGTTCGGACGGACCCGGCGAGGCGGAACTGGGAGGCAACCTGGAAACGACCCTGTCGTACTGGGCCGACGCCTGCCACGCACAGGGCGGGACGGTCGTGATCCCCCATATCCCCAATCCCAACTGCGAACCGGCGGTCCTCATCGCCACGGACCGCGCCGACGCCGTGGAGATGCTGGTGCACAGCGAGTACAACCACCTCGAGTATTACCGATACCTGAATTGCGGGTACAAGCTGCCGCTCGCGGGCGGAACGGACAAGATGTCCAGCGACGTGCCCGTGGGGATCTACCGGACCTACGCCTACATCCCGCCGGACGAGCCCTTTACCTACGACAACTGGTGCAAGGCGCTGCGCGGCGGGAACACGTTCCTGAGCGCGGGGCCCATCATCCGCTTGACGGTGAACGGCCAGGATATCGGAGACACGGTGAATCTGCCCGGCAACGGCGGGACGGTGGAGATCGAGGCGTCGGCGGATTCGACGCTGCCGATCCATACGCTGGAGATCGTCCAGCAGGGCCGGGTGGTGGCCTCGACCGAGGACCACAAGGGCACTCGTCGGCTATCGCTCAAAACCACTTTGAAAATCGAAGGCCATACCTGGCTGGCGACGCGGTGCGCGGGACCGAACTACACGAGCGTTCCGCACCACGACGGCTGGCGCCGGGGCATCATGGCGCACACTTCACCGGTCTACGTGGCCTGCGGCGGCCCCTACTGGCTGTTCGACCTGGAGAACGCCCAGTACATGCTCAGCCTGATCGAGGGCGGCCTGTCCTACATCAAGCGCCGCAGCTGGCAGCACAAGCCGGGCACGACCACCCACCATCACGGCGGCGACGACCACGAGGCCTTCCTCGAAGCCCCCTATGTGCAGGCCCGTGAAGCCATCCACCGGCGCATGCACGAACTGAACATCCCGCACTGAGCGTACATTATGCAAGGACCCCGCGTCGACCGGGTCATATTCTGGGTCGCGTTGCCGCTGATCACAGGTGTATCGGTACCCCTGGTGCTGTTTCCCGTCGAGGGGGAAGCCCTGCTCAGCGCGGCCTTCGGCTGGCTGACCCGGGTCCTGGGATGGGCCTACCTCTGGTTCACCATCGCCGCCTTCGCGCTCCTCGTCTACTACGCCCTCGGCAAGTATGGCAATGTGCGGTTCGGCGGCCCTGATGCCAAACCGGAGTTCTCCCTGATCAGCTGGATCGCCATGATCTTCTGCGCCGGCATCGGCGCCAGCGTGCTGTATTGGGGCACCATCGAGTGGGCATACTACTACATGAGTCCGCCCTTCGGTCTCGAACCCCGGTCCGCCGAGGCTACGGAGTGGGCGGCGACCTATGGACTGTTCCACTGGGGATTCACGGCTTGGGCGATCTACTGCATTCCCACCCTGCCCCTCGCCTACCTCTTCTGGAACCGGCAGCGGCCGGTCCTGCGCATGTCGGCGGCCTGCGAAGGCGTAATCGGCGCGCAGGCGGCCCGGAGCCTTCCGGGCAAGTTCATCGACATGCTGTTCATGTTCGGCCTGCTCGGCGGAGTCGGGACCTCCATCGGGCTGAGCACGCCCATGATTTCGGCGGGACTGTCGGAGATACTCGGCGTCGCCAGGGGGTACTGGCTGGACGCCTCGGTGGTGATTACGCTGGGGGCGATCTTCGGCGTGAGCGTCTACACCGGGTTGCAGCGCGGTATCCGCATGCTGAGCAGGTTCAACCTCTGGCTCACCATCGCGCTGCTCGCATTCGTCTTCCTGGCGGGACCGACGCTGTTCATCATCGACACGATTACCAACAGCATCGGCCTGCTGATACAGAACTTCATCAAGATGAGCCTGTACCTGGATCCGATTGGAAAGTGGGGTTCGCTGATTTCGGCGTCGGGGGAGGGGAGTCCGGGGTTACAGGCTACACCTCAGGCTACCTTCCCGGAGCAGTGGACCGTTTTCTACTGGGCGTGGTGGATCGCCTTCGCGCCGTTCATGGGGCTATTCGTCGCCCGCATCTCCCGGGGCCGTACGATCCGCGAACTGATCGGCGCCGAGATCATCGGCGGCGCGATGGGATGCTGGATGTTCTTCGCGGTACTCGGCAACACGAGCCTGTTCTTCCAGCTGGAGGGCTCACAGGACCTCACCGGCCTGGTCGCCCGTAACATGACGCCGGAAGCGATCATCGCGACCGTCGTCGCCGTGGGTGATCGGGTGATCCCCTTCGCAATCCCACTTCTGCTGGTGTTCGTGACCCTGGCCATCATCTTCGCAGCCACCACGCTGGATTCCGCCTCCTACATCCTGGCGTCGGTGGCGACCCGGGAGCAGGCCGAAGTGCGTGAACCAGCGCGCTGGCACCGCTGCTTCTGGGCGGTCGTGCTCAGTTCCGTGGCGCTGTCGCTGATGTTCGTGGGGGGGACGGAAAGCCTGCGGGCGGTCCAGTCGGCTTCCCTGATCGTCGCGCTGCCGCTCATCGCCGTGCTCGTCCTGATGACCCTGTCCTTCATCCGGTGGCTGAGACAGGATCACGGCGCCTGAAGATACTTTAAATCTACCTGAAACTGTACGTCACGCCCAGCTTGAATCGCCGGCCCTTGGGATCATGGGTCAGCGCGTCGAAGGCCAGTTCCTGGTTCACGTAGGGCGGCGCCGCGTCCAGGAGGTTGAACAGGGACAGGGTGGCGACCACGCCGGTATCGGGTATCCGCCACTGGAAGTTCATGTCGAAGGTCAGGAACGGGTCGATCTGGGTCCAGTCTTCGCCCGATGGCCCGGAGGCGAACCAGTAGTCCCCGTTCTCGTACGACGAAATGTAATGTCCCCTGGCGATGGCGCTGTAGTCGCTCCAGTGGTATCCAATGGTCCCGTTCATCCGCAACGGAGGCAGGGGCGGCGCCAGGGGGTTCGTCGCGTTGAGAAAACCCACGGCCTCGTTCTCGGCAACGAGCTCCACGCCGTTGTGCATGAGCGCTTCGATAGTATAGTCCAGCGTGTAGCTGCCGTCCAGGTGGGCGTCGATCGCGCCGTTGCCCAGTACATGCCGCCCGCCGATATGCCAGTCGATCCCCGAGGTCTTGAGTCCGGGCCAGTTGATGTGGTTGATCCGGATCCGTTCCATGTCGCCCGGGGCGCAGCTGCCGTCGTTCCGGTTTCCGGGACAGTAAATACGGTCCTGCACCGCGGCGCGGGTCGCCGGGTTCACGTAGGCCGCGGCCAGCGCGGCATCGGGGAGGACGCCGATGGGATTGTTGAAATCGAAATTCCAGTAATCGACCGTCATCTCGAACCCGGTGTCGTTCTCGATGATCACGCCCAGGTTATAGGTGAGCGCTTCCTCCGGCTCGAGATCCTCGACGCCCCTGTTTTCGATGGCCTTCCAGGCATTGGTCGGTCCCACGTACGCCGTATAGATCACGACGTCCGTGTTGAGATCGTCCACGGAAGGTGTCCGGAAGGTGGTCTGCAACGTGCCTCGCAGGGCCAGGAAATCACTGACCTGCGCCCGCAGCGATATCTTCGGATCCAGGCTGTTCGCGAAACCGTAGTCCTCGAAATGCAACGCGGCCTGGCTGTCCAGCCAGTCCATGGGCTTGAGCGCCAGCTCGGCGAACACGGCGTGGGTCGTCTGGCTGGCTTCATAGGGATGGATCCCGGAGGTAAAGGTAAAGGACCCGGTCTGGATTGCGCAGCTGGTGTCTCCCGGTACACGGCAGGGATTTCGGGAGAGGTCGCCGGGCGCATTGGGAATGGCGGAGACATCGACGCGGCGAAGCTGGTACCCCGTGGCGTAGCTGGCGACGCCTTCCCTGATCACGCCGTTCAGTATGGCTTCCATCGACAGCAGGCTGGCCTCGCTGGTCGTGGCGACCTTTTCGTTGATCCAGTCGAGCAACTCGGCGTTGTGGGCCAGGTCGGCGTTATAGTTCGGATTGGGATTGTTCGTATATGGGGCGTCCGGTTGCGCGGAAAACTGGATGCCGTTGCTGAACGGGTTGAAGTAGGAGCAATTCCCGGTACCGGGAAAGACGCCACCGGGTCTGGAACCGAGGGCGAGGCCGGAAGGCGCGCTGGGGTCCGGAACGACTCCTACGCCGCAGTTCGGCCCGCCGTACCCGCGGAAAGCCAGGAACTTGCGGTAGGCGTATTCCGCCGGCTGGCGCACAGTACCCTTCGTATCCGAATAGGCAATACCCAGGTCATAACTCAAGCTGGACTCGCCGATCGGACCCGTGAGTGAGCCTGCCAGGCGGCGGGTGCGCGACTCCCTGCTCTGGACGCGTCCGGGACCGGCGTTTCCGACCAGACGTCCGAAGAAGTACCAGGGCTGGTCGCCGGTCAGGTCCAGCGTAACCCCACCACCGTTTGTAATGGTCGGGTTCTGTTCGACAAAGGCGACCCGTCCGGGATGGTCGGCGCCCACCTGCTGTACGCCGTCGTAAAAAGCGATCGGGGGAAAGGAAGGCGTGGTTTCCCACTCGGGTACGCGGGCGTCGTGGTAGAGCGCTTCCAGGTGATAGTCCGTCTCGCCGAAGGAGCCGTTCAACTCGGCGAACCCCCGGGTGTGTTGCAGTCTTTCGATAATGCTGTCCCAGGGCTGGTAGCGGAAGCGGCAGGTCCTATTCGGGTTATCTGGATTTTCTGGGTCATATGGCGGGTCCACCCGGTAGCCGCCCAGTCCCTCGCAGCCCGGATCCACGAATCGGGGTTCTCCGGCCAGTATGCTTTCATCCGTCTGCAGGCCGTCCGGTATGATGAAGGCTCCGGGATTCCCGTACCAGGACCAGCCCCAGCCGTAATTCGGAAAGGGACGCAGCGCCCAGTCCCGCTCTTCGGCGCGCAGGTTGCCGCGGCGCTTGTGTTCCAGAGAGATCACCAGATTGGAATCGCCGACTTTGCCGCCCCAGATTCCGCCCAGCATGGCGTCTCCGGCCGCGTCGAAATAGTCATAGGACACATCCAGTTCGAAACCCTCGAAACTGCTGCGCGTGATGAAGTTGGCGACGCCCGCGATCGCATCCGATCCATAAACGGCCCCCGCGCCTTCCTTGAGGATATCCATCCGCTCGATGGAGATGGACGGGAAGGCGTTCACGTCGACGAACCGGCCCCCCACGAGCCGGCCGGGCACGTAGGTCTGCCGCCGGCCGTTGAGCAGCACCAGGCTTCGCGAGGCGCCGAGGCCGCGCAGGTTGATGTTCGCCACGGTCTCCGGGATGTCTCCCGACTGTGCGTTGTACCAGCTGTTGGCCTCGCCGATGACACCGCTGCTCGCACTCAGGCTTTTGAACAGGTCGACCATGGACGGCGACCCCTGTTCGGCCAGGGCTTCGCGGTCGATGCGGGCCACGGCATAGGGGAGTTCGATCGGGGATTCCCGGACCGCCGTACCGGTTACGACGATCGCTTCCGCTTCCAGCACGGGCAGTTGTGAGAGGGAGTCCGGCACCGAGTCTTCCTGTTGATCGGCGAGCGCGGCAGAACTGGGCATGTTGGCCAGGCAGAGCCAGCCGAAGACCATCAAGGCCATTGAACGCCTGTTCGATGTGGACATGAGAGGCCGCCTGTGTCTATGAGCTTTTATGATTTTTGGAATTACAAGTGCTCAGGAATTGGGCAGTTAGTATATGTCAATAACCGCATTATGTCAAGATATTTTAAGGACTTATGCATATGTTACGAAATATCACAATACACGGAGTAAATACTTTAATCCATTAATGGTTCGTTAATCTCGCCGCCTCAGATGCAGGCACCAGAACAGGGGCGGCAGGTTGTACACATCGCCGCGCCCCTCCACATACCGCTTCTGCTGGTCGGCCGGCGAATCATTCCTTACGACGTCCCAATTGCCACCGGCGTTGAAGTCGCTATCCACCCTGGCCGGATTGAAAGACGTGATCATGGGTTCTCCCAGCTTCCCTACGTAGTGCTTCATGCTCAGGGCCCGGGATCGTTCGTCTTCTGGAATGCTGTTCGTCTCGGCGAGGTAGTCAAAGACGATCTCCGAACCGGGGCAGGTTATTCCGGCCACCTTATTCAGCGTATCCTGAATCGCGTCCCGGGAAAGGTAGTACGTCACACCCAGCCAGTTGAAGAAGGATCGTTTTTCCGGGTCGAAACCATGGGCGGTCAGCCGGTCCGCGAGGTCGTCTTTTTCGAAGTCGATGGGGATCAGCCGCAGACTGTCCGGCAACGTCAGTCCGGCGGTCGCGGCCCGTTCCCGTTTCAGGGCGATCGTGGAGGCGAGGTCAATTTCGAAGATGGTCACGTCGAGATGGGGATGACGCAGGGCGAAGGTGTCGTAGCCGGAACCGAGAATGACGTACTGGCCCACGCCGTCTTCGATTGCCGCCAGCAGGCCGTCTTCGGTAAAGCGTGCCCGCGTCAGCGGCTGGGTGGTGATCGGCATGAGCCTTCGCAGCACGACTCTGGAGACGAAGGCGTCGATCAACCTGTATCCGATGATCCGTTTCCACCTTTTGCTCAGAAACTGGAACGCGAAGGGATCGTGGAAGATGTAGGGCGGCTTGTGCCGGAGGAGGTGCCGGGCGCGGCTTACCGCCACGAGTTCGGCGGTCCGGCTTCCGTGGGTCTGGACCTGGCCGGGGTGCTGATCAGCCATGTTTGGTATCAGTCCGCCCGGTTCAGGTTCCGAAGGCCTCGATGGCGCCTTCCAGTGTATCGTGGACGGCGAAAACGGTCGTAAGCTTGGTCATCTGCAAGAGGCTGCTGACGCTGCGCGTCACGCTTGCGAGCTTCAGGTCGCCACCGACCTTCTGCATGCGGGTATAGGCGCGGATGAGCAGTCCCAGCCCCGAACTGTCGATCCAGTACACTTTGCTCAGATCGAAGATGATCTTCCTGGAACCCTGGTCGGCCAGCCGGTTGATGCGTTCGCTCAGGGCGTCGGTGTCCCTTCCCTCGGCCATGCGGCCGCTCAGTTCCAGCACCGTGACGTCCCCGTGTTTGATTTCTCTGACTTTCACAAAATCCTGCCTCTCTCAAGCGGAACCATCTACACAGAACGCTGGCGCTATCGCACGCGAGTCAATCGGTTTCAGGAATGGTATACCTGGGTGTTGCGGGGTACTGACGCTGACAGGACGAACCGCTGGCCAGGACCGGATAGCCGACCGACCGCGATTACGCTTCCTGCTGCCGGATGCCATCCTGTAGAATGAATCCGGACTTTGTCTTGCTGAAATTCGACTTGAATAATATACTGGCTTTGTTTATCTGTCAAGACGATTTTACGGGTGATTTCAATAAACAGGACGCCTGAACCGAACGCCAACCAAACGCCAACCGAACGCCAACCGAAACGGTTCAAATGAAGTCTGACAAACGGCCGTACATCCTGCTGAATTACGCCTTGAGCCTGGATGGCAAGTTATCCACGGAGCAACGCGATCCGGTTCGATTCACGAGCAGAATCGACCGCGGGTTGATGGACGAGATCAGGGCGGACGCCGATGCCGTGCTCATCGGCGCCGGTACGCTCCGTGCGGAAGATCCGCCCGTCAGGATCAAGGCGGCCCGTCGGAGAGATGAACGCAGGCGCCTGGGCAAGTCGCCCCATCCGGTCTCGGTGGTCCTGTCCCGGTCCATGCGACTGCCAACCGCTGGAAGATACTGGGAAGACGGCCAGGTCGAACGGATCATCGCGACGACCAAGCAGGCGACAGACGAACAGGTCCTTCCGTTTCAGGATCTGGCCGAAGTGATCCGGGTGGGCAAGACCACGGTGGAGCTCCCCGAATTCTGCCGAATGCTGGCCGACCGCGGTATTGAACGGTTGCTCGTCGAAGGCGGAGGCGAGGTCAACATGGCCTTCTGGGAGGCCGGATTGGTGGACGAGGTGTACCTGACCCTCTGTCCCGTCGTGATCGGCGGCAGCACCGCCCCGACGGCGGCGGACGGCAAGGGCTTCGCCAGCGACCGTTTCCGCAGGCTCAGGCTGATCGAGTCCAGGCGGGTCGGCCAGGAGCTGTTCCTGAGATACCGGGCGGTGCGGTCGAAATCATAGCCCGCGTGGTACATCGGCCGCGTAGTATCCGACGGGTTGAAATCACTTGAGGGCGTGCACCCTGATCCGCACGGACCCGTCCTGCACGGTCAGGGTGGACTCGGCCAGGTCCAGCGGGACATTGACGGGGCCGCCCTCCGCGCTTAAGGGTTCCAGCGTCACATCCAGCCTCGCTGGTTCAAGCCCTTCCCAGGTCCCCCAGAAGATGTCGATGAAAAGACCGATGCCGAGGGTGAACAGGATGTCCGCGACGATCACCGAGGGCAGCTTGACCTTCTGCAGGACGATCCATTTCGTTTCGTAACCGGGCTTGGAGATCTCCACCAGGTGGGATTCGTTCCGGGGAAGTTCGATCGTGAACGGGTTCGTGTCCCGGTCGATGCGGTCCGGGATCTTGATCCGGGCGTCCGCGGGGGTCACGTTGATCTCCACTTTCTGGGTGTCGCCCAGAAACACCCGCCCGCAACCAGCGGTGAAGATTATCAGAAGGCATAAGGTCAAGCGCCGCATCGATTTCCTCCGATTATACCAGATCCGTAATGCAGGTCGTTCAATTCGATGTGCTCCATTGAACTAACGTCCCTCCAGCAACAAAGTTTCAATGACGGCCGATCGAACCGGCCGCTCAGCGAGGCGACAGTCATCCTGCGCCGCTCAGCGAGGCGACAGTCATCCCGCGCCGATCAGCGAGGAGACAGCGTGAGCCTGTGCCCCGCGAGCGCTTCTACCGCCTCCCGGCTGAATGCCAGTTGTAGATACTCGTCGTTCCCCCAGGTCTCCAGCAGGCTGCCGTAGTAGGGGCTTCCGGGTTGGCCCGACTGGCCCGGCGTGATGATGAAAACCGATCGGTCCCAGTCTTCCGTATCCAGGATGTGCCGGAAGCTCACCGACGTGGCGGCGATGGTGCCGAAGCCGCCCGACCGCTCCACGGCCGGCAGGGAGAAGGCATCGGACAGGAGGTGGGTGAAGGGGCTCTTCTGCAGGCGCCCGTACCGCCACTCACTCCAGTCCTCGCCCAGCTCCTCTTTCAGCCGGTCCACGGTCTTGCGCAGACCGGCTTCCACAAGGGGCTGGCGTTCGTCGACCGGCGTCTCAGCGTCGTAGGCGGCGGCTTCGGCCTCCCCACGCCACCGGTACCAGACCGCCGCGCCGGCGCTGTCCCGGTTCAGCACGCCGTTCCAGGCGGCTACGATCGCACGGGCCCGCTCGACTTCCGCGTCGTCCGACGTCCAGCCCTGAAACGATGGGATATCGGCCTCGGCCCGCAGCGAATAGGCATCCAGTTGGATGCGCTTGTGGTCGTCGACGGTGTACTTGCGGTTCGATTGCAACAGCTGCTTCATGCGCTCGATCCGGGAGTATTCGACGCCTCTCGAGGAGTGGAACATGACCGGGCGTCCCGTGTAGTCCGGCGGATGGGAATCGTTATTGGCCGTCCCGACCCAGCCGCGCTGGGGATTGTACTCCCGGGGCAGGTCTTCCCTGAACCCCTGCCACTCGTACCGCCCGTCGCCGGGGACCGGCAGCCGGCCGTTCCAGCCTTCGCGGTCCGGCGTGAGGGCTGAAACCTGGAAGGCAATGTTGCCCTCCACGTCGCCAAAAACCAGGTTGTGCGTCGGCACCTTCCAGAACATGGCCCGTTCGAAGAAGTCCTCGGCGCTTTCGGCCTGGGCCATGCGGAAGCAACCCAGGTACGGCGCCGTGCCCGGCTCGTGGGTGATGGAACGCACGGCATAGACCACCCCGTTCTCCGGATCTTCATAAAACACGGGACCGTGGCGGCTATACTTCAGCACGACTTCCCGCGGCTCCTCGCCCTTCACCGGGATCTCCTCCGTGATGACGCGCAGGGGTTCCCATCCGCCCCGCCATCGCACCATGTCCGGCTGGTCAGGGTGAAGCTCCTCCACGTACACGTCGTTCACGTCGACCCCCGCGAAGGTGTAGCCCCATGCGACCCGGTCGTTGTGTCCGGCGGTCACACCCACGAAGGGCGGCTCGCTGGCTCCGATTACGTTCCAGCCCGGGGCGTTCAGATGAGAATAGTACCGCAGCGAGGGGTTCTCGAGGCGTCGGTGGGGGTCGTTGACAACCATGACCTGGCCCGTGATGGACAGGGCGCCGCTCACGGCCCAGTTGTTGCTTCCGATCTCGAGCAGCTGCTCTTCCGTGGGCGCCTCGGCCTGGCGGTCCGGGGGGACCAGGCCCGTATACGGTTCCACGAGTTCGAGTTGCGGCAGGCGGCCGGGAACCAGGGGGTCGCCTTCCCCTTTCCGCATCGCGTTCACGATATCCTCGTGGACGATGGTCACGTCCAGGCCCTCCGGCACCACGAGGTCATCCCAGGGCAGGGGCGCCGCGCGTCGATTGGCCTCCTCTACGCCCAGTTCCGCCACGGACCGGACCAGCCGGATCTCGTCTCCGGCGTCATTGCCCGCGCTCGGGAAGAAGAGTCCGGTCCAGCGCCGCACCACCGTCTCCTTCGTCCATCGGCCGGGCTGGATACCCGTCAGCTTGAACTCCACCGGCAGGTTGTCGGCATGCGTGTCGATGTAGGCGTTGACACCGTTGGCATAGGCCGTGAAGATGCGCTCGCCCTCGGCGTGGTAGCTGGTCCACTCCCGGTCGTCGAAGGGACCGCGGTACATCATGAGCCGGGTGCGGGCGTCGTAGTCGAAGGCCTCGGGACCGAAGATCTCCGCGAGGCGGCCTTCCCGCCACCGGCGCCAGAGCTCCATCTGCCACAGGCGGTCCTGAGCCATCACGTAACCCTGGGCGAAGAAGAGGTCATCCGTATTCTGCGCGTAGATGTGAGGAATGCCGTGGCGGTCCCGGATCACCTCGGCGGGCTCCTGCAGTCCTTCCAGGGTCAGCTCTCCTTCGATCTGGGAGATGGACGCGCGGGCCAGGGACATGAGCTGTTCGTCGGTATCGATGGTGTCCACCTCCTCGCCGCAGCCCATGGCCAACACGGGAAATACAACGAGCACGGCAATGAAATGCTTGAAATCATTAAACGACATGGATGTCTCCTCTTGCTACCCGACGCCGAGTTGCACGGTGCGTACCTGGGCCTATATCACGAGGTTGCGAGATCACGAGGTCACGAAAAACTGAAAAGTTGCCGGCGACCATATTGAATCGAAAATCCACCAGTCGACCTACCCTTAGCATCCTATCATGCGGCCGCACGTATGTCAAGAAACCGAAGGCTGGCTCAGTCGCACAGCTCGGCTCAGTCACGCAACTCCGCCCGGATGCGGTCGGCCAGTTTCATCGTCTCGACGGCCTCGGCCAGGCCCGCAGCGGGCAGGTCCACCGGACGGTCTTCCTTGATGCAGTCGACCAGGAAGCGGGCCTGTTCGGCGGTGCCGCCGGATTCCACCACGTCGAATTCTTCGGTCGTTCCGTCGCGTTGGACCACGGCATTCCTCACGCCTTCGAGGTAGGCCGAGCAGTCCCGGCCGTGGATTTCGTAGCGCTCCAGCCGGGCGTCCGTCGTGAAATTGGCCGTGAGCTGGGCCACGCACCCGTTCTCGAAGCGGATGAGCGCTGCGTAAACGTCTACGAAAGGCGAATTAGTCCGGCGGGCGACGGCGTGCAGCTCGGCGATGGGGGAACTGCCGGCCAGGGACCGGGTCAGGTCGATGGCATGGATCGGCGTCTCGTAGATGAAGTTGTCCAGCAGATGATCGGGGAAGCCCCGCCGGTGCAAACCCGTCATGCTCTTGTGGAATTCCGCCACGATCTGGATGATGGGCCCACGCTCTTCGATCAGGCTGCGCGCCTTGCAGATCAGCGAATGGAAACGGCGGTTCCAGCCCACCAGTACCTTCGCGCCCGACGCGTTGGCCGCGTCGCGAAGCCCTTCGGTTTCCGCGCCGGACAGCCCGGGCGGCTTCTCCAGCAGCGTGTGGACCCCGGCCTGGATCACCGGCAGCGCGCACTGGCCGTTCAGGTGGGCCGGCGTCGCGATGACCGCCAGGTCCAGCTCCTCTTTCGCCAGCATGTCCCCGATATCTTCGTACCTGCGCGGCACGGCGTTCTCTTCGGCCACTCGGTTGCGCAAATCCTCCACAGGATCGCACACGGCGACGAATTGCAGGTCGTCGAAGGCCTTCATCGTCTCGAGGTGGCCTCGGCCCCTGCTGCCGCATCCGATCAGGGCGGCATTGAGGACTGTTTTGGGCACTTTTATGCTCCTTGTGGACTGCAAAGAACTGTAGAAAGGTGTAGTATGGTTGACGCCGCGATCAAAACGGTGAACTAATTGACGCTTCCGGTGAACTACTTGACGCTGGCAATGTATGGTCATTTCTTTTGCAAGTAAACACACCAATTTCGCAACCAACTCCTCGCATGCCAGATCTCGAGTTTTTCAAGCAGAATGGTTACGTCAGCCTCGGCCAGGTTTTTAACGGCGAGGAACTTAATCGATTTATCGACCTGTACGACCGCGACAAGTCGGAATCGGGCTGCTTCTGGCATCCCATTTCCAATCACGGCCACCAGACCCTGAACTGCGATCCACTGATTTCCTCGCCGGAGATCGACGGTCTCATCCGCCACCCCGCCCTGATCGAACCGGTAGAAACGATCTTCGAAGGACCCAGTTGGCTCGGGGAAGTCTGCCTGCGGCACATGGTCCCGCGCGAAAGCAATCCGGAGGAGATCTGGCACCGGGACCGTCCGCATGCGACGGACCGGCCCTACCTTTGCGGTTATCTGCAGATGATGCTCTACCTTTCCGATGTCCACGAGGGAACGCACTGCTTCTCCATATCGCCTGAGCCCTGCGACGGACCCATACTCGAAACCAAGGAACAACTCGCCAGGCGCGGCAAGGTCCACCTTCACGGCCCGGCGGGCACCGTCATCCTGTTCAACCTGTCCGTGCTCCACGCCGCGACCGTACGCATCACCCCGCACGAGCGCAAGACCGTCCAGATCTACTACGGCCATCGCGATGGCCCTGTGCTCAGCGACTGTACCGTGATTCCCAGCCGGTTCTGGCGGGACCATCCCGATCCGGAGGTGCGTGGTTTCTACGGAATGAAGACCAGTCGTACACTGAAGTATGCCGAGGCCTTCGGTTGAGGAACGGAAGCCGGAATGGCCAGTCACGTCGATGTTGTTAACCGGTCGGCGGCGTTAATCCGGTCGGTGGCGTCGATCCGGCCGATAACGTCGAACTGGCTGATCCCGGCACGATAAGGAGCATATATGTCGAACAACCGACCGCAGGTGCTCATCGCCTGCGACGAGCGGGTGCGCAACGGCTACCTGCCGCCGGCGGAACTGGCCCGCCTCGAGGCGTTTGCCGACTGGTCGTGGTTCCACAGCGAGGGCGGCGGCATCTACGATACCAGCACGGATCCCGAGACTACGGCGCGGCTGGCAAAGGAAATGGCAGGCGTGGATGCCCTCGTCGTCTGCCACGGCGCGCCGAGGATCGACGGCGCGATCCTGGATGCCGCTCCCCGGCTGCGATTCGTCGGCGAACTGGAAGGCGACCGGTTTGCCGCGCGCTTGGATCTGGAGACGCTATGGGCGCGCGATATCCGCACTGTAGATACGACCAACGGCTCCACCTATCCCGTGGCCGAATGGGCCCTGGCCCTGACGCTGATCTCCATGCGCAATGCCGGCGCGCTCTTCCGCCGGATCATCGACCGCAACACACAGGATAGAAGCCTCATTCAACCCATGGCGGGCATCCTGACCGGCAAGCGGGTGGGACTCATCGGCGGCGGACACATGGGGCGGCGGCTGATGAAGCTGCTGCGGCCCTTCGAGGTCGAGCTCTGGGTGCACGATCCCTACCTGCCGCAGGAACTGCCCGAAGCGCTGGGCTTCCTGCAGACGTCGCTGGAAAATGTGCTTTCAAAGTGCGACGCGATCATCTGCGTGGCGCCCCTCACCCCCCATACCCGGGGCATGATCGGTAAGCGCGAACTGGACCTCATTCCATCGGGCGCGGTGTTCGTGAACGTTTCGCGCGGGGCCATCGTCGACACGGCGGCCCTGATCGAGCGCCTCAAGCGCGGGGACATCGCCGCGGGGCTGGACGTGTTCGACCCGGAGCCCATCCCCGAAGACAGCGAGATCATCGGACTGCCGAACGTCTTTCTCACGCCCCACTTCTCCGGCCGCACGGGAGAGGATTATCCCCACTTCTTCCACTACATGGTCGATGAGCTGGACCGGTTCTTCGCCGGCCACCAGACCTGGTTCAACCTGACGCCGCGCTCGAAGGCCAACCGCGAAGGTAACGTATGAAAAGCCCCAACCTGCTCTACATCTTCACCGATCAGCAGCGCGCGGATACGCTGGGGTGCTACGGAAACCACCAGATCGAAACCCCCGCGCTCAACGCGCTGGCGTCGGACAGCTTCGTCTTCGAAAACGCCTACGTGAGCCAGCCCGTTTGCAGCCCGGCCCGGGCCACCATGCTCACGGGGCTTTGGCCGCACACGGCGGGCGTTCCGTCCTGCAACGTGCCCCTGGCCGCCGACACGCCGACCATCGCCGAGATGCTGCCCGAGGGATACGATACGGCCTTCATGGGGAAATGGCACCTGGGGGACGAGATCTTCCCGCAGCATGGCTTCAAGACCTGGGTGGGCACGGAAGACCAATATCGCCGCGGTTACTCGGAAACGGATCGGCTCATCGAAGTCAGCGACTATCATCACTTCCTGGTGGACAAGGGATACACGCCGGATATCGAGCTTCTGGGTCAACAGGTCTTCTCGCGGCACTACGCGGCGTCCCTGCCGGAGGAATGTACCAAGGCGTGGTACCTGGGCGAGCGCGCGGCCGACTACATTCGCCAGCAGGGCGACGACCCCTTTGCCCTCTGCGTCAGCTACCTCGAGCCCCATCCCCCGCACACCGGTCCGCTCAACGAATACTACGATCCGAACAGCCTGCCCACCGGACCGGCATTCATGCGGCAGCCGCCCGACGACGCGCCGCTGCTCGTCCGGCTGATGGCCGCCTACTACATGCAGTCCGAAAACTACGGGCTGGACCTGCGCACCGATCCGGGCTGGCGAGCGCTCATGGCGAGGTACTGGGGCAACATTACCCTGGTGGACCGTTCGGTGGGGAGGATCCTCAAGGCCCTGGAGGAGAGCGGCAAGGCCGATGACACCATCGTCGTATTCACGTCCGACCACGGCGAGTTGATGGGCGATCACGGCATCTTGGGCAAGACGCTCATGTACGAAGAATCCATCAAGGTGCCCATGGTGCTGCGCGCGCCCATGGTGGATCAGCCACCGCGCCAGGTCAGCGGCCGGTTCAGCCACATCGACCTGGTCCCCACGCTGATGGAGTTGCTTGGCCTCGAGCGGCCGGACCGTTTGCAGGGCCGAAGCCGGGTACCCGTGTTGCAGGGGCACGAGAGCCTGGACGGCGACGACGTGTTCGTCGAGTGGAGCGGCGCCGACGGCCACGCACCGGCCGGATTCGGCGAAGCGGAACCGAACCGGAGCATGGTTCACCAATACCGGACGATCGTGGCCGCGGACGGCTGGAAGCTCAACCTGTATGGGAAGGGGCAGGGGGAACTGTACGATCTGAACCGCGATCCACACGAGTTGGAGAATCTGTATCACCAGGGCGAGCAGGCCGGACGGATAGCGGAACTGTCGGAGCGGATCCGGGCCTGGCAGGATGAGACGGGAGACGAACCATGAAAACCGGAAAAGTCGCTGTATATACCCAGCCGCAGGCGCCGATGGAGATTCGTGAATACCCCGTACCATCGGTTACGGCGGACGATATGCTCGTCCGAATCCGCATGGCCAATATCTGCGGCTCCGATCTGCACATCTGGCGTGGGCACGGTCCAAGGATAGAGAGCGGTATCCCCCAGGTCCTCGGGCATGAGATGATCGGTACTATCGACGCCAAGGGGCGCAACGTCGTCTCGGACAGTGCCGGACAGCCGCTGTCCGAAGGGGATCGTATCGTCTACTCCTATTTTAAACCGTGCCAGCAGTGCTGGACGTGCCTCAACGGCAAGCCGGGATGCCCCGATCGATACAGAGACTGGATCGGCGTCTCGAGCGATCAGTCACCGCACTTCCACGGCGCGTACGGGGAATACTACTACATGAAACGCGGCCACTGGGTTTTCAAGGTGCCCGATGATCTCCCGGACGCGATCGTATCCCCGATCAACTGCGCCTTGTCGGAAGTCATCTACGGTCTCAATCAGATCGGCGTCACCCTGGGCGACACGGTGGTCATTCAAGGGGCGGGCGGCCTTGGACTCTATGCGACCGCCGTAGCGCGGGAGATGGGGGCGGGCAGGATCATCGTGCTCGACCGGTTTCCGGCGCGCCTCGCCCTCGCACGGGAATTCGGCGCCGATGAGACCCTCAACGTCGATGAGATCGACATGAAAGCACGCATAGAGTTCGTCCTGGATCACACGGGCGGGGTCGGCGCCGACCTGGTCGCCGAATTCGTGGGATCGCCCCGCGTGCTCGCCGAAGGCATCGACATGCTCAGGTGGGGCGGCCGCTATCTCTGGATCGGCAACATAAACCTCGGCTTCCCGACGGAGATCGATCCGGGCAACATCGTCCGGTGCAGCAAGGCCATTCGCGGCGTGATCGTGTACGAACCCTGGGTGATCCCGCGCGCCCTCGAGTTTCTGAGTCGAACACGGACCAAGTACCCCTTCCACAAGATCATCTCCGATACCTTCTCATTCACCGAGATCAACGAGGCATTCACCTATGCGGGCGCAGGTTCTGCGATTAGGGTAGGGCTGGAGTTTGGCTCATAGAAAGAGCCGACATGAAGTACAAAATCGATCTTCATCAGACTGACGAAGGATACAGCGTATCGGTACCCGACTTACCTGGATGCTGGTCCGAGGGTAGAACGGAAGCGGAAGCTCTCGAAAACATAGAAACTGCGATACGAGAGTACTTCAGAGTCATGGACGATTTGTTGCAAAACGTAGAAGTACGAGAAAACTGAATAATGCCGGTTGTGTAGTACTACCCTGGCCAAATCAATCGGCAGCCAAATCTAGATAGGGCTCAAGAAGTGATCCCGGTAGACAGAGTTTGTCTGCCGGGATTTTCGTTTTGCACAGGACTACACTTGCTATCAACACGGCATTCAGTTGTACTCGCAAGCAATGCAGGGAAGACCAATGAGCATGAACTCCCAGTTCTAACAAATAGGAGTTTCAGATTGAGCTAAGTT
Source organism: Gemmatimonadota bacterium (assembly GCA_026705925.1). Taxonomy (GTDB): domain Bacteria; phylum JAAXHH01; class JAAXHH01; order JAAXHH01; family JAAXHH01; genus JAAXHH01. The sequence continues at coordinate 96,357 of JAPOZT010000015.1, forward strand.
TTCGGATTTTCCCTTCGTGAAATTCATGGCGGTGTTTTACATAACGTATATTTTATAATAACGGAACATCGTTATATAACTTCATTTCTTAATTTTGAAGTACAGCGCCGTTTTCCTCCTAACCTGCCTACATGTCCGAAGCTACAGCGCGCATCAAAATCAACAAACTCCTCGAGAATGCTGGATGGCGTTTCTTCGCGGAAGGTGACAAGCCTGCCAATATCCGCCTTGAATCAGTCGTCACCATCAACAAATCCCATCTTGACGCCCTAGGTGACGATTTCGACAACACGACTACTGGATTTATCGATTTCCTGCTGCTTGATGAAAAGGGATTTCCGCTGGTCGTCCTCGAAGCCAAATCGGAAGACAAGGATCCGCTGGTCGGCAAGGAGCAGGCCAGAACTTACGCCAAGTCGTTTAAGTGCCGCTTCGTCATCCTTTCAAACGGCAATCTCCACTACTTCTGGGACCTGCAACGGGGAAACCCCAACCAAATCACGTCTTTTCCCACGCAGGACTCGGTAGGGCACTACAGTAAGTTCGAACCCGATCCGAAGCGTCTGGCCGACAAACCGGTTGACGACGACTTCATCGTACTCTCCCAGCGACCCAACTACCAGTCGGAAGCGGCATACCAGAGCGAGAACGAGCGAAGCGGATTCATCCGTCACCACAAGCTGCGCTTTCTTCGGACATACCAGCTCAAGGCTGTGCACGCCCTGCAGAAGGCTGTCAGTGAGGGCGGCGACCGATTTCTCTTCGAAATGGCGACCGGCACAGGCAAGACCCTCACGGCCGCTGCGATAATCAAGCTGTTCCTGCATACCCTGAACGCCCGGCGTGTCCTTTTCCTCGTGGACCGGCTTGAACTGGAAGAGCAGGCCAGGAAGGTTTTCACCGAGCTGCTGTCATCCGACTTCCAGACCGTCGTCTACAAGGAACGAAGGGACGACTGGCGCCACGCCGAGATCGTCGTCACCACCGTGCAGTCCCTGCTGTTCAACAACAAGTACCAGGAACGCTTCTCGCCCACCGATTTCGACCTGGTGATATCGGATGAAGCCCATCGGTCCATAGGCGGTAACGCACAGGCGGTATTCGAGTATTTCGTCGGCTACAAACTCGGTCTGACGGCCACGCCACGCGATTATCTGAGAGGAGTGGATACCCGGGCCGCAAATGTCCGGGATCCCCGTGAAACCGAGCGGCGGATGCTGATGGACACCTACCGCACTTTCGGATGCGAGAGCGGTCAGCCGACCTACCGCTACTCACTGCTTGATGGGGTGAAAGATGGCGTGCTCATCAATCCCACCGTGGTGGACGCGCGTACGGAAGTGACGACGCAGCTTCTTTCGGATGATGGATTCGTAGCGACCTTTACCGACGACGAGGGTGAAGACCACGAAGAGGTCTACAAGCAGAGAGATTTCGAGAAGAGGTTTTACTCCGAAAGTACCAATTCTCTGTTCTGCAAAACATTCCTGGAGAATGCCCTGCGTGACCCCGTAAGCGGTGAGATCGGCAAGTCCATCATTTTCACCGTCAGCCAGTCACACGCCGCCAGTCTCACGCAGATTCTCAACAAGATTGCCGACAAAATGTACCCGGGCAGATATCAGTCCGACTTTGCCGTACAGGTAACTTCCCACGTTAAGGATGCCCAGCAGTTCACGATACAGTTTACGAACAACAACCTCCACGGCTTCGGCAATGTGATATCCACCTATCGAACCAGCAAGGCCAGGGTTTGCGTGACCGTCGGCATGATGACTACGGGGTACGACTGCCCGGACATCCTGAACCTGGGTCTCTTTCGTCCGATATTCTCGCCGACGGACTTCATTCAGATCAAGGGCCGTGGTACGCGCAGACACAACTTCCTCGATCTGTTGTTCGACGCGGAGCGCAGAGGCGCAGTTACAGCCCCCGATAAGACCGCCTTCAAACTCTTCGATTTCTTCGGAAACTGCGAGTACTTCGAGGAAGAGTTCAACTATGACGAGATTCTGAAACTGCCGGCCCGCCGGAAGGGCCCTGGCGATGGAGAGATCGATCCGGTTGTTCTTGAGGATACTTACGAACACCTCGGCCGGGACATCCTCGCAGGAATTAAAGTAGAGGAAATTGGTGTCGAGGGGATGAAAATCGACCGGATGTTCTTCGACCAGTTCGTGGAAGCGGTGAAGGAGGACGAGGTCGTTGCGGACGCTATTGAGGCCGGTGACTGGGAACGGGCCACCGATCACGTAAGGCGAGAGGTCCTGAACAAACCAGAGGGGTATTACACCCTTGACAAGTTGCGCAAGGCCGTGGCTGCGGACCGCCGGATCACCCTGCGCGAGATCCTGGAGAAGGCCTACGATATCATCCCGCGGTTCAAGTCCAGGAACGAGTTGCTGGACGAGGAATTCGCTAAATTTGTGGCAGAGCTCACTACTGATCAAAGCAGTTCGGTACCGGCTCTGGAGACCTATTTCAAAGCATACGTGAATGACGACCGGGTTCGCGGCATCATCGACCGTAAGCAGTTCGCGGAACTCGCGACCAATCCGGTGTTATCCATGGGCGATTACGAAAACGTCCCTGACAAGTATCGGACGCTGATTCCCGAATACGTCAAGGATTACGTGTCGCTCAACCAGTTTGCCAGCTAGAGGACGCCATGCTCGATACCGAGACCAGACGCCGCATTGACACGGCCCGTGATATCCTGGTGGGCAAGGTTCCCGACCCCAAGAGCCAGGTCGAGCAGATTACCATCGCCCTTATCTACAAGTTCATGGACGACATGGACGCCAAAGCCGAGGAATTCGGGGGTGAGCGCCAGTTTTTCGCCGGCGAGTTTGCTCAATACAGCTGGGCTAGCCTGATGCACAGTGGTCAGAGCGGACATGAAGTTCTAGATCTGTACGCTACCGCTATAGTCCGGATGCCCGAGAACCCCGGCATCCCTTCGCTGTTCCGGGATATCTTCAGCAACGCCTATCTACCCTATCGTGACCCGGAGATTCTGCGCGCATTTCTAAAGGTCATCGACGAATTTAACTATGACCATAGCGAGCGGCTTGGGGACGCTTTCGAATACCTGCTTTCCGTGCTCGGTTCACAGGGTGACGCCGGGCAGTTTCGCACCCCCCGCCATATCATCGACTTCATTGTCGAGATCATCGATCCGAAGAAGAACGAAACGGTACTCGATCCAGCCTGTGGCACCGCCGGGTTCCTGATATCGTCCTGGAAGCATATTGAAAACGCCGAAACCGACGAAAAGGGAAACAGCACATTCACGCCCGACGATAAAGGAAGACTTGCGCAGAACTTCACCGGATACGACATCTCACCTGACATGGTGCGCTTATCGCTCGTAAACATGTACCTTCATGGCTTCGCACAACCCCGCATACACGAATACGACACGCTGACAAGTGAGGACAAGTGGAACGAGTACGCCGATGTGATTCTGGCGAACCCGCCGTTCATGTCGCCGAAGGGCGGCATCCGTCCGCATAACCGCTTTTCTGTAAAATCCAAAAGGAGCGAAGTGCTGTTCGTGGATTACATGGCTGAACATCTCACGCCTAAAGGGCGCGCCGGGATCATCGTACCCGAAGGCATCATCTTCCAAAGCCAGAACGCCCACAGAAAACTTCGCAGAAAGCTGGTTGAGGACTACCTGGTCGCAGTAGTCTCCCTGCCAGCGGGCGTGTTTAATCCTTACTCTGGTGTAAAGACATCGATATTAATACTCGATAGGGCTTTAGCCAAGAAGACCGACCACATTGTGTTCCTCAAGGTAGAGAATGATGGATTTGACTTGGGAGCACAGCGAAGGGAAACCGATCAGAATGATCTTCCTCTAGTTAGGAAAGTTCTCGGTCGTTTTCTGGCGCAGGTACGGGCTAGTGGACCAGCTAAGGGACTTGAGTCTATATCGTTCTCCCGTGTAGCCGAACGCGGAACCGACTATGCGAAGAGGAGTGAGCAGTCAAAGCTTGGGCTGCTAATAAAAAAGGAAGAGATTGCGGCTGAAGGCGAGTTCAGTCTGAGTGGGGAGCGGTACCGTAGTTCAAAAACAGGTAGTACAAAACATAACTGGATCACCCTTGGCGATATCACGATAGGTAAACCTGAATATGGATCTGGAGCTCGTAAAGTCCAATACGATAAAGAAGTGCGTTACATACGAATTACTGATATTGCAGAAGACGGACGATTAAAATCTGACGAATTTGTATCACCTTCAAAAATCGAACCTGAGTTGTTTCTTTCTCATGGCGATCTTCTGATTGCACGATCGGGTTCGGTCGGACGTACTTACATCCACGAAGATATCCCTGGCAAGTATCAGTTCGCAGGTTACTTGATTCGTTTTCGAATTGACCCTGCTAAGGCAATCCCTGAGTATGTATACCACATAACAAAGTCGGTTCATTGGCGAGAGTGGATTCGTAGCAACTCCAAGACCGGTACACTTACAAACATAAATGCCAAACAGTACGCGACGTTCCGTTTCCCCCTACCATCATTGAAAGAGCAGCAAGAGATTGTAGAGGAAATAAAGAGATATCAGCGTACAATTGAAGCAAATAGAGAATTAGTTAAACGGATAGAGGAGAAATCATTTTCCGTTATCGAACGAGTATGGACTTCTCGCTAATCTGAAGAATTGGTAGATTATGGACGAAGCCATTGAATTGGTCGATTACTTACCAGTTTACTTTAAAACATCCGAAGAGCAGCAATATGTTTCTTCACTATGGGAGACGTTTGAAGAGAACTACCAGCACGGGAAATACCAATTTGCTTTACTCGCTTATCACATGCTTATGATGAGCTTCGTGTACTTCAACATCTGGCAGATTAAGAAAACTCGGCCAGATGACTTTACGAAAGGATTGATTGGTTTTAATAGGAATGTTGAAAGTGAAATACTAAAAGGCACATCTCCGTTCTCGTTAAGTGTGGTGAATGAGAAGATAGTTTTTAGATTTCTAAAGCTTATTGGATGTGATAATGACAGGATGGGTCGTTATTCTAAGCTTGTTGAAGTCCGAAATGATGCCGCACACGCGAATGGCCATAGTTACTTTGTTATGCAGAGTCAGTTAGATGAACAGATCCGTAGGGTACTTTCCGCAGTTGTAGAAATCCAAGCTCAATCTCACCCCGTAATACTCCATTGTTACAAAGAGTTTTTAGCACTAAGCTGTAACGTCGACGAACGAGAATACCAGGATGAAAAAGATCAGATTCGTGAGATATTGATACACGAGAACTATATGTCTAGGAAAGATCTCGAGTTATGTGTGAATCTCGATACTGCAGGATTAAACTACGATAACAAGGACTGTGTAAATGTTCTTCACGAAACCCTTAGGGAAATGTACGAGTCGGATTAAGAGAACATATGACGGAGTCGCTGGTTTTAATGAAGTGACGTTTGATATAGTTGTGTTTTAAAATCCACAGATAGGATATGGGTTCTCCAATGGGGTCTGTAACCTTTTCTTTGTAACCGGCAAAAGGTATATCTTGTTTACATGGTAGATATGCTATGACTTGAGACCGAACGTACAAGGCCAGAGTACCCATAGCAATGTACAGTCAGTTACACTAAAACCGTGACAGACCCGAATGGCCATTTATATGTTCCTCAATTGTCATATGGGTCTCTTTTGGCATCGCGATCAGCCTGTCTTTTGTAGTCCTCGGCTAGACTCCTAATCGCTGTTGCAAATCGGGTAAACCCTCTTATATCGAGTTCGCGAGCCTTTGCTCGGTAATCTTGTTCCAGTTTGAGTTCCTCTTCACCCGCCGAATAAAAGAACGCACCTCTCCGATTGAACAATTCGGTTGTGAAACCCGATCGCATTTCGGCCGCATCTCTGTCATTTAGGACCGATGCTACTGATTGATGTATCCACAATCCATCAGGATCTACTGGCGAATTCACCAGTACTTTACCGATATGGTACTTGGCATGTTTGAGGTGTCCGGACTGGTCAGTAATCTTTTCAACTTCGTCTATCCAGTTTTTAAATGCCAATTTATCAAATGATCCATCAGAAGATACACCCGGGCATTTTTTCCAACCGTCTAGTAACCTGTAAGCGTTTGTCGCGAGTTCAGCCCGTTGACTGTCTATTTTGTCCTGCGAGGGTTTCTTTTCGTTTTTCGAACGATAGCAGAAAGATAGGATTTTCGTAAAAATCGCCGGATTTGAAGATAGGTGATTCTCTAGCGTCTTTGGTGAGCCAGAAGAAAACTGACCTAAAAATGGGAGGTATCTCCATTCGATTAAGAACAACACTTCTGTATCTAACACTGCTGAGTCCTGCAAGTACTGAATGATATCAACTATCCAGTCAGCTCTTACTCTTTTAAATGCGTCTTGAGTTTCCAGTATTGATTGGAGTGTTCTTACTGCTAAATTAATATCGATTTCCTGCTCTTCGAGTTTAGCGTACCATATACAATGCAGTGCTTCAGGACTACGGCCATAGTCAAGCAATCTACCAACAGCATAGTTGATGTCTTGCCCAGCCCTTGCAACAAACGCGTTGGTGTTCTGCCAATACAGTCGTTGGTGTTTTTCATCTATATGGGAATCGACAAGCTGCCAGATGGCATTTTCAAATGGTAACAGTGTTAGAAGTTTGGCCTTCTTTTCCATGCTCCAATCACTACCAAGTGCATTCTCGACCCATTCTACACCGAGTACACTGTACTGTTTCCACAGATATCCTGAAACGATCTGTTGCTCGATCTCATCATCACTATTCAGATACTTATCTAATACAAGGAATTCGATTTCGTCATTAGTTTCACTGACCAACGCTGTTCCTACTTCTCTGGGAGAAGCAACCGATTGAGCGAAATCTTTAATTGCCTCAATTCCCGAGTGAGAAATCACCGACTGAATAGCCGTTTTTTGATCTTGTTCGATTTGGATACGTTGTTCTTCGTAGTCTAGGGAATCACTGTAGTAGAGTTCGTGTATACCTTCATTAAATAGGTACCTATACCGGTAGACTGGTGATCGAGGAGCAAGTATATCAGCAATTTCCTCGAGTTCTGTTATAGATTCCTTCGACATTGCCCATGAAGCGTTGGGAAAGCGCCTGTTTTTCCTTATTGTGCTATTAAGTTTCTCCCATATTGGCATTCGATCTGAATCATCTAGTGCCTTCACTTGATCGGAAACTAAATGATGTAAAAGGGTTTCTTCGGCGCTACTTGGTAGATTGATCAGTCGATCAATTAACTCTATTAGTTTCTCCGTGTCAGTTTTTGCCAGTCCTACGGCCATATTTGTGTATACTATCACCAATTCACGGTAAGTGGATTCATCAAAACCACCACTCCATTCTCTTGGTATGAAGTCTCTCCAAGTTGGCTTGTGACATCCAGATGTAGAACCGTGAGCGTGCGGCATCAAGTCCATTACCAAATTCCAACCAACAGATGGATGTTCATTAATAACTGCATTAACTGCAGCACGCTGGATTTCGATAGAAGCCGAGGTTTGTACAAACCAAGGTAGAAATATGCTTACAAGAGAGTTTGATGGTCGGTTTGCCCAATTCCCCCCGGGATCCATTTTTGCAAGATCAGCTAATACCACGGAAACTCGACACAGGTAATCGGGATGCCAAGCAAGAGTTTCCAACGCCCACAGCAAACCGCTGATGTAGTTCCATCCTCCAACCTCTCCACCTCCCTCTTGTTCGAATAGGAAGTGAAACTGGGAGTTTTCAAGATCCTTTGTCTGACTTTCCACAGCACTCAGAAATGCGTCAGGGGCAGCTTCAGCAAATTGTGGTAATAGAGAATCCAGACTTCCCCAGGTTTCCCATGTAGATTCGTGTAGAATCTGATGTACAACCTCAGTAGCCACCGATTCTGGTTTTCCATCAGAACATGAGATGAGTGCTTGAGGTCTTGAACCAACTAAAGCGAGAGATTCTGCTAGCCCTTCTCGAAGGTTATTCGAGTGGTTTAGTTGTTTGCCGTGGATATTTGCCATAAATCGATCGTCTTTGGGTAAATCAAACTTTGGATCAAGCTCACCAAGAACGGAGATTGCGGCTTTCTTGAATCGGTCGAGATCATCATCCGTTATTGTGTTTCCTAATGAATTCCATGCTTCCCCTCGTGCAATAAACCTCCATTTTTCATTGATTTGTACAAGGGGAGAGCCCGAACGTAATGAATCAGTTCTAATCGTTTCGATCCACTCCCCGTATGCTTTTCCCAACAAAGTTTCAATTGCAGTTCTGTCCGCGAGACGGTTACCATCCCACTTGCCCATAAGGATCGCTCGTGCGATAGGCCTACTGTTCTCCCAGGTCGCATATGGCGGTAAGGTTTCAAAACCCTGTAAATGCCTACGTAATGCCGATACACTATCCCCACCATAGCCGGCCAGTTCTCGAGCCCGAGTCTCCGAGTAATCTGCTTCTTTAAGGACAGTTTCAATCTGTGATTGTGTAGGGTTTCGTAGTTTTACTATATCCGGACTCTCCCTGTTGTACCAAATACCGGAGATGGGTACTATAACAGCATGGCCTTTTTGTATCGCAATTGTAAGTAGATCAGACTTTTCTTCTGTATCCAATCCAAGTTGAGGACTTGCGACTAGCACGTGTTGCTTTTGAACCTCTATTACCGAACGCCAGGCATCCTCGTTAGAAATCAAAATGCAACGATTTGCGTAGGATCTTGCCGTAGATTCATCCAATGTAGCTATATAAGCAGCGACAAAATCTGCTACATCGTGCTCGCTTTCTACAAACAACAGTAACTTCTGCATACGCCCATCGAATAGTGCCTTAACTGCACCACATACATCGCTTCGTCCCACAACAAACAACTCTGGTGGTATATCTGGATCATCCACCGCGGTCATAGAAAGCAGTATCTCCCAATGTTCCTTTGGCGTGGTAAATCCTCCTAAGCTGTCTGACATACCGATTTTGGCAGCCATCCATCGACCAATCGAAGGAAAATCCCTTAACCAGTCAGCAAGTTTAACTCCATCGATAATACGGATCGACTGCCATCCACTGTTTTGGCGCTCGTGTTTCCAGTTAGTTTGTTTTGGTTCATTCCAGCCATCGACTCCTGAAGACCGAGGAGTCACAAATACAAAGGTCGACTTAGATCTAATCTCAGGAGGCAGGCATTTTGTTCTTTGATTGAACACTCTCGTTGCCTTTCCCTGAGGTCTCCTGCCGGTTCCAATCTCCCAAAAGGAAGTGCCGTTTGGTACAAACTCAAGAAACGAACCTTCGGTTTCAACTATACCATCCCACCCTGGTTGATTTATTGTGTTTCCATAGGGTATGCGGCACATCGATACATCAGAGACAGACTGTCTTACAAGCCAGAACACAAGCTCTGGTATTACAGACTGGCTTTCTCGCTGGTCTGCGTACATTTCGAGATTCTCTGCCCGAACTATGGAGGTATGATCCATGTGATACTCCTTATGCAAAACCGGTGGATGTGGTACTTTACACCATAAGTTGTAATTATAAACAAAATCCCATTTAGTTAAATACGCATATACATTGTATCTCGACATATGTGACTAAAGCGAACTTACAGTATGTCCTGACTATATGACCTCCCATATTCCTAGTGTAATTTACATAGGAAAAGGTTTCTTTGCACAAGAGTATGCTCGTAGTTTGTCGTATGTTGAAATATACGAGAATCTACATTTTTCGAAGTTTACTGTTCAGTCGATTAGAAAGCAACCGTGGTGTTTTCCTTTTGAATAGCAATTGAGTTTGATTGTGGAATACCGATAATCGAGGCCACTTTAAACAAACCGATGTTCGGTACATATGAGGTTCCCATGTCCCTAACCGACGAAGAACGCTTCCGATTCGACCTGACCGGGTTTCTGGTCCGGCCGGCCATACTCACCGTGGATGAAGTCAAGGAGATCCGCGAGCAGATCTATCTGATCAAGCACGACCCCGAATCTCTTCCGCCGGAACATCGCGACGTGCCGGGCGGGCCGTCGAGCGTGCTCATCGACCACCCCGCGGTCGTGGACGTGATCGAGGAGATCATCAGCGAGGATTTCCGCCTGGAGAACTGTTCCTGCGTGTGGCGCAACAAGGGGGAAGCGCACGGGGAACTGCACGGGGGCGGCCCCAGACAGATCGATCCCATCTTCGGCTACCGGGTGCAGCGCGAACAGATCTACGCGGGCATGGTGCGGGTAATCTTCGAGTTTACGGATATACGCATGGAAGACCAGAGCACGCACTTCGTGGTGGGGAGCCACAAGGCCAACTTCCCCATGCATCCCGACCACATGTCCCTGGAGGAGGGCAAGCGGAGCCAGTTTCTCATGACCTATGCCTGTCCCGCGGGGAGTGCGGTCTTCTTCACCGAGAACACCTGTCACGCCGGTCCCGTGTGGAACAGGGACGAGCCCCGGGTCACCGTCCTCAACGCCTATTCCCACCTGGCCACGCACTGGCACCGGCTCAAAACCCCGCCGGAAGTCATCGCGGGCCTTCCCCGCGAGAAGCAGGTCTACTTTCGCGAGCCGTGGATCGCCGATTTCAGGACGAATCCGGCCACGAGGAACACGGCGGAACGGTTCATCGGCAATGACGAGCCGCCTGTCAACGCCGATACGAAGCCCTAGACTGAACTTCTGCGAATCTGCGAGTTTGAAACCAGCCTCGTTGGGAGTCAGTCCGCGTCAAGGCCGGACGATACTGCCATCCGCCCTGCGGTCCTCCGCGGCGTACCGGGGCGTAGCCGCGTCCTCCAGGTTCAGCAGCCTCGCCGCCGCATCCTCGTCGATATCCAACCCCAGTCCGGGACGGTCGTTGGTGTAGAGGTGGCCTTCACTAAGCTCGCAGGCGCCGGGGAACGCCGCGTATTCTGCCTCGCTGAAGGTGTTCTCTTCCTGGATCCCGAAGCTCCAGCTCGACATGTCGAGATGAACAGCCGCGGCCTGGTTGACCGGGTCGTTGTCGCCGCCCTCCTGCCAGGCGGTGTTGATGCCGAAGGATTCGCAGAGGCTTGCGATCTTTCGGCACGGCGTGATGCCGCCCGCCTTGGATACACGCACGCGGACGTAGTCGATGAGGCGCTCGGTGATGAGGGGCGTCCATTCGTGGGGATTCACGAAGAGCTCGCCCATGGCCTGGGGCGTCGTGCACTGCTCCCGGATCAGGCGGTACCACTGCACCTGTTCGGGCGAAAGGACGTCCTCGAGGAAGAAGAGCCGGTAGGGTTCGAGGCGCTTGGACAGGGCCACCGCCGACTGCGGCCGGAGATGTTCGTGCACGTCGTGGGTCAGCTTGGGGCCGAATCCGAGTTTCGAGCGCAAGTACTCGAACATGTTCGGAATGGCCTCGATGTAGGCCTCGTCGTCGAAGACCTTGTCAGCGGGCCAGGCGTTGGCGGGTCGGGGCGCATCTTCCGAAGGAATGAATCCGCCGCCGCCGTAGCCGCCCAACTGGCAGCGGACCACGGGAAACCCTTCGTCCAGGTAGCCCTGTATGGCTTCCAGCAAGGCTTCCGGCGTGCCGCCCCCCGCGTGGGCGTAACAGGGCACGGCGCTCCGGCAGGCACCGCCGAGGAGCTGGTAGACGGGCATGCCGGCTTCCTTGCCCTTGATGTCCCACAGGGCCATGTCGATCCCGGACAGGGCCGTGTTGGTGATGGCGCCGTTGCGCCAGTACCCGCTCGTGTAGAAGGTCTGCCAGATATCTTCGATGCGGCTGACGTCCCGCCCGATGAGCTTCGGGGCCAGCATGGACTCGACGGCCTCGATGACGGCGCGCTGATGGTAATGATCGCTTGCGGACCCGATGCCGTACAATCCGGGCTGGTTCGTGGTGATCTTGACGATGCCCCAGGTGCCGTTCGAACGGGTCCGGATGCACTTCACGCCGGTGATGGTGGTCAAGTTTCGCTCCTTTATTCGGCCGTTACCCGCTTGCCGTCCACGAGAAAGGGTTCCGCGTTGCTCCAGATGCGCGACCCGTCCTCGGTGTAGATCGGCTCGGCGGAATACTGGGTCAGGTACACGCGGCGCCACCCGTCGGAAGTGTTCGGGCTGCTGCGATGGAAGGAGACGCTGGAGAATACGGCGATGCTCCCGGCCGGCGCGACCACGGGCACGCCCGGATCGTCCCCGAAATAGCCGATCTTGTCGTTGGTCTCATCCACGATGCGATGGTCCTGGCGGCGCCTCGTGCCCGCGCGGGAAAAGGGCAGGATGTAGACCGTGCCGTTCTCGTCGGAGACGTCGTCGAGGGCCGCCCAGCAGCTCATGTAGGGCCGGTGGTCGAACCCCACGTAGCCGGAGTCCTGGTGCCAGCCGAATTTCATGCCGACTTCGGGCCCCTTGACCACGAACTGCTCGTGAAAGAGATAGGCGGTATCGCCCAGGGTGCTTCTGCAGATCTCGGCCATGATCTCGCTGAAGATGTACGGCCGCAGGCTGGGATTGTCGCGGTGCCGGTTCGAGATGAAGTAACGGCTGCCCTTGTGGGTGATGCCCCGGGATTTCTCCGCATCCCTGGCCATCTCGGCCTCCATCTCGACCCTCAACCGGTCGCACTCTCCGCGTATGTATTCCAACTGTTCGTCGTCCAGGGCGGACTCGAGAATGAAGTACCCTTCTTCCTGGTACTGCTGCTTCTGCGTGTCGGTGATCTCGACGGGCTTTGCTCTGGTTACCGACATTTATCCCCGTCCTATGTAGGGCATGGTGGTGGCCATGACCGTGATGAATTGTACGTTGGCGTCGAGGGGCAGTCCGGCCATGAAGACGACGGCGTCGGCTACGTTCTTCACATGCATCCTGGCCTCGGCCAGCAGGTCGCCGGTGGGCTGCAGGATGCCTTCTTGCATGCGCTGGGTCATCTCCGTGGCTGCGTTGCCGATGTCGATCTGTCCGCAGGCGATGTTGTACTTCCGCCCATCGAGGGAAGTCGAACGCGTCAAGCCGGTTACGGCGTGCTTGGTGGCCGTGTACGGCGCCGAGTTCGGCCGGGGCACATGGGCGGAGACCGATCCGTTGTTGATGATCCGGCCGCCCTGCGGATCCTGGTACTTCATGATCCCGAAGGCCTCTTTCGTGCAGAGGAAGGAACCCGTCAGGTTGACATCCACCACCGTCTGCCACTGCTCGGCCGTCAGGTCCTCGAGGAGCACTGCGGGTGCCCCGGTCCCGGCGTTGTTGAACAGCAGGTCCAGGCGGCCGTGGGCCGCCTTCGTTTCGGCGAAGAGTCGCTCGACCTGCGAGGCGACGCCCACGTCCGTGGGGACGATCAGCAACCGGTCCGCGGCATCGCCGGCATCGGCGACCGTCGACTCCAGGGCCTCTTTCCGTCGGCCCGCGAGGACCACGCTGTAGCCTGCGTCCAGAAGCGCCAATGAACAGGCCTTGCCAATGCCCGAACCCGCGCCGGTGACGACGGCGACTTTGGTGGATTCACTCATGCTGTGCTCCTATCTCGATTTCCGATCACGATTGTAGATACTTTGTATACACGTATGCGATCATGCCATTCGATCACTGGTCACATCCGGTGGTCGATTCGTCTGCTGTCGATACGACACTGCAACTAACCATTCCGGGATGGTCTCTGCAATCCTTTTTCACGAATAAGGATCCGCGGCGTCGCGCAACGCGTCCCCCAGGAAGTTGAAGGCGATGACGACGACCAGTACCGGCGCAGCGGGGAAGAGCAGCCAGGGATGGTTCAGCAGCACCGTCACGCGCTGCGCCTCTTCGAGCAGCACGCCCCAGCTGGTCATGGGCGGCCGGATGCCGAGGCCCAGGAAGCTCAGGGCCGTTTCGCCCAGGATCATCCCCGGGATGGCCAGCGTGGCCACCACGATGATATGGCTGTAGCATCCGGGCATCAGGTGGCGGGAGATGATGTACCAGTGCCCCGCGCCCGCCGACCGCGCCGCCGTGGTGTAGTCCTGTTCCCGGAACACGAGGACCTTGCCCCGGACTTCGCGGGCCAGGCCGCCCCAGCTGATGATGGACAGGATGATCGTGATGCCCAGGTAGGTCTCGATGCTCGTCCATCCGGCAGGCAGCGCCGCGCCCAGGGCCATCCAGAGGGGGATCGGCGGAAAGGAGGCCAGGATCTCGACGACGCGTTGCAGGGCGTGGTCGATCCAGCCGCCGAAGTAGCCGGACAGCGTGCCGAGGACGGACCCGAGGATCAGGCTGAGGAACACGCCGATGATCCCCACGGTGAGCGATACGCGGCCGCCGTGGATCATGCGGGAGAGCAGGTCGCGGCCCATGCGGTCCGTGCCGAGGAGGTACATGGGACCCTCGGAATGGATCAGCCTGAAGTCTCCGCCGCCGTCCCGCGACAGGAACCGGACAGGATATTGCCGCGACGGGTCCGTTTCGTACTCCAGTTCCAGCGTCACCGGGTTCTGCGTGGAAGTCAGACCGTTCACGTAGAACCCGCCGGACCAGTCGAAATGCAGGTCCTGGGGCGGCAGGTACCGGACCTGGATCCGGATTTCGTTGTGGTCGTAGGGGGAAAAATGGCCGGCAAACAGGGCCGAGAAGTAGAACATCGCCAGGACCGCCCCCGCCGCGATGCCCATCCGGTTCTTCCGGAATCTGCGCCAGATCAGCGTACGGTAGCTGAGATAGCCCGAATCCTGGTTAGTCATACCGTATCCTCGGATCGGCCCAGGCCAGCGCGATGTCGGCCAGGATGTTGCCGATGATCAGGAGCAGGCTGAACATCATCAGGAGGGTGCCGGCGAGGTAGATATCCTCGGCGACCAGGGCCCGCAGCAGCAGCGGTCCCACGGTCGGCAGGCCCAGGACGATCGCCACGATCGTGGCCCCGGAGAGAATGTTCGGCAGGCTCATGCCCAGGATCGTGATCAGCGGGTTGATGGCGATGCGCGCCGCGTGCTTGATGACGACGACGGATTCCTTGAGGCCCTTGGCGCGGGCCGTCTGGACGAATGGCTGGCCGAGGACGTCCAGCAGGTTGCCGCGCATGATGCGCATCAGGCCGGCCGTGCCGTTGATGCCCACCACGATGACCGGGATCCAGAGGTGCTTCAGGAAGTCCACGAGCTTGTCCCAGGTCCAGGGCGCGCCTTCGTATTCGCTCGAGAAGAGTCCGAACAATGGTATCCGGTAGATCTCGAAGACGAAGACCAGGAGGGCGAGGGCCAGCAGGAATCCCGGCATGGACATGCCGATGAAGCTGATGAAGGACAGCACGTTGTCGGACAGGCGGTACTGGTGGGTAGCCGAGTAGATGCCGATGGGGATGGCCACGGCGTAGGTGAACAGCAGGGCGCCCAGGGCGATGAGCACCGTGAAAGCGAGCCGGTCCCAGATCAGCTGGTTGACTTCCTGCTCGTATTCGAAGGATTCGCCGAAATCCCCCACGACGAACCCCGAGATCCAGCCCACGTACTGCCGCCACATAGGCCGGTCCAGGCCGTAGCGTTCCCGCAGTTCGTCAATGCGCGCGATCGAGCTGCTGTCGCCGTACATCTCCTCCAGTTCCTGGATCTTGCGGTCCAGGAAGTCGCCCTCCGGCAGCTGGATGATGACGAAGCCGATCATCGAGATGGCCAGGAGGGTCGGGATGGCCAGGAGACAGCGCTTGATAACGTAGTTGATCATTCGATATAGAACTGCTCGGGAAAACTCGTCGCCGGGCCGGCGATGGCCCAGGGGCCGAGAATGCCGCTGTCGGGTACGTTATGGAAGTTGTTCTTTACGATGACGGGCTTGGGTGTGCGGGCCACGGTGCCCAGGTGAAAGGGCCCGTGCTCGATATGGATCCGCACGGCGTCCTGCACCAGGCGGTGCCGGGTTTCCTCGTCCTTCTCGTGCTTGATCCGGTCGTAGATGTCGAGCAGCTCGACCATGATACCGGTCGGCGCTTCGCCCCGTTCCCCGCCTGATTCGTACCACTTGCCCACCTGGGGATGCCAGTACTTGCCCATCGTGGGAAACACCCAGTCGGGATAGGTGAAAAGGTCCATCTCCGCCTCGCCGTGGAGATGGACGGTAAACTCGCCGAGGTCGCGGCGCAGCTTGAGTTCGGCTCCGGGCGGCGTGTATACGATGACCTCCAGCCCCAGTGCCCGCCAGCCCTCGGCTACGATCAGGGCCACGTCGTTTTCGTGGGCGATGTGCGCCGCGGCCGGCGCATCCAGCACGAGGCTGAGCCGCCGGCCGTCGGGACGGAGCCGGTATCCCTCGGCGTCGCGGCGGGTGAGTCCCATCTCGTCCAGCAACCGGTTCGCCTTCGGAATGTCGTAGTCCGCGTCGGTGGCCTTCCACAGATCGAACAGTCGCGCACCCTCCGGATCCAGGAAATGCCAGCCTTCCTCGCTCACGGTGGCGGCCTGGGGTTGCGCGAGGCCCTTGAAGGCGACGGCGTTGCATTTCTCGCGGTCGATGGCCGCCGCGAGCGCCTTGCGGAACCGCTGGTCGCGGATCAGGCCGCGGAGGACCGGGTCGTTGTCCGACCAGTTCAGGTTGATCGCCGGATCCGCTCCGGAAGCGCTCTCCCACAGCTTGACCCGGTACTCCCCTTTATCCCGTCCTTCCATGAAAAGGGAAAAGTCCCGGAGTTCCATATCGCGGAACTGGCAGTCCACCTCGCCGGCCAGCACCCGCAGGACGCGGATCTGGGCCTCGGGGACCAGGGTCGTGACCACCTGGTCGATGTAGGGGAGCTGGCGACCGTCGTCGTCCACGACGTAGTAGTACGGGTTCCGCTCCAGGATCACCCGGAAGCCGCCCTTTTCGATGCGGGAAATGGTCCACGGCCAGAGGGAAGGCTGGTCCGGGTTGCGCTGGGGCAGCCTGCGCTTCTCGTAGAGGACGAAATCGTCCACCTCGTCGTTGTGGTCCGGGTGGAACTGCTTCATGTAGTGTTCCGGCACGTTGTACTCTTCGCTCCACCAGAACCCGGTCGCCAGCCACAGGGGCACCAGCCAGTTGGGTCCCGCGAACTTCATGACGATGGTGTAGTCGTCCGGCGTTTCGACCACCATGGGCCTGCCGTCCACGAGGCACCAGACGGGCGGCGGGTACCGGTGGCGGTCGTCGAGGCATAGGTCGTACCATGCGCGGAAGGACGCCGAGGTATAAGGATGGCCGTCGGACCACCGGACGCCTTCGCGCAGCTTGAGCGTCAGTTCCGTGCCGTCCTCGTTGAACGCCCACGATTCCGCCAGACCCGGCTCGAGGCCCGTGGTCAGACGGTTCCACCGGATCAGCGGGGCGTATCCGGCGATCATCTTCCAGGAGCCGAGATCGGTATTGTTGTGGAACTTGCGCCAGGTCCCGCCGTAGACCCCCGGGCCGTCGTACCCCTCATAATCGTGATTGGCTACGAGCGGGTTGGCCGGGATCCGTTCGTGGAGGGGCGGCAGGGTGCCCGCCGCCACCCGGGCGGCCAGTTCGGGTGCTTCCAGCGACGTCCGGGCCTCCTGGGAGGCAACCGTCGGGTCCGGTGCGGTCCCTGTAACAGTCGGGTCCGGTGCAGACCCGCCGCCGGTACAGGCCGGCAGCCCGGCGAGGGCCGTCAGCAGCAGGCAAATCAGCAGGTTCTTCTCAACTTTTCTCATCCTGGACTCCGAGTTTTCTGTCCATCCGCCCGGTCAAATACCCTGGAGAGACAACGTGTCGCTGTAGTGGCACGCCGCCTTGACGCCCCCGGGATAGGTCTTGAGTTCCGGTTCCACTTGCCGGCACAGGTCCGTGGCATGCCGGCACCGAGGATGAAAGTGACATCCTGTCGGCGGTGACGCTGGATCGGGCACGTCGCCGGTCAGGGCGATGCGCGTCCGTTTCTTCTGAACCGCGGGATCGGCCACGGGAACGGCGGAGATCAGCGCTTCCGTGTAGGGGTGCAGCGGATGGTGGTAGACCTGTTCGGCGGGACCCGTTTCCACGATCCGACCGAGGTACATGATCGCCACCCGGTCGCTGATGTGCTGCAACACGCTCAGGTCGTGGGTGACGAAGATGTAGGACAGGCCCATGCGGTCCTTGAGCGAGGCCAGCAGGTTCAGGATCTGGGACTGCACTGATACGTCCAGGGCCGATACGGGCTCGTCCGCGATGATCAGTTCGGGCCGAAGGGACAGGGCCCGGGCGATGCCGATGCGCTGGCGCTGGCCCCCGCTGAAGGCGTGGGGATAGCGGCGCATGTCTGCCGCGTTCAGCCCCACGTCGGCCAGCAGGCCAGCCACGCGGTCCTCCAGATCGGTCCCGCGGGCCAGCCCGTTCACCCGGAGCGGTTCGCCCACGATGTCGCTCACCGTCATCCGGGGATTGAGGGACGAGTTCGGATCCTGGAACACCATCTGCATTCGGTGCAGGTAAGGACGCATTTCGCGCCGGTCCAGGGGACTGAGGTTCACCCGCTCCGCGCCGAAGAAGATATCGCCGTCCGTCGGCGGGATCGTCTTCAGCACGCACCGGCCAAGCGTGGTCTTGCCGCAGCCGCTCTCGCCCGCCAGGCCGAGGGTTTCCCCGGCGCCGCACTGGAAATCGACGCCGTCCACCGCCCGGACGTCGCCCCGCTTGCGCCGCCAGAGTCCTTTTCGGATCGGAAAGTGCTTCTTCAGGTTCCGGACGTCGAGGATGGTTTCCATGTCAGGCTTCCCGCTTCAGGAATCCAGCGCGACCCGGTCCGCGTGCCAGCATCGGACCCGGTGTCCCGGTTCGGTTTCTTCCAATGAGGGCATCGAGGTGCACTGCTCCGAGGCGTAACGGCATCGGGGCGCGAAGGCGCAGCCTTCCGGCAGGTTGAGCGGAGACGGTACCGTGCCCGGGATCGTGGACAGCTGCGACGCCTTCTCCCGGTTGATCCGTGGCGCCGATTCCAGCAGTCCCCGGGTGTAGGGATGACCGGGCCGGTAGAAGATCCGCTCCGGCGATCCGGTTTCGACGACCTGTCCCGCGTACATGATCATGATTTCGTCGGCCATGTCGGCAATGACGCCCAGGTCGTGGGTGATCATCACGATGGCCATGTTCAGGTTGTCTTTCAGTTCCTTGAGCAGATCGAGGATCTGCGCCTGGATGGTCACGTCCAGCGCCGTGGTGGGCTCGTCGGCGATCAGGAGTTCGGGGCCGCACGACAGGGCCATGGCGATCATGGCGCGCTGCCTCATGCCGCCGGAAAGTTCGTGTGGATACTCGTCCACACGCTGCAGGGGGCCGGGGATGCCGACTTCGGACAGGGCCTCCACCGCACGGGCCCGGGCGGCCTGCCGGTCCATGCCGTGGTGCAGCCGCAGCGCCTCGCCGATCTGGTTGCCCACGGTGTATACGGGGTTGAGGGCGGTCATGGGCTCCTGGAAGATCATGGAGATCCTGCGGCCCCGGATCCGGCGCATGGCGTCGCCCCCCGGTTCGAGTTCGTGTATGTCGACGCTCGCCCCGTTCTCCCTTTCATGATAGATGATCTTTCCTTCCACGTACCCCGGTTTCGGAACCAGCCGCATGAGGGAGAGGCCCATCATGCTCTTTCCGCACCCGCTTTCACCCACCACGCCAAGGGTTCTGCCCCGCCTGATCCGGAACGAGACGTCCCGCACGGCCCGTACGGGACCGTCGTCTGTGGGGATCACGGCTGACAGGTGTGAAACATCAAGGAGAAGGTCTTGCATACAGGGTCATTTTAACGGCCTCTTCGAAGGTCTGTCAAGGTGATACCGCTGCCTGCCGCAACCGGAATATCGAAGAGAGGTGGCCGCCGGAATATTGAAGAGACGTGGCCGATGGATTGTAAGCAATAAAACTGTGTACACTCATTTAACGCGATCGTATTTACTATAGTCGTACTAAACTATAGCTGTATTAACCCAGGTTAACCGAGGAGCCGAATATGCATGCGTCAGAAACGGCCTTGAAAGCGTGGTCTCGCCGGGGCTTCATGAAAGGCGCTTTGGCGGCCGGGACGGCCGGCATCGCCCTGTCCATGTCGGACCGAATGGCCATGGCCACGCAGATGATCACGGGCGGAAGACCCACCATCGAAGCGATCAGGGGTGTAGGTGTGCAGCCAGGACTCGTACGCATGAGCCTGAATGAGAATCCGTTGGGACCGTCGCCCCGGGCCATCGAGGCCATGGCAAACCGGATGTTCGGCGTCAACCGCTACGGCACGGACCTGAGCGATCTGATGCAGGCCCTGTCGACCTTCGACGGGGTGAAACTGCCCGAGCCGGACGATTCCATGCGGCGCTCGTTTTTCAGGCCGCCTCCCAGTCCCTTCATGCTGACTCCGGGATCCAGTCTCATCCTGGACCTGCTCTGCCTGGCCTATCTGAGCCGCAACGGCGGCGAAGTCATCGAAGCGGAGTATGGATACGGGTCGATTTCCCGCTCAGCCAGTGATTACAACGACATGTTCGGCGTCGACGTCAACATCATCCGTGCGCCGATGACACCGGAATACAAGCACGACCTCGACGCAATGGCCGCCCTGGCGTCCGACAGGACGTCGCTGGTCGTCATCACCAATCCGAACAACCCCACGGGAACGCTGCTTCAACCCGACGAAATCGAAGCCTTCATCAACAAGCTTCCGTCTTCCGCCATCGTGGTCATCGACGAGGCGTACCTGCACTTCGTTGAGCAGGATCCGATTCCCTCCGCGGTGCCGCTGGCGGTCAAGTACGACAATGTGGCCGTGGTAAGGACCTTTTCGAAGGCCTATGCGCTGGCCGCCGTGAGACTGGGGTATTGCGTCGCCTCTCAGAAAATCCAAGACGAAATGCGGAAATACTACCAGGAGTCGCCGAACGCCCTGGCCACCGTGGCCGGCGCAGCCGCGGTCCGCGACCTGGAGCACCTTCAGAAGTCACGCGAGGCGGTCTGGGATTTCAAGAAGCGGTGTTACGCCGCTTTCGACGAGATGGGGATCGAATACCTGCCGTCCCAGGGTACCTTCGTAATGGCCGATATTAAGCGACCGGCCATGCAGGTGGTCCGGGAAATGCGCGCGAGAAACGTCTGGATCAGTTCCCGGCGGCAGCGGGAGTTCCGCGACTGGATCAGGGTCTCCGCCGGTACGGAAGCGGAAACCGAGGTATTCCTCCAGACCCTCAAGGACGTGCTGGCCAAGTCCAGTTAAGTACAACTGGTTCCTGACCGTTAATTACAAAAAGCCCGGCGGGGCGATCTCCGCCGGGCTTTGTTTTGGGTATTCCGTCAGCCTGCAGTACGTCGGGTTAACGCCCCTTCGACGTTTCCACGGTTTCATCGAGATCGGGTGCCGTTACCGGCTCCTCGTCCGACTTTTCCGACCCGTCCGAGCCGTCTACCGCTGCGACACCGTTGCCGTCCGTGGACGGCGTTTCAGCTGTCGCTTCTTCCGCCGATGGCTTCTCCGTATCGCCCGAGCCGTCATCTTGCGCGACTTCCTTCTGCGTCTCCTCAGCGGCCCCCTCGCCGTCCTCTTGCGCGACTTCCTTCGATCCAGCGTTGTCATCCTTCTTTGGGGGCAGGGTCTTGCCTTCGATGAGCGCGGCCACCTCGTCCCGGGAGAGTGTATCCCGTTCTAGAAGGGCCTTGGCTACGACGTGTAGCTGGGGTTCGTACTCTTTGAGCAGCTTTTCCACACGTTCTCCCGCCTCGGTCACGAAACGCTGGATCTCCTGGTCGATACGATGGGCGGTGGTCTCGCTGTAGTTGGGCTGGTGGGCGATGTCCCGGCCGAGGAAGACCTCGTGCTCTTTCTCGCCCAGCGCCGTGGCCCCGAGTTCTTCACTCATCCCCCAGTCGCATACCATGTGGCGGCTGATACGGGTGACCTGCTCGATGTCGCTCTGCGCGCCGGAGGTCACTTCGCCGAAGACGATCTGTTCGGCCGCCCGTCCGCCCAGGGCCGCGGCCATCGTGCCCAGGCAGTACGAGCGGGACTGGAGGTAGCGTTCCTCCGGCAGGGGAATGGTCACGCCAAGACCCCGGCCCTGCGGCAGGATCGTCACCTTGTGCAGGGGATCGATTTCGGGGATGAGTTCGAAGGCAAGGGCGTGGCCGGCTTCGTGGTAGGCCACGATCTCCCGCTCCTTGTCGCTGATGACGAGCTGGCGCTTCGATCCCATCATGATCTTTTCTTTGGCTTCTTCGAAGTCTTCGCTGGTTACGGAAGCGCGATCGTACCGCGCCGCGATGAGCGCCGCCTCGTTCACCATGTTGGCCAGGTCCGCGCCGACCATGCCGGGCACGCCCTTGGCGAGAACATCCAGTCTGACCGAGTCGTCGAGGGGGATTTTACGGCTCTTTACGTGGATTTCCAGGATCTTCTCCCGTCCCACCACGTCCGGCCGGTCGACGACGATGTGCCGGTCGAAGCGGCCGGGGCGGAGCAGCGCGGGATCGAGCACGTCCGGACGGTTCGTCGCGCCGATCACGATGATGGAGTCCGTTTTCTCGAAACCGTCCAGCCCCACCAGCAACTGGTTCAGGGTCTGTTCCCGCTCGTCGTGCCCGCCGCCGAGTCCGGCGCCCCGGTGTCGTCCGATGGCGTCGATTTCATCGATGAAGATGATACACGGTGCGTTCTGGCGGGCCTGGTCGAAGAGGTCCCGCACGCGGGAAGCGCCCACGCCGACGAACATCTCCACGAAGTCCGATCCGCTCATGCTGAAGAAGGGCACGCCCGCCTCACCGGCGACGGCCTTGGCGAGCAGGGTCTTTCCCGTGCCAGGCGGTCCCAGGAGCAGGGCACCTTTCGGTATCCGGCCGCCCAGGGCGTGGAACTTGTCCGGGTTCTTCAGGAACTCCACGATCTCCTGCAGGTCGCGCTTGGCCTCGAGCACGCCGGCCACGTCGGCGAAGGTGATGGAGGGCCGGTCTTCCACGATCATCTTGGCCCGGCTCTTGCCGAAGGAGAACATGCCGCGCTGGCCCGACTGCATCTGGCGCAGGATGAAAATCCAGAACCCGATGAGCAGCAGCCACGGCAGGGCGGCGATGAGGTAGCCCACCCAGTTGGTGGCTTCCGGTTCGGCCGTAACCATGACGTTCTTGGCCATGAGGTCGGCCACCAGCTCCGGATCGTCGAAGGGGATGTATACCTTGAATTCGCGCAGGCTCTGGTTCGCGCCTTCGACCACGGTCGACGAGTTCTGGCGCAGTGTGCCCGTGATCAGCTTCTCGGTGATAGTGACCTGCTCGATGTTGTCGGCTTCGAGAAACTGCTGGAACTGCGTATAGGACACGGTCACCGCGTTATCGCCCTGCCTGGGCAGGAACTGCGCGGCCATCAGGAAGAACAGGAAGAGCACAAGCCAGATCAGGATCGAGCGGTTCTTCCTCGTCTTGTCGGGCGGTGGCTGCCGGTCGTTTCTGGGGTGGGGCTGTCGTTGGTCCGGGGGCGGGTGCGGATTCCGGTCCTGCGGTGGTTGGGACATGTCTTGTTGAAGACCTCGGTTCGTTCGGGGGTTGGAAGGAGAATTCAGAAACCGGTGCAGATCGGTGCGGCGACGATCAGGTGACGGAGATCCAGGCCGCCTTCGGACGGATACGGTGACCAGTCCCTGAACATGCTCCGCAGCTTGCTTCGCGCATCCGAAAGCCTGCGTTTCACGGTGCCCACGGGGACGTTCATCCGCGTGCTGACCTCGTCGCAGGAGTACCCGGTGAAATAGTACATGGCGACGGTCCGACCGAGTGCGTGCGACAGCGTCGCTACGGCTTTCCTCACGCTGCGGCGCTTTGCCCGGTCCAGGTGCTCTTCGCCCGGCCAGGGGCTTCCGACGCCCTCCTCCGGCTGGACCTCCGACCAGGCGGTCTCCCGGTGCTTTCGGTCACCCACGTGGGCGAGGCACCGGTTGCGCGCAATGGCGCGCAGCCACTGCGGAAACCGCGCCGGGTCGCGCAGGGACGACAGCCGCTGGTACACGGAAAGCCAGATATCCTGTACGATATCCTGCCTGTCCTGGCGGTTCCTGACCATGGATCCCACGATACGCCTGATCTCGCGGTCATACCGCTTCACCAGCTTTTCGAAGTCGTCCGGACTGCCGTTCAGCACGCTGTCGATGATGAGTTCGTCCGCCGTGTGCGCCATTTCGTGTATCCTGCGTCAGGTTCCAGTTGCGCGTGAAGTGCGGGAGGCACCGTCTATACCGTCCACTATACTAAGAGGCCCCGGAACGGAAATCGGTTCGGTTTTTTTTCGCACCGTTCCAACCCACCGGTAATATACCCGATAAACGCGTGCCCGTCAAGCGGCCCCGGCCGCCTGTTCGTTGCCGGATACCACGCGTATTTCGCGGGTCAGACCGATCAATCCGACGAGATTGGGAAACATCATGCAGGCGACCATGATATCGCCAAGGTCCCAGATCAACCGGGCTTCATAAACGGCCCCGAAGAAGGCGGCCGCGCACCAGGTGATCCGGATGCCCAGCACCACGCCCCGGGAGTCCGTCACGAACCGCAGGCCCTGCTCGGCGTAGTAGGACCAGGTGACCATGGTCGTGAACCCGAACATCAGGGAGCAGAGCGCCACGATGGCTCCGCCGAAGGGGATGGTCGTGTTGAGCGCGGAAGCCACGAGGGCGGTGCTGATTTCGCCGTTGTGCCACACGCCGGCGATGACCACGGTTACCGCGGTCATGGAGCAGACGACGATCGTGTCGATGAAGACGCCGATCATGGAGATGTACCCCTGCCGCACCGGGTTGTTCGTCTGCGCCGCACTGTGGGCGATCCCCGCGCTTCCGAGGCCGGCCTCGCTGGAGATGACGCCGCGCCGGATGCCGTACTGTATTGTCCGGGCTACCGTCACGCCGGCGAAACCACCGATGGCTGCCACCGGTGTGAAGGCGCTTTCCACGATCAGCCAGAGCGTTGCCGGCAGCAAGCTGAAATGGGTGAATACGACGTAGACCACGCTGGCGGCGTAGACGAGCACCATCGTGGGCACGAGCCTTTCCGCGACCAGGCCGATGCGCTTGATCCCGCCGATGATGACGACGGCCAGGATGCCGGTCAGCAGGGCGCCGGTGATCCACTTGGCCACGTGGAACTGGGAGTCCATGACCAGGGCGATGGAGTTCGCCTGGCTGATGTTCCCGCCGCCCAGGCCGCCCAGCGTGGCGCAGAGGGCGAAGATCGCGCCGATGGTGGGCAGGTTCAGCCCCTCCTTCAGATAGGACATGGGGCCGCCGAGCATGAGGCCGTCCCGCGTTTTTCCCCGGTACCGCAGGGCCAGCACGGTCTCCGCGTATTTCGTCGCCATGCCCAGGGGCGCCATGGCCGCCATCCAGAAGGCCGCGCCCGGGCCGCCCACCGCGATGGCCGTCGCCACCCCCGCGATGTTTCCGTTTCCGATGGTGGCCGCCATGGCCGTGGTCAGCGCCTGGAAGGGCGAGATGTCGCCCGATTCCTGTTCGCCCTTGTCCCTGCGCAGGGCGCCCCGCATGACCAGGCCGACGGCCGTGCCGAACTTACGGAACTGGACCCCCCGGCTGGCCACGGTGAGCATGAGACCGAGGACGGTGAGCACGCCGATCGTCCAGGGTCCCCACATGAAATCGGATATCGTGCGCAGGACGGCATCCATGGCGTACCTCTCTCGCTGATGAGTGGTGTGGATGTAACGTTAACGGCAATGAAAAGGGATGTGGGTTAATTTACTGTGCTACGTGCGTTAAACAAGACCAAAGACCACCGGCCGGCCGCGTGGTTCGATTCCCAGTTTTGGTTGTCACTCGTGATGGCCCGGATTATCTTGGATGCTCGCGTACATCATGGTTGAAATGGAGTCGCTATGGCCGACCGCGTCTACGGCGTGTTGCTGGTCAGTTTCAGCAAGCACAGCCACCAGAAGAGTTTCGTCCCCGCCTTCGTGGATCATCCCCGGATCCGCATCGTCGGGGTGGCGGACGACGCGGACATCGACCCCTATCTCAAGCCGCTGAACCGGACCTGGGCCGAGCAACTGGGCGTGCCATATCTGGAAGGGATCGAGGCGGCCGTTCGGCGAGACGAGGTCGATGTCGTGAGCATCGGTCACGAGATCGAACGCCGCGCCGAGATCGCCAGGCTGGCCGCTCGGGCTGGCAAGCACCTGTGGATCGACAAGTACATCGGCGGCAACATGCGGGAATGCCGTGACGTGGTCGACGCTGTAGAAGGCTCAAGCGTCACATCTATCCTTCCCAGTTACGTTTACAACGATTTCGTCAACCAGAGCAAAAGGATGATTGACGCGGGGATCCTGGGCGATTTGACGGCGATGCACGTCGACATCCTCTTCGGCAAGGGGATCCCGCGGCCCATTACGAGTGCGCAGCGTAAACCCGGTTTCCTGCCGCCGGGCAGGTGGAAATTCCCGGACATCAAACGCGAATTGCTGACGGTCGGCGCCTATGCCGTCGCCCTGGTGCAGCAGTGTTTCGACCCCATCGTCGAGGTATACGGCCAGGGCGGCGCCCACTTCTTCCCCGAGCATGCCGCCCATGGCGCGGACGACTTCGGGACGTTGACCCTCGTGGACCGTTCCGGCCGGGTGGCCACCATGTCCGCCGGGCGCAACGGTATCGCGTCCCATGGCGCCGGAGGACCGAACCTGGCCTACCTGTTCGGGTCGAAGGGAACGGGACGGATCGACGGAAAACGCCCCGGAATCGATACCCACCTGAGAAACCGCATCGTGGACGGCGATTACAGCGTCGACGAAGACGATCCCATGCAGTGGCACAGCGGCCCTCCCACCTTGCTGACCTCCACGGGAACTGAGTTCACCCGCGCCGCCCTGGATGACCTGGTACACGCGCTGGACACCGGCGCAACGCCGCGCTTCACCGTCCGGGACGCCCGGGACCACATGGAAGTGTTGCTCGCGGGTTACGAATCTATCGTGAGGAACCGGCCGGTACGTCTGCCCCTGTGCGGCGGGGAGGCGGCGTGAGGGAAATCGATGGGCTGGTCATAGGCGGTCCGCGGGAATTCGATTTCTACCGGGAGGATTTCGAGGCGCAGGACGGCGTGGTGTTCGCCCGGCCGAACGCGGGACGGCCGAACGCCCTCGACGCGTACCTGCCCCGGCAGGCCCTTTTCCTGTCACCCTACCGGGGCATGGCCGTGGATGCGGCACGCCTGGCTGAAAAGGGTGTCGACGTGCGAACGGCCGGTCCGCTGCCCGTCCGAGCGCGTAATCTGGATATACCCATCACGGATATCCACCGGTCCGATGCCGGATTCCGGACGATGCTTGAAACGAGCCGCCACGCCGATTTCGGGGAACCGGTATACCTTCGTCTGATTTCCTCGCCGGGAGGGGGGAAGTGGCAGAAGTGGTGGTGTATCTTCCAGTCGTGCCGCAAGGCCGCGGCGCTGCTGGATGCTCCCCTGCGCCGCGTGTACGTAGCCGCGACGGGTTCGGCGCGAAGTCTCCACGTGAGCATTACGCTGAAGACGGACCGTCATTCCACCGGTCATCTGCTGGTGTCACCGAGCAGGTCCCGGCTGCAGGACGACCTGTTCCTGGTGGGAACGGGCGGTACGCTGGCGGACGATCCTCTGCTCAATCAACCCGGCATGTACGGGAATTCGGACTACCGCATGATGTCGAGGCCTGCCCGGCGGTGTCTGGCCGACCTGTGGAGGAATGAGGCCCTGATCACCCTGTCCGCCGACGAACGGCGTTTCTACCAGGACCTGCTCCGTGCGATCGGCGACGCGTCGCGGTCACGGAGCGGAATCTGCCTGGAATACCCCACGGCCTGACCGATTCGGGCCAGTGACCGATTCGGGCCCGTGACGGATTCGGTGTTGTGGTTGTGCGGACCGGCGCGTTTCAAGGATTGGGTGCGTTCCTGAGGATAGAAGGTTACCATGACCGTCATTTCCCCATCTGCCGTCAGCGTCGAGTCGGAAGAGACCGGCCCGGCGTCTCTGCCCTTCCTGCGGCGCATGCTGAAGCACCACATGGTCTGCGCCGGCGGCGGCCTGGTCCTGTTCCTGGCGGCCCTGGCACTGGCCGCCCCGGTCCTGACCGGGCTGGGTTATCTACAGGACCCCATGCAGCAGTTGGCGGACGGTCTCGATGCCGACGGGTTGCCCATCCCGCCCGGCGACCGGTTTCTCCTCGGCACGGACCAACTCGGACGGGACGTGCTGGCCCGCCTGGTGCACGGCACCCGCATCTCCCTGCTCGTCGGCATCGTGGCCATGCTCATCGCCGTTTGCGTCGGGGTGACCGTGGGCATGCTGGCAGGATTCCATGGCGGCTGGGTGAACACCTTGCTCATGCGCGGGACCGACGTCATGCTGGCCATACCCGGGCTGCTTCTGGCCATCGCCTTCGCCGGACTGATGGATGGACGCGTGATCCGAATCCACTTCGAGTCCCTGGACTGGCACGTGCTGGATATCACGTTGAAACGGGGCCTTATCAGCGTGTTCCTCGTCATTGGGCTCGTAAGCTGGACCTGGATCGCCCGGACCATCCGAAGCCAGGTACTGATCCTGAAGACCCGGGAGTTCGTTACGTCATCCCGGGCCATCGGCTGTTCCGACATCCGTATCATGGTGCGGCACCTCCTGCCCAACATCCTTCCCTTGACCATCGTGCTCGGTTCCCTGGCCACGGCGAATACCGTGCTGCTCGACGCCGGACTGAGCTATCTGGGGGTCGGCGTGCCGCCGCCCGCGCCTTCGTGGGGTACCATGATCGCGGAGGGACAGCCGTACTTCATCGTCTCTCCGCACCTCACCATGGCTCCGGGCCTGTTCATCGTCACGGCCGTGGTGGGATTCAACCTGCTCGGCCAGGGCCTGCAGGAAGTACTGGATCCCTACGTGAAGGAGGGACAGGGACGATGAATGGTACACAGGCACAGCAATCCGCGGCGCTGCATTCCACGTTCGAAGCCGCCCCTGGTCCCCGGTTGTGGGCTTCGATGTGTCTTGTGGTGCTGTTCCTCGCGGTTTCATGTTCCGGAGACGCCCCTCCCAGCCGTCTGCACCCGGAGGAGAACGTCCTGCGGATCGCCGTGCCATCGGACCCGCGATCACTCGATCCGGCCATCGCCTACGACGTGGTGACCTGGCCGCTGGTCCGCGCCATGTTCCACGGTCTGATCGATTATGACGACGATTTGAACCTGGTACCCTGGCACGCGCGTTCGTGGACGATCTCCGAGGATGGCCGGACCATTACCTTTAAATTGCGCCGGGACATCCGGTTCTCGAACGGCCGGCAAATCACCTCGGAAGATTTCGCCTGGTCCCTCCAACGGATCCTGGATCCCGCCACCAAATCCCCAGGGCAGGGGTTCTACCGGAACATCGCCGGTGCCCGGGCGTTTCAGGACAGTTCGGCGGACCGGGTCACGGGCCTGCGCACACCCGACCCCGAGACCCTGGTGATCGAGCTGGCCCATCCCGATCTGCCCTTCCTGTACTGCATGGCCATGCCCTTCGCGTACGCCGTACCACGAGAGGAGGTGGAGCGGCTCGGGGAGACTTTCGGTCGCTATCCCGTTGGCGCGGGACCCTTTGTGCTGGCGGACTGGCAGCGCGGAACGCGCATGCGTCTCGAGAAGAATCCATCCTACTACCGGGCGGACGAGGTCCGGCTGGAAGCCATCGAACTGATGGTCGGCGGAGACGAGACTCTGCACATGATGATGTTCGAACGGGGCGAGCTGGACATCGCGAGCGTTACGGCGACGGGGATTCCAGACGCGGACTTCATCCGGGTCATGAAAGACCCCGTCCTCAGCGAACGCGTCGCCCATCAACCCTTGAACGCCATCCAGTACCTCTCCATGAACACCGAGATGCCGCCCTTCGACCACGTGAACGTGCGCAGGGCAGTCAACCACGCCATCGACCGGCAGCGGATCGTGAGCCTGATCAGCGACCGGGGCATCCTTGCCCGAGGCGTGCTGCCGCCCGGCATGCCGGGATTCAACGAGGAGCTCGAAGGATACGACCACGACCCGGAAAAGGCCCGCAGGCTGCTCGCGGAGGCCGGATACCCGGATGGATTCACCACCGAACTCATGATAACGGCCCAAAGCGGCATCGATACCAAGATTGGACAGGCGGTGCAGCAGGACCTCGGAGAGGTCGGTATCACCGTGGAAATCAGGCCGGTCACCGGTTCGACGCGGATCGAAGCGACGGGCCGGCGCGGCGCGGTACCTTTCTCCACCTTCGGCTGGTACCAGGACTATCCGGATCCGAGCAATTTCCTCGACGTGCTCCTGAACGGCAACCGGATAACCGAGGTGAACAGCACCAACGTGGCATTCTATGACAATGCATCGGTAAATGCGTTGCTGGACGAGGCGTCCACCAGCACGGACATGGACTATCGCCTGGCACTCTACCGCGAGGCGGAGCGTCTGGTGGTGGAGGACGCGCCCTGGGTATTCCTGTACTACCCGCAGATGTACCTGCTCCGGCAACCCTGGCTCAAGGGCCTGAAGCTCAATCCGGTCTGGCCCATCCGCTATGAATTGATGTGGATCGAACCATGAAACACGGCCGAAACCATAGAAGACCCCTGCCCTATAGAAGGACCTCGCCATGTTGAGCAGGATCCTGCGCCGCCTGGGATGGGCGGCCGTGATACTGTGGGGGACCACGGTGATCACGTTTTTGATCGTGCACGCGGTTCCGGCCGATCCGGTGCGGGTATACGCGGGGGCGAACGCCGATGCGGAAACCATCGAGCGGATCCGCACAGAAATGGGCTTCGATGATCCGCTCATCGTGCAGTACGGCCGCTATATCGGCAACCTTCTGCGGGGCGACCTCGGCACGTCCCTGGTGACGGGAGAGCGGGTGCTCGACGCCCTCCTGGCGAAGTTTCCGGTAACCCTTTCCCTGGCGCTGACCGCGGTATGCCTGTGGATGCTGATGAGCGTGCCGCTGGGTGTCCTCACGGCGAAATACCGCGGCCGGGCCATCGACCGGGCGGTGCTCATCGTATCCCTGGTCGCCATTTCCCTGCCGGTCTTCTGGCTGGCCCGCATGCTGCAGTACTACCTGGCCTACCGTACCGGGCTGTTTCCGGTGGCCGGATGGGCGGGCTGGACCCACATCATCCTGCCGGCGGCGACCCTCGCGCTGGTGATTACGGGCTACTACGCCCGGCTCGTTCACACGAACATGGTGGAGGTGCTGAACGCCGATTACGTGCGCGTGGCCCGCGCCAAAGGGATCCCCGAGTACGCCGTCCTGTTCAAGCACGGGCTGCGGAACGCCGTCATCCCCGTCATTACCGTCCTGGGTCTCGACATGGCCGCGCTCATGGGCGGCGTGGTGTTCACCGAGAACGTCTTCGCCCTGCCCGGCCTGGGCGTCCTGGCCCTGCAGTCGGTCTTCAATCTCGACGTGCCCATGATCATGGGCGTCGTGCTCTTTTCGGCCGCGATGGTGGTCTGCGCCAACATCGTGGTGGATTTCGTGTATATGTGGATCGATCCCAGGGTCGAGGGGATGTAGCGTCCGGCTGACCGGCATCGGCCAGACGTCGGCCCGGAACCTTTTCAGGACAGCAGCGACGAAGTCAGCAGGTCCACCACCAGGTCTTCTTCTTCGTACCCGTAGGCCAGCCAGAACTGGTTGTCGTCGTGTTCCAGGATCATCGTGGGGAACTTGTCGGCGTGGAGGGACCGGCGAAGCGCGAAGTCCTCGTGGAGCAGTTCGTCGGTGCGGGCCGAAACGAGGTCATCAGAGAAACGCTTCGTGTCCAGCTTCAATTCGCCGGCGAGTTGAACGAGTGTTTCCGCGTCCGAGGGGTTACGCGCTTCGAGGTAGTAAGCCCGCTGGATCGCGTGAAACATCGCACCGATGCCGTCCGGCCGCTGCATCCCGGCGGCGATGACCGCCCGGCAAGCCGGATAGGTCGATCTCCTGGGCTCGCAGTCCTTCCAGAAATCCCAGTTGAATTCCGCGCCCGTCCTTTCGGCGACCAGCCGCCACTGGGACTGCACGTAGGTCCGGGTTTCTTCAGGCATGGGGTCTTCAGCATCCCGGGCCAGGCCGCCCATGACGTAGCGGATGGGGATTTCTTCCGGAAGCACGCCGGAAACCGCCTCCAGCACCGGACTGAACCCCCAGCACCAGGAACACATGGGATCGGCGATGTAGTAGAGTACGTCGCGTTGCAAATTACACCGTCGCTTTCGTCGGTTGTGGACACCTAAAAAGACCTGTGCGCGTGCCATCGCGGAACGTATTATAGTGAAGCCGAGATCACCTTATCAAGAGAAGATATCACAAGGAGATGCGCATATGTTCAACGGACTGGGCATGGACATGGGAAACCTGTCTCGCCTGTCGCGCGCCAAGACGCGGTCCATCTCGCCGGAAAACACGGACGGCGGCAAGGGCCGGGGCGGCATGGCCACGGAGGGCACCGGCGCCCATAACGCGCGGCACCTGGGGCAGGGTTGGAAGATCTCCCCTTCCTTCGACATCGAAGCGGGGGAAACGCTGACGATGGCCGATATCGAAGGGCCCGGGGCCATTCAGCATATCTGGTTGACGCCCACCGGCCACTGGCGCTTCGCGATCCTGCGTATCTACTGGGATGACGAAGAGTATCCCTCCGTGGAATGCCCCATGGGCGATTTCTTCGCCTGCGGGTGGAGTGAATACGCCCACGTGTCCTCGCTGGCCGTGTGCGTGAACCCGGCCAGCGCGTTCAACTGCTACTGGGAGATGCCCTTTCGCAAGCGTTGCCGCATCACGCTGGAGAACATCGCCGACGAGAAGATGCGCGTGTACTACCAGATCGACTACACGCTGACCGAGATCCCCGAGGATGTCGGCTACTTCCACGCGAGCTTCCGGCGGACGAACCCCGTTCCCTACAAAGAGGTGTTCACCATACTGGACGGCGTGAAGGGGCACGGCCATTACGTCGGTACCTACATGGCGTGGGGATCCAACAGCAACGGATGGTGGGGCGAGGGGGAGATCAAATTCTACATCGACGGGGACGACGAGTTTCCGACGATCTGCGGGACGGGCGTCGAGGACTACTTCTGCGGTTCGTACAACTTCGACATCGACGGCCGGTACGTGGAATACACCACCCCGTACGCAGGCATGCCCCAGGTCATCCGCCCCGACGGCATGTACAAGTCCCAGCAGCGGTTCGGCATGTACCGGTGGCACGTGTCGGATCCGGTGCGGTTCGAGGAGGACCTGAAGGTAACCATCCAGGCATTGGGCTGGCGGCAACTGCTCGGCTTTACCCAGGGCGGCCCGTACCAGGCGCTCCAGGACGACGTCGCTTCGGTGGCCTTCTGGTACCAGACCCTGCCGAGCGTGCCCTTCCCCGCGCTGCCGGACCGGGACCAACTGGAAGTCATCTGATCGGGAGAGGAGTTGCCTGCGGCAGTACGGCGTGATCACCGGGCCGCGTGAACATAATGGAACCGGAACAGCTTCAGTCGGTCCGCAGCCGGATCACCCACACCCTCTTCGTTACCCAGGCCCTCTTCGGCGCTACCCAGGTCGCGGCCTTCACGGTGGTGCCCATCCTGGCGGCGCAGTTGTCCGACAGCGAGCGCATGACGGGCGTGCCCATGACCATCGCCTTTCTCGCGCGCTCGATCAGCGCCTTCCCCTTCGGCTGGATCATGGACCGCCTGGGTCGCCGGGCCGGGCTTACGGCCGGATACCTGTCGTCCCTGATCGCCGCCGCGGCCAGTTTCTTCAGCGTGGCCGTCCATTCCTTCGCGGGATTCTGCGTCGCGTCTTTCTTCGCCGGCATGGCGCGCAGTTCCAGCGAGCAGGCGCGTTTCATCGGCGCGGAAATCTATCCCGAAGACGAACGGGCGCGCATCATCGGCCGAATCGTGTCCGCCGGCACCATCAGCGCCATCGGCGGCGCCATGATGGTGGCGCCCGCGGGGATCTGGATCGCGCAGTACGGCTATCCGCCCATGTCGGGGCCCTTCGTCGTCGGCGTGGGCCTGAGCCTGGCGGCAGTCCTGCTTACCCTCTTCCTGGTCCGCCCCGACCCGCTCGACCTTGCCCGGCGCATCAAGCCTTCCGCCGAATCGGAAATCGACGAGACGACCACCCGTCCCGTGCGGGAGATCCTCCGCAACGTGCACGTCCGGTACGGGATCGCGGCCATGGTGATCGGCCAGTTCGTCATGACGCTGCTCATGGTGATTACGCCCCTGCACATGAGCCACCACGACCACGGCACGTGGCTGATCTCGTGGGTCATCATGGCGCACGCCATCGGCATGTTCGGCGTTTCCGGCATCACCGGGCGGCTGATCATGCGGTGGGGCCAGCACGCCATCGTGAAGTGGGGCGTGCTCATTCTCGTCGTATCCTGCGTGATCACCCCGGTTTCGCCCCGGTTCATCCCCCTGACGATCGCCCTCTTCCTCCTCGGCCTGGGGTGGAACTTCTGCTTCATCGCCGGCTCCTCCCTGCTTTCGAACGCGCTCGCGCCCCTGGAACGGGGCCGCGTGCAGGGCGTCAACGAGATGTTCATCGCCCTGTCGGCGAGTTCGGCCAGCCTGGTGACGGGATTCCTCTTCGAATCGGGCGGCATGCTGCTGCTGGCGGCGATAGGGACCGCTTTCTCCGTCGGCCTGGGGTGCTGCAGCCTGGTTTATTCAAGGAAAACGGGGCGGGGGACGCTTGCGGAAGCGGCGGGATGAGTACGGTGAGGCGGTCGGGAGGGGGCCGGCTGTGGAGAAGGCAGTCTGCGGTTGGGCGGCCGACTGAGCGCGGTGCGTTGAGCAGGAAGCGGCAGGATGAGCGCGGCAGGCTTGCTACGCGGACTCCGGGCGGACCGGAGCGGGAATCTCGTCCAACGAGGCACATCCCAGGTTGACCATGTTGACTTCGAGGTCGGCCTTCAGGATCTCGAAGGCGTGGTCGCCGCCCGTCTTGCCGAAGGCGCCTACACCGTACATGAAAGCCCTTCCCAGCATCACGAAATCAGCGCCCAGTGCGAGCGCTCGGATGATGTCCAGACCGGTGCGCACCCCGCTGTCGAAGAGGATGCGGGCCCGTCCGTTGACCTGTCGGACGATGGGCGGCAGTGCGTCGATGGCGGCGAGCGTGCCGTCGAACTGCCGCGCGCCGTGGTTCGAGACCTGGATGCCGTCCACGCCGGCCTCGATCGCCCGCTCCGCGTCGTCGGGGTGCAGGACGCCCTTCACAATCACCGGTCCATCCCATAGATCACGGACTTCCCGGATATAGTCCCAGTCCAGGGTGCCGCCCAGTTCCTGGCCGACGTAACTCGCCACCTCGCCCATCTGCTTCGAATCGGCGTACTTCTCGATGGCCCGGAGCCTGGGCAGCCCGGCGAGCAGGGTCTGGATCGTCCAGGTGGGGTGAGTCAGCGCTTCATACACGAAACCCGCCGTGATCCGCGGCGGCGTCTCCAGGCCCGCTCGGCTGGTCCGTTCCCTGCGGCTGCCCATGGGCACGTCCGCCGTCACCGCGAGCGTATGGAATCCCGCGTCCATCGCGCGCTTCAGCAGATCGTCGCGTACTTCGCGCCGCCGTGGCGGATAGAGCTGGAACCAGCCCATGTCGCCCACGATGGGTCCGACCGTCTCCGGCGCCTGCGTGGCCACCGTGCTCAGGCAGTAGGGAAAGCGGTATTTCGCGGCCGAGGCGGCCAGGATGAACTCCGCCCGGGGCCACATGAGCCCGGTGAGTCCCACGGGCGCCATGCCGAAGGGCACGCTGTAGGTCCGTCCGAACAGGGTCGTGGTCAGATCCGGTTTCAGTTCGCCCTTCATGAAAACCGGTGCGAGCGAGACCTCCGCCATGCGCTCCAGGTTCCTCGCCACGGCCCGTTCGTCGCCCGTGCCGCAGTCGAGGTACTCCCAGGCGATGTGCGGTAGCCGCTTGCGCGTCAGCATCCGCAGGTCACTCACCGCGGGGTACCGTTGCAGCCGCCGTTTGAATCGCTTTTCCGTCATCCTTTTCGTTCCGGTTCGGATGGAAATGATCGGTTGATTTAGACCGTGGTCCTTCGTAATTTGCTACGGTTCCCGCGCCTCGATTTCCGGCGCGGATCGTACCCCAAGATAAACGTACGCAACAAAAAGGCAAGGCGATCGAAAATGGAAAACAATCCGTTGCTGAACTGGGACGATCTTCCCTCATTCGACCGGATCGAAACCCGCCATATCGAACCCGGAATCCGTGCCCTGCTCGAGGACTGCGAACAGGCCGTGGCCCGGCTTGAAGATACCTCGCCACGCACCTGGCGTGAACTGATGGATCCGCTAGAGCGCATCGAAGACGACCTCGGCCGTATCTGGGGTATCGTGTCCCACCTGCACGGGGTGAAGAACTCGCCCGAGTTGCGGGAAGTGTACGATCCCCTGCTCGCAGAAGTGGTCAAGTTCGGCAACCGGCTCGGCCAGAGTAAGCCCCTCTACCAGGCCTACTGCGCCTTGCGGGACAGCAAGGAAGCGAACAGTTTCGTGCCTGCCCAGCAGCGGATCCTGGATTCGGCCATTCGCGAGTCGGAGTTGAACGGCGTGGGCCTGGACGACGCGGACCAGGACCGGTACAACGAGATCAGCCAGCGGCTGGCGGAGCTGAGCACGAAGTTCTCCAACAACGTCCTCGACGCCACAAAGGCATTCAAAATCAAGCTCACGGAGGCCGAAGAGACCGTGGGCCTTCCGGAAACCCTGCTCGAACTGGCAGCGGATACGGCCCGGCAGGAGGGTCACGAAGAGGCCACGGCTTCGGGCGGACCCTGGGTGCTCACGCTGGACTATCCCAGTTTCATGCCGTTCATGCAGCACAGCAAGCGCCGGGACCTGCGCGAGCGCATGTACCGTGCTTTCATATCCAAGGCGTCGGACGGCCAGTGGGACAACAAAGACGTGGCCAGGGAGATCATCGCACTGAGGATTGATAAATGCAGACTGCTCGGGTTTGACACCTTCGCAGCGTTGAGCCTCAGCCGGAAAATGGCGACGGACGCGGAATCGGTGCGGCGATTACTCGGCGAATTGCGCGCGGCGGGCCGCGGCGCCGCCGAGCGGGACATGGAAGCGTTGAAGGAGTTGGCCGGCGTGGATGGAGTGTACGGTGACGATGAGGACGAGGAACTCAAGCACTGGGACGTTCCGTACTGGGCGGAACGGCTTCGCGAGGCGCGCTACGACCTGAAGGACGAAGAACTGAGACCCTTTTTCCCGCTGCCGCGCGTGCTGAGCGGATTGTTCGAACTCACGGAGCGCCTGTTCGGCGTGCGCCTGGAGGAAGCGACCGGCGAGGCACCGGTCTGGCACGAGGACGTCCAGTTCTTCCGGGTGTTCGACGACCGTGGCGAACCCATGGCGGCCTTCTACCTGGACCCGTACAGCCGTCCGGCGGAGAAGCAGGGCGGTGCGTGGATGGATACGCTGGTGGGCAGAAGCGCGGTCATGGCTTCCGCGGGACAGGCCGCCCGGCTGCCCGTGGCCTACATGATCTGCAACCAGGGCAAACCCGTCGGCGGGAAGCCCTCGCTCATGACGTTCCGCGAAGTGGAAACACTGTTCCACGAATTCGGCCACGCGCTTCAGCATATGCTGACCACCATCGACTACGGCATGGCGTCCGGCATATCCAACGTGGAATGGGACGCGGTGGAGATCGCCAGCCAGTTCATGGAAAACTGGTGTTACGACCGGGGGACGCTGAAGGGCCTGGCCCGTCACTACGAAACGGACGAACCGCTTCCCGACGAGATCATCGAACGACTGCTCGGCGCCAGGACCTTCCGGGAGGGCAGTAACACGCTCAGGCAGGTCAACTTCGGCCTGCTCGACATGGAACTGCATGAGCATTTCGATCCCGCGGGAACGGAGACGATCCTGGACGTGCAGCGACAGATCGACGCGGAGACGCTGATCCTGCCGTCGCTGGAGGAAGACCGGTTCTTCTGCTCGTTCTCCCACATTTTCGCGGGAGGATATGCCGCGGGTTACTACAGTTACAAGTGGTCGGAAGTGCTCAGCGCGGACGCCTTCTCCGCCTTCGAGGAAGCGGGGCTTGAGAACGAAGAGGAGATGCAGCGGTTGGGCAGGCGGTTCCGCGATACCATCCTGGCCCTGGGCGGCAGCCGGCATCCCATGGACGTCTTCCGGGATTTCCGCGGAAGGGAACCGACCACGGAGGCTTTGCTCCGGCAGGGCGGTCTGCTCCATGAATGACATCGTTCGCATCGGCATGATCGGCGCCGGGCACATCGCCCATTCCCATGCGGAGGCGTGGCGTAAAGAGGCCACGCTGACTTCGGTTGCCAGCCGCCGTATCGAAAGCGCCCGATCCCTGGCGGAACAGTATGACATTCCCCACGTGTGCCGGGACGCGGACGAACTGCTTAATCGCGACGATATCGACGCCGTCGGTATCGCCACGCCCCATCACCTGCACCATCCCATCGCCCTCGCGGCCCTGGCCGCCGGGAAATCCGTGTTCTGCGAAAAGCCCCTTGCACTGAACGGGTCGCAGGCCCGGGAGATGTGCGCTGCCGCGAAGTCGGGCCCCGTGAAAACGGGCGTGCAGTCGGGCATTCGCCTTTTTCCGGCACTCCGGCTTCTTTTCCGCCTGTTGCGGGAAGGAAGGGCCGGAAAGATCCATACTTTCGACGCCCACTGGTCTTTCGACTGGGCCCGGGATCCCCGCTTTCCGCTGACCTGGCGGTTCAGACGGACCGAGGCCGGAACCGGGGCCCTGGGGGACCTGGCGGTATACATGATCGATGCGGCTCGCTGGCTGGTCGGAGATATTGGGCAGGTAAACGCGGAGCTGGCCACTTACATTCCGCGACGTCCGGTGCTGACTTCAGGCGTACACTTCGGCGAACTGCGCCGGCTGCATCGAGCGGAGAAACTGGATATTCCCCGGGAGACCGGACCGGTGGAAAACGATGACGTCTGCCAGGTGCTGTTGCGGTTTGAAAACGGCGCCCGTGGGTCGATCCGGACCAGCAGGCTCCACCAGGAACATTCCATCCGGGTGGATTGCGAGCGGACCTCCTACCGCTGGGAGATGGCGGACGACCGGCGCCTCATGGAACGGTCCACGGAAGCGGAGTACAAGCCCGTCGAGATGCCGGAACCGCCTGGCGACGGCACCATCGTGACGACTTTTCTTAACAACATCCGGCGGGATGAGGACGAACCGCCCACATTCCGGGACGGCCTGGCGGCCCAGCTTGTCATCGACGCGGCGGTCAGGTCCCACGAAACGGGCGGGTGGGTCGATGTCGAATGCTGAAGCAGGATAGGCGGACGGGTGATACGCGGAAGGGTGATAGACGGAAGGGGGCGGATCAGGCGCGGGTTCGCGCGCATATGCCATCCGGTACGGAAGAGATCCTGAATGAACGAACGCTTTCTTCCTCGCACCGGCGGCTTGATGAACTGCTCCAACCGGGGATGCGCGTACTGGACGTCGGGTGCGGAACCGGAACGATCACACGGGGCATTCACGAGAAAAACGATCAAGGCATCACCGTAGGGCTCGATATCGACGCAGGCCTGATCCGGCAGGCCGTCGGCGCAAGTCCTCGTGGTCCCGGTTTCGTTACAGCCGATATTCACCATATGCCGTTCAGTCGCGTGTTCGACCTGGTCAGCGCGGCCCGGGTGATCCAGTGGCTCTCCTCTCCCAGGCGGGCGATCGAATGTTGCATAAGCGCCATCACGCCCGGCGGGCGGTATCTTGCGCTGGATTACAATCACGAGAAGATCGTATGGGACCCGCGGCCCCCCGCGAGCATGACGACGTTTTATGAAGCGTTCCTGGCCTGGCGTTCCGATGCCGGCATGGACAACGCGATTGCCGACCATCTCGCGTCTGTATTGGAGCGGCTGGGACTCAATGATATACGGGTAACCGCGCAGCACGAACACGCCAACAGCCATGACGGCGACGGAAAATCCCGGCTGGGCATCTGGTCGGCGGTCGCTGCGACCCGTGGGTTTCAACTGGTTCGGGACGAGTACCTGACTGAATCGCAGAGAGCGGCCGCGGAAGCAGACTACCAGGAATGGGTAAATACCTCGGCCGTTTCCCAGACCCTTTATTTGCTGGCCGTCGAGGGCCGGGTACCGGATCAGCTATGAAACTGGACTTTCTGCTCATCACCGCCACGGATCTGGAACAGGAGCCGGTCCGGACCCGGATGGAGATCTCCGGGACGGACCATCCCATTGCCCGGCCCTGGCGCCTGGGTACGTTGTGCGGAAAATCGGTGCTCCTGATCGAGGGCGGCGTGGGCCAGGTCAATACGGCCGCGGCCCTGACCCTTGCGCTGACGCGCCATGACCCCGCCGTGATCCTGCAGTTCGGCGTGGGCGGCGCATACGTGCGGTCCGGTCTCGGAGCAGGTGACCTCGCCGTTGCCACCGAGGAGTGCTACGGCGATACCGGCGTCCTGACCCCGAAAGGGTGGATGGACCTGGAGGGGATGGGCTTTCCCATAATTCCGGCCCGGACAGGGCGGACCGGCGCCCAGGGGCAGGCAGGGCAGGCAGGGCAGGCAGGGCAGGCAGGGCAGACGCCCAGAAAGCCCCTGTACAACAGGATACCGCTCGACGCCCGGCGTACTGAACACATCCGCCGGTGCCTGGAAGCCGGGCTGGAAAGCCGATCGTCGTACCAGGTCGCCTTCGGTCCCTTCGTCACGGTGCAACAGTGTAGCGGCATACAGGCGGTCGGCGATACGCTGGCCGCCCGTTACGGTGGTGTATGCGAGAACATGGAAGGCGCTGCCGCGGCCCACATTGCCGAGGCCAACGGGATTCCCTTTGTGGAAATACGCGGCATCAGCAACCGGGTGGTCGACCGGGACCTGTCGCAGTGGGATCTGCCCCTGGCGATCCGGCGCTGTCAGCAAGCCGTGGAACTTATCGTAGAAAGCGGGGTCTGCTGATGCTCCGAACGGCCCTGGTGCCTCCTTTTTCAGGTAGTTTATGCGACTTTCGTCTCGCACGCAGCCAGGCATCCCCATGACCGCCCTTTCTCTCGGCTACTCGCCCTGTCCCAACGACACCTTCATCTTCTGCGCCATGATCCAGGGGCGGATTCCCGATGCGCCGAACTGCCGGGAGGTGCTGGAGGATATCGAGACCCTGAATAACCTGGCCCTGCAGCGCGAATTGGACCTGACGAAGATCTCCTTTCACGCCCTCGGCCACATGAGGGAAGACTACGTCCTGCTCCGGTCCGGCGGGGCCCTGGGCAGAGGTTGCGGTCCCCTGGTGGTGGCGCGGGAACCGCTGCGGCCGGATCGGCTGGGGGGCATGAAGATCGCCCTGCCCGGCCGGCTGACCACGGCGGCGCTGCTGCTGAGGCTCTTCGATCCCGGCCTGGAACACCTGGTCTACCTGCCATTCGACCAGATCATGCCGGCCTGCCGGCGAGGCGAAGTCGACGCCGGGGTGATCATTCACGAAAGCCGGTTCACCTACGCCGAACACGGCCTATCCCAGGTGATCGACCTCGGTGCCTGGTGGGAGGAAGAAACGGGGCACCCGATTCCCCTGGGCGGTATCCTTGCACGGCGGGACCTGGGCGGCGCCATGCACGAACGGCTCAACCGGTCGATACGATCAAGCATCGAATACGCATACGATCATCCTGATGAAGTGAAGCCCTATATCCGGCGTCATGCCCAGGAGATGGACGAAAAGGTCATGCAGCAACACATCGAGCTTTACGTGAATCAGTATTCACTGCAGTACGGAGACGACGGAGAAGCGGCGATACGCGACCTGTTCGAACGGGCCGAACGGGCGGGTATCCTCCCGGCGTCGAAACGAACCCTGTTCGAGTAACGGCTGATGCCGAATGACGGCCACCGGCGAAACTGGTCGCGGCGGACGAGTTAGCAGGCAAACCTAAGCACGGAGAGGATCCACCATGCGCATACTGATCATGACGGACATGGAAGGTGTGAGCGGCATCGTGGCCTGGGACCAGGTCACGGGCGGCAAGCCCATGTATGAGGAAGGCCGGCGGCTGTATACGGAGGAGATCAACGCCGCTGTCCGGGGCGCCCGGGCCGCGGGCGCGGAGGAAATCGTGGTGGTGGACTGCCACGGCGCGGGCGGCGACTGGACCTTCAATTCACTGGTGCCGGAGTTGCTCGATCCCGGATGCGAGTGGGTCGCCAAGCATCCCTGGTCGCGTTACACGGAGATGTTCGAGACGGGCTGCGACGCCGCGGTGTTCGTCGGCATGCATGCCCGGGCGAACACGCCGGACGGCGTGATGTGCCATACGATCTCGACGACGGGCTGGCGCAGCCTGCGGTTCAATGGCGACGAAGTGGGTGAAGTCGGCATCAACGCCGCCCTCTGCGGGCACTACGGCTGTCCCGTGCTGCTGGTCACCGGCGACGAGGCCGTTTGTCGCGAGTCCCGGGAGCTGCTGGGAGATAACCTGCCGGTCGTGGCCGTGAAACGGGGCCTGTCCCGGTACTCGGCCCGGCAGATACCCCCGGTCCGCGCGCGGCAGATGATCGAGGAAGGCACGCGGCAGGCCCTGCAGGAACTACCGGACAGGCCGACCATCAAACCTTATGTGCCAACGGCCCCCACGAAGATTACCATCGAACTGGACACCGTGGACAACGCGGCCCATTACAAGGGCCGGACGGGTGTCTCGTTTCCCGACGAACTGACCGTCGTCAGCGACGGCCGGGACTGGATGGAGGCCTGGAACCAGATCTGGCACTGGTGACTACGCAGGCAGGTAGGCCTACAGTTGCTCCATCAGGTTGCGGATGAACCGCAGGTCCGACCGGGCGAGGTCCACGACCGTGTCCACGGGTACGCCCCCGTATTCACTGTGCATGCTGACGGGCCCGTCGAACCCCTGGGTCTTCAGCGTGGACAACACCGTCTTCCAGTCCCCGAAACCCGTGCCCAGTCGGACTACGTCGACCGCCCACTGCCGCTCACCGTCCCGGATCTGCTGCACCCGCATCAGGTCCTTGAAAGAAACGACGGCCAGGTACGCCCGGACGATGTCGAGGGCCATGTCGATCGGCTCCCCGCAGATGGACAGATGCCCCACGTCCGCGAACACGCCGACGTGGCGGGGGTCGAATCCCTGCACGACGTGCATGACGGCCGACGAGTTCAGGCCCATGGAGTGGCCCGAATGGTTGTGCACCACGGTCTTGACGCCGGTTTTCT
Organism: Gemmatimonadota bacterium; assembly: GCA_026705925.1. Classification (GTDB taxonomy): domain Bacteria; phylum JAAXHH01; class JAAXHH01; order JAAXHH01; family JAAXHH01; genus JAAXHH01. The sequence goes on from JAPOZT010000015.1 coordinate 139,566, forward strand.
CGGACAGGCGCTGCAACCCCTCCAGCTCCTTTCGCACACGGTCCAGTTCCGCCCAGTAGTCCGTCCCCGGCGACCAGTGCCAGTACCCCAGCTTGATGTGCTTTACTCCGTTGTCCCCGCAGGCCTGGTAGTATCTCTCCGCGTAGTCCAGCGAGGCCGAAATGAAATCCCCCGGTGCGGTCACGAGCGGGATGGATAGTCCTTCATTGGAAAGCACCCGTGCGGCTTCCGGCAGGGCCCGGTCGATGTTCCCGGGATTCACCGGATATCCGTCGCGTACGCACAGGTCGGCGCCGGAAACGCCTACGTTGTTCAGTTTCTCCGCGATTTCCGCCAGCGTCAGACCCTCGAGGTGCTTGGTGAACATGATGAACTGCATGCGTCAAATCCCCTTTCTCAATAGGACTCCCAGCGATGCGGCCGGTCCGGGAACCGGCACGGGTTCGGTCCGCACGGTCGAGCGGGTACAATCAGGTGCAGGACGTCAGGTTCGAGCCGTCACGTGCAGGATGTCAGGTGCGGGCTGTCAGGACCATACGGTCAGCCCCATGACGAGATATACGACACCGGTCAGCACGGCGGCGATCATCGCATAGGGGATCTGGGTCCTGACGTGATCGATATGATCCGATGCCGCGCCGGTCGAAGCGAGAATCGAGGTGTCGGAGAGCGGAGAGCAGTGGTCACCGAAGACCCCGCCGCCGGCCACGGCCGCGATGGTCGCATATACGATGTCGGTCAATGCGTCCCCGGAATAAACCAGGGCCACGGGCACCGCGATCGGCAGCATGATGGCGAAGGTGCCCCATGACGTGCCGGTGGAAAAGGCCATCACGGCCGCCAGCAGGTAGGTGGCCAGGGGGAGCATGGACGGAGTGAGGAAATCCCGAGAAATGGAGACCATGTAGTCGGCCGTGCCCATGTCTCTGCTCAACTGGTTGATCGTGTAGGCGAAAACCAGGATCATGATGGCCGGCATGATCCCCTTGATGCCCGTCATCGCCGTGTCCATGATGTCGTTCAGCCGAATGCCCTGGATGCGGATCGATACGCCGAGAAAGATGACGACGGCGAGATAGGCCTCCAGCGTCTTCGCGGATCCCGTGAGCACAAAGGAACCCAGGACGATGATGATGATCAGGATGACGGGCAGGATGAAGTTCAGGAACAGGCGGGGTTTTATGTCCGGGAACATGGGGGTTTCGGTCAGTTCCCGTCCGATGAGCGGGACCGCGCCGTCTCTTAGCACCTTTCCTTCGTCCATGGCACGGCGTTCCGCTTTCTTCATGGGGCCGAACTCCGGGACCAGTCCGGCGGCGATCAACCCGACCAGGATGACCGCCGTAATGGCGTAGATGTTGTAGGGAATGGAATGAATGAACACGTTCAGCGCATCGCCGGCATCGGCGATGGGTCCCATGCCGATGGTGAGTCCCGAAATGTAGATCGCCCAGCCCGTGAAGGGCAGCAGGACGATGACCGGGGCGGAGGTGGAGTCGGCGATATAGGCCAGTTTCTCCCTGGATATCCGCGCCTTGTCGGCCAGGCTGCGCATCGTGGTCCCGACGAAGAGCGGGCTGAAATAGTCGCTGAAGAATACAAACATGCCCAGCAGCCATGTCCAGAGCTGCACGCCTTTGCGTGACAACTTCCGGTATGCAACGAACTGGGTGAAGGCCTGGATGGCACCGGTGCGCATGAAAAAGGCGATCATGATCCCGATGCAGATTTCAAGCATGAATACCCAGGAGAAACTGGTATTCCCAATCGCGTCGATCATCAACTGCGAAAACCCCAGGGGCCCCTGTCCCGCGATCAGGACGCCCACCAGGCAGGCCACCGCCAGGGAATACACGGCGTTCCGCGTGAGGAAGGCCAGTATGATGGCAAGGGCCGGCGGCACGATGGAGAGGATGCCGAGGTCGGTTTCCATGGGGGTTCCCGGATTAGAGATTGGATCGGATCTCAACTAAGAAACATCTATCGGGCGCTACAGGCAACTACCTATATTGTGCTTCATGAATCATCTAAGTTTCATGCTGATCGATCCACCATCCCGATGGGGCGGGAGCGTAAACGACACCTTCCGTTTCATTCGATCCATCGGATACGACGGCGTGGAATTGAACCTCACCCCGGAGCTGGCCGGCCTGCTGGACAACGTCGAGGACGCCGCCCACGCCCATAATCTCCCGGTCGTTTCGCTGCTCACCGGCGCGGCCTACGGGGAGGGACTCTGTCTCTGCGCCCCGGACGCGTCCATTCGCGACCGAACGGTCGAGCGCCTGGTGGAGAACATGGAGACCGCGAATCGGTTCGGCGCCATCCTGGTGATCGGCCTGTTGCAGGGCCTGCGCTCCGACGAACCGGACCCGGAGGCCGCCCATGGGCGGATCGTCTCCTGCCTGCAACGGGTGGGCCGGGAAGCCAAGGCCAGGGGTGTCGACATCGTGATCGAACCGGTAAACCACCTTCAGGTGGGCTTCAACAACAGCGTCGGGGAGGTTCTGCGCCTGATCCGCGGCATCGGATCCACCGCATACCATCCCATGGTCGACACCATCCACATGAATATCGAGGAGACCTCCCTCGTACAGCCCATCCACGACTGCGGTGCCTGTCTCAGGCACGTTCATCTCTGCGAAAGCCACGGCGGACTGCCGGGTACCGGCCGCATCGACTTCGCGGCCGTCCTCGATACCCTGGAAGGCATCGGGTATCCCCATTACGCTTCGGTGAAGGTCTACAGGAAGACCGGGCTGCGCGAAGCGGCGGAGAAGAGCATGGCCTTCTTCAGGGGGCTGAAGGCGGGCCAGGAGCTGAAAGCGGGCCAGGAGCTGAAACCGGGCTAGGCGCTGAATCCGGGCCGTCGCGACGACTGTGCCGTCGTGGCGACTCACGGCCATTCCGGCTTTTGCGGCCGGCCGGTGCGGACGGACTCGAGCCCGGCCTCGCAAATAGCCACGACGCGGGCGCCCATGCGGGCGGGAATCGGGTTTTCGATCCGGCCGTCGAGCGTGTCCAGGAAATCGATGACGGACCGGCCCCAGCCGTGACCGCCCACGGCGGCCTCGTCGGAGACGTTGGGCAGCGTCACGGGTTCCTCTCCCCTGCGGTACAGCTTTCCGTTCCAGAGCGTCCCTTCGGTGCCGTATACGGCCAGCATGCCGCCTCCCATGCCGTGTCCGGAGCAGCCGCTGGAGACGAAAACCTTTCCGAGCACCCCGTTCTCGAACTTCAGCATAACGATATAGCAGTCGTCCGCGGGAAACTCGGGCACGCTCATCTTGCTGCTGTAGGCGAAGACCTCGATGACCGGCGAGTCCACCGTGGACAGGATGTTGTCGATGGGATGGCAGCCGCCGCCCAGCAGGATGTTCTGCGGGTGCTGCCGGTCGATCCGCCACGGCGTGTGTCTGCCTTCGCCGGGCTGGTAAATGGACCACATGTCGTGGATGTAGTCGCCCTGGATGAAGAAGATCTCGCCGATTTCGCCCGATTGGGCGGCACGGGACATCTCTTGCCAGGGATGCATGTACCGGCTGGTATGATCCGTCATCACGTTCATGCCCGTCCGATCGGCCGTCTCCATGACACGCCGGGCGTCGGCCACCGTCGTGGCCAGCGGCTTTTCCACCAGGGCGTGGGCGCCGAGTTCCAGGGCCAGGACGGTCTGTTCGGCGTGCAGGTGGTCCGGTCCGGCCACAGCGACGATTTCCGGCCGCGTATCCTCGATCAGCAATCCGAGGTCATCACCGGTAACCGCATCGGGGTAGCGTGCGCTGGCTGCCGCGAGCTGCACCCCGGACGGGTCGTAGAGGGCGGTCACCCGGGCGCGACCGCTCACTTCGGCAACCTGGGCCACGTAATTCCCCGCGCCGCCGCAGCCGCTCAGGAGTATGGAATAAGGCATGTCGTGGTGCCGGATTCAGCGGACGGATCTCACTTCACCTGCTCCAACCGTGTCCGGTACTTGTCGTACAGGTCCGTATGCTTGCTGCTGATGTCGACCGGCCGGCCGCGGATGAAGGCCTGTTCCACCCGGGTCATGATTTCGAGTGGGTCTCCAGTGGTCACGATCAGTGTGGCATCCTTGCCCGACTCCAGGGAGCCGAGCCGGTCCTCCACCCCGAGGATACGGGCGGGGTAAAGGGTTACAGACTTGAGCGCTTCATCCTTCGGGAGGCCGTAGGCCGCCGCGGTGGCCGCGTGGTACGGAAGGTTCCGCACGTTTGAGGCGCCTCCGCCCTCGCCGATACAGAAGGCCAGCCCGGCCTCATGCAGCTTCAGGGCATTGGTGAAAGGCGCGTCGTAGGCTTCCCAACGACGGGCGGGCAGGTAATGCACGGCGCTGATGATCACGGGAATATCGTTCTCCTGCAATCGGTCCGCCACACGCCAGACATCGGCGCCGCCGACCACGACGATCCTCAGGTCCTCGGCTAGCGCCCAGTCGATCGCGGCGTGGATCTGCTTCTCTTCAGATGCGTGAACGAAGACGGGCAGTTCCTTCCTTAGTACCGGGATCATGGACTCCCAGCCGAGGTCCGAGGGATGAAAGGGCCCGCCGCCGCGCTCGGCCTCCTTCGCGATCATGTACGCCCTGGTTTCACGAAAGGCGTCGCGAAGCCTGGCAAGGGCCGCCTGGCGATCCTTGATCTGCTCCTCCGGGCCGCCCAGGCCGGGAATGTCGCGAACGCGGTAGGATGGCCATCGAACGTGAAGCCCCACCGTCGCGACAATGGTCATTTCCTCGGTGGTCCATCCGTCCATCGCGATCAGCCCGGAAAGACCGGAGATCAGTCCCCCGCCCGGCATGGTCAGGGCGGTCAGGATCCCGTTGGCCCGGGCGACCGGGAAGTATTCGCTGTCGGGATTCACGGCGGTCACCGCGCGGACGCTGGGGGTCACGTTCCCGGTTTCGATATGGTCCTGGGTCGCCCACACCGAGCCGATCTCGGTGAGGCCGAGGGTCGTCGGTGCGGCGATCAGGCCGGGATACACATGTTTCCCGGTAACGTCGATCACCCGGGTGTTTTCGGGCAGGGCCAGGTCGATTCCGATACCGGTAATGACGCCGGACTCGAAAAGCACCGTGGCGCCCTCGATGACGCTGCCGCTTACCGTGTGGACCGTCCCGCCGGCCAGCGCGATGGGCTGTACCTGCGGCCCGGCCGGTTTCTGCTTGGAAGCCGCCGCTTCGTGGACCAGGGGTCCGAAGGCGAGTCCCGATATCAGCAAAAGAAACATCAACGGGACCGCGGTCCGCATCCGCCGCGTACCGGCAGCGGTCCGCATCCGCCGCGTACCGGCAGCGGTTTTCGCCGACGGGGACGTCCCCTGTGATGCATGGGGTGATGCCACCATTTCCAGCCTCCATTCGCCGGGATACCGGCTTGTACGGGCCTATGCCTCCGGCGCTCGATCTTCGGTCTCGGGCGATTCTTCATCTGTTTCGGGTGATCTGAGCAGTTTCTGAATCAGCCGGGTCCGTTCTTTTTCGACTTCGATCCGCATCTGCCGGTCCTCATCGATATCGAAGTACTTCCTTCCGTCGATCCACGTCTGTTCGCACTTCGTGTAGGTGGACAGGGGATGGCCGTTCCAGATCACGAAGTCGGCGTCCTTGCCCGGCTCGAGCGATCCGACCCAGGGATCGACGGCCAGTTGGACCGCCGCGTTTAATGTGACGAACTTCAGGGCTTCCACCTCGTCCACCCCGCCGTACTTCACCGCCTTGGCGGCTTCCGTGTTCAGGCGCCGGGCGAGTTCATTGCTGTCGGAGTTGAAGGTGACCAGCACGCCCGCGTCGTGCATCAACGCCCCGTTGTGGGGTATGGCGTCGTAGGCTTCCACCTTGAAGGCCCACCAGTCGCTGAAAGCGGACGCGCCCGCGCCGTGGGCGGCCAGCTCCGGCGCGACCTTGTATCCCTCCAGCACGTGCTGAAAGGTACCGATCGTGAACCTGAAGTCTTCGGCCACCCGCAGGAGCATCAGGATCTCGTCCTGGCGATAGGAATGGCAGTGGACGAGGCGCTCACCGGTGAGGATTTCCTGCAGCGTTTCCAGTTCAAGATCCCGGCGGGGCGGCACGACGTCGGACCTGTTCGCCAGCGCCTCGTATCTGTCCCATGCCTGCTGATACTCACTGGCTGCCCGGAACCGGTCGCGGATGATCTGCTCGACCCCCATGCGGCTCTGCGGATAGCGGTCGCTGAGAACGCGCCAGTTGCTGCGCTTGACGTTCTCGCCCAGGGCGAACTTGATCCCCGCCTTGGCCTCGGAGAATTTGAGCTGCTCGGGACCGACGCCCCACCTCAGCTTGATGATCTGGTTCTTGCCCCCGATGGGATTGGCCGAACCGTGCAGCACGTTGGCTACCGTGAGCCCTCCGGCCAGTTCCCGGTACATGGCGATATCGTAGCTGTCGATCACGTCTCCGATGCCCACCTCGGCGGTCACGGCCTGCGTCCCTTCGTTAATGCCCTCCAGGATAGCCGTGTGCGAGTGGGCGTCGATGATGCCGGGCGTGACGTGCTTGCCGGTGCCGTCGATCTCCACGGCGCCGTCCGGCACTGTGATGCCCGTGCCGACGTCCGCGATCTTTCCTTCGCGGATCAACACGTCCGCGTTCTCCAGCTTGCCTCGCTCGTCCAGTGTCCACACCGTGGCGTTCCGGACGACGAGATGTTCCGGTTGTGACGGTACGCTTTCCCTGCCGAAGGCGCCCGGAGGGAACAGCGCTGCAGGTTCAGCCACATCGCCCGGCGCGGGTATGTCTTTCGTTTCCGCCTCCCTGGTTGCGGTGCGTTCGGCCGACCAGACCACGCTTTCGCCGCCGGGGCGGATCCCCCGACCGGTGATCCGGTCTCCCTGGATCGAACCCGAGAAACGCCATACGCCGGCTTCTCCCAGTGCCTCATCCTCCACGCTGAAGGCGATACGTGCGTCTTCCAATGTCATGCGGTCGGCCTTCATGGCGTTCCCGCCCGTGTCGAGGGTACCCTTGGGCGCTCCCGGTGCGCCTTCGATGGACAGCGACAGGCTGTCACCCTGCAGGACGGCCAACCATGCGCCCCGGGGATCGATGACCGGCCGGGGAGTGACCACGTGGCGGTTGCCCGCGACCCAGACGTCCTGTACCTTCACGTTCTCCGCGAAGAGGGGGCCGTCGGTAATGGTCATGTTGGCCAGCTTGCCGGGATCCAGTGTACCGAGGCGGTTGCCCAGTCCGAGCATGGCCGCGGGCGTCGTGGTCAACGCGGCCAGCGCCGCTTCATATGCCAGCCCGTGCTCGATCGCCTCACGCACCTTTTCGTGAAAGTCGGCGCCTTTGTCCAGCCGCGTACTGCTCAGCGCGATGGAGATTCCGGCCCGGTACAGCCTTCCGGGATTCCCGGGCGCCATTTCCCAGTGCCGCAGTGCGGCCAGGGTGACGTCCAGGGCGTCTTCCGGCGTGGAAACGGAGAAATCGTCCGACCGGGGAAAATCGAGAGGCAGGATGACGGGCGCACCCGCTTCGCGGACCGCGTCCAGCATACGGTATTCGTGTCCGCTGCCCCGCACGACGAGCCGCAATCCGAATTCATCGGCCAGCCGGGCGGCGCGTAGGAAGGCGTGGTCGTCGTCGACACTCATGAGCACGGCCTGGCCGCGGGCGGCCACCCTGTCCAGCGCCGCCAGCGCGTCATTGTCCTCCGGACGGTCCTGCCGGGGATTCGCGGCGTAGGCCGCGTGGGCGTCCCGGTACCACTGCGCGTCGATGATCGTCTGCCGCATGAGGGCTACGACGCCCATCATGGAAGCCGGATAGGTGCGGTCCCGGTTTCGTTTCATGCGCAGGTGCTGAAAGACGTCACGCTTCAGTATGTTCTCGTTGGGGGATCCCGATCCAAGGTTGACGACCGCGCTGCTGCCCGCGAACACCCCCCGGTCGGCGACGACCATGGCCGCCGCGAATCCCGTATTCCTCAACCGTTCGATTTCGGTCTCGCTGACGCGGTACGCTTCGGCGGCGGAACGCTCCGGGCGGACGGCAGGGTTCCAGTAGGTTGAACCCGAGGACTGGCTCCTTTCCTCTTCAGGCAGTCCGGCCTGTGTAAACATCTCGATCAAACCGGGATAAATCGTCTGGCCGGAGTAGTCCCAGCGCTGGGCATCCGGCGGGATGTCGACAGAGGCGCCCGCCTCGACGATCAGCCCGTCCCTTATGACCACGACCCCTTTTTCGATCACGAGATCGGGGCGGACGTATATCCGGGCGTTTTCCAGGGCGTGTACCCGCGAAAGGTTCTCCCGCAATCCCGCCTGCGGCGCCGTCTGCTGGGCCTCCGCCGGGAGGGTGACGATACCGGCCAGCAGCGCCGCTGGGATCAGTTTCCAACCGATTTTAAACATCGTTCACCTCCTGCAACCACGAAATATACTGTATTTGAAACCGACTGTTACACCGGTACTTACATGAATTTTCTACATCAACAGTTCAGCGACTTTGTCCATCGCCTGGCCGACCCGGCCGGCGAGTCCGCTGTCGTCGAGCCGGCCGATGGGATGATCGATTTCGACGATCGGATAGTCACCGCGACCGAGTTGCTCCGCCATCACCTGGGCGGTGTGCGTGAAGTTGGTCGTACACAGCAGTACGGACGGCAGTTCAAGGTGCTCCAGGATGAGGGCATCGTGCATGCTGCACGCGCTGCAGGAGCCTCAGTCGCCGACGCCCACGAGGGCGAAATGGCAACGCCGCGCTATGAGATTGGTCATCTCCTCGGACAGCACGCGGCTGGCGCTTTCCTTGGTGAATTCAAGCGCTTCCACGGGATGTTCCAGGCGCTTGCTCAACTCCCCGAAGACGCCGCGCAGGATGACATCGGAATTGGGCTTTCCGTTGCCCACCAGTGCGGCTACAGTGTGCCCGGGCCCGACCGGACGACGGGCCGGCCGAAGGACCGTTTCGGCGGCGGAGGTCGTGGGATCGACGAGGGTAATTGGCATGTTCCCTGCTCCGGGGGTCCGTGGGTTGCCGTCGGCCGCCGGCCGTCTGAACGGCGGCAACATCCAGGGCGCTATGTTCGGGAGACCAGACGCGTCACAGGCCGCGATCCGACACCCCTGCCCGCGCCCAGCCAGGAGGGGATGATGGCGGAATGTCCGCCCGCCGAGCCTCCCGCGAAGACGATCCAGATGCCGTTCCGGTCCGGCGTGAGCGTGATGCGTTCTTCGGGTCCCAGGTCGTCGTGACGGCCCGTTGCGTGGATTTCGCGCCCCGTGGCCGCGGTACGTTCGAACAGCGCGTCCCGGATCGTATCGCGCGTCCACCCGGCCCTGGTTAAAACCGACCGGTGTTCCGGGCAGATGACGAAAACGATGGCGGCGCCGGCGTAGTTGGTCGTGCGGGCGACGCGCGCGAACGAGTCGATCAGGCCATCGGGTTCGTCGTTCACGTGGTCGGCCACGGAATGGGGGGCTTCAGCGGCAAATACTGTTACGGCGCTGCGGTCCCCGGGAACACCCAATTCTTCGCCCTGGGTCGGCCAGCCGGCGCAACGCGCTTCGGGCAGGCAGTACGCGATGCGCCCGGCATGGGCTACCGTCGCTCGGTCCAGGTCTCCGGGCACGCTGCCGACTCCGTTTCGGATCACCAGGTTCAGGGCCCTGCCCAGCGTCAGATTGGACCGGTTGCCCGCGCCGAGTACCGCCGTCTCCGCATTGAAACCCAGTTCTCGCACGACCGGACCGTGTACGATGACCAGCGGCGCGGCGCCCCCCGTGCTGGCCGATGGTCCGACGATGTTGAATGCCGGGTCCAGGACGGCTTCCACCGCGGCCAGGACCACGGGTAAAAGCGCGTCGGTGCAACCGGCCAACACCGCGTTGGCCGCGACCCGTTCCGCCGTGACGGTTCGCTTCCGTTCGGGCACCTGCCCGATTACCCGACCGGGCTCGAGTCCGTTTGCGTCCAGCATCCGGTCGATGCGTTCGCGGGTGGGCGGCACGACGGGCAGGCCGTCCGACCAGCCCCGGTCATAGGCGTACTCGATGGCATCGATTTCTGATTCGACCTGGTGGGCCATCGGGACCGCTACCTGCCGTAGTAGTTTTCGAGATAGGTCAGGATGGTATCTTCGGTCTTGCTGTCGAATGTCTTCAGGCCCTTCTCCGCCTGCATCCAACGGATGGCGTCCAGCCACTCCTCGCGGTTCGCCCGGTACGAGCGGATGATCTGGGTCGGATGGCACTGAGCGCATTCCCGTTCCACAACGGGGTAGCCGTCGCCCATGATCAGCCGGGTCCGGTGATTCAGTTCCAGTCCGGTTCGGGGATCGAACATCGCCACCGGCCTGGCCGCCTCGGCCCGGGCGTTGGCCAGTGCGACTTTCGATCGTTCCGCTTCGTAGTAGATCACGCCGATCACGAGGGCATCGAGGACGATCACGAAGGCGATCTGGCCAAGGACGCGCATAAACCTATTCATGTGCGACTCCTGTGTACGACTCCTGTGTGTTCATTGGGATCGGCTCAACTGGGCCGGCGGGATGTCATCTCGAACCCGCACCGATGGGTAGGCCGAATCCCACGTACCACGTCCGGCCCGCGGCCGGCTCGAAGAAGCGGTCCCCGAAGGCGTTGGGGACGATGGAACCATTGTAACGCGTATCGAACAGGTTGTTGACTCCGGCGAACAGGACGCCGCCGACGATCTCTCCACGGTAGGTGATCCCCGCGCGCAAGTCTACGAGGCCGTAACCGTCGTTGACGAAGTCGGACACGGGCTTTGAGCTCTCGGGAGCGGGCCCGTTGAAGTCGTTGGCGTAGTACTCCGCCGTCCATTGCGCATTCAACTCCACGAACGCGCCATTGCCCGGATGGGTGTAGGTGAATCCGGCGAACAGGTGGTGAGGCGGCACGCCGGGCACTTCGTTGTCCGACAACTGGTAGCGCGAGGTGCTTCCATCGACCTCCCGCTCGACTTCGAAGTCGTCGAACCTGAATTGCATGCCGGTATAGGCTACCGCCAGGTTGACCGGGGGCAGGGGAGACCAGGTCAGCTTCAGTTCGATGCCCCGGTTTTGCGTTTTGCCCGCGTTGCGGAAAAAGACCTCGTCCGTCTCCGGATTGTCGATCTGGAAGGGCAGGAGCATATTGCGTATGCCGAAGGTGAAGAGGGCCGCGTCATAGGCCAACCCGGCATCGGGCAGGAATCCCTTGATACCCAACTCGAAGCCGCGGATTCGTTCGGGCTCGAGATCGGGGTTGAAACCCCCGGCCTGCGTGGGCTGGTTGCTCAGTTCCGTGGTGGTCGGCGTCTGGAAGGCTGTGGAGAAATTGCCGTAGATCGCCGTGAGCGGAGCCGGCCGGAAGGCCACGCCCAGGTGGGGACTGAACTGTGCCATGTTCCGCGTTCCCGAATCGTCGGTCTCATCACTCAGAAACCGGTCCTTCGCCTCGTACCGGAACCGGTCGTACCGTCCGCCGGCGGTGACGGAAACATCGGCACGGGGTGACCATTCAAGCTCCACGAAGGGGCCGAAGCCGTCGACGCCTTCCTCCTGGTCCAGCCGTTTCTCCCCGCGAGAGATTTCGTCGAAGACGCGGGCGTCGTCCAGCGTGCCTACGAGGTCTCCCGGAATGCCGCCGTTGCCGTATTCACGCCGTTCGTCGCGCTGTATCTCCAGATCCACCCCTGCCGTCATCCGAATTCCGCCGTTTCCGATCCCGCCCTCGCGGCTGTAAATTCCCCGGATTCCTCCGGCCATGCGGTCCAGGTCGATGATCCGGCCCGGTATGGGGTTGAACAGCGTGCGTCCCATGCCGAACACCGTGATCTCCCCCTCGGCCCCTGGCGCCGCGTAACGAAGGGACAGGCCGCCCTGGAACTGTCTGACCTCCTTTGACGCGCCCTGTCGCTGGACGAAGGCCCTCGCGCTGGCGGGTTCCGACTCGGCTGTGGCCTTGTCGAGAGTGCTCGGGTTGTACTGGTAGGGGGCGTTGTAGTAATTGGCTACTGCCGTGACGCTCCAGGTATCGTCGATCATCCGTTTTCCGATCGAATTGATGCCGGTCGAACGCGCGAAGGCATGGTCGCGGAACCCGTCGAACCAGAGCGTATTGAAATTGACGAGAAAACGGTTGCCGCCCGCGGTGCCGGCCGCCTTGCCCTGCATGCGCCGCAGGCCATGGGAGCCGGTAATGAAACGGGGGGTGACTTCGAACGGCCGGTCAGGGGCCTCTTCGGTGCGGATCTGGATGACGCCGCCCGCCGCGTTGCCGTAAAGCGACGAACTGGGACCCCGCAGTACTTCGATCTGCCCCGCCGAGGTGAGATCGAGGTTGTTGAGCTGGGACTGTCCGTCGGCCATGGTCAGCGGAATGCCGTCCAGCACCAGCTTCACGCCGCGCACGCCGAAGGACGCCCGGCTGCCCAGGCCGCGGATACTGATCCGGTCGCCCTGGGAAACGTTGTTCCGGTTGTTTACGATGATGCCCGGGAGTCCACGTACGCTTTCCTCCAGGGACAGCCCGGGTTCGGCGCGCTGGATCTCGTCCCGGTCCACCCGGTCCACGGCATAGGGTATGTCGAGGATTTCCCGGAAATAGCGGGTAGCGGTGACTTCAATGGGTTGAAGGACGTGGTCTACGGCAACGTCGGTGGTGTCCGGAGTGGTGCCGTCCGGAGTGGTGGTGTCCGGAGTGGTGCCGTCCGGAGTGGTGGTGTCCGGAGTGGTGCCGTCCGGAGTGGTGGTGTCCGGAGTGGTGCCGTCCGGAGTGGTGGTGTCCGGAGTGGTGCCGTCCGGAGTGGTGGTGTCCGGAGTGGTGCCGTCCGGAGTGGACTGCGGCCAGGCGTGGGCGGGTTGCGGATGCAGAAGCGGATGCAGTAACAGATGCAGAAACAGGACGCCGCAGGCTGGGAGAATCGTTTTCATCGAGTACCGAATCGATGGGGCGGGGCGGACGACGGGTCCGCCCCGCGGTGTTCACTAATCCAACGAACGAATCTTGATGTTCTTGAACCGTATTTTACCCTGGCCGAAGGCCTGCAGCACGACGACGCCGCTGTAATGGGAGGAATCCTGAATCTTTACGGCTTCTTCCCCGTTCAGCATTACCGTGATGTCACGTCCGTCCGCGGTGATGACCATGGTGTTCCACTGGCCTTCGGTCTTCGGCGGCGGTTCGTAAATGGCCAGCGCCACGATGCTGCCGGTGGTGTAGCCCGAGCCGTGGGTATCCGCGATATTGATCTCGTAGAAGGAGTACTGGTTCACCCTCGCCCCGGTATCGCGCGGTCCGCGGACGAATACGCCGCTGTTGTGGCCGGCGTCCTGGTTGAACTGCACGCTCAACTCAAAGTTGGTGAACTCGTCGTAGGACCCGATGTACCCGGGGCCACCCGTCGCTTCCCCGGTGAGCATGCCGTCTTCCACCGCCCAGATGGCGGTACCGCCGCGGTGGGTCCAGCCCAGGAGGGTCTGGCCGTCGAACAGCAGCTTCCAGCCCGCCTCCTGCTCCGCTTCGGTCAGCATATTGTCCTGCGCGGCGGCCGTGCCCTGCATGCAGGCCGCGATCAGGACTGCGGCGGCCACGCTCCAGATGTAGCGTTTCATTACGATTCTCCTGTTTTAGTCGCCAACTGCGGGATGCTCGATCCCGTTCTCCCTGTAACGCCGGCCACTCGCCTTCTCCGGCTATTCGCCTTCTTCGGCTGCGGGTTCCTCGCCCAGTTTCAATGCCACCAATTCGGCGGCATGTCCACTGGCGCCGACGGTCATGATCAGGTATTGCACGTCATTGTGCATGTAGGTCATGGGCATGCCGCTCTGGGCTGCCGGCAGTTCGATCGACGCGACGACTTCGCCCGTCGCCTTGTCGTAGGCGTGCAGATAGGGATCTCCTCCGAAGCCCTCGCCGGCGAAGAGCAGCGTGCTCGTCACCAGGGAACCGATCCGGGTGGCCTTGCCGGTCCGGGGCAGATCGACGCCCGCGAGTTGCGGCAGGTCTTTGATGGCCTGAGGCGTATCGCCGTTTGGCGCCATCCACACGTGATCGCCCGAGTTCATGTCCACCGCCGTGATCCGTCCCCAGGGCGGCCTGACCAGCGGGATTTCGCCGAAGACCCGCGGCGCTCTCAGGCCAGCCGAGAAGTAGTCCATGTCCGACTCCTCGGGATCCGGCGCTCGCAGCGCCAGCTTCGAAATGCTGGTGTTGGAGGGGATGAAATTCACGCCGGAAACCGGATCGAGGCAGGTCATGTTCCAGTTGACCCCGCCGTTAGCACCCGGGATCTGGATCGTGCCGATGGTACCGTCCGGCGCTTCCGCGAGCGAAGGCGGCTGATAAAGCGGTCCGTACCGGTGGTTGGCCATCAGGTTGATCGCCTCCTGGCGCACTTCCGGGGTGAAGTCCACCAGGTCGTCCTGGCTGATACCCTGGTGTTCCCAGGGGGCGGGCTTCACGGGAATCGGCTGCGTAGGCGAAGCCCGGTCGCCCGGTACGTCCGTCGCGGGGACGTCGGTCTCGGGCATGTCCCAGATGGGTTCGCCGGTCACTCGGTCGAAGACGTAGGAATAGCCCTGCTTGGTGTTCTGGATCACGATCTTGCGCGGCTCGCCGTCGATCGTTACGTCGGCCAGGATCGGCGCGGCGGGATTGTCATAGTCCCAGATATCGTGATGGACGATCTGGAAGTGCCAGATCTTCTCGCCCGTCGTGTAGTCGACGGCCACCAGGCTGTTTGCGTACAGGTTGTCGCCCAGGCGATGCCCGCCGTAGTAATCGTTCGTCGGCGCTTCGATGGGCAGATAGGCATAGCCCAGATCCTCGTCGGCGGAAATGGAGGTCCATACGCCGGCGTTCCCGGTATAGGACCTGGAATTCTGCTCCCAGGTCTCGGAGCCTTCCTCGCCGTCGTCCGGAATGACCTTGAACTTCCAGAGGACCGCGCCGGTGCGGGCGTCGTAGGCCACGACGTCTCCTGGCGAGTTGGTCATCGACCTTGGCCGGAATCCTGCGGCGAGGGCCGGCGGAACGAGTATGATGTCCCCCACGACCGTCGCGGGAGACGTGTTGGCCAGGTTGCCTACGGGCGTGACGTTCTCGGAATTGCGCCAGCCGTCCATCATGTCGACCACACCGTTATCGCCGAATTCGGCCACCGGGATGCCCGTCTGGGCGTCGAGGGCCACCAGGTAGAAACCCCGGGTGATCAGGATGACCCGGTTGTCTCCCTGCCCGTCGGTCCAGAACGAGACGCCACGGCCTGAATTCCGCCGAGGAGCCGTTGCCCAGCGTTCTTCGTCCTCCACCGGGCGGTAGGTCCACATCGTCTCGCCGGTTTCAGGTTCGATGGCCATGGCGCTGCGCCGCGTACCCGCCGTGGAATAAAGCATGCCCCCCACGTAAATGGGTACCGGCTGGGCATAATACTCGGGACGGGGACCGAAATTGTCCTGCTTCCATCGCCAGGCTACTTCAAGGCGGCCCACGTTATCCGCGTTGATCTGGTCCAGCGGGGAATAACGCGTGTAGGCCAGGTCGCGGCCCAGCATGCGCCATTCGCTGTCAGGCTGCTCCACCGGGATAATCTTGCCCGGTGCCCTTTGTGCCGCGGGTTCGCAGGACGCTAATACCGTGATCGCCATGGCCAGCGCGATCACCGGCGGCATCCAACGAAACAAGGGGGAATATCTACTCATCACACGCTGCCTCCCATGATGCAGGTTGATTGGTGCTGCGAATCGCATGTGCAGAATCGTTTGGATACAGAAGTGTCACGGACCGGGATTGGGTTTCAAGCCCGTATTCCCTGTATACAAAACAGGCGATCTGGTATTGAAAAGTTTTGCAAATATCAAGCCAATTTAGTGTCGCGTTCAGTTGATGTAAAGCCCTTTATGGCAGAAGACGTATGGACGCAACTTCATGGGCGGCGTGCCCGTCGGGTTGAGGGTGCTGCCCGGTGCACATTCAAAACGGTAGCCCGTGATACTTCAGCGCCCGTTTCAGGCGTTCGATCGTCGTGTAGTGATGTCCATCCATGCCCAACTCGGCCACGGCGTTTAAGTTTTCGGACCTGTCGTCGATAAAGAACGCCTCGTCTGCCTCGATACTGAGCAGGTCGAGTGCCGCGTTGGAGATGCCGGGATGGGGTTTGACGTGGCCTACCGCGGAGGAATTCACGACGTGGTCGAATGCCTGGCCGATGCCCAGCCGCTTTAGATCGGAGTCAAGCCGGGTCGTGGCATTCGTGATGAGCGCCAGGCTCGCACTGTCGCGGCATCGCTGCAGTAGAGCCAGCACATCGGTATCGACTTCGCCCGGCGAGAGGGACCACAACCGCACCGCTTTCTCGGCGTCGGCCGCCGGATATTCAAGACGAAGCCGTTCAGCGACCTCCGACCTCCAGCTTTCATCGGTAATCCGTCCCGTCGTGGCGCGGAGCAGCAGGTCGGGTTCGAAGGCCGTATTCAGCAGGGCGTCAGGCGGGAGGCCCGCAGCGATTTCGGCCTGTTGTACGATCCCTGGATCCCACCTGCGGATGACGCCGTCGAGATCGGTCAGCACCGCCTTGATCATGAGTTCAGCGCACACTTGAGTTACCGACTATCGTTCAGGCCAGGGCGTCTCGGGTGGGCCGAGATGTGGTTCGCCCAGTACGGGGGTCGACAGGCAGTAGAAACCGTGGTTGGTAAACAGCCAGACCAGGTTGCGGTCGTATTCGACGTAGATGCCATGGGTCAGGTTGCCCAAAGCATATTCCGGGGTGCGGGACGGGTCGAATTTCGGTACGAAGTAGGCAGTGATCTTCGGATCGGAAAGGTCTGAGACATCGAATACCTGCACGCCGGCGTTGTAGAAAGCATAGAGGAGGATGTCCTCCTTCGGCGTTCCGGGTTGGGTGTAATAGCCGCTTCTTTTCGGCCCGAAACTCCCGCGTCGCTGCACGAAATCCGTGAACGGCGCATCCGCGGGCGGCACCGGCCTGGGCAGCGTGCCGAGCAGCCTGGGATTGTCGGGATCATTCACGTCGATTATAAAGATGTCCTTGTAGGGCTCCCAGCCGTCTTCGTTCAAGGGGTAGCCGGAAAAGTAGACCACGCCGGTCTTTTCCACCTGCGACACGTTAATGTAGTCGCCTTCCGTGCCCGCGACGCTGGGCGGGAAGTTGAGGTGTCCCAGCGCTCTGATTTCGGTTGGATCCGAGATGTCCAGCACGTAGAACCCCAGGCCACCCATGGCGGCATAACCGTACCTCCCGCCTTCCTCCACGGGCCGGGGCATGAAAATCGACATGCGCGCGCCGAACCATGAAGTCCGGTTCCCCGCGCGGGGATTGGCCCGGTAGGCGGCCTCATCGCCGGGTTCGCCCAGCTTCTGGCCCGGCACGTTGAACTGGCTGAGAAACTTGGGATCGGCCGGGTCGGTCATGTCCCAGGCCTGGTAACCGGCCGAGTACAGGTCGCTCGGGTATTCGGTAAGCGCGTATTCCGCGCTGGGCGCCGCGGCGACGAACATGTATCGGCCGCCGTGCCAGGCCGGGATGTCCCGCACACCGGAACCCTGTTGCGCGCCGACCGGCGCGTCGGGGTGCTCGTAGTCGGTGGTTCGCTCGGCGATCATGGTCCAGTCATCCGGCAGGGGCCCGCTCATCTCGTATACCTTGAACCCCTTGAGATGATTGGCATTTCGAATGGCCTTCACCTTGTCCGGTTCCGCGCGCTTGTCGCTCAGTACGCCGAAGCGCCGGATCTCGAAGGCCTGCACCATGACGTACTTGCCCAGATCCTCGTTCCACTGGATGGACGCGGCGCCGAACATGTCATCCTCGTCATAGGGATTGACCTCTTCGCCCGGTCCGTCTCCGGTCCACGTGCTGCCCTTTTCGTGGACGACCCGCAAGTCCTTCGGATCGGTGATATCGTAGATTTTGAGGGCGCGCCGCACATACTGGTACATGTACCTCCGACCGTCGAAGTCCACGATGTTCTGCCAGGTATGGAAGGGTTCGACGGTGATCGGGTAGTAAGCCTCGACGGTCATGTCCTTCGCGTACTCGTTCGTATCCCAGTAGTCCAGCTGGCCTTCGAAGGGTTTGGACTCGTGCTGATGGGGCGTGGCCGCGGGGTAGACGAACCGCCCGGTTTCCGGATCCATCCCATAGCTCGCGGGATCGGGTTCGGGGGGCGTACGATCCTCCGCGAGCGCGTCGGCGCGGAGGACGTATTCATCTGTTACGGCGGTCTGGGGCGGGGATTCGACTACCGGGGCAGAATCTCCTTCCGCAGCATCGCCCTCCGTAGAAGATCCGCAGCCAGCAGCGATCGCGCCACTCAGAAGCGCGGCAGCGAGCGTCTTCATGGCTTGGCCTCCATGGGCGTGACGAGCCGGCCGATGCCCTCGATCTCCATTTCCACCACGTCGCCCGGCTGGAGGTATTCGGGCGGATTCCTCGCTCGGCCCACACCGTCCGGCGTGCCCGTAGCGATCACGTCGCCCGGATAGAGGGTCTGGACGGAGGTCAGATACCGGATCATGTGCGCTTCATCGTAGATCATGTAGCTGGTGTTACTGTCCTGCTTGATCACGCCGTTGACCCAGGTCTTTATGCCGAGGTCGTCATGCTGGATGAACTCCTTGGGCACGATGTACGGGCCAAAAGGCGCGGCGCGGTCGCTGCTCTTGCTGTTGAACCAGTTCGGACCGGGGAACATGCGGTTGATCGGCTTCAGTCCTGAGCCGCCCCGGCGGCTGACGTCGAATATGATGCTGTAGCCGAAGACATAGTCGTGGGCGTTTTCGAGGGTCAGGTCCAGGGCCGGCCGGCCGATAATGATGGCCAGCTCGACTTCCCAGTCGATGTTCACGTCCTTCGGCACGTAATAAGGTTCGCCCGGATCGATGATGGTGGACCTTGGCGACTTGGCGAAGAAATAGGGTTCTTCGGCATCCACGTCCACTTCAACGGCGGAGAAACCCGCGCCCCCGATGGCCGATTCTTCCATCTCGTCCGCGTGGGCCCGGTAATTCGCCGCGGCCGCCAGCAGGTTGTAGGGATACTTGATCGGCGCCTTGAAAGAGACGTCCTCCGGATCGAACACGAAGGGCAGGTCCGGGTTCGTCAGGCGATTTTCCGCTCCCATGTAGTTCGCGATCGTGTACATGCGGTTGGCAACGGCGTCGTACTGCTCGATCAGCGCGCGCATTTCCATTGGAATGGATACCACGGGCAATCCAAGCTGCCGGGTGACGTAGGCGTTCGCCTCGTGCAGGTCCATCAGCCTTTCCTGGTCCGCCTTGTCCGCCCGGACTGCCATGCCGATGCGGATCGTTCCCGTGGCCTCGAAGGTGGCGAGCTTGAAGGGCGTGTCCGGCTGGTCCGATACCTGGGACCGGGCCGAGCCGGGTGAAGCCAGCCATAACGCTACGCCTATGAACAGGACGGCGGCCGGCAGAAATCGTATCCGGTACGACATGGTAGCATCCTCCTAGATGACCGGTTGATCAGGGCACGTCCGAATCTTCGGGCCAAGACTGCGCGCCAGATCGCGATATTTCGGATTCGGCGACCTGCCGGAGCATCCGGCCGGTAAGTCGCGAGGTAACGGGGTACGGAAACGAACAGGTAGGATGGATATGCTGGATTTCTGTTGTCTGAGAAATCGGATCGGGGCGGGGAGATTTGAACTCCCGACCTCCTGCTCCCGAAGCAGGCGCGCTGACCGGGCTGCGCTACGCCCCGATGTATGACCAATCAAGGGACAAGGGCCCGGTGGGCTGCCTTGCCGGAATCGGGGCGACTGGATTTGAACCAGCGACCACCAGCCCCCCATGCTGGTGCGCTACCTGACTGCGCTACGCCCCGAAAACTTCGGGGTATAATGTATGCCGAGGAGGGGCTTCGGGCAAGGGTTATTTTGGCGACTGACGCACGGTCCCGCACGATCCCATGCGGCTCCGAGCCTGCTCGACGAACCAGTGATGATCGGCGCGAATCAGGGATTCGTCCCGTTCTTCCGTGGCGAGAAAGTCGAGTTTATTTGCCATGCGAAACGCCGTATAGACATCCCACCAGGGAAGGCATCCGGAGTCTACGGGATTCAGGGACTCGTAGTGGCGAGTGAAGGTATCCATGATTTCGGCGCCGTAGAGCATCAGGATCTCGAACCGCGCATTCGATACGTCGAAGAGCGGGTCCCCCCGCCGGGTGTCCTCCCAGTCGATGACCGCCGTGAGATGTCCATCCTTCCAGAGGGTATTCCCCGGCCAGTAGTCGCCGTGCAGGACGACCGGCGTATTGTTGCGGGGGAGTGGCCAGCACGGCGCGAGCATTTCGATCAGTTCACGTTCGCCCGCGCAAACACCGGGCGTTTCCTCCGTCCTTCCGATTGCCGAAGCGCAGTCATCCTCCACCTGTAGCAGAAAGGAAAGATCCAGACCGGCCGTATCCATTCGGTGGATCCTGGCCAGTTCGCGGGCCATCTGCGTCACGTATTCCGCCGGGTCTGCGGGCTTCAGGTCAGTCTTGCCTTCCGCATATTCCAGCACCAGGGAGGGCGTGGGAAAAAGGGGATCCGTCGTGTCGAGGTAAACCGGCGCGGGCGTAGCCAGCCCTGCTGCGTGGGTCAGTTGCAGCACTTGGAACTCGTCCGCGGCCACGTTCGGGTTCTGCTGGAGATCCACGTGCCCGTGCAGCCGGTGAATGAGCTTTCTCACCGTACCGTCACCGGCTACGAGTTCCAGGACGGTCACATCGGCCGAGTAGCCGCCGGGTAGACTGCGGTGGCTCTTCAACCTGGCTTGCGGATCGAATCGATGGACGAGCTTCTCGAACCGGTTGTATTCGTCGACGGATTCCATGGACGTTTCTCTATTCCCCGGGGTAGTCAATGGTCCACTTACCCTCGAGGTTCCCGCTGCCGCCCGACTGGCTCCAGACGGCGATCACGTTTTCCGGAGCGTGGTTTTCCGCCAGGTGGGCCAGGAACAGGGCATGCAGATCATCCAGGGTGGCTTCGTTGCCGTCGGCGATGTTCTGCTGGGCCAGGCAGTCCTTCTGCAGGTCGTAGAGCTCGGGTCGCCCGTCTGCTCCGACCGGTGCGTAGCCCCAACGGTCCGTAACGAGGAAGGGCGTCGTGGCGCGCCTCGCCAGGCCTCCTGACGGGTCCGCCAGGTGGCAGCCGCTTACCGCGTACTCGCGGTGGGTGGCCCGGCCTTCCAGCACGGCGCCGGCAAAGGAGACTCCGTCGAAGGGTTTCGGCGGGTCCACTGTGACGCCCGCCAGGTCGCAGAGACTCGGGAACAGGTCGATCGTCTGCGTAATCAGGGGAAGTTGCGCCCCGCGGGGCACGCCGCCGCCGGCCAGCATCAGCATGACGTGGCCGATCTCCGGGTAGATGGGCCAGAACCTTCCGTCGTCCTCCTGGATGTTGGACTTGCCAGTCCGATCGTGTTCGCCGATGGACATGCCGTGGTCCGACATGACGGTCACGATGGTATCGTCCCAAAGACCCAGGTCGTCGATCTTCTTCAGGACCTGGCCGATATGGCGGTCCACCAGTTCTGTCTCCGCGGCGTAATGGGCCCACAGGTTATGCAGTTCCTCCGGCGTGTAGGCCGATGACGGTCCGTAGTTCGGATGCAGCATGGGCGGTCCCGTGTAATCGGGGTCGTAACGCCGCACCATGTATTCCGGCGGATCCCAGGGTTCGTGGGGATCGAAGAAGTCCACCCACAGGAAGACCGGGCCGGATTCCGCGTTTTCCTCGAGCCATCGAACGGCGGTCTGCGCGGTCTGCGCGGAGAAGACGTCGGATTCGTACCGGTAGTAGTGGTTGATCCAGCGGTGTTGGTTGACGAGCGTATGGCCCCGATAGCGCGGGTGTACGCGGGTCTTGTCGTCCTGGACGACGCGTTCTACGGGGTCGTTGAGGTGGAGCAGCGGTTTGTCGCCCTCCTGCCCCCGGTTCTGGTACGCCGCGTCGAAGCCATCGGTGAAACGGGCCTTGAACAGGTGGGGACAGTCGCAGATCAGTTGCGTGGCGTAACCTTGTTCGCCGAGCATCCTGCCCGCATGGTTGGGCCCGCTCAGGTCGATGGGCTGCCAGCCGTAATGGGGCCAACCGGTGACCCCCGTCGCGAAATCGGTGCGATGGGGGATCGTGGGGAAACTGCCCATGTGGGCCTTTGTGATCTCCGTCGCCCGTTCCGCGGCGAAACGGTCCAGTTCGGGCGTACGCACGGGCCGTACCGCGCGGTTTCCCAGGTTGTCGTGGCGGAAGGTATCCGTAATGAGTACGACGATGTTCTTCGGCATCATGATCCTTTCATGAATGGGGATGGCGATCTATGCGTTCAGCCGTCGATCTCGCATTCTTCCAGGTAACGGTCCACCGACGCCTTCAGCGATAACTCACCGTCCATAACCCGTTCTTCGTAGGCGCGGTACCAACCCGGTATCAGGGACCGGGCCTCGCGGAACTCGGCGAGGATAAGCCTGGCGAAATCGCCGCTGTCCTCCAGGTAGCCGGATTCGTGAAAGCGCGCGATCGCCCGTTCGCGGTCGTAGTCAAGCCGGATGAGCTCCGCCTTCCACGCACCGGCCTCGAACGTCATCTGGGCGTAGGCCGCGCGGGGGTCCCGGTCGAATGGCGCGCCCACCGCGCCCACGTTGACGACCAGGGCGTCGTCCACGGTCCGGATCAGGGGTCGGTGCGTATGTCCCACCACCAGCACCTTAGGTGCCGGTGCGATTTTCTCGCGCAGCGATGCTTCGGTGTCATCGGGGAAGATCCCTTTGCGGTCTCCCAGCATGGAAGCGTGCACCATGCGGAATTCGTTCCCCGCCTCATCGGTCATGGACCACTGAAAGGGCAGTGCTTCCAGGCGTTCGACCAGGCTGTCCGTGCGGTTCGGTCCGGTCTCGCTTACCGGGCGGTCCGTCCTCGCCGGCCCAGTCTGACCCGCCTGTCCAGTCTGCCCGGCCAACTGATCGTACGTCCACTTCGCATGCCGGATGATCTCGAATTCGGGACCGCGGTCGGGCAGGTTTCCGCTTCCGTACTTCAGCACGTACCGCTCGTGGTTCCCGTAAATCATGCCCCAGTCTTCCGCCATGGCACGGCTCACAACGCGTTCGGTGCACTCGCGGGGTTTGGGTCCCCGGTTGATGATGTCGCCCGCGCAGAGGATCCCGTCGGGACGCCAGCGGTCGATATGGT
This sequence comes from Gemmatimonadota bacterium, assembly GCA_026705925.1. Classification (GTDB taxonomy): domain Bacteria; phylum JAAXHH01; class JAAXHH01; order JAAXHH01; family JAAXHH01; genus JAAXHH01. The sequence continues at coordinate 162,779 of JAPOZT010000015.1, forward strand.
CCAGGACGGTTTCCAGTGCGTCCAGGTTGCTGTGCACGTCGGCGAAAACGGCGATCTTCATGGTGATCAGGGCTGTCCGGGCCGACCGGATCGACAGGATCGACCGGACCGATCAGGCCAAGGCCGACCTGTGGGTTCGTCGGCCAGGAACCGGCGCAGCACGTTGGACACGATCCTGGAAATGTCGTTGTCGGCATCCTTGTGCAGCAGGCTGCCGCAGAAGGTGATGGATCCCGTCGAAAAAAGCTGGCTGCCGGAGTCCGACTGCTGATACACCATATCCGCCCGGATCAGTTTGTCGGGCGGTTCCCCGGACCAGGTCGTGATGTGGGTGAGCAGCTCTTCGGGTACGGGTATGAAGGATTCGTGGTGGTTTTCGGAACTCGCGATGACGCGGGTGTTTTCGGGGGTGCCCAGCCGGTAGTCGGCCCGGTCTAGTTCGAACCCGGCGGCGCCGTTTCCGCTGAACCCGTAATCGCCCACGGTCTCGCCCTCCACCCCCTCGAAGATCCACGCGGTCTCCGGGTTGACGCGGGCGTCCGGGTCGATGCGATAGTACGATCCATGGAAATTGCCCTGGGCCGAAAACCCCACGCCGGCGAGCTGCTGCGGGGGGCGGTTGTTCCGGCGCCAGAGTCCGCCGTAACCGCCGTCAAAGGCCTGGAAATACTCGCCCGGTTCGGCCGCCCAGGCCCGTATGCCGCCTTCATTCCGACGGATTTCGAGGGTCCCGTTGCCCTCCGGGTGGACGGCGATGCGCCAGTAGAACCCGTTTCCCCCCAGGTACATGAAGTGGCCGCCCTGTTCCCGGAACTGCCGCAGGGCGTCGAGCGTGCGCGGCGTATGGTATTCCGGATGGGAACCCGTGGTTACGGCGCGGTAGCCTTTGATGGCCTCGATACCGTCATCGTGCAGTTCCTGGTCGGTGATGATGTCGAAGAGGATGCCCTTTTTCTCAAGCCACGCGTACAGGTGGGTGTCTGCCTGCAGATGCCTCAGCCCCGAGCAGTCGCCTTCCGTGGCGCCGAAGGTGATGTAGCCCGGGCGGAGCGAGAACAGGGGGCGCCTGTGGTTGGCGTGGCAGATGCCGCTGCCGTCTCCGTGAAAGTTGTAGGTGGAGAGCCCGTATTCCGGGTGAACGGCGGGATTCCAGGGATAGGCGTTCCATTCGCCGATCCGCTCAAGCCAGGAAGGATGGAAATTAGGACGGGCGTGATTTCCGTAGACGGTATAGGTGAAGGTGGACGCAAGGACGCAGAGATCCGCCTTAGGCCTGCCCCGCGGCGCGCAGACGTAGAACGGAATCATGTCCTCGTGTTCGCCGCACCGGATGCGGGCCGCGTAGAGTCCCGATCGCATGCCGTCCGGGATCGTGAAGGTGAAATCGGTCTCCCAGCCGAAGTCGTAGATGTCGTCGTCGTGGAAGTGGATGGCGCCGTACTGTTCCGGTGCGTGCTTCCAGGACATTTCCTCGCCGGTCCAGCGGGAACCGGTCATGGCACGGGCCGGCATGTTGATCAGGTGGCCGTGCATTCCATGCGGTCCAACATCCACGATTCGGGTCGAACTCGTGTCACGGGCAAAGTCCCACAGCGCCCATGCGCCTGGATGGTTACTGACGTCGTATTCCAGGTGGTCGGTTTCTTCCACCGGGATGTCGACGAGGGAAGGCGCTTCGATCTTTCCATTGAAGTGGCCGTGAACGGGATCGCCGTCCTGTCCACCGATGATGATCCGGTCCAGGTCGCCCAGGGGAACGGGGCCGACGGCCTCAACCGTGATATTGGACGGTCCGGGAGGTGCGTGGACTGCCCGGAATCCCACACTCACCGTCCCGCTTCCGGCATCGTAGCTCGCCCACACCCGGTACCATTGCCGGGTCTTGATCGGCTCGCTTCGACAGGTAACACGGGTCACCTGGTTCGTCGATGAACGGACGAAGGCGGTCAAGGCGCCGCGATCCAGGCAGAGGCTGAGGACCGGCTTCTTCTCGCTGTCGCCGCAACTGACGATGCCCTGCCCCGCCTTCTCGGGGGTCGTGGGCCATATCGTGGAGGTGAGGGTGAGGCCGCCGGCCGGGCGGAAGCGACCGTCAAGAGGGATGACGGCGTGTGAGCCCGGGTGAAACGGCTGAGACCTGGAGGGGAATTCCCCTCCGAAAGGCAGGCCGGCTTCCTCCAGCTGAAGCCCAGGACCGGCGGGATTGGGATCGGCACATATCACCCGAACGAGGCTGGCCCGATAGGGTTCCACGGCCGCGCTGCTGACCTTGAAGGCGATCTCGTCGTCGGGCCGGCCGGACAACCGGTCGGCGTAACCCAGCAGGGGAATGTCGGACATCAGTTACCCGGGAGCAGTTCGTCGCCTTCTCGCCGTTCGCGGTACCCGCAGACCATGAGGCCCGGCCGTCCGAAACTCTGACCGTACTCCTGCCGGTTGTCCGGATTCCGGTAACCCATGCGCACGAGCCTGCGGGGCTTTTTCGTCTGGTTGATGTAGGAACCGTGCACCGTGTCGATGCAGAAGATGACCACGTCGCCGGCCCGGGCCGGTACGGCCACGGTGTCTTCCAGCCTGTACTCGTCGGTCGGCAGATGGGGCGCGCAGGGACCTTCTTCCGATTCCGTGATATGCTGCAGATGACCGGACTTGTGCGATCCCGCCAGGAAGCGGATTTCGCCGTTTTCGTGACGGGTGTCGTCCAGGTGGACGAGTACGTCGATGTACCGGCCGTCGTGATGGCCGTAGAAGGGGTTGTCCTGGTGCAGGGGAAAGGGATGTCCGGTCTGGGGCGGCTTGATGTGCAGCGTGGTGTGGTGCAGCTCCACGTTCGGCCCCAGCAACTGGGACAGGGCCTCGACCAGCCGAGGATTGGCGACAGCCCGCGACCAGGCCTGGGAATAGAAGTGCAGGTCGTGCATGGCCGTCAGTTTGGATTTGGCCTCCGTCTCCGGATCCATGTAGGCCAGGCGCCAGGGACCGTTCCATCCCGGGCTCGTGAACGCCCAGTCCTCGACGAGCCGGTCCATCTGATCCGACAGTTCTGCCGTCTCTTCCGGTGTGAATACCTCCGGGATGTGGAGAAACCCATTTTTATGATAGAACGAAATCTGCTCGTCGCTCAGCACGGTTTGTTCCATGACCATGGTCATGTCGGATGCTCCTTGTTCGATGGTCGCGTGCGGGGAGTTGAGGCCATCTCAATGTAGTCATTTCGATCCCGGCAGGCAATGCTATTTGAAGCGATCTACCTGTAACCCAGAGCATCAATCGGATTCGCCAGCGCGGATTTGACCGACTGGTACGCAACAGTAAGTAAAGCGATTATTAGTCCGGAGAGTCCGGTATAGAGAAACACGTGGAAATCAAGGCTGATCCGGAACGCAAAATCCCCCAACCATCGGTTCATGGCGTAATAGGCAACGGGCCAAGCCAGGCCGTTGGCCATGAGTACCAGTATGGCGGGCTCTTTCAGCATCATAAACACGATCTGAAACACTGAAGCACCGAGTGCTTTGCGAACGGCGGTCTCGTGCGTTCGCCGCTCAGCCAGTAGCGAAGCAAGTCCGAGTAGACCCAGACAGGCGATCAAAACCGTTACGGTCGTATAGATGGCCAAGAGTCTCCCAAGACGGTTTTCGGCCTCGTACAACCGGTCGAAATCATCTGTCATGAATGAATAAGCCAGCGGAAAACCCGGATAGATCGTCCTCCACACGTTTTCTACCGCGCCTACGACTTCGGTTACGTTTTGCGAGTCGAACCGGATCGTGATATGTCCCAACTTCGTACCCGGCACGAGCATCAACGGTTCAATTTCATGATGCAGAGAACGCAGGTGAAAGTCCTCGACGACGCCAATAACCGTCAAAACAAGGTTCTCACCTAAGACCAGTTGTTTGTCCAAGGCCGATGAAGGAGCGTCCCAGCCGAGTCGTTGACGTGTCGTCTCGTTGATGATAACAGGCTGATCCCAATCCGTGTCGAAAGTAGACTCGTTCGAGTAACTCCGCCCGGCAATCAACTCGATTCCAAGCGTTTCGACAAAGCCGGGTTCAACCTGGAGCAGTCCAATGTCTACCTGGTCGTACACCGTGCCATCTCGGGGCCGTACCGCCCTGGTATTTAGTATGCCCCGGCCTCCCGAAATACCCGGTACGAAACGCGACTCCGTCACGCCGAGGACGGACGGATTCTCCAATAGTGTCCTCTTGAACACCGGATACCGCTCCCGCACACCGCCAATGCTCGCGTTGATCACCATTAGTTGATCTTGGTCAAATCCCAGGTGTTTTTGTCGGAAATAGTCGGATTGCCTGGACGTAATCACCGTGCAGATTAGTAAAACCAGGGATATGGCGAACTGTATGACGATCAGCGATCGCCTCAACATCGGTTTTTTAGTATTTCCTTTTCCAGTACCCCGAAGTGCGTTCGCCGGTTTTAAACCCGCAAGGAAGAAAAAGGCGTAGAAACCGGACACCGCACTCACTAAAAACACCGCGGCCAATATGAACAATCCTGAAGTACGGATATCCGAGACGATGCTTAAATCCATTCCGAACAGTTCACCCATCGGAAGGATCAGGACCAGTTGAATCACACATAGAACCAAAGCCGCCCCGATCAACACCATGGTTTCGCTCAAGAATTGAAGAACAATGTGATAACTCCGGGCACCTAGTGCCCTTCTCAATCCAATCTCCGCGACCCTGTCTGCCGAACGCGCGGTTACTAGGTTTAAAAAACTGAAACAACCTATGATGAAAACGAAGAGTGCGCCTGTTAGAAGCAAGTAGACATAGGCCGCATCGGTGTTGTTGCCCAACTCGGCATCTAAGTTTGAATTTAGGTGGATATCTACGAGGGGTTGCAGGTAGAACGGTTCATAGGTGCCGCTTTGTGACACCAGGTTGGGTTCTATGTTGCGCTTGACCAGATCCAGAAGGCCTTTTTCGACCATTTCGGGAGATGCTCCGTGCGCCAGCAGGATATACGTGAAGTAACGGGCATCCGTCCAGCGTTCGAGTACCGTTTCGTAATAGATCTTGGTTCTTGTCACGATCGAAATGAAGAAGTGGGCGTTAAAGTGTGCGTCTGAAGGCAGGTCCTCAATCACTCCCTTCACCGTCAGATCGAACATGTAGTCGGCCTTGATGACCTTGCCGAGGGGGTTTTCCCGGCCAAAGTATTTTTCCGCGGTTGTCCTGCTGATTACGACGGAGTAGGGATCGTCCAACGCGGTTTCCGGGTCGCCTGCAATAAAGGAAAAGGTAAAGACATCGAACATCCCGGCATCCGCCCAGTACACCAGGTCTTCGTAGAAAACTTGATCTTCGTACGCCATCACCCACGATCCGGCAGGTGGCAGGAATCGCGTGAATCCAACGACATCGGGTATCTCTCTGTACATGGTTGGTCCCATAGCTGCCGGATGCTGCCCCTTGTTCCCCTGTACGACACGGTAAATCCGATCAGCGTTCTCATGGAACCGGTCGTAATTCAGCTCATACCGCACATAGGACAGCATAACCACACAGCACGCCAACCCTCCAGCAAGACCGAAGATGTTTATCAGCGCATAGCCTTTGTGCCGGACCAAGTGCCTGAAGGCGAGGATCAAACTGTTGCTCACCATTGTATCCTCCCATCGGTCCAGTCAGTCGGGTCAACTCGGTCGATCTAGGCGTCCAGTAACAGTACTTACCCTGTCGTTCTTCTACTATACTAGTCGGTACACATCAGATAAAAGTTCGTAGGACCGCAGCCGGGCTTTGAAATCGTGGGTGATGGTTACGGCCATGACCTCTTCGGCTCCGAACTGGCCGGCAAGCCGGTCGATGGTGTCCCGGACCTGGTCCGGACTGCCCACGGCCGCCAGGCGAAACTTGTCGTCCAGAAAGGCTTTCTCGGCTTCGCTGAACCGGTGTTTTTCCGCTTCCTCCACGGTAGGTACGACGTTGCTGGGCTTGCCCGAGGCGAAGCGGGCGAAGAGCAGGTCTCGGCTGAGTGCGAGGCGTTGGGCCTCCGCCTCGGTATCGGCGCAGATGACGTTGATGGCGATGCAGGCCTCGGGCTGCGGCGACTGGCCGGAGGGCTCGAAATAGTGCCGATAGTATTCGAGGATGCGCGGGTCGATGTTGCTGTTGATGAACAGGGCGAAATTGTAGGGCAGTCCCAACCGGGCGGCGAGCATGGCGCTTTCCGGACTGGACCCGAGCATCCAGACGGGAGGCGGAGACTGGATGGGCGGCGTGACCCGCGGCTCGAAGTCCCTGTTCTGCAGGATCTCCACCAGCTGGGCGACGAGTTCGGGGAACTGCTCGAACCGGGGACCCGCGCCCGGCGACAGCATCCGGGCCGTCTTCATGTCGCCGCCGGGCGCCCGTCCGACCCCCAGGTCGACCCGGTCCGGGTAGAGATTCGTGAGCACGGCGAAACTCTCGGCGACTTTGAAGGGGCTGTAATAGGGCAGCATGACGCCCCCGGAACCGATCCGCATGTCCTTCGTGGCGGCCCCGATGGCGGCGAGCAGCACTTCGGGCGAACTGCCGGCCAGGCAGTGGGCGTTGTGGTGCTCGGACACCCAGAAGCGCCGGTAGCCCAGTCGTTCGGCCTCCCTGGCCATGGTCAGGGTTTCCTGGAAGGCCTGAACAGCCGTTACGCCTTCACGTATGGGTGACTGGTCGAGTATGGACAGATTCATAATAGATTGGCTGCTCCTTTTCGAGTCGCTTCTTTACCAGCCGTCCACGACGTGTCCGGCACCCGGGAACCAGACCGCGTCCACCAGGAAGGTGAGGAATACGCCCAGGGCATAGCCGGCGAGAATGCCGATAAACAGCGGCTGGCCCTTGCGATAGAGCGCTACGCCACCGAGGCGAAGGACCGCCGTCTTGACGATCCAGACAATCAGGATGGAAAGGAAGGCCATATCCGCCGCGTAGGTGGTGACGATCCCGAATCCCACGGGATGAAGGGGCCAGAAGTGTAGCCGGTGATGGGCCCAGACCAGAAATGTCGAGATCAGGACGCCGCTCAAAACCATGGTCAGCTGGGATTGCGTCATGGCCTGCGGGTTCGTAAGAAAAGTCTCCAACTGCGCCCAGTAACCCTTCGCCCCGGATTCGAAACCACCTGCCGTGAGCTGGGACGCCCCCATGTCATATCCCAGATAGAGCGTATACACCACGGCGGTCATGAAACCGATGGCCAGCGAAAGTGCGATGGCGCCGAATACCCCCCTGCCCACGCCGCCGATTACATCACCTACCTTTGCGGCATGGGCCATGGAACACATGCCAAGTGTCCTCCAGTTTCGGGTGAAGGTCTGGCACAGCCACATCCCCGTGATGGTCCGGGCGTTGATGTGCTCCGATCCGACAAACCTGAAGGTGATTTCGTTTGCGCTGTTATAGGGTAGGTCCAGCGACGCCAGGCCGGTCTCCGCCACCACGCGGGTTACGCCCATGTACAGGATCAGCAGCACGAACATCATGAGGGCCACGACCCAGAGCGTCATGCCGCTGCTCCACAGGAGGAAAACCATGTAAATCGAACCGACGGAGAAAGATAGCACGGCCGTACGGTACGAGAAGAACTCCCGCGAATCATCGATTTCAGGCGCCCTTCCCAGGGCTTTCCGGATCACGTCGCGGATATGCCTCCGTGCCATCCACAGCCCGAACAGCACGAAGACGAAAAACCCGGACAGGTGCTGGAAGTGCATCATTTCCAGAGGACCCGGCACGCCGACGCGGGTCATCACGCCCTGCTGCACGATGCGGATGAGGTAGAACAGCCAGACGCTGAGCAGCACTTCCACCCGCGTGAAGTAGGCCACCCCGATCAGCAGGAAGTTCAGACGAATCTGGATGGGATGAAAAGCTTCGTACAGGGTGAGGGGAAAGGCGTGCCCCGCGCCGAGGGGGATGACGGGCACGAGGCCAAAGAAACTGCCCACATTCCAGGTCATGATGAACAGCGTGAGGCCGAAACCCCACCAGAACAATTTCACACGGGCGATTCTGGGAAACAGGGCCCTGTCCTCCGCGCCGTCTACCAGCGAGAGCGGCACCTGGGCCAGGGGGAAGGCCAGGCGCTCGTGTTCGACCCACTGCTTCCGGAGCATGACCATGATCGATGCGCCGACCATGAACAGGGCGATGTAGAACGTCACCCACCAGAACATGGGCACGAACCAGATCTGCCAGCGTATGTTTCTCGTGGAATACACGCCTTCGTAGAACTGGTTCAGCCCGCCAAGGTGGTTCGGGACCACCAGCCAGGACGGCAGATAGTCGAGGAACAGGTCCGCCCACCGGTTTTCCGGCGTGGCGTGGTAGAAAGGGCCGCTGATGATGGATACCGCGTAATTACTGAAGGCCCAGCCGGGTATGACGGAAGCCGTGAAGACCAGGAAGAAGATCACGATGAGTTCCTGGCTGGTGAACGGACGGCTGAAACCCGATAGTTTCAGAAAGGGATTGACCAGGAGGACCATCAGGAGGAAAGGCAGCAGCGCCGCGACCGGAAGGTGTGTGACCGTGATGAATGAGCCGCGTGTAACGAATTCGGAAGAGATCGACCAGATGGTCAACAGAATGGTGAAGACGCATCCGATCACCACGGCCCTGAGCGTGAGGCCGGCGGAAACGGGCCGCGCTACGGGAGTTGCGGAGGACCTTTCCCGATCGGAGTGTGGCAATGTGGCTGTGGACATGGTCGCAGGGGTGTATGCGGGGCGGACTGTGGACTATGCCTACTATTGAACCGGTCCGTTCCAATTCACGCGTTCACGACGCATTCACGCGCCTTTCCTCGAAATTACGCGTCTTCCACGCACGCCCGAAGCCTTGCCAGTCCTTTTCGTGCCGTGGTCACCGGCCCTTCGGCCCAGTAGGCGGGATTGAACAGTTCGAGCGACAGCATGCCCCGGTATTCCTGCCGTTCCAGGCTGGCGACGATCTCGTCCCAGGGCGCTTCGCCATCTCCGGGATAGACCCGGTGCTCGTCTTCGATGTCCGTACGGGACGGGTCTGCAGGATAGTCGTTCATGTGGACCAGGCCCAGGCGGCCGGGATCGAGGTAGTCCATCCCGTGCTGGTGCCCGCTTCCCTTGTACATGTGAAAGATGTCCGTCAGCAGTCTGGCGTCACGCACCCCGCTCTCGGCGGCCACGAGCAGGGCTTCTCCGACCGTTCCCAGCGTCCGGGACACCCCCCAGAACTCCAGCAGGGGTTTCGGGGAGAAATCCGAAACCGCCTCCGTCAGTTCAGCGAATCTCCGGGCGACGGAAAAAAGGTCTACTTCCCGGTCGTGGATCCCCTTCGGGGCCGTGGCTACAAAGGGGCATTCCAGGACCTGCGCCATTTCGAAGCACCGTCGTGCCTCTTCCAGTCCCCGGGCATGCCGGTCTTTTTCGGGAACAGCCCATTCGAAGAAGGCGATCAGGTTCACGATCCGGATGCCCCGTCCTGCAGCGTGGTTCCGCAGTTGTGTCAACGTTCCGCCCGCTTCGACCCAGGCATCGATTTCCTCCACCCAGGGTTCGATCCCGTCATATCCGGCATCGGCCGCGATATCCACGTATTCCAGCACGGAAACACCGGGCGATCGGATCGTACTCGTGTTGAGGCAGTAGTCAAAGCGTCCCATCGATTGCTTCCCTCCGAGAGTCCGCCGTTTCAACCGATTCGGGTCGGGCACGGACGGTGCAACGGCTAAGTCTATTTGCTTGGTTCAGGCTTCGAATCAATTTAGTGTATGTTACAAAAAAAAGTACCGTTTTAACGGTTTTCTTCTATATTGTATACCGCTTTAAACAGTACCTCGTCCAGTACCCCGCAATGATGACGTCAGGATCGAATGTGAGATACGTTTCGCGCTTCCCGAGGTTTGTTCTTCTCCTTAGTTTCCTGCTGATTTCCAGGTTTGCTGCCGGTCAGGTGACCGAAACGGATGTCATCGGTTCCGCCGTGACTCTTCAGGGTACTCCGGAACGAATCATATCGCTCATACCGAGCAACACGGAACTGCTTTTCGCCGTGGGCGCGGGAAGTTCGGTCGTGGGGGTCACGAACTACTGCGATTATCCACCGGAAGCCACGGAAATTGAAAAGATCGGCGACGTCACGACGATGAGTCTCGAGAAAATCGTGGCGCTCGATCCTGATCTCGTACTGGCCTCAAAGGGAAACGCCAGAGAACTGGTATACAGCCTTAAAGCACTGGATATTCCGGTGTTCGTCCTCGACCCCCAGTCGATCGAGGATGTGCTCGATGCGATCGGCACGGTGGGCAGGCTTGTCGGGCGCGAGGAATTGGCACGCGAGCTTACCGACGAGTACCGCCAACGGCTGGCTGCGGTGGCGGAGCGCATCGACGGCCTGACCGAAAACGAACGTCCCAGGATATTCGTCGGCAGCCCCTTCCGGGACGAGAACTGGACCCCCGGACCTGAAACGTTCACTTCGGCCGTGATTCAACGGGCCGGCGGGCGGAACGTGGCCGACGACCTGGCACCGGGTACGTGGGCGGTGTACAACCTGGAAAACATCGTGTCAAAGGATCCCCAGGTCCTCCTTTCCACGCTGGGTGAAGGACAGGACGCGGAGGAAGTCCGGGCGAGATATCTGGAAAGGGCGAAGTCGCTGAAAGGCTGGCAGGGCCTGGACGCCGTGCGCAATGAACGCATCGTCCTGATCCCCGAAAACTGGCTGCTTCGTCCCGCACCCAGGCTCTTCCGCGCGATCGAGACCCTGGCGGTCGCCTTGCATCCGAACCTTTTCTGATTTTCCGGACCTATCTCGGATTGGTCCCTGACTGAAGATTCAGTACGAAACTAAACCCAACCGTACCTCTTCCATGCCGCTGATCAACAAGATTCCATCCGAACTGACCCATCTGATCCGGTCCGGCCTGCCCGCAGGCGAGGACCATGGCGATCTCCTTTTCGCCTGCAAGACCGACCTGGCGCCAGACGGCCGCATTGACGAATCGATGCTGGCCGTGACCCGGCGGCACCTGGTGGTTGCAACCCGGTCCGACGGGGCTTGGACGCTGACCCATTCCCTGTCCCTGGCGAAGATCGACGGCCTGACCGTGGAGCCCCTGGTCGGTGCGAGTGCACTCGTGGCCGAGGTGGACGGTAAGAGCATTCGGCTGCTCCGGTACACCCATGCCGTGGCGCAGGACATGACCGACGCCGTCGAGTCTCTGTTGCACCTGATCGGCCCCGACGGCAGCACGGATCACACGGAGCCCGTTGCCGAGGAACCGGTCCCGGACTGGTCGAGCCGCGAGGCCCACCTGCGCACGTTTGGGCGATTGTGGTCTTTCTGCCTGCCCCACTGGCGCAAGCTGGTCATCGCCATGGTGGTCACGGTTGCCGCGTCGGCTATCGACCTGCTGCCCCCGTACCTGACCATGATCCTCGTCGACCAGGTCCTGGTGGACCAGAGCATGTTCATTTGGCTACCTACGATCGTCGCGCTCCTGGCCGTTTCCCGGATCGTCCATACCGGGGTGACCATCATCAGCGGGAGAATGCTGGCCGTGCTGGGAGACCGCCTGGCCTACGACGCGCGGTCCGAACTGCTGAACGTGCTGCAGCTCCTGCCCCTCAAGTACTATGACATGCAGCAGACGGGCGGTCTCATGGCCCGCATCGCCCGGGACGCCAAGTCGATCCACTACTTCTGGATCGATTTCGCACCGCAGGTGGTCCAGCAGGGACTGCTCGTGATCGGCATGACCGCAGTACTGTTCTACCTCAACTGGGAGCTGGCGCTCCTCGTCCTGATCCCCATTCCCGCCATTATCTTCGCCTCGGTCCATATCAAGCGGTACCTGATGTGGTTCTACGGCAGGTCGTGGGACAGTTGGGCGACCTTCTTCGAGCGGGTGAACGACGCGCTGGCCGGCATCCGGGTCGTGAAGATCTTCGCCCAGGAGAAACGGCAAAGCCGGGACATGCAGCTCGAGAACGAGAAGGTGTTCACGGCCGAACGCAACATCCATGTCCGTTCGCGCACGGTGCGCCCGCTGCTCGCGTTCCTCGTGTCCGTGGGCGGACTGCTCGTTCTGTGGTACGGCGGCCTCCTGGTGCAGTCGAACGCTATGACGATCGGCATGCTGGTGGCCTTCCTCCTCTACCTGGCCATGTTCTACAGTCCCGTGCAGCAACTGACCGGCATGGCCGATTGGATCCCGGAGATGATGACGGCCATCACCCGGACTTTCGAAGTCATCGACAGTCCTATCGAGGAGTACACGCCGGCCGGGATCGTTGACGTGCCCCGATTTGAGGGCCGCCTGCAGTTGCAGGACGTCAATTTCGGTTACGTGGCGCATCAGCCGGTGCTGAAGGGGATCAACCTGCACGTCGAACCGGGCGAGATGATCGGGCTTGTGGGGCACTCGGGCGCCGGGAAGTCCACCCTGATCAAGCTGATGTGCCGATTCTACGACGTCGACGACGGGCGCATCCTGATCGATGGAACCGATGTGCGCCGTATGGACCTGACGCAACTGCGCAGCCAGATCGGTTACGTGGAGCAGGACCCCTTCCTGTTCTCCGGTTCCGTGGCCGACAACATCCGCTTCGGCAACCAGGAAGCGTCCCGGGAGGAGATCATTGAGGCCGCCATCAACGCGAATGCCCACGAGTTCATCGTCAAGCTGCCCGATGGCTACGATACGCCCGTCGGGGAACGGGGCGGCAGGCTTTCCGGCGGGGAGCGCCAGCGGGTCGCGATCGCCCGGGCCATCCTGCACGACCCGAGGATCCTGATCCTCGACGAACCCACGTCGGCCCTCGACCTGGAGACGGAGAAGAAGATCCAGGAAGCCCTGGGGCGGCTCATGGAGGGCCGCACGACGCTCGCCATCGCCCACCGCCTGTCCACCCTGAGAGACGCCGACCGCCTGCTCGTCCTGAAAAACGGCGAGCCGGTGGAACTGGGCACCCACGAGGAGCTGCTGGACCGGCAGGGCGAGTATTACCGCCTGGTCCAGCTGCACACCAACGTCTCCAGTATCGTGGGCGTGGAGGGGTAGTACATGTCCTTTCTCGATCCGGCCGCCGTTCACCTCGAGCGGCGGGACGACCAGCCGCCCACCCTTTCCATCGCGGGCGACCTGTTCTTCAGCGTCAAGATCCGCCAGGCTTTTCCGCTATCCCGGGAAAGCCGGTACATCACCTTTTTCGACCAGGATGACGAATACCTGGGCATCCTGGCCGACCCGTCGTCGTGCGACGAAGAGACCGGGCGCATCATCCGGGACGAGATCGAATGGCGCTATTTCCGCCCGAGGATAACGCGTATCGTGGAAATGGAAGGCCGGGGAGGGACGTCGCTGTTCTCCGTGGAGACGGATCGTGGTGACGTCAAGATCCCGATGCGGGACCTGAGGGAAGGCATGGTGGAACTGGCGCCCGGCCGTATCCTGATCACGGACGAGAACGGCAACCGGTACGAAATCTCCGACCTCGACCGGCTGGACCGACGCAGCAGACGCCTGATTCGGCGCCTGATCTGATTAGTTCAACAGGATCGGCGCGATCTTCGCATAGGCCGTCTTGAACCCCAGCACGGCCAGGTAGATCCCTACCCCCAGCAAGACGATCAGGATAGTACCGATGGCGACCAGCAGTGGCTTGCTTGCGGCGAACCGCTGTTTGAGCCGCTCCACCTTGGCGTAGATTTCCGGATACTTGTGTTCCAGCCTGGCCAACATGCGCTGGGCGAAGGCGTAACGCGTGGAAAGGATCGTCAGCCCAATCACCATGAACAGTACACCCTGCAGCAGTGGGAGGAAGACACCCAGGGCGCCTATTACGATAAAAGCCCATCCGAATACGTCCTGGGCGATGCGTATCAGTAGTTTGCGCTCTATCTGCTCGATTCCTATCGCTTAAAATCAGTCCAGAAACGCGAGGGCTTCCCGCATTTCGTCCAGGTCCTTGGCGTCGCCCTGACGTTCCGCCACGACGATCCCCTGCTCGTAGCATCTGCGGGCTTCATCATCGCGGTCCAGCTGTTCGTAAACCCGACCGGCCTGGTGATAGCCCGCCGTGTAGTCCGGCGAAGCCGCCATGAGCCGTTCGAGGATTTCGGCGGCCTGATCTAGCCGGTTCGAACTCACGTATTCCAGCGCGATCGCGTACTGGATGAAGGGATCGCCCGGGTCCTTGCTGGCGAGCAGCTCAAGTTGTTCGAGGCGCGAATTCATGCCGCCCATCCTCCGCAAATCGTACGTGTATACCTTGTATCTACACCCAATTTTCTGCGTATCTACAAAGTATCTACTGTGTATAGCCTATATCAGCGAACGGGACTGACAACCGTCCACGTTGATGCAGGCGCCGGTCACCCAGCTCGCCCGCTCGGATGACAGGAACACCACCACGTCCGCGATCTCTTCGGGCTTGCCGAAGCGTCCGGCGGGAAGTTCCTGCTCTATGAACTTGCCGATGCCCTCCGGGTCCGCGTCCAGCCGCTTCTGCCAGTTGCCACCCGGGAATATGACTGAGCCCGGCGCCACCGTGTTCACGCGGATGCCGGTCTTGGCCACTTCCTTGGCGAGCGTTTTGCCCATGGAGATCTCCGCGGCCTTCGTGGCGTTGTAGGTGGCCGGACCGCCCGCTTCGCGTCCGAAGATCGAGGAAATCGTGATGATCGACCCGCCTTCCTGCGCGCGCATCGCCGGGAGCACGGCCCGCGTCGCCCGGACCGCCGCGAACATGTTCAGGTTGAACACGTGAAGCCATTCATCATCCGATACGTCGTCGAAGGGATTCCAGACGCTACCGCCCACGTTGTTGACCAGGACGTCGATGCGTCCCCACCGCGCCAGCGTCGCCTCCACGACCCGCTCTATACCCTCGGCCGTGGTCAGGTCTCCCGCTGTCGCCAGCGTTTCGACACCCTTCTGAGCGACTTCCTTCTCGGTTTCGAGCAACCGCTCTTCCCCCCGGGCGCTCAGGCTGACGTGACATCCCTCCTCTGCCAGGCCCAGGGCGATCGATCGGCCAATGCCCCGGCTCGAGCCCGTAACCAGCGCGACTTTGTCCTTTAATCCCAGGTCCATTTCAAACCCTTTCGTTATTCGACCGGTTCGAACAGTATCTTCATGCCTTCTCTGTTCAACAGCCGGTGGAATGCGTTTTCCCACTCGGTTAAAGGAACCACGTCGGAGACGATTGGTTCCAGCTCGATCCTGCGTTGATCCAGCATCACCATGGTGCGGTCCCAGGCATCCAGGGATCCGGCGAAGGAGGTCCGTATATCGATTTCCTTCAGTTCCGCCGGGAAGAAATCCACCTCGAAGGGGCCGCCGTGCAGGCCGATCTGCATGATGGTGCCCTGCTTCCTGACGAGTTCGATGGCCGAGCGGGTGGCCGCCGCCGACCCGGAACATTCGTACACCACGTCGGCGCCGTAGCCCTGGGTCCGATCCCTGACGAGATCGAGCAGGTCAACCTCTTCGATGTTGACGGTCTCGTCGGCCCACCGCGCGCCGAGTTCGAGCCGCTCGGCATCGGCCGAGGTGCCCGTCAAGATGACGTAAGCGCCTTCCGCTTTCGCCACCTGCGTGGTCAGCATGCCGATGGGGCCGGGGCCGGTCACCACCGCCACGTCGCCGGCGGTAACGGACGTGCGTATGGAAACGGCCTTGACGCAGCAGCACAGAGGTTCGCTCAACGCGCCGATGGTGAGATCAAGGTGCTCCGGAATCCTCCGCAAGGCCCAGGCGGGCATGACCACATACTTCGTAAATACGCCGTGCACCCCGCTTCCGATGGACAGGCGGCTGTCGCACAGGCTGTGCTGGCCCGCCACACAGTACCTGCACACGCCGCAGACGACGGTGGTCGGAATGCCGGTCACCGTGTCACCCGGCCGGTATTCGTCCGTATCGGCCACCTCGTCCACGATGCCGGAGAACTCGTGGCCCATGATCACCGGCGGGTTGTAGGGATACTCGTCCTTGTAGATGTGGATGTCCGTCCCGCAGATGCCCGCGGCCCGGATCTCCACACGGACCTCCCCGGAATCGGGCTCGGGAACCGGCATGTCCCGGACTTCCATGTTGACCGGGCCATGGTCGTATTTAACCAGTCCTTTCATTCTCGAATCCCCACTCCGCGTACAGGAATCCTGCCGCTCAATGCACTGCCGAATCAGGCGGTCAGAATATATGCCGGCGTATAGGAGATGACAAGATCATTCACTGCCTGGATGTCCGTATTAAGGCGTTGACACCCGGCAGGCCCGTTCTTAAGTTGAGCACGGACCGGAACTACACTCCAGCCCCCGTAGCTCAGTGGATAGAGCAACGGTTTCCTAAACCGTTGGTCGGGTGTTCGACTCACCCCGGGGGTATTCCCGGTCTTATGCCCATCTCTCAAGTTTCCCCCGCTTCCCCGCGCACATCCGCAGGAGGGTCTTCATGTCCGATCTGTCCCGGTACATACAGGAAACGAAGCTTATCGACACCCACGAGCATCTCCGGTTCGAAGAGGACTGGGTCGCCAACGGGCCGGACGTGTTGCAGGATCTCTTCGAGAACTACGTCCCGGCGGATCTCGTGGTCGCCGGCGCTTCGCAGGAGGATGTAAACGCCCTGCTGGATCCCCGGAAGGGCGACGTGGCGGCACGCTTCGAACCGGTCCGGCCGGCCTGGGAAGCCGTTAAGCACACGGGGTACGGCGAAGCGGTGCGCATCCTGGCGGAAGACGTGTACGGGATGGCAGAGATTACCGTCGACGGCCTGGAGGAGGCGCAGGCCGAGAACGACCGGTTACGGGGCTCCGGCCAGCGGCTGGCGCTCCTGCGGGACCGCGCGGGCCTGGATCACGTGCAAATCGACAACTTCGTCTGGGCGTGCGAACCGGATGTCTCCGGACCGGATTTCTTCCTTTACGACCTGTCCTGGGTGGGATTCTGCAACGGCGAGGTACCCGTGGAGAACATCGCGGAGGAAACGGGGATTACCGTGAACAACCTCGGCAGCCTTCGGGACGCCATGGCCGCCATCTTCGCGAAGTACGGTCCCCACGCCATCGCCGTCAAGGCACAGCACGCCTATTCCAGGACGCTCCGGTGGGAGGAGCGTAGCGACGAGGAAGCGGCAAGGGCCCTGGAGATGGTGCTGAGTAATCCCGATGGTGCGCCGGAGGAAGCGTCGCTGTGCCTGGGTGACTGGGGCTGGGCGCGGGGCGTGGAACTATCCATCGAGCACAATCTGCCGTTCAAGATCCACACCGGTTACTACGCGGGTCACAGTCGGATGCCGGTGGACAGGATCAAAAGCGGCAATCTTTGTGGACTGCTGGCGCGCTACCTCGACGCCCGGTTCGTGCTGATGCACATCGCCTACCCCTACAGCCACGAGTTGATCGCCCTTGCCAAGCACTATCCAAATGTCTGGGTGGACCTCTGCTGGGCCTGGTCCATCGACCCTTTCAGTTCCTGCGATTTCGTCCGCCGCTTCATCCACGCCGTGCCGATCAACAAGCTGTTCGCCTTCGGCGGGGACACCGGCTGGCCCACCAGCGCCTATGCCTACGCGGTGCAGGCGCGAAAGTGGCTCGGCCGCGCCCTGGAAGGCGAGGTAAGCGACGGTCTGCTCACCGAAAAACAGGCCATGGACGTGGCGCTCCGGCTCATGCAGACCAACCAGCGTGAGTGTTTCGATATCGCCGGAACGCGGGGGAATATCGCGCGGTCCCTGGAATCCGCCGGAGCCTAAAAACGGGTTGCGATCGGGCGTGTCGTGCCTTATATTGAGCGCGGTTTTACCAGGCCACGATAGCTCAGTTGGTAGAGCAATTCATTCGTAATGAATAGGTCGTCGGTTCGAGTCCGACTCGTGGCTTTCAAACCCTTCCAGCAACGTGTCGATCGTCTGATCTATAGCGATCTCCGACTGCAGCGTCTCTACCGGAATCGACACGTGCAACCCCGCCTCTATACGGTTTCTCAATTCCACGGCCATAAGGGAATCCACCCCCAGACTACGCCAGGTCTGCCCCGGTTCCACGCTCTCCGGGTCCACTTCCAGAATCCGGCCGATCGCATCGGTCACGTAGTCCTTGATGTAGGCACGAAGTTTGCCTGCGGTCAGCGCGTTCAAATCCGCCTTCGATAGCGGTGTGATCGACGGTTGTGCGAGGTCTGGACGATCATCCGAATGCAGGTACGGTGCGAGCAGCGATTCTGCGACGGGTTCCGTCGTAGGAACCACGCCAACACGGTGGACCTCCCGGCGCAACAATCGGTCGAGTAGTGCACCGGCCTCATCGGGCGGGATCGGTCGCAGTCCCTGCCGCCTGAGACGATCGACGGCGTGTTCGTCTGCCGCCATGCCCGTACCTTCCCATGGTCCCCAGTTGATCGACGTCACTGGGAGGCCTTCCTGACGCCTGAGGTCTGCCAGACCGTCCATATAGGCATTCGCAGCGGCATAGGACGCCTGGCCCGCGGTGCCGACAAGGGAGGCTGCCGAGGAAAACAGGACGAAGAGGTCCAGGTCGAGGTCCCTTGTCAACTCGTGCAGCATCCAGGCACCGGTTGTCTTGGGTCCGAGGACTTTGCGGAACCGTTCCACCGTCTGGGTGAGCAGAATGCCGTCGTCCAGCACGCCGGCCGCGTGGAAAACACCCCTGACCGGTCCATGCACGGTTTCCAAATCAGTCATGAGCCGCTCCATCGCCTTCCTGTCGGTCACATCGGCCTGCACATACCTGACATTTCTGCCAGGATCGGCTTCCAGCGCCGTCTCCTCGACTCTCCTTCGGCCCGAGATGACCACCAGACCGGCTCCCCGGTCGAGCAGCCAGTCTGTCAGGATTCGGCCGATCCCGCCCGCGCCGCCCGTGACGAGGTAAGTCCCGCCCGGACGTATGACTGGGTCGTCATCGCCCAGGTTCACCGGAATCGGCGCTTCGTCGTCCACGAGCACCAGTTTGCCCGTGTGCCGGGCCTGCGACATGAACCGGAAGGCCTCCGTCGCCCGTGCTATTGGGAAAGTCTGATAGGGCAAGGGCTGTATCGTGCCAGCCCCGGCCATTTCGACGATCTCTTGCAACAAGCTACCTGCCCGGACCGGCCGTTCCTCGATGAACTGCGCGAGATCGATGGGATGATAGGACCGGTTTTGGTCGAAATGGTTTAGTTCGATGGATCCGTGGTTCAGCACATCGGTTTTCCCGATCTCGATGAAACGCCCCTGGGGAGCCAGCACGGACAGGGAAGCCTGCATGGCGGGACCGGAGAGGGTATTGAGCACGATATCAATGCCCTTACCATCCGTCTTATCCATGATTTCCTCGGCGAAACCCAGAGTTCGGGAATCCATGACATTGGAAATTCCCATGCCCTTCAATAAGGCGCGTTTTTCAGGGGATCCGGCCGTGGCGAATACCTCGGCCTCCGCCTGTTGAGCGATTTGCAGGGCGGCCAGTCCCACCCCGCCGGTGGCGTTGTGAACGAGAACGCGGTCTCCAGCGGAAATCCCGCCCCGTATCACGAGCCCCAGGTACGCCGTCAGAAAAGCCACGGGCAGCGTGGCGGCCTCCTCGATGCCCAGATGCTCAGGCCTGCGGACAACCAGGTTTGCCTTCGCGGTGACGTGTCCGGCCATGGTCGCAGGCATCATCCCCATGACCACGTCGCCCATTTCCATGGAGTCCACCTGGTCGCCGTGTGCGAACACTTCGCCGACGCATTCCCATCCAAAGGACGGTTGGTGCCGTGATGGATTTTTCAGCATGCCGAGTGCAGTCAGCACGTCCCGGAAATTTACTGCGGCGGCCCGCACGCGAATGACCACCTCGTCCGGTCCGGGGCAGGCAACCGGTTTCGTTTTGAAATGGAGGTCTTCGATTGATCCTGGTGTGGACTGAGATAGTACGTAACTTGTTTTTGAACAAGCAGTTATGGGTACGGTTTTCGCAACGCTACGCACCGGATCGAAGGGAACGAGACAGCGTGTGAAAACACCAGTTCCCCGCAGCGCGATTTCACAGGGTGAAGTATCCGTGCTCACGATTTCCGCGAGACGCTTCACGTCTATCGCACCGGTCTCGCCGGTCCCGGCCGGCAGGTCGATCAGGGTACAGTTCAACTCGGGATGTTCGCGCATGGCGACTCGCCCGCAGCCCCAAATCGATGCGTGTGCCGGCGATGCACATTCGTCTGCCGTCGCGGACTGCGCACCCGCCGTGATCAGCCGCAGGCGACATGGAAGATTCGGGTTGTCCAGCACCGTACGGACCAGTTCAAAGGATTCCAGGGCGGGTCCGGTATGCGAGCAGGACTGCTGGCCGAGTTGTTGCCCGGACTGTCGGCCGGACAGCCCGTTGCCGCCTCCCGTCCAGATCCCCACCAAACCAACGCAGCTTCCGGTTTCGCATTTCACCGATCCCAGTTTTTCGGCCAGTGCGCTCCAGTTTTTCCCCAATTCATTACTCGAAATGTCGATGTATTCAGTCTTCACGCCGGGGTGCAACAGGGCATCGGCAAGTTTACTTCCAAGACTCGGGTCGTCGGAGAGTACGATCCAGTGAGAGATCGATCCAGGTTGCAGGTGTTCGATCCAGTGATTGTCGGCCACCCACTCCTCGCGATACAGGCCGTGGGGGTTGTTTTTGATGTTACGACGGCTACCCAAGCCGCTCACCCGGGACAGGACCACACCTTCCAAGGCCACCACGGGAAAGCCCTCTTCGTCTACGAGATATACGTCGGCCAGCAGGCCGTTGTCTTCCGAGGATTCTTGCAGCCTCGCATAGGCAACCAGGACTTCATCACGTTCTGGAAGTCTCTGCAGCACAATGTTTTTCACGCCGACCGGCAGATGCGGGCTGTCATCCGGAGCGAGCAGCAGCAGGGCCTGCAGACCAGCATCCAGGACACCCGGGTGCAGGCGGTAGGGTCCGTGTCCTTCAGTGCTGGATGCCAGGCTGATCAGGACCTCCCGCTCGGAGTACACGGCCTCGTCGACCTGACGGAAGGCGGGACCGTACTCAAACCCCAGTTCGGCGGCGCGTTCGTAGAATCGCCGGTGCGTGATCCGGCGATCGCAACGGGACCTGATGGCTTCCAGATCGATGGTTTCGGACAACCCGGTCACGCCGGATCTTCCGGTTCGCATGTGCGCCAGCCAGGTCGAAGCCGTTTCCTTAGATTCGGGTTTGGAGGACAGGGTATACCGGTTCTGCCTGCGCACGACCTGGACGAGGTGGGCACCGATTTCGGACAGTAACAGGGGCTGCAGGAGTTCGAGTCCGGCGAAAGCGACGGGCAACTCCGCCTCCTCGAGTGTCTCGTAGAGCATTTCGATCTGCCCCGTAAGCGGCATGATCGATCGGTCCAGCACCGTGTGGTCCGCCAGGATCGGGTGGGATGCCAGGCTGATCGCCCGTTCCCATACCCGGGAGTCGGGGTCGACGGACGATTCGACGACCCGACCGATCAACGGGTGCAGATACCGCTGACCGGCTGGACCACCCTGGCCACCCAGATAGTCCGAGTTGTCCCGGTTGTCCAGCCCACCGGGATGTACTGGCAAGCCATCCAGCCAGTACCGCTCCTTCTGCCAGGGGTATGACGGCAACGGAACACGCGTTCGGGGCGGGTCCACCAGGCGCTCCCAGTGGATATCGTGTCCATGGACATAGCATTTGGCCACGGATTCGAGCAGGACGTCCCACGCACTGCGATCGCGCCGAAGCGTGGCGAGGGCGTGGCCGGGCCGGTTGTGTAGAGCCAGGTTTTCGTAGATGGCCGCAGAAAGCACCGGATGGGGGCCGATCTGGATGTAAAGCGTCTCCCCGACACCCGGGATCTGTTCGAAAACCCGGTTGAATAGGACGGGACGGCGGATGTTCCGCCACCAGTGTTCCGCGTCGAGCTCCGTTCCGTCTGTCTGCACGCCCGTAACCGTCGACAACAGAGGTATGTGGGTTTTCGAGGGCGACAATCCGTTCAGGGACGCCAGGAAGTCGTCGCGTATCCCATCCATTTGCCCGCTGTGATAGGCGATTTCGGTGTGCAGCTTCTGGCAGAAGTGTTTTCGATCTTCGATCGCGGCCTGCAACCGCTCGATCTCCGCTGCCTCCCCCGAAATGGTCACGGAAACCGGACTGTTGACCGCGGCGATGGACAGGCCGTCGTCATAGGGCTGGACCAGCTTCTCGGCCTCGCCCGATGACACGCCTACCGCCAGCATCTCACCCCTACCCTGCATCTCCTTCTGCAGTCTGCTACGCTGATAGATGATGCGAACCCCTTCTTCCAGGGACAGCGCGCCCGAGACGCAGGCCCCGGCGATTTCCCCGACACTGTGGCCGACGACGATCTGCGGTTCGACGCCCAGGGACCGCCACAGGGCCGCCAGCGCCCACTGCAGCGCCATGTTGGCGGGCTGGGCAGTCTCGACGTCTGTCATTCGCTCCCCTGGCGTTCCATTCTGCATCAGTTCGAGCAAGGACGAGCCCGAAACGGCCGCAAACAGGCGGTCGAACTCAACTAGTGCTTCGCGGTACGCTGGCGCGGCATCGTACAATGCCTGGCCCATGCCATACCACTGGGGGCCCATGCCGGTGAAGACAAACACGACAGGTGTCGCATGGGTTCCGGCGTGTGCGGTTTCGAGACGATCCGGGATACCGCCGTCACAGAACGTTTCGAGGTTCCGGGCGGCTTCTCCCGGTTCCTCGAATACCAGCGCCAGGCGGCGATCAAGATGGGATCGGTGCAACGCGAGCGCGGCCGCAAGATCATCAGGCGGCGTATCCCGGTGGTTTCGGATCAGGGATGCGGTGTCCGAAGCCTTTTCCTTCAGCGCGGCGGTGCTATGCGCGGACAGGACCAGGATCTGGGGAGTTCGCTGATCGGACTGGCGCTGGCCAGACGTACCTTGGTGATCGGCCGCACTACGTAAGCCTACCTCTTCGACTGCGGTCGGTCCGTTTTCTGGTCGTGCGTATGCGGTCGGGTCGCCACCTGTTCGCGTACCCGCGGTATACCCGACGGATTCCGCGACCGGCGGGGATCCGAGCACGACATGGGCGTTGGCGCCGCCGAATCCGAAGGAATTCACACCGGCATAGGTGGGACCGGGGATGCTGACCGGCTCGGTGGCCACCTTCAGCCCGAGATCTTCGAAGGGGATATCAGGATTCGGATGGTCGAAGTGCAGGGAGGGTGGCAGGACGCCGTGCTTGAGCGCCAGCGCCGCCTTTATGAGACCCGCGACCCCGGCCGCGGCCTCGGTGTGGCCGATATTGGTCTTCACCGAACCAATCAGGCAGCCCGCGCCGTCCGTGACCCGTCCTTCCTCCGTGGCACGTCCGATGGCCATCGCTTCAATGGGGTCGCCCGTGGGCGTTCCCGTGCCATGGGCTTCCACGAAGGCAAACTGAGCGGCGCTTACGCCACCAGCGCGGGCGGCCGCCTCAATGACGGTTTGCTGGGCGCTTTGCCCCGGGACCGTCAGGCCGCGGCTGCGCCCGTCCTGGTTGATCGCGGACCCGTGAATAACCGCGTAGATCGTATCGCCGTCGGCCAGCGCTTCGGACAGGCGTTTCAGCACGACGATGCCCGCGCCGTCGCTTCGTCCGTAACCGTTTGCCCCCTGGTCAAAGGCCCTGCAGCGCCCATCCGGCGACAGCATCTGCGCCTGCGCGAATCCGCAGGACGTCTGAGGCGTCAGCAGCAGATTGGCGCCACCGGCGAGGGCGGCCGTGCACGTCCCGGCCTGGAGGTCCCTGCAGGCCAGGTGTATAGCCGTCAGTGACGAAGAACAGGCCGTATCCACCGCGATACTCGGGCCCTTCAGGTCCAGGAAGTAGGAAATCCGGTTCGCCGCGATGCTCAGCGTCCCGCCCGTGTTGGTGTGCATGCCGACCTGTGAAGGCGCGGCATATCGCTGGAGGTCCCAGTATTCGTCCAGGAAGATCCCCATGTACACCCCGACGGGCCGGCATTCCAGCTTGGCCGGGGGGATCCGCGCGTCTTCAAGGGCTTCCCAGGCGAGTTCGAGCAGGATGCGCTGCTGGGGATCGATGTGACGGGCTTCCCGGGGCGAGATGCTGAAGAACGCCGCGTCGAACCGGTCGATTTCGTCGACGAATCCGCCCCATTCGGGAAAGTCCCCGCCGACCGGCCACGATTCCCAAAGCGATTTCCGTTCATCCGGAACCGGACGAATGGCGTCCCCGCCGTTCAGGACGAATTCCCAGAAGGACTGTGGCGTCGATATACCCCCGGGAAACCGGCAGGAGATGCCGGTTATGGCAATGGGATCACCGGACATGGCTCGCGGTCCTGAGATAGGTCCAGTCGGCGTTTCCGTACCGGGTGCGGACCAACGACTCGGCTGCTTGCCGCTCCTCCGCGTCCAGCACGTCCGTTTTGCCTTCCACGTTCAGGCGGTCGAGCATCGAACGGGACAGGCGGTCGGTCCATTCCTCGAATGAGGGCAGATCGGGGACCAGTTCGGCCACGGAGACGGTCCGGTGGTTCAGCATCCGGGCGATGGTCTCCCGGCGTTCCGGCTCGTGGGCGGGCATCAACAGGGGAAGCCTGCGGTGCCCCGGCCCCAGGAGCAGGGATCCGTGCTGCAGCACAACCCCGCGGGATCGGCGCTGGGCACTGCCGGCCAGTTTCCTGCCGGCCACCGTGATCTCGTAACGTCCAGTGGCCGTGAAGCATACGTCGTCATTGCCTCCCGGACCGCAACGCCCTTCCATCGCCGGCTCGGCCGGTATATCGAAGTGCTTCAGCGTTTCGACCAGCGCCTCGCTCACCGCGCGGAGCATCACGCCGGACCGGCCTCCCAGCGCGGGATGGGACTCCGGCGCAACCAGGCTGTAGGTCAGTTCCTGGTCGTGAAGTACCGCGCGGCCACCGGTGATCCGCCGGACCAGGTCGATGCCGTACCGGTCGCATTGACGGGGATCGATCTCTTTCTCCGCCTCCTGCCCGTAACCGATGGAAACAGCGGGCGGACACCACGAGTAGATGCGTAGCACCATCATCTCTGCGTCCCGCCGGTCCGCGTCCGTCCCGCCTGCGTCCCGCCGGCACGTGTCCAGCAGCGCTTCGTCCACGGCCATGTTGTACGCGGCGGAACATCCGGGCGTGGAGAGTACGCGGATCATGACCGATCGATGTCGCGGTCGGACTGCAGTTGCTCCACGGCCTGTCGCGCGGCATCCTGTTCCGCGTTCTTCTTGCTGGTTCCCGTGCCCTTGCTGACGGGGTTTCCCGCTACGAAGACTTCGATGGTAAAGATCTTTTCGTGGTCGGGACCCACGGCGGAATCGACGCGGTATTCCGGCTGGCCGATGCCTTCGCCCTGCGTGTATTCCAACAGCGCGCTCTTGTAGTTTCGCGAGTGATCGACTTCGGAAGGACGTTCCGCGCTCAACTCCTGCAGCAGGGTACGGTGGAGGAAGCGGCGGACTGGCTGAAGCCCGCCGTCCAGGTAAATGGCGCCGATGATGGATTCGTAGGCGTCGGACAGGATCGAGTGGCGAAACCGACCGCCGGACCGGGCTTCACTGGTACTCAGCAGCACATAGCGCCCGAGCTTCATCGCCCGGGCCTGGCGGGCGAGCGCCTTCCGGTTGACCAGCGTGGACCGGAGCTGGGTGAGTTGGCCCTCGCGGCGCCCGGGGTACTTCTGGTATATGAACTCGCCGACCACGAGATCCAGTACCGCGTCGCCCAGGAACTCCAGCCGTTCGTTGGAGTGGACGCCCGACTGCTCCCGGGAATACACGTAGGAACGGTGCTTGAGCGCAGTGATCAGGTAATCGGGGTTCTTGAAGCGGTAGTCGATGTATTTTTGGACCTGGCGGACGTTTTCACGTTCAAGGGCCGTTCGGTTCGCGGCTTTACCGGATGCTCCGCTTTTCAGGCCCGTCAGCAAGGTACTGGCCGCGCGCCGCAGCTTCTGCAGAATGGAATGCCGATTTGGCACGGTAGTCCCCGAAGCACGTCCGAGGCTTTTCGGAAAGTTGCTACGCCGTGTATTTCCTAATCACGAGCGTCACGTTATGCCCCCCGAAACCGAACGAATTGGTTAAGGCCGCCCTTACTTCCCGCTCCCGGCCCGCGTTGGGGATGTAGTCCAGGTCGCAATCGGGATCGGGCTCCTCGTAGTTGATGGTGGGATGGACGTAATCACGGGCGACGGACAGCGTGGTCGCAATGAACTCGACCCCTCCGGAAGCTCCCAGGAGATGGCCGACGAGCGACTTGGTGGAGCTGATCGCCAGGCTGTGTGCATGATCCCCGAAGACCTTTTTGATGGCCAGGGTTTCGATGCGGTCGTTGAATGGCGTGGACGTGCCATGGGCATTGATGTAATCGATTTCGTCCACGGCCAGCCCGGCGTTCCGAAGCGCCAGTTGCATGGACCTGGCCGCACCTTCGCCCGATTCGTGAGGTTGGGTGATATGAAATGCATCCGCCGTCGCGGCATAGCCAGCAAGTTCGGCGTAGATCGTCGCACCACGCTGCTTCGCGTGGGACAGGGTCTCGAGCACGACCATGCCGGCGCCTTCTCCGAGCACGAATCCGTCCCGCTGGGCATCGAAGGGCCTGCTGGCCCGCTCCGGCTCGTCATTTCGCAGGGACAGGGCCCGCATGTTGCTGAACCCGGCCACGGCCATGGGCGATATGCTGGCCTCCGTACCGCCGGTGACCATGACGTCCGCGTCCCCGTGCTGCAGGATCCGGAACGCGTCGCCGATGCCGTGCGCGCCGCTGGAACAGGCCGATACCGTGGTGTAGTTGGGCCCTTTCAACCCATGAATCATCGAAATATGGCCGGGCGCCATGTCCGCGATCATCATGGGGATGAAAAAGGGACTCACGCGTCCCGGTCCCTTATGTACGAGGTTGGCATGCTGGTTTTCGAAGGTCCAAATCCCGCCGACGCCCGTACCCATCACCACCCCGATGCGGTCCCGGTCTTCGGCTTCGAGATCCAGGCCGGAGTCTTCGATCGCCATCTGCGCGGCGATCACGGCGTATTGGACGTTCTCGTCCATTCGCCGCACTTCTTTCCGGTCGATGTAGTCCGCCGCGTTGAAGTCCTTCAATTCGGCGGCGATTTTCGCCGGAAAGGCGCTCACATCGAATTTCGTAATGGGCCCTATGCCGCTTTGACCCGCGCAGAGGGCATTCCAATAGGTATCGAGCGTGAGACCCACGGGACTCAGGACGCCCATACCGGTGACGACAACGCGTTCAGCCACCCCGACGCCTCCCGAAATCAGCCAGTCGAGTCACCCGGCCTGCATAAAATTACTAGCCTGCCTGGACATCCCAGCCTGTCTGGACATCGCGACCGGCCTCGAAATGAATCAGCCTTCTCTATGAATCAACCGTCTTTAAGAATCAGCCATCCAGATTGGACTGGAGATACTTGATCGCGTCGCCGACCGTGACGATCTTCTCGGCATCCTCATCGGGGATCTCGAGATCGAACTCTTCTTCGAGGGCCATGACAAGTTCGACCGTATCGAGCGAGTCGGCGCCCAGATCGTCGGTGAACGAGGCATTGTCGGTGACCTGGTCACCGTCCACACCCAGTTGTTCGGCGATAATCTCCTTTACGCGGTCTTCCATCTTCTTTCCTCCTGTACAGATGATTGCCTCAGGTACCTTCGATTTAAAATTGGGTTCTCATTGCCTGCCGAAACCGGATACGGCGAGGTTCCTTCACATGCCCATGCCGCCATCGACGCGCATCACCTGGCCGGTTACGAAAGCGGCGTCGTCGGACGCCAGAAAGGCCGCGATGCCGGCGACGTCATCGGGTTGTCCGGCCCGAGACAGCGGTGTAGCTTCCAGGAACGCGGACCGCACCGTCTCGGGAAGCGCTTCCGTCATGGCCGTTTCGATATACCCCGGGGCGATCGCGTTGACTGTGATGCCCCTGCTGCCCACCTCTTTCGCCACCGATTTGGTGAAACCGATGATCCCGGCCTTGGAAGCGGCGTAGTTGGCCTGGCCCGGGTTACCCGTCAGCCCCACGATCGAGGTCATGTTGATGATCCTGCCGCTTCGCTGCCGCATCATCTGGCGGATCACGGCCTGCGTACAGGCGAACACGCCGCCCAGGTTCACGTGGATGACCTCGTCCCAGTCATCCTGTTTCATGCGCATCAGGAGCGTGTCCCTGACCGTCGCCGCATTGTTGATCAGGACGTCGATGGACCCGTAGTCCTCGACCACGGTGTCGACCAGGCTCTTCACGCTGTCCCGGTCATCGATACTCAGGGAAACGCCTCGGGCATCGCCGCCCTGGCTGTTCAGCGCGTCGGCGGCTTCCTGCGCCTTAGCCCCGTCGCGGCTGGTCAGGACGATCCGTGCGCCTTCCGCGGCGAAACGTTCCGCGACGGCGGAACCGATGCCTTGCGCTCCGCCCGTTACGATGGTGACCTTGTCTTTTAAGCCCCGCAAACCTGAAGTACTCCGTGCGTGCGTGTCGTTATTCTTGAACGTAACCGGCTTTACCGCGGTTCCAACCGTTCTGCCACGGGTCGTCCGATCGTTTCCGCCACGGCAGTGACGTCGGCGAGTTTGTCTGCGTTCAGGACGCCGATGGCACGGTGCACCCGCTTCATCAACCCCGAAAGCACGTTGCCCGGTCCAGCTTCCACCACAGTGTCCACCCCGTGATCGGTCAGCGTCTGCATCGATTCCGCCCAGCGAACGGGGCGGGTGAGTTGTTCGACCAGCAGGTACCGGATTTCATCAGGCTCCGTCACGGCCTGGGCGGTAACGTTCACCACCACCGGCGTTTCCGCGCGGGCGATGGGAGCCTTTTCGATCGCCTCGGCGAGGCCGTGCCGCGCGTATTCCATGAGTTCGCAATGAAAGGCGCCGCTGACCTTGAGCGGAACGACCCGCTTCGCGCCCGCCGCCCGGGCGCCGTCCATCGCACGTTGCACGGCCGGCACGGCCCCCGCGATGACGGTCTGCACCGGCGCGTTGTAATTCGCCGGCTGTACGGGTTCGTCTTCCGCGCAGGCGGCCCGGCAGACTTCGTCGATCTCCCGTGGAGTCAGGCCGATCACCGCCGCCATGGTTCCCGGCCGCTGTTGCCCGGCCTCGTGCATCAGTGCACTGCGAAGGCGGACCAGGCGCAGCGACTCCTCGAAATCGAGGACGCCGGCCGCCACCAGCGCCGAATACTCGCCGAGGCTGTGGCCGGCGACGAAATCCGGTTCGATCCCATGCGCTTTCAATAAGGATGCGACCGCCACGCTGTGCACCAGGATGGCCAGTTGCGTGTAGTTCGTCTGCTTCAGGGTTTCGGCGGGACCGTCGAAGGAGACGCCGGCAATATCTGCGCCGGTGATCTCGTGGGCCTGCTCGTAAAGCGATCGAACCTGCGGATACCGGTCATGCAGGTCCCGGCCCATGCCGACGTACTGTGAGGCCTGGCCCGGAAACAGGAAAGCGATCCTGGCTTGGGACATGGGGAATCGGCGCCGAACCTAAATGGCTTCGACTTCCAGGACTTCCTTTCCCTGGTAGTATCCGCAGTGGGGGCAAACGCGGTGCGCGCGTTTCATCTCTCCACAATTGGAGCATTCCACCAGCATCGGCATCGGCAGCACCCAGTGCGTGCGGCGCTTACGACTCCGTGCCCGAGATTGGCGTCGCTTGGGCAGGGCCATGCTTTATTCCTCCTTCAACAACGTTTTCAAGATGTGCAAGCGTGAGTCCACCATTCGCGTACCGCAACCGCAAGCACCCACGTTCAGGTTCGTGCCGCAGTCGGGACAGAGGCCCTTGCATGCTTCGCTGCACAGGGGTTTCATGGGGATATTCAGGTTGACGAGTTCGGCGATGCGCCGACTGAGGTCGATCGTCTTCGCGCCGTAGTCCAGGATTTCCACATCGTCCGACTCGGTCAGTTCCTCGCCTTCGGGTATGGCCCGGTCGGTCTTCTCGTAGTAGGTCGCGATTTCACCGCTGATATGTTCTTCGACCTCTTCAAGGCACCTGCCGCAGGAGAAGGTCATGGCGACCGCTACGTCGGCCTGTAGCACGAGCGAATTCTCGGAGACCGTCAAAGTGCCGTCCACCCTGACGGGTGTAGCGAATCGGCATTCCTCGTCCGGAATGAAATCTGCGGCGGGCATGTTCTCCAGGTGGATGGGATGCAGACCTTCGGTCAGATGCTCGATCGCTATTTGCATATTGACGGCTTATTCACGGGGCTACGACCACGTACCACGCGCGATTTACTCACCATATTCCGGTTGCGTCGGGATTCATCCCAATCGGCCGGAAACCACTAATAATAGGGAGGTTACCCCGGTCGTGTCAAGAGGAAAATCCCCGGATCAGGCGAGTGCGGAACGGATCAAATCCACCACGTCGGCCGACCGGTCGGCCACCGGGATGCCCGCTTCGTTCAGCGCGCTCACCTTTTCCTCGGCGCCGCCCGTTCCCCCCGATATGATCGCGCCGGCGTGCCCCATGCGCTTCCCGGGAGGCGCCGTGCGGCCGGCAATGAAACCAACCACCGGTTTCTTCATGTGCTGCTGCACGAACTCGGCCGCCCGTTCCTCGTCGGAGCCGCCGATCTCGCCGATCATGACCACGGCGTGGGTGTCCGGGTCCGCTTCGAAGGCTTCGAGGGTGTCGATGAAACCCGTGCCGATGATGGGATCGCCGCCGATGCCCAGGCAGGTCGACTGGCCGATGCCCGCGGACGTCAGCTGGTGGACGATCTCGTAGGTCAGCGTGCCGCTGCGGGAGACCACGCCCACGTGTCCGGGCCGGTGTATATGGCCCGGCATGATGCCCACCTTGGTGACCCCGGGCGTAATGGCGCCGGGACAGTTCGGTCCCAGGAGCCGTACGCCGGAGTCCTGCAGGACGGCGTAGACCCGGGCCATGTCCAGCGTGGGGATGCCTTCCGTGATGCAGATCACCAGGTCCATTTCGGCGTCGATGGCCTCGTGGATCGCGTCGGCCGCGAAGGCGGGGCGGACGTAGATGATGGACGTGTTGGCGCCGGTCGCCCCGGCTGCTTCTTCAAGGGTATCGAAGACCGGGATGCCGTCCAGGTCCTGGCCGCCCTTCCCCGGTGTGACCCCGGCCACGACGTTCGTGCCGTAGGCCGTCATCTGGCGCGTGTGGAAGGAACCGTCCCTGCCGGTGATCCCCTGCACGACGACGCGGGTGTTTGCGTCAACCAGGATGCTCATTTCGCCCCCTTCCCGAGTGCTACGGCCTTCTGAACGGCTTCCGCCATGGTGTCGACGGCGACGAGTCCCACGGATTCGAGTATTTTCCGACCTTCGGCTTCATTGGTCCCGGTGAGCCGGATGACGATGGGCAGCGTGAGCGACCCGCCGGGCCCGGCGGCGATGCGGTCCAGGGCGGTCACGATGCCGTTGGCCACGTCGTCGCAGCGCGTGATCCCGCCGAATATGTTGAAAAGCACGGCCTTGACCCGGTCGTCGGACGTGATGATGTTCATGGCGGTGACGACCTTGTCCGGGTTCGAGCTGCCGCCGATGTCGAGAAAGTTGGCGGGCATGCCGCCATAGAACTTCACCATGTCCATCGTCGCCATGGCCAGCCCGGCGCCGTTGACGATGCAGCCGATGTCGCCGTCGAGCTTGACGAAGCTGAGGTCCGCGTCCCGTGCCTCGGCCTCGGTGGGCTCTTCAGATTCGGGATCGCGCATCGCCTCGATTTCCTCGTGCCGAAACAGGGCGTTGTCATCGATGTTCATCTTGCCGTCCAGTGCCCACAACTTGCCTTCCGGCGTGGTCACGAGGGGGTTGATTTCCGCCAGGGACGCGTCGCTTTCGATAAAGGCGTCGTAGAGCCGGGCGAGCATGCCGGCGGCCTGTTTGACCTGTGCGGGATCGGAGTAGAGCTTGTAGGCCAGTGAACGGGCCTGGTACGGGAGCAGGCCTAGCAGCGGGTCGACGGCCAGTTTGTGGATCTTCTCAGGCGTATCCCGGGCGACTTCCTCGATGTCGACGCCGCCCGCCGCGCTGACCATGAAAACCGCCCGCCGGGTCTGCCGGTCGAGGATGATCCCGACGTAGGCTTCGTGGTCGATCTCCACCGCTTCGGCCACGAGGACCTGCCGGACCGTCAGCCCTTTGATGTCCATGCCCAGGATCCGGCCTGCGACCTCGAAGGCTTCATCGGGCGTCGAGGCCAGTTTCACGCCGCCCGCCTTGCCCCGTCCGCCCACGTGCACCTGAGCCTTGACCACCACCCGCGTGCCGAGTTTTTCCGCGATACGCCGGGCTTCTTCGGGCGTCCGGGCCACCTGTTCCGTCGGGATCGCCATCCCGTGCCGGGCGAAGATGCCCTTCGCCTGGAATTCGTGTATGTTCAATTCCTGCTCCTTTGCTTTTCCACCATGCCGCCCATGCCGCCCAGGCCGTCGATGCCCGGCTTGAGGGCCGCCGTCTCACCCGTCCTTACGCCTGCTTGCTCACCATGCCGCTGAGGGCGTCGAAGCCCGGTTTCAGGGACGGGTACATTGATTTGAAGATCCCGTAACACTCCTCGTAACGTTCCGAAGTCTCCCGGTCCGGTTCCGTCCGGGACACGACATCGACCAGGTCGTCCGCGGCTTCCTCGACCGTGTCGTACACGCCTGTGCCGACCGCGGCCAGGATGGCGGCACCGAAGGCGGGACCTTCCTCGGCGTTCACGGTGACGACTTCCGCCCCGAAAACATCCGCCTGGATCTGCCGCCAGAGATCGCTTCGCGCGCCGCCGCCCGTGGAACGGACCTGCGTGACGGACAGCCCGAGTTCCCGCATGATTTCCATGGAATCCCGCAGGGCGAAGGTCACGCCTTCCATGACGGAACGGATCATGTGGGGCCGGCCGTGCCGTCCCGTGATGCCGATGAACGCGCCCCGCGCGTTGGCGTCCTTGTGGGGGGTACGCTCGCCCATGAGGTAGGGGAGAAACACCAGGCCCTCGCTGCCCGCCGGCGCACGGGCCGCCTGGGCTGTCAGCAGTTCGTAGGGGTCGGTGTCCAGCAGCCGGGCCGCGCTGACCTCGACTTCACCCAGCGTATTGCGCAGCCACTGGAAAGCGCCGCCCGCGAAGAGCGTCACCCCCATGAGGTACCACTTGTCGGGGACGCTGTGGCAGAAGGTATGGACGCGCAGTTCCGGGTCCACGCGGACGTCGTCGGTGTGGGCGAAGACCACGCCCGACGTACCCAGGCTGGCCAGGATCCGGCCGGACCGGACGATGCCGGCGCCCACGGCGCCGCAGGTGTTGTCGGCCCCGCCGCCGACGACGGGCGTGCCGGGCTTCAGTCCCATATCCGCGGCCACCTCTTCCGTCACGTGGCCGCAGACGTCTATGGATTCGAAGGTGGGCGGCAGGAATTCCGCCGGCAGGCCGATGGCGTCAAGCATGGCGCCGGACCATCTCCGCTTCCGTACGTCGAACAGCAGCGTGCCCGCGGCGTCGGAGACCTCCATGGCGTATTCGCCGGTCATGCGGAACCGGATATAGTCCTTCGGCAGCATGACCTTGTGGATGCGGTCGTAGACCTCCGGCTCGTGGTCGCGGACCCAGACCAGCTTGGGCGCGGTGAAGCCTTCGAGGGCGGGATTGGACACCCAGTCCACCAGGTTTTCCTCACCCGCCTGTTCCGTGATCCAGCGGCACTGTTCGGACGTCCGCGTATCGCACCACAGGATGGACGGCCGGAGTACCTCGTCGCGCTCGTCCAGCAGGACCGAACTGTGCATCTGTCCCGACAGGCCGATCCCGGCGATGGATTCGGCCGGTACGCCGGAGGCGCCCATGGCTTCGCGCACCGTGTTCGACGCCGCGCGCCACCAGTCCGCCGGATCCTGTTCGGCCCAGTTGGGACGGGGCGTGTGCAGGGGAATCTCCTCGAAGGCCCGGGCCGCCAGGCCGCCCCGTTCGTCGACGATGATCGTCTTGATGCCCGAGGTGCCGATATCGATGCCGATCAGGTGTCTCATGGGTGGACCGGTGCCTGTCTGAACCGTACCATTCCGGCACAAAAAAACCTGCGCAAATCCGCAGGAACGAGAGGATTGGAACTGGAAGCCGGATTCAACTCATGTAAGCGTGGAGCCGGACACTGCGCGACGTATGGCGCAATCGACGGAGCGCCCGTTCCTTGATCTGGCGCACCCTTTCCCGCGTCAAGCCGAACTGCTTCCCGATTTCGTCCAGGGTCATCGGCTTTTCCCGGTTGATCCCGAAATAGGAACGGATCACGGCGGCTTCGCGGTCCGTGAGCGTATTGAGGGCCCAGACCACTTGCTCCTTGAGCGACTTCTCCATGACCGGCGTTTCCGGCGACTCGATGGTCGTGTCTTCGATCACGTCGAGCAGGCGCCCCTCCTCGCCCGGTGAAAAGGGCGCGTCGAGTGAAAGATGGGGACTGAAGGTCCGCATGATGTCGACCACGTCGCGGTGGTCCAGCGACAACTTGCCCGCGATTTCGTGGGTCGTGGGCTCCCGGCCCAGTTCCTGTTTCAGGCCCCGCACGACCTTGTTGATCCGTCGCAGTTCCTCGGCCCGGTTCAACGGCAGGCGGAAGATCCGGGACTGTTCCGCCAGGGCCTGCATGATCGCCTGCCGCACCCACCAGACCGCGTAGGAAATGAATTTGAAACCCTTGTGCTCATCGTAGCGCTGCGCGGCCTTGATCAGGCCGATATTGCCCTCGTTGATCAGGTCGGACAGGGGCAGGCCCTGGTTCTGGTACTGCCTGGCCACCACGACGACGAAACGCAGGTTGGCCTGGATCAGCTTGTTGATGGCGCCGTTCACCCCGTTGCGCGCGTCGCGCGCCAGCGCCATTTCCTCTTGCAGATTCAATACCGGGATGGTCCTGATTTCTTTCAGGTAGGTATCGAGCGACCGGTCATCACCGGAATTCCGTGATCCAACCCGGGAAATGTTGACTTCCGACTGGGCGGACTTGGGCATGAACGTTCTCCGGTACCTGGTTCAGACCGGTTGAAGACAGCCGGTTGCTGTCCCGCCGAACTGATTGTGGCAGCGGTTGTTGCGGATTTGGATAGGTTAAAGGCGAACCGGTGCCCGCGTGACACTTCCGGTCCTTTAGAAACTTACAAAACTATAATAATGGGCCGGTCGGGGCGTCAAGGTATTTTAAGGCATAATTTCGCAGTACGTCGACCTTGGATCAGTGAGGCAACTCCGGCTTAGAACACCCGTTTCTCGACATTGTTTCCGATATAGATGTCCATCATCGTGGTCCGGTTGCCCCAGAAATGATCCTGCCCCCACGAATTAGGCTCCAGGCCTTTGAACCAGGGCTTGCGCAGGTCCAGCACGTGGGTGTGATAGATGAAAACGCCGCCCGCGTCTTCCACCAGGATGCGTTCCGCCTGACCGTAGTACTCCATGCGTTTCGTCTCGTCCATCGTCGTTCCCCCGGCCTGCAGCAGCCGGTCGAAGGCGTCGTTCTTCCAGTCATGCCGGCCGTGGCCGACCGGTTGGGAATGCCAGACCTGGGACAGCATGTTGTCGGGATCGGGGTAGTCGTACTGGTAGGGGATCAGTCCGAAGGGAATAGCGTACTGGTACATGTTGTCCATGTAGAGTCCGATTTCCTGGTTCCGGATCTCGACGCGCATGCCCAGGGTTTCGAGCAGCATGCCCTGGATCGCCTGGGCGATGCCCATCTGGGTCGGATCCGCCTGGCGAAGCCAGAATTCGATCTCGGGCAGGCCCTTGCCGTCAGGATAGCCGGCTTCCGCGAGCAGGCGCCGTGCCTCGGACGGATCGTAACGCTGGACATCCTTCAGCTGATCGCCCGTGTATCCGGGGAAGTTGGGCGGCAGCATCGTATAGGCGGGCGTGCCGTGGCCCTGCAGGATGACCCGGCAGATGGTCTCGCGGTCGATGGCGTGGCCGACGGCCCGGCGGACCCGTACGTCGTCGAAGGGCGGGATCGCGGTCCGGAAGAAGAGATACCAGGTCTGGAAATGGGCGTTGGAAGTCAGATCCCGGGTCAGTTCGGGGCTGTTCTCGATCTCTCCCAGAAACTGGGCAAAGACCCCCTGGCGGTCGACCTCGTTGTTCTCGTAGGGCGCGATGCCGGGATGGGTGCCGGCAATGATGAACTTCAGCAGGATCCTCTCAAGGTAACCCGGGTAAGGCCCGTTATAGTAGGGGTTCAGGTCGTAGGAGATGTACCGGTCGGTGACCCATTCATCCAGCCTGTAACTGTAGTTGCTGACCATGTTGCCCGGTTCGGTCCAGCGGCGGTCGTGCTTTTGCACCTGCCAGGGCGGCACGGGCGCCGCGGAATTGTAGGCCATGATGTGGGGGAGAAAGGGGCAGGGCGCTTCGGCCTCGATTTCCAGGGTCAGGTCGTTGATGGCGCGCACGCCCACCGAGTCGGGATCGTTGATCTTGCCGTGGTTGAAGTCCCGCGCGTTCTTGATATTGTAGAATAGAAAAGCGAAGACGTTGCCCTCGTCCGGGTCCAGGAAACGCTTGAAGGTGTATTCGAAATCGTGGGCGGTCACGTCCCGGCCGTCGCTCCAGCGAGCGCCCTCCCGGAGATGGAAGGTCCAGGTGCGTCCGTCCTCGGACGGTTCCCAGCGGTCGGCGGCCCCGGGAATGAGGATATCGTCGGGGTCGAACATGGTAAGTCGTTCGAACAGATAGGGATCCGCGCCTTTGACGCCGTAGTTGTCCATGCTCACGTCCAGCGTCTTGGGTTCTTCGATGAAGTACATCAGGATCTGTTCGTGGAGCGGTGCGGCGTCCGGCGGCAACTGCTTGCCCAGGCTGTTGACCACGGGACCGTCGGCAAGCTGAACCTGGGCGTTTTCGTCGCCGCCGCAGGCCGCTGCGCAGAAGAAAACAAGGAGGAAGGTCCGGACCGCGAAGGCGTGGGAGGACATGGTTCGTGCTTCCTTGTATGCGGTTTTGCGTGTTTCCTGTAAAATGACCTCCCATCCATCCCCGGGTCAACAGAAAAGCGCAGGGAGAACTAAAAGCGCGGAGCGACAGAAAAGCGCGGGGTGGCAGAAAAGCGTGGAGCGGTCAGACAGGGGCTCTTGACACCGTGGATTCGGTTAAATAGGTTGGTGGCGAGTCGTCCCGCTCACCCCGGCCGGCGCATAAACCAGAACACGCCAGGCACTCCCGACCATGTCAGAACCGCACGCTAGACCTTCCCGCCCCTCACTGCGCAAGTCCCTGGGGCTATTCGACGGCATCACCATACTCGTCGGCATCACCATCGGGGCCGGGATCTTCTCGGCGCCCCAGATCATCGCGGGCTTCACCGGGTCCTTCACGCCTATCCTCTGGCTCTGGATTTCGGGTGGAGCCTTCATTTTTCTCGGCGGCCTGGTCTACGCGGAACTGGGCAGCCGGATGCCGGACACGGGCGGCGAGTACCTTTACATCAGCCGGGCTTTCGGCCCCTTTGCCGGGTTCATGTTCGGCTGGTCCCAGCTGTTCATCATCCGTACCAGCCCCCTTGCCGGCCTGGCCATCGTGACCGTCAACTACTTCAGCTATTTCGTCGAAATGACGCACACCGAACGAATCGCCGTCGCCCTGTTCATCATCCTGCTGCTGACCATCCTGAACTACGTGGGCGTGCACCGGGCCGGCTTCTACCAGCGCCTGACCACGGTGCTCAAGGTCTCCGGCCTGATGCTCCTCGTCTTACTCGGATTCACCCTGGATTACGGGGGCGAGAACCTGCTGGGCACCGCCGCGGAACCGACCGGCACGCTGGGACCCGTCGGCAATATCATCGCCGCCGCTTTCATGGTGGTCTTCGCCTACATGGGATTCGAACGGGTGGGTTATTCAGCGGGAGAGATGAAAGACCCCCGGCGCACCATACCCCTGACCATGTTCGTTGGGATCACCGCGATCGTCCTGATCTATGTCCTCGCGAATCTCCTCTATCACCAGACCCTCGGCATGGCAGGCGTCCGGTCGAGCAGCATCGTGGCTTCGGACACGGCCGTCCTGTTGCTGGGCCCCCTCGGCGCGGGGTTCATCGCCGTCACGGTCATGATCTCCACGACCGGCAGCATGAACGGGACCTTCATGACCGCCACGCGGGTTTACTACGCCATGGCGCGGGATGGACTCTTCTTCAAGTGGCTGGACTACATCCATCCCGTGTACCGCACGCCTTCGCGGGCCATCATCGCCCACGCTGTATGGGGAACGGTCATCCTGCTGTTCCGGGGGACCTTCGAGACCATCATGGCGGGAATGGTGTTCGCGGTACTCATCTTCTTCGGGGCCAACACCCTGGCCCTCTTCAGGCTTCGCCGGATGGGCGTCGGCGCCGAAGGCGGATACCGGGTGCCGCTCTATCCCTGGACACCGTCCCTCTTCCTGGCGGGCATCGTCGTCCTCGTCGTGCTGCGCGCCACCTTCGAATGGTACAACTCGCTGATCGATCTCGCCTTTATCGTCACCGGCCTGCCGTTCTGGTTGATCTGGCGCAAGGCGAGGGGCCCAGCCCGGGCGTAAATAAGGTCCGGGCGTAAATCAGGTCCGGCCATCAACCGAAGCCGGATTAATAGCGAACGCACGCCTGCCGAATCCTGCGTGATGCTCAATAATCGATACTCGCCCATTCCTACCTGCCGATACGCCTCGATATGGCATCGAAAAAGTCTGCCAGATTGACCAGGCAGTGCGCGACAATACCGGGACGGACGCTTTGCGTGTGGATGGTGGTGTAGATGAGGGGCAGGATGCCCAGCGTGCGGACCGGAATCATCCAGGGCGCGTCGAAATGGTAAATGGAGAAGAGCAAGCTGTGTGCGACGGGTTTCAGGCGCCCGAACTGGCTGGGCATCCTTGGAAGCAGATATCCGCGAAAATAGAGTTCTTCGGTTATGGGGACAAGGATGCCAGTGAGTAAGATGTTCGCTAAAAGGACGATCCCGGCGATCTCCGAATCACCTGCCACCTGGTACTTCGCAAAGAAATCGACACCAACGAAAGCTTCAAGCCAGCGGGTGACCGGCTCGAACGCCAGGAAAATAACGGCGGTCGGCACAAGGATCGCGGGAACCCACACCATATAGCGAGACCAGGAGAGTGACCGGTTGTATACGACGATGCCTTCAAGCGACCACCCCGGGTTGCGCCGCTTCCTGGCCAGGTAATAGAGATAGCCTAGCTGCACGGGAATCAGCACGAATACATTGGAGAGTACGCCGATGAATAGTTCGGGCGGTAATGACGGGCTCCACAAAGTCGCAAATCCCAGCAAGGTCGCTGCAACGTTTGCGATGCCGGGAGCGAAATGGAGAAACAGACTCTTCCCCAGAGAATGAGGCTCAACCGCCGAACCGATCGGGTTTCCAGCCAAGCGACCCGGTGCAGTTGCATTCATCCTTGAACTTCTCCTTTCTCGATCCTTTTAAACTGGTCAGTGTTTTCGCAATTGTACGCTCTGACATCTTGCAAAACCAGCGATTTAGATCCATCAGTTTTCCCTTTACTGAAATGCGTTCTGCGTGTATATTAAACCATTCAAATCAAGTGTATTCAATCATTAAACAAAGTGTCAACAAGGCCTGCTGCAAGGTCACGAGAATTTTATGAGCTACCAGCTGACAGACAGTTTTGGCCGAACGATCAACAACCTTCGGGTGTCGGTGACGGATCAGTGTAATTTCCGCTGCATCTATTGCATGCCCGAAGTGGGGATGATCTTCCAGCCGCGCGAAGAGATCCTGACCTTCGAGGAAATCACGCGTTTCGTCGGGATCGTCACCGGGCTGGGCATCTCCAAGCTGAGATTGACCGGGGGTGAGCCGACCGTTCGCAAGGACCTGCCGGTACTGGTGCGCATGCTCGCGGAGATACCCGGCGTCCGGGACATGGCCATGACGACCAACGGCTTCCTGCTCAAGAAGATGTCCCGCGACCTGCGCGAGGCGGGACTCCCCAGGATCAACGTCAGCCTGGATACGCTGGACGAGGAGAAGTTCAAGGAGATGACCCGTCGCGACGTCCTGCACAAGGTACTCGACGGGCTGGAGGAGGCGACCCGTCATTTCCAGTTGCCGATCAAGATCAACGTGGTCGCAATGAAGGGATACACCGAAGACGAACTGCTGGACTTTGCGAAACTGGCGCGTACCGGTCCCTACCAGGTTCGCTTCATCGAGTTCATGCCGCTGGACGCGGACCGTTCCTGGACGCGCGACCAGGTGCTGGACGGCGCCGAGATCATCGAACGGATCGGCGCGCGCTGGCCCCTGGACGCCGTGAAGCGGCCCGACCAGCGGGAGCCGGCCGACCTGTTCAGGTTTCGGGACGGCCAGGGCGAGATCGGACTCATCGCTTCGGTCAGCGAACCCTTCTGCGGCAGTTGCAACCGGATACGCATTACAGCGGACGGCAAGCTCAGGACCTGCCTTTTCTCCATCAATGAAACCGATATCAAGGCCCTGCTGCGGGGCGGCGCCTCGGACGCGGAGATCGCCGAGACGGTGATCGAGGCCGTGCAGAACAAGGAACCGGGGCATCACATCAACGAACCCGATTTCGTCCAGCCGGAAAGGACCATGTCCTCCATAGGCGGATAGCAGGAGATCACTATGAGTCAGCGGATGTCATCTCAGGAACTCCTCGCCCAGGTCAAGGGCGAAGTGAATGAGATGTCCATGGAAGAACTCAAGGAAAAGCTGGACCGGAACGCCGACCTGGTCCTGATCGATGTGCGCGAGCAGGACGAAGTCGACCAGGGCGTCATCGTCGGGGCGACCCATATTCCGAGGGGATTTCTGGAGCTCAGGATCGAAAACACCGAGAGCGACCGGAACCGGGAAATCGTGCTGTATTGCGCGGGCGGAAACCGCTCGGCACTGGCGGCGCAGTCGCTGGAAGCCATGGGATACACCAATGTCATCTCCATGCGGGAGGGATATACGGGATGGAGCGCCGCCGGCTTCCCCACGGTCCAGGAGCGGAACTTGAGCAAGGAAGAACGCCTTCGGTATTCCCGCCACCTGATCGTGCCCGAGATCGGGGAGAAGGGCCAGGTGAAGATCCTCGACGCCAGGGTGCTGCTGGTGGGATCGGGCGGATTGGGATCCCCGTCGGCCTATTACCTCGCAGCCGCCGGAGTGGGCACCATCGGGCTCGTCGACTTCGACGTGGTGGACGTGACGAACCTGCAGCGGCAGATCATCCACGGCACGTCCGACATCGGACGACCCAAGGTGGTGTCCGCCCAGGAGACGATCAACGACCTGAACCCCGACTGCAACGTGATCCTCCATGAAACCCGCCTCATGGCCGACAACATCATGGAGATCATCAAGGACTACGACATCATCGTTGACGGCTGCGACAATTTCCCGACGCGGTACCTGGTGAACGACGCCTGCGTGCTGGCCGGCAAGCCGAACGTCCACGGGAGCATCTACCAGTTCGACGGTTACGCCACGGTGTTTCATCCGGACCGGGGACCCTGTTACCGCTGTCTCTATCCAGAACCGCCACCGCCCGGCGCCGTACCCAGCTGCGATGAAGCCGGCGTACTCGGCGTCCTTCCCGGTACGGTGGGACTCATTCAGGCCACCGAGACCCTCAAGCTCATACTCGACCAGGGCGATCCGCTCATCGGCCGGATCCTGATGTACGACGCGCTGGACATGACCTTCCAGACCTTCAACGTACAGAAGGATCCGTCCTGTCCCCTGTGCGGCGAGAATCCCACGATTACCGAGTTAATCGACTACGAAGCCTTCTGCGGCTTCGCGCCGGCCGCCGGTTGACGGTGAGCGGGTCGCCACCCTACCACACGAAGCCCAGTCCCGACGAGTTCTTCCTGGCGATCGTGCGGTTAAGGGATTTCCATGTTCGCTGATGCACAATTCCACACAATCCGTTAACCCATAAGGAATCTCCACCATGGCGGAACGAATCGGTTTCATCGGCCTCGGCATCATGGGAGAACCGATGTGTCGCAACCTCATGAAGGCAGGCTATGCCTGTACTGTGAACACCCGGACGAAATCGCGTGCCGAAAAGCTCCTGTCGGAAGGTGCCGTATGGAGCGAAAGTCCGAAGGATACGGCCGTCAAGTCGGACGTGATCATCACGATCGTGACTGACACGCCAGACGTGGAGAAGGTGATCCTGGGTGAAGGCGGGATCATCGAGGGCATAAGTCCCGGTTCGGTGGTCATCGACATGAGCACCATCTCCCCCTCGGCCACGCAGACCATGGCCGCAGCGCTCGAGGAGAAGGGCGCCGACATGCTCGATGCGCCGGTCAGCGGCGGCGACACCGGGGCGATCGCGGGGACCCTTTCCATCATGGTGGGCGGCAGGCAGGATGCCTTCGAACGGTGCCTGCCTGTTTTCGAAGCCATGGGCAAGAGCATCAATCTGATCGGCGACCACGGCGCCGGACAGATGACCAAGCTGTGCAACCAGGTGGCGGTCAGCGTAGCGAACCTGGCCATGGCGGAAGCGCTCATCCTGGCCGCTAAAGCCGGTCTGGACATGGAGAAGATGCTCGCCGCGATCAGCGGGGGCGCCGCGGGTTCCTGGCAGCTGTCCAACCTGGCGCCGCGCATCATCAAGCGGGACTTCGATCCGGGATTCATGGTGAAACTGCAGCAGAAGGACCTGCGGCTCGTGCTGGGCGCCGCCTCGGAACTCGGACTGGGACTGCCCGGTGCGAGCCTGGCCCACCAGCTGTTCAATGCCGTCGAGGCCGCGGGCGAGGGCGACGAGGGCACGCAGGCCCTGGTAAAATCCCTGGAACGCATGTCCGGGGTGGAAGTACACGGCTAGCAACGACCCCTTAAAGGAGATCGATGCGTTTCAGCGTCCTGGTGACCCTCTTCGGCGTCGGCGCGGTCCTGATGGCAGTAGCCGTGGTGTTCATGTACGGATCGGATGGGGCGAGCGAACCCCGCACACCGGTGGAGCACGGCAGAAGACTCTTCCGGCTGCAGGGTTGTGCATCGTGCCATGCCATCGGCGGAGGGATCTCACGGGGACCCGACCTGGCCGGGCTGATCCCCCGGCTTTCCGCCCGCCTGACCGACGACGCGTATCAGCATCACCTGGATTCGCTGCGGGTGGCCAGACCGGATGCGCATGCCTTTTTTGCGGCGCGGTACGAGCGTGTGCTGGGCACGCAGGGCGAGGAGCGGATCAA
Source organism: Gemmatimonadota bacterium (assembly GCA_026705925.1). Lineage (GTDB taxonomy): Bacteria > JAAXHH01 > JAAXHH01 > JAAXHH01 > JAAXHH01 > JAAXHH01. The sequence goes on from JAPOZT010000015.1 coordinate 206,012, forward strand.
GGCCTGGTTCGCGGAGCACCTGCGGAATCCCCGGTTCGATCATTTCACGGGACTGATGCCCGACTACGATCATTTGACGGAAGAACAGGTGGGTCGACTGACGGCCTACATATTGACTTTGCGGTAGCACAATCCTCGAAGAACGGAGACCGAAACATGACAGACGCTGGAAAGAGACACAGCAGGACGATCACCGACGGACCCTCGCGGGCCCCGGCCCGGGCCATGCTCAAGGCCTCGGGGTTCACCGACGCGGACCTGGCCCGGCCGATCATCGGGATCGCCAACACCTGGATCGAGATCGGTCCCTGCACCTACCACTTGCGTGACCTCGCCGAGTACGTGAAAGAAGGCGTCCGGGAGGCCGGCGGCACGCCCATGGAGTTCAACACCGTCTCCATCTCCGACGGGATCACCATGGGCAGCCAGGGCATGAAGGCCTCGCTGGTCAGCCGTGAGGTAATCGCCGATTCCATCGAGCTGGTCACGATCGGAAACATGTTCGACGGCCTGATCGCCCTGTCCGGCTGCGACAAGACGATCCCGGGCACGGTCATGGCCCTGGGCCGGGTGAACGTGCCGTCCCTGATGCTCTACGGCGGCTCGATCATGCCGGGCAGCTTCCAGCAGCACGACGTCACGATCCAGGACGTGTTCGAGGCGGTAGGTGCCCACGCCTCGGGCAGGATGACCGATCTGGAACTCAAGGACATGGAAGATCACGCCTGTCCGGGCGCGGGGGCCTGCGGCGGACAGTTCACGGCCAACACCATGGCCATCGCCTTCGAAATGCTGGGGATCTCGCCCATCGGCAGTGCGAGCGTACCCGCTACCCACCCGGACAAGCCGGAGGTGGGCCGCGAATGCGGTCGCCAGGTCATGGAACTGGTGCGCAGGAACCTCTGCCCACGGGACATCATGACGCGAAACGCGTTCGAAAACGCCATCGCCGCCGTGCTCACCACCGGGGGGTCCACCAACAGCGTGCTGCACCTGCTGGCCGTCGCCCAGGAGTCGGGCGTGGACCTGCACATCGAGGATTTCGACCGGATCAGCGAGAAGACGCCGCTGCTCGCCGACCTGAAACCGGGCGGGCGTTTCGTCGCCAACGACCTGTTCGCGGCGGGCGGCAACCGGCTCGTGGCCAAGCGCATGCTGGAGGGCGGCATGCTCCACGAGGATGCGATCACGGTATCGGGCCGAACCATCGCCGAAGAAGCCGCGCAGGCGTCCGAGACGCCGGGGCAGGTGGTCGTCCGGGATCTCGGGGACCCGCTCAAACCCACCGGCGGCTACGTGATCCTCAAGGGCAACCTAGCCCCCGAAGGCTGCGTCCTGAAAGTCGCCGGCCACGAGAAGACCCACCACCGCGGCCCCGCCCGGGTCTTCGACTGTGAGGAAGACGCCATGGCAGAGGTGATGAACGGGGGTATACAGCCCAATGACGTGGTGGTCATCCGCTACGAGGGGCCGAAGGGCGGACCGGGCATGCGGGAGATGCTGGCCGTTACCGGCGCCCTCGTCGGCCGGGGCCTGGGAGAATCGGTGGCCCTGATGACCGACGGCCGTTTTTCCGGCGCAACCCACGGTTTCATGGTCGGGCACGTCGCGCCCGAAGCCGCGGTACGCGGTCCCATCGCCGCACTGCGCGACGGAGACATCGTGGTCTTCGACGTGGCGTCCCGACGCCTGGACGTGGAGTTGTCCGACGAGGTCATCGCCGAACGCCTTTCCGACTGGACCGAGCGGACATCCCGTTTCGGTGACGGCGTCATGACCAAGTATGCCCGGCTTGTCTCTTCGGCGGCCACGGGGGCGGTTACGCGGGCCTGACCGGCAGTGCCACCTCCTCGCCGGCCAGTGGCGCGGCTGCAGCCGACGGCTGAAGGCGTCGCGGACCAGGCGGACCAGGCGGACTACAAGATCCCGCGGCCGAGGGCGGACAGCAGGAGTTCCACGCCCAGTTCGGCCGTGGCGTTCCCCATGTCGAGGATGGGATTGAGTTCGACCAGGTCCAGGGCACGCAGCAACCCGCTGTCGGCCACCGTTTCCATGAGCAGGTGGGCCTCCCGGTAGCTCAGCCCGCCCTTGACCGGCGTACCCACGCCCGGTGCGATGCCCGGATCGCACACGTCGAGGTCGAAGGACACGTGCACGCCCGCCGTGCCGTCCCCCGCCAGCTCCAGCGCTTTCTGTGCCACCCGGGCCATCCCCAGCTGGTCCACGTCTTTCATCGTGTAGACATGGATACCGGACTCGAGTACCAGGTTGCGCTCGGCGGGGTCGAGATTGCGTACGCCGACGAGTACGGTGTGCTCCGCTTCGACGGCTGGTCCGGCCGGACCAAAACCCGATAGTTCGGCAGGTTCGCCTCCCAGCAGTGAGGATAGCGCCATCCCGTGGACGTTGCCGCTCGCGCTGATGCCGGGGTTATTCATGTCCCCGTGGGCGTCCACCCAAAGCAGGCCGACGCGCTCGCCGTCGTCCCGGGCGCGCGTGGCCGTGGCCACCACCGAACCGGCGGCAAGACTGTGATCGCCGCCCAGGACGATGGGTACCGCGCCGTCGCGGTGCACGGCAAGCGCCGTATCGTACAGGTTGCGGCACACTTCCGCGATGTCTTCGATGTATTTTCTGGTGGGATCGCCCGGACTGCACAGTTCCCGGATGGGCGCGGTCAGATCGCCCCGGTCCGTCACCGTTCTCCCCAGGGCGGAGACCCGTTCACCCACGCCGGCGATGCGCATGGCGGACGGCCCCATGTCGACGCCGCGGCGTCCCGCGCCGAGGTCGAGGGGCACTCCGATGATGTGTATCGGATTCATCGTTCGAATAGCCTCGCCCGCTTGTTCAATATCGAACGGGTGATGATCGGACTACAGCCGGATTCTAGTCCCGTACCGGCAGCTCGCCCGGCGGTGCGATGCGGCAGCCGGGCAGGGTGCGGAGAAAGGCTTCGGGACCGGGCGGACAGTAGATGGCGATGATGCGCATGGGCTCCCATCCGGTGTTGATCGTTTCGTGGTACATGTCGGCGGGAATGTGGCACATCATACCGGGTCCGACCTTCCGGCGTATCTCCTGCCCGTCTTCTTCCACCATCTGCTCGCCTTCCCCGGAAATGTAATAGAGGATCTCCTCCACGCCCGGGTGGTTGTGCCGTTCGTGACCTTTTCCCGGTTCGAGCACGACCAGCCCCATGCTGAAGCGTTCGGTCTCGGTCACCCGGGGCTCGCTGAACCACTTGATGTTGCCCCAGTCGAACATCATGGTCTCCACGTCATCCGGCTCTACGAATCGAAGGCCCGGTTCTGGCATGGCTGCCTCCCAAGTAAGTGCTTGACCGCGGTGTTTACATCCGCATGTCGAACCGTGTTCTCATCTGAATCATTTCTTATATGGCCAGTCCCTTGAAGAAACGGACCTGCTCCGTCAACGCCCGTTCCACGGGAAGGCGCTCGATGCTCGACGCCCCGAAGAAGCCGACGACTCCGGTCGTGTTATTCAGCACGTATTCGGCGTCATCGGGTTCGGCGATCGGCCCGCCGTGGCACAATACGAGGATATCTTCCCTCACGCCGACGGCCGCGTCCCGGATCGCCTGGACCTTGACCGCGGCCTCTTCGAGCGTCATGGCTGTCTGGGCACCGATCGTTCCGCTGGTGGTCAGGCCCATGTGGGGCACGAGCACGTCCGCGCCGGCTTCGGCCATCTTCGTCGCCTCCTCCTCGTCGAAGACGTAGGGACAGGTGAGGAGTCCGGCCTGGTGCGCCTCCGCGATCATCTCTACCTCCAGATCGTATCCCATGTTCGTCTCTTCCAGGTTCTGGCGAAACAGCCCGTCGATGAGGCCGACCGTGGGGAAATTCTGCACCCCCGAGAAGCCCTGGTCCTTGAGCTGCCGGACGAAGACGCTCATGATGCGGAAGGGATCCGTGCCGCAGACTCCCGCCAGCACGGGCGTGTCCTCCACGATGGTCAGGACCTCCTGGCCCATCTCCACTACCACCTGGTTGGCATCGCCGTAGGGCATCATGCCCGACAGCGAACCGCGCCCGCCCATGCGATAGCGCCCTGAGTTGTAGATGATGATGATGTCTGCGCCTCCGGCTTCCGCGCACTTGGCGGAAAGCCCCGTGCCGGCGCCTGTGCCGATGATCGGCTTGCCTTCGGATACCTGCGCCCGCAACCGGCGCAGGCATTCGTCATAGGGGATGGCCATGGTTTGCTCCGAGAGTTACTGAGTGCTGCGTGATGAGAAAACTCCTATAGCGTGATTTTCGAGCATATGAACCTGCTGATTGTCTACCTCGCGGCATGATTCGAGTATAGAAACTCGTGGAACCAGCGTCAACGAAATTGGCGTGCAACAATGGCGTGCATGAACCAGCGACCGGCAATCTGTTTGAATCGGCGCAGATCGCACTGTATTTTCTCGAAAAGGAGCGTCGTCAGCTTTCACTGACGCCCTACCGTACTGTCCTTTGGAGCGGAACCGGTGCGGGTTCAAAGCAGGACCGAATCAGGACCAGATACCCTGAGAGAGCCATCCATGATCTGTACCGAGCACCTGCGGATTATGCCCATGCAACACGGGGATGCCCACATCCTTCGTTTCGAAACCTGTGATCCTGAGCGCGGCTGGCGCACCGTGCTGTCCCACCGGGCCGCAAACAAGCACCGGCCCTGGGAGAAAGACGAAGGGTTGTCGATAGAAGACCTGGAAGTCGTGCCTTCAAATGACGGATCCGACGCGGTCTTCACGGAAATCGCCGACCATGGTGCGAACCGGCTCGTCCGCCGCGGCGAGATCGACGAGCACAGGATTGAAGAATGGATAACCGTTGAAGCAGACAACCGGCTCCGCGTCGAGGTAAACGATCGTCTCACCCGTTCGGGCGTGCTCCTCGCACGTCTCATGAACCACTACTACTTCATGCCCGACGACCGGGCGATGGGTTACGCCCTGCCCCTGGATTTCGCGTGGATTCCCGGTTTGCACGACCATGAAAACCACGTGGCCGGCGATTGGTTCTTCCGGTCGCCCTGTGCAATCGTATTCGCCCACGGCGTCTATGCCGCCATCGTGCCCGACCTGGACCGCATGCAGGAGCACCCGGACTTGCCCCACGCCCTCGACATGCGCGCCTGGCATCATCCCGGCAGTGGAGAGACTTACGGACTCCCCCGCATTTCCTATGGAATCTGCAGATGGAAACCGGACGGTCACGTGTTGACGGCCCGAGATGAGGCCGTGCCTATCAGCGGGACCGAAATCACCTATGGATATGATTTGCTGATTGGCACCGCCAAGGGGCCTGAATCGATCGTGGCTCATGTGACAGAGTTGTTGTGGGACAAATACGGGAAGCGATATTTCAATGACGTTCGGCCCCAGATCATGCCCTTCGAGGAGTATGGAAAACGGTACACTTACAAGCATGAACTAAAACTATGGGCAAAGCCCGTATCTTGCGGCAGTCGAGAGGGTTACGGTATCGATAATACCTGGCGCAGGGGCGTCAATTACCACGCCTGGGAAAATGACTTACAGGCGGGCTTCGGACTCATGCATTACGGAAGGAAATGGGAGGACGACCATCTCACTTCTATCGCCGAGGGGATGATCCATCTGCGGCTCTCTTCGCCCAGGCGAGACGGCGCATTTCCCTGTATATACAATGTTGATACAGCGTCCTGGGAAGGAGCCATGTACTGGACCTCCTGGCCCGCCCACCCCATGGATGGATACGACCTCCAGTCAATGGGTGTTACGGCCTGGTGGATGCTCTACTGGTATGAACAGTACTCCGATCTCGAACGCGGCTCCGAGATACTGAACTGGATGATCGATTTCTGCAGGTTCCTGGTCGACGCACAGCTGCCGTCCGGCGCCATCCCCACTTATTTCGACCGTCAGCTCAACCCTGCGCCTCAACTCAGGGAAGACGCCCCCACGGCCATCGGCGGCGCGGTGCTGGCGAAGACCGCCCGGATCGTCGGAGATCCCGAAATGGAACGGGCTGCCTTGAGGGCCGGCACGTTCATGAGCAGGGGAATCGTGCCGCAAATGAAGTTCCAGGATTTCGAACTCTTCTATTCATGCGCGCCGAGACCGCTGTACTGGGTCGATCCGCTCAACGGGATCCCGCCGGTCAACACGCTTGCCATTCAATGGGCCGCTGACCACTATCTGGCCCTGTACCAACTGACCGAAGACGGGCAGTGGTTGCGGCAGGGCGAGTACTGCCTGGGCCTGCTGTCCCTGTTCCAACAGGTGTGGGCGCCGAACCGGTTCGGCAAGGCCTACCTCTTCGGCGGTTTCGGCGTGATGAACTGCGACGGGGAATGGAACGACGGCCGGCAGTCCCGCATGGTGCCCACCTACGCCGACTACTACCTCGCCACGGGCAAGATCGAATACCTCGAGCGGGCCGTGGCCGCCAGCCGCGCCTCCTTTGCCGCCATGGACATGGAGGAGAACCACGCCAACGGCATCAACGACTACCATGTCACCATGGCGGAACAGGTACAGGTGCAGCCGGGAATCGGGTTGTCCCCCGAAAGCCTCATGCACGGCGATCCCAGGGTGCATTCCGGTGAAGGCGGCGGCTGGACGGGCTTCAACTGGGGACCCGGCGGCGGGCTCTCTGCGACTGCGTATCTTGAAAGGTTTTTCGGAGGTGTCTGGGTAGACGTCGAAGCCCAAAAAGTGGTAGCCATCGACGGAGTCGCGGCGGAAGCGGCAGGATGGTCCGCCGGGCACATCGAATTGTTTGTAGGGAACGCATTGCAACACCTGGCATTACCATATACCACTCCGCGCAAGATCGTAGTCAAGTTCGGCAACTTGGTTGAGGAAACTTACAGGATCAATCTTAATGATCAGGACCTTGGCGCATTGACAAAGGAGACGCTGAAGCAGGGGTTGGAGATCGAGATCTGATGTTGATCTGGAGACAGGAGGACAACAACCTGTGAAACTGTCATCGTCGCAGCTCGAAGCGTATCACCGGGACGGATATGTCATTGTCGACTGCCCCTTTCCGATGACCCTTACGCAGGACTGCCAGAGTGCCGTGGAAAAGGTCGCCATCGATCCTGAGTCGGTCACCGCAGATACCCGGCGGAATCATTTTCGGCTGGCGCCACAGATTCCCGACTCCTACTGGTGCGCGCTCGACCATGCCCTGCCTTTCCTGAAGATCATGCTCCATCCTGAAATACTCGAAATGGCCAGGCAGTTGGCCGGTGACGACGATATCTATCTCCGCAACGGCGGCATCAATGAACTGGCGCCCGACCACTCCTTCTGGTGGCACCGCGACAGTGAAATGGTCTATACCGAGTTCATGCACTACTTCTCCGGCGCTTCGGTCGCGCAGGGCTGCCTCAGGGTCATTCCCGGCAGTCACATCGGGGCCGCCGACTCGTTCAAGGAGGAAGCGGAGCGGCGGCGGCGCGACGAGGGTTATCCCGAGAAATACTGGGTCGATAGTCTTGCGGACGTGGAATTACCGGGAGAGGTCCCGCTCGAGGTCAGGCCGGACCAGCTTATCGTTCGTGATTCAAGGATCTTTCACGCGACCGGTCTCAATACCTCCAAGGACGGCAGGTCGATGAGTCATTGGCTGTTTCGTGACGGAGCGAGTAACGACCATCGGTTCCGTTTCGAGGATGTGCTTACAGATGAACTGATTGAAGCGCTTACACCCGAGCAGCGGGACGCGCTCTGGCTGGGAAGGGATTTCGAGATCGCTGAGGGATACCGGGAAGAACGGGGACGGGAGAAGGGAAAGGTGATGTGGGGGGTGGTGTGAGCGGGTTCTCTGAGTCCGGGACAGAAAGCGTCTTCGCACAATCCCAATTAGCCGGCGGTGAACTCAGAACCCATAGCGCATCGACACCCTGAATCCCTGCCCTCTGAGCATCGCCCAGGTTTCGGCAAGGTCTAATTCCAGCGGTTCGCGGCTGCCGTCCTTCCAGATGACCCGACCGGTGGCTCTTCCGGTCTCCACGATGCCCCAGTTCACGTATCGCCACGCAAGATCGAGCGTGATCCTGCCCGAAATAGACGCAGCAACTCCGGCAGCCAGCATTACGGTGAAATCGACCCGCCGGCCGTCCGGAACGATGGTCTGCGTCCTGGGAAACGTCATGTGGAATTCGCTGATATCGACATAGTGCAGCCCGGCGCCGGTTCCCGCGAACACACGAAAGGGACCGTACGCTGTGAGGTCCAAGTACGCTGCGACTGTGCCGGACGCAGACTGCAGGTCCGCCGATACGGATTGTAGTACATCGGTCTGAAGGAAGTTGGCGGTCCCTTCGAAGGAGAAACGAGGACGGTAGGCTATGGACGTTTCCAGGCGCAAATTCGGCGTCGCGACGTATCCAAGGCCGACCTCGACACCTCCCGCCATGCCGAAATCTCCCCGTGTACCTCTAGCGATGCCGTCGCCCCCTGTTCCACACCCGTAGAGTGCTGCGGGAGACGTACTCAGACAATTCATGTCCCCGAACCTGGTTTTCGAGGACAGATTGAGGCTCGCACCGACCCGAAGGTATAGAGTGGTACGTTGGGTGACGGTTATTGTCGGCTCAGCGGCGGTCTTGGTTTGGCGTGAATGGCTGCTTCCCGGTGACAGAATCGCCTGTGCGATTACAGGACTGGTATTGGTGGCGTACACGATCGAAGCCAGGGCAACAATAGACTTGAAAAACATAGTGATCATACGCTCGCTGGAAGTTGCCCGATTTCAAGCCAACCTACGAGACTTCTATCAGAATCCGGCAGTGATCGCTCGAGCCCCACTCATCGGGATCGTTCAGGGCCCGGACGCGTAGGCTGCTGTGAAATCCTCGGGAAGCAAACACATAGTCAAGCTGATGTACGGCGTTTTCAGGTGTTTTCGCTTTGGGAGCATAGAATGTTGGGACATTCCGAGTGTTTTCAGGCAGACCAGATGGCGTAGGGATCGTTTGTCTCCCATCGGGGTGTTGGGGTCCCATAAACTCCAGGCCCAGGGCATCCATCCGCTCGAAAACCATCCGGTCACGATCCGGCAACACCAATTTGGTATCTGTAGACCCCAAAACCGTATTCAGGTCCCCTGCCGCCAGAATTCTATGGGTGCTCGAATCGAGATCTCCAATGAATGCAGAGAGATCTGAGATGATCCGATGAGTCGACGCGTCCGAATAGCCCGCGACCCATTTCGTAGAAGTCGATGAGTGCGGCCTTAACCACCGTGAATACATCGATACTACGATAAAAGGTTCCTGTTCGCGGGGAATAACCCGGGCGGCCGCAATGGTACCGACATCGCTGACGACCATCTCGTCGGGGCCAGTAGATCTGTATAGAGGGAGAACACGCTTGAACCACTCAACTTTGACTCGGTCGGATAGCTTCACGACCAACGGCCAACTTTTGAAATCAACCAGATCATTCCACCGGTCGCCAGTGGTAGTAATTGATCCGGTGTCGATACTGGAAGGCAGATCGGGCGGGACTTTGCCAGCCTCCTGTAACAATGCTACATCCGCATCCATCGCGAGTAGTTCGTTCCAGGGTGCGCTTCTCTTGCAGATATTCCAGCACACCACGGTGGTCACAGATCTCCTCACGCACCCACCTTCGCCTCGAACGCCGCAATCTCTTCCGCTCCTTCAAGCACACCGATCTCCAGGTGAAAATCGCGCACTTCGTCTGGCTCGATGTGCTGCAGGTAACCGTTCTTGCGGTTCCAGGCCCTTCCGAGCATGCTGACGTTGCCCGGCTCGATGCCGGTTACGTAGGTACCCCGGTGGAAATGCTGCCAGTGGGTGACGATGGGGATTTCCGCCTTGGGAAAGGACCAGTACAGGCCAAGGCCGAGGCGGTCGTTGATGAGTCCCACGCGGCATTGGCCGCTGGCATCGGCCCGTGGATGCATGATGTAGACGTCGTCGTGCGCTTCGTCCACGGGTGCGGAGACCGAGGCATAGGTTTCGGGCCCGACCTCCCGGTCTTCAAGCCACTCGGTCGTCTTTTCGCTGTCGATGACGACGCGTGTACCCTCATCGAGGACAGGGAAACCGGGATTACAATGATAGACGAACATCAGGGGTGAACGATCGACCGACTGGTTGTGAATCCGGTCATGGATATGAAGCGATTTTTCGCCCAGGACCGTCGAGATTTCCCGGGTGAGTTCCAGGTTGGTGCCGAAGACGACGGCTTCCCGGACCCTTCCGCGCACCTTGACGATGTAGTCGTCGCCGTCCCACTGGCCATCCGTGTGGACCTGCCGTGCCGGCAGGAAGGACAGGCGCCCGTGGAGGCCGAGTTCTTCGTTTTCTTCTTCGGGATCGGTCTCCGGATGCCCTGTGAACGTCATCCCGCAGCTCAGGACCAGCCCGCCGTAGAACCCGCGCATCCAGCCGTAGCCCTGCGGTTCGTAGAACGCCGGTCCCACGTCGCCCGTGTTGCCGCGGAAGCAGAGGGACATGCCCTTGTAGTGGGCCGATGCCACGTCCAGCGCCCGTCCCGGCAGTAGGGAGAAGCACAGGCCCGAGGCGTTGAACACCTCGATGAGATCGGCGCCCCGGTCGCTTCCTTCGCGCAGCTCGCCGTACCGGGCGTGGGCCACCTGGCTCATGTCGCCGACGAGATCGAGCAGTTCCCTGCGGGTATACTCTTTTCCGAATAGACGTGCCATGGTCACCTTCCTGGATGGAATTCGTTTCTGTCACACTGTGGATCGGTCAATCGATCGGCCCGGTTAGACCGTTAATCGGTCAAGAAATCGACCAGGTTTCGATCACTTCGCGGTTACTACTTGATTACTTCTGCTGGATCTTCGCCCAGGTATCGCGCAGGGTGATCGTCCGGTTGAACACCGGTCCGTTGGGCTGCGTTTCGACGGCGTCGACACAGAAGTAACCCAGCCGCTCGAACTGGTAGTTCACGCCGGGTTCGGCTTCCGCGAGACTGGGCTCGACCTTGCAGTCCGTGACGGTCCGCAGTGATTCGGGGTTCAGCAGCGACTTTTCGTCGTCGACCTCGCCCGGACGGGGATCCGGGTCGCTGAACAGCCGGTCGTAGAGGCGCACGGTGGCGTCCAGGGCATGTGCGGCCGAAACCCAATGTATGGTGCCGCGCACCTTCCGGCCGTCCGGCGTAGTCCCGCCCCGGGATTCCGGATCGTAGGTACAGCGCAGCTCGACAACGTGCCCGGCATCGTCTTTGATCACATCCGTACAGGTGATGTAGTAGCCGTAGCGCAGGCGGACTTCCCGGCCCGGAGCCAGCCGAAAGAACTTCCGCGGCGGATCCTCCAAGAAGTCGTTCCGCTCGATGTAGATTTCACGGGTAAACGGCACCTGCCGCGTTCCCATGCCCTCGTCTTCCGGGTTGTTCACAGCTTCCATCTGCTCGGTGCGGTCGGTGGGGTAATTGGTGATCACGACCTTCAGCGGGTCCAGCACGCCCATGACCCGGGGAGCCCGCTTGTTCAGGTCCTCCCGGATGATGAAATCCGACAGGGCCATGTCGATGAGATTGTGGTGCTTGGCCACGCCGACGCGGTCGCAGAGGGTCCGGATGGCCTCGGGGGTGTATCCCCGGCGCCGCAGGCCGGACAGCGTGGGCATGCGGGGGTCGTCCCAGCCGGACAGCACGCCGTCTTCGATGAGCGGCCGGTAGAATCGCTTCGAAAGTACGGTGTGGGCCAGCGCGAGCGGCGCGAATTCGATCTGCTGGGGGTGGTAGACGTCCAGCCGGTCCAGGATCCAATCGTACAGCGGCCGGTTGTTCTCAAATTCCAGGGTGCAAAGCGAATGGGTGATGCCTTCGATGGAATCCGACAGACAGTGGGTAAAGTCGTACATGGGATACACGCGCCACTTGTCCCCGGTGCGGTAATGATGGGCGTGCCGGATCCGGTACAACACGGGGTCGCGCATCGTCAGGTTGGGATGGGACATGTCGATCCGGGCCCGCAGGACGTGCGCACCGTCCGGAAATTCCCCCGCCTGCATGCGCTCGAACAGGTCCCGGTTCTCCGTGGCCGTCCGGTCGCGGTACGGACTGTTGCGGCCCGGTTCCGTGGGCGTGCCCCGGTGATCCCGCATTTCTTCCCAGGTCAGGCTGTCCACGTAGGCGTCACCCTGATCCACGAGTTGCAGCGCGTAGGCGTACAGCTGATCGAAGTAATCGGAGGCGAAGTACAGCCGGTCTTCCCAGTCGAACCCAAGCCAATTGATGTCCCGCCTGATCCCCTCCACGAAGTCCACGTTCTCCGTCTCGGGATTCGAGTCGTCGAACCGGAGGTTGCACAGGCCGCCGTACTCCTCCGCCACGCCGAAATTCAGGCAGATCGACTTGGCGTGGCCGATATGGAGATAGCCGTTCGGTTCCGGGGGGAAACGCGTATGCACCTTGCCCCCAAACTTCCCGCTTTCCATGTCCGCGTCGATGATCTCGCGTATAAAGTCCCTGTACTGATTTTCTGAGCTCATAAGTTCCTGTTCAGGTTGTCATTGGAGCGGATTCAAGGCCGTGTAATATAGGGCGTGAAGGGGGAAATGGCAAGGTGATGATGGAGATGTTGCGTGGGTTGGTCAGCCTTCAAACACGTGCGATTTCTGTTGCCTTGATGCGGTCTCTGGCATGACGGCGTACCCGGGAACGGATTTCCTTACCATTCATTACCTGTTCTCTGGATAATTCATAGACTTTCTGAGCGTTCATCCAGAACTCGGGAGTCTGATCGAAATATTCGCCCAAGGCGATGGCGGTCTCAGCCGACACACCGCGCCTTTCGTGTACGATTTCATGAAGCCTCGTGGCCGGAAGGTCAATATCTCGTGCCAGACTGTTGATGGTCAATCCCACATCATTAATCTGTTCGAGCAAGAGCGCGCCCGGGTGGGTTGTAATTCGTTCTATCGGTACGTTCATACCAGATTTCCTTCTCATTCCTAAGTGTTGTTCAATTCCCTGTCCGAGGTATCTCCATCTCCGACCTCGGTATGTCGTAACAAACGTGAAAATCGAAAGCGACGCTATCGATTTTCACACTTTCGTCGCCCACGCCCCAATATGTGGCGGAATAACCACGGGACGCTTCGCCGCGACGATTTCCTCCCGGACCCGCCGGGGAATTGTGTCAATGTCCACCTCTTCGGCGGTTGCTATCCCGTAGTGTTCCAGGAGTGGTACGACGCTACGGAAAGAATTCGCGACATACGAATACCCCGGCCAGTCCGCGGATCCGCCGAGTAGCATGCCGGCGTCCAGGGTCGGTTCGGGCAGGCCGGCCTCGATAAACACCCGGTGAAGGTCCAGTCCCATATTCGGGTTCGCCCCGGATCGCTCGAACACCTCCACGATCCAGTCAACCAGCTGGCGCATGAGCGGAGTGTCCTCGCTCGCGTACGACCGGGTCATCGTGAAATCGATTTCCTGGAAGACGACCAGGCTGCGGGGACGCAACCGGGTTACGAGTTGTTTGAGTGTGGCTACGGGATCGGGCAGGTACATGAGCACCAGCCTGCCAATCAGGGCGTCGAAATCGCCACCCGTGTCCAGGGTGTGCACGTCCCCGGCAAGGAACTTCACGTTTCGGTGCCCCGCCTGCCGGACTCGGTCCCGGGCGGTCTCCAGGATCTCCGGATTCATGTCCACGCCCACGACTTCCCCTTCGGGACCTACGAGCTCCGCCGCCACCAGGGCTACGTCGCCCGCGCCGCTTCCGATGTCGAGGACCCGCATGCCCCGAGCAAGGCCGGCCGACTTCAGAAACCGCTCCGTGATTGGTCTGAGTAGCCGGGACTGCTCGATCAGGCGTTCCGTCTCTTCGTCGCTGCGTCCCATTGTATATTGCCGATCGCGGTCTTGATCCGTCATTTCTGAGAATTCTCCTTTCCATTCTTCTACTTGCACTTACATACGCTGGTTTGGACTCGTCCGCTCGCAAATCGTTCAAATTGTAAACTATAACGCCCTCCGTCAACGCCTTTGGGTAGTGCTTACCGTTCACGTTCCGTTCACGTTCCGTATAAATCCGGAGAAAAACTGTTCGGCCACATCTACGCCTACTCCACCTCTACTCCTTCACCGCCCCCAACGTGATCCCCTGCACAAACTCCCGCTGCATCGCGAGGAACAGGGCCATGATGGGCAGGATGGAAAGCAGTGTCCCGGCCATGAGCATGCCGTATTCCTGCCGGTAGACGCCTACCAGGCTGGCCAGGCCGAGGGGCAGGGTGTACTTGGCGGCGTCCCGCAGCACGATCATGGGCCAGAGAAACTCGTTCCAGGCTCCCAGGAACCCGAAGATGCTCAGAGCGCCCATGGCCGGCTTCACGGCCGGGATGATGACGCGCCAGTAGATACCGAATTCGGAGGTGCCGTCGATCCGCGCCGCATCGAGCAGGTCCGAGGGCACGCCGAGGATGAACTGCCGCATAAGGAACACGCCGAAACCACTGGACGCCAGGTAGGGCAGGATCACGCCCTGGTAGGTGTCTAGCCACCCGAATTTGTACAACAGGGTGAACAGAGGGACCAGCACCAGGTGAAAGGGGATCATCATGGAGGCGAGGACGATGGCGAAGAGGATCCCGCGGCCCTTGAACGAATACTTGGCGAAGGCGAATCCGCCCATGGTGGCGATGGCGAGGAGCAGCAGTGTGTGGGAGGTGGCCAGGAAGGTGCTGTTGACGACATACTGGACGATCGGCATTTCCTGGAACAGCCGTGTGAAGTTCTCGAGGGTGGGGTCCTGGGGCAGAAAGGTGGGCGGGTAGGAGAAGATCTCGCCCGACGGCTTGAAGGAAGCCGATACCACCCAGAACAGCGGCGTCAGGACCAGGACGGTCAGCAGGATCAGGAGCACATAGGTGATCGTGGTGCGAACAGGGTTTCTCATGAGGTCAGTTTTCCCTGAATACGCCGAAGAACCGGACCTGGATGATGGAAATCACCCCGATGATCACGGCCAAGGCCCAGCCGATGGTCGCTGCGTAGCCGAGGTTGATGAACTCGAATCCGTGCTTGTACAGGTACATCACCATGGTCATGCTCGCATTGCCGGGGCCGCCCTCCGTGAGCACGTAGGGCAGGTCGAAGAGTTGGAACGAACCGATCATGGAGGTGATCACCACGAAGGCGATCACGGGCTTGAGGGCAGGGATCGTCACGTGCACGAAGCTCTGCCAGGGGCCCGCGCCGTCCACCGCCGCCGCCTCGTAGAGTTCCTGCCGGATGCTCTGAAGTCCGGCGAGGAAGTAGACCATGTTGAATCCCGCCCACCGCCATACGCCGGCCAGCACGAGGGCCGGCATGACCAGGTCGGGGTCCTGCAGCCACGGGATTTCGGAACCGAGGACCCGGTTCACCAGGCCGTAGCGCCGGTCGTACAGCAGGTAGAAGATCACGGCGATGAACACGCCGGAGATCAGCACCGGCGAGAAGAAGGAAAGGCGGAACAGGTTCCGGCCCTTCAGGCGGGCGTTGCTGAGGAGCAGGGCGAGGGCCAGGGCCACGGGCAGTTGCAGGAGCAGGCTGCCCGCGGCGAAATAGGCCGTGTTCCAGAGGGCGGTCCAGAAGAGTGGGTCGGCGATCAGCCGCTCGATGTTCTCCAGGCCCACGAAGGTCTGGTTGCGCATGCCCCGGACACTGTACGTACTGAGCCGGATCGAATCGAACAGGGGGTAGACCATGAAGACCCCGAAAAGCGCGAAGAATGGGGCCAGGAAGAAGTAGGGAGCGTACCGGGGCTTCATTCGGTCTCAGTCGATTCGATTCGTGGCGACGGCAATCTCAACTCGCCGTCTTCAGTCACGACAGTCGATTCCTGCAACAGCGCGCGGACCTGCTCTGCCAGGTTGGACAGCGCATCGGCGGGCGTCCGGATTCCATTGGCGGCTTCGTACACGGCCAGCCGCAGCAGATCGTTGGCCTCGGCCCAATAGGGGTTCAGGTGGAATCCGGGGATGTCGGGCGCCAGTTCCGTCAGGCTTCTGCCCAGGACCTGCCCGTCCAGGTATGTCTCGGACTCCGCATACACCGGGTTGGACCATGCGGACTTGATCGGCGGGATGATAAAGGTCTTGCGGTAACGGTTCGCGAGGGCCTCGTCGTCCATGTAGGCGAACTTGGCGAATTCCCAGGCGAGGTCCGGGTTCTCGGCCTGTCTGGTGACCGCGATCATGGTGCCGCCCCAGGTCGAAGTGCGGCGCTCTCCTTCCCGCCAGGCCGGCAGGGGCATGGCCCGCCATTTCCCTTCCAGTTCCGGGACGAACCTCCGTACGAAGCTGATGTACCAGTCCGGTGCCAGCACGCCCAGAATAACGCCTTCCTTCATGGCGGCGTAGCTGGCCGGGTCCTGGGAGAATTCGGGGATGGCCAGCTGCTTCTCGTTGAGCAGGCTGCAGTAGAATTCCAGGGTGGCAACGGCAATGTCGTTGTCGATGATGATCCCGCCATTCTCATCGAACATGCCGCCTCCGTTCTGCAGGAGCAATAGCCAGAAATGACCGGGCTTGTGCGCGCTCAGCATGAGCGGGTAGCGGTCGGGCCGACCGTCGCCGTCCTCGTCGCGGGCGAGGGGTCTCGTCTCACGGACGAAATCGTCCCAGGTTTCGATGGATGCCGGATTGATTCCCGCGTCCTCGTAGACGTCGTGCCGGTACAGGAGCATGACGGGATGGACATCGCGGGGCAGACCGTATACCCGGCCGCCCAGGGACCAGGGCGCGAGGCGGGCCTGGACGAACTCGTCCGAGATCCCTTCGCGCTCGATACGGTCGGTCAGGTCCACGAAGCCGATTTCCTCCTTCGTGCCCTTGAAGAACCTGCCGACCGATGAAATCTCGACTTCGGACAGATCGGGTCCGCCGATACCGGACAGGAAGGCGGCCAGGAGCTTGTCGTGCAGTTTCGAGATCAGCCGAAGTTCGACCTTGACACCGGGATGGGCCGCCTCGAACGCCGGAATCCTTGCGCTGAACTCTTCGTAGTGCGTCTGCGCGAAGATCCAGAACTCCAGCGTGTCCGAGCGGTCATCGCCGCGGAACACGATGACGGGAAAGGCCAGTAAGAAGAGCAGGCCGAAGATCAGGGGCGCCTTGCCGAGGTGATTCATAGGTTGCGCCTGGTGCCGATGAACGGGTGGTCGATCATGCGGTCAACCATCTCCCATGGCCTGCCGGATCGGGGTCATCACGGGATCGGTAACCGATTCGGGCGGAGGGGAAGTGAAGAGCGACACCGCGACACCCACGATGGATGTGGCCATGAAACTCCATGCGACGGGCATGAGGCCCGGGTTTGGCAGCCATTCGTAGAACATGGCGACGAGCACGGCGTTACCGGCGATGATGGCCGTGATGGCGCCCGTAGCCGTGAACCGTCTCCAGTGCAGGCCGAGCAGCCAGATGGGCGTCAGCGTGACGAAACCGGAGAAGGATAGCTGGGCCAGGGCGAATATGGAGGCCGGACGGAGGATCACGATGTAGTAGGCGATCCCGCCGAGGATGACGAGGAACAGCCGGCCGAGCACGACCTGCCTGCGCTGGGACAGCCCGTACCACACGTCGCGGGTGAGCATGGACGACAGGGTCAGCATCTGGGCATCCAGGGTGGACATGACCGCCGCCAGGATGCCGGCCAGGGCGAGTCCCTGGATCAGGGGACCGAAGTGGCTGCGGATCACCATGGGGAAGACCATGTCGGAATCCCGGCCCACGAAATCCGGGAACTCGATGCGTCCCCACACGCCGTAGAGCGTGGCCACGAGCATCAGCCCGATCATGATGATGGGATAGTACCGGATGGAGTTCTTCAGCGATTTCACGTCCTTCGCGGCGAATACGCGCACCAGCAGATGGGGAAAGGCGAGGACGACCAGTCCCATGGACATGCCCCATACGAACCAGTTACCCGTCGTGAAGGGCGGCGTGTCTTTCGTGACCGTGAGCTCCGGGAACCGCCGGGCGACTTCCTGCATGACACCCGAGACGCCGCCGAAATCGGCCGCGACGACGAAGATCGATACATAGAGGAACACACCGAAGACGAGGCCCTGGAAGACGTTGGTCCACATGGTCGCCCGCATGCCGCCCGTGGTGGTGTAGAGCAGCGTGATGACCAGGATGCCGGCCGCGGCGACTTCGAAGGAAATCGCCTGCTGGGTGAACACGTCGACGGCCAGTCCCACGCCGGCGACGCCGGTGGACAGGTAGGGCAGCATGAAGACGAAGTACACGACGAAGAGCAGGCGGCCGAGGTTGGGGCTGTCGAGCCGGCGCGCAAGGAGTTCGGCCGGTGTCACGGCCTTCAGTTTCCGGGACGCGATCCAGGCCGGATAGCCGATGACGTAGTAGGCGACGGGAATGATCAGGGCCGCCATGGCCGCCGTGTAGCCGAACACCCCGTATCCGTGATGGTAGGCCAGGCCCGAAATACCCATGATCAGGAAGGGCGTGATGTTCGTGCCGAAGAGGGCCATGAACATGACGAGCGACCGGGCGAGGCGGCCTCCGAGAAAGTAGTCTTCGGCCGTCGGCTGGGACCGGCGGAACGCAGCGGCGCCGATGCCCAGAACCACGGTGAAATACACCACCACCACGACGAGAATGGTCGCTTCAGGACTCATCGTAGTCCCGCCAGACGTATCGGGTGAAGTAGAGGACGAATGCGGCGGCGGCGATTACCCAGACGATGTGGTAGGCCAGGTCTACGGGAAGCCAGCCGAACAGCGGTGGCGGGGAGACGCCGTGGTTGAAGAAATCGACGTGGAGCGCGGCCAGCACGACCACGAGCACCCAGAATATCCGTCTATGCTGTCTTCGTGTCATGTCTGCCGAAGTATCGCCGGGTTTCCGCGGCGACGATGGGAGATAGGAAGAGCAGGGCGACCAGGTTGGGGAAGGCCATGAGGCCGTTCATGATGTCGGAGACTCCCCAGACCAGTTCCAGTTCCGATACGGCGCCGAACCCCACGAAGAGGCAGAACAGCATGCGATAGGGTAATGCGGAGCGTTCACCGAGCAGGTATACGACCGATTTCTCGCCGTAGTAGCTCCAACCCAGGATCGTCGAGTAGGCGAACAGCACCAGGCCCACGGCGACCAGGTAACCCCCGAATCCGCCCGGGAGGCCGCTGGTGAAGGCCGCCGCGGTGAGCGGCGCGCCCGTGTCGCCCGACAGCCAGACACCCGTACCGATAATGGTGAAACCCGTGATCGTGCAGACGACCAGGGTGTCGATGAAGGTCTGGGTCATGGACACCAGGGCCTGGGTGACCGGATCCTTCGTCTGGGCGGCCGCGGCAGCGATGCCCGCGCTGCCCAGGCCGGATTCGTTGGAGAAGATGCCCCTGGCCACGCCGAACTGGACCGCCTGACGGACCATCGCGCCCGCGAAGCCTCCGGCGGCCGCGGCGGGCGTGAAGGCGTGGGTGACCACGAGTTCGAAGATGCCCGGGATCGCCGAGGCGTTCATCAGGATGGCGGTCAGACCGCCGAGGATGTACAGTACGATCATCGTGGGGACGATCAGGCTGGCCGCCCGGCCGATGCTCTTGATCCCTCCGATCAGGACCAGGCCCGTGCCGATCATCAGGACGATACCGGTGATCCAGGGGTCCACGCCGAAGCTGCTCTGGAGCACGTCGGCCATGGAATTCGACTGGGTCATGTTGCCGATGCCGAAGGCCGCAAGCGCCGCGAACAGCGCGTAGGCGCCACCCATCCACTTCCAGCCCATGGCGTTTGAGATGTAGTACATGGGGCCGCCCTTCATGAGCCCCTTCGAATCCGATTCGCGGTACATGACCGACAGGACCGCTTCCGAGTATTTCGTGGCCATGCCCACCAGGCCCGTCATCCACATCCAGAAGAGCGCGCCGGGTCCGCCGGCCGCAATGGCCGTGGCCACGCCCGCGATATTTCCCGTACCGACGGTGGCCGCCAGCGCGGTCATCAAGGCCTGGAAGTGGCTGATATCGCCTTCGGCGCCGGCTTCGCGGCGCCTGAAGAATGCCAGGTAGAGCGCGTGCCACAGGGAGCGGAACTGCACGCCTTTCAACAGGATGGTAAGGTACAGTCCCGTGCCGCCCAGCAGCACCAGCAAGGGCACTCCCCATACCAGGGCCTGCACGTTGCCGACGTATTCAAGCAGCGGGTTTTCCATGAGGTCTTCCATGTAAGGGTGATAGGGTAGACAACGATGGCCAACCTAAGAGGCCGTCGGAACGTATGTCAAGCACTTTCCATTTTGCTGCTTGATCTTTAAACGCCCCGATTTTATAGTGAACCATCGCCGGTGAAGGTCGGCCAAGACCGGGTCCGGTTTCCGTCTCATCAATCTAGTCAGTACCATACCATCTTAAGGACCGCGCAACATGGAAACACTCCGTATCGGCATTGCGGGCGCCGGCGGCATGGGCGGCCACCACGCCCGGTTGCTGTCCGCCCGTGAGGATGTCCGGGTCGTATCTCTGTTCGATACCGATCCGGTCGCCATGAACCGGATGGAAAAGACCCTGGGGCCGGCCGGGCAGGGATTGAACCACTACGCGTCGCTCGAGTCGATGATCGACGCGGAGAGACTGGACGCCATCGTCATCGCGACCCCCCATACCCGCCACGCGGACCAGGTCCGGACCAGCCTGGAGGCGGAGCTGCACGTGCTCGTGGAAAAACCCATGGCGACGACGACGCGGGACGCCAGGGATTTCATCGAATACTCGGAACGGGCGGACCGGGTGCTTGCCGTCGCCTACCAGCGCCACGGCGAGGGGAAGTTCATCAAGGCCCGGGAGATGATCGGGGACGGCGCCATCGGCGACGTGCGACTCGTCCACGTCATCATCGCCCAGGACTGCCTGGGGATCTTCAGC
>JAPOZT010000036.1 GCA_026705925.1 Gemmatimonadota bacterium
CGG
This sequence comes from Gemmatimonadota bacterium, assembly GCA_026705925.1. Lineage (GTDB taxonomy): Bacteria > JAAXHH01 > JAAXHH01 > JAAXHH01 > JAAXHH01 > JAAXHH01. The sequence continues at coordinate 4 of JAPOZT010000036.1, forward strand.
GGGCGACCTCGGGTTCTTCGGTCCGGGCGAAATGATCCCGGAATTCGAGCAGGCCGCGATGGGTCTGGAGGTCGGCGAACTCAGCGGGGTCGTTCAGACGCCCATGGGCTTTCACATCATCAAGCGGATCGAGTAAATGGAGCAGGTCGTCATCATCGGCGGGGGTCCGGCGGGTTATACGGCAGCCCTTTACGCGGCCCGGGCGAACCTGTCCCCCGTCGTGTTGACGGGCAGCACGATCGGCGGGCAGCTGTCGCTCACCAGCGAGATCGAGAATTTCCCGGGATTCCCCGAGAGCCTGGGCGGCATGGACCTCATGGACCGCATGAGGCAGCAGGCCGAACGTTTCGGCGCCGAGATGAAGTACGAGGAAGTCACCTCCGTGGCCTTCGAACCGGGGGCGCACCGGATCACGACGGACCGCAGCGAGTACACGGCGAAGGCCGTGGTGATCAGCACCGGTTCGTCGCCCCGCCTGCTCGACGTGCCGGGCGAGGAACGGTTCTTCGGACGGGGCGTCTCCACCTGCGCGACCTGTGACGGCGCCTTCTACCGGGACCGGAAGGTCGCCGTGGTGGGCGGCGGCGACAGCGCCATGGAGGAAGGGCTGTTCCTGACGCGCTTCGCGAGCCACGTCTGGATCATACACCGCCGCCACGAACTGAGGGCGAGCCAGATCATGCAGGAGCGGGCCCTGAAACATCCGAAGATCGGGTTCCAGTGGGGGTCCGTGGTCGACGAGGTGTTGGGTGACGAAACCACCGGCGTGACCGGCGTGCGCGTGCGGGAACTGGAATCGGACGGGGTACGGGATCTGGACGCCGAGGGCCTCTTCATCGCCATCGGCCACACGCCCAATACCGATCTCTTCAATGACAAGCTCGAAGTGGACGAGCAGGGCTACATCCTGACGGACCGCAGGCAGCACACCAGCGTGCCCGGCGTGTTCGCGGGCGGGGACGTGCAGGACCACGTTTACCGTCAGGCGGTCACCGCGGCAGGCACGGGATGCGCCGCCGCCATGGAAGCCGAGAAATACATCGCTGAAAACGCGGACTAGGCCGGATGGTCAGGGGAGGCGGCCAGTCAGGGCATGCGGCCGCTCAGGGTAAGCGACCGTCCATGCTAGGCCGGCCAGGTTGGTCAGGCCGTTCGGGCGTCGTGCTTCACCACGTCCAGGTTCGGGTCGCCGATGGTAACCTTGGAATGGGGCGGCACCGGTTCCGTCAGCCAGACGCTGGCCCCGATGACCGAGTCGTGTCCGATCGTCGTTTCGCCGCCCAGGATCGTCGCCCCGGCGTAGATGACCACGTCGTCTTCGATGGTAGGGTGGCGCTTGCCGCCCTTGACGAGCCGCCCGCCGTCATCCTTCCTGAAACTCAGCGCGCCGAGCGTCACGCCCTGGTAGAGTTTCACATTGCTGCCGATCAGCGTCGTTTCCCCGATGACGACACCCGTTCCGTGGTCGATGAAGAAACGGGTGCCGATGGTCGCGCCCGGGTGGATATCGATGCCCGTGCGGCTGTGGGCGTGCTCGGACATGATCCGCGGGATGAGCGGCGTATTCCTCAAGTACAGTTCATGGGCGATCCGGTAGGTGGCGATGGCTTCCACGCACGGGTAGCTGAGGATGATCTCGTCGTGGCTCTTCGCCGCGGGATCCCCGTCGTAGGCGGCTTCCACGTCGCTCATGAGCAGCTTCCGGATATCGGGAACGGCCTCCAGCAGTTCGAGCGCGATCCGGTCGGCGATCTCCTCGCAGGCCACGGGGTCCTTGCCCTTGCACTGCGCGTCGTGCATGAGGCTCCGGGTCACTTCCTCTCTCAGGCGGATGTAGATGGTGTCCACCAGTCCGTCCACGTAGAAAGCCACGTTCTTCGTCACGAGAGGCTCGGCGCCGAAGTAGCCGGGGAAGCAGAGCGCCAGCAGGTCCTTCAGGATGCCGTAGACCCGTTCCCTGGAAGGCAGGTTCTTACCATCGATTCGGTTCAGGCCGCCGATCGTGTCGTAGGATTGCACGATCTGGGAAGATATGGCGCCGATCTGGCTCCGTGTTTCGGACATAGTCATGTTGAAGTTTGGCACCAGCTTCTCTTCTGTAGTCTTATTGCGCCGGGATTCTTTCATGGTGCTCCAACCGGTTATCGCCTGCCGTTTCCGAAGGTGTCCAGGAATGCGCGGGGGCCTGATTTCCGTACCCTTGCGCGACTGTCTGAATCTCGGAAAACCGTCGCGGTAAGTCAAGCGGTTTCGGTCATTAACGGCTGCGCCGCGGTCGTCTAAACGCCACTACAAACCAGTTGCCAGGGGAAGCGGTGGGACCTTATATTGCAGTAGTTTGGCGTCGTTTTCCAATCCCCTGCTCACCGCGCAGCGACCCTATGTATACCATTCAATCGATGGTCGTGCTTTTCCTTTTCGCAGGTCTGCTTTCACCCGCCTTGCCGGCCGTGGGCCAGTCTGCCACGCTGGCCACGGTCCAGTCTGCCTCGCCAACGATGGACCAGTCCGCCGACCAACATGGCGGGTACATGGAGATCGACGACGTAAAGCCGGGCATGCGGGGATTCGGCCTCACGGTCTTTCAGGATGCCCGGATCGATACCTTCGACGTCGAAGTGATCGGCGTCATCAAGAACCAGTTCTACACGGATCACGACATCATCATGGTGGGGGTTTCGGGTCCCTATGTCGACGAAGCGGGCGTCATCGCGGGGATGAGCGGCAGCCCCGTGTACATCGATGGTAAACTCGTCGGCGCGCTGGCGTACCGTTTCGGAGCGTTTCCGATGAAGCCCATCGGCGGCGTTACGCCGATAGGCCATATGCTGGACATTCGCAAGGCCGTGGAAACGGAAACGAAGCCGGGAAGTAACGGACCCGATGGGACGCCGGGAGGAATGGGCGGCGGCCAGAACGTTCCGGGTCCCTTCGGTCCAGGTCCGTCCGGTCTCGGTTCGTCCGATCTCGGGCCGTCCGACTTCGGTCCGTCCAGTCTCAAACCCATTGCCGTGCCCATGGTGTTTTCGGGATTCCACCCAGGCACCATATCCCTATTCGAAGATGAGTTGCGTCAACGTGGACTCGTTCCGGTGGCCGGTGGTAGCGTGGCCGGTGGTAGCGTGGCCGGAAGAGTAACCGGTGGTAGTGTGAGTGGTACTTTCGTCGATGACGCGAGAACGGAACAGGCTGACCAGGCCGACCCGGCGTCGACCAGCGGAACGTCCCTCCTGGAACCCGGATCCGCCGTGAGCGCGCAGCTCATCCGGGGCGATTTCAATCTGGCGGGCACGGGTACGGTCACCTGGCGCGAGGAAGACGCCATACTGGCCTTCGGCCATCCCTTCCTGTGGACGGGCGCCCTGAACGTCCCCATGAACCGGGCGGAAATCATCACGGTTATCCCGGACCAGACCGGTTCCACCAAGATCAGCAGCGTGGCGGACGAAGTCGGTTCGGTCTTGTGGGACCACACGAACGGTATATACGGCCAGCTCGGCGATTCGGCGCGCATGATCCCGGTGGAACTTTCCTATGCCGATGCCGTCCGCGTGCCCCGGACCTACCGTTTCGATGTGATGATGGCGAATGGCTGGACGCCGTTTCTGGTGAACGTGGCCGTGTCGAATACGATACTCGCGAACGGCCGCAGCGCCGGCGAGCGAACCATAACAATCGGCGGCCGGATCGCCCTGCGGGACCATCCGGATGTCGTCTTCGACGACCAGTTTTCCGGCCAGGCGTCCCTTTCGGCGCTGGCCAGGGATGTGAACGGCGTGCTGAATTTCGTCCTCGACAACCGGTTCATCACCCCGATGATCGAATCCCTCTCGATCGAGATCCAATCCTCGGACGAACGCAGTACGGCCGTCATCGAGGACGTCTGGTTCGGTTCGGAAACCGTTAAGCCGGGCGACACGCTCGAGGTAAGGGTGTACCTTCGGCCCTACCGGGGCGACCGCGTGGTCAGGCGAATGGACGTGACGATCCCCAAGACCGTATCGGCCGGACCGGTACAGGTACTGGTCGGGTCCGAACAGGCCGTCACTCGCCACGATCTGAATGCCGTTCCTCAGAGATACCGACCCACGGACGGCCCCCGGCTGATCGAGCTGCTCAACAACCGCCGGACCGGAAACCGGGTATACCTTAAGATGTTTCAGGGCGGTGCGGGCGGCATGGTGAAGGGAAGGGAAATGCCCGGACTGCCCCCGTCGGTCCTCGCCGTCATGGATTCAGAGCGGACTAAAGGAAGTTTCGTGCCGATCCGCGAGAAGGTGGTTGCCGTAGAAACGATCCGTACGGACTACGTCGTCGCCGGGCAGAACTGGAGCCGGCTGACCGTAAAGCGATAGGAGCGATCCTTGAGAAAGGTACCGGGGTGGCGAGTGCTGTGCATGGCCGTGGTGATTCTGCCGGCGGCATTCGGCGTCCACGCGTCGACGCCGGTCATTTGGAAACTGGCCGGACACGGGAACTTTATAAATGGAGAAACCCGGGGCGTTTCCATCACCGGCAAAGGCCGCCTGACCCTGTCACCGGTCCTGGACCTCGTTTTCGAGAGCGACGAGCCGCTGATCTGGAGTCTCGCGGCCGATTCCAGGGGGAACCTGTACGCGGGTACGGGAAACGACGGCAAGCTGTACCGTATAGGTCCTTCGGGACGGTCCGAGGTGTTTTTCGATGCGGAAGAGCTGGAAATCCGCAGCGTCGCGATCGATCGGAATGACCGGGTCTACGCCGCCACCTTTCCCGATGGCCGTATCTACCGGATCGATCCGGACGGGACCCACGCGGTGTTTTTCGATCACGCGCAGGATGGCGGCATGAATGGCCCGGACGGCGGCACGAACTACATCTGGTCGCTGGCGCTGGACGCCGGGGGCGTGCTTTACGCGGGAACGGGCGCGCAGGGAAGGGTGTATCGTATCGACGAAGACGGCGGGGCACACCTGCTGGCCGAGCTGGAGGAAGCCCATGTGATGGCCCTGGCCGTGGATGGATCGGACCGGCTCATCGCCGGGACCGAGCCGGGCGGTAGAGTCTACCGGATTTTGTCCGACGGCGCCATCTCGGTCCTTCATGATTCTCCCTACGGTGAAGT
>JAPOZT010000018.1 GCA_026705925.1 Gemmatimonadota bacterium
TCCGGATCCTTGGGCCAGGGTATGTCCCGGTGCCAGTTCTGGTCCGGTTCGCCGGGTTCCGTAACCCGCGCCGTCGCACTGTGCAGCTGGACGCAGTTGCCGAGTATGGCCTTCATGCGGTCCAGGACGGGCGGGTTGTCCAGCAGGAATGCGAACCTTTCGTCCTCTTCAAGCAGTTGGTGCGTGAAGGACTCGCCGCGCCGGGAGAAGGTCTCGTCGAGGGCGTCCCGAAGCTGCTTGATCTGACCGGAAGTCAGCGCGTCTTCCACGACCAGATAGCCCCATTTCCGGAAGAAGGCGGCCTCCCGTTCCAGTTCGGGCGTCAGGTCCGGGTTCATTCGCGGTCCGACGATTTCGGCATCATATCCCATGATCAGAAGAAACCGAGGTCCTCCCGGGCCGCGCGGCGCGCCACTTCCTCGTCCAGCGTCACACCCAGGCCCGGCGTCATGGGCACGTCGATATGCCCGTCCCGGATCAGGTCCCGTTCCACCGTCAGCGTATTCCATACCTCGTCGTCCAGGTGATGGAATTCGAGCACCTGGAAGTTGGGCGCCGCCGCGCACAGGTGGCACACGGCCATCGTCCCGATGGGGCCGCAGATGTTGTGCGGCGACAGGGGAATGTAGTACATGTCGGCCAGATCGGCGATCTTCCGGCCCTCCAGCAGCCCCCCCGCCTTGGCGTGATCGGGCGAGATGATGTCCGCCGCCTGCGCCTCGATGAGGTCCCGGAAGCCGTGGCGCGTGTAGAAGTTCTCCCCGGTGCAGATGGGGACGCGCGTGGCCTGGGTGACCTTCGCCATGGCCTCGATGTTTTCCGGCGGCACGGGGTCCTCCAGCCACATCAGGTCGAGGTCCTCGATGGCGTAGGCCACCTTCAGGATATCCACCGGGGCGTAGTTCCAGTGGGCGTCGATGAGCAGGTCGGTATTGGGGTCCAGAGCCTCCCGCAAGGCGGTGACGACGTCGACGAAATAGGCCACGTCGTGGTTGCTGATGGTCCGGTTGTACCGGTCCCGCCGGGAAGGCTGCGGATCGATGTCGAACTTGATGGCGTCGAATCCCCGCGCTTCCACGGCCCGGGCCTTCTCCGCGTAGGCTTCCGGCGTTTCCTCGTCACCGGCGTGACAATCGTTGTATACGCGGATGCGGTCCCTGAACTTGCCGCCGAGCAGTTGCCAGATGGGCACGCCGCAGGCCTGTCCCGTGATGTCCCACAGGGCCATTTCGATCCCGCTGATGGCACTCATGACCGCGCCCTGGTAGAAGCCTGAGGCGGACATGGACCCCATCATGTCGTGAAAGAGCTTGTCCACGTTCCGCGGGTCCTGGCCGAGGAGCGCCCGGTCGACCAGCCTGGGATCGGTAGCGATCTGGTGTACGCCAGCGCCGTGATAGGCCTCTCCGATGCCGACCAGCCCCTCGTCGGTCTTCACCTTCACCAGTACCCAGGGCATGGGCTGGAGCAGCACGGCCCCCACGTGTGTGATTTTCATTGGTACTCCCGTCCGGCGTGCCGGGTCAGCGGGTCCAGGTCAGCGGGTCCAGGTCAGCGCATCCTGGTCAACGCATCCCGGGTGTTGAGATAGGGAACCGATCGTTCCAGGAACGTCTCCAGCAGGGCCCCGGGGGTCAGATCGGACGTGTCTATGGCGAGTTTCCGGTGGATCCACGACTGCGCGACCTCTTCATCGAACCGTTCCAGGATGCGTTCGACGTCCTCCGGCGGGACCAGCTGCCGGGGATGGGGGGCCGTCTCCATGCGCCGCCGGATGACTTCCGGGCGGGCGTGGAGATGGACGAGGATCGCGTCGTCCGGCATGTCCGGCTCGTACTCCCGCACCGCGATGTTGATCCCCGGGTAGTAGTACCGGGGTCCGTACACCATTTCCTCGATGTGAAACCCGCCGAGGAGGATGTGATCGAACTTGTGCATCAGCCGGACGTGGTACACGATCTGGAACCGCTGGAACCGCTCCTTGATGGCCGGCAGCATGTCGATGAACCCCTGCTGCTCCGCTTCGTCGAGGTGGTACGCGTCCGGTATGGTGAAGTGGTCGTCGAGGTGGTGGTGGACGCCCCGTTCGTTTCCCCAGGCGTAGAGGCCGTCGATCAGCGTCGTGACCCCGGCGTATTCGCAGCCCACGGCGATCAGCCGCATGGACGCTCCTTTCTTGGTTCCGCAAGGCGCATCAGTTCCGCATGGCGCATCTGTTTCGCAGGGCGCATCAGTTCAGTTCCTCGTATTGCTGCGTATACCGCTGCAGCGCGTCGTAGTCCAGGTCGCAGCCGAGTCCCGGTTTCATCGGCGTGGGCACGTGTCCGTCCGCGAAGGAGATGGGCTCTGTGATGAGATCGTCTTCCCGTGTCCACCCGCCGACGAAATCGGAGGCCATGGTGCAGTTCGGCGCCGCGGCGGCGGCGTGCACGAAGGAGGTGTCCGAGATCCCCAGGTCGTTTCCGGAACCGTGCCAGCAGGGCAGGCCGGCCGCGGCGGCCACGGCGGCGTTGCGCTGAAATCCGAACATGCTGCCGCCCAGGTTCACGCAGTCCACCACGCCCCGGCCTCCGTCCGCCTGCAGGGCGTGCACGACCCCTGCCCCGTTCCCCAGGTGCATGGCCAGGGGGAAGGGGATTGCCCGGTGGATCTCCTCGTAGCCTGCGATGTCCGTCTTGGGAATGGGATCCTCGAAGACCTCCACGTTGCCCAGGGTCTCGAGACGACCGGCCAGCTCGATGGCCTGGGCGGCCGTGTAGAACCGTTCGTTGGGGTCGACTGTCACCTTGAACTCCGGACCGGCCACGTCGCGCATGGCCTTCAGGCGCTCGTACATGGGTTCCTCGAGCCGGCACTTGATCTTGACGCCCGTAAATCCCAGGCGCAGCCCTCTTTCCACGGCCCTGGCGCCGTCCTCCGGCGTCTGGTGGCCCATCCAGTAATCGGCCCGGACACGGTCACGGACCGCGCCGCCCAGGAGGGTGTGCACGGGCAGCCCGCGCACCCGTCCCACCAGGTCCAGCACCGCCATTTCGTAGGCGTCGTAGGCTGGACCGGTTCCCACCGTGATGTCGTCCGCCGCCCGATCGGCGCGGCGCCCGAAGATGTCCTGCGGTGTGATTTCCTCGGGATCGCGGCCCATGAGCAGCCCCGCCCCTTGCCGGACCTGTTCGATGGGCAGACCCCGTCCGGTCTCCCCGATCCCGGCGTACTCGGTGTCGGTATCGACCCGGATGATGTGCTTGGGCACCTCGTCCCACCCGGTCTTTTCCGCATACTCCTGACTGTGCACCCGGCCGGGTATGGTGGGTACGACGACGGTCCATACGGAAACTGCGGTGATCTTCATCGTGGTCTCTCCGGGATGGCGCGAAAGCGGCTCGTCAGTTGTTCCGCCATCCCGCCATGAAAGATTCCAGGTTCAGGCCGGAAGGCATTTCCTCGAAATAGTAGTGCATGGGATCCGACTGGAATCCCGGCACGTACTGGAGCGTATCGGACTGCATCTGCTCGTCCAGCGGTTCGAAGCGCCGCCAGAGCGTGTCCAGCTCGCTGGTGGTGAACCTTGGCTTCAGGTCTTCGTCGTGCGAGATGTCGCTGCCATAATGCGGTCGGACCGGATGGGTGGCGAACCTCATCTTGTATGCGATCTTGGACAGGAGCACGGCGCATACGATCCGGCCCGCTTCACCGGGATGCAGCGTGGCGATACCTTCCTGGAAAGCGTCCTCGTCGCCGTCGATGGCGGCGTGGAAAACGGACTCGATCCGGTCGGACTCCTCGTCGTACCGGTGCCGGATGTCCCTGAAAACCACTTGCAGATCGGAGGGCAGACATTCGATGAAGCCGAGGTCGCGGAAGGTCCGGTTGACGTAAGGGAAGACCGGCCCTCCGTAGGAACGGTAGCCCAGGTGGATAGTGCGCCGGGTCCTGGCGCTGTAGTTGCTTCCCCAGTGCAGGATCGTGTTGGTGTAGACCACGCCGTCGCCTGCGTTCAACTCGACCTGGGCGCCGCCGGGCAGCGGCTCCCGGGGGTTTTGTGCCAGGCAATGGTTCTCTTCGGCCGTGTTCCCTCTGCGGTGGCTCTTCGGCACGACCCAGAGCACGTTGTCGTCGTAGAGGGGGATGTTCCACTGCAGGTAACCGGGCGCGTTGCGCAGCAGATCATCCTGGAGACCCCGCAAAGGCGCCTGGTCGATAGGGTGTATGTCCCGGTGCCACGGCGCCGGCCCTCGGTCGGTCACCGGGTTGCACATGAACATGAATCCCGTGTTGCCGGCGGCTTCCGCGTCCATGATGCGCCGGCTGACGCCCATGGTGTGCTCGTGGAGGCAGAAGGCCATCGTATTGGCCGTATCCCCGTCCACGAGGCTTTCGAAATGCAGTCTGGGCTGGTGGCCGGTCTCCCACTCCCCTCCGGGCGGGTCATCCGGTTTTCTCTCCCTGGTCCAGATTTCCCGCTGGCGGTCCACCATGCGCTCGAAGCTGTCCCTCAGGGGACCAAGCCAGTCAGGGGGAACCACCCCACGAAGCACGATGAAACCGTCTTCGAACAGTTTCCGAGGATCGAAATGCATGTAAGGATTACCACAAAAAGATGCGACGCGGGACGATGCCCGCGCCGTAGAACAGGGTTAGCATTCAATCTACACCGGCCCATGGGAATGTCAAGGGAAGGAAGGCAGAAATATCCGCTTTGATATAAAGGTTTTTGTCGGGTACATAAATCTACCGGCAACTATTGCGCCGACTGAGCAAATCACCTTGCCCGGAACCGGCCCTTAGTACAAGATTGGGAACGAAGGGTAACGCATTTCCACGTGTCAAAGTGGAACGACATTGTTTCGCCATCATGCGAACCGCCTTCAGAAGATTCACGTTCAGACGAAAGCATGTCCATGGCTGACACGACAGACTGGCGCCGGTTCGCGCTGTTGCTCATCGATGTCCAGCGGGATTTCTGGCCTGCAGCAACCGCGAAGGCCTTTCCGGAATTCCCGACGAACGTCGAAAGGCTGCTGGAATACAGCCGATCGTCCGGTCTCGAAATCGTGCATGTTCGGGCGGAGTTCGATCCGGACGGAACGGACTGGATGTCGCCTTACCGCATTAAGGGTGAGACGCCCTGTGTCCGGGGAACGTCCGGCGCGGGCGTGCTGCCCTGCGCCGCGGAACGGACCGGAGAAACGGTCCTGCGCAAGCGGACCTTCGACGCCTTCCTGCAGCCGGACCTATTAACCCATTTACATCGCGCGCGTAAATCCTTTATACTGGTTGCGGGACTGGAAACTTCCGTCTGCGTGCTGTTGACCGCGGCTTCCGCCGTACAGCGCGGGTTCCTGGCCGCGGTTGTCGAGGACTGCTGCGCCGACGATCCGTTCAAACATGCGGCGGCGATTACCGGCTATCCCTTCGTCTTCGAGCGGACCACCCTCGCCACGCTGGAAACCGACCACGGCCGGTGGACGGCCATGTTGAACGACCTGAAAAGCTTCGGAGGTTGACCGTGGACCCACTGACCGTGAATAAACTGAACGTAGGCATCGTCGGCCTGGGCTGGGTGGCCGGGGCGCATATCGACGCGTTCAAGGCCGTGTCCGGGGCGGACGTCACCGCCGTCTGCTCCCGCAGGACCCATGACGACGCGGCCCTGTCGAAGCAGTTCGGTACGCCGCTGAAGTCCTGCGTCGACTATGGCGACCTGCTCTCCGACCCGGACATCCACGTGATCGACATCTGCACGCCCCATCCCTTTCACGCCGATCAGGCTGTGGCCGCCGCGGAAGCCGGCAAGCATCTCATCATCGAGAAGCCCATTGCCCTTACGCCCGGGGACGCGGCGCGCATCCAGGCCGCCGTGGATCGGGCCGGCGAATCGGTATGCGTCTGCTTCGAATGCCGCTACAGCGCCCATTTCACCCTGATCCGGTCCGTCATCGACCAGGGGCTGCTCGGCGACCTGCACTACGCCGAAGTCGACTACTACCACGGTATCGGACCGTGGTACGGGCAGTACGACTGGAACGTGAAGAAGGCCATGGGCGGGACCAGCCTGCTGACGGCCGGCTGCCACGCCCTGGACGCGCTGCTGTTCTTCATGGACGGCACGGTGGAGGAAGTCTCCAGTTACAACACGAAGTCTTCCAGTCCCCACTTCGCGCCCTACGAGTACGACACGACGAGTGTTTCCATCCTGAGGTTCGAGGGAGGGAACCGGATCGCCAAGGTGACTTCCTGCATCGACTGCCTGCAACCCTACTACTTCCACGTGCACCTGGTGGGCAGCGAGGGCAGCCTGCTGGACAACCGGTTCTACTCCGAGAAGATCCGGGGGATGGATCGGAGCCGGTGGAGCACACTCGAGACCTCCCTGATCGATTCGGGCGATGTCCAGGATCATCCCTACGAGCCCCAGTTCCAGGCCTTCGTGGACAGCATCCGAAGCGGCGGCCCCATGCCCCACACCGACATGGCCACGGCCTACGAATCCCACCGCGTCGTGTTCGCGGCCGACCGGTCCGCGTCAGAAGGCCGGCCCGTGCGCCTGACCGAGCTGGGCTAGCGATCGCCAACTGGACGGGCGATCGCCATCAGGACGGGCAATCGCCGGCAGAATCTGCCATTACCATGGAGTAAGCGCATGCAGCAGGGCGACGCCGTCCTCCATTACCGCATCGAACGCACGCTCGGACGTGGAGGCATGGGTGAGGTCTACCTGGCCGAGGACACCCGTCTGAAGCGGCGGGTTGCCCTGAAGGTGTTGCCGGAGGACCTGGCCCGCGACCCTGCGCTGCTCCAGCGGTTCCGGACCGAGGCGGAGGCAGCCGCCAAGCTGAATCACCCGAATATCGCCCAGGTGTATGCCATCGAGGAATCGCGGCCGGGGGGCTCGGGCGGACCGGGCGGACCAGATGGCCCGGACATCCCCGACGTCACCGATTCCGGAAGCGGCAGCCCGGACAATCCGGGCGGTCAGGACGGTCCGGACGCCCCCGACGGCACCGTGTACTTCATCACCATGGAATATGTATCCGGCCAGCCGCTTCACGAGCACCTGCCCGGCACGCCCCTCCCGCTGGAATCCTTCTATGACTGGTTCATGCCCATCGTGGACGCCCTGGACCACGCCCACGCGCGGGGCGTTGTGCACCGGGACCTGAAGCCCGCGAACATCATGATTTCAGACGACGGCGTCCCGAAGGTCCTGGACTTCGGCCTGGCCCGGGTCGTCACCGGACGTTCCGACGAAAGCGATGGCGCCGGACCCACGTTGAGTCTCACCCAGGCCGGCACGGTCCTGGGCACGCCGGCGTACATGTCCCCGGAACAGGCTACCGGAGACCGGGGAGATCACCGGAGCGACATATTCAGCCTGGGCGTCATGATGTACGAGGCACTGACGGGCGTCCGGCCCTTCACGGGCGACAACTACGTGTCCGTCATCAGCAGTACCCTGAAGGATGACCCGGAGCCGGTCAGCGCAGCGAACAACGACGTCCCTGCCCTGTTGAACCGGGTCGTCCGGCGCTGCATGGGCAAGGAACCCAGGTTCCGCTACCAGTCCGTGCTCGACGTGGGCCATGACCTGTCCGACAGCCGGTACGAACTCGAGACGGGACCGGCGGCCGGTACGGCCGGCGGTGTATCGCGGCCGGGGTCGGCCGCAACCATCCTGCGTAATCCAGTGGTGCTCGGCGCCTGTGCCGCCTGCCTGGTCGCCGGGTCGCTGATCGTCGCGGCACTGATGGGTACGCTCAGCGAAAAACCTGCCGCGCCGCTGCGCAAATTCCAGATGGATCTGGACAACCTGGGCCGGGAGAACGCGGCCATCTCGCCGGACGGTTCGCTGCTCGCCTATGTCCACGAAAACCACCTCTGGGTCCGTTATCTCGACCAGGACGAGGGCCGGGCGATACCCGCAACGGAGGATATCGAAAGGATATTCTGGTCGCCCGACAGTCGCCAGATCGGCTATCTTGCCGGACGGTCGCTCTGGAAAGTCGCAGCGGACGGGGGCGGCCAGGTGCATCTCTGCGACCTGTCGGCGGGGGGGCTGATGGGCGTCTCGTGGGGCGGCGACGGCCAGATACTGTTGAGCACGGGCGGCGGCAGGTCCGGAGGCGGGTTATACGCCGTGTCCGAGAACGGGGGCGACCTGGCCCTTCTGCTGGAACCGGACCGGGAAATGGGCGAAAGGGCATTGGTTTCCCCCCTTGTCCTGTCCGAATTCGGCCTACGCCTGTACTCGGTGGTCCTTTCCTCCGACGATCCCCAGGTAATCGCCGACCTGAGCGAAAAGTACCGGGGGAACGGGAACCTGAGTATGCGGATCTCCATGGCCCGGATCACCGGGTCCCGCATTGCCGTCGAATCCCCGCGGGAAGGCCGCCGACTGCTGTCTCTGGAGGGCGATTTCCTCCTCGTCGCTGGGTATGCGTCCGGCCATCTCCTGTACTACCGGGAGACCACGAACCATCCAGAGAACGACCTCTGGGCCGTGCCCTTTTCGCCGGAATCGGGTGAATTGGCCGGCGCGGCCTTCCTGGTTGCCCGTCACGTCCATACGCTGAGCGTGTCCGACGACGGGATCATGGCTTACCGGAAAACCTTCCAATCGCCCCAGCAGCTGGCCCTGGTAGACCGTCGCGGACGGCTAGACCGGACCATCGGCGAGCCCAGGGAAAGCATAGACGAACTGGTCCTTTCCCCCACGGGCGAGCAAATCATGGTGGAAGTCGAGGACGGCGGCCAGACTGCGCTGTGGCTGTACGAGCTCGACAGCGGTATCGGTACCCGGCTGACCTTCGCGGATTTGAACTACAGCAGGCCGAGCTTTACGCCGGACGGCGGCGCGATCGTGTTCACGGCTTCTCCGGCCGTAAATCCGGGGCGCTTGCGCGGCAATGCCCTTTTCATGCGATTGGATCTCGACGTACTGGACGATATGACGGTTTTCTCCGCCGATTCGCTGAGAGGCTGGGGGCCCATGCTCTCCAGGGACGGCCGGTTTCTCGTTTACTTGCAGCAGGGACAGGTTCGATCTGTTTCTACGGAAGGGAGCGCCGAACCCCAGGTGCTCGTGGCTGACCAGGGACGCGTGGTCCAGGCCGCCCTTTCGCCGGACAATCGGTATCTGGCCTACGTATCGAACCAGGGGGCTGGCTGGCAGGTTTTCGTAACCCTGTTTCCCACCGGAACGGGACGATGGCAGGTCTCTTCGAACAGCGGCTGGACGCCCCGCTGGAGTCCGTCGGGCGATATACTGTATTACGTCGAGGGCAACAGGCTGATGGCCGTTCCCGTGGTGGAGGGACCGGGTTTCCGCATCGGCCGTCCTGAAGCCCTCTTCGAAGGCGTCCAGGTGGGCGCCGATGACCTGCGGTTTCCCGGTTACGAGGTTTATGGGGGCGAGGAGTCGTTCATCATCGCCGCCAACGCGAAAGAAGCCCGCCCATCGCTCACCATCGTGCAGAACTGGACAGGTGAATTCGATTAGTGTCCTGCGTGGCCTGTGCCACCGTGCCAATGTGCCATCCTGCCACCCTGCCGCCACCGACTTGGGTGGACGCAAATATCGAGGTGTGACTTGGACGTACTGAAACAGAAGATACGCAACGTGCCGGACTTTCCCATCCCGGGGATCAACTTCAAGGACGTGACCACGCTCTTTAAGGATCCCACCGCCTTCCGCACGGCCGTGGACCGTTTCGTCACCGAATACACGGACCGTTCCATCGATCTCGTGGCCGGCATCGAGGCCAGGGGGTTCATCCTGGCGCCGGTGCTGGCCTACCACATGGGCAAGGGCATCGTTCCCCTGCGCAAGCCCGGTAAGCTCCCGGCGGAGACGCGGCGGATCGAATTCGAACTGGAATACGGTACGGACGCACTGGAAATGCACCTGGATGCGGTGAGACCCGGGGACCGTGTACTCATTGTGGATGATCTGCTGGCCACGGGGGGGACCGCGGCGGCGGCCTGTCAGCTCGTCGAAGACGCGGGCGGGATCGTGGCCGGCGTGGGGTTCCTGATCGAACTGTCCTTCCTGGACGGCCGGAAGCGACTGGGCGATCGTCCGGTCTTTTCACTCCTCGAATACGGCGCCGACGAGTAAGACTCCAACACCAAGCCTCTACCTCAGTATTTGTGGGCCATCAAGACGGTATCCGGCGCTCCGCTTCGGCAATTACGCGCAAGGGATCGAGATCCACCATACATGCATGGGTGCGGAACCGGCAGGCCCGGTTCCCATGCAGGCTGCAGGGGCTGCAGGGCAGGTCGAGGGTTACGGCGGCGTCCGACGGTCCGACCGGCGCGAACCCAAGGCGGGGATGGGTGGCGCCGAATACGCCGATTACGGGTGTGCCCACGGCCGTTGCCACGTGCATGGGACCGGAATCGTTGCTGACCAGGAGTGCGCACCGCCGCACTGCCGCGGGCAGCAAGGCGAGATCGGTCGCCCCGGTCCAGTCCACGGCGGGAAGCTCCATGGCGCGCGCCACCTCGCTGGTGATCGGCCGGTCCGCCTTGCTGCCCAGCAGCAGTACCTTCATGTCCCGGGATCTCGCCATGTAGTTCGCAACCCGGGCGAACTGCTCCGGCGGCCAGCGCTTCGGACCATGGGAGGCCCCCGGCGCCACGCCGAGTACCCGGACATCCGGCCCGATACCGGCTCCGGCCAGCCGTTCCTCCACTTCGGCCGCCGCCACCCCTTCGACTGTCAGTTGCGGCAGCCTCAAATCCGCTGCGTCATCTGCGCCTTCCAGGCCGGGTGCGCCTTCCAGGCCGGACGTGTCTTCCAGGCCGGGTGCAGCGGCCGCGTCGAGCCGGTCGAGGACTTCCTTGCCAGGTTCAGCGGCCGCGTCGAGCCGGTCGAGCACTTCCAGGTACCGGTCGACCGTATGGGGTACTGGCCTGGACCGCCTTCGCCTCCTGACGATGGCCATCCGGGCGAACCGGCGTTTGTCGTAACGAAGCACCCGCCCCGCGATGCCCGTCATGGTAACGAGCCTGCTGCGCAGGTTCCCATGCAGGTCGATCGCCAGGTCGTAGCGTCTTTCGCGCAGGAGGGTGGCGAGGCTCACGAGACCGGTGCCGGGTTCGAAGCACTGCACGTCGCCGACCCCGGGGAGCGCGCGGGACAGTGGAGCGTATTCCGCACGCGTAAGAAAATCGATTTCCGCTTCGGGGCAGAACCGGGCCAGTTGCCGGGTGACAGGCGAGGTCAGCACGATATCGCCCATCGAACTGAACCGGATGACGAGGATGCGGGATGGCGTGTCGGAGACGGTCATCGTTTCACACATCGAAGTTACGGGTTCTCGGACCAGCGTGGTGACGGGGCTCGCCGGCATGCTATTCTGCGTGCGGGCCGGCATGGTGACGGGTTACCGCCGTGCTGTCCTCACGCTTTGACCAGTTGCTCCCCGACCGCGTCCCCGACCATGTCCACGGTGATGCCGGACAGATCGCAGAAGGGTCCGCGATCACAGGTCGGACATTGTCCTTCCGGCGGCAGGAGGTTGTGGTCCCGGCCGCCCAGGGGTCGCCACCGATCGGGCGACCTGGCGGGGAGGGGACAGAAGACGGACACCGTCGGAACGCCCAGCGCTCCGGCCAGATGCATGGGCCCCGTGCTGCTGCTCACCAGGAGGTCCAGTTCGCCGATCACCGCCATGAGCTCGCCCAGCGCAAGCCGCCCAGCCAGCGAAAGGGCGGGGCCCTCCAGCCGGGACACGATCGCTTCGGCGAGATGCCCTTCCTCGGCACTCCCGGTTACGACGATCTTCGCGCCATGGCGGTCCTGCAGGGTCCTCGCGAGCTGCGCGTAACGCTCGACCGTCCAGTTCGGCGCGTTGCGCCCGTTGCCGGGATGGATGCCGATGACCGGCTGTCCCTGCGTCCGGTCCAGTATCGCGCGGGCGCTTTGACGTTCCTCCTCCGTCAATTCGATCAGCGGCCGGTTCCCGGGCTCCCGCGCGTCGATGACCCGGGCCAGGTCCAGGCAGAAGTCCGATTCGTGACGAAGCGGAACATAGCGGTGGCGGCTGAGGGACCGGGTGCGGGTGAGCGCGTGGTAGACCTTTCGTCCCACGCTGATGCGCTTGGGGATGCCAGCCAGGCTTATCATCCACACATGACGCATGGTCGGCATGAGGACGAGGGCGGTGTCGAAGGCCTGGGCGCGCAGCCGCAGCACCTGCCTTAAAAAGCCCGCCGGTCCACGGTGAGCAGACTCCGGGTCGTCTTCGAATATGGCATCCAGACAGGGATTTCGTTCGAGTACGTCGCGGGTGTAGGGACGCGCCAGCATGGCCAGGTAGGCCTTTGGCCAGCGATGGCGGAGGGCGTCCAGCACCGGCAGGGAGAGCACCACGTCTCCGATCCGGTCGGGCCGCACCACGAGGATCCGGGGTGACGATTCATGATCCATGGCGTTTCTCCGGACCGCCTGGTCCGCCTGGTCCGCCGCCGGCGCAACCCGCCCGGCGCCGCCAGGCCCGACCTGAGGCTTTGACCGTGGGTTCGGACCGCCCGGCCGTCCGGCAACGGTCACCCGGATCTGCGGGATTCGGCCAGGCGCAGTTGCCCGCATGCCGCGTCGATGTCCCGTCCGCGCTCCCGGCGAATGGTCAACTGCAGCCCGCCCGCCCGAAGCGCATCCGCGAATGCCGTGCGCCGGTGTTCGTCGGGCGTTTCGTAGGGCAGGCCCTGCACCGGGTTATAGGGAATGAGGTTAAGCTTGCACTTGTCCTTTTTCAACAGCTTTACGAGGTTCTCCGCGTCCTGGAACCGGTCGTTCACGCCCTTGAGCAGGACATATTCGTAGGTGATGATGCGGTCGGTGGCCCCGGTGTAATGGCGGCAGGCCTTCATGAGCTGCTTGAGCGGATAGCGCCGGTTGATCGGGACGATCGAAGTCCGGGTGCGGTCGTCGGCGGCATGGAGTGAGACGGACAGCTCGAACTGGATCTTCTCTTCGGCCAGTTGATAGATCTTCGGAACCAGACCGCTGGTGGAAAGCGTGATCTTGCGGGCGCCGATTCCGAGCCCCCAGTCGGCGTTGATGATTCGTACGGCCCGGAGCGCCGGGCGGTAGTTCGCCAGCGGTTCCCCCATGCCCATGACGACGATGTTGTTGATGGGACGGTCATCACCGGACAGCATGACCTGCTTCTTGACCTGCACGACCTGGTCGACGATTTCGGCCGACGTCATGTTACGCACGAGGCCCTCGAGCCCACTCGCGCAGAACCGGCAGCCGATGGCGCATCCCACCTGCGTGGAGATGCAGAGCGTATTGCGCCGCGAGCCGCCGATCAGCACCGTCTCCACCTTCTGGCCGTCCTGGAGTTCGAACAGGTACTTCGTGGTCGGACCGTGACGGGACTTCGACCTTCGGATGAGGGTCAAGGGGTTCAGACAGGCACGGCCGGCCAGTTCGGTCCGCAACGACTTGGACAGGTTGGTCATCTCGTCGAAGGAACCCGCGGCCTTCTTGTACACCCACGAGGCGATCTGCCCGGCCCGGTACGCCGGTTCGTTCATTTCGGCGACGATCCCGGAGATCTCGGACAGGGTAAGACCTCTCAGATCGGGCTTCCCGCCTCCGGGCTTGCTGCCTACGGTCTTCCTATCGGCCCGGTTTTTGACCTTTTCCCGTTTCATTTGCACCGTCATGCAGTTGCTCCGGATTTCATGTGTAAGCCGGACCAAGATACGGCGAGAGGCACGCATTGTCCACATATTGTCTATTGAATAGTCATCCCGGGCGGCCTGAATCCCGGCCCCCCTGTATCCCGGGCGGCCCTATAAAAACAAAACGCCCCGGAACCTGGGGTCCCGAGGCGCAGTCGACGGCGCCTGAAATCCGTAGCGGATATCAGCGCGACAGTCCTTTCCTAGAGCGAGAAGCCATACTTGACGTACCAGAACGCACCGCTGAAGCCGAACGGACTGTACTGGCTGTACTTGTTGCCGGGTCCGCCCGAAGGGCCACCGGCGGCATGCGGATTCTCGTCCGGATAGGTGTTCAGGATGTTCTGCGCACCGATGGTTATCCGGGACCGATCGTCGTTGAACCTGATGGTACTCTCCAGATCCACCAGGACCCTGCCGTCATAGGTCTCGCCATCGCGGAAATCGTACCACGTACCGTAATAGCTGGCCCGTCCCAGGGCGTTCCAGTTGTCGGCCAGGGACTGGGTCAGGGTCAGGTTGCCGCGCTGCCTGGGGAGTCCCTCCTCAAGCGCCTTGATTTGCGTGGCATCCAGAATTTCCGGATTGTGATCGGTGACTTCGGAGCTCGTGTAGTTGTAGGCCAGACTCATCGTGCCCGTCCCCACCGGCGCCGAAACCACGACATCGATGCCCCGGTTAGCGGAGTCGAAGTCGTTGGTGAAGAACTGAAAGCCCTGCAGCCCCGCCGCGCTGGTGATGCCTTCGGCGATCAACTGGGCTCTCTCCTCGTCTGTGAGCTCGAAATTCTGGGAGACCGTCAGCCGGTCGCGCACGCGGATATCGAAATAATCGATCGTGGCGCTCACGGTGCCCAGATCGAAGACGAGGCCCGCGGAGATATTCACGGATTTTTCCGCGTCGAGGGGCTTGCCGCCCTTCAACTCGGCCGCGCGGCTGTTGGAGGGCACCGTCCCGTTGTTCACCAGGTCGTTCAGTTCCAGGTCGAACTCCGTCGTGATGTTGAAGGCGTTCTGCTGGCCGGGCGTCGGCGCCCTGAAACCCGTGCTGGCGCTTCCACGCAGTTTCACCTCGTCGGTCAAGCTGAAGTTCGTGGCCACCTTGTAGTTGGTGGTCGTACCGAAGTCCTCGAAATCTTCGGCACGCACGGCCAGGTCGAGCAGCCACCGGTCCGTGGGCGTGAGCCCGCCTTCCAGGTAGATCGCATTGTTGGAACGGTCCCATTCACCCGCGGCGACCTTGCTGAATCCCGCGAAACCATTGGTAGCCGGCGTGAAACCCTGGCTGGCGAGGGGCTGGCCGATCAGGTAGGACTCGATCTGGCCTTCGACGAGCTCGAAGGTCTCGGTCCGTCGCTCGAGGCCGGCGGCCAGGACCAGGTTGTTGCCGACCGGGTAGGTCATGTCGAAGTTCAGGTTGACTTCGGACTGGACATAGGAGCCCGGGTCGAAATAGGTCGGGGTGTCAGGACCCATGGAGGCGTTGACCGTATTGTAAATGAAGTAGTCGGCCTCGTTGCGTCCGTACGCCGCGCTCAGTTCCCAGCGTAGCAGGGTCGCTGCCCGTCCCCTGAGGCCAAGCACCACGGACTCGTCCGACGCGAATGCTCCGAAACGGGGCGTGAACCCTCCGGGAAACATCTTCAGGAACGAGAAGCAGTTGGGATCGTCGCGAACCCTCAGCCAGGCTTCCTGGTCCGGCCGGTCGTTGATGATGGGCACCGGCGCGCATTCACTGCCCTGGCCCAAGCCGTCCAGGTCGCCGACCAGCAGTGTAGCCCGGTCCACGCCGTCGATGGTCACCACGGGCCCCTGGTACACGCCGCCGCGGGTGTGCGGATTCCGGAAGTAGAAACCGCCGTCGACTTCCTTGCTGGCGTAGTTGGCGTGGCCGAAAAACTCGAGGTTATCCCCGATTGCCGCGCCGTAGTTGGCGAAGATCTTCAAATCGTCCCGTACAAAGGGCTGGCCCCAGAAGGTCTCGGGATTGGCGATTTCGAGATTGCCGGCCGCGATCAGGGCCCTGCCGGAAGCCGTCTGTACCGAACGAACCGATTCGCTGGAGTTGCCGTATTCCGCGCTGAGGCTGAGCCATGCGTCTTCGTGGCCCACGCCCACATTACCCGCGATCAGGAAAAGTTCCCCGTCGCCGAGAAATCTGCCGGAACCGTCCTGGAAGCTGCCGACCTTGGTCTCCAGGCTGAATCCGTCGTAGTTGTCCTTGAGCTGGAAGTTCAGCACTCCCGCGATAGCATCGGAACCGTACTGCGCCGATGCACCGTCCCGCAGGACTTCCACCCTTTCGAGCGCAATGGATGGAATCGCGGCCAGGTCGGGGCCCTGCGCGCCTTCGGCCACGGCGTTCGCGTACCAGTTGATCACGGCGCCGCGGTGCCGGCGCTTGCCGTTGACGAGGACCAGCACCTGATCGGGCGCCAGGCTGCGCAGATTGGCGGGCCGGACGATCGTGCCCGCGTCGCTGATCGGCTGGGTATTGACGTTGTAGGAGGGAACGACGTTCCGCATCAGGTCGGCCAGGTCCGAGCCGCCCTGCTGGATGAATTCCTCCACTTGAATCACGTCGATGGGTACGGTGGACTCGGTGATGGTCCGGGGCTGCGTGCGCGCTCCGACCACCGTCATGCTTTCCAGTTCCTCGTCCAGCACGATGGGCAGTTCGGGTAACTGCTGCTCGGTCGAAGTCGACTGTTCTTCACTAGCTGCCGTCTCTTCGGAGGCCTCCTGCGCCACGGTCCGTTGCACGGTGAACACGAGAAATGTAGCCATGAAGCAGAATATCGCGACGAAGCGCAGGACCTGCGTCGCTGGTTTGTTGCCGCATATACACTTCATCTATCTTCTCCCTTTGGTTGAGGTTGCCGGGTGAAGGATCCCTGCTTCTTCCTGAAGCATGCGTCCGCTTTCGCCGGCGAAGGACGAACGTGAAAACGATGTAGGTGTAAGATCGGCAGGTTCTGATCAGAAATATAACTATTAAGTTCTTGAAATGCATGATTTTTATGTGAGAATTCTATGAGCATTATATGCAAAATCCCTCCAAACCGGGCGGGGATGAACCGGTTCAAGTTGCTTTTGCTGAAAAAAGTCATTAGATTGGGCGTCGCAGGACGAAGATCAGACCTTGCAGATCAGATCTTAAAGTAACCGCGACGAAAATGCTGAAGTGCCTGGATCGGGAGGAAACGAAAAATGGCTAAGGACCGAAGTTTTGCGGCCAAGATGGCCAAGGGGAGCGACAAGAACCAGGAGGATGAGGTCCAGACCGTACTGCTGGTCAAACCAGTCAAGTCCGAAGAGGGCCATTACAAGTTCAAGCGCACGCTGACCAGGCTGACCCCCGAGAACAAGAAAGCCCTCGGCGTCTGAGCCTGAACCGGGCCGGGCAGGACTGCAGGATCTGTCAGGACACGGACCGGACCCTGAGTGGCCGGGCTGAACCCGGTCAGGCCGCATCGGGCCGTACACCGCGGAAACCCCACCTCTACCACGCGAAACGCTTCACCTCTATAACTTCACCGCTAAAACAACGCGTTGACGAGCGCGTCCCTTTCTTCCGTCATCTGAAGGGTACTGAGCAGGTTGTTCACCCCGTGGATGGCGAGGGGGACGTACAGCGAACCGGTACGCTCGCGGGCGATCCCGAGCAGGATGCCGATCAGGGCAATCAGCGTCAGGAAGAACTGATCGTACTGGGCGGCGTGCAGCATGGTCCAGAGCAGCGTGGTGACGACGATCGTTCCTCCGGCGCCTAGCTTCGTCCGGCGCAGCCCCTCGTAGAGAAACCCCCTGAACAGCGCTTCTTCGAAGACCGGTGCGGCGATCACGAGCGCGAACCAGAGCAGCGCCGTGTACCGGGTCGTTTCTATAATCGATTCCATGACCGGCGGTACAGGCGACCGTCCCAGCTCCACAGTGACCAGGTCGGCCAGCTGAAGCAGCACGAAGGCGAATACCACCCAGGCGAGCACGGTCGAACCCCGGACCGGGTGGAGCGCCAGCCAGGTTCGCGGGTCCATGCCCCGCGCACGGCCGGGGCGGTCCAGGATGAGCAGCAGGAGGAACGTACAGGGTATGGCGGAGAGGATTACGCCCAGGGCGATCAGGTCGCCCATGCGTTCCGTCGGATCCAGGTCCAGCGCGGCGATCAGGACAACCGTCACCACGACCTGCAACACGAGGTAGACGCCCAGTACCAGCGCGGAGGAAACAAGGGTGAATCCGAGTCGCGGCGGTGGATGGGTTTCTTCAGGCTCTACGGCGTCCAGCGGGGGTTCGTACATGCGGGGGTTCCGGCGATTCGAGGGCCTGCAGGGAACGAGCGAAGCCGGCCGTATATCTAAAGGATGGCCCGGAAAACGTAGAAGAAGACAATCGCCAGCAGGGCGCCGACGGGAACGGTGATGATCCAGGACGCCGCGATCCGGCCCAGGATGCTCATGTCCAGGGCCTTGACGCCCTGGGCGAGTCCCACGCCCATGACCCCGCCGACCAGGGTCTGGGTCGTCGAGATGGGCAGTCCGAGCCGGCTGGCCAGGACGATAGTTATGGCCGCGGCGAATTCGGCCGAATATCCCCGGGTTGGCGTGAGTTCCGTGATCTTAGTGCCGATGGTCGCCATGACGCGGTATCCCATGGTCGCCAGGCCGATGACGATGCCGATGCCGCCGATCAGCAGCAGCCAGCTGGGCACCGGAGACTCGGGGTTGACCACGCCGGACTGGCTGATGTTCACCACCGCCGCCAGCGGTCCGATGGCGTTCGCCACGTCGTTGGACCCGTGGGCGAAGGCCACGGCGCAGGCGCTCATGATCTGGAGCACGCCGAACATCTTTTCGACGACGGCCATCGGGCCGTTACCGGACGCCGTGTTCCCGGTTTCGGTGACCGGCCGGTTATTGATCAGTCCAAGCACGAAGTGTCCGGCGATCACCGCGAAGATGCCCAGGATGCCGGACCAGAGGAGCGATTCGGCGAGCGTGAGATCCAGGTCTACGTTCTGCAATCCCTTGAACAGGGTGACCAGCGAAATCACGACGACGACGCTGAAGATATAGAGCGGCGCCCATTTCCGGGTCCGCCGCACGGGATCCGGGTGACGGAGGATCGTCCATTTGATCGCGCTGAAGATCAGGTAGGCCAGAATGCCGCACAATAGCGGTGAGACGACCCAGGATGCGACGATCCGGGTCAGTTGTTCCCACTGCACGACGCCGACGCCGAAGGCGACGATGCCGAAGCCCGCGATGGCGCCCACGATCGAATGGGTGGTCGACACGGGCCAGCCCAGCCTGGATGCGACCACGAGCCAGGTACCTGCGGCCATGAGCGCCGCGAGCATGCCGTACACGATGAGTTCCGGCGCGGCCGCCGAGATTTCGGGATCCAGTATGCCTCCCCGAACGGTTTTGGTGACCTGGCCTCCCACCAGGAAGGCTCCGAGGAATTCGAGCACACCGGCAATCAGGATGGCCTGCTTGATCGTAAGCGCCCTGGAACCCACCGAGGTCCCCATGGCATTGGCCACGTCGTTCGCGCCGATGGAGAAGGCCATGTACAGCCCGAGCGCTACGGCCAGATACAGGGTAAAGTCGCCCCCCATAGATGCAGTTTCTCTCCCGGTGTACGGTAGGTGGTGAGACGGCGGTCCGGGTCGGTGGTGGACCGGGTCCGTCAAGGCGGGTTCAATATACCGACGGGGCGCTTCAGCGCCACGCTTTTTTTCGCTGCGCCGCGGATAGCCTTCCGTACCGCCGCGCCGGAAAACGGATCTTCCCGAGAACCGGGAAAATCAGTACTTCAACCCCGTGTAAAGCCGCTCGTCCACGCGGGCGACCAGGACCCGCGCCTCCCGCCTGCGCACCCATCGCGCAACGGCGTCGCGG
The DNA here is from genome assembly GCA_026705925.1 of Gemmatimonadota bacterium. Lineage (GTDB taxonomy): Bacteria > JAAXHH01 > JAAXHH01 > JAAXHH01 > JAAXHH01 > JAAXHH01. The sequence goes on from JAPOZT010000018.1 coordinate 19,601, forward strand.
GTTTCGTCCAGTGTGCTTACGGCCTCCGCGGCGACACCGAATCCTTCGGCGACTTTCACCCAGTCCACCGGCGCGAAGTCGACCCCCGCCACGGGGAGTTTCCTGGCCTGCTGGGCGATCTTGATAACCGCCAGCGACGCGTCGTACAGGACGACGATCAACGGCGCGATGCCGGTTCTTCTGACCGTCTCGAGTTCCTGGACCATCATGGCGAAGGCGCCGTCTCCCGTCACCGCTGCTACCGGGCGGTCGGGCAGGGCCATGGCCGCGCCCATGGCCGCGCCTACCCCGTAACCCATGGAAGAAAGGCCGTTGGACATGAGGAAGGTGCCCGGTTCCGGCGCCCGCCATCGCTGTCCCATCACGTTCTTGTGTGCGCCTACGTCCGAGGAGACGACGGCGTCTTCCGGGAGCGCTTCCCGCAGGACGCCCACCAGGTGGTAGGGCGACATGCCGTCCGGCCCCTCATCGGACGGCGGGTGGTAGACCGCGTCGACCCGGGCCTTCAGGTATCCTATATCGTCAGCCGTCCACTCGCACCGCCCGTGGTATCCTTCGGCGATGCGGCCCAGGAGGGCGGATACGTCGCCCACGCAGGCCGCCGGCGGCGCATAGGTACCGAACCCCACGGGGGCGTTGGCGACGATCTGCAGCGGTGCGTCGAAATGCCAGAACCGGGAGACCTCAACCGGATCGAAACCGATGCCCAGCACGCAGTCGCTTCGCTGCAGCCATTCGATGATCCGGTCTTCACCGGCGGCCGGCGCGATCGTGCCGAGGAATCCATCTCCGAGCTCATCGGCGATCCCCTTCGCCTGCACGGTCGTCGCATAGGGCAGTCCGGTATCGCGCAGGAAACGCCGGACGGCCGGTGCGTCCCTGGCCGATTCCATGGCGATGCCGACCACGGCGACGGGTCTTTCGGCGCCGTTCAACGTGGACAGGATGCGGGGCAGGTCCGATTCGTCCGCGGGGGTCTGATGCGGCGGATGCGCGGTCCCCTGGCCGACCGCGCTGTCCTGGCTGGCCGCGCTGTCCGTGCTGGCCGCGGATTTCGGTCCGGTGGCCGGCTTTCCCGCCACGTCCGACGGCAGGGCGAGATATACCGGGCCCCGCGGGGGGCCCGCCGCGACGGAAAGCGCGGTCTTCACGGTCTCTTCGACATCCGCGCCTTCGAGGTCGACGGACCAGCGTGAGATGGGGGTGAACAGGTCGACCAGCGGCAGGTTCTGCTTGTTGCTCCGGTGGTGCCGTTCCGTGGACGTACGCGCGGAGATGGCTAGGACGGGGTCGCGGTCCAGGTAGGCCGTCCCCACGCCGAGCACCAGGTTGCACGCGCCGGGTCCCAGGGTCGCCAGGCAGACCCCCGGGGTGCCGGTCAGGCGTCCCACGGCCGCCGCCATGAAGGCCGCCGTGGACTCGTGTCCGGTCAGGACGAACCGGATCCCCGACCGTTCCAGTGCGTCGATGAGTTCGAGTACTTCACCGCCGGGATGCCCGAATGCGAAACGGACGCCGGCTTCGTGAAGGGTCTGCGCGATGACCTCCGCGCAGGTGTGATTTGGGGTCAAACCGGTCACCATCTACTCGGAGGTTACCAGGTCTGCGCGTCTCAGGCGGATCCGGTCGAAGCTCTTCGCGGATATGACGTAGTACCACTGGGCGAAACGGGCGTTCAAGTCCGCGGAGATCCGGCGTCCCGTATCGACGCGCTGCCGCCAGGTTTCGTGTTTTTCGTGGAGATCGGCATTGGTCCGGTCGGCATCGGTCCAGAGGGAGTCCGCCCGTGCCTGGAAACCCAGGTCGGCGGGCCTGGAGGGTTCCGGGAAGAGGCCGGCGTCGAATCCGGTCGTGATGAACAGGTACCGGTTCTCGCCCGGTCCCGCGGGACTTCCAGATCCGAAGCCGCCGTCGCCGACCGCGCTACCGTCGCCGCCCGTGCCGCTGGACACACCCGAGCCGGACAGGCCGGCCGTGACCTCGTCTCCGGCGCCGTACACGATCTCCCCGAAACGAAGCGTGTAGGTGACGCCGTCCGCCGTGCGGACCTGGGTTTCGCCCTCGTTGGAGACCAGCTGGCCGTCCCCCGTGAAGTAGTAGCCCTTCTGCTGCAGCGAGGCCAGGTCGCTGCGGGTGATGCTGATGCCTTCGTCATTGTCTTCCAGGCTCCTGGAAAGGCCGGCGGGCTTGGGCCGGACGCCCACGATGGTCAGCTCGTCCAGGGCCTTGAGCAGGTCTTCCATCTTCACCGTGTCCACCTTCTGCCCGGGCCGCATTCGGTTTGCCGTCCAGTCGGGGTCTCCTTTCGACAGTATGATCGTGTCGCGCTGGTTCAGCATGCGGGTGCCTTCGTCTATGGAATAGTCTTTCAGAATTACCTGTTCGATACGCGCCTGGTCCACTTCCAGCAGGTCCTTATCGATCCAGTCGCCGAACCGGGAAGATACGTCCACGTCGAACCGCGCCGCGTAGGTCCGCTTCTGGCCGGGTACCCGGAGGTAGCGGTACTGGCCTTCCCGGCCAGGGACGGTCCTGCCGACGATGAGGTCGGCGAGCAGGTTGTCGTTTCCGTCCTTGATCGTGACGCGCTTGCCGCGTCCGGACAGGGAGGCGACCGACTCGTCCAGCGGGTCCACCACGCCCAGGGCTTCGTGGTCCGCTGCGATCTCGGCGACCACGTCGTCCTTGCGGACCTCGATGAGCCCGGCGGCCGTGCGGGCCAGGCGGTCCTTGTCGTCGGCGGGGTAATTATGATGGGAGGGAATGCGCCAGCGCGTGCCCTTGAACACCACACTGAAAGCACTGATGCCTCCAGTCGCTTCGTCGAAGTCGATGACCTCGAGGGAGACCGCGTCGTTCGGATCGACGAAGTCCGGAAAGAAAGCCTCGCCACGGTCATTGAACGCTTCCGGCGTCGGGTCGGCCGGAGCCGCCAGGAAGGCGGCGACGGTCACCACGGCCGCCGCGGTGACGAAAGCCAGGGTCTTGCGTGTTTCATTCATGGTCAACTCCTCAACCGCCGCGCGGCTGCGGCCGCTTCGTTCTCGCGGCGCCTGCGCCGGAGGAAGATGAATACGCCCAGGAGGAAGACCGGTATGGGCGGAAGCAGGGCGGCCAGGTTCTTGATGGTGTTCTGGATCAGCCGGATCTGGCTTTCCATCATCTCCTTGCTTTCCTGGATCCGGGCTTCCTTCTCGGCCTCGATATTGGTCTGCAGCGTCTCGAATCGCCGGTTCTCCACTTCCTCCAGGTTGCGGACCATGATCCGCCGGGTCTGCTCGTCCAGGTCGGTCCGCTGGCGAACCTCGTCCACGCGGGCCGTGAGCCGTCGTCGGGCCTGATCCAGCGCCGCCTGGGCCGCCTCCTCGGCGGCGTCCTCGTCCCTGACCCGCTGCTCCGTGTAGGCCAGGGTCTGACTTTCGACGACCTCAAGCGTGCGGTAACGCACCCGCTTGCTGCGCAGGGCGATAAAAGACTCGTCACCGACCAGTACGTCCATGAGGTTCAGGAAAAAGGTGACGTTGTCGAAGCGCAGCCCGGCGGCGCCCATGCGGCGGATGTCGAAGAACTGCTGCGAAGCGAAATCCACGTCGGCCACGACGACCAGGTTAATCGGCGCGTTTTCTCCTTTTCCGGCCGCGTCGTCACCGGCCACCGCTTCGGCCGCGGCTCCGGCCAAGGTTCCAGCCGCGCCTTCAGCGTCGGATTCACTACTGCCCCCGCCAGCCGTGCCGACCGCGTTGCCCGTGACATGGGCCGCCACCGTGTAGGCATTCTGGCTTGCGCGCCGCGGGATATTGGTGAGCACCAGTTGTGAAGCGCCGAAGAAGTTGCGCTGAACAAGCTGGGAATAGGCGGTCAGCCCCGACATGGTACCGCTTTGCACCAGGGGGGTGAACGTGAAGTCCTCCGAACCGGTATGCTGCAGCCGGCCCGGGAAGATGAAGACGAGTTCCTGCAGCGATCGGGTGCTGGCGGCTTCCTGGTTGAAGGTGTCCGGATTCTCGTTGCCCGGGGACGCGAAGACCACTTCCGGCGGAAGGTGGGCCATGCCGGGGTGGGGGTTATACTGGTCCCACACGATCAGCGCGCTGGTCCATTCCACGCCGAACCGGCGCAGCAGTCCCTGGATATCGCCCTTCGGCACGGGAGCGGGCTGCTGGTTGCCGGCGAAGGGATTGGCGCTTGCCCCTTTCTGCTCGGAAGGGGAAAGGGTCAGGTTGAAAGAGGGCAGCGGGTCCGTCAGGAGCAGCGTGGGGTTCCCCAGAGCGATGTAGTCCGACAGCCGGTCCATTTCGGGCTGGGTCAGGGTGTTGGGCAGGGCGGCCAGGAGCACGTCCAGGTCCTCGGGATAGTCCTCCTGGGGCTGGACCTGAACCACGTGGTACTGTTTGCGCAGTTCTTCGGTCATGGCCCAGGGCTGATGGCTTTGCATGGTGTTGAAATCGAATCCACCGAAGAGACGCACTTCCGTGGTGAGGATGCCTAGTTTCGCACGGTCCGCCCGGGCGGCCACGCGCACGCTGCGCACCAGTTCGTACTCGACGGGGAGTCCCGTATCCAGGAACCCGATCACCTGTTCCTCGGGACCGCAGGTGACGGCGATCCCGGCGAAGACGTTCGTGAACCCCGACCGGGCGCTGCGCAGGTCCGGCAGTTCGCGAGGGGTTATTCCGAACCGCTCCCGGGCCTCCCGGGCCTCGGGAGAATACATCTCCGTGGCCTGGATCCGCACCTGGACCCGGCTGCCGCCCACGGCGTCCAGCTCCTTGAGCACGTCGATCAGGCCCGATCGGGTCTGTACGTAGGACTCCGGCACCTCCGGACTCACGAAGGCCTGGATGAACACGGGCCGTTCCGGGTCCAGTTCCGACAGCATCTGCACGGTCTCGTCGGAAAGCGAATGCAGCCCTTCGGCGGTAACGTCCAGGCGGACGCCCGCCCGGCCCAGGATGACGTTCAGTCCGATCACCACCGCGACGAGGGCCGCCGCCCTTGCGCCATGGTGGATCCCCATCCGGTATCCGCCGGCCTGCACGGGCCAGTGGCGCCGGCCGATGAGCACCACGTTCAGATACAGCATCAGACCGGTGACGGAGACGAAGTGGACCAGTCCGGAGAAACTGACGACGCCGCGCGCGAAGTCGTCGAAGGCGGTAAACAGTCCAAGGGGCGAAAGCAGGTCCCGCAACCCGTCGCTGATACCGCCGGCTATGGGGCCGATGAGCACGAAGGCGGCGCAGAACAGCGCGCCGAGAATGAAGGCGATGGTCACGTGCGAAGTCAGCAGGGACGCCAGCATGCCGACAGCGATGAGAGCGGCGCCGGCCAACCAGTATCCCAGGTAGTTTCCGGCCATGAGCCCGAGGTCGGGACTGCCGAGAAACATCAGGACCAGCACGTGGGTCAGGGACGACGCGAGCGAGGCTGTATAGACGCCAACTACCGAAAGGTATTTGCCCAGTACGATATCCAGGTCCGTCGCCGGAAGCGTAAACAGCAGTTCATCCGTTCCCTGCCGGGTTTCCTCGGCCCAGACGCCCATGGTCAGCGCCGGGATGAAGAAGAGCAGCAGGTAGGGGAACACGGCGTTCAACTGGTCGAGGTTCGCCAGGTTATTCAGGAAGAACGGCACCTGCCAGAACGCGGCGGCCGCGCTGAGGAAGATGAATAGCGTAACGAAGACGTATCCCGTGGGATTGCTGAAGGCCAGGCGCAGATCCCTGCGGACGATGGCCGCCACCAGCTGGACGTTGATCCGGTTCGCCAGGCCGAGGTTCATTCGTCCGCCTCCCCGTCCGCGTCTGTCTCCCCGTTCGCCGCCGTGTCGCCATCGGCGTCCGCCGCACCACGCCTGGACGCCGCCTCGCCGTTCGGTGCCTCCCCGCCGTGTCCGGTCAGGGCGTGGAAGGACGCTTCGAGCGATCCGCCGCGGCGCAGATCGTCAGGCGGCCCATCGAAGACCAGCCTGCCCTCGTTGATCAGGAGAACGCGGTCGGCGATGAGGTCCACTTCCTGCAGGATGTGGGTGGAGAGCAGGATGGTCCGGGTCTGTCCCAGCAACCGGATATCCTGGCGGAAGTCCCGGATCTGGTTCGGATCGAGACCGGCGGTCGGCTCGTCCATGATGAGCACGTCGGGGTCGTGGAGCAGGGCCTGGGCCAGGCCGACCCGCTGCTTGTTGCCCCGGGACAGCTTGTCGATGGGCTTTTCGAGCGCTTCGCGCAGGCTGCACCGGTCGATGACGTAGTCCAGGCGGTCGGACAGCCGAAGCCGATCGAGGCCGCGGGCCTCGCCGAAGAACCGCAGGAGTTCCAGCGGCGTCATGTTCTGGTACAGCGGACCGTTCTCCGGGAGGTATCCAAGGCGCCTGGACATGGAGAGGCGGTCGCGTCTCACGTCGAGTCCGGCGATGGCCGCGGTGCCCGCGCTGGCGCCCAGGTAACCGCTGAGGATCTTCATCGTTGTGGACTTGCCCGCGCCGTTCGGTCCGAGGAAGGCCACGATCTGGCCCTCGGGTATGGTAAAGGAGATGTCTTGCACGGCGACGAAGGAACCGTAATACTTGCACAGGCTCCTCGCCTCGATCATGGTTTTCCCGGACACCCCTGTTCTCGCTCCTTTTATTACATTTTAAAAGCAGATGTCCGCGTACTTTTCGCGTTCCTTTTTTCGCGGCGTCGGATAATAACAAGGGGGCCATGTCGATGTCAAGCCTGTATTGACCGAAGACGCGAAAACACTTGACAAACCAGCGCAACATGTTGAAATTCGATAACTGCAATTTCAGTCTGCAATGTTCCGATTCTTTGATAGGTCAAGCCACCAGGTGACGGGTCTTCCATGAAACTCTTCACGCTTTCCCTCGCCGTCGTATTCGCCTTGTTTTTCACCGGCCCCCCGCACGACTGCGACGAGTTGGAGTCCGACGCTGATCATGCCGGACATGCGGACCATTGCCAGGGTTGCCTTTTCGCCACCGCGTTCTCCGCGGTGCTTGAGAAATCTTCTACTACCTTCCCGGACTACGAATTTGTCGGTCCCGCGGCCGGCACATCGCAGCCCGGACACCCTCGAATAGAGGCCAATCAGCACCGGAACCGCTCACCGCCGCTTCCCTGACCTGACCTGCCAGCCCGGATGCTCCGGATGAGCGTCTGAATCCATCAGGCGCGGTCTGCGATCATTGCCGGACACCACTGTCTTATAAATCCAGACACCCAGATCGATCTGACCGTTCCGGCCGTCCTGGCTGCTCCGGACGTATTGGCCGCCGGCTTAGGGTTCGCTCCCACCGGTCGTCACCGAAATCGGAAACGGAACAAGACGCTCCCGGCCGATGCACGCGTACGATGGTTGCGCAGGCCTTTGGCCGAAATCGAGAGTCAGGGATATCGCGATACCAGGTTTCTGGCCGGGGGAAGTTCAGTTCACGAGCGAAGTAGCAATTCATTTACTACACGCAGCAAAGCAAAGGAAGAGAAGCCCAAAATGCTGAAATACCGATGGAACTTACTGTCCGTCATGACCGCCGCGATGTTGGCCGCCGCGCTGACGTTTTCCTGCGCCGACGACAACGACTCCAATCCAATGGGGCCGGACGATCATGACGAGCATCACGACGACGACGACCACGATCACGACCACGGACCGGGCGAAGTAGAGCTCTTCACGACGATCAAGGTCACGCTTACACCGCAGGGCGGGGGATCATCGCTCACCGTGCAGTTCCGGGACCTCGACGGTGAAGGCGGCGACGACCCGGTCGTGGACAAAATCGTCGTTGACGCAGGTACGGTATACAACGGGATGTTGCTGGAGTTGAACGAGCTGGAAACCCCGCCGGAGGACATCACCGAGGAAGTGAAGGAGGAAGCGGAGGCCCACCAGGTGTTCTTCGAAACCCTCGGGGGATTTTCGCCTGCAACCGTCGCCTACGCGGACAAGGAATCCGACTATGTGACGAACTCTGGCGACGATCATCCCGTCGGACTCAAATTCACGCTTACGGTCCCCGCTAACGCGCAGAACGGTCAGTTCCGGATCTCGCAGAGTCATTACGATGCCGGACCCAAGGACGGCGTGACGCCGAGTGACGAGACGGATTTCGAAGTGACCTTCGAAGTCGAAGTGCGGTCATAGTACGGACACGGCCGTGGCCCATCCGCATTACGGTCACGGCCGAGGTCTGTTCCCCGTAAACGCGGGCTTGGAGTGATTCCTGATGAGAGCAACGAAAGTACTGCGTGCCCTCCTGGCCGTCGCCGTGTCCTGCCTCGTGCTTCCGGCAGCGGCACGCGCCGCCACGGTGAGCGGCAAGGTGCTAAGCGAGCGTGGCGATCCGTTGCCGGCGGTGACCGTTGTATTGCCCGCGCTCGAAATCGGTGCGTTTACAGACGAAAACGGCGAATTCCGTCTCGAAAACGTGCCACAGGGCCGCCACACGATCGAATTCCGGTTTGTCGGCTACCGGACGATCCAGAGCGAGGTCATCATTACCGAGAACAGGTCACCCGTGCTCGAAGTCAGCATGGAGCCGGAGGTGCTGATGGGGGATGAGATCACGGTTACGGGCGATCGGGACCTGGCGGGCGAACTTACCGGGTCCAGCCAGTCCGTGCTCGTCCTGCCCCCGTCGGCCCTGGAAGAACGCCGGGGCCAGACGCTGGGCGAGACGCTGGAGTCCCTGCCGGGCGTATCCTCCCTGACCACGGGGCCGGCCATTTCGAAGCCCGTGGTGCGCGGCGTGCACAGCGCCCGGGTGCTGGTACTCAACGCCGGCGTTACCCAGGAGGGACAGCAGTGGGGCGGGGACCACGCACCGGAAATCGACCCCTTTGCCCCTGCCCGCATCGAAGTGCTCAAGGGCGCCGCCAGCGTGCAATACGGCGCCGGCGCCATCGGGGGCGTTATCCGCATCGAACCCCCGAAGCTGCCCGTAGATCCGGGGGTGGGCGGCCGGTTCAACACGAACCTCTTTTCCAACAACAAGCAGGGGGCGGCTTCCCTCCTCCTGCAGGGCGCGCTGCACCGCCTGCCGGGACTCAAGTGGCGGGTGCAGGGCAGTCTTCGCCGGGCGGGTGACGCCCGGGCGCCGAAGCACGTCATTCGGAATTCCGGATTCGATGAACGAAATTACTCCGTAGCACTGGGTTATTCGACGGACTGGATGGACACGGAGGCTTATTTCAGTCACTTCGGTACCTGGCTGGGGATCTACAAAGGCGCCCACATCGGCAACACCACGGACCTGAGACGGGCCATTGAGCGGGGCGACCCATGGGTCACGGGCGAATTCACCTACGAAATCGACAATCCACGTCAGCGGGTGGAGCACGATCTTCTGTCCGTTCGGTCCCTGGTACGCTTCGAAGGGGTGGGCAATCTCGAAATGCGGTACGGGCAGCAGTACAACCGGCGCGAGGAGTGGGACTCCACCCGAAGCGGCGCCCCGCCGACCAGGCCCGGGTTCGACCTGGGACTGCAGACCCACAGCGGCGATGTAATCTTCCACCACCGGAACTTCGGAAACTGGTACGGAAAGATCGGCATCAGCGGCATGCGTCAGCGAAACACACGGTTCAGCACGGGTTTCCTCATCCCAGACTTCCTGGCTTACAGCTCCGGGGTGTTCGCCCTGGAATCCTGGACGAAGGGCAAGACCACGGTGGAAACCGGGCTGCGATACGACTACCGCTGGGCGGAGATCTACTCGAACGAAGGCCGGCGCGCCACCGAGATCGTCGAAGGAGGGATCTTCACCTACCGCAACATGACGGGGGTGATTGGCCTGATCCACGAGTTGACCCCGACCCTGGCCGTCGCCGCCAACTTCGGCAGGGCATGGCGTCCACCCGGGGTGAACGAGCTGTACAGCTATGGCGTTCATCACGGCACGGCGCAGTTCGAGATCGGAGACAGGGAACTGGACACGGAATCGAGCCTGAACACGGATCTCACCCTGCGGTACCGGGGGGACCGGGGCCGCGGCGAACTGGGGCTGTTCAGGTCGAGTTACCGCAACTTCATCTCGCTGCTTCCGGCGGGCGATCTTGTGTTGACAATCCGGGGTGCCTTCCCCAAATTCACCTATGTCCAGTCTGACGCGGTGATCCAGGGTTTAGACGGATTCCTGGAATACGACTTGACCCGGTACGTGGGCACGTATCTTTCCGCGTCAATCGTCCGTGGACGGAACACGACGGGAAACAAGCCCCTGTACCAGATGCCGCCCACCCGGTTGATCACCGGCATGGATTTCCGCCTGCCGCCCACCGGGCGCCTGCTGGAAGCCGGGATAGGCTTCGAAGGTCAGTTCGTCCTGCGGCAGGAGCATTTTCCCGAAGGCATCGACTTTGCGGATCCGCCAGCCGGCTACAACCTTTTCGACGTGCTGCTGCACGCGGAGCTGGCCGTGGCCGACCATCCGGTCCGCATGCAGTTCGGCGTGCACAATCTGTTCAACAAGCGCTACCGGGACTACCTGAGCCGGTTCCGCTACTTCACCGACGATCCGGGTCGGAATGTAACGATCAGCCTGTCGGTGCCGTTCGGACAGTCTATGGAGGAATAGCAAGATGTACCGTATGCGTACATCCGCGCGCACCTCGACCACCTGCTGCTCCATGGTCTTGCTGGCCGCCCTTATGGCTACGCAGACCATGCTGACCACCGGCTCCGCGTCGGCGCAGGAACGGGAGATCGTCCCGCTGCGCATCCTGGAAGCGCTGCACATGGACGGCGTCCTGGATGAGGGTCTGTGGCAGAACGCCCTGGCGGCCAGCGGTTTCACCCAGCAACGCCCCGACGAGGGCCAGCCGGCGACCGAGCGGACCGAGGTGCGGGTCCTCTACGACGAACAGACCTTGTACATCGGCGTCTGGGCCTACGACTCGAACCCCTCCCAGATCATCGCCACCCAGATGGCGCGGGACGGAGACCTGGCGGACGACGACTACTTCCAGATCATCCTGGATACGTTCATGGACCGGCAGAACGGCATTCTCTTCGCCACCAATCCGGACGGCGCCCGCTATGACGCCCAGGTGCGCAACGAGGGCCGTTCCGAGGGCCGCTTCAACACCAACGTCCTGACGGACTGGAACGGCGTGTGGGACGTGTATACCTCCCGGAACGAAGAGGGGTGGTACGCCGAAATGGCCATTCCCTGGAGCACGCTGCGCTTCGAGACTGGTGACGACGTCGATTTCGGGATCAACCTGGAGCGCCAGATCCGCCGCCGCAACGAGCAGTCCTTCTGGGCGCCCGTCATCCGTCCCTTCAACATCTCCCAGGTGTCTGTGGCCGGGACGCTGTCGGGCCTGAACCTCACAAGGCACGACCAGCGTTATTTGCAGATTACGCCCTACTCCCTGGACGGGGCCACGTGGACCTACGAGCCCGGCCCTTCGACGCGGGAGGACGACTTCGACGGCGGGGTGGACGTGAAGTACGGCCTGACCAACAACCTGTCCCTCGACCTGACCTACAATACGGACTTCTCCCAGGTGGAAGTGGACGACGCGCAGGTCAACCTTACGCAGTTCAACCTGTTCTTCCCCGAAAAACGCGCCTTCTTCCTGGAGAACGGCGGACTGTTCCGATTCGGCGTAGCCCGGGAGACTGAACTTTTCTACAGCCGAAACGTCGGTCTTGCGCGCGATGGTTCCGGTGCACTTAGACAGGTGCCGATCACCGGAGGTGGCCGCCTGACGGGCAAGCACGGGCGCACGAACCTCGGCCTGCTGCTTATGCGCACGGGCGACGAGCGCTTCGGTGAAACCAGGCTCGAGGACAACATCTACGCCGTGGCGCGGATCAGCCAGGACGTGGGCGAGAAGTCCAACGTGGGCTTCATCGTCACCAACCAGCGGGTCGGCGGCGGGGACTACAATCGGGCGGCCGGCGGCGACTTCAACCTGGCCATCGGTCCCAAGCTGGCCGTCAGCGGGTTCCTGGCCGGAACCACCTACCAGACAGGCGAGGAAAGCGAATCGGGATTCGCGGGACGGCTGTGGTCGCGCTGGAACGGGCCCCTGTGGCAGTTCGAGGGCCTGTACATGGGGGTGTCCGAGTTTTTCAATCCTGGCATGGGCTTCTTCAGCCGCCGGAGCCTGGCCCGGAATTTCGGTGGCTTTCACGAGGTTTCGGCCCGTGCGTTCTACACGCCCGAACCCACCAACAGCATCGTCCGCCGGTACTTTCCCCATATCGTGCTCGCAGCGACCTTCGGCGACGACGGGACGCAATTGACCCGGAGGGAGCACTACCACTGGGAGCTGTTCTTCACCGGCGGCGAACAGGCCGGGATCACGCTGGACCGCGACTTCCGGCGGATCAGCGAAGACACGCGTCCGATTCTGGGCGTCAAGCTCCCCGCGGGAAACTACACGGACGCATCCTCGCGCATGCATTACACGACGAACCTGAGCAAGCCGCTGTTCGCCGACTTCCAGTTCATCATCGGCCAATACATCAACGGCAACCGACGATCGCTCAATCTCGAGGGCGGGCTGCGCGCCGGTTCGAAATTTACCATTGGACCCCGGTACGAGTTGAACGACGTAACGCTCACCGACACCGGCGGCATGGAACGGGATATCACGGCCCATCTGTTCGGCGTCCGGACCAGCTATTCCTTCTCGCCCGACGTATCCCTCAACGCGCTGGTCCAGTGGGATACGAACCAGGACCGGTTCGTGTCGAACTTCCGGTTCAACTATATCATCAACCCGGGCAGCAACGTCTACGTGGTGTACAACGAGCGGCGTGACAACGGGGACGCTACGGAAGCGGTACTCGGCGACCCGCTGGACCGTACGCTGATCGTCAAGCTGGCCTACCTGTTCGACCTGTGATAAAGCCTCCCGCGGGACGGGTCGCGATCTTTTCATGAACGTACTCGGTGGACCACTCACAGGCTGTTCGACGGATCCCCTGACCGGGTTCTATCGCGACGGCGCGTGCAATACCGGATCGGGCGACGCGGGCGTACACTCCGTATGCGCGGTGATGACCGAGGAGTTCCTGGTCTTCTCGAAGGCTGCGGGTAACGACCTCAGCAACCCCGTGCCCGCCTTCGGCTTCCAGGGCCTGAAGCCCGGCGACCGCTGGTGCGTCTGCGTGAACCGGTGGAAAGAAGCCTACGACGCGGGCGCGGCGCCGCCGGTGGTGCTGAGCGCCACCCACGCCATGTCCCTGGAATTCGTGTCGCTGGAAGAGCTGAAAGCCTGCGCCATGGACGAGGCGTAGACCGGTTGCCAGCCATCACGGACGACCCGGGCCTGCCATCGCGGACGACCCGGGCGTTGCGTCACGGACGACCCGGCCAGCCATCACGGACAACCCGGGTGTTGCGTGCCTTGTTTTATTTCCTTGATTTTGGCGGGCGCGCCTATTAGATTTCATCGCTTGGTTGGCAATACCGGCATACCGGCATTTGAAAATGATTGGCTCGCCTTAGGAGTACAGCATGGCCAAGGGCAAGAACCGTGAACTGGTGAAACTCAAGAGCACGGAAAGCGCGCACTGCTACTACACGAAGAAGAACCGGCGTAACACGACCGCTCGCATCGAAATCAAGAAATACGACCCGACGCTGCGGAAGCACGTCATGTACCGGGAGACGCGGTAGCCGCGTTTCCGCGCGGTAACGTCGTTCCTGGAGGATTGCCCCATGTCCAGAAAATGCAAGTTGACCGGTAAAGGACCCCTGGTCGGCTTCAACATATCCCACGCGCATAACAAGACCAAGCGGCGTCAGTATCCTAATCTCCAGTTGAAGCGTATCTACGTGCCCGAACTCGGCCGCACGGTGCGCATCAAGATGTCCGTCAGCGCCTTGCGGACGGTCACGAAGATCGGGCTGATGCCTTTCCTGAAGAAACAGGGACTACGGCTGCAGGACGTGCTGTAGCATCCGGCCTCATGTCGTCCAAGAGCACTTCATCCCACAAGTCCCAGGCGGCTGAACTCGGCCCCCTGGCCGTCGCCGTGGTTACCGTCAGCGATTCCCGCACGCCGGAAACGGATATTAACGGGAATTACCTCCGGACACGCATCGAGGAAGCGGGCCACCGGGTCGCCGGTTATCATCTGATCCAGGATGAACCGGACCAGGTCGAAGCCGCCCTGGAGGCGAGTACCGGCGATGACGTCCAGATTGTCATATTCAACGGGGGGACCGGAATCTCGAAAAGAGACCGGACCTTCGACGTGCTGAACCGCAAACTGGAAAAGCCGCTGACCGGTTTCGGCGAGCTTTTCCGCATGCTCAGCTACGAACAGGTCGGTGCCGCATCCATGTTGTCCCGCGCCACCGCGGGCGTGTACCGCAACACGGTGGTTATCTCCACACCCGGCTCCCCGGCCGCGGTGGAACTGGCCTGGGAGAAACTGATCGCGCCTGAGATTGCCCACCTGGGCTGGGAACTGACGCGGTAGTCGCAAGGCAGGCCGCGCACCGGCCCGATTTTCATCCCAGACTTTCGTCCGGTGCACTGAACGCTTCGAATCAGGCAAGTCGAATCAAGCAAGTCGAATCAAACAAGTCGAATCTAGCAAGACCGCCCGGTCATGCGTGGGGCGGGCCCTTTCCATAACAACACGGAGGTCTTCATGCTGTCCGCTTTTATCGGATCACTACCTGGTCTCGTGCGCCGCGTCAACCCGCGCTGCTCCAGGACCCGCATTCCATTGAATTCCCTGGTCTTCCCGCTGGTCTTTTCGCTCGCCCTTTCGTCGGCACTCTCACTGGCCCTTTCGACGGCCTTTCCCCGCTCAGCCCACGGGCAGACCGCAGACGAAGAAACGGTCACCGCGATCTTCAATGAACGGCTGACTACGGGAGAGTTGTACTACCTCCTGGAAGACCTGAGCAAGAACATCGGACCGCGCCTCAGTGGTTCGGAAGGCGCGGAACGGGCCGTGGCATGGGCAAAAGAAGTGATGGAAGGCTACGGATTCGACCGGGTGTACCTGCAGGAAGTCATGGTGCCCCACTGGGAACGGGGCGAACCGGAGCAGGTGCGGATCGTCAACGTCAACGAAGGAATGATCGAGTTGACTGCCCTGGCCATCGGGGGATCGGTGCCGACCGCTCCGGTGGGGCTCACGGCACCCGTCGTGGTGGTCCACTCCCTGGAGGAAGTGGAAGAAATTGGCCGTGAGGCCGTTGAAGGGAAGATCGTCTTCTACAACCGGCGCTTCGACCAGACGGTGATCGCCACGGGTCCCGGTTACGGTGGCGCGGTAGACCAGCGAACCGCCGGTCCGTCCCAGGCAGCCCGGTTCGGCGCCGTGGGCGTGGTGATCCGATCGGCCGGTTCGGACTTCGGAGACGCGCCTCACACCGGCGGGTTGCGCTATCTCGAAGACGTGGAGCGCATTCCCGCGGCGGCCCTGGGCTACCAGTCCGCCGACCGCCTGGAGCGCGCGCTCGAGGAGCAGCCCGAGGCCATGCTCTACATGCGCCTGGCCAGCAAGTGGCACCCCGACGCCCTTTCGCACAACGTGATCGGGGAGATCCGGGGCAGCGAACGGCCGGACGAGATCATCCTGGTGGGCGGTCATCTCGACTCGTGGGACGTTTCTGAAGGCGCCCACGACGACGGCGCGGGCGTGGTCCATTCCATCGGCGTGCTGCGGACCTTCCAGAAGCTGGGTATCCGGCCCCGCCACACCATCCGCGCCGTCCTGTTCATGAACGAGGAAAACGGCCTTCGCGGCGGACTCAAGTACGCCGAGGTGGCGAAGGAAACGGGCGAGAACCACGTGATCGCCCTCGAAAGCGACGCCGGCGGCTTCAGCCCTCGGGGATTCGGCGTGTCCGCGGACGATGACGTCATCGAACGCTTCCGGTCGTGGTTGCCCCTGTTTCCCCAGAGCACCATCTCCTACATCAACAAGGGCGGTGGCGGCGCCGATATCGGTCCGCTCCGCAGGGAGACGGGTACCCCGACTATCGGGTTCAACCCCGACTCGCAAAGGGCGTTCGACTACCATCACGCGCCCACCGACGTCTTCGAAGCCGTGAACCGCCGGGAGCTGGAACTGGGCGGCGCGTCCATCGCCACGTTGATCTACCTGATCGACAAGTACGGCCTGAGGGACGATATGGCCCAGTAGGATGGTGGCGATGAAGACGCTCGGGGTCCTGCTCTGCCTGGTGTTCCTTTCAGCGGCCGTTCCGGTTCCGGCCGAACCGATCCCGGTTCCGGCCGAGTCGCCAGCCCACGTGTTCTACGTGAGCATCGCGCGGGTCAAGTGGAACGAGGAAATTACCCGTCTCGACGTATCCGTGAGGATCTTCACGGACGATCTGGAAGAGGCCATCGTGGCCGATGGCGGCCCCCGGCTCAGGCTCTGGACCGACCAGGCCCATGCCGACCGCGACCGGCACGTGTCCGAATATCTTGCCTCCCGGCTGGCCTTTCGAGTCAACGGCGTGGACCGGCAGCTGACCTACGCCGGAATGGAGGACGCCCTTGACGCCACGGCCTGCCTGGTGCAGATTACGGGTGTGGACCGCGTGGAGTCGATCGAGGTCGAGAACCGGATCCTGATCGAAATGTTCGACACGCAGGCCAACGTGATGCGGTTCGAAATCGGCGGTGAGAAAAAATACGTCAATTTGAGCAAGAAAACCGTCACGGGGACGGTCCGTTTCGGGTCATGATTGGCGGCTGAACAATGGGCGGAAGATGTCCGAATTCCAGGTATATCTGCAGCTCGGTTTCGACCATATTTCGGACCTGAACGCCTACGACCACATCGTTTTCATCATCGCGCTCTGCGCCGCCTATCCACTGAACCGGTGGCGTTCGGTGATCGTGCTGGTTACGGCCTTCACGATCGGGCACTCGATCACCCTGGCGCTGGCTACGCTCCGCCTCGTTCTGGTCCCGACGGACCTGGTCGAGACGCTCATCCCCGTGACGATCCTGGCGACCTGCCTGATGAACGTCTGGCGGCCCTTCGAAGCGAAATTCGGCCGGAAAACGAGCTACGGACTGGCCCTGTTCTTCGGCCTGATCCACGGCCTGGGTTTCTCGAACTACCTGAGGGCACTGCTCGGTATGGAAGAATCGATCGTCGTGCCGCTCCTGTCCTTCAATATCGGGCTGGAACTGGGCCAGTTAATGATCGTGGCGATTTTCGCGGCCGTGGCCTTCGTGATCCTGCGGGTCATTGGGACGCCGCACCGCCAGTGGAACCTCTTCGTATCAGGCGCTGCCGCCGGCGTTTCGGCCATGCTGTTGATCGGGGCGAATTGAGCAGGTAGCCGGCACGGACGGGTTGAGCAGGCCGCTGGCAGGAACGAATTGAATCGTGTAGATACAACGTATATTCCGGAAGGACGCGCGATCGTGACGATGGACACCACGATAGAAGAAGTGCTGGAAGACTTCGAATACCTGGATGACTGGGAAGAGCGATACCAGGAGATCATCGACCTGGGAAAGAAGCTCCCGGCCCTTGACGATGCCTACAAGACCGATGCGTACAAGGTCAAGGGTTGCGTGAGCCAGGTCTGGCTCGTACCCCACGTGGACGAGGCCCTGCCGCCGACCATCACCTTCGACGCCGACAGCGACGCCCACATCGTCCGCGGCCTCGTGGCCATCCTGCTCATGGTCTATTCGGGGAAGACGCCCCGCCAGATCCTGGACGCCGACATCGAAGGCATCTTCACCCGCCTGGACCTGGCGTCCCACCTCAGCCCAAGCCGGAGCAACGGCTTCCGGTCCATGGTCAAGCGGATCCGCTCGATCGCCAGCGGCGCCCTGGCCAACTAGGCTCGATTGGCCGGGCTTGGCCGCGCGCCCCCGCCCGATCCCATCCTGGCCGCGCGCCCGCCGAACCCATCCTGGCCGCGCGCCCCCGCCCGATCCCATCCTATTCGCCCATGCCGGCGACGATCCCGTCAACCTGCGCACGGTGATCTTCGGACAGTTCCCAACCCACCGCTTCGATGTTCTGTTCAACCTGGGCCGGCCGCGTCGCACCGCACAGGACCGACGTGATCCCCGGCTGCCGGGCAGTCCAGTGGATCACGAGCTGGGCGATGGACTTGCCGTATTCGTCCGCGATCGGTTTCAGCCGGTCGAGCATGTCCAGGGTGCGCTCGAGTTCCTTCCCCTGGAACCGGACGTCCTCGTTGCGGTTGTCGCCTTCGGGGAACCGGTGGCCCCGTCCGTACTTGCCGGTCAGCAGCCCCTTGTACAGCGGCCAGTAGGAGATCACGGCAATGTTGTTGTCGCGGCAGTAGGGCAGGATCTCCGCCTCGATGTCCCGCTTGAGCAGGTTGTACGGCGGCTGGTCCGAGTGGAGCGGCGCGTGGCTGGCGAACTCCCGCATCTGCGCCACGTCGTAGTTGCTCACGCCGATGGCGCGGATCTTGCCCTGTTCCTTCAGTTCGGCGAGCGTGGCGGCCGTCTCCTCGAAAGGCGTGTTCTCGTCCGGCGCGTGCACCTGGTACAGGTCGATGTAGTCCGTATTCAGCCTGCGGAGGCTCTCCTCGACCTGTTCGAGGACACGCTTCCTCGAGCTGTTGTGGAGCAGCGTCGTACCGTCCCAGTACAGGCCGCATTTCGTCGCCAGGACGATCTGGTCGCGCCTGCCCGCGATGGCCCGACCCACCAGCCGTTCCGATTCGCCGCTGCGTCCGTACATGTAGGCGGTGTCGATGAGGGTGATGCCGCCGTCCATGGCCGCCTCGAGCGCCGCCAGGGACGCGTTGTCGTCGATTCCGGTCCACCCGACGCCGGCCATGGGCCAGCAGCCCATGCCGATGGCCGATACCGTCAGGCCCGATTCACCGAGCGCTCTGTATTCCATTTTCGCTTCCTCGATTGGTTTGATTTGCGATTGACTTAGGGGGCGGGGAGTACATATATTGAATATACTGCAATGTTTCCGGTACGGTAGAATATACCGCGTTACTTTTTTGCGCCCAAACGATATTGACATGAAATCGGGGTGGCTGTCCGTTTCGATCCTGCGGTGTCTCAGCCTTCGTCACGAACTGCGTAGCCCGACGCGCCAACCCCCAATCCAGAGACCCAGAGACTCAGCACAGGGAGGCACTATGTTGAAGACCGGTTTCGTACTTTTGGCCGCGATCGTCCTCGCGGCATCCCCGGCGCTGGCCGGCTCACCGTCCATTGCCGGCGATTACGTGGAAGTTCGCTCCAACCACATCCTGGGCGGCGGCTGTACCTACTCGGCGGAAGCGGGAGGCGATGCCAACCAGGCCGTGGTAGCCTGGCATATCCGTGAAGGCGCGCTGGCCGATCTTTCCGTCGTCGCCGTCATTCTCGGCAAGGGCAACCTGCAACTCGGGCATCACGCCCGCGAGACCGTGCTGTTGATCGACAGCCGGGCCACGCCCGGCCAGCGCCAGGACCTGAAGAGCGCTTTCACCGCACGGTATGGCGAGTTGTTCGGCACGGTTAAAACGGTCAAGCCCACGGACATCTCCTTCCGCCACGACGGCGGGGACGCCTACGCCGTTACGGTGGATGGCCAGGTCCGTGTGGCCACCCGGACCATGCTGGCGACCGACCACGAACCCAACTGCGACCGCATGGTGTGGTACGATCCCTTCACCAGGGACGCATCGGCCGCGCTGGTCCAGACTGCCGCTCACGCGTACAGCGGTTCGGACCTGATCGCGACCTGGAGCATTCCGAACAAGCGCAGCGCCTACGTGGGAACTTTCGCCTTCACCCCGTAACGCGCACCCCGCCGATCTTGCATTGGCGATCCATCATGTACCAGGAAGCCGGCGAGGCGGTAATCGTTCGCCGGCTTCTTGCTATCTACGGACGGAGAACAGACTACGGCGCTCGGACTCCTTCTGCTGATCACGGCGACCGTCGTGACGTCGTGCTTCGGCCTGATCCTGAAGTCCGCCCACCATAACGGACACAATGCACTTGCGGTGGGCAGCCTCAACTATGGCGCCGGTGCCGTGATCTCCGGCCTCCTGATGCTCGCGGACCCGGGCTGGTTCTGGCACTGGACCACCGTGGTGATCGGCGCGGCCAGCGGGTTCTTCTATTTCGTCGCCTTCCGCTTCCTGATCCAGGCGCTCCTTCAGGGCGGTGTCGCAGTGACCCTGGCCATCGTCCGCCTGTCCGTCCTCATCCCCATCCTCTGCTCCATCGTCATCTGGTACGAGATCCCCAACCTGACGCAGACCGCGGGCATCATCACGGTCTGCATCGCCCTGCCGCTCCTGACGATCGGCGTGGGCAGGCAGGCCGAACTGTCCCTGCGCGGCGTCGCCTGGCTGGTCGGCGCTCTCTTCATCACGACGGGGTTCTGCCACCTGTCCCCGAAGGTCTTCAGCGAACTCGCGCCCCAGAGCCAGATGCCGCTCTACCTCTTCTCCCTCTTCGCCGTATCCGGCATCATGGGGCTTTTCTACCTCTGGAACAAACCGATCCGGGCGCGCCTGCCCGAAGTACAGTGGAGCGTCCTCCTGGGCGCGGTCAACGTCGGGGGAACATGGCTTCTGGTCCTCACGCTCAAGCACCTTCCCGGCACCGTCGTCTTTCCCTTCGTCAGCGCGGTCGGCCTTGTCATCACCACGCTCGTGGCTATATTGTACTGGAAGGAACAGGTTCGCGGACCGGCCTTTGTCGGCATCGGCCTGACCCTGGTCGCCGTCGTCCTGGTAAACAGCAGTTGAGACTCCTTACACCCAGGAAGGAAAATCGTAGTGATCCTATCGGGAAAAATGATACAAGAGCGCATTGGGAAAGACATTTTCATTGAGCCATTCGATCCCGCCAGGCTCAATCCGAACAGTTACAATCTCTCACTCGCCGATGAACTCCTGATATACGAGGATGACGTGCTCGACATGAAGAAGCAACACCGCACGCGATCCATTCAGATCCCGGACGAAGGGTACGAACTGCGCCCCCAGACGCTCTATCTTGCCAGGACCGCGGAATTTACCAGGACGGACAAGTACGTTCCCATGCTCGAAGGGCGGTCTTCGGTGGGTAGATTGGGGCTTTTTGTCCACGTAACCGCAGGTTTCGGCGATGTGGGATTCGCCGGCTACTGGACTTTGGAGATGTTCTGTGTCCGGCCCATCAGGATCTACCCGAACGTGGAAATCTGCCAGGTATATTATCACACACTGGATGGCGATTTCGAGACCTATGTAAGTGGAAAGTACCAGAACAACAAGGGCATTCAGCCTAGTCGTCTGTATCTTGATTTTCTAGAAAACAAATAACCAAAGCACGTCCATAAAGTAAGCTTGCTCATAGCGCAGGTACGTCCTTCACAAAAAAAATGTTGATTCTTATTTTAATCAATGTTGACAATATAAATTTCGGCGTTTTAAGAGATACCGGCCGCTCGTGTGATTCCCCCCAAGGTGGCTATTCGTGATCCAGGACATCGACCGCACACGCAGGGTAGTGGGCATCGGAAGCAACGTCGTGGACGTGATCTACCGGGTGAACCGGATCGCGGGCCCGGAGGAGAAAACCTATATCCTGCCGGATGAAACGGGCTTGGTCGTCACCGAGATCGCAGGAGGGGTGACGCTGAATCACCTGGCCTGGACAGCCCAGATGGGGGTCCCCGCCGGGCTCTTCGGATTCCAGGGAGACGACCGGTACGGCGCGATGATCCGGGAGGAGATGGACCGCCACGGCATCGACCGGTCGGCTGTACAGGTCATGGAGGGCCGCGCATCGGGTTTTTCGGTAGTGAACGTGGCCGAAGACGCGGACCGGGCGATCTACATGGCCCGTGCCCTGACGGCGGAGACCACGGCCGAGCACGTGGTGACGCATTTCGCCGACTATATACGTTCGGCCGCCATGGTGACGACGGAGGTTTCCCAACTCCCGCTGGACGCCGTCGTCGCGGTACTGCGCATCGCCCGCGAGGCCGGCGTACCCACCGTGCTGGACGTGGATGTCCCCCCGGATTTCGCCATCGAGGTGGCCGGACTCGGATCTGCTGAAGAATTCGAGGAAGCCCTGCGTCTCGCCGACGTCGTGAAACCCGCCAAGGCCGCCGCCCTGCAGATGGCGGAAGCCGACACTTCCGAAGAACGGGCCGAGGGTATTTTCAGCCGGTACGGCGCCCGCCTGGTGGCCATCACTGAAGGGGCGCAGGGCTCGGTCGTCACCGACGGGAAACAGACGGTCCGCGTACCGGCGAAACCCGTGGAAGCCCGAGACACCACCGGCGCCGGGGATGCCTTCCTGGGCGGACTGATCGCGGGACTTTTCCACGGGCTTTCTTTGAAGGATACCGCGGCGCTCGCCAATGCCTGCGGCGCCGTGTGTTGCCTCCTCCCGGGGGCTTTCCCGCAACTGGGATCGAGCCGGGACGACGTGATGGCCCTGTACGAAGGCGCTCGGATCCCTGCCCGGACCGCGCCCGAAACCGTGGCCGCCTCGGAATCGGCCACTTTGAGAGCCGAAGGCGCTGATTTCGGCGAGACCGCTTCTGACGCGGCGTCGACCGGCGTGGCCGGACTGAAGGCCGTACAGCGGACCGCCGAAGCGCTGGCGAAGCTGCACGCAGGCTTGCCTGACGCCTACTTCGACGAAGCCATCACGGTCATACGGAAGTCGGAAGCCGCCGGCGGGCGCGTACACGTCACTGGCGTTGGGAAGTCCCGCCATATCGGCCGCAAGCTGGCGGCCACGCTGCAGAGTACCGGCACGAAGGCGTATTTCCTCGATCCGGCCGACTGCAACCACGGCGACTGCGGCCAGGTGGCGCAAGGGGACGTGGTCATCGCCCTTTCCCACAGCGGGGAGACCGAGGAACTGATGGCCGCCGTGCAAACCCTCACCGCGAACGGCGCGACGATCATTGCCATCACAGGAGACCCTTCATCCAGTCTCGCCCGGTCGAGCGCGGCGATCCTGCACGTACCCGTAGCGAGTGAGGCCGGCCCCCTCGGGCTCGCACCGACGGCGAGCACGTCCTGCCAACTCGCCGTGGCCGACGGGCTCGCCATGGCCCTGAAGGCCATCCGCGGGTTCACCCGGGAAGACTTCGCCCGGTACCATCCCGGCGGGAGTCTCGGAAAGCGTCTGAAGGATAGTGAGACAGAAACCTGAAGCATTGGAAAGGATCACCATGACCGCGGAAGCACCCGAAGCAGTACCGAAAACCAGCGACGACACCCCTGAAATCAAGCTGATCGCCTTCGACCAGGACGACACGGCGCTGTTGCCCGACGGAAAGCCCTCCTCCGAGGGGTTGGGCGCCATCGAAGCCGCCCTCGAACAGGGATTGGTCGTGAGCTCCGTGAGCGGCCGCAACATCGACCGCAGCTGCGAGCCCTTCAGCACTGCACGGCAGTTGTTCGACCGGCTCTACGTCATCGCCAACAACGGCGGGATCATACTCGGGCCGGTCCGCCAGGGGCAAAGACCCTTGCTCTTCGAAAAGCGCATTCAACGGGACGTCTTTCTGGACCTGCTCGACTTCATCGAGGAAAACGGCTTCAACTTCGTATACAGCTGGCTGCGTGTGACGGAGACCGGCCCCCTGGACAGCGTGATCACCAACGAATATACCCCCTCCATCGCATCCATCGAGGAACAGAGCCGCGCCGCCGTCGACCTGGACGACGAACTTATGGCGAGACTGAGACAGGGCAATTATCCCCCGCCGCCCAAGATGCTGATCCTGCCCGGCCTGGACCGGCGCGAGGCGGTTCTGGCGGAGCTGAAGACTCGTTTCGCATCCCGCCTCTATCTCGTCAAGACGAATCCGGACCGGATCGAAGCCATGCACGCCGACGTCAACAAGAAGGTCGCCGTGGAGTTCGTCGCACGCGAGCACGGGATATCCATGGATCACGTGATGGCCATTGGGGACGGCGACAACGACCTGCCCATGCTGTTCAACGCGGGCCTGGGTGTAATCATGGAAAACGCCCAGGACGCGGTCAAGGAAGCGGGCCGGGCGCAGGGCCTGGTCATCGCCCCGACGAACCACAAGAACGGCTTTGCCTGGGCGATCCGTCGATACGCGTTGAACAACGGCCGTTGAACAGGACGCGTCGATACGTGTCGAACGGCGGTCACGGTGCGGCGCCTCTGAACGGCAGCCACGGTGCGGCGGTACTCCGGTCCCATCCCGCGGCGCGAACGGATCCCTCCCATGAACACATCCCTCCTCGACCATCTCCGTTCTTCCATGCTGGTGGCGGACGGCGCCAGCGGCACGATGCTGTACGCCCGCGGCGTGCCGATGGAGGTCTGCTTCGACGAGATCAACCTGAGCCGGCCCGACCTGATCCGGAAGATCCACGAGGAATACGTGGACGCGGGCGCCGGTTTGATCGAAACCAATACCTTCGGGGCCAATGCCCTGTCCCTGTCGAAATACAACCTGGAAGACCAGGCGGAAACCTTGAACGCTCGGGGTGTGGAGATCGCCCGGGAGGCGGCGGGGTCCCGCGCCTTTGTGGCCGGCGCCGTGGGACCGGCCCGGGGTCTGCCCCATTGGGATTACACCAAAGCGGACCACCGGCGGGTTCACGCGGAACAGATCGCCGCCCTTGCCGGCGGCGGCGCGGACGCGATCATCCTGGAGACCTTTCTCCGGCTCGACGAACTCAAGGCGGCGCTTGCGGTCTGCCAGGAGATTTGCGACCTGCCAACGATCTGCCAGCTCGCCGTGGACCAGTACGGACAGTCGGACGACGGGTTCGAGGTCGTGGAGGCCTTCGATCAGCTTCGCGCGGCCGGCGCCGACGTGGTGGGGGTCAATTGTCGCAGCGGTCCAAAGGGCCTGCTGGACGCCCTCGCGCCGGTACCCCTGTCGGAGGGGCTGGTGCTCTCGGCATTCCCAAACGCCGGTTCACCCGTCTACGTGGACGGCCGGTTCATCTACGAGGCGACGCCGGAGTACTTCGCTACGAGTGCGCTTCGGCTGCGCGACCAGGGCGTACGGTTGATCGGCGGGTGTTGCGGCACCCTGCCCGAGCACGTGCAAGCCATGGCCCGGGCCCTTGAAGGACGGGAGATCGTCACGCGCAAGAAGGTCCTGCCGGTCGAAGTCCGGGTCCCGGCGCGTCCGGAACGTATTGCCCGTCCCGTACCCGCGCCCCCGGCGGTTGAACCGTCGATCGTGGACCTGGTCAAGGAACGGGTGACCGTCATCGTCGAGCTCGACCCGCCCCGGGACCTGGATCACGGCCCCATCGTCCGGGGCGCACAAGCCCTGAAGAAGGCGGGTGCCGACGCCCTGACCATGGCCGACAACTCCCTTGCCGTCACGCGGATCAGCAACATGGCCGTGGGGCAGATCGTCAAGGAGGAGGCCGGCATCCGGCCGCTGTTGCACATCACCTGCCGCGACCGGAACCTGGCCAGCCTGCAGTCCCAGGTACTCGGACTGCACGCACTCGGCATCGACCACGTCCTTGCCGTCACGGGCGATCCCGTCAAGTTCGGCGATCAGCCGGGGGCGAGCAATGTCTACGACGTTTCATCCTTCGAGCTGATCCGGTTGATCAAGCAGATGAACGACGGCGTGGGGTTTTCGGGCCGCACCCTTAATGGAAGGACCGCGTTTACCGTGGCGGCGGCCTTCGACCCCAACGGACCTAACCTGGACAGAAGGATCAGAAGGCTGGAAAGAAAGGTCGAAGCCGGAGCCGACATGATCATGACGCAGCCCCTCTTCGACCGCCGCCAGGCGAAGCAGCTCTACGAGGCGACCCGGGATGCCGGCGTACCCATATTCCCGGGCGTTATGCCGCTCGTCAGCGACGGCAACACGGAGTTCCTCCACAACGAGGTACCCGGATTCGTCGTGCCAGACGACGTGCGCGCGCGCATGGCCCGCGTGGGCCGTGGACGCAAGGCCCGGCGAGAGGGTGTCGCCATCGCGCGGGAACTCATCGAGTCCGTTCTGGCGAACTTCAACGGGCTCTACCTGATCACGCCCTTCAACCGTTATCCCATGACGGTTGAACTGACGGAATTCGCCCTGCAGGCCACGACACGCAAAGCGCCTGGGTGAGCGTCTAAGCATCGGTCGGTCCCTGGACCGTGCCGTGTGCGGAATACTTTGCCTGCGGACCGGTCGGCCCCCGGACCGTGCTGTGTGCGGAATACTTTGCCTGCGGACCGGTCGACGCGCAGTTCGGTCGAACCAGCACTAACCGCCGTAAAGCAGGCCGGCGATGACCGACCCGGCAATCACAAGCAGCATAACCATCAGCTTGTTGTTTGCCGATGTCACGCAATGCTCGATCTTGAATTCCTGTGATACGAATTTCTGCTCCAGTAGATCGAATTTCCCTTTGTTTCTGGCATCCATCGCGTTCAGCTTTTCTAAGACGGTCTCAGACTTGAAATTGATCGCATCGAAGCGTCCTTCGTACCTGGCGTCCATCTCGGCCAGGTTTTTCTCGATCGCGGCGGACCTTTTTTCGAGGACCCCAAACCTGCCATCGATCGCATCGAAGCGTCTTTCGTACCTGGCGTCCATCTCGGCCAGGTTTTTCTCGATCGCGGCGAACTTTTCTACGAGGACCCCAAACTTGGCATCGATCGCCTCGAATCGAGTGCCTAACATATCCTCCAGTGAATGAAATGCCGTGTTCACCTCCGTCACCGTGGCAAACACCTCAGCCGGCGATTCCCTTACTTTGTCCTCTCCCATGATGACCTCCCAGTGAAGAAATGGATGCGCTTGTGAATGGACCAATTCGATATGGTCTATTGAAATAGTCGGGGGCTTTTGTAACCTCTCGCACGTTTTTTAATTCGGATTGGTCGATCCAAGGCTGGGATGATAGAATCAGGCTGGGATGGTCGATACAGGCTGGATGGTCGATTCAGGCTGGATGGTCGATTCAGGCTGGGATGGTCGATTCACGCCGGATGGTCGATACAGGAAGGTCTACCGGGTCAGGAAGCCGGCCGGTTCCGGTAGTAGAGGTAGGAGACGGCGATGAGTATGGCGCTCAGGCCGAGGAAGGCGGCGATACGGTAGAGGGTGTCCAGGAACATGAGGTCGAAGACGAAGACTTTCACCACGGTGCAGCCGAGGTAGACGATGGCCGCCGCGCGCAGGGCGGGGATGTCCTGCCAGCGTCCCAGCGCCATGAACAGCGCCGCGCCGAAGAGCCATGTGCCCGAAACGGCGAGTTGCCGCAGGTTTGCCAACTGCTCCGTCGAGCCACCTTCCGTCGTGACGGCCAGGTAGTGGAAGTAACTGAGCACTTCCACCGTGCCCCAGACCAGGAGGAGGAAGGTCCAGGCCAGGTGGAAGACCGCGTAATGCCTGCGGTCGCTCTTCGATTCGGTGTGGCCGCGCAGCAAGCCGGCGCACGCAAGTAACGACCCGCCCACGACCCAGTACGCGGCGGTGCGCGACGAGAATACCGGCGCATAGTTTGAAACCAGGTTGAATACGTAGGCGCCTCCAAAGAGAAAGATCCCGACGAACGAAAGCGCCAACAGGGCCGTACCGGCGTGCCGGACGGCGCGCACTTCGCGATATGCACCGAACCCGAACAGGATCAGGGCCTCAAAGGCCCAGATGACGACGATGACGTAAGGGGTGAAAAAGCTCAGTGGTGCGCGAACCGCCAGCAAAATGGCCGCGGTCGCATGCACGCCGGCCGCGAACCGGTCGTCTGTATTGCGCGTGATCCAGGCGGTCAGCGCGAAGTAGGCCACAGAGAGGAAGGCCGTGGCGATTCCTTCTGAATAGACCACGGCGGCGTGCGGTGTCAGCGCCTGGAACCCGATGAAGTCCCATATGCCTTCCGTGTGCCGCGAAAGGCGCATGAGCATCACGTAGAAACCTGTTGCGTTGACGGTTACCGCGATCCATCGCCACCGGCGTTTTCCCGTATCGCCCGCCGCGGACCGGTAGATGCTCAACCAGGAGAACAGTGCCCACCAGAGTATCAGGAAGGCAAGGGCCGTTGCGAATCCTTCGGGCAGATCGGCCCGGAACGACCAGGTCAGGTACGTGGCGTAGGTCGCGGCGATGCCCAGCGGCTCGAGCACTCTCCAGTGGCGCCGGTTGAGCAGTACCGCTACCAGGCCCGCGTCGAGCAAGGTGATGTAGATGAAAAGGCCCCAGGTGTTCAACTGGGCGGTGACGAGCAGGAACGGCGTCAGGAATCCACCGGCCCAACCGAGCAGGGCGATGGCCCGCGCGTCGTAGCGCAGGGAAAGCAGCAGGGCCGCGGCCGTCACCAGGGCCGTCAGCAGAAAGGCGACGGGTTGCGGAATGAGGCGGTAGAAATCGTAGGCGGCGTAAATCGATAGATAGAGGATGCCCACGCCCGCCCCGGTCAGGCCCTGCGCGAATACGGACATGCCGCGCCGGTGGAACCGGTGGCCGCCGGCAATCAGCAGCAGGCCGGCCGCACCGCCCAGGATTACGCGCGCCGTCTCGTTCAACCAGTCGTTGTCGAAGGCGTATTTCAGGAAAAAACCCACGGCGAGGACGAGGGCGAGCGCACCCACGCGGTTCAGCAGCTTGCCGCCGATCAGGGTCTCCCACTCCTCCCGGGTGCGGGGACGGAGCATGTGCGACAAGCGGCTTGTACCGTCGCCGGATCGCGCCAGGCCTGGTACTTCGGTGGGCGGATGTGCGGCCCGCGCCTGGCCCGGAGCGTCCGCGACAGGTTGTGCGGCTCGCGCCTGGCCTGGAACGCTCACGGCCGGATGCGTGGGTCCTGCGGTCTCCGGTTCCGTCGCATCGTCTGGCTTCGGTGTACCGACCGGCTCCGGCGCGTCCTTCGGCACCAGCACGTCGTCCGACTTCGGCGCACCACTACTGGACATCCCCGCAACCGGGTCTGTTACATCCTTCAAATAACGCCGGATGGTGTCCTCGAGGTGTTTCACGCGCCCCGAGAGAGACAGGAAGGTCCCGATGAGGATGAGCAGCAGGATTACGTTGAGTACGATCAGTAGTTCCATCGTACTGAATCTTATGCTAATGCCGGGTCCCGTGTCAAGTCATGTCCGCCGGGTTAATATGCGGTGCGCGGCGTCGTCTTCGTGATTGTCGACACCTTTTCGCGTCGCCGCCTTCGGGATTGTTTACACCCCTTCAAGGTGCCGCTTGCGTCTTCGTAGACACGTCGCGCGTCGCCCACTTCGGGATCGTTGACACGGCCCATGCCGCCGCCTATATTCCGATATTCGATTTCGACCATTTGAGGTCCGGCGTTGCCGGTCACCAAGCTTCGTCATATCGCCGCATCGTCGCAACAGGTCGTTACATCGTCTACACGCATCGACACATCGTTTACACGCATCGACACATCGTTTACACGCGTCATTACATCGTCTACACGCATCGTCCGCAACGCGTATACATGCAAAATCCGTCCTGGGAGGAGTCTTAGATGTCCACGGTCTATCGTGTCGGCATAATCGGGTGCGGCAGCATCTCGCACCTCCACATGAAGGGATACCTGGGAGAAGAGCGGTTCGAGGTGGTAGCGCTTTCGGATCCGGTGGCCGAGGCCAGGCAGGATTTCGGCGACCGGTACGATATTGGAAAACGCTATGCCGACGCCCGGGAGATGCTGGACGAGGAGGGGCTGGACGTCGTCAGCATCTGTACGTGGCACAAGCTTCACGCACCCCTGACCATCGCCGCCTGCGCGCGCCAGCCCAAGGCCATTCTATGCGAGAAGCCCATGGCCGTCAACATGGGCGAATGCGACGAGATGATGATCGCTGCCCGCCGGAACGACGTCAAGCTGGCCATCGCCCACCAGCGCCGGTTCAACCCGGTGTGGACCGACGCCCGGAACCTGATCGCCGAAGGCGCCATCGGCGACGTGCGGCACGTCCACTGCAGCGGCAGCCAGGGCCTGCTCAACGACTGCTCCCACATGTTCGATTTCATGCGCTACGTCATGAGCGATCCCGCGCCCGAGTGGGTGCTCGGGAACATCGAGCGCAAGACCGACCGGTACGAGCGCGACATCCGGATCGAGGACCGCAGCGCGGGCATCGTGGGCTTCGACAACGGAGCCGTGGGACAGCTCCTGCAGGAGCTCCATCCGGAACGACGGCAGGGTGGCTACCTTTACGGCACGGACGGTATGTTGGACGTGAATGAACAGCGCGTCCTGCTCATCAACTCGAAGACCGGCGGCTGGGAAGAGCGGCCGTCGACCGGCGAAGACCCAAGCGTGGGCCAGGCCGTGGAACTGGCGGACTGGATCGAGGGCAAGTCCGAACACCGGGGCGAGGCGTCCAACGGCCGGGCTGCCGTTGAGATCATCATGGGTATATACGAATCCGCCCGCCTTCACGAGGTCGTCCAGATGCCCGTGCGCACCCACAGTTCACCCATCGAGGAGATGATCGAGGCGGGCGATCTGCCCGTGGAGCGCCCCGGCCGTTACGATATCCGGGCCTTCCTGCTGCGCGGGGAGTCCATGCAGGGCGAAATCCCAGGCGAGCAACCGGGCGTGACCGATGAGGAAGGATGACCAGCACCGGGCCAGTGCGGAGATCGCCAGGCGTGCGGAAGCGGAGATCGGCCGCACGGGGCTCAAGGTCAACCGCCTGGGACTCGGCGGCGCGCCCCTGGCCGGCCTGTACCAGGGTGTTACGGATGAGGCCGCCGCCCAGGTCGTAGATACCTATCTCGGCCACGGACTGGGGTTCTTCGACACGGCCCCGCTTTACGGCAGCGGCGTGAGCGAGACCCGCCTGGGTACCGCCCTTTCAAGCCGCGCGCACGACCGCAACCGCGACCGCGGTCGCAACGCCCCCGCGCGCGAAACCTTCGTCCTCGCCACCAAGGTGGGGCGCCTCCTCGTGCCCGACCCCGCGCGTGACCAGGACGTCTGGTCCGACGATCTTCCGCCTGTCGGTCCCGTCTTCGACTACACCTACGACGGCACGCTGCGCTCCCTGGAAGAAAGCCTCACCCGCCTCGGACTCGACCGGGTCGATATCCTTCACATACACGATCCCGACAATCACTACGAAGAAGCGATGGAAGGCAGCTACCGCGCGCTCGTGCGGCTCCGGGAAGAAGGGGTCATCCGGGCTGTGGGCGTCGGCATGAACCAGGCGAAGATGCTCGCCCGTTTCGCCGCCGAGGGCGATTTCGACTGCTTTCTGTGCGCGGGCAGGTACACCCTGGTAGATCATACGGCGCTTAAGCGGCTTCTGCCCCTCTGCGAGGAAAGAATCATCAGTATCATCATAGGCGGACCGTACAACAGTGGCATCCTGGCACTGGGCGCCGTGGACGGGGCGAAGTTCGACTACCGCAAGGCGCCGCCTCATATCGTGGAAAAGGTGCGACGCATCGAAGCGATCTGCGGCCGCCACGAAACGCCCTTGAAGGCCGCGGCCCTGCAGTTTCCCCTGGCTCATCCGGCGGTGGCCGCCGTCATTCCAGGTGCGCGGTCGCCCGAGGAAGTGGACGAGAACGTGCGGATGTACGAAGTCGAGATCCCCGAGGATTTCTGGTCAGAACTGCGGGAAGAAGGACTGATTCCCGAGGACGCGCCGACGCCGGATTGATGTGGAAGAGGGAAGTGCATGTCCCAAAACACAAAAAATAGCATTGTCAATATTGATTAAAATATCCATCAACATATAAATCCGTTTTGGATACATCCGTCCAAAGGAGACAAAAATGGCATCACCCAAGCGCTACGGCATGGTACTCAAGGTCAAGCCGGACCGGATCGAGGAATACAAGGAGTATCACGTCGAGATCTGGCCAGGCGTGGCGAAGATGATTTCGGAATGCAACATCACCAACTACTCCATCTACCTGAAGGACGGCTTCCTCTTCTCCTATTTCGAGTATGTCGGTGACGACTTCGAGGCGGACATGGCGAAGATGGCCGCCGATCCGGTCACGCAGGAGTGGTGGGACATCATGATGCCCATGCAGGAGCCGCTGGCGACGCGGAAGGAAGGAGAATGGTGGGCGGAGATGGAAGAGGTGTTTCACCAGGATTGAACATTGATCAACCAAAGTTGCCATTAGATGATGCTATGATTATGTTATCAGGATAAACACGCCGATTGGATCGATAAGGTTATCGGGATCCTATCGGTTTTCAGGAAAGGAGAACGCCCATGGCCCTCACCGAAGCGCAACTGGTGGAGTTCCACGACCGCGGCCTGGTAGTCGTCGAGGACGTGTTGACCGACGCGGACCTGGATCCCGTGATCGAGACCATGACCGAGTTCGTCGACCGGCGGGCACAGGACCTTCAGGCCGAGGGCAAGATCACCGACCTGTACGAGGACGAATCCTTCCTGACGCGCTACGCCCGGCTGTTCGCACAGAGCACCGAGATCGGAAGCGGCATGGACATCTACGACCTGCGGGCGAAACCGGTCTTCGACTTCCTCCGGAACGAGAACCTGCTCGACGCCGTGGAGTCCCTGGTTGGCCCCGAAATCACCTGTTCGCCCATCCAGCACATCCGGGCCAAGCCGCCGTCCCGCCTGGACGCCAGCCCGTCGTACAACGTGCCCTGGCACCAGGACTCGGGGGTGAGCTGGGCCGAGTCGGACAGGACCCTGGCGCTGACCTGCTGGCTGCCCCTGGTGGACGCCACGGTGGACCGGGGATGCCTGGAGGTGATCCCGGACGTGATCCACACCGGCCATCTCGACCACGTGTCGGACGCGGGCACGCGCATCAAGCCGGAGCTCATGCCCGAAACCGAGGCGGAACCGGCCGAAGTGCGCAAGGGCGGGGTCGTATTCCTGAGCCAGTACACCCCCCACCGGTCCACGCCGAACCTGACCGAATGGGACGTGCGCTGGAGCCTGGACCTGCGGTACGTGGCCTATGGCGCGCCGACGGGCCGGCCCTTCTTTCCCGATTTCTGCGTGCGCAGCCGATCGAATCCGGAGCGCGTGCTGACCGATCACCAGGCCTGGGCGGACAGCTGGGTCGCGGCCCTCGAGGAACAGCGCCGCAATCCCAAGCAGGCCCATCGGGTTGCGCAGGCGCCTTAAGGAGCACCCTCATGCTTTGAGGCTCGCCCCTCGGCACCAGGTTTGGTGTCATGGTATTCAGTCTGGTCGTCCCCGGCTTGGGGCAGTTGTACCAGGGCCGCAGGCCGGCCGCGGTCATCCATTTCGTCCTCGCGGTCATGCTGTGGATGCTGGGTTACGGCTGGATCGTGCATCTGTACTCCGGCATCGAGGCGGCTTTTCAAAAGAAAGAGGCATGCAAATGAGTTTCGGCAGCGGCGCGTACACCTACGAATTGCAGGAGAACTGGTACAGCCTGCCGGAGGGCTGGTCCTTCGGCTGGATTACGGGCGTGGCCTGCGATTCCCAGGACCGGGTGTACGTGTATTCGCGGAGCGAGCATCCACTAGTCGTGTTCGACCGCGACGGTCAATTCATCAAGACGATCGGCGACGGCATACTCAAGGATGCGCACGGTATCTACATCGACGGCGAGGACAACCTCTACCTCACGGACTGGCTGGATCACTGCGTCCGCAAGTTCGACCGCCACGGAAACCAGGTGAGGGTGATCGGCACGCCCGCCGTTCCCGGCGCGACGGACGGCGATCCCTTCCGGAAACCCACCGATGCCGTGGTCGCGCCGAACGGTGACATCTACGTGTCCGACGGCTATGAGAATGCTCGGATCCACCGTTACGACGCCGAGGGCCGCCACATCCACTCCTGGGGAAGCTGGGGCTCGGGTCCGGGCCAGTTCGAACTCAGCCACTGCGTCCGCATCGACCGCCATGAACGGATCTGGGCGTGCGATCGCACCAACGAGCGCATCCAGCTCTTCGACCTGGAAGGAAACTACCTCGAGGAACGCGCCGTTCCCGGCAAGCCCGACACCACCTTTTTCGACCCGGAAGAGGATATCGTCTACGTGGCCGAACTCGACCAGCAGGTAGGCATTTACACCCTGGACGGCGACCTCGTCAGCAGCTGGGGAGGCGGACGGCGCAGCGACCGGCCGGGCGAGTTCGCCGGATGTCCCCACGGCATCTGGATGGACTCCCGCGGCGACCTCTACGTCGGTGAAGTCCAGGCCGACGCCCGGTTGCAGAAGTTCGTACGGACCCGTTGATCACCCTGCGAGATCCATGCGCATCATAGACCCCCATACCCACGTCTGGGTCAACGATCCCGCCTTCCCCTGGCCCTCGGAGAACGACGCTCCGCCCGACGAGGACCGGACGGCGGAAATGCTCCTGGCCCTGATGGACCGGCACGGCGTGGAGAAGACCGTCCTGGTGCAGTACATCGGCTACCGCTGGGACAATGCATATGTTTCCCACGTCCTGCGCGCGTACCCGGACCGGTTCGCCGGGGTCTGCCGCGTCAATCCCGAAGACCCCGCTGCACCGGACCACCTCAGCCGGTGGGTGGAGGAGCACGGCTTCCAGGGCGTGAGATTGAGCCCCGCCGAAGGACCGGCGGGCGACTGGTTTCGCGGCCCCCTGATGCCGCCCATCTTCCGCCGCGCCGATGAACTCGAGGTCCCGCTGCTCATGCTGACGCGGCCCGGCCGCCTGCCCGACCTGGCCAACCTGCTGGACCGGTTTCCCGACCTCGACGTCGTCGTGGACCACATGGCCGACGCGCAGCCGGACCGGCCGGACGAAATCCAGGCCGTCCTGGACCTGGCCCGGTACCCCCGGGTCTACGTGAAGATCAGCCATACCTGGTCCATTTCGAATCAGGACTATCCCTGGTCGGATACCCACGATATGGTCAAGGCCGTGTACCAGGCCTTCGGCGGCCAGCGCATCATGTGGGGCACCGACTGGCCGGTCTGCCTCGCGAACGCCGCTTACGGCCAGACCCTGACGGTCGTCCGCGACGAGATGAAGTTCATCGCACCGGAGGACATGCCCCGCGTGCTGGGCGGCACGGCCCTGGACCTGTGGACCTTTAATGATTAGTCGGAGCTAGATTCGGAAAACTCGCAGTAAAAGTTCAAGCCTCAAAGGAGCAACCCATGAATATCCTGATTACCGGCGCCGCGAGCCGGCTGGGACAGGCGGTGGCCGAGGCCCTGGAAGGCCACTCGCTCCGCCTCGTGGACGAATCACCCGTCGAAGCGCCGGCCGCGACCGGGGCTGAAACGCGCGGCGAATGGGCCGGCGATGCCGCCCAGGGCAGCCTTTTGGACCAGGATTTTGCCTGGCGGGCGGTCCGGGGCATGGATGCCGTCGTCCACACGGGCGAGCCGCCGCAGGACCTGCCGGTGTCCGAGGTGGAGCGCGAGAAGCACCTCCTGGAACTGGCCACGCGGGGCACGCACCAGCTCTTCAAGGCCGGCGTGGAGGCGGGGGTCAAGCGTTTCGTCTACGGCGGGACCCTCGACCTCTTCCGGTCCTATCCCGACGACGTGTACATCAGCGAACTCTGGAAACCGCTGCCCGAGCCCGACATGCCGGCCATGTCCCGCTACCTGGGCGAGCACACCGCCCGGGAATTCGCCAGGGACCACATGGTGACGGTCACGGGACTCAGGCTGGGCAGCCTGGTCAGCGAGGAGGAAGTGGCCGGCCAGGCGCCCGACCTGCTGTGGCTGGACTACCGGGACGCGGCCCAGGCCTTCCGCCTCGCCCTGGAACGCGACGCCTCGGACCAGGTCTGGTGGACCAGCCGGTACGCCATGTACCACATCTGCGCCGACCTGGAGAACCCGAAGTACCTCATCAACCAGGCCCGCAACCTCGGCTACGCGCCGGTCCACAACTTCGCCGCGAACTGGCGGGACTAAAGGGGTAATCCATTGAGGTGCCATCCATGAAGAAAGTCCTGCTACTCGGCGCGTCCGGGCTCATCGCGCCGCACATCACGCCCGCACTCGAGAAGGACTACGACCTGCGGCTGGCCGACGTCAAGGACCACCCGGACGGCAAACCCGTCCTCAATGTGGACGTGCGCGACTACAACCAGGTCCGCGAGGCCGTGGAGGGCGTGGACGCGGTCATGAATTTCACGGTCCTGCGACACGACGACACGCTGAGCTTCCAGGTCAATACCATCGGGGCCTGGAACGTGATGAAGGCGGCCGCCGACGCCGGGATCCGGAAGGTGATCCACACCGGCCCGGCCCAGACCCTCCTGGCCTACGTGCACGACACCGACATCTCCGTCGACGCGCCCGACGCGCCATCCACCGACTACTATTTCATCACCAAGCACCTGAGTAACGAGATCGTCCGGAGCTTCGCACGGCACCACGAGATCCACACGGTCTGCTTCCTGTTCCAGGGCCTGGCGCCCCGGCCGACCGAGCATACCGGCAAAACGTCGACCCGGAGCTTCCTCATCATTCACGACGACCTCGCCGTGGCCTGCCGCCAGGGCCTCGAACTCCCCTCGGTACCCGGCTTCTACCAGGCCTTCAACCTGCACAGCCATTACGGCCCGGAGCAATACAGTCTCGAGAAGGCCGAACGCATCCTGGGGTACGCGCCGCAGGAGGAGTGGTGGCAGTGGCAGCGTAGGCCGGCAGAATAACCGAAGGTCAGTCTACCAGGGGAGAAGGTCTGTTGGAGGGTCTTGGATGCTTCCAGCCTCGCCAGATCTTGTCCCGGTAACCGCTGGTGAGCTTGATATCGATCTCGATGCCCATGGTCAGGATGTCTTCGTCATGCAGTGTTTCCAGCAGCGTGTTTTTTATGTGTTCAATGACCTCGGGGGTCAGAACCCGGCCTTTCTTCGAGGACATGGCGTACTCCCTTCGATCAGTCCAGTAGCAGTTTGATCGTAATGGTGATGAGCAAACCAAAATTCGCAATAATACAGGTAATCAAAGTTTTTCTCCACCAGCGGGCATCGCTTTTCATCTCCTTCAACTGTTCGGCGTTGTATTCTATGAGTTCACGCATGCTGTCTTCCGAAGTTTCAAGACCGGACAGACGGCTTTTGACACTCTGGTCCTTGAAGTACACTTCCTCCATCAATTCTTCCGTGTCTCTGTGGGTTTTGTGATTATTCATCTTTGGGATTTTCTCCTATTGGTGTGTGCATGACATCGTCATGGCATTTAAATGTGTTCAATTATGTAGAACGATCTGTCATATTGAATGAGTAGGAAATCCGTTAATCAATCTCGCGGTTTTTTAAAAATAACAGGAAGCATGTAACCATTCCGATCGGGATAGTTCACCTTTAGATCGGATACATTCAGCCAATCAAGGAGAATCCCCCAATGTTCAGTAACGCCCGGACCGTTCGCGTTTTCGTCGGCACCTACACCCAGACCACCAGCAAGGGCATCTATGTCTATGACGTAGATACCGCCACCGGCGTCATGGAGTATGTCAGCCACGTGGGCGGCATCACGAACCCGTCCTTCCTGTGCCTGACGCCCGACGCCCGCTTCCTCTACGCCGTGGGTGAGACGGGAGATCCCCACGGCGGTGTCTTCGCCTATGCCGTGGACGGGTCCGGCACGCTCACGCCCCTGAACAGCCAGTCGTCCGGGGGCGCCGGGCCGTGTTCCATCGACGTGCACCGAAGCGGCAAGGCCGTGCTCGCGGCCAACTACGGTGGCGGGTCCGTATCTTCCTTTCCCGTGAACGACGACGGCTCCCTGGGCGAGGCGGCGTCGGTCATCCAGCACACCGGCTCGAGCGTCGACCAGAGCCGCCAGCAGGAACCCCACGCCCACATGATCCGCCACGACCTGGACTACAACTTCGTCTTCTCGCCGGACCTGGGCACCGACAAGGTGATGATCTATGCCCTCGATCCGGACACGGCCGTGCTGACGCCCCACGGGGAGGCGTCGGTGCCGTCCGGGTCCGGGCCCCGGCACCTCGAGTTCCATCCCAACCGCAAGTTCGCCTACGTTATCAACGAGATGGGCAACACGATCACGGCCTTCGCCTACGACGGGTCGGCCGGCACGCTCAACGCGATCGAAACGGTGACGACGCTGCCCGACGGCTACGACGAGGTCAGCCACACGGCGGACATACACATCACCGACGACGGCCGGTACCTCTACGGCTCCAACCGGGGCCACGACAGCCTCGCCATGTACGCCGTGGACGGGGATACGGGCCGCCTGACGCTGCTCGGCATCGTGCCCACGGGCGGCGAGAACCCGCGGAACTTCGGGATCGATCCGACCGGCAGCTTCGTCCTTTGCGGCAACCAGAGTTCGGATACGGTCACCTACCACCGTCTCGACCCGGACACGGGCCTGCTCCATCTCTCGGGGGTCGTGGCCGACATCCCCATGGCGGTGTGCCTGAAGATGGTCGTGGTGGACTGATTCCGTCCCATGAGCGCGAAACGTCGAAACTCCGAGTCGGGCGCGCCGTCCGGGCCCACTGGCGATCCGTCTGGCAATGCGGATCCCGCCCGGCCGGACCCAGCCCGGCAAGACCAGGCCTGGCGGGACTTCGTCGACCGTTCG
This sequence comes from Gemmatimonadota bacterium, assembly GCA_026705925.1. Lineage (GTDB taxonomy): Bacteria > JAAXHH01 > JAAXHH01 > JAAXHH01 > JAAXHH01 > JAAXHH01. The sequence continues at coordinate 58,004 of JAPOZT010000018.1, forward strand.
CAGCGGGAATCCCTGCCTTTCGAGGACCACCTGGCGGCCTTCCGGCGCATCTTTGATGGACGCCGCCCGGAGGATGGGCCGCCCGCGGTTTGGACGCCCGACGAAGAGACCGTGCGCCGGTCCAATCTCCAGTCCAGCATGGCCGCCGTGGGCATCGACCGCTACGAGGATTTCCACGCCTGGTCCGTCCGCGATCCCACCGCTTTCTGGACCCACACCCTCGAGCGGCTCGGCATCGTATTCACGAGGCCGCCAGACGCCATCCTCGACCTCCGGGGAGAAGCCCGCGACTCGCCCGGTGGTGACCACGGTTCGCGCGGCGGTGTCCGCGATCCGCGGTGGCTACCGGGCGCGGAACTCAACATCGTCGACAGCTGCTTCACGACCGATCCCGACCGTCCCGCGGTCGTCACACCGGTTCTGCACGGCCCAGGCGACCCAGGCGACCCAGGCGACCTCGACAGCCCGGACGACCCGAACGACCCGGCCAACCCGGTCGACCCCGACAGCCCGGCCAACCCGGACAGCCCGGACGGCTCTGCGCTCTCCACGACCACCTACGGCGAACTCGAACGTCTCGTCAATCGTGTCGCGAACGGCCTGCGTGACCGGGGCCTGGCGCCCGATCAGGCCATCGCGCTCTACATGCCCCTGAACCTGGAATGCGTGGTCGCCTACCTGGCCATCATCCGCGCGGGTTCCCGGGTCGTCTCCATCGCCGACAGCTTCCCGCCGGCGGAGATCCGGCGCCGCATGGCCATCGCCGGCGCGAGCTGCGCGGTCACCATGGACCGCTACGTCCACGCGGGCAAAGTCATTCCGCACTACGCCACGGTCGTCGAGTCGGGCGCGTCCACAGTGATCGTCGTACCGTCGGGTGGCCGCGGTGACGGGTCCGGCGACTTCGGCGGGTCCGGCGTCTTCGGCCAGTCCGGCGACTTCGGCAGGTCGGGCAGCGACGGCCGGTCCAGCGACTTTGGCAGGTCCGGCGACACGCCCCAACTCCGCCCGAGCGACCTCGCCTGGTCCGACCTCCTGTCCGGCGAAGACACCTTCGAGTCCGTGACCGGCGACCCCTATCGCTCGACCAACATCCTGTTCTCTTCGGGGACCACCGGCGACCCGAAGGCCATACCGTGGAACCACCTGACGCCTGTCAAGAGCGCCATGGACGGATTCTACCACCAGGACATTCACGGCGACGACGTGACGACCTGGCCGACCAACATCGGCTGGATGATGGGGCCGTGGCTCATCTACGCCACCCTGGTCAACGGTGCGTGCATGGCCCTGTATCCGGACGCGGCGAGTACCCCGGAATACCTCCGCTTTATCCGTCGTGCCGGAGTGACCATGCAGGGCGTCATCCCCTCGCTGGTGCGGACCTGGCGGAGCGGGGATGTGGCGGAAGGGGGCCACGGTGGCGTGGCCGATAAGCGACAGGGCAACATGGCCGAAGGGAGCAACGGCGGCGTGGCCGTCGGGGTCGACTGGCCGTCCGTCCGCGTGTTCAGCTCCACGGGCGAGCCCGCCAGCCGGATCGACTACCTGTGGCTCATGAGCAGGACAGGATACCGGGCGCCCGTAATCGAATACCTCGGCGGCACCGAGATCGGGGGCGGCCACCTGGCCTGCACGGTACTGCAGCCCTGCTCGCCCGCGGTGTTCTCAACGGCGAACCTGGGCGTGGATTTCGTTATACTGGACGAGACCGGCACGGAAGTCGGAGAGGGAGGTACCGGCGAGCTCTTCCTTGTGCCGCCCGCCCTGGGCATGTCGCAGCGGCTGCTTAACGGTGACCACGACGAAGTCTACTACGAAGGCTGTCCGGCCGGCCCCCGGGGCGAGGTCCTGCGCCGGCACGGGGACCACACGCAGCGGCTTCATCGCGGCCATTACCGGTCCCAGGGCAGGGCCGACGACGGGATGAACCTGGGCGGCATCAAGGTCAGCCCCCTGGAACTGGAGGGTGTCATGGACGGGCATCCCGCCGTCTATGAGAGCGCGGCCGTGGCGGTGCAGCACGAGGGGGAAGGGGCCGAAAGGCTGGTAGTCTTCATTGTTCCTGAGGGTGGGAGCGGCGCCGCCGGCTCTCACGCCACCGACTCTCGCGCAACCGATTCTCGGGAAGATGACGGGCCTGGTTCATCGCCGAACAGACAGATCATCGCATCCCCTGACGCCCCCGCCGACGCACATGCTGGCCTTGATCGCGGTCTCGACCTCGCCGCGCTTAAGTCGGAACTCCAGGCCATGGTCTCCTCCGGACTGAACCCGTTGTTTGAAATTCACCGCGTCATCGTTGCGGACGAGCTTCCTCATACCGCTTCAGGCAAGCTGGTCCGCCGGATGCTGAGAGACCGGATGAGGCCTGAGATCTGAATAGGTCGCCCGCGATGCGCGGGAGTGAGAAAAGCCTCATGTCAATTCTATGATGAGACCACCCTACCAGGAACATCAATGGCCAGGAGGATCTGCTCATCTGTATTGCGATCTGCATTGATGGTCGGTTTTTATCGCCCCAATCACTCTTCACCGCTCTGCGTACCAGCTTCGTAGACATCGCTCAGTCCTGCCGTCAATGTGGTGATTTACCCCTCCACGCGCCTGGGTCTTTGTTCATATTGTGTATCTCCTTGTGTATCTCCGCCCTGATGTCAGGGTGTTCTTGACTTATTTAAGCTCAACCGGCCCATGTGCTATATATCAACGCCCCGGCGCATCATGGCCGGGGCGCTGCTGCCAGAGGTGACGACACACAAAAACGTGTTCTGTTACCTATCACTCGCCGTCTGGAACGACCACTCTTATGGGCAATCGGTTGTATTGCCTGGCTTCAGCGGTCCTGGCCTTGTGGGCCAAACTGTAGTAGTGTAGACATCCTCCACCGTTATCGCCGGGAAGATTGATGTAGATTTCCGTACCTCTGGATGGGTCTTCCTCATCAGTGTTGATCATCCACGTAATCCTGCGTTCGGTGGTCGTTTCCGGATCGCCGTATCGCCGTTTCAGTTCTACCACGAGCGTGTCCGCTCTTGTCGTGGTCATCGTTCTGTCAAACCAGTAATGACCGGCTACCAACGCATCCGAAACCACGTCATACTCCACAGACACGGCGTATCTGTCGCCGTCAGGCAGAGCAAAGGCGTCCATAGTCCAACCTGATTCAATAAGCGACAGGCCTACTCCTTCATTTACCCGAAATACCACACCGGGATCGTTGGACGATATCTGTTCCTTCGAATCCCCCCAATTGTTCCACCTGAAATCATACTGAGAATGTATGTCTTGTGTTTCAGCCGTAGAAGAATCATGGCTGGTCACCGCCAGAGAACGTCCTGCCTGACGGTTTTCCGTCACGGAAGACACCGGGGAATTTTCACCAGCACACCCATATGCCAAAACAACCAATATCATGGTTAGGAATCGCATGTAGAATCCTTTCTACAAAGTGAAGGATGGATTGACCAGCAGTGTACCGCAAACTGGGTTAAGTGCTCTGCATTTTCACCTCCAATCGGTTGGATCGTATACAAAAAAGGCCCGCGTCGATCTTGATCGCCGGGCCTTTTTCAGGTGTTCTTACTAAATTGACGTAGGTTCAGACGACCAAGTTATGGGTCGTCCTTTATGCTTATCTCCATATCCTTGAAACGGGGTTCTACTCTGGGTAAATGCATATTCATATTTATGACCCGGCAAATACCAAGGGATGTCACAATGCAATCTTTCGCTCGTTCAAACTTCCAGGCGTCGGCACATCGTCCCGGATCGGTTCGCACTCACCTTGCGACTGGTCAGGGCAACAACCACCCCGGCACATTCGGGGTGCCCGCCAGACGGCGCATCATCTGCCGTCGCGAGATGGCCGCGGTCGCGCGGGCGCGCCGCTCCCCGGTGACCGTCGCATCGATCTCCGAAGCCGCCCGCAGGCCCGACTCGAAGGCGCCCTGCATCCAACCCCGACTCCCCGAGGCGT
>JAPOZT010000016.1 GCA_026705925.1 Gemmatimonadota bacterium
CCGCGAGTTCGACATGCTGGAGATCGAGTTCTTCGTCCATCCCGGTACCGAGGACGAATGGCAGGACCGTTGGCTGGAGGACCGCCTCGCCTGGTGGGAACACATCGGCGTCAGCCGGGACAACATCCAGATCCTTGACGTGCCAAAGGAGGATCTCGCCCACTACTCCAAGAAAACCTACGACCTGATGTACCGGTATCCCTCCCTTGGTTTCGAGGAACTGGAGGGCATTGCGAGCCGGACGGACTTCGACCTGGGCGCCCACACGCGGTACCAGGAACAGTACGACCTCACGGCGCAAGTACCGGAAAACTCTTCCAGCACGACCCGGCTTTCCTATTTCGATCCGCAGGCGAATCGCCACGTGATCCCCTTCGTGGTCGAGCCGTCGGCGGGAGTCGGCCGCTGCCTGCTGGCCGTGCTTAGCGAAGCCTACGACGAATCCATGGTGAAGGCTCCGCCGGAAGACAAGCTGGCCGCCGTCAAGGACGGGCTGGACGCCTTCAACGGGTCGGTCGCCAGGAACAGTAAAATGCCGGACGAAACGCGGGAATCCCTGCTAGCCTTCGGGGAGACGATCGCCGGCGAGCTGCCCGAAAGCATGCCGCGCATCGACGCGCTCCTGGCCATGACGGGCGCGGACCGGATCAAGGAGGGCAAGACGCTGCGGAACCTGTCGCAGAAGGTCATTGGCGACCACTACCGGACGGTGCTGCGGCTCAGGCCCCACCTGGCCCCGGTCAAGGTGGCGGTCTTCCCGCTGAAGCGGACCGACGAACGGCTTGCCGAAACGGCCCGGGATATACGCAGGTCGCTGCAGTCGGGAGGCAGGATACGCACGGTGTACGACGACACGGGCGCCATCGGCAAGCTCTACCGGCGCCAGGACGAAATCGGCACGCCGCTCTGCGTCACGGTCGACTTCCAGACCCTTGACGACCAGGCGGTGACAGTCCGCGACCGAGATACCATGGCGCAGGACCGGGTGGCCATCGGTGAACTAGAAGACTACGTAGCAGAAAAGCTGGCGTCCTGAGACGAGAAAGGAGCAATACATGGCACGCAACGTTAACGTGGGCCTGGTAGGCTATTCGTTCATGGGCAAGGCGCACAGCCACGCCTTCAAGGACATGTCCTTCTTCTTTCCGGACGCGGCCGGCGTGCCGGTCATGAAAGCCATTTGCGGGCGCAACGAGGAGAACGTGAAGGGTGCCGCCGCCGAGTTCGGCTGGGAAGGATACGAGACCGACTGGAAAACGCTGATCGCCCGCGACGACATCGATCTCATCGACGTTTCGACACCGGGCGACAGCCACGCGGAGATCGCCATCGCCGCCGCCGAAGCGGGCAAGCACGTCTTCTGCGAAAAACCGCTGGCCAACAGCCTGGCGGAAGCCCGCGCCATGGCCGAAGCCGTGAACCGGGCGGGCGTGAAGAGCATGGTGGCCTACAACTACCGCCGGGTACCCGCCGTCGCGCTGGCGAAGCGGCTCATCGAGGAAGGCCGCATCGGCCAGGTCTACCACTGGCGCGCCGTCTACCTGCAGGACTGGATCATGGACCCCGACTTTCCCCTGGTCTGGCGGCTGCAGAAGGAGAAGGCCGGTTCGGGTCCCCACGGCGACCTGAACGCCCACATCATCGACCTGGCCCGGTATCTCATCGGCGAGATCACCGAGGTGACCGGCATGCAGGAGACTTTCATCAAGGAGCGTCCCATCGTGGAGGAGATCGACTCGGCCCTGGGCGCGAGCGCCGGCGGTTCCACGCGGACGGGACCGGTGACCGTGGACGACACGACCCTGGCGCTGGCCCGGTTCGAAAACGGCGCCGTGGGCTCCTTCGAAGCCACGCGCTTCGCCGGCGGGCGCCGGAACGGAAACCGGTTCGAGATCAACGGCAGCAAGGGTTCCATCGCCTTCAACCTGGAGAAGATGAACGAGCTTCAGTACTACAACCGGGAAGATGAGGACCACGTGCAGGGCTTCCGCGAGATCATCGTGACCGAAGGCGCCCATCCCTACATGGACCGGTGGTGGCCGCCCGGACACATCATCGGCTGGGAGCACACCTTCATCCACGAGGTGTACGATCTCATGCAGGCCATCGCCGGCGCCGACGACAACCTCCATCCGGATTTCGACGAAGGGGTCCGGGACCAGGCCGTGCTGGAAGCCGTTTCGCTGTCGGCTGAGCACGGCAGCTGGGTCCGTATCGCCGACCTGTAGGCCTGCGGCCTGTGAACGCGATACCGGCGTGGGGCGCCCGCCATCAACCGGCGGCCTCCACGCCGTACATGCCGGCTATGAATGCCGATTTATGATAAAGAAAGGAGCAATCGATCATGTCCCGTCCCGTAACGCTTTTTACCGGCCAGTGGGCGGATCTCACCCTCGACACGCTCGCCGGGAAGGCGGCGAGCTGGGGGTTCGACGGTCTCGAGCTGGCGTGCTGGGGTGACCACTTCGACGTGAATCAGGGCGCCGAAAGCAAGGCGTACTGCGAGGACCGCAGGGCGCTGCTGGACAAGCACGGCCTGCAGGTGTTCTCCATCAGCAACCATCTCGCCGGCCAGGCGGTCTGCGACCTGATCGATGCCCGCCACGAGGCGATCCTGCCGCCCCATGTCTGGGGGGACGGGGACCCGGAAGGCGTGCGCCAGCGCGCGGCTGAGGAGATGAAGCAGACCGCCCGGGCCGCAGCGAACATGGGCCTCGATGTAGCCAACGGCTTCACCGGCTCGTCGATCTGGCACCTGCTCTACTCCTTCCCGCCCGTGGACCCATCGTCCATCGATGCGGGCTACGAAGACTTCGCGGCGCGCTGGAATCCGATCCTGGACGTGTTCGACGAGGTGGGCGTGAAGTTCGGCCTGGAGGTGCATCCGACGGAGATCGCCTTCGACATCTCCTCGGCACAGCGGGCGCTGGACGCCCTGGATAATCGCGAGGCCTTCGGATTCAACTACGACCCCAGCCACTTCGGCTACCAGGGGGTGGACTACGTAGAGTTCATCCGGACCTTCAGGGACCGCATCTACCACGTGCACATGAAGGACGTCTGGTGGTCGGAACGCCCGACCCGGGCCGGCGTCTTCGGCGGACATGTGAACTTCGGCCATTCCGACCGGTACTGGGATTTCCGGTCCCTCGGCCGCGGCAGCATCGATTTCGAGGAGATCATCCGCGCGCTGAACGAGATCGGGTACCAGGGTCCCCTCTCCATCGAGTGGGAGGACAGCGGCATGGACCGCGAGCACGGCGCCGAGGAGGCCTGCGCCTTCACAAAAGGCGTCGACTTCCCGCCGTCCGACGTGGCCTTCGACGCCGCCTTCGCCGAGGAATGACCGATCGGCCCGCTGCTGCAGCACCGGACCGCGTGGGCGGCGGGGGTTCCGAGGTGTAGCTACAAGCGCATCATGGCGCAGCGTTCCGCGGCGACCGGGAGGGCTCGATGGGAGGACGGAAATACGTCTTGATTTGCGCCGCCGCGCTGGTGGCGGCGGCCTGCGGGTCACCGGACGACCATCCCGGCGAGGGGACGCAGACTTCGCGCGTCAATACGGTGGGGCGGGAACTGCCGGCCGACGCCGCCCCGCTCAGCGAGCAGTACATACGGCTGAGCATGCTGGAACCGTCCACCCTGGACGTGGGCATCTCCCTCTTCGACGCCCAGTTCAACGCCTTCCTATTCGAATCCCTGCTGGTCTTCGATGAAGACATGGAGATCAGGGGCGCGGCCGCCGAGTCCTGGTCCGTGGCGGACGACCACGTGACCTGGACTTTCACGATCCGCGAAGGGGCGAAGTGGAGCGACGGCCGGCCGGTGACCGCCCACGATTTCGAATGGTCCTTCCGCCGGCTGCTCGATCCCGCCCACGCCAACATCTTCGCCTACTTCTACTACCCGATCAAGGGCGCCCGGGCCTTCAACTCGGGACAGACGAGCGACCCGCAGGCCGTCGGCGTCCGGGCCGTGGACGACCGCACGCTGGTGATCGAGACCGAAGAACCGTGCTCGTACTTTCCCTACATCCTCACCTTCTTTACTTCCGTGCCGGCGCCCCGGTGGCAGGTGGAGAAATACGGTATAAGGTGGTCCGAACCGGAGTACTGCGTGTCCAATTCCACCTGGCGCCTCGCGTCGTGGGACAAGAGCGTCGGCATGACCTACGCGCTGAATCCCCACTACAACGGACCCTGGAAGGGATACCTCGAACGCATCGAGTTCACCTTCATCCTGCCGGGCTGGCGTGGACTGCCGGCCTATGAGAACGGCGAGTTCGACCGGATCGCGGTGTTGGGCCCCGACTATCACCACGCCCGCATGGATCCCGTCCTGAGCCGCGAGCTGATCACCTATCCGAACTTCGGGACGTATTATACGATATTCAAGACCCGCGAGCCGCCCTTCGACAACATCCGGCTGCGACAGGCCCTGGCCCACGCCATCGATCGCGAAGCCATATGCAACGTCGTACTCGGCGGCGCCGCCACGCCTGCCTACGGCATGCTGCCGAAGGGTTTCCCCGGTTACCAGGCGGACCGGATCCGTGCGTTCCAGGCCTTCGATCCGGAAAGGGCCCGGGAGCGCCTGGCGCAGGCCGGCTACCCCGGCGGCAAGGGGCTTCCCCCGCTCGATCTCTGGGTGCGGGGCCAGCCACCGACGCCCGACGAATGGAACGTGGTCGTCGCCATGCAGCAGATGTTCGAGGACCACCTGGACATCGAGGTGAACCTGCGGCAGCAGTCCACCAACGCCTTCAACGCCTTCATGCGCGACCACGAGATCCCGTGGGGTTTCCTGTGGTTCAACATGGACTACCCCGACCCCAGCGACATGATCGCCGTGCCCTGGCGCTCCCAACCCGCGGGATCGGGCCGGCAGGACTGGATACACGACGAGTTCGACCAGCTGGTGGACGCGGCTGCGCGGGAATTCGACGAGGAGAAGCGCGTCGCCATGTATCAGAACGCCGAGGTGATCCTGGCCGAGCAGGCCGCGGGCGTGTTCCTGCATAACATGGTCAACGCGACCCTGAGCAAGCCGTGGGTCATGGGCATCGAGGAAAACAGGTATGGCGACCGGCGATGGAGCGGTTTCGCGCCGGCCTTCGCCACGCTGTACATCGGTGAAACCGGGCGGGAATCCGGCCGGCGGTAGGGTTCGGTGTGTCGGCGGCTGGTTTGGTGCTGGAAGAGTCGGGCGGAACTGGTGATCGGGATTCTGGTAAAGTTCGGTGTGCCGGCAGCGATCAGCCGAAGGGGTCCAGGTCGAATCCCGTTTCCGGCCGGATCCGTTCGGTGCCTTCGGGCCAGTCCGAGGGCCAGCCCCAGCCTGGGATCTGCAGGCTTTCCGCGCGAACCCGGTGCGCGGCGGCCCGCCGGTGCACGCCGTGTGGCGCCGTACTGACCTCCGAGCTGTGGAGCATGGTGGGATAGTAGAAGGTGACGCTGCCCTCGCCCGCCGTGCAGTCGATGGCCTCGTGCTCGTGCGCGGCGACATAGGCCTCGGGTCCGCCCTTCAGTTCAAGCGGTCCTTCGAGATAGGAGCCGGGAAGGACCTTCATGGCGCCGTTCTCGATGGTCTGCGGGTCCACGTTGATGCGGACGATGATGGTCTGCTGGAAATAGTCTTCCTTCCAATCGATGTCGGCCGGCCTGATGTGTATGTGGCCGAACTGGTTCCAATGGCCGGATACATCGAGGTTCCGGTCCCGGGGCGGGTCCACGATGAAGAAGGTGTCCTGGTGCCATCCGATCTCCGCGTCGCCGCCGGCCACCTTGTCGAACATGGTACCGATGCTGGCGTGTTTGACCGGCTCGCCCAGGGCGCGTTCGAGCACGCTAACGATGGCGGGATGCCGTGAGAACCGGAGTCCGCCTTCGCACACGGCGTAGAGTTCCCACAACAGCCAGACCGTGTCCTTCGATTTCCCGAGCAGCTTTTCGGTCGGCCGCCCCTTGTACTCATCTACGCGGCTTGCTTCCGCGATGGTCCGGTCCAGCAGTCCGCGGAACGTATTCATCTCTTCCGCGGAGAATACGCCTTCGACGGTCACGATGCCCTGCGTCTTCAGCGCATCCACCGCTTCCTGCAGTCCGATGGCGTTTTTTACCTGTATCATGGTGTTCCTTCCCTGACGCGACGGGCCGCTAACGGTTCAGCCTGAGCGTGATGTCTTCTGTCTCCCAACCCAATCGTACTTCCAGGGTATCCGGATGGACCATGGACCGTTCGGCGGGAATGAATGGCAAGGCGTTGCCGTAATCGAATTTTCCGTTTCCGTTCGCGTCGCGGTAGGCTTGAAGGATATACCGGCCCGGCAGCACGTTGTCAAACCGAAAATCCCCGGGCCCAGGCAGTTCGATCTCCGATGCGGGCTCCGAGTCCCGCAACGGGTATAGGGAGATCCCAACGGCCCCCGTCCCTGCGGGGTCTTCGTCCTCAAACCGTCCCGACAGCGAACCATAGCTTTCGAGATCGATGGTCGTGAAGGTATACGCGAGCGTGTCGGGACGGTCGCCCGTGGCCTGCAGCGGCTGGTCGAACCCGTTCTTGACCAGGCCGGCCATTACGAGGATCTCGTAGTCGGTACTCGGCTGCAGCATGAAATCGGGCCGCATTGCGGCGACCGTGGCGTCGATCCACCGGAGATCTCCGCCGATCTTCCGGTCTGTGGAATCCCGAAGGACCACGGCCCCGTCCTCCAGGGTGACGGGCTCGCTGAAAGAGAAACGTAGCTCGACGGACTGTGCGACGTCCCGCGCACGGTTGCCGGGATAGACTTCCAGAATCCTCGGTGCCGGCGGGTTCTCAATGGACGACCCGGTGAACTCGGCGGTGTTCTCCGTCGTGTCCATCGGTTCCGACCAGGTGTTTTCCAGTCCGGTAACGGTCAGGCGATAGAGACGGTCGCGGACCTGGGGCGCCGTGGTGAGCACGATGGTCGCCGGATCCGCCGGATCCTGGTACGCGGACGTGACCTCGAGGCTTTCGCCCTCCTCCACGCCGGCGATGGCATAATCGCCCGTGTCCCGGACCATGTCCGCGCGCGGCGCCTCGCTCAGGAAGACACTCACTTCACGGCGATGGGCCACCCGGGCGGACATCACGTGCATGGCGGCGGTATCGTTCACGGCCATCCGGAACCACATGGGACCGTCCGCCATGGCCTCTTCTAACATGCCCTCTGATAGGACGACGTCCCGGGTGGGCACGCCGATGGGGTCCACGCCCGCGTCGTAGAGACGGTCTCTGCCCTGGTCCAGAAAGGCGAAGAGGCGGTAACGGCCGGCCGAGAGATGGGTGAAGGTGAAGGTACCGTCCCGACCGGCCTGGACCAGGTAGTCCGGGGTCGTGCCGGACGGGTCGGGATCGGGTTTCCCGGCGAGGTCGTAGGCCCAGACATAAGTGTTTCTGGCGGGTTGGCCGTCGTGGACCGTCAGGCCGCTGACCTCCCCTTCTTCGATGCTGGGGCCGGTCGACAGCGCGTATACGTAGGTGGAATCCATGCGGTTACTCCGCATGTCCCTGAAGCCGGTGCCCACTGTGATGATATAGGTTCTGTCGGCCAGCAGAGGTTCCTCGAACCGGACCGTGATCTCGTTGCCCCGCCAGCTCGCTTCGGCTTCGAATTCGACGATCGGCGCGATGAACAGGTTGCCTTCGATGGAACGGGGCTGTATGCGTTCGCTGAAGGTAAGTTTCGGGGAAACGTCCAGCGGCACGTGGGTCGAACCCGCCGGGGGATCGGTTTCTACCACCCAGGGCGGAATACGGTCTCGCGGGCCACCGGGCGGCATGCCTTCGCGGGCGCAGGCCGTGGCGACCAGGCCGACCAGGCAGGCCATGACGACCAGGCAGATCGGGCCGATCATACGAGTCAGGTCGATTAGGCTGACCGGAATCTTCAGCGCGGAGTGGTCCGGCGTCCCGTTCATAGATCAGGCGCGGGGATGCGCCTCTTCGTACGTTTTCCTGAGGCGGTCGAGGGCGACGTGGGTATAGACCTGCGTGGTTGAAAGCCGTTCGTGGCCGAGCAGTTCCTTGACCGCCATCAGGTCCGCTCCGGCGTCGAGCAGGTGCGTGGCGGTCGTATGGCGGAGCATGTGGGGCGTCAATCCCTGCTGGCTGATGCGGAGACCGTATCTCCGCAGGATGTACTGGACACCGCGTCCCGTCAGCCTGCGGCCGTGTTGATTCAGCAGGAGCGCCGCCGTATCTTCCTGTCCCGTCTTGATCAGCATGGGGCGGACGTCCATATAGGCTGCCAGCGCGGACAACGCCGGTCCGCCCAGCGGCACGATGCGTTCCCGGTCTCCCTTCCCGATCACGCGGATCCGTTCCCCCGTCATTTCGATCGCGCCGACGTCGAGGCCGACGAGCTCCGACAACCGCATGCCCGCGCCGTAGAGCAGTTCCAGGATGACCACGTCCCGCAGGCCGAGCAACCGGCCGCGGTCGGGCTGGCCGAGCAGGGCTTCCACCTGGCTCTTGTCCAGGAACCGGGGCAGGTGGCGGTCCCATTTCGGCGTGGTCAGGTAGACGCACGGGTTGGAGGAAACGACCCCTTCCCGGCAGAGGTAGTGGAAGAAGGACCGCACGGCCGCGAAACGGCGCGCGATGGTCCGTCTGCTGAAGCCTTCCCGGTGCAGGTGGTGAAGAAACGCCCGCACCACGGACTTATCGACGGACTCCGGGTCCGGCGGATCGGCGCCGCCGTTTTCGGAGAGGAAAGACTGGAACTGGCCCAGGTCGCCTGCATAGGCCGACCGGGTATGGCGGGAGTAATTGCGCTCGATCTCGAGATGATCGAGGAATGCGCTGACCAATTTGTCCATGATCGGTCAAGCCTCCTGGAGGGTCTGGCCGGCCTGGTCTACCTGGCCGGATGCATCGGTCTGCGGTTCGGCGGCCCGGACGCGATGCTTGCATGACGGGCACTGGAGCGCCTCACGGCCGGATCTTTCCTGTTTCTCGACCATGAGGGGATAGTCGCACCGGGGGCAGCGGCGGTCGACCGGCTTGTCCCACACCACGAAACGGCACCTGGGGTAGTTGCTGCAACCGTAGAAGTTGCGGCCCTTCTGCGACCGGCGCGCCGTGAGGAACCCGTCGCAACCATCTTCAGGACAGTCGACCCCGAGGTTGACCGGACGCGTCTCCCGGCAGCGAGGATATCCGCTGCACGCCAGGAACGGGCCGTACCGGCCGGTCTTCACGACCATTTTCTCGCCGCACTTCCCGCATACTTCGTCGGTATTCAGGTCGGCGTTCTCTTCGCCATTCATCGGCCGGGTGTTCCGGCATGCGGGAAATCCCCCGCACGCCATGAACCGTCCGTTTCGGCCCCACCGGATGACCATGGGCTTGCCGCATTTCTCGCATTTCTCGTCCGTCTCCTCCGTCAGCGAGCTCTTCAACTCCGATCGCTGGGCGTTTACGGACTGCAGCCGCTCATTGAAGGGCTCGTAGAAGTCCACCAGGGTGTCGGTCCAGTCCAGTTCCCCGGTTTCGATACGGTCCAGCGCGTCTTCCATTTTCGCGGTGAACGCCACGTCGAACAGGTCCGGAAAGGCCATGACCAGGATCCGGTTTACGGCCAGGCCGAGGTCCGTCGGCGTGAATCGGCCCGCTTTCATGGCCGCGTACTTGCGCATGCGCAGCGTGCTGATGATCTGGGCATAGGTGCTCGGCCGGCCGATCTGCCGTACCTCGAGTTCCTTGACGAGACTCGCTTCGGTGTACCTGGGCGGGGGCTGGGTGAAATGCTGCCTGGGTTCGAGTTTCTCCAGGGCGAGTCTCTCGTCCTTCCGCAGCTCGGGCAGGGATTTCTCGTCGTCCTTGCCTTCTGCGTCCTCGTCGACCGGTTCTTCGTAGGCCTTCAGGAATCCCGCGAAGGTCGGCACGGTACCCGTGGCGCGGAACTGGTACTTCCCGGACCGGATGTCTACGGTGGTCACGTCGAACCGGGCCGGGCGCATCTGGGACGCCACGAAGCGCAGCCAGATCAGTTCATACAGCCTGTACTGGTCCTTCGTCAGGAAGGGCTTCATCTTCTCCGGGGTGCGGTCCACCGCCGTGGGCCGGATCGCCTCGTGGGCGTCCTGGACGCCGGGCTTGGTCTTGAACCTGCGCGGCTTGGGGGGGACGTATTCGTCGCCGTAGACCTGGCCGATCAGTTCCCGGACGGCCGCGATGGCCTCGTCCACGATCCGGGTCGAGTCCGTCCTCATGTAGGTGATCAGCCCGATGGCCCCCTCGTCGCCCAGTTCGATGCCTTCGTAGAGCTGCTGGGCGATCATCATGGTCTTCTGGGTGGTGAACCGGAGGCGCCGGGCCGCGTCCTGCTGCAGGGTGCTGGTGATAAAGGGCGGATAGGGGTTGCGCTGCGTGCGCTTTCGCGTGATGCCCTCGATCTCGAAGGTCTTCCCGCGCAGGTCCTCGATCAGCGCCCGGGCCGACTGCTCGTCGGGCAGGTTGAACTTCTCGCCGTCCACGCGGATCAGCTTGACCGGGAATACGACGTCCCCCTCCGACCGGAGATGGGCCGTAATGGACCAGTATTCCTCGACCTTGAACTTCTCGATTTCCGCTTCCCGCTCGCAGATCAGCCGCAACGCCACCGACTGTACCCGGCCCGCGCTCAATCCGCCGGTAATCGTCTTCCAGAGGAAGGGACTGACCTGGTAACCGACGAGACGGTCCATGACGCGGCGCGCCTGCTGGGCGTTGACTTTCTGCATGTCGATCGACACGGGCTGGTCGATCGCCGTCCGCACCGCCCCGGGGGTGATCTCGTGGAAGAGCACCCGCCCCACTTCCTTCTTGCTGTTGCCGAGCTGGCTGGCCACGTGCCAGGCGATGGCCTCGCCCTCCCGGTCGGGGTCGGTCGCGAGGTAGATCTGATCCGCCGTCCGCGCCGCGCTGCGGAGGTCTTTCACGACCTTCTCCTTGCCCGGGATCGTCACGTATTCGGGCTGGAAACCGTTCTGGACGTCGACGCCCAGGCTCTTGGGCGGCAGGTCCCGGACATGGCCCACGGACGCCATGATCTCGAAATCCTTGCCCAGGTACTTCTTGATCGTACGGGCCTTGGCCGGGGACTCCACGATAACGAGTGATTTGGACATGTTTGAAAGTGTCGCGTGAAAGTGTCGCGTGAAAGCAGCCGCGTGAGCGTAGTCGCGCTGGAGATGAAGGAGGGTCGGCCGGGCCGACCGTCAGTTCCCGATGATGCCCTCTTCGAGGTCGTCGGGCAGCCAGATCATGACCTGGCCGGATTCCGACTCGAGCAGGATCGGTGCGGCGATGGTTTTAATGTCGTCCCGGGTGACGGAACGGGCGCCCGTCAGCATGGCCCGTTCGATGATCAGTTCGGTCTGCGTATCGGTGATCAGGCCCAGTTCGCGAAGCTCCAACAGGTAGCCGTAGGCGTCCGGCTGGATCATCAGCTGTTCCACGGCGTGCAGAATCCGGTTGGGTTTGGGCTGGAGCGGCCTGGTCGGATCGACCACGACTTCCGCCTGCGCCTGAAGGCGGTCGAAGAGCCAGGCGAAGGCCGTGTTGACCTCCTGCTGGGTATAGCCGTGGCCGACGAGGGTCTGGGAGACGTCGGCGATGTCGTTGAAACGGCCTTTTTCATCCTGCATGTGCTTCATGAGGAAAACGATGATTTCCATCACTTTTTCCATGATGTTCTCCTGAAGGAATGCGAAGATGTGATCGGAACCGGGCCTGAAATCGACCCCTGGCCGTACACCGTACTTTTCGGTTTTCGCTGTCCAAATCTAAGCTTCCGAGGGTTCGCATGCAAGTTTTTTTAGCGGTCCCGGACTGCGTTACGTCGCTTCGAACACCTTGCCGATTTCATCCCGGTCGAAGGCCGGGAGATCGGTGATCTGACCCTTGCTCCTGATCCGGATTCCAAACCCGGAAGGCTGTACGGACCCGATCTCGGCGACTGGTATGCCGGCTTCGCCAAGGCGGGCTGCCAGGGGCTCCGCGCGATCTGCCTCCACCACGATGAGCAGGGCGCCCGACGCGATGACGCCCAGGGGATCCAGGCCGTAGAACGCGCAGAGAGCCTCCGGTTCGGGCAGCACCGGTATCCGGTCCTCCTCGATGAGCATGCCGACCCCGGAAGCGATGGCGATCTCCCGCAGTCCCGACGCGAGTCCGCCCTCCGTGGGATCGTGCATGGCGTGGACCCCGCCGGTTTCCATGGCGAGGCGGGCTTCCCTCACCACGCTGAGACCGGGCTGCCTGAGATACCCCCGGCAGGTCTCGAGAAACTCGTCGGAGAATCGCGTCCGGACCTCGTCGCTTCTTTCCATCGCGATCAGCGCCGTCGCCTCGATGGCGATTCCCTTCGTCAGCAGGATCCGGTCGCCCACCCGGGCGCCATCACCCGAGACATAGCCGTCGGCCGTCGTTTCCCCCAGCATCTGCCCGACCAGCAGCGGCCGGTCCAGGCCGTGGGTGATTTCGGTGTGCCCGCCGCAGAGGGTGATGCCGAGTTCCCGGCAGGCGTCGGCCAGGCCGGAGAAAATGCGGTCCACCAGGTCGGCGTCGGTTTTGTCTTCCGGAAGCAGTATGGTCGAGAGGAACCACCGGGGCGCCGCGCCCATGGCGGCGATGTCGTTGGCGTTGATGTTGACGGCGTACCAGCCGATTTCCTCGGTGGCGAAGGTGATGGGGTCGGTTTTCGAGACGAGTACGCTGGAGCCGAACGAGATGACCGCCGCGTCCCGGCCGATGCCCGGGCCCACGAGCAGTCTCGGGTCGGCGCCGGAAGCATAGCGGCGCAGGATGCGGTCCAGGTCTTCCGCGGGCAGCTTGCCGACCGGGTAGTAGGGAGGCATGTCTCGCTGATTGGCGTGGATGCGTCGATGCCCTGAGCGTCGGCGGTTTACTCCCGACGCTTCCGCTGGGCGCGCAGCGCTTCTTTCAGGATCTTGCCGGGCTTGAACTTGGCTTTCCGGCGGGCCGGAACCTCGATGGTGTAGCCGGTCCGCGGATTGCGGGCCGCCGGCTTGGGGCGGGTGTTCCTGATCTCCAGCGCGCCGAATCCCCTGATCTCGATCCGGTTGCCCTCGACCAGGTTCTCCCGCATGATTTCGAAGAGCGCGTCGATCACGGGATAGATCTGCGTCTTTTTCAGTCCCAACGTCTCGCTGATTTCGTTGACCAGTTCTCTGCGCGTTGTCGTCATGTGGAATCCTCGGTCCGGTATCCTTCGGTTCCGCCGGATGTATTGTAGGGCCGGCCGTACATGCGGTGAAGCTTGTCCACGTTCTCCTGGTCGATGGAGTTGACCTGCCCGAGCATGCGCGCCACGAGGGCGATCTGCGCGCAGTGCTCCATGGTCTCCATCTTGTGATAGGCCGAAACGATGTCCGGCCCCAGAGTCAGCGCGCCGTGGTTTTCCAGCAGGACCGCGTCGTGGTTCCGCACGAAGCACCGGAGCGATTCGACCAGTTCCATGGTCCCCGGCGTCCCGTAGGGCGCGATGGGTACGAATCCCAGGGAGACGATCACCTCGGGCAGCAGGGCGTCGGGCAGATGCACGCCGGCTACCGAGAAACCCGTCGCGGCCGGGGGATGGGCGTGGGCCACGGCGTGCACGTCCGGACGCTCGCGGTACACCATCAGGTGCATCTTCATCTCAGACGACGGTTCGTGCTTCCCCGAGATCACCGCGCCGTCATAGTCGACGATCACGAATTTGTCCCGGTCCAGGAAACCCTTGCTCACCCCGGTCATCGTGATCAGCAATCGGTCTTCGGACAGTCGAACGCTCAGGTTCCCGTCGTTCGAGGCTACGTATCCACGGTCATACATCCGCTTGCCGACATGGATTACATCGGATACGACTTGCTCTTTTTGCAAAATCACGTTGTTCCGGTTGAAAGATTGCGGATTGCGGTGGTACGGTTCGAATATATCCGGCCCGCCGTTCCCTTACAAGTATTATTATTTCCATAAGTTATAAGCCGGAAACCTACAGGCCGGCCCGAACGATTCGCGCCACGTCCGCGATGCGGTGCCGCGCCACGCCCCGCATATCGATCCGGACCCGGTCCCGGCCGCATTCGGCCAGCAGCGGCGGGGTTCCCTTGAGCCACCGTGCCGCCAGGCCGCCGGGATTGCCGCCCGGCGGGCGTATGGATACGGCGTAACCGGGCAGGGCGTCGGTGGGGAGGCGGTACGCCGTGAGATACGCCCGGCTTTCGATCACGTCACACGTCCCGCGAAGCCGCCCGTCCTCCGACAGGCGTTCGAACAGCAGGCGGGCGCGGGCGCCGACCTCTTCCCCGGACACGGCCAGCATGTGTGCCTCCGGATGGCACGCGAGGTCGCAGGAACCTTCGGCCAGTTCCGCCAGCCGCGCGTCCAATCCCGCCCGCACGTGCCGGGAGGCCTGCGCCGCCGGCCAGGTGTCGTGCGCGCTCAATCGCGCGATGATCTGTCGTGTCCCGATCAGCAGTCCGCAGGGCGGGCCGCCGATCAGGCCGCCGCCCGCCGCGATGGTCAGCGGCGTGCCGGAACGTACGGCATCGGAAACCGAGCTTCTGGCCGTGAAGGGGGCGGAAGTGGCCGGCCGCAACGTCGTATCGCCGGTCAGGTAAAGTACTGCGGCGTCGTGTTCCGCTCCGGCCCGGACGATCTCCTCCGGGGCCGCTTCCTCGGTGAAACCCCGAAGGGCACAGGTAGACGGACGGGCCATGACGATCAGTGCGGTCCGGTCTCCCACCGCGCGCCGGTAGTCGGACTGGCGGGTCTTGTTGGTTGCGCCGGTCTCGACTGGCGTGGCGCCGGCAAGGGCGCAGAGCGACAGCGGGCTCACGGGCCGATCCTCGTAAGGCGCGTCGATCAATCCCGCCTGGCTGCGGCCGATGACCACTTCCTTCCGACCCGCAAGCGCGCGGACCGCCAGGAGGTATGCGTCGGCGACGGACCGGCAGACCAGTACGTCTTCGGCGCCGGTCAGATCGCGCACGAGGCCGGCGGTACGGCCGTCCTCCTCGTAAGCCGCGAGGGTGAGGGCCAGCCTCGAGGCGCGCCCGGCGGCCGTACCGGCGTATGGGTCCCGCGCGAGCGGATGGAAGAGGATGCCGGAGGCGTTGATCAGCACCCCGCTTGCCGAACGGGCTTCACCTTCCAGGCGCGCGGCGGCCCGTTCGGCGAGGCGCTCCGGCGCGAATCCGCCCGCTTCCGCGAGTCCGTCCGCTTCCGCGAATCCGCCTGCTTCCGCGAGTCCGCCCGCTTCCTTTTCCGGGGGACGAAGCCGGATCCGGTCCCGTGCGTCGCGCAGCACCTTCCGGATCGCGGCGTCGATCTGCCCGTCCTCGAAACGGCCGCGTAGCGCTTCGATGCGGGATTCGCCTTGCACCAGGCGCACGGAAGGCAGGCGGGCGAACTGGCGTTGCCGTGATTCGCGCCCGGGGCTCACTGGTCCCTCCCTCGCCGGATCACCGCGTCGAGCGCCGCTTTCGTGCATCGGCCGGTTCTGTCGTCGCCGCCGGCACGCAGGGCTTGTATTTCCCGGGCAAGCCGGTCCAGGTCGGCGGGGCGGTCCACATCGTGCCAGGCCGGGAGTTCGTGGCATGAAAGTCCGCACGCCCTGATGGCCGCCCGGGTCTGCCGCAGCACGCTACCGGTGCCCCAGTGAATGGATTCGAACAGCCGGTCGTACCGGCCGTCGGCGTTCCAGCGGCGTCCCGGACCGCCCGGACTGCCGGTATCGTCTGGTTCGTCTGGCCCGCCCGGCCCGCCCGGCCCGCCCGGGTCGCCCGGCCCGCCCGGTCCGCTTAGTCCGATCAGGTAATAACCTCCATCATCGGCGGGACCGAGCACGACGTTGTGCCGGTCCAGCGCCTCGAAAGCTTCTTCGACGTAAGCCGGGGGGAGGAGGGGGCTGTCACCGCCCAGCACGACGGTCTTTTCCCATCCGTCTTTCCGGAAGGCTGCGAAGGCGTTCGACATCCTCTCACCGAGATGGCTACCCCGCTGACAGAGCCAGTTCACATCGGGATCGCCCAGGGCGGCAGTGAGTTCCGCCCGTCCGTCGTCGGGCGTCCAGGCCACGAAGAGGGAAGCGACTTCGGTCCGCTGAGCCAGGTGCAGCGTGTCCAGGATGAAGGCGCGGTAGAGCTCAGCGGCCTCGTCCAGTGTTACGCGTGGCGTCAACCGGGTTTTCACGGTCCCGGGTCTCGGGGCTTTCATAAACAGGACGAGGGCGTTCGACATGGGCATGTAGCGAGCGAGAGACTTCGTGAAAGGCCTGGTCGGCGCGGAAGGTGGCTGGGCGTCAAGGCGTTGTAGCCGGAGGCGTTGTAGCCGGAGGTTTCCCTGGATTCCATGCATTCTACTGGCCGGCCGGCGACGTGTCAATTAAAACACTTATTTATCAACCATTTAACCCGTTTTCAGTCCGCTCAGAATCAACAATAAGCCTTGACATGAAGGGCGTCTGATCTTTATTTTCGGCGTTTCCTACCGGCACGCCGGATCACCCGATTCGGCGGACCCAGGCGGAATCAATGGCTTGCCGTGCGGACCGAAGCCCGGCCAAGAGGCGCTCAGCGACGGTGTGCGTACCGAACCCCGGCAGAGGCGATATGCGACGTCGCCGGGACCGATCCATGGAAGATGGTTATGTGGGATGAAGTCAAGGCAGTCATCGCATCGAACCAGTCCTTCGTGATCTCCAGCCACGTCAATCCCGACGGGGATTCGATCGGATCGGCCCTGGGGGTCTACGAGTGTCTGAAAGCGCTGGGGAAGGACGCCGTAGTCGCCATGAACGACGCCATTCCCGCCACCTATACCTGGCTGGACCCCGAAGGGGAAATCCTTGCGCCCGCCTCGGAGGATGAGACAGGGCGTCTCGCCGCCGCGGACGTGGTCGTCATCGTGGACGCCAACGGCTGGGACCGGCTGGGGCGGTTGCGGAAGCCGCTGGAAGAGTCGGCGGCGGCAAAGATCGTGATCGACCACCATCCTTACAGTGAACTGATCACGCCGCTGTCGGTGATCGACACGAAGGCGTCCTCAACGGCCGAACTTATATACGATCTGATCGACTCGATCGGAGCGCCGCTCACGTCTAGGGCGGCGGACGCGTTGTACACGGGCATCCTGACCGATACCGTGTCGTTCCGCTTTGCCAGGAGCGCGCCGTGCGCCCATATCGTCGCGGCCAAACTCCTCTCCACGGGCGTCGACCCGTCCCGTGTCTACGACCAGATCTACAACCGGAACACGGGCGCCCGTACCCGGCTCATGGGCCGCGCACTTTCCAATATACAGTTTAGCGGATGCGGTCGCGTCGCCTGGTTGACCGTTACGCGGTCCATGATTGAGGAAACCAGTGCCCGGTCGTCGGATACGAGCGGGTTCGTGGACGTGACCATGACCATCGCCGGAGTCGAGATCGGGATCATATTCGTGGAAGGCAAGGAGGGTACCGTCCAGATCAGCTTGCGGTCCCGGCCGGATACCGACGTCAATCAGGTCGCGGTGGCCCTGGGCGGCGGCGGCCACAAGAACGCCGCGGGCGTCACGTTTAACGGTACGCTTGATGAAGCCGTCGGAACCGTGACGGCGGCGGCAGCCAAAGCGTTGTAGCCAGTAGGCCGCCGCGTGTCGGCAAGACGTTGACTCCCACGGCCTGCCGACCGACCGTTCCACCTGCCGTCCGAAGCACCCGACCGCATGATGCTCATAACGCGAAAAACCCGGTTCTCGGCGGCGCACCTGTGCCGCAACCCGGAGTGGACGGAGGCCAGGAACCGGTGGGTGTACGGTTCCAGCGCCGTCGGCACCGTCCACGGTCACGACTACGAGGCCGAATTCACCTTCGGGGGTCCGGTCGATCCCAGGACCGGCGTGGTCCTGAACCTGACCGAGGTCAAGCAACTGCTGCACGCCGTGATCGAACCGCTGAACCTGAGCCACCTGAACCACGATCACGACGCCTTGAAAGGTCCGGCGCCGACCAGTGAAAGGCTCGCCCGGTACCTCTGGCACGCGGTGGAAGGCAGTACTGGACCGTGCGTACTCAAGCGTGTTCTGCTGCGCGAGAGCCGCACACGAAACATCGTATACACCGGAGACGACAGCATGGTCCACGTTACGAGAAGCGTCGAGTTCAACGCCGCCCACCGCCTGCACAGTATAAGGTTGAGCGACGAAGAAAACGTGCGTATATTCGGTAAGTGCAACAATCCCCATGGCCACGGACACAACTATGAGCTGGAGGTGACCGTCCGAGGCCCGGTGGACGAGAAGACCGGGATGGTCATCGAAATGGGACGTTTCGATGAAGTCCTGCAAAAGGAAGTCGTGGATCGCTACGACCATCGCCACCTGAACCGGGACCTGGAGGAATTCAGGACCGTCAATCCGACTTCTGAGGAACTGCTCAGGGTAATCTGGAAGCGTCTGCTTCCTTTTTTTGATACCCCTTCGCTCTACCGGATTCGCCTGGTGGAGACATCCAAGAACGCTTTCGAGTATTATGGCGGGGAGGACCCGTGACCACGATGGACCCGATCGAGGGATTGACGAGGTCGCTGCTCACGGAGATCGGCGAGGACCCGGACCGGGACGGTCTCCGGCGCACGCCCCTCCGTGTGGCGCAGTCCCTGCGGTTTCTGACCCAGGGTTATGAAAAAAGCATTGATACCGTTCTGAACGGCGCTATCTATGAAGAGGATTACGACGAGATGGTGCTGGTGAAGGACATCGAGTTCTTTTCGCTGTGCGAGCACCATCTGCTGCCCTTCTTCGGCCAGTGCCATATCGCATACATTCCCAACGGCAAAATCATCGGCCTGGGCAAGGTCCCCCGCATCGTGGACGTCTTCGCGCGGCGGCTTCAGCTGCAGGAACGACTGACCTCCCAGATCGCCCAGACCCTGCAGACCTGTCTCGATCCCCTGGGGGTAGCCGTCGTCATGGAAGCCAACCATCTCTGCATGATGATGCGCGGCGTGGAGAAACAGCACTCCAAGGCGACGACAAGCGCCATGCTCGGTGTGTTCAGGGATGATCGCAGTACCCGGATGGAATTCCTCGACCTGACCCGGTCGTAGCGTTGGGGACACTAGGCGTACGGAGGTGACCGATGAATAAAGACCAGCTCGTTGAACGGCTCGTGGCCGTGCTGGGCCGGGAGAACGTCATCGACGCACCGGACCAGTTGATCGTCTACGAATGCGACGGGCTGACCATCGACCGGAATGCCCCGCACGCCGTCGTCTACCCCACCACGACGGAGGACGTCGCGGCCGTGGTCCGGATTCTCCATGAAGCGCGGATTCCCTTCGTGGCGCGCGGCGCGGGCACCGGCCTGAGCGGCGGGAGCCTGCCGCCCGACGGCGGGGTCATGATCGCGCTGACCAAGATGAACCGCATCGTGGAGGTCGACTTCCGCAACCAGCGGGCGCTGGTGGAAGCCGGCGTGGTCAACCTCCACCTGTCGAAGGAGACCGGCAAGCAGGGCTATCACTTCGTGCCGGACCCCTCGAGCCAGTACGCCTGTACCATCGGAGGAAACATCGCCGAGAACTCGGGCGGTCCCCACACCCTGAAGTACGGGGTCACGACCAACCATACCCTGGGCGTGGAAGTGGTCCTGCCGGACGGGCAGGTCACCTGGTTCGGCGGCAAGGCGGAAGACGCCGTGGGTTACGACCTGCGTGGTCTCATGATCGGATCCGAGGGCATGCTGGGCATCGTGACACGGGCGTGGGTCAAGCTGACCCGCCTGCCCCAGGCATGGCGGACGTTCCTGGTAGTGTTCGACCAGGTGGAAGACGCCTCGCGCGCCGTCGCCGGCGTCGTCGACCGCGGGATCGTACCGTCGGCCCTCGAGATGATCGACAAGGTCGCCATCGGCGCCATCGAGGCGGCCTACCATTTCGGGTTTCCCATGGACGCCGAAGCCGTGCTGATCATCGAACTCGAGGGTCACGAAGCGGGCCTGGACTCCCAGGCCGAGGCGGTGGCCGAGGTCTGCCGGGAGAACCGGGCCAGCGATATACGCACCGCGGAGGACGACAAGGAACGGACCCTGCTGTGGATGAGCCGCAAGCGGGCTTTCGGCGCCATGGGGCGCCTGAGTCCCAGCTACTACGTGCAGGACGGCGTGGTTCCGCGGACGAAAATCCCGGACATCATGCGGGTCATCCAGGAGACGGCCGGGAAATACGATCTGCTGATCGGTAATGTTTTCCATGCGGGGGACGGAAACATCCATCCCTGTATCGCGTACGACGACCGGGACGAGGAGCAGGCGCGGAAGACCGTGGAGGCCAGTAACGAGATCCTGCGGGCCTGCGTCGACCTGGGCGGGTCCATCACCGGGGAACACGGCATCGGATACGAAAAGGTCGACCTGATGCCCCTGATCTTCAACGAAGCGGATATCGAGGCCATGGAGACGGTCAAAGCGGTGTTCGACGAGGAGAACCTCAGCAATCCCGGCAAGATGTTTCCCACAAACCGCACCTGCATCGGATGCGGAACGGCGGAGCTGAAGTACACCAACCGCCAGGCGGCGCTGCTATAGGCACGAAGGCACTCAGGTTACTCCATGTCCGATGAGGTGCTGCACAGCAGGCTCGGATCCCTCGTGGACGGCTATACCCCGGCGAGCCGGGAAGCGCTGGCCGCCCACGCCGTGGAAGGCGTCGTTCCCTCGGCCGTCGTGGCCCCGGGGAGTGTGGAATCACTCGCGGCCACCGTGCAGATGGCCTCGGAACTGGGTTACGCGGTCATTCCGCGGGGCGGCGGCACCAAAATGGACTTCGGTCATCCGCCCTCCCGCGCGGATATCGTGGTATCCTTGGAACGCCTGAACCGGATCGTCGCGCACGAGCCCGCGGACCAGACGGCCACGGTGGAGGCCGGCATCACCATGGCGGAACTGCAGGCCGGGCTGGGGAAGCGCGGCCAGTTTCTTCCGCTGGACCCGCCCCACGGCGACGCGGGGACCCTGGGCGGGGCGCTCGCCACCAATGCCTCGGGCGTGCTCCGGACTTCCTTCGGCACGGCCAGGGACCTGGTCATCGGCGCCCGGGTGGTCCAGGCGGACGGCACCGTCGTCCGGTCCGGGGGGCAGGTCGTCAAGAACGTGGCAGGATACGACCTGAACAAGATGTACATCGGTTCGCTCGGAACGCTCGGCATCCTGGCGGAAGTGAACCTGAAGCTGGAGCCGTTGCCGGCGGCGGGCAGGCTCCTCATCGGGACCATGGCGGGGATCGGGGAAGCGGCCGAATGCGCCTTCCGGATCATGGATTCGGAGATCATGCCCTCCTTCCTGGAAGTGGCCAGTCCTGCGACGCGTTTCCTCATTGCCGGGGAAGTCGCCGGACCAGGGGCCGGATCCCGGTCGGACGGCGGTGTGGAAGGCCACCTCGGGGACGATCGGGACTTCGCGGTCGTCGCGGGCATGATCGGCACGGATGAGACGGTGGACTGGCAGGCCGGGGAATGCGAGCGGATCTTCCGGGATTCGGGGGCGGCCGACGTCATTTCCGTGGACGGAGACGGATACCGACGGGTGCTCGACGGGATGCGGGCTTTTCCGGGAGGCGGTCTCCTGCCCCAGGACATGGGCCCCGCCGTGACCTGCCGGGCCGGCGTCACACCGGACGGGGTGGAAGCGCTCTTCCGGATGGCGGACGAAGGCAGCCGGCGCCTGTCCATCGGCTGCGGCCTGCTCTCCCATTTCGCGCGTGGTCACGTGGCCTTCGTTTTCTACCGGAACGGGACGTTCCGGGAATCGGATCTCGAAGGGCTGGCCAGTTTGATCGAGGACCTGCGGATCGCTTCGGAAGAACAAGGCGTCTTCGTGGTGGAACACGCCCCCGTCGCCCTGAAGGAACGGGTCGGCGTCTGGGGTTCGACCCGCGGGAACCGGCACATCATGGAAATGCTCAAGAACCGGTTCGACCCGAAAGGCACGCTGAATCCCGGACGGTTCGTCGACGGCATCTGACGGAACCAGTCTTCGGGTACGCGTGATTTTAAATCTGAATACAGTGCGGCCCCAGGGGACGCCGCCCCGGCAGACGCAGTTCGGGGACACGAACTTATCGGCTGACAAAACGGAGGACCCCACATGAAACTGCCCGCATTCAGGGAGATACACCAGCGGTTCGACGCGCCCTTCGTCGAGAACATCGCCGGAACGGCCGAAGGGGAGGTCTCCCGCATGATCGAGGAGACAGGCCTGCGTGCCGGGTCCACGGTGGCCGTCGCCACCGGCAGCCGGGGGATCGGCAACATCGCGACCATCGTGAAGAGTGTCGTCGCCGCCCTGGCAAAGGCCGGCCTCAAACCCTTCGTCGTGCCGGCCATGGGCAGCCACGGCGGGGCGACTTCGGAAGGACAGCGCCGGGTTCTGGAGAACTACGGCATCCACGAGGCGGCGACGGGTTGTCCCATCCGTTCGGACATCGAGCCGGCGAGTCTCGGCGAGACCGCGGACGGGCTTCCGGTCTATTTCGACCGAAACGCCCTCGGTGCCGACCACATCGTGGTGGTCAACCGCGTGAAACCCCATACGGACTTCAAGGGCTCGGTCGGCAGCGGCCTCATGAAGATGCTGGCCATCGGGCTGGGCAAGCAGAAAGGCGCCAGCTACTATCACGGCGCGGTCTTCGAATACGGGTTCGAACACATGATCACGACCGTGTCGCGGCACGTGCTCGAGCGCGCGCCCGTGGCCTTCGGGCTGGCTATAATCGAGAACGCCTACGACCAGACCGCGCACCTCATCGGCGTCCCGGCAGGTGTCCTGCAGCAGGAAGAACGGCGGCTGTTCCGGGAGGCGCAACGCCTCATGCCCCGCCTGCCGTCCGACGACATCGACATCCTGATCGTCGACGAGATGGGCAAGAACATCAGCGGTACCGGGATGGACACGAACATCATAGGCCGGCGCATGCAGAATTTCGAGACCGAACCCGCGAACCCGCGGATCCTGCGGATCGTCGTCCGCGACCTGACGCCCGAGAGCGAGGGCAACGCCGTGGGCATCGGGCTGGCCGATTTCACGACGCGGCGCCTGGTGGACAAGATCAACCACCGGTATACCTACGTGAATTCCATCACGGGCATGAGTCCGCAGAAATCCCGCATCCCCGTGTTCCTCGACACGGACCGCGAGGTTATCGAGGCCGCCTTCTCCACCATCGGCATGAAACTGCCTGGAGAGGGACGCGCCGTCCGCATCCGGAACACGCTTTCCCTCGGCCGCGTCGCGGTCTCCGAGGCCCTGTCCGAAGAACTGGCTGGCCGGGAGGACATCGAAATCACGGACCGCCGCGGTCCGCTGGAATTCGATGAACAGGGTACCCTGGCGGCCCTGCCCGGCTGACGCGACGACCCCTGCCCGGCTGACGCGACGACCCCTGCCCGGCTGACGCGACGACCCCCGTTCGCCTGTTTTTTATTGACAAGTTTCCAATTTTGTGTATGTTAGTAAACTTGCCGGTTTTACGGCAGTGTGTGCCGGGCCGTCCGGAACGTTCGAACGGACGGGGGATTCCGGTTAAGTGGGGACGGATACGACCCCGAAGTCAAACGGTTAAACAGGAGTTGTCACAGCACGTGAGTACAATAACGAAAACCAATACGGCGGCGACGGAAGACCGGTCTCTCGACCTCTACCTGCAGGAGATCGGCAACGTGCCGCTATTGATGGCCGAAGAAGAAACCGAACTGGCCCGGTCGGTCCGGGCCGGCGACCAGAAGGCGCTGGAGAAGCTGACGTCGTCCAATCTCCGGTTCGTGGTCAGCGTGGCCAAGCAGTACCAGAACCAGGGCCTTTCCCTGTCCGACCTGATCAACGAAGGAAATATCGGGCTGATCAAGGCGGCCAAGCGGTTCGACGAGACCAAGGGCTTCAAGTTCATTTCCTACGCGGTCTGGTGGATCAGGCAGTCCATTCTCCAGGCGCTCGCCGAGCAGTCCCGCATCGTGCGCCTTCCCCTGAGCCGGGTGGGCACGCTCCACAAGATCGGCCGGCTTTCCAGTGAATTCGAGCAGGAGTTCGGACGGGAGCCCAGTACCGAGGAGATCGCCGAGGAGCTGGACATGAATCCCGGCGACGTGAAGGACACGATGCGCATCGCGAGCCGCCACGTGTCGCTGGACGCGCCGCTCAAGGCGGGCGAAGACAACCGGTTGCTGGACCTCATCGAGGACGACGACCAGGATGCGCCGGACGAGGCGCTGATGGTGGATGCGCTCAAAGACGAGATCTTCCGGGCGCTCGGGTCCCTGACCAAGCGGGAAGCGGCCGTGATCGCATTGTATTACGGCATAAACATGGAACGATCCTATACCCTCGAGGAGATCGGGACGCGGTTCAGTCTCACGAGGGAGCGCGTGCGCCAGATCAAGGAAAAAGCGCTGCGCAGGCTTCGCCATGTCTCTCGGAGCCAGAAGCTCCGGGCCTATCTGAACTGATCGATCCCCATCTCCGGCGCGGCGGGATCCACCCCGGACACCCCGCCGCATATCCGCCCGCGGCAGCGCCGTACCGGTCGCCGGGGCGCGGAGAACGGTATGCTGCGACGCAAGCTCGTTTCATTCATACATTTGCCGGCCAATGCCCGGGACGAAGCCCGGGAGTACGGCCTCCTTCCGGTCCTGGCCGGCCTCGCCGTCCTGGTACTTCTGATGCTGGCCGGATGGCATATCGGCGCGTCCTACCTGACGACCCTGGTGGACGACGGCGCCCTGACGGAACGGGAGCGGGAGAACAACCGGTTGCGGGAGCAGTTAGGCGCCCTGCATGCGTTGGACGGTACGCTCGAATCCCGGATTGAGAATCTGTCGGAACGGGCGGCGGATATCGACAAGATCGTCCGCGGTCCCGATGCGCCCGGACCGCTTGGTCCGCTTGGTTCGCTCGGCCCGCATGGTCCGGCTGCCGGCGCCGAAGCATCCCCGCCGGCCCAGGCATCCATCGAGTGGACCGAATCGCCCGCCGCGGCCATAGACCGGATCGGTGGCCGGATCGACCGGTTACTGGACGAAACCCGCGCGGAGCTGGCCAGCCTGCGGTCCGTCGAAGCGGCATCCGGTGTCGACGAAGCCTACTGGCGCGGCATCCCCATCATCTCACCGGTGCAGGGACCGATTTCGAGACCCTTCGGCACGTCGCGGAACCTGCTGAGCGACGAGGTGCGGGTACACGGCGGGCTGGACATCGCAGCGAACAAGGACGAGCCGGTGCGGGCCACGGCATACGGCGTGGTTTCACGGACCGGCGTGAACGCGAGCCTCGGCAGGTACGTGGACATCAACCATCAGAACGGGTATGTCACGCGTTACGGCCACCTCTCCCAGGTACTCGTCCGAAGTCGGCAACGGGTGGAACGTGGTGAGATCATCGGGTTGGTCGGAATGACCGGAAAGACCAGTGGCTACCACATACATTACGAGGTCCACCACGAAGGCCGCATCCTCGATCCGTCGACCTGGTTCTTCCCGGAAAGGGGCCTGTGAGCCGGCGTCCGGATGACCGAAAAACCTCAAAAAAAGTTTGACACGCGGCGCGACACGCTACATTTTAAGTCACATATAGTCGCGATAAGTGGTTTAATCGCATAGACTAAGATTTGTTTGGCAACTATTTCGCCAGACAATAGTTTCAGGAATTTAAGTTTTGATAAAACGCCGAATGCCGACCGGGCTGCTGGTCTTGCATTTCGGGGATAGAACGGTTCGGATATCCGGACTGCCGATCGCCGTCATGCTGGGCACGCTGGTCATGGTAACGGGCGTCTTGTACGCCGGTGCGCGGTCATGGCTTGCCGAATACCGACACGGCAGCATGCACGAAGAGATCAGGATTCTGGAGCAGTCCAGCCAGTCGAACAAGGCCAGGCTGGAATCGCTGATCGCATCGGAAGAGACCGCCCGGCTCATCGCGGGACTTCCGAGCATCCATCCGGATATCCGCCAGGTGGGTGTGGGCGGACCGGCCCCGTCGCCGGATCCGGGATTCGCGCCCGATTCGCCCTATTACCGGGCTACCAGGTTGCACTCCGAGATGGAGACTTCCCGGCGCAGATCGAGTCTTTCGCTCAGGAGCATGGAGGACATCGAGCAGCAGATCCGCGAGGTCGACGACCGCTGGCAGTTCGTACCCTCGATCACTCCGGTGACCGGTGTGATTACCAGCCGGTACGGCCTGCGGACCGACCCCTTCACCGGTCTCTACACCATGCACCACGGGATCGATATCGCCGCGGCCCCCGGGACCCCGGTCAAGTCGCCGGCTGGCGGCGTCGTGGCCCGGACTGGCGTGGATCCCAGGTACGGCCTGTACCTCGACGTGGACCACCTGAACGGTTACAAGACCCGCTTCGGCCACCTTTCCGCCATCCTGGTGAAGAAAGGCGCGGAACTGAAGCGCGGCGACATCATCGGACACGTGGGCATGACGGGGAGAACCACCGGGAACCACCTGCACTACGAGGTTCACAAGGACCACAGGCGCGTCAATCCCATGCAGTACATCCGGTCGGAAAACGGCTGCTGATCATTACGACCGCTTAACAGAATCAGATAGGCAGGGGCTTCGTATAATCCCTGCCTTTTTCATTTCTGTGCCGCTAATCCGTGCCGCCTGTCCATGCCGCCTGTCCATGCCGCCTGTCCATGCCGCCGCGTCCTCCGGGCGTCTCTCCTGTTTCGTCGGTATTCCAGCCATACCCCGAATACGGCGTGATTTCTTCCTTAGCTTCCATCGCGTGAGGGCCCGTTCGATGTTCAGACAGGATTACATTATGAGGACGATCCGCGTTTTCATCGATGCGCTGATCCTGTTGATCCGGGCGCGCCGCGACCAGGACACTCACCGGGCGCGTTCGATCATCACCCAGACCTGGGAGGACATCTTCGGCCTGTCGACGGCGTCCGTTATGGCGCTGTCGGAACGCACCCTGCTCTCCATGCTGATGAAACGGAGCGGTGGGGCCGTGGACACCGCCCTCATGGCCGCGCGCCTGTTCAAGGAGGACGGGACGCTGGCCATGGCGGACGGGCAGGAGGAGGACGGCAGACGCCTGTACCTGAAGGCCCTTAACTGCTACCTGGAAATCGCCGTGGAGCCGTCCATCGAAACGGAGGACTTTCGGTGGATCAGCGAAGACATCAGCACCACCGGTCTCGTTACGGATCCCCACGAAGCGATCGGCGAGCTGCTCGGCCTCCTCGAGCACGTTGAACTGCCCGTGTCGACTTCGATGCTGCTTTTCACCTACTATGAACGGTACGGCCGGTACGCCAGCGCCGAGGATGTCCTGTTTCACGCCATGGACGATCACCCGGCCGAGCCCGAATTCGCCCGGCTCGGGATGGCGTTCTACGAACGGCTCGAATCCGCGGAGGACGACCGCCTGGAACGGGGCGGACTGCCCCGCGACGAAGTCCGCGAAGGACTGGAACAACTGAGGCGACGGATACGCCGCGCAGGGCATGTTTTTGATTGACGGTACCATGCCGCACTTATAGATTAGCGGAATCCAAAAAAACGCGAAATCACACGGGGATGCATGGTGGCGGTCAGCCTGGACAGCCTGGACAGCATGGACAGTACGGACAGCACGGTAAATACAGTAAGCACCGACAGCACGGTTCTCGAACCGCCTGCGGCACCTGCCGGGACGCAGGCACGGTCCCTGTACGTGGAGACCTACGGCTGTCAGATGAACAAGGCGGACTCCGAGCTGATCGTGGGGCTGCTCGCCCGCGAGGGCTACCGGGTCACCGACCGGGTCGACCGGGCCGACGTGATCCTGGTGAATACCTGCGCCATCCGCGAGAACGCGGAGCAGCGGGTACTCGGGCGCATGTCCGAACTGAACCGGTTCAAGACGGCCAACCCCGACCTGATCCTGGGGCTCTGCGGTTGCATGTCCCAGCACCTCGGCGACCGGATCATCGAGCGCGCGCCTTACATCGACCTGGTCGCGGGTCCCGACAGCTACCGGCGCCTGCCGGCCATGCTCCGCGCGCTGGACGCGGAAAGCGAACCGGCGCTGAGCCTGACCTGGGACCGGGCGGAACACTATCTCGACATCGACCCCGTCAGGGAAGCCGGCGTAAACGGCTGGGTCACGATCATGCGCGGCTGCGACAAGATGTGCTCCTTCTGCATCGTGCCCTTCGTGCGCGGCCGGGAGCGCAGCACGCCCCACGGCGAGGTGATCCGCCAGGTCGAACGCCTCGCGGCGGAAGGCTACCGGGAAGTGACCCTGCTCGGGCAGACCGTGAACAAGTACCAGGACGGCGAGGTGGATTTAGCGGACCTGCTTACCCGGACGGCGGAAGTCGACGGCATCGAGCGCATCCGGTTCACTTCGCCCCATCCGGCGCATTTCCCGGACCGGTTGATCGAGGTCATGGCGGCTTCCCCGAAGATCTGTCCTCACACGCACCTTCCGCTGCAGTCCGGCGCGCAGGCGACCCTTTCCCGCATGCGCAGGGACTATACCCCGGAGGTGTTTCTCGACGTCGTCCGGCGGCTTAGGGAGCGCATTCCCGGGATCGCCCTGACGACGGACATCATCGTGGGTTTCTGCGGGGAGACCGAAGCGGAATTCGAGGCGACGTGCGAGATGATGCGGACCGTGCGGTTCGACAGCGCCTTCATGTTCAAGTATTCGCCCCGGCCCGGGACCGCATCCCACAAGCGCCTGGCCGACGACGTGCCGGAAGAAGTGAAGGGCCGGCGCCTGACGGCCGTCATCGAGATGCAGAAGGCGATCTCCGAATCCCGGAACCGCGCGTACCGGGGAGAGACCGTGAACGTGCTCGTCGAAGGAACATCCAGGCGGGACGCCGACAAGCTCTTCGGCAAGACGGACGCCTTCAAGACCGTCGTGTTCCCGGTGCGGGACGGCGTCGAATCCAACATGATCGTGCCCGTGCGCGTGAGCGGATCCACACCCTTCACGCTTTTCGGAGACGTGGTGGAGACGGCGTAGCAATGCCAAGTGCCGGAGATCGGGCCTCGGGCCGACGCGCGTGTTTAACCGCCCCGGGGTCGAACCGCCGGCGTAGCAGCAGACAATTACAGGGAAAGGCTTTGAAATGAAACCAAAAAAAACGGAAGCGCATTCGTCCCTCGATGCGGATTCGATCCCCGAAGCGGATTCGAATAGGGATGCGGGAAGCGCCGGCTCCGGCCTTTCCCGCCGTGGTTTTATTGGTAAAATAGCAGGCGGCGCCCTGGCCGGTCTGGCCGGCACCGCGATTCTCAACAGTTGTGCGGAATCATCCCCAAAGGAGAGTACTATGTCATTCACGCTGCCTGATCTGCCCTATGCCCATGACGCGCTCGAGCCCCACATCGACGCGCGCACCATGGAAATCCATCACGGCAAGCACCACAACACCTACATCACCAATCTGAACAACGCCCTGGCGGACCACAGCGACCTGGCCGGCAAGAGCCTGGACGAACTGCTGGCGGACAACTGCGCCATCGTGCCGGACGCCATCAAGACCGCCGTGCGCAACAACGGCGGCGGACACGCCAACCACACGCAGTTCTGGACGATCATGAGCGGCAGCGGCGGCGGAAACCCCACGGGCAACCTGGCCGCGGCGATCGACAGTACCTTTGGCGGCCTCGACGCCATGAAGGAGCAGTTCGCGGCGGCGGGCGCGACGCGCTTCGGTTCCGGCTGGGCCTGGCTCGCCAAGGACGGTTCCGGCAATCTAGAGGTCTACTCCACGGCCAACCAGGACAGCCCGATCATGGAAGGCAAGACGGCCATCCTGGGGCTGGACGTGTGGGAGCATGCCTACTACCTGAATTACCAGAACCTGCGTCCCGCCTACATCGAAGCCTGGTGGAACGTGGTGGACTGGGCGGAAGCGGAACGACGCTTCAACGGCTAAATACGGTTTGACGCGGTCCGGCCGGCGAACTGGTGCGGTCGCCCGGTACGACGCACGGCCGTCTGCTGAGCACTGTCGGTCCGGCCGGCGATGTCGGCCCTGCGGGCGATGTCGGCGGCGGCCGGCAAGTATCCTGGAGGCTGAATGGCGCGAACGGGAAGAGCGGCGATCCTGAGCGGGGAAAAGGGCACGTTTACCGTCGGCGAGGCGGTGGTCCCCGACCCCGGTCCGGGAGAGGTGCTCGTAAGGCAGTCCATGTGCGGCGTCTGCGGCACGGACGTGCACGTCTATCAAGGTCACGCGCGGCGCAAGGCCTTCCCGTTGGTGCTCGGCCATGAGATCGTGGGCGTCATCGAGAAGCTGGGGTCGGGCGTCGACACGGACGCCATGGACAAGCCGGTCAGGGAGGGCGATCTCATCGCCATCATACCGGGGCAGCAGTGCGGGACCTGCTACTTCTGCGCGGTGGTGCGGGAGCCCGGGCTCTGTCCCAACGTGCTGGCCTACGGATTCCGGCCCTACGCCGACATCAAGCCCCACTTTCAGGGCGGGTACGCCGAGTACGTGCTGCTGAACATCCCCCGCAGCAAGTTTCTAAAAGTCCAGAGTCCACCCGAGGTCGCAGTACTGCTCGAACCCTTCACCGTCGGCCTGCACTTTGCAGAAAAAGCCCAGATGAAACTCGGGTCCACCGCGGTCATCCAGGGCGCCGGCGCCATCGGACTCTTCAGCCTGGCCGCGGCCATCGAGGCCGGCGCGCACCGCACCATCGTGGTCGGAGCGCCCGCGTCGCGCCTGGAACTGGCGAAGGCCTTTGGCGCCGACGTGACCATCAACATCGAGGAAGTGCCGGACGCGCAGGAACGCATCGAAGCGGTCAAGGCGGAGACGCCGGGAGGTTACGGCGCCGACGTGGTCTTCGAGTGCACGGGCGTGCCGCCGGCCATCCCGGAGGGCGTGGAAATGCTGCGGCGGGGCGGGACCTACGTGGAAGGCGGTCACTTCACCGACGCGGGCGACGTTTCCATGAACCCCTTCAACCACTTCGTGTTCCGCCACATCACCCTCGTCGGGGTCTGGGCCAGCACCATCACGCATTTCGTGCGCGGCCTGCCCATCCTCGAATCGGGCCGCTACCCCTTCGAGGAAATGGTCTCCCACACCCTGCCGCTGAGCCGGGTCGGCGAGGCCATCGACGCGCTGTCGACCAACTACCGGCTCGACGGCGAAGAGGTCCGCAAGATCGCCATTTCGGGTGAAGTGGCCGGATAAAGGTGTAGCGAAGATAAAGGCGTAGCGTAAAGGAGCCCGTATTGAAGTTCAAACTGGGATTCAGCGGACTGCGGTGGCAGACCCCGGACCTGGATGAAATCCTCGGGCAGCTGAAGGAAACCGGCTGGGACGGCTGGGAGATCCGGCAGTCGCTGGACTGGCTGGGGTCGGCGAAGCGGGTGAAGACCATTTCGGATCGTGCGGGCGTTCAGGTCGCCGTGGTCACCGGAACCGGCATTACGATCGACGGCAGTCACGAGATGAAGGAGCGGAACAAGCGGCGCATCGACTTCGCCGCCGACGTGGAGGCGGACACCTTCATGTTCATGGGCGCCAACCGGCCCTACGGCCGCTCCTCTACCCCGGACGACATCCGGGCACTGGCGGATCTGTCGGACGAATTCGCCGACTACGCGTCGCAGTACGACCTGGACGTGTGCTACCACATCCATACGAGCACCACGGTCGATTCCCGAGAGGAATGGGAACTGCTCATGCGCCTGATGAAGCGGGCGCAGCTCTGCATCGACGTCTCCCATTCGGCTTTCTGGCACTACGATCCCGCCCAGTCCATCCGGGACTTCAGGGACCGGCTGGTGTACGTGCACCTGCAGGATTACAAGGATTACCGCTTCGTCGAGCTCGGAGACGGCGGGTTGCTCGACTTCGGCGCCGCCATGAAGGCGCTGGAGGAGATCGGTTACGACCGGTGGGTGACCGTGTGTCCCAGCCAGTCGGACCTGCCCGATACAGAGAAGATGAAGCTGGAACGCGCCTACCTGCGCAAACTGGGGTACTGACCGGCCTACTTCCCCCGTGACTTTTCCAGCACGGCCAGTGCGATATCCCCGACCCGCTCCGGGGTCTCGGCGATGACCCGGATCATGGGTTCCTTCCCCTCGTCCCCCAGGTCGTAGACGATATCCGGCACGAAGCCCTGCTCCTCGATGACCCGGGCCGTTCCCCACTCCAGCGACGAACCTTCCCGTCTTTTCGATTCGAGCGGCTCCTCGTGGCGGTCGAAGGAGGCGATCGAGAGTCCCAGTCCCCGGCAGGCGCCGAGGATCGATTCGTCGTACCGGATGTTCATCACGGATCGTTTGGACGGGTCCCTACGCATGGCGGTGAGGATGATCCGGGCCACGTGGGAGGAAGCGCCGAACTCGGGCGGCGCCACGGAGCGGATATCCCGGCGCACGCGGATGAGCCGGCCGGGGAAGGCGGCCACGTCGTCCGCCGACTGCGCGCCGGCCAGTCCCATGCCCAGGTTGCACTGCACTTCGGGGACGAGGTCCCCCGCGTGGGCGCTTTCTAGACGGCGCGCCGCGGCCGACAACTGGTCCAGGACTGAGAGGCGATCGGCGTCGCGGTAGAGTTCGTGAAAATGATGGACCGGTCCGTGCCCCCCACCCAGGGGTTCGGCGTGGCGCAGGGCCTCGGTGAGGTAGGTCTTCGCGGACGCCACGGCTTCGGCCACCCCGGCCCCTTTGGCCAGTCCGGCGGCAATGGCGGACGCGAAGGTGCACCCCGTACCGTGGGTGCTCCGGGTGTCTATGCGTTCGGCCTCAAAGGTCCGGTATTCCGCGCCGTCGAACAACACGTCGACCGCCGGCCCCTCGAGGTGGCCGCCCTTGACGACCACGTGGCGCGGCCCCATCTCGTGGAGCTTCCGGGCGATCGCCTTCATCCCATCCACGTCCGACGCTTCGATGCCCGTCAGCGCCTTTGCCTCGTCCAGGTTCGGCGTGACGACGGCGGCGAGGGGGAAGAGCCCTTCGATCAGCGTGGAAACCGCCTCGGGTTCCAGCAGCGCGTCGCCGCTCTTGGCGAGCATCACCGGATCCACGACGAGAGGAATATCTGGATACGCCCGCAGCGTGTCCGCCACGGCGGCGATGATTTCGGCGTTGGCGAGCATGCCCGTCTTGATAGCCCGGGCGCCGATATCCGAAAGGACGGATTCGATCTGCGCCGCCACCGCTTCGGGCGGCAGGTTGTGGACGGCCTGCACGCCGAGGGTGTTCTGGGCGGTGACCGACGTTACGGCCGACATGCCGTACACGCCGTTGGCCGAGAACGTCTTGAGGTCCGCCTGGATGCCGGCGCCGCCTCCGGAGTCGGAACCCGCGATGGTGAGTGCTACCGGGATCATGGGCGGTGATTCGGGTGGATGATCGTCAGGTCGTCTTGGGTTGGTTTTCGTAGAACTTCTTGATCAGGCGGTCCAGGTACGCTCCGGGGTTCTCGATCGCTGCCTTGGTGATCTTCAGCTCCCTGGCCTGGATCAGCTTCAGGCCGTGGACGTAGTCCTTGAACAGTTCCAGCCCCATATCTTCGGTGGTCCGGCCCTGTTGCCCGGCCAGGTTTTCCAGCGCGGCGGCCGCGGCTTCGTCCAGCGTGAGCGTGATATCGTGTTCCGCGTAGTACACCTGAACCAGCTCGGCCGGTTCGGGCGGCGCCTCCACGAGGATCCGCTCGAGCTCGCGCTCCGGGTGTTCCACCACTTCGGCCGTCACGCCGAACTGCTTGACCGTGCTGGACGGGAGTTTCTTCTCGAACCGGATCAGGATCCGCTCCATCGCGCCGATGAGGCCGCGGGCGCCCGTGCCTGACTGGTGGGCCTGCTCGGCGATCAGGCGCAGCGACTTCTCGTCGAAGTCCACGTCGATGCCGTAGGCCTTGAAGTCCAGTTTCTTGGCGATGATGACCGGGCTGTTCGGGTTACGCAGGATCTGGAACAGGTCGTCGACGCTGAGCTTGTGGAGCACGGCGGTTACCGGCAGGCGTCCGATGAATTCCGACTCGAAGCCGTACTTGATCAGGTCCTCCGCGGTCACGTGCGGCAGCCATTCGCCGTCGTCGGGCTTTTCCGCGCCGTCGCCCTGCTCGAAGCCCATGGTCTGCACGCTCATGCGCTTCTTGATGATCTCTTCCAGGTTGGCGAAGGCCCCGCTGACGATGAAGAGGATGTTCCGCGTATTGATGCGCTTTCGTTCCACCTTGCCCGTCTTCTGGAACTGGAGGGCGTTCTCCATCTGGGACGTCAGGTCGTGGGGCGCCTGCAGGTCCACGTCCGTCTCCTCCATCAGTTTGAGGAGCGTGCGCTGCACCCCGGTCCGCGACACGTCGGGCCCCACGATGTTGCCCGACGAGGCGATCTTGTCGATCTCGTCGATGTAGATGATGCCGTATTCCGCCAGCTTGATGTTGCCGTCGGCCTCGTGGACCAGCGAGCGGACCAGTTCGTCCACATCCCCGCCCACGTAGCCCGTCTCGCTGAACCGCGTGGCGTCGCCCTTGACGAAGGGCACGCCGATCCGGCTGGCGATGAGCTTGATGAGGTAGGTCTTCCCCACCCCGGTCGGGCCGATCAGGATGATGTTGTTCTTGATGTTGCCGACCGGTTCCTTCTCCTCCTGGAGCCGGATGCGGTTGAAATGGGTACAGATCTTGGTGGCCAGGATCTCCTTGGCCTCGTCCTGGCGGATAACGTATTCGTTCAGGTAGGCTTCCAGCTCCTCCGGCTTCATGTCGAACCGGATCTCCGGCAGCGGGACTTCTTCCGCGGGCGGATCCGCCGGGACGCCTTCCTTCTCCGGCTGGGCGAACTGGACCTGCGCGCCGTACTTGGTCGAAAAGAACTCCTTGAGGTCCTTCTGTATGTCACCCATGTCGGGGGTCTTGGCCATAGGGGATCGGTCCTTTCGGCTTCCTGGTCCGTTCCGGGTTGAGACGCATTGCCGGCCATTGGCGCCCGCGCAACGCTACGATAGAACCCCCGTAATATAGGTCAAGCGGCGCAATCGGGCAAACGCAATTGACATGGCACGCCGCCGGAGTGGCCGGTTTCCCCGACGTGAAAGGCTTTCACCGCTACGGTTTGGCGGCGCGGCCGCCGAAGGCGCGCAGGGCCCAGTACCTGACGCGGCTCCACACCCGGCCCATCCCCTCGGACCGGAGCAGTTCCCGGAAGTCGCTGTCGGCGGCTTTCCGGTAGTCCCGGCTCAGCCGCCCCATCCGGATCGACTGGTAGGCGCAGTCATGCATCAGGCTCGGGGCCATCGACGAGGCGGTGTCGACCGCCGGACCCGACGCGCCGTCCCAGGAGTACCCCGGGTACACCACGAGCCTGTTCTCGTCGAACCGGAACATGGGCAGCGGACTCGCCTCCTCCTGCAGGCGGCTCTGCCTGTACACGGTGACGGGCGGGTACGCATGCGCAAGCCGGAAGACGTATTCCTCCATCACCAGGTACTTGTACTCCCTTCGGAACATCCTGCGCCGGGCGTCGCTCTTCCTGAGTTCGACCCAGCGTCCCCGCTTTGTAACAGAACAACCCATGATCCGCTCCTCCCACGTCCGTGCGCATTGAATGCGTTGAATAAGGGCACGAAAAAACCCCGTGCCGGGTGTCGATCAGAAGTAGCACGGGGACGCTTGAAGGTCCGCGGGGTGCGGGTCCGCTTTAGGGACGCGAGAGTATTCTGATTTGGAACTACTTGATTCTTACGCCCATGCGAGTCGCATGAGCCCGATTAATATACTATACGTATGTTTTGGGTGAGAGTCAAGAGGGTATTTGTGTAGCGGCCGAGGATATACGACAAAAAGGCGAGTAATTCACAGCAATTTGCCGGGGTTGGCTCAGGTCCAGGGACCGGATGCCTTCCAATGTTTCGGGCAGGCGCTGCCGGACACAAGCGCTTCGACGACGGGCGACAGAAATTCACCGAGCGCGGCTGTAATTTCCGCGAATGATGTGGGTACATGTTTCTGTTGAAGCCGGTTGAGGAATGCCGACCACTGAACCTGTTTGACATTTGCGAAGGAAGTGGTGAACGCCTCCACCGGCTGGGACAGCACAGTGCCTCTCCGGTCGAAAGTAAGCCTGACGGCCTCGGTCAGTTTAGCGCCGTCGAAGTCGAACTGTCGTGATAGTAGCCAGATATCATAGAAGTCTTTCATTCGGCTGTTCAACATTCCCAGCTTGACCATGGCTTCGAGCTTCTCGGCGACAGTGCTCTCGCGGCTGTAGCCGATTAACCGAGGTGCTGGGAAATCCAACAACACCGGTAGCTGCGCGACTTCCGGACCGGGATATACCACGTCTCCGAAGCCGATATCGATCTGCATGTGGACTTGTGCCGTACCGAGCGTCCCACCGAACCGAATTCTGATCCCCTCGTGTTCCGCGCCTTCGGTAATGCGCTCGGTTCGGATGTTGGTTGGATCGAAGAGCAGACCGTCCTCTTTTGCGTCTACGTTCAGAATGTCCCGGACCTGCGAGACAGCATCAGCTTCCTCGTTGTGTGTACTGCCAAGCAGATCGATTTCCATAGTCGGACGAATCTCTGACGAACCCCACACTTGCAGCATCAGCGCGCCTTTAAGGATGAATCGTTCGTTGTGTTCGGACCGGGACAACCTGTAGAGAAACCGCTCTATGGCGAAATACTGCAGAAGCTCGCCAAAGGGCCGGTGGTCGCTTCTGGCTTTGTTTAGGAGGCGCTGCCGGACTGACGCGGCCACATCGCGTGCAGGTATCAAAGGCTGGCCTCCAGGTAAGGCCACATCACCTTTTCCACCCTACACGCCCGGGCGTATCCCAGCAGCTTGCCAAGATCGAGTCCATAACGGTCCCGGTGCAGCCGGAACGCTTCCAGCACCACGTCCATGCCGATCCTATTTCGGAACTTGAAGCAGTCCGCCACCGTCTTCTCCCTGTCATAGACTCTGACCGCCGCGCCGTCGATCCGGTGCGTTTCGATGCCAGCCGAGAAGCTTGCCTTCGAGAAACGGTGGGCTCGCACCGGAGGGTAGTCGAGTGACGGAAGACGCGACGTTCGGGTAACCGCTACCGACACTTCATGAGGAATCTGGGTTGTAATGCCGTGGTAGGCCAGTGCCGAGACGAGACAAATGACGGCGTTGGGATAGCGCAGGCCCACCGTGACCAGATCCGGATCGCTGAGCGGCGGTAGGTCCGCCAGCCGGTAGATGCCCCGGCTTACCAGTTCGACGATTCCGCGGTCCCTCAGAGCATAGAGCGTGTAGGGCTTGATCCCGTGGCGGACGGCTTCGCTCATTCTAAGCTGGCCGCCGTACGCGTGAAAGATCATTTCGGTGGTTTTCTGCATGACAAGTCTCATATATAACGTAATCACTTGTGAGTAATATATAACAATATATATGAAGTGAACGACAAGGGCAAGCTAAGAACGGTTAAATAACAAAGGTTGGTCATGACCTGTGAAAGCGACATCGTCTCCTCGACTACCTTATCGAGATTGGCGAAGTCGGCAGCCGCCTCGCCCACGCGCGTGACACGCCCGAAGTGGCCGCAGACGGTGTAGGTAACTTTCCATGTGGCGCCCGTGCCGGCGGCGCGCTTCCTCCACCGGTCTTCTTCACGCGGTATCCCTCGGCGTCCAGGGTATAGCCGTAGGCGCCGTATCCGGTGACCAGCCCGCGGTGGTCGTAGGTCAGGGCGGCGCCCGCCACCGAGGTGGCCGATCCGTTGGCGTCGTAGACGAAGGTGTCGGTACTTCCGGCTACGGTCAGGCTGTCCAGCCGGTTGGGCGTGGCGTCGCGTGTGTAGGCGTAGGTCGTCGTATCGCTGCCGGTCACGACGTGCTTGACATTGCCGTTGTCGTCGTAGGCGTAGGACCTGGCGTGGGTGCCGCCCAGGCGGAAGGTCTTGAGTCGGTGCAGGCCGTCGTAGGTGAAGGCCGCGGCCTTGCGGGTCTCGGACGTGGCGCGCCGGTAGCTTTGGCTGTTGACGTTGCCCACGGCGTCGTAGGCCTGGCTCAGGGTGAACCGGCCGGGATAGTCGATGCCGGTGACCCAGTCGCGCGTGTTGTAGGCGTAGGCGCCGGTGGCCAGGGTCCCGCCCACCGTGTGGGTGGCCATGCGCCCGTCATGGTCGTAGGCGTAGGCCGCCAGGGCATTGCCCCCGGCATCCGTGACGCCCGCCAGTCGGCCTGCCGCATCGTAGGCGTAGTGCGCCTCGCTGCCGTCGGGATAGACCATGGCGGTCACCTTGCCGGCCAGGTCGTAGCGGTAGAAGACGTCCTTCGCGGGGAGCGTGTCGATGGTTACCCGCCGGTGGATGACGCGCCCCTCGTGGTCGTAGGCGATGCGCGCGGTCACCACGGCCGCGGCGTCTGCGTCGGGCACGATGGATCCAATATGGACGCACCCCGGGTGTAGAGCAAAGCTACGTAAGTATCGACCTACGTTTCAAGCCAGCCGTCGTATCTGACGTTCTTATCGACCTTGTCGGCAACGACCGAACGCTCTTGTGGCGTCTAATATGACCCAAAGAACCTAGTCGCGTAATCTCTAGTGGCCATGACCGTCGTTTTCAGATAACAGCTGCTCGTAAGCCTGCTTAAGTTGCTCCGCTATATGGGGGTTGTTGTCTCGTATCCTGGGATACAACTCTTCGTAGTGCTTTCTGTTAAATGGATGCTCCGGGTGAGGTCCGTCATACAGAAAGTACCAGAAGGATCTGATCTCTTTCTCTTCGTACTCCTCCAATACCCTGATGCTTAAAGTAATGTTTTCAGGGATTAACTGCCATAAGTGGTGAGATAAAGCGCCCACATTATCCGCGTTCCAAAACCCACCTATACCAACGCCGATCAGCTTCTCATAGTATTCATTTTCGGGGATAATTTCCCTTAATGACGGTAAAATATCAAAAAGAGCATGTTTGACGAGTGGAGGAAGCCATTCCTCAACATTCCTCCGAGAGTCATAGACTGCACTAAAAGTTTCGAAGTTGTCAGGAAATGTCTGAAAATAAAACCTCACCGAATTCTGCTTCTCCTTGACATCATTACTGTTCATCACTTCGTGGGCGTATTTGTCAAGTATCCTTGCCATCCCTTCTATGTCAGCCGAGTCACGCTTGTTGTTCTGAGCTAGGGTTTGGCTCACTATCAGCACGGTACCAATCAGGAATTGGAAACAAAATAAACGCATGGTTTCTCTCCTTCTTTAGTTGCATCGACTAGATTCATTCCTCTTCTTCATCAGGAATCTCTGTGTAAATATGCAATCTTACATTTTCGGCACCTGTTGCGTCGAGATAACCCTTTATTTCGTTGAACTTATCCGCACTGAATTTCACATTATCCTTCGAAGAAACGCAACCGGGCAACAGACATCCTTCTGTATCACGAGGCCAATTACCAGTATGAATCAGGATGTTTCTTTCTTTGGAAACCTGCTCATTGAACAGCCTGAAAACGTCTTTCTTAGTATCTCCACTGAACGGTTCCAGATTGTAAGCACCTTCCGGTATCCGTCTATTCTGATTAGCTTCGGTCGTACTGGGACCGGCAGGTTCCAGGAAAAACCCTGTGATGTCCGCTCCAGGTATCACGAATGTGCTGGTGGTTGATCTACTGGTTTCCTCAAACCTGAACGACACAATGGTACCGCCACCTCTTTCTACCGAAATTCTCTCGCCCAATGGCTTGAAATCCCCATCGTCATTCGTCGTGCCAATGGTGAAATAATCAGTCTTGTCTCCTCCGTCATTGTTGATTCTTGTGATTGTGCCGTCCTTCCTGTTGACGGTGTATCCAATCTGTCCATCAGGATCAATGATGCGCAG
This sequence comes from Gemmatimonadota bacterium, assembly GCA_026705925.1. Taxonomy (GTDB): domain Bacteria; phylum JAAXHH01; class JAAXHH01; order JAAXHH01; family JAAXHH01; genus JAAXHH01. The sequence goes on from JAPOZT010000016.1 coordinate 39,839, forward strand.
AGGATTGCCAAGGGCATACACATACTGACTCAGGCCCGGATACTTCTCCGCCGCCGGATCCACCTGCAGGAACCTCAATCGCCCCGGCCCATAGGTCCTGTACTGCATGAAATCCAGCCCGGACTCGCTGTCCCTTTCATGGCCGGTGAACTTGAACGGCGTGGCATCGGTGCCGCCGGTGGCCAGGATCTCGCCGTAAGGCCAGTAGTCGTAGGTGGCCGCGGCGGTGCCGCTTGACGTCAGGAGCGTCCTCGTGCTGCCGAGATGATCCTTAAGGTAGTAGGAAACCACTCCGCCTGCAACCCTGGCCAGCCGGTCTCCTCCTGCGTAGACGTAGTTGGCGGTCAGGTTGCCGCCGGCATCGTAGGTGGCGAGCACGCTGCCGCCGGCGCCCCGGACGTAGTACACCGTCTTCCCTCCACCGGTCTTCTTCACGCGGTATCCCTCGGCATCGATGGTATAGCCGTAGGTACCGTAGCCGGTGACCAGCCCGCGGTGGTCGTAGGTCAGGGCGGTGCCGGCCACCGAGGTGGCCGATCCGTTGGCGTCGTAGACGAACCGGTCGGTACTTCCGGTTACGGTAAGGCTGTCCAGGTGGTTGGGTGTGGATCCGCGCGAGTAGGCGTAGGTGGCCGTATCACTGCCGGTAACGACGCGGGTGATGTTGCCGTTGTCGTCGTAGGCGTAGGACCTGGCGTGGGTGCCGCCCAGGCGGAAGGTCTTGAGTCGGTGCAGGCCGTCGTAGGTGAAGGCCGCGGCCTTGCGGGTCTCGGACGTGGCGCGCCGGTAGCTTTGGCTGTTGACGTTGCCCACGGCGTCGTAGGCCTGGCTCAGGGTGAACCGGCCGGGATAGTCGATGCCGGTGACCCAGTCGCGCGTGTTGTAGGCGTAGGCGCCGGTGGCCAGGGTCCCGCCCACCGTGTGGGTGGCCATGCGCCCGTCATGGTCGTAGGCGTAGGCCGCCAGGGCATTGCCCCCGGCATCCGTGACGCCCGCCAGTCGGCCTGCCGCATCGTAGGCGTAGTGCGCCTCGCTGCCGTCGGGATAGACCATGGCGGTCACCTTGCCGGCCAGGTCGTAGCGGTAGAAGACGTCCTTGGTGGGGAGCGTGTCGATGGCTACCCGCCGGTGGACGACGCGTCCCCCGTGGTCGTAGGCGATGCGCGCGGTCACCTCGGCCGCGGCGTCGGCATCGGTGTTCTGCTCGATGCGCGTGGGACGGCCCACGGGGAAGGTGGCCCGTGCGTCCGGTCCGCCTGAGGCGCTCGAACCGCGTGCCGCGCCAAATCCGCCTGACCCGACCAGGTCGCTCGCATCGTAGGTGTACCTGCTTGTCCACGAGGCGGCGTCGGTCTCGAAGGGGTAGGCCTGGTTCGCGTCGAGGGAGGAGAAGGCCCGCGTCACCTCGCCGGAGCGGGTCATGCGACTGAACCGGTCGTAGGTAAAATAGCTGACCTTGCCGCCTGAGGCCTGCTGCGCGTTCTGGGAGAAGCGCACGTTGTGGCGGCTGTCGTACTTGTACCGGGTGGTGCCGGCGTCAGGCTGCGTCCTCGAGGTCATGTCGCCGTGGACGTCGTAGGCATAGGTCGTGACGTCGCCCATGGGCGCGGTGGATTTGACCAGGCGTCCGAGGCCGTCGTAGGCGAAGCGCGTCGTGGTCTCGTCGGCTCCGCCCGAGTCGGCAATGGCGGCGGTAAGCTGCCCCCACCGGTCGAAGTGGCTGGTGACGCGCCTTCCGAGCTCGTCGGTGACGGTCTCGTAGCGGTTATCATGGCTCACCCGGGTGAGATCGCCCTTGCCGTAGCGGAGGCTGGACGAGGCGGACTGTCCGGGCGCCGTGACAGTAGCCGTGCGCATCAGGGGATCAGCTAGATAGGTGGTCCGGGAGATGCAGGAGACCCTACGAAGCGGATCGTAGTCGTAGGAGGTTGTAGCAGAATCGTGACCGCTTCGGCTACGGCGACCGAGGACTCTACAAAATGCTCATTGTCAGGAGCTCGCCAGCAGAAACGACCGGCCTTTCAGGTCTGCCGGAAAGGCCGGTGCTGAATCACGTTCTCGATCATCTGGATCAGTTGGAACATCATCACGACCAAGGACACGCTTTATAGTCTTCATTCGCTCGATGGCGCGCGTTTAAAGTGTGTCTGAACTGGTTCTCCTTGAAGGTTCTGGACACGTCCAAACCATGGACTGACTACGTCACTCTCCCTTGGCAAACTTCAATATATCATCCATTATTATGTACCAACTGCCGTAAATACCATCAGGTTTAACTCTCGTTTTGAACTCTTTGAAATACATTTCGCTCTTTTCACTACCAGAAATCGCGGCTATCAACAGTGTGTTTGCCAGCCTCATTAGTACAGAATCTACATATTCCCAATCTTCCTGCTGGGTACGCAACTCCGTAGTCTCGTACTCCTTCAGTACCGATTCGATGGTTTGTTGGTCATACCGGAGTTTTTCATAAAGCCGCTCGGTATACCCAAAACCTTCATCTTCCAAGTAGTAGGCTTTGATTTTCCAAGGGAACTTCACAAACTCGAGGTTTTCGCCCATTGCCAATAGTTCAAGTTGATTCACCCAAAGTGTGTCATTGCTGAACAAGAGGTGGCCCCCCCCCCCTGCCCTAGAAGAACTGAGTATACACCACCCAGTATCTCGTCAGTGTCGCAATCTTTAAGAGTGAAGTTTGTAAAAAGTTGCTTCCCGTCTTCGATCTCCATCCATCCATTGAGACAGATGCTTTTGCCGTTCGAAAACACAAAAAGTGAATCTATTTTGGAATCAGACCAGGATTCCGAAGATTCGGTTTGTTGGGTCTGTGCAGGCCTGGCTTCTTCAGATTGCTGATACGCTTGCGCCTCGTAAAGCACAGTTCCCATACAAAGAACCGGTATTGAAATGACCCATCTCATGACGCTACTCCTCTTCTTCAGGAATGATGTTGTAGATGAAGTGCATCATCTTCGTATAGTCACCGGATTTCAGGTAACTGTTCAGTTCTGTGACTGCCGGATCACTCTTACCTCCTGGAATTACATACCCCTCTAGTTCACTACCGAGAATCTGGCAACCTTTAGTCTGGTCACAAGTGTTTCCTCCGTGTATTACGATATGCCTGTCCAGAGGTACCTGGTCATTGTGAAGTTTGAAATGATCTTTGTACGTTTTTCCTCTATGCCTTGCGATGTTGCACGCCCCTTCGGGTATGCGCCTGTTCTGATCCCGCACAGTCGTTGCAGGTCCCGGCGGTTCCAAAACGAACCCTGTCTGGTTTGTTTCCGGAACTATGAATGCACTCTTCGTTCCGCTTTCAGTTTCTCCAAACCTGAACGATACGATCGAACCACCACCCCGTTCAATGGAAATGGAAGGTGCGACAGTGTCGAAATTCACGACATCACTCGATGTTCCAACATAGAAGTGATCGACTTTTCTCCCTCCTCTATCGTTTTTTTGTACGATCTTCCCGGTCTTCTGGTTCACGTAGTATAATAACCGCCCATCCGGATCCACATACTTGAGCGGATTGTTGGCGGCATAAACATACGGACTGGTCTCCGGGTACTCGTCCTGCATGGGATCGGGCCGCAGGAACCTGCCTATGTCGTAAGCGTACGACCTTGCCAGCATGTAGTCAAGCCCGGACTCGGCGTCCCGCTCATGTCCCGTGAACCGGAAGTGCGTAGCTCCGGAGCCGCTGGAGGCGAGGACCTTGCCGTAGGGCCAGTAGTCGTAGGCGGCGGTGACGGCGCCTTCCCCGTCGACCAGGCTCCGGGTGCTCCCCAGGTGATCGGCCAGATAGTAGCTTGCGCTATCTCCGGTTATCCGGGCGATGCGCTTGCTTCCCGCGTATACGTACCTTGCGGTAAGCGTCTGGCTGCCATCGTACTCGGCGAGAACATTGCCGCCCGGACCTCTCAGGTAGTACGTGACCGCGGTCCCGACGGTCTTCTTCACACGCCTTCGGTCCGGGTCCATGAGATAGGCGTCCGAGCCAACTCCGGTGGTAAGCCCCCGGTAGTCGTAGGTCAGCGCGTTCGTCGTACCCTTGCGCGTCATCCATCCGTTCTGGTTATAGGCGTACGTTGTGGTCGCACTACCCACGGCGGTGCTGTCCAGCCTGTTGGGCGTGGAGGTACCCGAGTAGTTGTAGGTGAGCCGGCTGCTGCCGGTCACTACAGACGTCAGGTTGCCGTTTTTGTCGTAGGCGTAGTCCCGGCCTGTGCCGCCGGTCAGGTCGAAGCCGGTGATCCGGTAGAGGGCATCGTAGGCGTAGTCCGCGGTTTTGGACACGGCGCTGCCATGGCTGTACTCCTGGCTGGTGACGTTGCCGGCGAGGTCGTAGGCAAGCTCGGAACTGAACTTGCCCGCATAGTCGATGCCGGTGACCCACTCGCGGGGGTTGTAGGTGTAGGTACCGGTGACTACGCCGTCTGCAGTGGTGTCACCCGCGCCCTGACCCACGACGTGGGTCTCGATATTGCTCGCGGCCGTGTGGGTGTACGTTGCGAGCGTGTTGCCATTCGCATCCCCCACACGGCTGAGCCGCCCCGCGCCGTCGTAGGCATAGCGCGCCTGCGCGCCGTCGGGGTAGGTGAGTCTCGTCACCCGCCCTGCCAGGTCGTGGTCGTATACTGCCGTCCTGGTGCCGGCGAGGCCTTCGATGCTCACCTGCTTGACGCGCACATTGCCCAGGTGATCGTAGGCGTATTTGTGCATGACCTCGGCCACCGCATCGGCGTCGGTATTTTCCTCGACTTTGGACAGGCGCCCCTGGGCGTAGTTGGGACCGCCAGAGGCGGCCCCGTTGCCGGCGACGGGGTCGCCCGCAACAAGGTCGCCGTCGTCGTAGGTCATGCGGCTGCGCCACGACGAGGCGTCACGCTCGAAGGCGTAGGACCGCTCCGGGTCGAGACGTGAGAAGTCGGCGGCCGCCTCGCCCACGCGGGTCACGCGCCCGAAGTCGTCGTAGACGGTGTAGGTGACTTTCCGCGTGGCGCCCGTGCCTTCGGCGCGCTGCCGCGCATCCTGCGAGAAGCGCACGCGTCCCAGGTCGTCGTACTTGTACAGCGTGGCTGCGTCGGCATCGGGATAATGCTGGCTGTTCATGCGGTCCAGGGTGTCGTAGGCGTAGCGCGTAGTGCCGCCGCCCGGCATGGTGGTCGAGGTGAGCCGGTCCAGGGCGTCGTAGGCGTAGGACGTCTGGTTGTTCCGGGTGCCGGCGCTCACGCCCGCCGAGTCGGCGATGACGTGCTGCATGCGCCCATAGGGGTCATAGACCCTGGTGGTGGCCACGCCCTTTTCATCGTCTACGGTCACATAGGACCGGCCCGGGCCGGACCCGGCGGCCCAGTTGCCGTAGCGGGTGTCGACAGCCGAGTTGTTGTCGTGGCCGGGCGGGACGACGCTGGATACCCTGAGGAGCGGGTCGTCGTCGTAGGTGGTTATAGTATCACGTATTGGTAATGCCGGAGACTCTTCGAAACAGATTGGCGTTGTGGGAGACCGAGACCTCTTCGGCTGCGGTAAAGGAGGATTCTACGAAATGAGCAGTGTCAGGATCTTGCTGGCAGAATTGACCGGCCTTTTCAGGTCTGCTGGAAAGGCCGGTGCTGGATCACGTTCTCGATCATCTGGACCAGTTGTAAAATCATCACGACCAAGGATACGCTTCAAAGTCATCATTTGCTCGATGACAAGAATACATCACAATACCCGAACGCCGATACTGGCAGGTCCGAGAAGTATGCTATTGTCCCATCGGGGTCTTAGTACAAAGCGAATTGTGTTGGAATATGCAAAGCACTCGATACCCAATCTGACCAACCCGGACTTCACCACACCTTTCAGGTACAGGCTGGGATAACGGACTCCACTTAGGTGTGTTTCCATGCAGGTTTTCTTCATCTATCCCTGATGAAAGGCCCCTTCAACCGCTCCGCAGTCGTCTAGATCATGTCTATCCCACACCCTGTGTGGCGCTTCTACAACAGGCTTTAGTGCGATCTGCTTGATCGCTGACGCTTAGACTCCAAGTTGAACTCTCCTTGTTCGGCTAGACTTTGAAGACTTAAAACACCGATGCCGATTTGGGGGTGTACTACCCGGAGCCTAATCTAATCATCGAATTCAGGATTCTAAGGCCTCATAACCAAAACCCAGACCACCTTAAATATCACGACTAAGGCCACCGTGATAACAAATCCAGCAAGTATGTACTTTAGCCAGAGTTCCGGAAACACATCAAAAACAAAAAACGCAATTACCATAACAGATATCATAGTAACTGAGACCGTGAACAGTCGTTTGTTAAACTCACCGTACCAAAGGTCAATAATGAAGTTCATGATGAAAGAAGCGGTATATGCGCCTATACCAAGAAAGACCAAACCCGTAAGAGACTTCTCCGCTTCACTCCAACCATAGCCCAACCAAATGACTAACACTGCGATCAACACGGTGAGAAATATCGGAACATGGTCCCAGTCAGGGTCGAGTCGATTCAATCGGGTGTACAAGCGATGAACTACCCTAAAGCGGCTCGATTTCCTTTGTTTTTTACGGAAACTCATTCATTAACCCTTTCCTCTTCTTCATCGGAAGTAAACCATCCAATGATTCTGGAACCGATTTGGGTAGCGGCAGTACTTGCTGCGATGGCTCGTCTTGCGATGTAACTTTGAGCTTTTTCATATAGCGCTTCCGCTCTTGCGTATCGACTTCTTGCGCGAGAATCTCTGCCTTGACTTGCGGCACTGTCACCGATTCTCTTAAGTCGATCAGCATCACGTGTCAGATGTTCTACTGTACTGGAAGTGCCGGCTTTTTTACCGGCTATTTTTCCAGCAATTCCACCAAAGATCCTTCCAGCGGCTACATCCTCTGCAGTATGCATTAAATCCACATTTCCAGTTTCGTTTACTTGGTGTAATGCGCTGAAACCTGCGTCGGTGGCTGCTTCGATTCCATACCTGGCGACTTTGTTAACCTTCGACAGTTTGGTAATCAACCCAACCCCTGTTGCCCCGGCCGCGGCTGAAATCGCTACAGAGCCCAAATCGATTTCATCAAGTGAGCGTCCATCTACAGCAACCTGTATACCGACATCGATCGCTGCGCCAACGATAGCCCCAAAAACAGCAATGTTCCCATCCGGATCCACATACTTGAGCGGATTGTTGTTGGCGTAGGCATACGGGCTCATGGCAGGATACTCGTCCTGCATGGGATCGGGCCTCAGGAACCTGCCAATGTTGAAAGCGTAATTCCTGTTCAGCATGTAGTCAAGGCCGGACTCGGCGTCTCTTTCGTGTCCGGTGAACCGGAAGTGCGTGGCGCCCGTGCCACTCGAGGCCAGGACCTTTCCGTACGGCCAGTAGTCGTAGGCGGCGGTGACGGCGCCTTCCCCGTCGATCAAGCTCCTTGTGCTGCCCAGGTGGTCGGCCAGGTAGTAGTTTTTGATGCCGCCGGCTACTCTTGCGATGCGCCGGGTTCCCGCATACACGTACCGTGCCGAGAGCGTCTGCCCCGAGTACTCGGCCAGGACGCTGCCGCCAGGGCCTCTCAGGTAGTAGGTGACGGCCGTCCCGATCGTCTTCTTCACGCGCCGTCGGTCCGGGTCCATGAGATACCGCGCGCTGCCGTAGCCGGTGGTAAGCCCGCGATAGTCGTATCTCACCGTATCTGCGCCCTTGCGCGTCATCCACCCGTTCTGGTTATAGACGTACGCCTGCCCTCCGGTGCCCGAGGTGCTGTCCAGCCTGTTGGGCGTGGAGGTACCCGAGTAGTTGTAGGTGAGCCGGCTGCTGCCGGTCACCATGGACGTCAGGTTGCCGTTTTTGTCGTAGGCGTAGTCCCGGCTGGTGCCGCCGGTCAGGTCGAAGCCGGTGATCCGGTAAAGGGCATCGTAGGCGTAGTCCGCGGTTTTGGACGCGGCGCCGCCATGGCTGTACTTCTGCCTGGTGACGTTACCGGTGAGGTCGTAGGTAAGCTTGGAATTGAACGTACCTGCGTAGTTGATTTCGGTGACCCACTCGCGCGGGTTGTAGGTGTAGGTGCCGGTCGCGATTGCGTCGCCCTCGGCGCCTTCTGTGCCACCTGCCACGTTGTCGCCTACGATGTGGGTGGCGATATTGCCCGCGGCGGTGTGGGTGTACGTTGCGAGCGTGTTGCCATTCGCATCCCCCACGCTGCTGAGCCGCCCCGCGCTGTCGTAGGCATAACGCGCCTGCGCGCCGTCTGGGTAGACCAGGCGGGTTACGCGGCCCGCAAGGTCGTGGTCGTAGGCGGTCGTCTTGGCACCTGTGAGGCCCTCGATTTCCACCTGCTTGACGCGCGCATTGCCCAGGTGGTCGTAGGCGTACTCGTGGACGACCTCGGCGGCCGCGTCGGCGTCGGTGTTTTCTTGGGCCGTGGTGAGGCGCCCCTGGGCGTAGTTGGGGCCACCAGAGGCGGTCCCATTGCCCGCGACAGGGTCGCCCGCGACAAGGCCGCCGCCGTCGTAGGTCATGCGGCTGCGCCAGGACGTGGCGTCACGCTCGAAGGCGTAGGACCGCTCCGGGTCGAGACGTGAGAAGTCGGCGGCCGCCTCGCCCACGCGGGTCACGCGCCCGAAGTCGTCGTAGACGGTGTAGGTGACTTTCCGCGTGGCGTTACTGCTGCCGGCGGCGCGCTGCCGGGCATCCTGCGAGAAGCGCATTCTGCCGAGGTCGTCGTACTTGTACAGCGTGGCCGCATCGGCGTCGGGGTGATGCCGGCTGACCATGCGGCCCAGGGTGTCGTAGGCGTAGCGCGTGGTGGCGGTCACCGGATTGGTGGCGGTGCCTCTCTCGGGCATGGTGGTCGAGATAAGCCGGTCCAGGGCGTCATAGGAAAAAGACGTCCTGTTGTTCCGGGTGCCGGCACTGGTGCCCGCCGAGTCGGCGATGACGTGGCGCATGCGACCGTAGGGGTCATAGACCCTGGTGGTGGCCACACCCTTCTCGTCGTCGACGGTCTGGAACGATCGACCTTGTCCGGACTCAGTGCCCCAGTTCCCGTATCGGTTGTCTACAGCCGAGTTGTTGTCGTGGCCCGGTGGGACGACGCTCGATACCCGCAGGAGCGGGTCGTTGTCGTAGGTGGTCCGGGTGATCCTGCTGCCAGCAGCCGCATCACTCAGGACGCCGTAGTCATAAGACGGCGCCCGGTGTACCGGCCCCAGAAGACGTTCGGGCAGGTTTACTCGGTTGTACGTCGTCCGGGTGACGATGTCGTCGGCTTCAGCCCCTGCCCGCGACTGTATGCTGCGCACCAGGCCGTCGTAGTAGGTCGTGACGGCTTCCGCCTTTCCGATGTAGAGGTTGGCGAGGTAGCCGTCACCAGACTCGCCGGCCGCCTTGAACGCGGGCGTCCAGTTCGCCGGGACGGCGACCGAGGCGCTAGCGCCCTTGAACCGGGTGACCTCGTGGCTGTAGAGCCAGGCGTTCACCCAGCCCGAGGGCAGCAGTTCCATCTCGACGCGGGCCCAGGGCCAGTTTCGGTTGTATCCCGGCACCATGGCCGTGGACGCGGCGGTGCCGCCGATGCTGCTCTCCAGCTTGACGCGGCCGTTCTCATACACCATGCGGACGTAGTCGCCTGAGTCACTGTCATCAAAAGACAGGATGACGGTTTTGCCCGATGTCGCCGAGCCCGGATGGAAGTCGGCCCTGGCCGTGACGCGGCCTTCGACCCTTCCCGTCTCCAGGACGGAGGAGGGCCCCAGCTTCACGGACCGCTTCCCTTCCTTCTGCTGGTTGTATGCGACAGCCCCGCTGCCGGTGACCTCATCGCCGCCCGCGCTGGCGTCGATGCCGGCGCGGAAGTTCGATCCGGCCTTGGCGTGGAAGCCGGGTCCCAGGACGATGCGCACGCTGGCTTTCAGATCTACGGTCTCTCCGGCCTCGACGACGTAGGGCCCCGTGGTCTCCAGGCTGACGCCCTCTTCGAGGGTGATACCCTCCGTGAGGGCGGTGCCGCGGACCAGGGTCCGGTGCCCGTCCCTGGACAGATCCTTGTGGCCGTCCCTGGAGAGATAGGCGATATCGGTCTGTTGGTTCGGCCGGGAAGTGTTGTAGGCGCTGGTAGCGCTGATGCCGCGGGAGAAGCGGTGGTCCCGCTGGGCGGTGAGGCGTCCGGCGCCGTCCGTGGTCTGCACGACGCGGCGCAGGCCGTCCCTTGCGTACCGGACGGTATGTCCGTTCGCGTCGGTGACGGCGACGGCGTCCAGGGTGACCGGATCGTAGGTGGTCATGGCGGCCGGCTGGGCGCCTTCCGGCCATGCGCGCAGGTTGTCAAAGGACGCGGCGGCCGCCAGCGCGCCGTTGGCCAGCCTGACGGCGTCCACGACGCCTCTGCGGCCCTTCATGTTCCATGCGCCGGTCTTCGGGTAGCGCGCGCCGTCCATGCGGGCATGCCACCGGCCGTTCTTCCAGGCGATGCGCAGATGATGCCAGCGGCCGGGCACGTAGCGCGCGCCCGTGTCCATGAGGGTCCCGTTGTCCGCAACCTTCACGCTGCCGTCCCGTTCGAAGACCCAAAGGATGCGATTTTGTCCGAGGGTTACCTCGGTGCGCTCACCGGTGGCCTGCACCCTGGCGTCGACCTCGAACACGCCGGCGGCCAGGGAGGGCAGGGTGCGTTCTGCCACGGCGTTGTCCACGGAGAGCGCGCCAACCTCCTGGGTGATGGCGCCGGCCCTGGTGCTTTGTGGACTAAAGCTTGCTGCCCGTGCCGTCCTAGACTGTGATGATGTGGGGCGGTCAAAGATGCGGGCTTCTGATTATACAGGACGTATTTAAGTACTCGGAGTACGGTACCGCAAAGGGACATAGGAGTTACACTATCCGCCTGTTTCAGTGAGATTACTTGCCGAACAGATGAACGGTATCCCATGATCAGCTGCCTGTGACGCAGACTATGAGACTATCTGACCGTATTCTTTGCTTTTCCCGAGAGATTAGAACGATCATATATCCAGTCAAATGTTATCGTAACATTTAAACTGAGACAACGCAGGAATTTCACTATGTACCAAAAATCACCGACAGGTCTTCATCGTCCCGTTGGGACAAAAGTTCAAGATGAGATAGACCAAGACCTGATATGCGGTACGACCACTCCTTGTATCGAACTTTATTACCCCCAAACATTGGATCAGCTTCATGGAATTCTGCAGTCTGACAGGTCCCTTCCACAACATTGTTTGTCACTTCAAAATCGTTTGATATGATCTTGAAGTAACCTGGATGCTTCCCGTACTGCGTAAGTTGAATCCAGTCACCTATGAACTGATCCATTTTGTCCTTGTTTTTTAAAGGTAAGTCTCCACTTTCGATGGTGATATCATCTAGGGAACCCAGGTAAACCTCGTATTCACCAACGGTAGAAATAGGATCTCTGAAACCCCAGAATGTAACGAAGTTGAATTGATCATCGAGACCGATCTTGAATAAGACTGTATTAGTCGAACTCGGGTTACTTCGATAAACCATGTAGACGTCGTACGTCAGGAACTTCCTGGGAAGCCTGTATGCTGTTATACTGCTCGACAACCAATCGCCTTTGGCTGGTATATTGTCGACAATTAACTTTTCCCAGTTTGCGGCTGTCAATTCTGATACATCGAACCAGGCAAGTCTCTGATCCGGGTCTACACGGTAACCGTCAAGGTAAATCGCGGCGGAACGAACAACGTAATACTTGCACAGTTCTTCTTTATACCTGTCTTTGGTAAATTGGGCATGTAACGCAAAGAAGACAACTAACACCGTCGTAATGTACAACCAGTAAGATTTCACCTGGATTATCCCCCTTCCCTGGATTCTTCTTCCTTCCTTTGTTGTCGCTCTAACTCACTCTCTATAATGCCTTGAATAATGTATGCATCGATCTCAAGCTCCTGCTGATCCAAGTCGAGATTCTCTCGTTTTGCTTTCTCCTTAAGGTTCTTGTATCTCGCCGGATCGTCTATAGCCTGAAATGCATGAAAGATTTCGTGACCCAGTATCCCTTCTATCGTGTCTCCAGGTGAGCCAAGTATCCTCTGCTCCGCAATCGAAAGTTGGCCTCTCGAGACCGAAGCTTTGGTTACCAGATTCGTAAGGGGATTTCGTTCGGTTTCTTCTTCATTAAAAATGATGTCGGCAGAACCACCCTTTCCTTTTGCGATATCCTCGTCGAAACCGATAGTGAATATCACGTCGCTACCGTGCACTTCATCGTATATAAACTTACCGGTTTGCGATTTATGTAGATTATCAAGGTAACCCTGAAGTCTTGCTCTTTGTTCGGGTTTCAAATTGGATGCGAGTTCGATGATCATCCCATCCGGATCCACATACTTGAGCGGATTGTTGTTGGCATAGGCGTACGGACTCAACCCCGGGTACTCGTCCTGCATGGGATCGGGCCTCAGGAACCTGCCGACATCGTAAGCGTAATTCCTGGTCAGCATGTAGTCAAGACCGGACTCGGCGTCCCGCTCGTGCCCGGTGAACCTGAAGTGCGTGGAGCCGGAGCCGCTCGAGGCCAGGACCTTTCCGTACGGCCAGTAGTCGTAGGCGGCGGTGACGGCGCCTTCATCGTCCACGAGGCTCCGGGTGCTGCCCAGGTGATCGGCCAGATAGTAGCTGGCGCTATCTCCGGCTATTCGGGCGATGCGCTTGCTGCCGGCATAGATATACTTTGCCGACAGGCTCTGGCCTGAGTACTCAGCCAGGACGTTGCCGCCCGGACCTCTCAGGTAGTACGTCTTGGCCGTCCCGACGGTCTTCTTTACGCGCCGTCGGTCCGGGTCCATGAGATACCGCGCGCTGCCATAGCCGGTGGTAAGCCCGCGATAGTCGTATCTCACCGTATCTGCGCCCTTGCGCGTCATCCACCCGTTCTGGTTATAGACGTACGCCTGCCCTCCGGTGCCCGAGGTGCTGTCCAGCCTGTTGGGCGTGGAGGTACCCGAGTAGTTGTAGGTGAGCCGGCTGCTGCCGGTCACCATGGACTTCAGGTTGCCGCTTCGGTCGTAGGCGTAATCCCTGCTCGTGCCGCCGGTCAGGTCGAAGCTGGTGATTCGGTACAGGGCATCGTAGGCGTAGTCCGCTGTTTTGGACGCTGCGCTGCCATGGCTGTACTCCTGCCTGGTGACGTTGCCGGCGAGGTCGTAGGTTAGCTTGGACCTGAACGTGCCCGCATAGTCGATGTCCGTGACCCACTCGCGCGGGTTGTAGGCGTAGGTACCGGTGACGACGTCGTCACCGACTGCGTGGGTCTTGATGTTGCCCGCGGCGGTGTGGGTATATTCTGCCAGGGTCATGCCCCGTGCATCCCCCACGCGGGCAAGCCGCCCTGCGCCGTCGTAGGCATAACGCGCCTGCGCGCCGTCGGGATAGATAATTCCGGTGATCCTTCCGGCGAGGTCGTAGACATATTCCAGCGTCTTCGTGCCGGCGAGACCCTCGATTTCTACCTGCTTGACACGCACGTTGCCCAGGTGGTCGTAGGCGTAGCGGTGCACGACCTCGGCGGCCGCGTCGGCGTCGGTATTCTCTTGGGCTTTGGTCAGGCGCCCCTGGGCATAGTTGGGACCGCCGCCTTCGATCTCGCCACCCGCGACAAGGTCGCCGCCGCCGTCGTAGGTCATGCGGCTGCGCCACGACGAGGCGTCGTTTTCGAAGGGGTAGGACCGCTCCGGATCCAACTCAGAGAAGTTGGCGGCCGCCTCGCCCACGCGGGTCACGCGCCCGAAGTCGTCGTAGACGGTGTAGGTGACTTTCCGCGTGGCGTTACTGCTGCCGGCGGCGCGCTGCCGGGCATCCTGCGAGAAGCGCATTCTGCCGAGGTCGTCGTACTTGTACAGCGTGGCCGCATCGGCGTCGGGGTGATGCCTGCTGGTCATGCGGCCCAGGGTGTCGTAGGCGTAGCGCGTGGTGCCGCCGCCCGGCATGGTGGTGGAGACCAGGCGGTCCAGGGCGTCATAGGAAAAAGACGTCCTGTTGTTCCGGGTGCCGGCGCCCGTTCCCGCCGAGTCGGCGATGACGTGGCGCATGCGCCCATAGGGGTCATAGACCCTGGTGGTGGCCACGCCCTTCTCGTCGTCGACGGTCTGGAACGATCGACCTTGTCCGGACTCAGTGCCCC
>JAPOZT010000005.1 GCA_026705925.1 Gemmatimonadota bacterium
CTTCGAACCGCTGGCCAATCCCACGCTGGACATCATCGACACGCCCACGGTCATCCACAAGGCCCACGTGGCCGGCGCGAAGGTCGTGATCGACAACACGTTCCTTTCTCCCCATCTGTTCCGGCCCATGGACCATGGAGCCGACGTCGTGCTGCACAGCGCCACGAAATACCTTTGCGGCCACGGCGACGCCCTGGCCGGCATCATCACGACCCGGGACCCCGATCTCGGTGATGAGGTCGTGCGCACACGGAACACCTACGGCGGCATACTCAGCCCGTTGAACGCCTTCCTCCTGCTCAGGGGGATCAAGACGCTGTCCATCCGCATCGACCGGCACGTTGAGAATGCCGGAGCCGTCGCGGACTTCCTGGAGTCGCACCCCAGGGTAAGGAGGACGTACTATCCGGGCCTTCCCTCCACGCCCGGCCACGAAATCGCACGGGCGCAGTGGGCGGGATACGGGGGCATGGTGAGTTTCGAGATTGACGAGGGGACCGTCGATCGATTCTTAGGCCGCGTTCGCCTGTGCCGGCCCTGGGTGAGCCTGGGTGACGTGGGCTCGCTCGTCACCGGAGACCGCGAGGGCCAGCGCGTCCGGATGTCCGTGGGACTCGAAGACACCGAGGACATCATCCGGGACCTCGAGCAGGCGCTGGAGTGACACATCCCGGAAACTGCGGGTCGATCGGCCGCTGAGTCAAATCAGAATCCGATTTACCCGGCCCGTTGCGACCCGATACACCGACATTCGCTGACACCGCAGCCGCAGCCAATAGGAGCCGTTTCATGTCCAAAGAGCGTGTTTTTATCGGAGACCTGACACGCAAGGAGTTCAGGGAAGGAATCGAAGACGGCGTAATCCAGGCGGCCATCGTACCCACGGCCGCGACGGAGCAGCACCTGGAACACCTTGAGATGATCCACGACACGGCCAGTGTCGCCTACATGGCGGAAAACGCGGCGCTGAAGCTTTATCCCCACGTCGTGGTCGCGTCGCCCATCGCCATAGGGGTATCGGAGCACTGGATGGAGCACAAGGGCACGCTGACCGTCCGCGCGGAGATCTTCACCGAATACGTTTACGACGTGTGCGACGCCCTCAAGCGGGGCGGCGTGACCAATATCCTCATCCTGAACGGACACGGCGGCAACGTCGTCCCGATGATGAACCGGATCGACGCGTTCCGGGAACGGCTCGGTGTCAACGTGCGTTTCAATTCATACTGGGATACCTACCCGGCGGACGTTGTCTATCAGTACATGGACGATAATCGTCTGCCCGGCCATGCCGATGAATACGAAACCTCCATGGCCATGGCCCTGTTTCCACACCGGGTGCACGAAGCCGACATGGAAATGGAGAGTTCCGCAAAGTTGGGGACGAAGGAGAAGGGCGAGGCTCTCGCGCCCGTGGCGGTGGACGGCGTGGCCGAACTGCTCCGGAAGATGATCGCGGGAGAGGAGATCGACCTGGAGCCCCGCACGTTCCGGCCGGACGGCGCCACGTCGATGCTGCGGGATCATGTGATCGAGGAGAGAACAGATGATCAGGGATAAGTCACGATCGGAGAGAATGAAGCGTATGAAATGTACGACCGACGGGTCTCGTTCAGTTTCCTTCACGCTGGTCGCGTGGGTCGCGGTGGTCGGGCTTGCTGCATCGATCAGCCTCGTTACGCTGAGCGGATGCGCAAGCGACCAGGGCGAAGGCGAAGACCAGAGTGTCACTGGAGAATCCGGAATGGAACACGCCGAGACCGAAAACGCGGAGTCCGAATCGGACGACGGGGAAGAGTCGGGCGTTTCCCTGGCCCTGGACGAGACCTATGATGTCATCCGGAAAGGCACTCGGCTCATCCTGCGCTACGACGCCCCAAGCAATTCATTCATGGGAACCGTGCGGAACACCACGGAAGGCGCGCTGAACAGGGTCAGGGTCGAAGTGCACCTCTCGAATGGCACGGAACTCGGTCCCACGACGCCGGTCGACCTTGCGCCGGGTGAGTCGGTTGACGTCTCGTTGGCCGCGACGGAAGAACCGTTTACCGGATGGACGCCTCATGCCGAGGTAGGAGAGGGCGAGCACGGGAGCGGCGGCAAAGGTGGGGGCGAGCATAGCGTAGATGGTGACGGCCGAGGCGAGCATGGAAGTGAAGGCGAAGGTGGCGAAGGCGATGGAGAGCATGGGAGCGGCGGCGAAGGCGGTGAGGACGGAGGAAGCGGTGAGCACAGCGAAGGCGGTGAAGAGGGTGGCGAACACGACGGTGGCTGAGACAGAGTACACGGCGCGGAAGGATGAGCGCAGAAGGATGATGGAAGGCTATGAATAACTTACAACCTACCCCGATCAATCCGGGCGTGAAACAGGTCCCGCTCCTGACCACGGACCAGATAGCCCAATTCAAGCGAGACGGTTTCCTCGTGCTGCCCGGCGTGCTCGACTCGGAATTGTGCCACAAGGCAAGGGAGTCGCTGTGGGCCGCAGTTGAGGCACACCTTCCCGCCATGAAACGAGGCGAACCCTCCACCTGGACACCGTTCGACGATGAAGTAAGCGGCCATCTTAACGCAAGGCGGCCCAAGATCGGGGGGGACCCCTATTTCTTCACCGAAGGCCACCGCTTCTATGTTCGCAACGGCACTGAGCCATACATGCTCGACCTGGCCCCGAGGGCCCTTTGGCGGGTCGCAGAGCAACTGCTGGGCCAGGGCACGGTGGTATGGCCCGCTGGAGCGGATGAGTCCGGCATGACGACTGGACCGTGCTTCATGTCCGACGACGCGGTTGCCGGTCTGGCCACGCATGGTGTCGAAGAGACCGGACAGGGGCATGAGAAGGGATCCTTTACCACGGCAGCAGCGCTGCGCCTGCCCAGGACGGGTCCGGTGTGGTCCACTGGGCAAGGGACGCGCGGCCTGTACTGCACCCTGCCGGGCAGCCCGTCTCCAGGTCCGGACTACCGCGGCGCCCATACGGACGGCGCCTGCTACGGACGCGTCCGGTTTCAGGTTGCGGCTTACATTGACGACCTACCTCCCGGCTCTGGTGGCTTCACGGTATGGCCGGGCAGCCACAGCCGGATCTGGCGCGAGCAGTGGCGGGCTTTTCTCGAAGGCGCAAAGCATATGGACGAACACCTGGCGGGACGCAAGCCCGGCTACAACGATCCGGTAATTCAGCGCATCAAGCGCGATACCCAACCCGTCGATTGCCACGGCCCCGCGGGCACGGCGGTCCTGTGGCACACCAAGATTCTGCACATCGCCGGACAGAATACGTCGAACGACGTCATCCGCCAGGCGACCATCTACGGCTTCCTAAAAACGCCGGAATCCCTGCCGGACTCGCTCATGACGGACCATACCAACCTCGACATCTGGCGGGACTGGTCTGATGAGGTGCGGGCTGTTGATGAGCGGAGGCAATGACCATTGGAGGGACCATGACGGCCACAGCCGAACCGACTGACGGCACAGGTTTCATATCCACCCCCACCCCCATGACCGAAGAGCAGAAGTTCTTCTTCGACCTGAAGGGCTGGATCCTCGTGCCGTCCGTGCTGACGGAGACTGAGATCGAGGAGATGAAGGCCGAGGTGTACGCCGCGGTTGAGCCGGAAAACAAGGGCAAGAACAGCGGTTTTAAAAGGGGTTTCCAGGGCAAGCTGGCCAACCTGCTCGATCACCCGGCCGTGGTGGGCATTCTCAGCGAGATCCTGACCGAGCCGCCCTTCGTGGGGGACGACCACTACGGTTTCCGCTGTGAAAACTCCTTCCTCATGGTGCGGGAACCCGGCTGGGAATCGACCGTCAAGGGCACCGGATTGCCCCATGTCGTGCGTCCTCCCCAGCAGGCCAACGCCATGCGTTACCAGGTGCAGGGCGGCAAGATCTTCGCGGGACTCACCCGGGTGGTCTGGGAGCTGGAGGAGGTCAAGGCAGGATATGGCGGCACCTCCTTTCTGAGCGGCTCGCACAAGGCCCATTTCAACTACGGCGGACCGGACCGGTACCGCCCCAACATCAGCGAATCTCCCTGGGAGGAAAGTCTCTACGCCGCCATGGAGGATTACAGTTGTCCGCCGGGGTCGATGCTGGTCTTCACCGAAAGCCTGATCCACGCGGCGAACGACTGGACCAATCCGGACAACCGGCGCTGCGCCGTGTTCAACTGCTACAACTCGATCTGGGCGCAGTGGCACCGGCTCAACCTCGACCACGAGATCATCGACAAGATGCCTCCAAAACGGCGGTCCCTGTTCCGCGGCACGTGGCAACTGGGGGGCGATGGGAATCGCACCTACTCGCTGGATAACCGGTCGGTGTAACGAGGATGTGTAGATGACCGAAATCCCCGGTGGCCTGGACGCCGTCCCGCCGCACCCCGCTTCCGTCCCGCGAAGTTCCGACCTGAAGATCACGGCCGTGGAAACCCTCATCCCCGACGACATCATGCCGGGGTTGATCCTGCTGCGGATCCACACCGACGCGGGCGCTGTCGGCCACGGCGAGTCCTACTACGTCCCCCAGGCGGTGGCCGCCGTCATCCATGACTGGCTGGCCCGCCGGCTGCTGGGCAGCGACCCCCTGTCTATCGAGCACCACTGGCGGTTCTTCTACGAACGGTTCAGCGCCTTCGGCTCGCGCGGCGCCGAAATGCGGGCCCTCAGCGCCGTCGACCTGGCCCTCTGGGACCTCCTGGGCCAGGCGAGTGGACTTCCCGTCTGGCAGCTGCTGGGTGGAAAGGCCCGCGAGGCCGTCCGGGTCTATAACAGTTGCGGTGGTCCCACCTACGGACGGCGCCCGCCGGGCGCGCCGTCTGAACAGGGCTGGCCGGGCCACGGCGACATCGGCAAACCAGGTCCGCTGGAAGACAACTGGGCGGCCCATAACGCCGCGGGCGACCTGGCGGAGGAACTGGTGGCGGAAGGGTACACGGGCATGAAGTTCTGGACCTTCGACCGCGCCTACCGGGCACACGGCGGCAGCTATCTGCCCATGTCCACGGTCCGGGAGTGCGTCAAGCCCATGGAGGAAGTGCGCAAGCGCGTGGGCGACCGGATCGAGATCCTCCTGGACGGACACGGATTCTTCCAGCTTCCCGCCGCCCTTCGCATCGCTGAGGCCGTGCGGGACCTGAACCCGATGTGGCTCGAGGACGTGATGCGGCTTGACAACGTGGACACGCTCAGGGACTTCCGCGACAAGGCTGGCGTGCCCCTGGCGGTCAGCGAGATGTACATCAGTCGGGAGGACTACCGTCATGTGCTGGAGAAAAACGCTGCCGACTACCTCATGGTCGATCCCACCTGGGTGGGCGGCATCAGCGAGACGCGGCGGTTGGCCGAGATGGCCCAGGGTTACAATATCCCGGCGGCCATGCATGATTGTACCGGCCCGCTTACGCTGCTTGCCGGCATCCACGTCGCCACCGCCGTGCCCAACGTCGTCATCCAGGAGTCCGTCCGGGCCCACATCAGGACCTTCTACGATCTGCTTATCGAACCCAACATCGTCGTGGATCACGGTTTTGCGCGACCACCGGAAGGACCGGGCCTGGGTACCCGCCTGCGGGCTGAACTTTTCGATCCCAGTCACCCGGGTTATCGTATCAGCAAGGCGTAGGCCGGCCTCAGTCCGACTGGACCACTTCACCATCTGTAAATAGCGGGATCATGTTAAAAGTCGACATACTTGAAGCGAACGAGATCGAGCGCGCCGCCTCAATTTTCCACCGGGACGGCTTCGTCTGCGTGGCGAATCCTCTGGACGAGGAACAATTCGCCCTGAACCGGTCGGGCGCCGAACGCGTGATGGCAGAGCAGGAAGCCGAGTTCGGGCGCGGGAATATGAACCGGGGCTTTGCGCGCCACTCCTTCGGCAGCCAGCTGCACAACTGGGAATGGTGCGTCCTCATCGACCTGCCCACGATCCTGCCCATTCTAGATGCGATCTGGGGGAGCGACGACTATACCTGCACGGGCGCGGGCGGCGACTATTCCTTGCCCGGCGCGAAGATCCAGCACCTGCACTCCGACCGGAACGCCGACCTCTTCAACGATCCCCTGGGCCGGGTAACCCATCACGATGTCCCGGCACCGTTTATCGTCATCAACTTCACCATGGTGGACTTCACCGTGGAGAACGGCGCCATCCGGTTCATTCCCGGCACCCACCGGTCCCGCGCGCCGATCCCTTCGCTCGAAGAGGAACCGGAATGGATGCGCACGAACCATCTCTGCGCGCCGGCGAATACAGCTATCATCCGCGACGTGCGCTGCTGGCACGGGGGCACGGCGAATCAATCGGACATGAAACGGCCCATGACAAGCGTGGGCTTCCACGCGCCGTGGCACCGGGCCGTCGAAGAGAAGTCTCTGCCGCGGGAGCACTACGACCGGCTGTCCAAGCGGGGCCAGCGGCTATGCAGGCATATCGTGGTGGGGTGAGTATGATTACCGGTCTCGTCCATATCCTTATCCTTCAGTATCCTTTTGTGAATGTAACGCCCGACCCATGAAAACCCGCGGCTGGGGTGTGTGGAAACTGTTGACAAAATGCATACATTGTACGATAATTGACGTATGGACATTGGCTTCGACTGGAGCACCGAAAAGAACCGGCGGCTCATTGAACAGCGGGGAATCTCGTTCGAGCGCGTTGTCGTTGCCATAGAACAAGGCGGTCTGGTGGACGTGCTCGAACACCCAAACCGGGACAGCTACCCGGACCAGTTAATCTACGCCGTGAAAAACGATAAATACATTCACCTCGTGCCTTTCGTGAAGCAGGCCGACGGCACTCACTTTCTGAAGACGATAATTCCCAGCCGTAAGGCAACGAGGGACTACAGAAGGAGACAGAAATTGTGAAGGACGAATTGAGTGCAGAAGAGCGCGATGTTCTTGATCGATTCGAAAGGGACGAGTTGCGCACCGCCCCCGATGCCGAACGGGAGATCAAGGCCGCCCGGCAGGCGGCTCGCAATACGTTCAATAAAACCAAACGGGTGAATCTCCGGGTGACCGAGCGTGACTTCAATCTTGCACACGCGCGGGCCAGGGAAGAGGGGATACCCTATCAGACGCTGCTGTCCAGCGTCATCCACAAATACCTGTCCGGACGCCTTACAGAGAAGAAGTAGGGTGACAAGGCTGTGTCCGCATTTACCCTCGACCAGCTTAAACACCGATTCCCGTCACCTGTGAATAACCAGGCATTTTCATGTCCGGCCTTTCTCTCGTCCGGCCGTCCTTATTCGCCAGCCAATTTCCTATTCGTTATTACTAATTTAGTATCTATTAGTAGTAAATTAGTAGTTAGATACACCGTCACGATTCTCTGATGTGGTCATTATCGAACCGGACCAATAATACATGACGGAAGCTACTAAAACCACATTCTCTACGTTGCGGTGCTGCCTGCGAACATTATATTACGGTATCGAAGATATTACGCCGTCGATACCTCAGCCGACACCGTGGATGAACTCATGGGACAGGACCCCAGGATAGTTCACCGATGACAAAGACCCTTTTGATGGCCACTGCGGCAGCGTGGTGGTGCCTGGTAGCAGCAGCGAAACATTCCCCGCCAACAGCCAACGCACAAGAAGTCGCCCAGACCAACGCCCGGGCTGTCCTTCAGACCGACCCCCAAATCAACGCCCAGGTTGACGCCCAATCCGATGCCTTGGCCACCGCCCAGGTCGACCCCCAAATCAACGCCCAGGTGACCGAGCATCGGCTTACCCTTTTACACACCAACGATCTGCGGGGCAATATCTACTTCGAGGATGGCTTTGACGCGGCGGATCTGGCGGAGAATCAGGGTCCGGAAAACGCAATGGACCGAGGCGGCCTGGCCGCACTCGTGTCGATGATCCGTGCCCATGCACGCGCCGGCGGCGCTTCGACCCTGGTGTTGGACGGCGGGAACGCAATGGGCGCGACGCCCGCCTGCGACGTGGATGGCTGCCGCACGTTGATTCAACTCATGGGCATGGCGGGATTCGATGCCATGGTCGTGGGCGGACACGAGTTCGCCTACGGGCTCGACACGCTCTTAACCCGCGCAGACCAGGCGGACTTCCCACTGTTGGGTGCAAACCTGGAGATCGGCGACGCGGTCCAGGGGACTGACGAAACGGTCCAAGGGACGGACGACGCGGTCCAGGAGGCCATCGCTCCGTTTCTGCTGACTCAAATAAGCGGATTGCAGATCGCCGTCATGGGGCTCGTTTCGTCCCGGATGGCTGACGATCTTTCATCTTTGGATCCCGCGTTCCTGGATATCCAGGATCCGCGCGAGACGCTCGAATCGCTCCTGGCCGGTCCCGCGGGTCACGCGGACGTACGCATCGCGCTGGTCAACATGAGCATGGACGAAGCAAGGGACCTCGCGCTGGCCTTTCCCCAGGTACAGCTGTTCATCGCGGGAGGCACGGCTGCCGGTTCCGAACCGCGCCCGACGGAACACGTGGTCCGGTTCGTCGATGGCAGATACCTGGTGACCACACCGGGACGGGGGACCCATCTGGGAAGGCTCGAAATCACCTTCCGCAGGGAAGGCGGAATGACGGCCATTTCCAGTCTAAGTCCGGTCCTGGTACCTGCCGGTTCGTCCCTGCTGCCGAACCTCGCTACCACGACCGATTCATCCTTTCCGCTGGATCCCGCGGTATCGGCTGTCGTCGCCAGGCTCAGGGAAACCGTGCGCGAAGTCTACGACATCCGGATTGGCCAGACCCGGGAACCCATCGAGGATACCGGTTCCTGGATCGCCGACCTGGCGCGCACAAGACTGGCGGCCGATGTCGCCGCGATCGACCGGCACGCCTTGAGGCCTATACGTCTGGACGGAGAGGTCCGATTGCGAACGGTGACCCGCCTGGTCCGTGATAACGACGTGCTCGTCCGCGTTTCCGTGTCGGGACGGCAGTTGCGGGCATGGGCCGGCAGGCTGCCGCGGGAACACGACGTGGTCTTTGCGGGGTACGATGCGAAATCCGGTGCGGTTGACGGTCAGCCGCTGAATCAGGACAGGACGTACGTGGTGGCCGTCCCGATGATCCTGGCGGATCCGGCCCTGGTCCGGGAGGCCAGAGAATTCCGAATGTCGCGCGATTCCGGTACACGCATCGGACTGAGGGAATTGGTGACGGCCCATGTACGGGGTAACGATACGCTTGATCGGTGGGAGGGCATCCGGCGCGAGCCGCGGAGTGTAATGGAAGGCAGCACGCGGTTCAACGGCTCCCTGACGCAGACCACCCTGGAAGGGCCTGCCGAAGAGTACAGCCGCGATCCGTTCCTGAGCGGCGAGGAATCGCTGACCTGGCTCGTCCGCGTTGCGCACCAGTCAACCCGGTACACCCCGGTGGGATCGATTTCGGCCCAGTTGAGGACAGGCTACGGCAGGCTGAACAATAACGGAAGCCAACGGGAGGCCGTTGACCGGATCGACGGCGAGTTGCTCTACTCGCTGCCGTACGCGCAACTGTCCCAGTTCGTCGGACTGGACGTCAACACGGTATGGACGGGTGACGAAGGACAGAAACACCCCGTCGTATTTCGGTTCAAGGGAGGCCTTCGGACAGAACTGGGTACACAGGCGAACGTACGGATCGGACTGGCCCTGGAAAGAGACCGGATCACCGCGATAAACGTCGTAGGCGTCGAAGTGGCGCCCGAGTTCCGGACCTCCCTGCTTCCAGGCAATTCGCTGTCGTCGCAAGCTCGGGTTTTCTGGGGCACCGGGCAGCGCCAGACCATGTCGGTCCAGCACTTCAACCACCTGCGTTTCCGCCTGCTGAACGATCTCGCCGCCACGCTCGACGCGAACGTATTCCTACACCGGGACAGTGACGTCGACCGGGCCGCCGTCAAGTTCGAACTGCAGGTCGGCCTAGGATACGACTGGCGTTACTACCGGTGAGTGTGGAAGTGTCCGCGCAGAACCATCCCACCAACCCTACCGCTCCCACGTCCTTTTCTTATCATCCGCGCAGGTAATGGTCAACGCCGGCCCCAGCCTGTCGATACTCAGGCGCAGGCTGTCGCCGTCCTGCACGGGGCTGAGGGCGTAGTGGTGTGTGCCCGTCGAAACGACGTCGCCGGGCTCGAGGGTGACCACGGCGGTCACTTCGGCCAGGAGTTCGGGGATGTGCCGGGCCATCTCGCCGGTGGAGAAGTCGTGCTTGAGGTTTTCGTTGATCCACATCTTCGCAGGCAGGTCGTTGGCGTCACCCACCTCGTCGGCCGTGACCAGCGCCGGACCCATCGGGCCGAAGGTGTGCCAGCTCTTGCCGAGGAAGAAGCCGCCAGGCAGGCCGCGGGCCGAGACGTCGATGAACTGGGTGTAGCCGAAGATGTGGTCCAGGGCCTCGTCCGCGCTGAGCTTGCTGGCCCGCTTGCCGATGACGATGGCGAGTTCGGGCTCGAAGTGGAAGACTGAGGCGTCGGTATCGGGCAGTTCGACGACGGCGTCCTGTCCCATGACGGACGTGTTGGATTTCAGGAAGGCGTTGAAGGTCTCCTTCGTGGGGTGATCCGGCTCGATATAGTTCCCCGCCAGGCAAAGCAGTTGCCCAGGGCGCGGTAGCGGCGCTCGCAGGCTGACCTTGGAGATTGGTGTTCCGGCCTGTCCCCGCGCGGCCTCGGCGATGCGGGCGCCATAGGTGTCCCAGCCGCTGATGACCGCTTCTATCTGACCCTGGGGGTTGGACGCCCCGGCACCTGAAACGGCGGCGGAAACATCGATGATTGCGTCGTTCTCGATGACGCCGAGGGTGTAGTCGTTGTAGAATGCCAGTTTCACGTCGTCCTCCCGTCTGCGGGTGAATGCGCAATCTCATTTGAAATGGCGTACAGAAGTATCGCGTTTTTATAAACCGCGTTCATTAATACTGCCTACGCGGTGAAACGTTCTGGTCCAGAAATAGACGAACTAATATAACCGGACCCGGCAACCCGTCAACTTCATTAAAACGTATATTAAAACGTATACCGCACCCCGGCCTGCACCTGCCAGCGGGACGAGAGGTTGGTGGTCTGGAACACGTCCTCGCGGTCGACCCTGCCGTCTTCGTTGGCGTCCCGGACCCGGAGGTCCAGGTCCGGCCTGCCCTGTTCGTCGTACCCGTCGAAATTGAACAGGCTGGCGGCGTCGAACCGCACGAAGCGGCGCTGTCCCCATTCGCTGTTGACCAGGTTGGCCAGGTTCAGCACGTCCAGCGTCAGCTCGAAGTGCTGGTTCCGTACGGAGGGTAGTTGCTGGATCAGGCGCAGGTCCAGCCGGTTACGCCACGGCGAACGGCTCGCGTTGCGCCGGACGATGCCGCCACGGGCCGCGCGCAGCGTGGGATCGGAATCGATGAAGGCGTCGATCGCCCGCCACTCGTCGTCGGTGACCTCCGCGCTCACGTCGCTCCTGCTCGCCGGGATGTAGGCGAGGTCGTTGCCCCGGATGCCGTCGCCGTTCACGTCGTCGGCATACATGTAGCTGTACGGATCTCCCGCGCTGCCTTCGTAGAAGACGCTTACCGTCGTTGCGAGCCCCTGTCCGATCTCGAACTTCCAGGACCCGCTGGCCAGGATCCGGTGCCGGACCTCGAAATCGGAGGTGGCCGTCGTCTCGCCGTTGGGGTCGTCGGTCTCGTTGTACTGCCAGTTGGAGATGGCGCGGCTCGACCGTCCGCTGTTGATGTCCTCCGCGTCCTGGAACACGTAGGCCACGCTGCCGAAGAGCCCGGGCAGGAAAGGCGTGTTCTGGCCCTTGCGCAGCCGCAGCGTCAGGTTGAACTGGCGACCCTTATCCGTGTTCTCCAGGAGGATGACGTTGGTGAAATCACCGCTGACCTTCCTGCCGCCGTAGTCGGGACGTCCGTCCGGCGTCACACCGGTCGGCCTGCCGGCGTCCCCGATGTTGAGGTTGCGGAACCGGACGTCGTCGAGGTTCCGGGCCAGCAGGACCTCCAAGGTGCCGACCAGGTCCAGGGGCAGCCTGCGGTCGAGGGCGAGGTTGGTGCGGAAGACCCGGGGCAGCCGGAACGCCGGATCGATGGCGTTGACCTCCGTGGTCTGCGGCGCAGAAAGACCTGCGTCCAATGGCAGCGGTTGTGCGAAGGGATCGGCCACGAAAGCGGGGACGTCCTGGTCGCGGAAGGTGGCGAGATCGATGCGGGTGAAATCCACGCCGCTGTTGCTGTAGGCGTTGGAAAGCCAGACGGCCGGCGGCAGTCCTGCGAAGACGCCGGCGCCGCCGCGGATCTGGGTCCCTCGGTCCCCTCCGGCGTCGAGATTGAACCCGAAGCGGGGAGACCAGAGCGTCTGCCCGCCCGGGGTCCGGTCCGTCCGGTGGCCTGCGAACTGGCGGGCGAAGCGGTCGTTGGCCAGGGGCTCGTCCGGGAGGATGGGCACGTCGGCCCGCAGCCCGAAATTCAGGCTGAGCCGCGGGCTGACTTTCCAGCTGTCCTGGGCGTAAAATCCCAGCTGCACGTAGTCCCAGGCGGCGCGGGGCTGTTCGACGCCTGGAACGCTGGACCGGCTCAGGAGGTAGCGGGTGGGGGTGCCCTGCTCGAAAGCCTCGATACTGTCGAATTCGTAGGCCCCGTAGTAATCCTGAATGAACAGGTTGTCGAAGGAGACGAACTCGTTGTGCGTGCCGATCGTAATGGTGTGATCCGCCCTGAACAGGTGGAGGTCGTTGGTGAATTCGAAGGTGTCCTGGTCCAGCGTGTTGGCCTGGGAGAACCGCTCCACGCCGAGCCGGACCTCGCCCAGGAACGCGCCGCCCGGTTCCTCGAGATCGATCCGGACCTGGGGAAAGGAAGCGGACAGCGGCGACCGCTTGTCCCGCACGCGGCTGTAGGATATCCGCGCTTCATTGGCCAGGCTGCCGGAGAAGGTGCTGTTGAGTTGCACGACCGACGACTGGGTGACGTTGTCGCGCTTGAACTGGTTGCTGGTAAGCGTGAAAAGGGTGCGTCCCCGGCTCAGCCCGTCGTCCAGGTCGCCGTTCACCAGGTTGTGGCGCAGGGTGAGGCGGTGCCCGGGCGACAGGTTGACGTCCAGCCGCGCGAAGATCTTCTCGTTTCGCGTATCTTGTGAGAAAGGATCGTATCCGCCGGCGTCGTACCCGTATCGCTCACGGGCGATGTCCACGATCCGCTGCAGATCGGCTGAGTTTCCCCCGAAGCGGATGGGCTGGCCCGAATCCGCGGGACCCGCGCTCGAAGGGCTCGAACGGCGCCGCAACTCTCCATTGACGAAGAAGAACGCCCGATTCCTGGCCACCGGGCCGCCGAGCCGGAATCCGAGTTGGTAGTCGGTGAAATCCCCGAATTCGTCTCCGTCCAGGTCGCCCACCAGGGATTCGTTCCGGCCGAACCAGTAAACGGAACCCCGGAAACGGTTCGTTCCGCTACGCGTCACCGCGTTGATGAGCCCTCCCGCGAAACCGCCGGAGCGCACGTCAAAGGGGGCCACCTGCACCTGGAATTCCTCGATGGCGTCCAGGCTGATCGGCTGGGCGTCCACCTGGCCCGTGGGCAGCCCTTCGCCTGTCAGGCCGAAGGCGTCGTTCAGGACCGCGCCGTCCACCTGGAAGTTGTTCAGGCGGTTGTTCTTGCCCGCGATGCTCTGACCGCCCGCCTTCGACGCCGCTTCGGGCGCCAGCCGGGTAAAGTCATGTATGCTCCGCGCGATTGAGGGCAGACGCGCGATCTCGATCGCCGAGACGTGGGTCTCGGTTCCGGTGTTCGACGCGCTTAACACCTCGTCCCGGTGGGCCGTGACGGTGATTTCCCCCGCCTCGATGAGGTCCCTGTCCAGCCGGAAATCCGCCCGCAGGCTCTGGCCCATGGTCAGCAAAATGTCCTGCCGGACGGCGGTGCGGTAGCCGATGTAGCTGACCCGGATCTCGTAAGGGCCGCCGGTCCTCAAGCCCGCGATGTTGTACCTTCCGTCGGCGCGGGAAAAGACGCCCGAGGAGACGCCCGTGGGCTCATGCAGGGCGACTACAGTGGCGTCGGGAAGCGGTGCACCGGTGTCGTCGAGTATCCTGCCGAAGAGGGCCGCGGTCGTAATGCCCTGTGCGTAAGCCGGGACCGGCTGGATCGGGACGAGGATCAGAGCGAGGGTCGGGACGAGGATCAGAGCAAGGATCGGGACCGTCCGGCTCAGGACCGTCCGGCTCAGGACCGTCCGGCTCAGGACCGTCCAGTTCAGTATGCGCATGTATCTCAAACTCCTATTCGATAAATCGTTTCACAATTCCGGGAACGTCGAATATAATACCCCACAAGTCCGAATACGAAACGGAAACTTTCATCTAGGAGCCTCCCATGGCGCTCATGGAAATAGAACCCGGTCTCAAGATCGCGGGACAGATGTCTCCCGACCCCTCGCAGGAGGACCTGCAGTTCGCCCGGCAGCTGGGCATCGAATACGTCTGTCTCTGGACGGACGGCGAACACGCCAACTACGACTATTTCATGAGCCGGCGGGAGATCTACGAGGAAGCCGGCATCAAGATCTACGGTTTCGGGAACAGCGACGTGCACAACCAGGACGCCATCGTGCTCAACCTGCCGAACCGGGACGCGAAGGTGGAACAGTACAAGCAGTACATCAGCGACCTCGGCCGGGCGGGCATTCCCTATACGACGTACGCCCATATGGGGAACGGGATCTGGAGCACGGAGCGGGAGACGACCCGCGGCGGCGCGCCGGCCCGGGGATTCGACCTGGCAAAAGCCGAGGAAGGCCACTGGGGCGGGCGGATGTTCAGGATGCCGCTTACCCACGGACGGGAGTACAGTGAGGACGAAATCTGGGATAATTTCGCCCATTTCATCGGGGAAGTCGCGCCGGTCGCGGAGGAAGCGGGCGTCCGAATCGGCATCCATCCCGACGATCCACCCCAGCCGGAACTCGGCGGCATCCCCCGTTGCATCTTCAGCAGTTTCGACGGATACTACCGGGCCATGGAAATCGCCGACAGCCCGAACGTGGGGCTCTGCTTCTGCATCGGCTGCTGGCTCGAGGGCGGTTCGCTGATGGGCAAGAATGTGGAGGAATCGCTGCGCCACTTCGGCGAACAGGGCAAAGTCTTCAAGGTCCACTACCGTAACGTGGACCAGCCCCTGCCCCATTTCGTGGAGACCTTCATCGACAACGGGTACTTCGACATGTACCAGGCCGCACGGGTCCTGGAAGAGACCGGCTTCTACGGGGTCATGATCCCCGACCACATCCCCGAGATGGCGGGAGACGGCCGGATCGGCTACGCCTACTCGATCGCGTACATGAAAGCGCATGCCGACCGGGCACGGGCGGAGTGCGCCGCCGCGTAAGCGCACGGGCGGAGTACGCCGCCGCGCATCATGAATGAACTGAACGATTTCCTCACCCACCTGCTCATCGAACGGGGGCTGTCGCCGAACAGCCACGAAGCGTACCGCCGCGACCTGACCTCCTACAGGAACCACCTCGACCGGCGGGGGATCGCTTCCTTCTCGGACGCCACGCGCCAGGACGTCCAGGGATTCATCGCCTACCTGCGCCGCCGCGGGCTCGCGCCTTCGAGCATCGCACGGCACGTATCGGCGGTACGGATCTTCCACCGATTCCTCATCGGCGAAGGACTGGCCACGGCCGATCCAACCGAGCACGTCCGAGTGCCCAAGCAGCCCCGCCGCCTCCCGGTCGTCCTGAGCCGGGAGGAGATCAGGACGTTGCTCGAACAACCCGATCATACGACATCGCTGGGACTGCGCGACCGGGCGATCCTCGAGTTCATGTATGCCACCGGGCTGCGCGCGTCCGAACTGCTGGATTTCAGGCGGCCCGATCTCCTCTTCGAAACCGGACTGGCGCGCATCTTCGGGAAGGGCGGAAAAGAACGCCTGGTTCCCGTGGGCCGCCAGGCGATCAACGTGATCCGAAACTACCTGCACAAAGTTCGGCCCGTCCTGGCCTCATCGAAAAGCGGCGAACTGCTCTTCCTGAACGCCCGCGGAGGCCGGCTGTCCCGCATGGGCCTGTGGAAGATCATGGATACCTACGTGGAACTGGCCGGCCTCGAGAAGAAAGTCAGTCCTCATACCATGCGCCATTCCTTCGCCACCCATCTCCTGGAAGGGGGCGCCGATCTCCGTGCCGTCCAGGAAATGCTGGGCCACGTGGATATCGCCACGACGCAGATCTATACCCACGTGGACCGCGAATACCTCAAGGACGTGTACACCCGGTATCATCCGCGAGGGTGAAGTGCGGTCCGGTAGCCTGGCCGGTCCAGTTGGCCGGACGGCCTGGCCAGCCCATTCAGTCTGGTCGGTGTGCACGGCCGGACCGGCCATTTTATTTAGATTTGCTTCTGAGTAGGATGACGGTCCTGCTGCCCGCCAGGGCCGCCGCGACGACGGCCAGCACGCAGCAGAGAAGGGCGAACACATCGCCGTAACGGGTGTAGAACGTGAGTCCGCCGCGGTTCGGATGCACGTTTTCGACGGTGGTCGTGGCGACCAACATGGGCGTGGCGCCGTAAACCGCGCCTGTGGCGGAGATGAACCCCGATATCCCCGTGTTCGCCGCGCGGATGATCGGCGTGCCGTTTTCCACGGCGCGCAGCACCGCCATGGAGAAATGCTGGGCGGGCGCCGATGAGGTCCCGAACCAGGCGTCGTTGGTCATGACCACGAGCACGTCGGCGCCGTTCAGCGGGAATCTCCGGACCAGGTCCGGGAAAATGGATTCGTAGCAGATGACCGTGCCGACACGCATATCCTGCCCGGTGAGCGGCATGACGGTCAGTTCGTCTCCGGGCGTAAGGTCGCCGATCGCGCCTGTCAACCCGGAAAGGAAGGAGAACAGACTCGGTATCGGCAGATACTCGCCGAAGGGCACCAGGTGCATCTTGCTGTAGGAACTCACGATACCTCGTTCGGGCAGGAGCAGGAAGGCACTGTTGTAGATGTCTTCTTCACCGGGCCGGTAGCCCAATGCGCCGGTCAGGAGCGGGACCCCCGCCTCCTCGGTCAACGCGTACACCTGTTCGTTGTACGCTTCATAAGCCGGGCTTTCCAGCCAGAAGGTCATCGCCGTCTCGGGGAACACGATGAACTCGGGGGCCTGGGGCAGTATCGATTTTGTCAGATCACGGTAGACGTCCACGGTCCGCTGTAGCTCCGCCTCCGACCACTTGATGCCCTGTTCCTTGCTGCCCTGGACGACAGCCACCTTCACCGGGGGCGTCATCCGCTCCAGGGCGCGGGCCTGCGAAATCGACCACCAGCCGTAACCCGTCGCGCCGATCAGGACCAGCCAGGACAGTACCATGGCAAACACCGGCGCGCGCCAGGCGGTGCGCTCGCGAAGGGCGATGAAGACCATGGCCAGCGTCGCGTTCAATAGCATGATCAGGAAGCTCACGCCGTAGACGCCCGTGAAATTCGAAATCTGTATGACGGGAAGGACCAGGTACTGCGAGTATCCCAGCAGTTCCCACGGGAACCCCGTGAAAACATAGGTCTGGATGTATTCCAACGCTGTCCACAGTGCGGCCGCGAACAACGGGAAAAGGGGGGACTTCCAGTCGGCCCGCGCCGCATACAATCCGAAAACGAAGGCGTACAGGGCGATAACGAAGGCCACGCCCGCCATGCTGACCAGGCCCAGCGCCAGGTTCAGGCCACCGTAATTCATGACGGTTTCGCGGATCCAGTACACCTTGGCGACGCCTGAAACAAAGGCGAAAACCAGGGAGATCAAGGCCACCCTGGTCAAGGACCCGTTTCGTCCGGCGTCGTGCAACGCGATCATGACCGGCACGAAGGCGACCCAGGCCAGGGGCCACCAGTCGAACTTGGGTATGCTCAGGTAGATGAACAGGGCGGAACAGAGGGCGAGACCGAACCCGGCGATCGGCGAAGTGACGTGGAGCCGTTGCAGCAGGACCATGGAGGTCGTCTCAAGTGGGATTCATGGGTCGATTTACGTGACTGAAATCAACACGCATTCCGGGAGACTGTCAACTTAAAGAAGCAGCGTAAACCCGGTATGTCGGAGCCAAAGAGGTTGACCCTTCGCCGTGCCGGCACCTACATTCCAGCCGTCTCCCGGCCGGGAACAACCGTTGCCGAATAGGACTCGCCGGCTTACCGGTGGCGGGCTTCGGATCGAAGCTTGAACAGCAGGCAGGTTGCCAAATAGCAGGCGGGAAGACACACCACAGGCAGGATGACAATCAGCAGGCAGGATGGCAGGGAGTCTCCGCACTTGGATGCCTTGCGAATGGCCGTAGTCGGTGTCGGACGGCTTGGTGAAGCACACGCCCGGGTGCTGGCGGGTATGCCCGGCGTGCGGCTCGCCGGCGTGTACGACATACGCGAGCAACGGGCGGAAGAGGTTGCCCGCCGTTATGGCACGACGGCGCTCGCCAGCCTGTCACGCGTTGCGCAGGTCGCCGACGCGGCGACCGTGGTCGTGCCCACCACCGCGCATTGTGAGGTGGCGTCGTTCACCCTTGCAGAAGGCCTGCACACCTTCGTGGAGAAGCCGATCGCCGCGACCGTAGCGGAAGCCGACCGGTTGATCGATCTGTCGGAATCCCACGGCCTCGTGCTTCAGGTCGGGCACATCGAACGGTTCAACGGCGCCTTCCGGGCCCTCGAAGGCATGGACATCGCCCCCGGATTCATCGAAGCGCATCGCCTGGCCTCCTTCGACCCCAGGGGTACGGACGTGTCCGTCGTCCACGACCTCATGATCCACGACATCGATCTTATCCTGCGACTCGCCCAATCGGACCTGGAGTCGGTGGACGCCACGGGCGTCGCCGTGATTTCCGACCAGGTGGACATCGCCAACGCCCGACTGCGGTTCGCCGATGGATGCGTGGCCAACGTCACGGCCAGCCGTATCTCGCTGAAGAAAATGCGCAAGATGCGGGTCTTCCTGCGTGATCATTACGTTTCGATGGACTTCCTGGCGGGCGAGAGCGAGATTTACCGGTTGATCGACGACCCCGGACAGGCCGGAGCACGGGGACTGAAGATCCCGGTAAACACCGGCGATGGACGCGTCCGCCATATCACGCGGCAGAAGACCTCGAAGGGTCGGAATGAGCCGCTCGTATCCGAACTCGCCTCCTTCGTCGCGGCGGTGCGCGGTGATGCGCCGGCGCCGGTGACCGGCTATGACGGCCGGGAAGCTCTGCGCGTCTCCCTGGCGGTCATCGAACAGATCGAAACTAACAGCCGGTAACGCCGACAGACCGGCCGGCAGACCGAACAAGCAACCCCGAGGAGGTCAAGCTTCAACATGGATTTCCGCGCCGCCGTCTTCGCGGCCCGAAGCTATACACCCATCCCGCTCCTGATCGCGGTCCTGATCATGGCCGAACCCGGACCGATGACCTTCGTTACCGGCGGACTGCTGGTGCTGATCGGG
This sequence comes from Gemmatimonadota bacterium, assembly GCA_026705925.1. Lineage (GTDB taxonomy): Bacteria > JAAXHH01 > JAAXHH01 > JAAXHH01 > JAAXHH01 > JAAXHH01. The sequence continues at coordinate 19,455 of JAPOZT010000005.1, forward strand.
GAATCCATACGCCTGTGGGCAGTCGGTTACGCGGGCTCCGCCACCCGCACCCGCCACGTGGGAGCGCCATCGCTTATTACCAATGGGCCCTATGGCCGGGTACGCAATCCGCTGTATGTCGGCAACTTCGTGCTGAGTCTCGGCCTGTGCGTCATGGCCTGGGCCTGGATGCCCTACATGATCGGGATCTTCGTCGCCGCCTTCGGAATACAGTACGGTCTCATCGTATCGCTGGAGGAGGAAAGCCTGCGGAAAACCTTCGGCGCACAATACGAAGCGTACCTCGCGGCCGTACCCCGTTACCTGCCACGATTCACCGAATACACCGCGGGGAAACCGGCGCCCTATGATTTCGGAGCCGCCCTGCGCAGCGAGAGACGGACCTTCCAGTCCACGGCCGTGGTGATGGCCGCCATCGCCGCGCGCTGGTATTTGGGCTAGTCCGGGCCGGACCAGGTCGGCATCAGCGCTTCGTTTCCACGCGGCTCATGCCGTTCAGGGACCGCTCGTGTATCGTGAACCGAAGGGGATCGCCGTTTTGCTCGGGAGGACTGGGTGACGCCGGGTCCGCTGGGCCCGCGGATCCAGTCGAGTCCGTCGAAGCCGTCGAGTCTACGCGGTCCGACTGGTCCTCCGAATCGGCAGCGGCGCCCGCGCCTTTCTGCTTGTCCGACAGCTTTTGAACGCTTACGCCCGTGGTCCCGTGCAACAGGCTGAGCAATGCGACGAGTGCCACGAGGAGGACGACCGGCCACCAGGGAACGTTGGACAGCATCCGCACCGAGTCCGGTCCGGACTGGAACAACAGTCCGTAAAGCAGGATGGGACCGAGGATGATCAGCAAGGCGACGCCCACGACACATACCACCTGGGACCAGGCCGGATTGCGCTGAAGGAACCGCGTTATGCTCGATACTCCGTGTGCTCTTTTCAAGGGTCGTTCCCGTGTAGCGAACGTGTAAATTGACATCCGTTTCCCATCTCTCACCGGGGTGGATGCACATAGATTTAAAAGTTGTAACCTCTTGACAATCCCGATCCCCACGTCTACTGTATCTGGTCGAACCTGACGCCAATCGATTGAACGACTTTCGGCGACTCGCCATCGCATAGAGGAATACGTGCCTCGCACCGCCACGGTAACGCGCGAAACCCTGGAAACCCGCATCGAACTGACCCTGACCCTCGAGGGCGAAGGAAACCTCGCCGGAGAAACCGGCATCGGTTTCTTCGACCACATGCTGGGCAGCTTCGTCAAGCACGGCGGGTTCAACCTCGATCTCGCCTGCACCGGCGATTTGCATATCGACGATCATCACACAGTGGAGGACGTGGGGATCTGCCTGGGCCAGGCCATCGCCCGGGCGGTCGGCGATGGATCGGGCATTACGCGGTTCGGCCACGCCTACGCACCCCTGGACGAGGCGCTGGCGCGGGCCGTCTTCGACGTAAGCGGCCGCGCCCACCTGGAATTCGACGCTGATTTCTCGCGTTCCTCGGTCGGCGATTTCAGCACGGAAATGGTGCGGGAGTTCTTCGGAGCCCTCGTGCATCACGGTCGCGTCACCCTGCACATTGCGCTCCTCTCCGGCGTGAACGCCCATCACCAGGTCGAGGCTATCTTCAAGGCGGCGGCCAGGGCCCTGCGCCAGGCCGTGGCCATGGACGAACGGGTATCCGGCGTGCCGTCCACCAAGGGCAGTCTCTAGCCCCCATAGCATACGCGGGTAATCATGCACATCGACGAGCTGGACACCCCGGCCTACGTGGCCGATCTGGACCTGATGGAACGGAACATCGCGTCCATGGCGGAACACTGCCGGAATCTCGACATTGGCCTTCGATGCCATACCAAGAGCCATAAAATCCCGGAAATCGCCCACTGGCAGGTCAAGGCCGGCGCGATCGGCATCTGCTGCCAGAAACTCGGTGAGGCCGAAGTCATGGCCGCCGCCGGCATCGAGAACATCCTGATCCCCTACAACATCGTCGGTCCCCGCAAGGTGGAACGTCTGACGCGTGTCGCCAAACGGACCGAGATCATCGTGGCCGTCGATGACGAGATTACGGCACGGGGCATTTCGGACCAGGCCGAAAAAGACGGCTGCCGGGTCAACGTGATCATCGAGCTGGATACGGGTACGCAGCGTTGCGGCGTGCAGTCGCCCGAAGCGGCGGCGACGCTGGCCGAACGCATTACTGACTTGCGCGGCCTCGTTTTCAAGGGCGTCATGATCTTCCCCAGCCATCCCGAGGCCAGGGATTTCCTGGCGGAAACGATAGAACGGATCACCGGAAAGGGCATCCCCGTCGAGATCATCAGCGGGGGCGGCACCGGCGGCGAAGAAAACTCCAAAGCCATGGGCTGCACCGAGACCCGCAGCGGTTCCTACATCTGGGAGGGCATGGAGCGTCTCAGCACTTCCGCCATGCTTAACCCCGAGCGCTGCCCCTGCCGCATGATCTGCACCGTGGTGAGCGCACCGACCCCGGACCGCATCATCATCGACGGCGGCATGAAGACCTTCGCCAGCTATCCGCCCACCCCCTACGGCCATATCATCGAACATCCCGAAGCGCAGATCTACGGCATGTCCGTGGAACACGGCCACGTGGACGTGTCCCGCTGCGCGCACCGGTTCAAGGTGGGCGAGCGCCTGTCGGTCATCCCCCTGCACCAGGAAATGGCCCTCAACCTGCACGACGAGCTCAACGGCGTACGGGGAGACCAGGTGGAAGTCATCTGGCCGGTGGCCGGGCGGGGCCGGGTCAAATAGACCCTGTACGTCTGGAAACACACGGTCCGTCTGGATAAACTTTGTCAGACTGGAAGGAGTGCCGGATGTCCTTGAATAACGTAAGGGAAGTCTGGAAAAGCCGCCTGGGGCTGATCATGGCCATGGCCGGCAACGCCATCGGCCTGGGAAACTTCCTTCGGTTTCCCGTACAGGCGGCCGCCAACGGCGGCGGCGCCTTCATGATCCCCTATTTCGTCGCCTTCCTGGTCGTGGGCATCCCCATGATGTGGGTGGAATGGAGCGTGGGGCGGTTCGGCGGGAAGCACGGCCACGGTACCACCCCGGGCATCCTGTACCGCCTTTGGAAACACCCGGTGGCCAAGTACATCGGCGTGCTCGGCATCGCGGCGCCGGTGGCCTTCGCCTTGTACTATTCCTACGTGCAGTCCTGGACCCTGGCCTACAGCTTCTTCTCCCTGACCGGCCAGTATTTCGGGATCTCCTCCCAGGCGGAAATGGGCGCGTTCCTGAGCAGTTTCCAGGGCGTAACCGAAAGCGCCTACTTCAGCAGTGTCGCCACGGCCTACATCTTCTTCCTCATCAATCTCGGCATTGTCTTCTGGGTGCTGAGCCGGGGCGTGGTACGGGGCATCGAGACCCTGGCCAAGTTCGCCATGCCCATGCTGTTGATCTTCGCCATCGTGCTGGTAGCCCGGGTCCTGACGCTCGGGACCCCCGACCCGGCCTTTCCCGATCGCAGCGTCATGGCCGGTTTCGCCTGGATCTGGAACCCGGATCTGAGCCGTCTTTCCGAAGGCAGCGTGTGGCTCGCGGCCGCGGGTCAGATCTTTTTCTCCCTCGGCATCGGCATCGGCAGCATGCAGTGTTACGCGAGTTACGTCCGCGCCCGTCAGGACGTCGCTCTCACCGGACTGACCACCTCCATGAGCAACGGCTTCGCTGAGGTGGTGCTGGGCAGTTCCATCGCGATCCCGGTCGCCGTGGCCTTCTTCGGCGTCACTGCCACCGAGGCGATCGCGACGGGCGGGTCCTTCGACCTGGGCTTCCAGTCCATGCCCCTGATCTTCCAGCAACTGCCCCTGGGCCAGTTCATCGGGACGCTGTGGTTCGGTCTGCTGTTCTTCGCCGGCATCACGTCAACGGTGGCGTTAACGCAGCCGCCCATGGCCTTCCTGCAGGATGAAATGGGGTGGCCGCGCAAGAAGGCCGCGATATTCGTCATCTCCTTTCTGTTTCTCTTCGGCAACTTCATCGTCTTCAACATCGAGCACGGCGTCATAGACGAGTTGGACTTCTGGATCGGGACCGTGGGCCTGGTGGTCTTTTCCTTCCTCGAGATCATCATCTTCGCCTGGATCTTCGGCATGGACAAGGCCTGGGAGGAGATCAACGAAGGCGCGGCCATTCGGATACCGCGGATTTTCTATTACATGATCAAGTACGTGACGCCGGTCTCGCTGGCCGTCCTGCTCGTCGTTTGGACCTACCAGGCCGGTTTCGATCTGCTCCTGCTGCGAAACGCCAACCCTGAGGACATCCCCTTTCTGCTGCTCACGCGAGGCATCATCGTGGGGCTGATCCTGTTGGGCGTGTTCCAGGTCCGACGCGTTTCGAAGAACTGGAAATGATGCTGTGGCAGCACCACGAGCGCGGTTAACATGAACCACCAGAGTGTCGGCCTTCCTCCGGGTATCGTGCGCCTGAGTAGAAACGAAAACCCCCTCGGGCCGTCTCCCGGCGTCATCGAAGCGGTGAAATCGCGCAGCGATCAGATCAATCGCTACGAAGACCCCGACCATATCGACCTGTTCCGCAAACTGGCCGAACTGCACGGTGTACCGCACGACGAGAAACTTTCGCTGCCTGGCCTGGATTCGGAGGATGCCTGGATCCGCGTGGGCGACGGCGCCGAGCACCTGATGCACGCCATCGCACGGGCTTTCCTGTCCGCCGGAGACGAGGTGATCGAACCTCATCCCGCCTTCGGTTTGATGGTCCGGTACGGGGAGGATATAGGGGCCCGGTCCGTGCGGACCACCCTGACGCCGCGGTACGAGTACGACCTGGATGCCATGGCCGCGGCCGTCAACGAACGGACCCGGATGGCCGTCATCACCAACCCGAACAATCCGACGGGCACCGTCGTCACCCACGACGCGCTGTCGCGCTTCGTCGAAGAACTGCCCGACCGCGTGATCGTCCTGTTGGACGAGGCCTACATCGACCTGGTGGAGGACGGGGCTTGCGCCGACGGCAGCGCCCTGGTCAGAGCACACGAGAACGTCCTCCTGGTACGGACCTTTTCGAAGGGTTACGGCCTGGCGGGCTTCAGGCTGGGCTACGCCGTGGGCCAGCCCCATATGATGGCGCGCGTCCGCCAGTATCACGGGGGATCGCCCAGCGCCCTGGTGCTGACCGCCGCCTGCGCGGCCCTCGACGATCCGGACCACGTGGTCCGCTCCAGGGAGGCCGCGACCGCGTCCAAATCGATCTACTACGAGGCGTGCGACGCCCTCGGGCTGGCGTACGTCCGAAGCGAGGCGGCCTTTGTTCTGATCGATGTGGGCGACGCAAAAGCGGTAGCGCAGGCCCTGGCCGAGCGTCACATCATCGTCATCAACGCCGAGGCTTCCTGGGGCATACCGGGCATGATCCGCGTTTCCTACGGCAACGAGGCGGAAAGCCGGATCTTCACCGGGGCCCTCAGGGATATTCTCGGCTGAAAGGCGCGCTATGCCCGCATCCGAACTGTGCTTCACTTCTGCGACCGATCTGGTCCTCATGATCCGCCGCAAGGAAGTTTCCGTGACGGAGGTCATGGAGGCCCACCTGGCCCAGGTCGACCGGGTGAATCCTGCCGTGAACGCCATCGTCACCTATCATCCCGACCAGGCGCTGGACGGCGCCCGGAAGGCTGACGAGGCCATCGCGCGAAACGAAGCGCGGGGGCCCCTCTTCGGCCTGCCCATCGCCCACAAGGACCTGGTGCTGACCAAAGGCGTCCGGACGACCTACGGTTCGCCGATCTTCCGCGATTTCGTCCCGGGCCAGGACGAGTTGATCGTGGAGCGGTTGAAGAAGGCCGGGGCGATCTCCTTTGGCAAGACCAACGTGCCGGAATTCGGCGCGGGTTCCCAGACCTTCAACCCGGTCTTCGGCGCGACACTGAATCCCTACGACACGGACCGGACCTGCGGCGGCAGCAGCGGAGGCGCCGCCGTGGCCCTGGCCTGCGGCATGCTGCCCATCGCCGACGGCAGCGACATGGGCGGCTCGTTGCGCAACCCGGCCAACTTCTGCAACGTGGTGGGGCTGCGGTCCGCGCCGGGACGCGTGCCGCGATGGCCGTCCGTCAACGCCTGGGGCAGACTCAGTGTCCAGGGTCCCATGGCCCGGACGGTGGCGGACGCCGCGCTTATGCTCAGCGCCATCGCGGGACCCGATCCCCGCGCACCACTTGCCATTCGGGAACCTGGACAGCCCTTCGCCATGCCTCTTGAACGCGACTTCAAAGGGGTGAGCGTAGCCTGGAGCATGGATTTTGGCGGGCTGCCCGTGGATCCCGAGGTCACCTCGGCCATCGAGGCGAAGCGCGGGGTTTTCGAGGATCTGGGCATGACCGTCAAACCGGGCCAGCCCGATTTCGCGGAAGCCGACGAAGTGTTCAAGACGTTGCGGGCGTGGAGCTTCATCCAGGGATACGGCGACCTCCTCGAGACCCACCGCGATCGGATCAAGGACACGGTCATCTGGAACCTCGAAGCCGGATTCGCCCTGACGGGACCGCAGATCGCCCGCGCGGAGGTGGACCGGACCACCCTGTACCACCGGGTCCGCCGGTTCATGGAACACCACGAGTTCATGGTCTTCCCCGTTAGCCAGGTCCCGCCCTTCGACGTGAATACGCCCTACCCCACGGAAATCGACGGCGTGCGGATGGAGACCTACATCGACTGGATGAAATCGTGCTACTACGTCACCGTAACGGGCCTGCCCGCCATTTCCGTGCCATGCGGATTCACTTCCTCGGGCCTGCCCGTGGGACTGCAGATCGTCGGACGGCACGAAGACGAACTCGGCGTCCTGCAACTCGCCCACGCCTTCGAACAGGCGACCGGGACCTGGAAAAGGCGCCCGACCGTAGCCGGGGCATGAGCATGTTGGCGCCCGCCGGTGGCTGAGGCGTGACCGCGTTGGCGCCGCCCGCCCGTGGCCGGGGCGTGAGCAGGCCGTTCGGATTTACCTCACCAGGCAGACCCGCCTGACGCCCTTTCCTGAAGAGTACATCCATGTCCAACCAGGCGGAAATCGTCATATGCGGCGCGGGAATCGCCGGCGTGGCCGCCGCGTATCATCTCGCCGTTCGCCGCGGCGTGCGGAACGTCGTGCTCGTCGACGAAAGACCGCCGCTTTCCCTGACCAGCGCGTACGGTACCGAAGCCTACCGCAACTGGTGGCCCGACCTGCCCATGTTCCGGTTCATCAGCCGGAGCATCGACCTGCTGGAGGAATTGGCGGCGGAAAGCGAGAACGCGGTCCGGATGAACCGCAGGGGCTACGTCTTCCTGACCGGCGACAGGCGCCGCATCCCGGAGCTCGAAAAAGATGCGGAAGCGGTGACCAGCCTGGGTGGTGGCGCCCTGCGTATTCATCGCGACGGCAGTTCCTACGTGCCTTCACAGCCGGAGGGATTGCAATCGGATCTGACGGGCGCGGACCTTGTACTGGATACGGAGACGATCGGAAGGCTGTTTCCCTTTCTAGCGGACGATACGGCCGCCATGCTACACGTGCGTCGCTGCGGCTGGTTGGACGTCCCCTCGCTGGGAAGGTGGATGCTCGACCGCATCGCCTCCTTGGGCGGCAGGATCGTCAAGGACAAAATCATAGGTGTCGACACGCGGAACAACCGGATCACGGGCGTAAGGCTGGCATCCGGATCATCGATCGAAACCGGCAAGCTCGTCCTCGCCGCGGGACCACTGGTCGGGGAGGCCGGCCGGATGCTGGACCTGGATGTACCAGTCTTCATGGAACTGCACGGCAAGATCATCGTGGAGGATACGGCCTGCGTCCTTCCGCCCGGTGCGCCCATGTTGATCTGGACGGATCCGGTCGAGCTGGTCTGGGACGAAGAAGAAAGGCGGAGACTTTCCTCCAGCGCCGACACCCACTACCTGATCGAACCCTTTCCCGCGGGACTCCACATCCGTCCCCGGTTCCGGGACGGAAAACAGACTTTCCTGGGCATCTGGACCTATGACGTCGCGCCACGAGAGGCGGTTTTCCCGCTCGTGTTCGATCCGGCCTACCCGGTGATCGTCCTGCGCGGGCTCGCCCGGATGATCCCCGGCATGAGGGCGTATTTTGATACGTCGGACGCACTGCCGGTCGACGGCGGCTACTACTGCAAGACCCCGGACAACCGGCCGTTGATCGGACCGCTGCCCGTCGAAGGCGCATACATCGCCGGGGCGCTTTCGGGCTACGGCGTGATGGGTTCGCAGGCGGCGGGAGAGCTGGTTGCGGCGCATGTCACCGGCGCCTCGTTGCCCGACTATGCGCAATCTTTCTCCTTTAATCGTTTCGGCGGTCTTTCGGACGCCGATATGGCCGACATGCGGAGTGCGACAAGCGGGCAGTTATGACTGGCCGGATCGCGGCGCATACCGCAAGGGAATCCCCATGAACGCTTTGATGATCCAGGGCACGGCCTCGGGCGTAGGCAAATCGCTGCTGACTGCGGGGTTATGCCGGTTACTCGCCCGTTCCGGTGTGAAAGTGGCTCCTTTCAAACCGCAGAACATGAGCAACGCGTCTTCCGCATGTCCCACCGGCGGTGAAATCGGACGCGCGCAGGCTCTGCAGGCCTTCGCATCCGGTATCGAACCCACCGTGGACATGAACCCCGTTCTGATCAAGCCGGAGGCTGACAACGTGGCGCAGCTTGTCGTGTGCGGCGAGGTGCGGGGCAAGCTCATGGCCGGTCGGTTCAAGGAGGACCGAGGCGGACTGATGCCCGAGGTGCTGGCGGCGTTCGATCGGCTTCGCCATGCCCATGATTGGGTCGTCGTGGAAGGCGCGGGATCGCCGGCGGAACCCAATCTCCGCGAGGGAGATATCGCCAACATGGGTTTCGCCCGGGCGGCCGGTATCCCGGTATGGCTGGTCGGAGACATCGACCGCGGGGGCGTTTTCGCCGCGCTGCTCGGTACGATGGAGGCCCTGGAAGCGGAGGACCGCAGGCTCGTGGAGGCGATGATCGTCAATCGATTCCGGGGCGAAGCGTCCCTGCTGGGCGACGTATTCCAATGGCTCGAAACCCGGGCGGGCACGACCGTACTCGGTTGGCTACCGTACTTTCAGGATCTGGGACTCCCGGAAGAAGACACCCCCTACACGGGCATGGATCGCTCGCGGAGTACCGCGAAGCCCGGCGATGGCCTCAAGTTGCGCGTCGCCGGCATCCACTATCCGAGAGCGAGCAATACAACCGACCTGGATCCCTTCCTGCACGACCCGAAGGTGGATTTTGCCTGGCTTCGCGACCCCTCGGAACTGACCGGGCCGCATGGATGGGACCTGGTCGTCCTGCCCGGCTCGAAGTCCACTTCCGCCGATCTCGCATGGCTGAGGGAGCGCGGTTGGACACCGGCACTCGAACGGCACCTTCGATACGGGGGATGCTTACTGGGCATCTGCGGCGGAGCGCAAATGCTCGGGAGACGTATTCTGGATCCCGGGGAGATAGAGGGACCCGCCGAATCGGAAGGACTGGCCTGGCTGCCGATCGAAACCGAGATGCGACCGGATAAGCGGGTTCATCCGTTGACGGCCCGGGCGAAATGGCCTGCTGATTTGCCGTTCACCGGGTACGAGATCCGGCACGGACGCAGCAGCGGGGATCCCGACCTGTTCCCCTTCTGCGCACGCTCAGACGACGGCAGGATACTGGGCACGTTCATCCATGGACTCTTCGATGATGGGAAGTACCGGGGCGCGGTACTCGATTCCTGGCTGAACTGGACGAGCAGTTCCGAAGAGCATGTCACGGCCCGGTGGACCCGCGACCTGGACCGGATCGCCGACGCCATGGCTGAAAACCTGGATCTCTCGCTCCTTGCTGGCAGAATCGGAATCAGTCCGGGTTGAAGGGTACCTAACCGGGTGATTTTGTATTGGTCCTGTATCGGGCCGATGGTATAATCTCTCTTTTTGTATTAAATGCCAGGTCCGATTTGAATGCCATGTCTAATGTAAACGCGGCGCCCCAAACTCTGACGATAGGGTAACTCGCCCTGCACTAGATCGGAGACACCATGCCCACAACGCCCGCACACGAATACGACCTGCTCATACGGGCGGGCCGCGTATTCTGCGCGGAAACCGGCCTGGACGGACCGGGAGCCGTGGCGGTGAAAGACGGGCACATTGCGGCGTCCGGAACCGGGGTCGAGGGATCCGCCGCCAAGACCTTCGATTTTCCCGACGCGGTGGCGATGCCGGGGCTGGTGGACCTGCACGCCCATCCGGCCAGGGGCGGTTCGCGTTACGGTGTCGACCCCGACGTCCACTTCTTGTCCCGTGGTGTTACGACCGTCATGTCCCAGGGCGACGCCGGCGCCAACAACTGGCCGGCCTACCGGGACCGCGTGATCCGGGCATGCAGGACGCGGGTGATCCTCGCCATCAACCTGTCGGTTCACGGCGAATCCCATCCGGATGCCTGCTTCCCGGACCTGGAGGCCGCGGACGTGGAGGCCTGCGTTTCAGCCATCGAATCAGGAGGAGACGCCATCTGGGGCATCGCGGCCAATACGGGCCCCAGCAACCCCACGCCGCCCAGGGAGATCATGAACCGGGCGCTGGCAGTCTCCGAACGAACCGGCAAACCCCTCCTGGTCGGCACGCGCCTGTCCAGCGACTGGTCACTCGACGACCAGCTACCGCTGCTGCGCGCCGGAGACGTGGTCACCTACTGCTTCAACGATTTCCCCGAAAGCGTGGTGAAGGACGGGAAGATCCGGCCCAGCGTCCGCGACGCCCGGGAACGGGGCGTCCTCTTCGATATCGGCCACGGCATGCGGTCCTTCAGCTTCCCGGTCGCCGAGGCGGCCATCGCCGACGGATTCCTGCCCGATACTATATCCACCGACCAGTACAGCCGGCACGTTGGGAGCGACCCGCAGCACGACCTGCCCCGGACGCTGTCCAAGCTGATCGCGGCCGGTATGTCAGAGCGCGACGCCTTCCTGCGGGTGACGAGCCGTCCCGCGGAAGTCCTTGGATTGCAGGGCGAGATCGGCACCCTGCGCGCCGGCGCCTGCGGTGACGTGGCGGTGCTGCGCTGGAACGAAGACGCGCCGCCGCTGTGCGACGTGGACGGGGTGCAGCGGACCGGCGGCTGCTGGGAACCCGTCCTCACGGCCCGGGCGGGCATCGTTTGAAATCGAGTGGCGTGGCACAAATAAAGCGACACCAATCGGGTCGGCTGCCGGCCTGAAACCTGTTGCGCGGTTAAGGTCCATGCTAAACACGGGAGATTCCAACATGGTATACGGATCGGGAGACTACACCTATGAACTTGTCGAGGGTTGGGGGGGCGGACCCGCCGGCCGGGATCTCGGCGTGGTATCTTCCATGGCCGTGGACTCGCAGGACCGCGTGCACGTCATCGACCGGGAACCCGATCCCGCCATCGTCGTCTACGACCGCGACGGCCGATTTCTCTACGACTGGGGGCAGGACATCTTCAAGGTGCCCCACTCCCTCTGGATCAGCGAAGACGATATCATCTACATTACCGAGGTAGAACTGCATACGGTCATGACGTTCACGCTCGAAGGCAAGATACTGTCCATGCTCGGTACGTACGGCAGGCCGGGTGAACTGGGCCAGCCATTTAACTCGCCCACCTGGGCGGTACTCGGCCTGGACGACGACCTTTATGTAACCGACGGCTACGGCCAGCACTACGCGCACCGCTTCACGACGGACGGGGAGCTGCGCTGTACCTGGGGCGGTCACGGCAGCGAGGCGGGACAGTTCGATACGCCCCACTGTGTCCGCGTCGACAGGGACGGCCGGGTCCTGATCGTGGACCGGGGGAACGCTCGGGTGCAGATTTTCGATGCCGAAGGCCGGCACCTCGAATCATGGGACCATCTGCTGGCCGCGAACGACCTGTATATCGACCGGGATGACATCGTTTATCTCGCCGAAGCGCCGGGAAGGGTCAGCATCCTGAACCTGGACGGCGAGGTCCTGTCGCAATGGGGTAACCGGGACGAAAAGGACGGGGTGTTCGTGGACGCGCCGCATGGTATCTGGGTGGATTCCCACGGGGACGTCTACGTGTGCGAAGTACCCTTCGCGCACAACCGGATTCAGAAGTTCCGGCGTGTGTAGCGGTTCAATGAAAGGAACACCTGCATGAAGGATCTCGGGCCACTGTGCCTGGTTATAGCAGTCGTCTTGACGATGGCCTGCGGAAACGGTGAAGACAGTCCCGTTTCCACGACACCTGATCAAGGTCCATTCGACGACGCCCCCAGAACCGGCAACATCGTCTTCAGTCCCGGAGACATCCGTTCCACCACGCAGTGGGGCACGGATGACTATGAACTGAACGCGGCCGCCGTCAGGGGAGATACATTCGCGGTTTCCGTGTCGTACAGCGGTGGATGCAGAGCGCACCGATTCACGCTCGTAGCCGCCGAAGCCTTCATGGAGTCGGATCCCGTAAAACTTGATATCGCCATTGCCCACGACGCCGACGGCGACCCGTGCGAGGCCTACCCTACGGAAGACTATCACTTCATCCTCGATCCGATCAAGGCACGGTACAAGGCCTCGTATGGGTCCGGACCGGGCACCATCGTCCTCGGGCTCGATCGCGCTTCGGACGGTTCACTCGTCTATACATTCGACTAGCGCTAGAGGTATACACCATGGCATTCGAGATTCTGGACCAGGGCATGATCGCCCGCCAGCCGTCGACCGGTCCGGACGCGGTCGCGGCCTGTTCCCGCTGCGTGGTCACGGCCGATGGCGATCTGGTTTGTTCCTTCGCCGTCCAGGAAGCGCTCGGGCAGAACGATTTCAAGCAAGTCATCGTCCGTTCGGAAGACGGCGGCAGCACGTGGACAAAGCCGGCCTACCTGTGGCCCCATCTGCACGGTGATTTCGCACACATCGGGTCGATCAGCCAGGCGCCGGACGGCACCTGCTTCATCACGGGCATCCGCATTCCCATCGATGAGCCCGGCGAATCCTTCTGGCGGGACGAGACCCAGGGCATCAAGCAGAACGCCATGTTCTGGGCGTCGTCCGCGGACCAGGGCCTGACCTGGACCGATCCTGCGCCCATCGTCCTGCCCGCCCCCGGTTCGGCCGAAGCACCCGGTGCGCTCACCGTGACGCGCGACGGGACCTGGATTTGTTGCTATTCGCCCTACAACACCTTCGACCCCGCTGTGGAAGTGGATCGAAACCGGGTGGTCTACTTGCGCAGCACCGATCAGGGCAAATCGTGGACCCATGGTACGATGCTGCGTTTCGACGATGCCGGATCGACGGCCGCCGAGGCCTGGGTCGTGGAACTGGCCGACGGGCGACTCCTCGGTGCGTGCTGGCATATCGCCCCGCACGGCAAGCCGGATTATCCCAACGCGTACGCGGTGTCCCACGACGGGGGACAGACCTGGACGCCGACACGGTCCACGGGCACGCTGGGCCAATCAATCTCGCTGACCGCCCTTGCGGATGGACGGGCGCTGATGGTATACAACCAGCGGCAGCACGGAGATCCCGGGATTCGCCTCGCCGTCGCCCGGCCCACGGACGATAATTTCGGCGTAGAAGCGGACGAACTCGTCTGGAAGGCCGAAGTCCGGACCCAAAGCGATACATCCGGCGATCACGACGACTGGCAGGACTACTCCTTCGGCGAACCCGCGGTGACGGTGCTCCCGGACGGCGCGTTCCTGGTTGTGTTCTGGCTCATCCAGCCCGATGTGCGGGGCATCGGCTACGTGAAGGTAAGGTAGCTGCGTGTCCGGCGCCCGGATCATGCTGGCCCCTCTGTTCGCGGCGCTGGTTCGGCACGCCATCTTCGCGATCGCCCTCCCCTGGCTGATCCTGTACCGCACCGCGGGCATGGAGGAGATGCGCTTCGATTCCGAAGACCGGCCTGATCGGCCCGATTCCGTACCGCACCAATACTTCCTTCTTTCCCCAACCTGATCTACTTCGACGTTCCCGTCCGGTCGAGTTCAGCCGCGTACATTTGAACAGAACTGCCATTTTGGCATATCTGCCAATTTGGCAGTTTATATCGAACCAGTTCCGGTTTCTCGACCGATTGAGCAGTCGGTTTTTACTCAAAACAGGTCGAAATCGCGTGATTCGCGCGCGATTCGTGGCGGTATCAGCCATGGCACACGTTTTGCGACTTAAACGGCTTGGTATGCGATGAAACAGGACCCTATCAGGATAGCACAGGCGAGGAGGGACCTCATGAGAACGGATAAACTGACGCAGAAATCGATGGCGGCGATCCAGGTTTCCCAGGAGATCGCCCGCGGCCGCAACCACAACCGGTTGGAGCCCGCGCACCTGGCTCTGGCCTTGCTCGAGCAAGAGGAAAGCCTGGCGGCCATCCTGCTGGAAAGGGCGGGAACGGATCCGGTCCGGCTCCGGGAAGGGCTGGAAGCAGCTCTTGAAAAGCTGCCCAGGGTTACCGGCGACGGCGCATCGCTTTATGCCTCCAGCGCCTTTCAGCGAGTCATGGACCGAGCGCTGAAGGAGGCGCAGAAACTGAAAGACGAGTACATCAGCGTGGAGCATCTGCTCCTGGCCCTGCTGGATGACGGCGGGGAGGTCCATCGCGTCATGAAGGAAGCCGGCGTTCGACGCGAGGGGATCATGGAAGCCATGAAGGAAGTCCGGGGGAGCCAGCGCGTCACGAGTCAGACGCCGGAGTCCGGCTACCAGGCCCTGGAGAAGTTCAGCAGGGACCTGACCGACCTGGCCCGGGAGGGCGGACTCGATCCGGTCATCGGGCGGGACGAGGAAATCCGGCGGGTGATCAAGGTGCTTTCCCGGCGGACCAAAAACAATCCCGTGCTCATCGGCGAACCCGGCGTGGGGAAGACGGCCATCGTGGAAGGACTGGCCCAGAAGATCGTGGCCGAGGACGTCCCGGAATCCCTCAAAGGACGCAAGGTGATCAGCCTCGACATGGGCGCCATGCTGGCCGGGGCCAAGTTCCGTGGCGAATTCGAGGAGCGTTTCAAGGCCGTGCTGAAGGAAGTGGAGCACGCCGCGGGTGACATCGTGCTGTTCATCGACGAGTTGCACACCATCGTCGGCGCGGGCGCCGCGGAAGGCGCCGTGGACGCGTCCAACATGCTCAAGCCGGCGCTGGCGCGGGGGACCCTGCGCTGCGTGGGCGCGACGACGCTGGACGAATACCGCAAGCATATCGAGAAAGACGCCGCCCTGGAAAGGCGGTTCGCGCCCGTTTATGTCGGCGAGCCTTCCATCGAGGACACCGTGTCCATCCTGCGCGGACTCAAGGAACGCTACGAGATCCACCACGGCATACGTATCCGGGACGGCGCCCTGGTCACGGCGGCGACCCTGGCGGAGCGGTACATCAGCGACCGGTTCATGCCGGACAAGGCCATCGACCTGATCGATGAAGCCGCGGCGAACCTGCGCATGGAGATAGACAGCATGCCGGCCGAACTCGACGACCTCGATAAGCAGATCCGCCAGCTCGAAATCGAGCGGGAAGCCGTAAAGCGCGAGAACGACGCGGAGGAACGCCTCAAGCCCGTGGAAAGCCGGCTGGCCGACCTCGCGGCGCAGCGCAGCGTCCTGCGGGCCCACTGGCTCGCCGAGAAGGAACTGGTAAAGACGATCCAGGAGATCAAGGAACAGACCGAGCAACTGAAAATCGAAGCGGTCCGGGCGCAGCGCATCGGCGACTACGAGCGCGTGGCCCGCATCCAGTACGGCGAGCAATTGGAGCTCGACGGCCGGCTCGAGGAAAAGAACCGGGCCCTCGCCGAACTCCAGCGTGACCGCCGGATGCTCAAAGAGGAAGTGGACGAGGAGGACATCGCCCAGGTCGTCTCGAAGTGGACGGACATCCCGGTGAGCCGCCTGGTCGAGGGCGAAGTCGAGAAACTGGTCCAGATGGAATCCCGGCTGCACCGCCAGGTGGTGGGCCAGGATGAAGCGATCGTCGCCGTATCCAATGCCGTCCGGCGGAACCGCGCCGGATTGGGCGACGGCAACCGGCCCATCGGTTCCTTTATGTTTCTCGGCCCCACGGGTGTGGGCAAGACCGAGCTGGCCCGGGCCCTGGGCGAGTTTCTCTTCGACGACCGGAACGCCATGGTGCGCGTGGACATGTCCGAGTACATGGAGCGGCATGCCGTCGCCCGGCTCATCGGCGCGCCTCCGGGTTACGTGGGCTACGAGGAAGGCGGGCAGCTCACGGAAGCCGTGCGTCGCCGGCCCTACCAGATCGTATTGCTGGACGAAATCGAAAAGGCGCACCCGGACGCGTTTAACATCCTGCTGCAGGTCCTCGACGACGGGCGGCTCACGGACGGCCAGGGCCGCACCGTGGACTTCCGGAACACCGTGATCATCATGACCTCCAATATCGGGACAGAGCATATCGGCGGTCAGGACGCGTCCCAGGACGAGCAGGTGCGAGCGGACGTGATGCGCGCGGTGCGGGCCTACTTCCGCCCCGAGTTCGTCAACCGGCTGGAGGAAATCATCATCTTCCATCCCCTCGACCGGGACCATATCCGGGACATCGTCCGAATCCAGTTGCGGGAACTGCAGAAACGGCTCTCGAAACAGGCCGGGTTGACGCTGGAACTGGCTCCCAAGGCCGAGGCGCTCCTCGCGGAAGAGGGATACGAACCCCAATACGGGGCGCGGCCCCTCAAGCGGGTCATTCGCAAGTTCGTCGAGAACCCGCTGTCCATGGCGCTGATCGAGGGCAGGTTCCGGGAAGGCGACGCGATCCGCGTCATACGCGAAGGCGACCACCTGGACTTTGTCCGGCAGGAGGCGTCCGGGTCCGAGGCCGCGTGACGCCGGGCCCGGGGACACGGGCGGCCGCATGAGCGAAGGCCCCGTAATCAGCTTCGCCCCGCATACACGCACATACAATTGAATTGACTGCGTTTTCCGGAATGCCCATCTTGATCTGAAACCGATCGATGTATGCGGTATCACACACGCAGACTGACCGGAGTCCGCCATGCGACAGGCGCACCTGCTTCTGTTATGTGGATTGCTGGCAGCCACGGCCTGTGACGATGCGGGTCCCACCAAACCCGTGTTGCCGGCAATCGAGCGGGAAGCACAGCGGGTAACGTCAGCACTGGAGAACCGGTCATTCCGCCGGTTCCATCCATCCCGCGACGCCCCGGAGAGAAGGGCCGTCATTATCGACTTTTTCGCTAGTGAGGATCAGGCAATCGGCCTGTGGGCGCAATATGGCCTGAACGACACCGCACTCGTCGAATGGGAGGTCAGCGCGGGGGACTACAGCGTCGAAAAATCCGGATCGGTGTATACGCTCGTACCGATTAAACCCTCCTCCTCCAGAAGCCTCCCTGAGCCTTGTGAAGACTGCATTCCGGTATCCGGTCTGTCGATATCCGTGAGAAATCTGTTCAACGGTGGGAATATCCAGTTCAAGCTGAACAATGCCGGCAACCGGTTACCCTTGCCATTTCCGGTATTTAGTGAATGGTCCGCGTGGTCAGAGGACGAGTATTTCGATGGATAGCGGGCATGACTGAAGGTTGTCTTACGATCGGTATAAAATGAACAGACGATCCTTCCTGCGAAAATCCACCGGGGTGACCGGTGCCAGCCTCCTGGCGGGACTGGGCACCTGGCACGAGTCCGCCGTCGGCCAGACGAACGATCCCTTCGGCCAGACGAAGGGCCCCTACGGACCGTCCGGATCCATCACCGACGTCGAGGGGATCAAGGCCGGGCACTTCACCGACCCGCGGCGTCCGACGGGCTGCACGGTGATCATGGCGGAAGATGGCGCCGTGGGTGGGGTGGACGTGCGTGGCGGCGCTCCAGGCACCCGGGAGACCGACCTGCTCGATCCCGTGAACATGGTGCAGCGGGTCCACGCCATCGTCCTCTCAGGCGGCAGCGCCTTCGGCCTGGACACCGCCACGGGCGTTATGCGCTATCTCGAGGAACGATCCATCGGCTTCGACGTGCGCATCGCCCGGGTCCCGATCGTCCCCGCCGCCATTCTCTTCGATCTCGGCATCGGCGGCAAGCCTGAGATCCGCCCCGACGCGGAAGCCGGCTACCAAGCCTGCCAGGCCGCGACATCGGATCCGGTCCCCGAGGGCAGCATCGGCGCGGGCGCCGGCGCCACGGTGGGCAAGATGTCCGTCGGCGCATCGGGTACCCGCACGGCCATGAAGGGCGGCATCGGCAACGCCTGCTTCACCACGCCCGACGGACTCAGGGTCGGCGCCATCGTTGCGGTGAACGCCGTGGGTGACGTGTACGATCCGGATACGGGCCGCGTGCTCGCCGGCGCCAGGATGCCCGATGGGTCCGGTTTCGTCCACGTGGCTCGGCGGATTCGCGAGACCGGGTCGCTTCGCCTGGAAGCGCCGCCCGGGAATACGACCATCGGCGTCATCGTGACCAATGCCGGACTGACCAAGACCCAGGCCAGCCGTATCGCCCAGGTCGGGCACGACGGGCTGGCCCGCGCCATCAACCCGGCCCACCTGCAGGCGGACGGAGACACCCTCTTCACCATGGCCACCGGGACCTGGGCGGGCAGCGTGAACCTGTCCCTGCTGTCCATCCTTGCGGCGGAAGCCGTCACGCGGGCCATCATCCGCGCCGTCGTCACGGCCGAAGGCCTCCCCGGGTATCCCTCCTATTCGGACCTGAACGCGGGATGACGGGAAGCGCGCACTGAAGCTCTATGTCCCCCTACGTAACCGCCCTCCTCGTTTATTCCCTTTTCCTCATGCTGATCGGCTGGTGGACGTCGCGGTCGGTTCGCCGAGCCGAGGACTTCTTCGTGGCCGGCCGGAGGCTTTCTCCCGCGCTGCTGTTCGGCACGCTGCTGGCCGCCAACCTGGGCGCCGGATCCACCGTGGGCGCCACGGGCCTCGGGTACACGCACGGGTTTTCCGCGTGGTGGTGGGTCGGGTCCGCGGGGATCGGGAGCCTCATCCTGGGCCTGACCGTGGGGCCTCGCATGTGGCGCGTGGCCAAGGAACGGAACCTGTACACGGTCGGGGATTACCTCGAGCACCGGTACAGCCGCGGCGTCCGGGGCCTCATCGCCATCTTGCTGTGGTTCGGTTCCCTGGCGATCCTCGCCGGTCAACTTATTCCACTGGCGTGGATCCTCAATCTCGTGCTGGGCATCCCGAAGTACGTCGCCTGCCTGGCCGGCGGCGCCGTGGTGGTCGTGTACTTCACCTTCGGGGGACTGACGTCCACCGCCCGGGTCAACATGGTCCAGCTGGTGGTCAAACTCTCCGGCTTCATCCTGGCCTTTCTGTTGATCGTTTCGGGGGCCGGTCTCCTGTCCGGCGCGGGCGGGGCGCCGACCGGTTTCGAGAATTGGTTCGGAGACGATCCTTCCCGCATCTGGGGTTACTTCATCGTCCTGGTGCCCGCGTTTATCATCTCGCCGGGTCTTTTGCAGAAAATCTACGGCGCCAGGGACGCCCGGGCGGTCCGGCAGGGCGTCTGTACGAACGCGGTCGCCCTGATGCTGTTTGCCTTCATCCCCGCGCTCCTCGGCATGGCGGCCTTCCACGCCTTCCCGTCCCTGGATTCCCCGGACCTGGCGCTGCCCCGCCTGCTCATGGATGCCCTGCCCTTCTGGATCGGCGGACTGACGCTGGCCGCCGTGTTCTCCGCCGAGATCAGTTCCGCGGACGCCGTGCTCTTCATGCTGACGACTTCCCTGAGCCGCGACCTGTACCAGACTTATATCGAACCCGGCGCTTCCGAGCAGCAGATGCTGGCCGTCAGCAGGATCACGGCCGTGGTCGCGGGGCTCGCCGGCGTGGTCCTGGCGGCCGTGCTGCCGGACGTCATCACCGCGCTGACCATCTTCTACAGCATTCTGTCCGTGGCGCTCTTCGTACCCCTGATCGCGGGATTGTACTCCTCCCGGCCGAACGCGAACGGCGCCCTGGCGACCATCGCCGGGTCCGTCCTGGTGATGATCCTCGTGCATCTGTGGTCGAACGGCGGCGGATTGGCCGGCATATCCCCGGCGACCTGGGGCATTGCAACGGCCGTGATCATCATGGCGCTGCACATGTTGTCCCGGCGCGGGACGGAAACTGCGGGGTGACGTCGGTATCGACCAGGCAGCGTGCAAAGACGCAGATCTGAATCAGTCTGAAAATCAACATCAACTTGAACCCAACGAAGGAGGAAGACATGCTCAACGACCTGAGGGGCGTAATCCCACCGGCGACCACACCCTTCTCCCGGGACGGCGCCGTGGATCTCGGGGCCATGAAAGAACAGGTCAACTGGCTGATCGACCAGGGGGCGCACGGTATCGCCGTGGGCGGAAGCACCGGTGAGGGCCATACGATCGACGTCGATGAGTTCCGCGGGCTCGTGGACACGGCCCTGGACGCGGCGGCGGGACGCGTGCCGATCGTCGCCGGCATCATCGTCGACAGCACCCGCGATGCGGTCCGAAGGGGGCAGGCCATCGCCGACCTCGACGTGGCTGCACTCCAGGTGACCCCGGTCCACTACCTCTTCCGTCCGGACGACGATGCCATGCAGGAGCATTTCAGAGTGATGGGCGAGGAAGTGGACCATCCCATCATCATCTACAACGTGGTGCCCTGGAGCTACCTTTCGCCGGAGCTGCTCTGCCGGATCATGGACCAGGTGCCCGGCGTGGTCGGCGTCAAGCAGAGCGCCGGCGACCTGAAGCTTTTCGCCGACCTGATGATCATGGCCGACCCCGAACACCTGCTCTTCTGCGCCGTGGACGCCCTGATGTATTCGGCTTACACCCTGGGCGCACGCGGTTCGATCGCGGCCATATTGACGGCGGCGCCCCGGGTCTCGGTGGATGTATGGGACGCGGTACAGGCGGGCGATCACGCGCGGGCCCTCGACTTGCACCGAAAACTGCTGCGTCTCTGGAATGCCATGGCAGGGACGAACCTGCCGGCCTGTACCAAGTATGCCCAGACCTTGCAGGGCTGTCCCGGCAGATTCCCCCGCGCCCCCATGCAGGATGCGACCGACGAGCAGAAGCGGAGCATCGAGGAAGGACTCGCGCTCCTGGGCGCGCTGGACGGATAACATGTCCGCTTCGGATAACATGCCCGCTTCGGACCCGTCTCCGATCCGCATCGAACCGGACCGGCTGGTCCGGATCATGGACCGTGTTTTTGAACGACTGGGACTTGCAGGCGACGAAAGACGGGTGGTCGTCGAGCGGCTCATGGAGGCCTCGCTCTCCGGCTACCATTCCCACGGCGTCATGCGGATCACCATGTATACGGAGGGCATCCGTGCGGGCAACATGATCCCCGGTGCGCCGCTGGACATCCTGGGTGAAACCGTTTCCACCGTGCACCTGGACGCCAACATGGGCATGGGCCCCTGGACGGCCACCGAGGCCATGAAACTTGCGGTCGGCAAGGCCGCGGCGACGGGTGTCGGCTGCGCGAGCGTCGTGAACGCCAACGACATCGCCCGGCTGGGGGGATACGTGGAACAGCCGGCGAAAGAGGGTTACATCGCGCTGCTCATGACCAACGACGCCGGGGGCAATCCCTGTGTGGCGCCGTGGGGCGCGACCTCGCCCCTGATGAGCACCAATCCAATGGCCGTCGGTATTCCCCGGGAAAGCGGCGACCCGGTACTCATCGACATCTCCACGGGCGTCACGTCCGAGGGCGGATTGAAGATGCTGCGCAACAAGGGCCAGGCGGTGCCCGACGGCTGGCTCATCGACGGCGACGGGCGGGCCACGACGGATGCAGAGGCCTATTTCGCAACACCCAGACGGGCGGCGATCCTGCCGTTGGGCAGCCTGATTGCGGGGCACAAGGGCTTTGCGCTGAGCATACTGGTCGACGTGTTGACCGGCGGCCTGAGCGGCGCGGGCTGCAGCGGCCGGTCCCCGGAGGATCTCGACCAGAACGCCCTGTTCGTCCTCGTCATCGATCCGGAGAAGTTCGTTTCAAGGGCCGCCTTCTCCGCGGAAGTGGACCGGCTCGTGGAAAGCATCAAAGGCGCGCGCAAGGCGCCCGGCGTGGATGAAATCCGGGTGCCCGGCGAAGGCGCGCGTCGCAAGCGGGAGCGGCAACTGAAGCAGGGCATCGAAGTCGATCCGCCCGTCTGGTCCGCCATACAGGACATCCTGGACGAACTGGGCATCGGGCGAGACAACGTGTAGTCCGGTCAGTCACCGCTGTTCGCTACCCGGATACCCAGGTAGCCCGTAATGCCCACGGTCCCGTAGCCCAGGACCTCCTCGTACTTCGCGTCCAGAAGATTGTCGACCCGTCCGAACAGCTGAATGTTCGGCGTGATCTTCCAGTTGGCGGCGACATTCACGATCCCGTAGCCGTCCAACGTAACCGGTGTCGCTGGCCAGGTGGAAAAGTCGTTATCCCGCCGTTCCCCCGCGAACCGGTAACTCAGGTTCAGGTCGAACCCCGGCCGTACCCGCTGATCCAGTACGATCCCGCCGCTGTGCCGCGGCCGCCGCAACAACTGCTCATCCGATTCGTGGTCCCTCGAATTGGTAAAGGTGTAGTAGGCCCGCAGGGATGTTCCCGCGCTCCCCGAATACCGGCCGGTCAACTCCACGCCCTTGCTCGTTGCCTTGAAGACGTTCTTGTAACTGGATGTTGCACTATCCCATCCGACCATGTTATCGTAGGTATTGTCGAAGTACGTCACACCGGCCGCAAGACGCTGGTCGGCCGTATACTGTTCGATCCCCGCTTCCCAGCTCTTGCTCGTACCCGCCTGAAGCGTGGAATCACCGAAGGATGAGTACAGCTGGAACAGTGAAGGCGCCTTGTAACCCGTACCGTAAGCGCCTTTTATCCTGGTTCCCGTCTCCTTAAAGAACACGTTCGGTGCGAGGTTATAGGTGACTTCGGATCCGAACCGGTCGTGGTGATCGACCCGGATGCCCGCGGCGGCGAACAATGCGTCGCCATACTGCAGCATCTCCTGCAGGTATACGCCTGTCGTCCTCGCTGTCTGACGGTCGAACTTGCTCGAAAACGGCCCTTTTGATTCCGATTCTCCCTGTTCCGACTCGGTTTCGGCCCCGAACACGACGGTATTCCCCTCGGCCAGTAACAGCGTGTGCTGCCAGTCCACTTTGTGCAACCGGGCGTCGAACGTGGAATTCGCGGCCGTTTCCTGGTTGGCGTCCACCGGATTGTCGTCTTCTCTGCTGTGGTCGACCAGGCTGTAGCCCAGGGTCTGCTTCCAGCGTTGCGACCAGAGCTCGAAGGTCGCGGAGGGCCGGACAAACAGATGCCTGGATCTGTTTATCCGATTGGGATCGTCTCCATTGGGTCCGGTCCCATTGTCGATATCGGCGCGGCCGTCCGTGTACCGAACGTTGAGATCAACCGAAGCTCCGGCAGAGGGAGTAGCCCCGAAGCGGACACCCAGCGTGGTATTCCGATAACCATCTTCTTCCATGTTCCCCAGGGCGTTCGCCGAAATACCCCTCGTGTTGAGGAACGAGCCGTCCATCGCATACGTGTAGTCTACTGTGCCCCCGCTCAATCCCGCCCGGCTTCGAAACGTACCCAGCGCGCCACCCTCGATAGAGGCGTCTATCTTCGGCGGACCTTCTCCCTTCTTTGTAATGATGTTCACAACGCCCGCGATGGCATCCGATCCGTAGAGCGTGCTCTGGGACCCGTACAGCACCTCGATCCGTTCTACCTGGTCGACGGTCAGATGCGCCGGAGTGAAGCTGCGTCCGGGAGACATGGGATCGTTTACTTCGACGCCGTCGATCAGAAACAGGGTGTAGGCCGATTCGGCGCCGCGAAGGAAAACAGACGCGTTCTTGCCCGGTCCCCCGTTCTGCGCTACGCTCATTCCTCCTATGTCTCGCAACACTTCAGCGACCGTCGTCTGACCGCTGCGCGCCATGTCTTCCGCGGTGATTATAGCGATCGAACTCGAGACCTGCCGCAGGGGTGTTTCAATCTTGTTGCCTGTTACCACTACGGTGTCCAGAATGTACCTGGGCGCCTGGTTCGACGTATCCTGTGCATCCTGCGTATCCTGCGCATCCTGGGCGAATCCTGGCATGGCGGAAAGCAGGATCAAACAGAACACGGATTTAATGGTGCTTCGTAGGTATTTCATTCTTGGTCTCCTGACCTGGTAAATGGTTCGCGGCTTAGCGATATAGGGACTCAAATCCGGACTTTCTGATTACTGGCATCAGACTGTTTTACAAGGTGTCCTCCCATTAAACAAAAATCCCCGCACCTGACGATGTCAGATACGGGGATGCCGTTTATCATCCTCGGAGCATGGCCCGCGCTATACCACGCCCCCGGGACACTAAGCCGGAGCGTCTACGCCGGATGGCCACGCATTCCATTATCCATGTACACCGGACGACTTCAGTCCACGGAAGTGCCGATGAAAACTATGGCGCAGGTCGGTCTTCTGGCTTCCGGATCGTTCTACTCACCGCGCCTTCCCATTCCGTTCGGAACAGTGGCTCGAGCCCTTAAGGCTCATGATGCGGCTTTCGTCCCCGGTCACAGCGACGGGTCCGCGACGGATTCGCACCGTCTTCCCAACTTCTCACCTGCTTCTGTCATTGTAATGCCACTGCAACGGGAGATCAAACGAAAAGTGTGAATTTTCTTGAGGTACCCACCGCTCCGTGACTACTTTCCCATGCACTGCAATTCATGCACTACAATATTCGGAATGTAAAAAGAGCATAGAGTTCGAACGGGACAAACACGATGATCGATAACGTGAAAGTCGGCCTGCTGGGGGTCGGTTTCGATGCGAATTCGACCTTTCGACGCGGCCCGGCCGCCGCGCCGCCCGCGATCAGGACCGCCCTCGGGTCAGAATCCGGCAATCCCTACGCCGAATCCGGCGTGCGCGTGTGGCCGAGTGACAGCGTGCTCGACCACGGCGATCTCGACGTCCCGGACGAAAAGGGCACGCGCGAACCCATCGATGTCATCGAACGCGGAGTGAGCCGGGCACTGTGTGAAACGCCGCGACTCGTCGTCCTGGGCGGTGATCATGCAGTCACCTATCCCGTAGTTCGGGCTTTCGCCGCGAAGCACGGTCGGATCAGCCTGCTGCACTTCGACGCGCACCCGGATCTGTACCCCGACTTCGAAGGCAATAGATTCTCGCACGCCTGTCCCATGGCCCGCATCCTGGAAGACGGTCTGGTCGAGCGGCTGGTCCAGGTCGGCATTCGCAGCTTCACCCCCGCGCAGCACGACGCGGCGAAGCGACACAACGTCGAGGTGATCCCCGCCTACTCCACCGGACCGGTTCCCGCGCTGGCGTTCGACACGCCGGTCTACATCTCGATGGACGTCGATGCGCTCGACCCCGGTTTCGCGCCTGGCGTCTCCCATCCCGAGCCGGGCGGACTGAGCGTGCGCCAGGTGCTCGAGATCGTTGCCGTGATGCGGGCGCCGTACGTGGTCGGCGGCGATGTGGTCGAGCTCAATCCGAGACTGGACCGAGACGGCGGGACGGCGATCGTCGCCGCGAAACTGGCCTGTGAACTACTGGGGCGCGTCATCCTCGATGGGCAGACGGAGTGATTCTGCCGCTATCACAGTCTATGGCCTGTCATCAAAGTACGGTGAGCAGTTCTGTTTCCAATACATCACTGATTAGACTGCAATATCTCCAAAATACGGCCTACCTTCTGTTCTAGTGCATCCATCCGCTTTTCGAGTCTAACAAATGAAACCGCGAGATTGGCGAGACATCCTTCAATGTGGTCGTACTGTTTTTCAAGTTTCGCGACTCGATCCTCCAGGTATAACGTCATGATAAACTCCGAATAGGTTCGAAATACGGGCTTAAGTGTGCCCGATTTCTAGTTCTGTTGTCAAATGTGTGGCTGTTAGACTCCAATACAACACCCTGAACTGAACATCTCCTCACACTTCCTTACCCTATCTCCAGCGGGCATTCAACTGCAATACCCAGCGTGTCTCGACGAGGGGAATCTTGAGCTGATCGTAACGGGTCTGGCGGGTCCGCGTGTAACGAACCAGGGTCGAAACGCCCGGAACGATCGGTCCGTACAGCAGGATAACCCATCGCTCCCGGTGATTGGACCTGAACAGGGATGCCGAGGATTCCGGACCGGAAAAGCCGGCTAGCGTGTCCTCCGGTGCGGAAAACCCCGACAGCGTGTATTCCCACTGCGCGGTCAGGCTGAAGCGATCCCGGGACCGGTACCGCATATACAGCCGCAGATCGTGTTCGGGCTTCAGTCCGTACCGGCCGCGCCGCTCGTAGCGGGCCCGCCACTGGACCCGGGCCGGCACCCGCCATGCCACCTGGCCCTGCCAGGTATCCAGCGGGGACAATCCGGTGACCAGTCGCTCATCCTTTTCACGGCGCCACACTCCTGAGGCGATGACACCGCGCCCCATTCTGCGGCGAAATCGTATGGTGCTGCGCTGGTACAGTTCCAGGTAGGTCAACCGGGGTTCGATGCTCAATTGCAGCGTGGTCCGGCGATCCGGCCGCCAGCGCACAAGCAGGCTCTGCCACGTCCTTTCCGACTTTTCAATCAACCGGGCATCGGGCTGGTGGTGGAATGTCAGTCCGCCTTCCACGCCCTCCATGCTCCAGACCATGCCGCCCTGAACGGTTTGGTAACCCTCGCCGTCGATGGCCATTTCACCAAACAGGTTCGTACCGCCGTAGAGATAGTCCAGGTCCGCACCAACGCGCAGGCTACCTTCCGATTGCAGGACCGAGATCCCGACCAACCCACTGTTCCGGCTCCAACCCAGGCGGCCGCCTGGCTCCCATTTGCCTGAATCGGTCCGCGAAAAGATCCCCGTCAGGCTGAATCCTCGACGGTCGATCCGCATAGCCATACCGCGCCGGGCGCCCGATGCATAGGTCGTCCGCACGGGCCGCAGGCCACGGATGCGGCGTTTCACCGACGCGCTGAGACTGGCCGTGGAGGGCCGGATCGAATGGCTGCGCCATATCAGTCCCTGGCCGAAATCCATTTCAAAGAATCCGAGGATAAGCCTGCGGGAAGTAGCCGAACCGCCGAATTCCACGTAGCCGGACCGCCACCTGGTTTCCCCGCCCCGGTCCCGGCGTTCGCCCCGGCCTCCCAGCTTGAACCTGTTTCCCAGCCCGATATCCGCCTGCACACCCAGGATGCCGTTTCCCGGTGCGTCGGGTCGGTCGGTGCGGTATCGTGCCAGGCGCAGGCGTCCGGTGGTCTCGAGACTGCGGTCGTCCCTCGCGCGTTCGTCCCCCGCGCGTTCGTACCCCGCCCGAACGAAGGGACTGATCCGGGATACAAGGACAGGCGTGAATCCAGGAACTTGCGCAAGCTCCCCGACATTGCCGAAGGGGCCGTGTCTTTCCCGCCAGGCCACGATCGCACCGGCGAGGGCAGGCGTGATCCACGGGAGTTGTTCCAACTCGGTACGGCCCGCCCGGTTGATATCGAGCGGGTCGCGGCGCAGCGATATCAGCAGCGCGATGTCCTCCGGATCGATATCGGCGGCTTCCCGGTCGATCAGCGCATCGATCGAATAGTCCAGATCCTGGGCCGCCCGTTCTTCAGGCAGGCACATCATCGCGACGAGGGACGCGGCCATTAGCGTGCGCCAAGTTAGTTTCATGAACAGATGCATATCAACCGAACTCCATGGTAAGGGAAAACCGGTGCGTGATGCCCAGCAGGGCGTGGGACGAGAGGGCGTAGTCCGATTTGACCCGTCCCTTGGCCAGGCCCAGGCCGACGTAGAACAGGGACGGATCGGTGGTCAGGCCGGCCCGGATCGTAACGGACTTGGCCAGGCGAAACTCCTGGCCCACTCTCGTGGTGTAGCCATGACGGGGGTGGCGGTCGAGCTGGAAGGAAACCGTCAGCCGGTCTCCCGTCCTACTCAATCCCGCCTGGATGATGCGGGGGGTTTCCGCGGCGGGACCGGTTTCCGAGAAGCGGCCGAGGGCATGGGCCATCGCGCCGAGACGAAGATCATAGGGGAGATCCAGGAGGATGCCCGCATCCATCGCAACGGCGGTAGCGCCATCGTAGTTTTCAATGGAAAGGCTCATTCGGCGCAGGGCGAGTCCCGCATGGAACCGACTGCCGATGGAACGTCCGTAGGAGAGACCGAAGACACTCTCCCGGTACAGCGAGCTACCCAGCCCGTGATAAAACAGGCCGATGTGCCCCAGGCCGGTCGGCGCGACGGCGGAGACGGCCACCTGGGCCAGCTCTTTCATGCCGAAGAGCCGCGTATAGTAGCTGGTCAGGGCAAATCGGCCGATCCTGGGCGTACCGCCCGGGTTCAGGAAGGAAGCTTCGGCGTCGTCCGCGACGGCCACGAAAGCGCCCGCCATACCGACGGGTCTGGCACCGGCGTAGACCGGTTCGAATGCGCTCCATGCCGTTCCTGGCGTCGCGAGTAACAATAAAAGCGGTAGAAAACGTTTCATTTTGGCTCCCATGTGAAGATGAACTGTTGAGTGACCGCTTCAATGCGGCATATCTCAACAGTCGGAAGCCGTTTCTGAAATCTCGTTTTCTACCGCAAAAAGTCGACCCGGGGCCGTCCCACTCTCGTGTTGACAGCAACCCCCGATCCCGTATATTGAAGGTGGTGCGCCCCAGTAGCTCAGTCGGACAGAGCATCGGACTTCTAATCCGAGGGTCGCAGGTTCGAATCCTGCCTGGGGTATACCAACCTCGCATCTACCCGCCGCATGCCAGACCCGGACTCAGTCGGTTCATCCTCAAAACCATGGATCTGAGTGTCCAACCCAAGGCTAATCCCGTAACTGGAATTCACGCTGGATACAACTTGGATAGCCTGCCTCAGGAGACCCATTGATGTTTAAAGTAGACCTCTCGGAAAATCGTCTCGTCCAACTTGACGAACGCAGGTTCAGCGAACTGAAATTGAATGAGCGCGAGCACCTGCAGGAATGGCTGGTGAAAACGCCCGAGGCGTTAGGTGAGGAACTCCTGATAATCCAGAAGGAATTCGATGGCTTCGAGGACACCAGGGAGCGTCTTGATCTCCTTGCCCTCGACAAGGAAGGCCGAGTGGTGGTCATCGAGAATAAACTCGACGATTCGGGCCGAGATGTCGTATGGCAGGCACTCAAGTACGTCGCCTATTGTTCCAGTTTAAAGAAAGCGGATATCGTCGATATCTATCAGAAGTATCTCGATCGCTGGTTCAATGGCGAGAATGCGGTACCAAATCTGTGCGAATTTCTCGGTGTTGAAGATCTCGACGACTCTGTGCTGAATGCTGGTAATGACCAGAGATTGATGCTGGTCGCAGCGAACTTCCGCAAGGAGGTCACATCCACGGTTCTCTGGCTGATCGGGCACGGGATCAGAGCACAGTGTTTCAGAGTAGCACCATTTGGTTTCGGGCAGGAGCTCCTGATCGACTTGCAACAGATTATCCCCACTCCTGAAGCGGCGGATTATATGATTGGGATGGCCGACAAGGAATCCGAGGAGAAATCCAGTCAACGAACTCAAACGTTGCGTGACGATAAGCGGCATGCGTTCTGGACGAAAACCTTGGACACACTACGAGCCCGTGGCGTTTCCAGGTACGAGAATATCAGTCCGTCCCGCAAGTATTGGCTTTCAAGCCCTACGGGCGTGTCAGGCTGCGGGTACAATCTGATCTTTGGATCAAAAATCGCGCGGGTGGAACTTTACCTGGGACGTACTCGAGCAGATGAGAATAAGCGTATTTTCGATCAACTCATTCAGCAAAAGCAGAAGATTGAAGGCCGGTTCGGAGCGGAACTTGATTGGCAGCGGTTAGACGGAAAGAAGGCGTGCCGTATCTGTATTCAGCACTCTTTTGATGGCTTCAACGAAGAAAACTGGCCAGTAATGATTGATTGGCTTTGCCTTTACGCCGACAAGCTGGAGGAGGCGTTCTCGGGACCACTGGATCGCTTGAACCGTGAAATGAAATCCACGGGCGACACCGTGGGTACCGATGTGAACGTCCCCTCCTGACTACGCCAAGCCTCACGACTCCAGCGATTCGCTGGCGGAAAACTCCCTAACTTCGCGTTTTCTGGTGTCCCGGAGAGTTACGACCCGGGTTCCGTGGATCGATTCATTGTCCGGCAGCGCCGTTACGCCCTTCTCCTTGCCGGTCTGTGCCACACTCTTCACCGACTTCAGGATATCGCTGCCCGAAACGGCCTCGTGATCGGCATCGTAATAGTCATACCAGGGCAGGCCGGCTTCGGTATAGTGTTGGGCCGTGGGCGGCTCTATCGGCGGACGCTCACCGGTTATCGCCATCCACTGGGACGAATTGGCGATGGTAACGAAACACCGGACGGGGTGCCGCTGGTCCCAGGCATCCAGGCCGTAGTCGTCCTCGTATATCTCCTGACGCATCTTGCCGCCGGGCGCCAGGCCCATGCCTTCCTCCTGGGGGCTCTGCATCGCCATCGGCGCCATGTCCATTTGTCCGTATACTCTGGTCCGCATCGCTTCATACCGTTCCGCCTTCATGGGATAGGCCGTTATCTGCAGGCCGCCGTGTTGCGCCGCGCCGCGCACCTGCTCCTCGACCGTGTACCCCTTGCCCAGCGGCATGGCCACGAACTGGCGGATCACGCCTTTTTCGACGCAGTACCCATCGAGCCACGGCTGTTCGGGCAATACCAGGTAGTCCTGCGGATCGGTATTCAGATGGTTTACCCAGTGCTCGCCGGTGATGGCGCAGACCTTTCCGGTCGCGATCTTCAATGCGAAAGGATAAGCGCTGTAACCTCCGAAGTTCAGCCACATCGCCTCGGCCTGGAACATCGGCATGATCACGCCACCCCTGCGGACCCACGCGTCCGACAGGCGATCTGCGTAGTCGTCCAGATGGCGCAGGGGGAAACAACCCAGGCCCGGGGGCAAGGAGTATTCCCTGCCGTCATCCGGAATGCGCAGCGTGCGTTGAAACGAGATCGAACACCGGGCCTGATCGTGTACTTCCGGGCATTGGATTTCCAGCTGGTCGTGCTCAAGGTAAATCATCATGGTTCTCCTTTTGTTACCATTCACCGTCCCGCACTTCGCGAACGATCCTGAGGATGGCGTGATCGGGTGCCTCCTTCATCTTCCGGATCAGGTCCGCGAACAACTTCGGCCGTTTGCGGATGATCTCCTGGAGGTCGCTCGACACCTTGCCCGCCAGGGCCAGCAGCACGTCCTGGTCCTCGCCCAGATCCCGTGCCAGCTTCAGCGTCGTGGCCTCTGAAGGCGGCGCCACATCGCCACGCTCGATCTTGCTCAGGTAGGCCGGTTCGACCTCGATGCGCTGCGCCACCTGGCGCAGGGAGAACCGCCTGTCGTGCTTCCGCAGGTCTTCGCGGCGGGAACGGATGTGTTTGCCAAAATGTGTCATGTATTATATATAGTACACATTAAGATGATTGTCAAGCCCCATTGTAAAAAAAAGTTTCAAAGAACCCCCGGGTTGTACGTATTGGTTGTTAAATAGTCTTCGAAAGCGTAGTATCGATCCATCTGGATTTTCACAAAAGAATCAATAACCAGGAGTACCAGAAACATGGGATTGTTACGAGGGTTGTTACGAAATCTGAAGATGGCGGATGGCATGCCAGCCATCCAATCCACGTCTATCCGGTCTGCCACTGTGGGGAGTGGCTGGCGTTTGCTTAACCTGACACTCGCTTCGTTGATCATTGCCGCAGGTACCACGCAAGCCCAGGAAAACGCGACTGGTTTCTACGTCGGCGCATTCTCGGGGCCTGGTGTAATGGACGTTCAAACGACCGACACCGATGGATTTTCGGGGTATGAGGGCGTCCCCGGGCAGACGTTCGATTACAACGATACCGGATTCCCGACCGGTGTCGTGGCAGGCCGGCACTTTCACCTGGGACGTGTTCCGATCCGGTTCGAAGTGGATGGCGCCTTCGTCGGGCTTCCGTCGGCCTCGCGGCAGATGGATCCCGTCGGTATGGACGAAACGGCCACGTCGGAATTGCGTTGGGTCGGAACGGCGCGCATTGGCATTCGGAAATCACTCGGCCGAGCCGGCGTGTTCCTCGATGGCGGTGTGTCGGTTGTCGGCATATCGAATTCGTTCATCGATCTCGACCCTGGAACGGACGGCCAGATGCAGGTGGACCACGACGATTCATTCGACGATCAGTTGACGCGCGTCGGGTGGGTCGTGGGAACCGGAATCGATATGCCGGTGGCCGGCGCCTGGAACATCCGATTCGAAGGTCTGTACGTGGATACGGGAGAGACCGACCACCAGGCCCCGAACCGGCTTGACGTCAACGCGGGCGTCTGCGGACCCGCAGGTCTCCCGAGCCCTTGCCGCTATGGCATCGATCAGCGGTTCGCCCTCCTCCGCCTGATCCTCGTTCGCAGTATTGGCCGATGAATGGCCGCCTGATTTCGTTGACATCATACCGTTCAATGCGTATATCGGATGCTGGCCTCAGTGGGTTCCCCGTGCGTCCGTAGCTCAGCTGGATAGAGCAACTGACTTCGGATCAGTAGGTCGGGGGTTCGAATCCCTCCGGGCGTATTCTCTTCTTAGACTTCCCCATCTGTAGTAACGATTCCAGGGCATCGATTCCAGGCCATCGATTGCCGGAAAGGCCTATTCATGGACCGCATAAGGATCGGCGTGGTCGGCTGCGGCGCGATCGCCCAGGTTCAGCATCTGCCCCATATCGCCGAACTCCGTGACCGCTACGAACTGGCCGGACTCTGCGACGCATCCGCGAAACTCGTCGACTTCATTGGCGAGATGTACGACGTGCCTGATCGCAACCGTGTCACCCGCTACGAGGACCTCCTGGCGCTGGACCTGGACGCCGTGCTGCTCTGCTTCGCCGACCCCAAGACCGACGCGGCCGTCACCGCGCTGGACGCGGGCAAGCACGTATTCATCGAAAAGCCCATGTGCTACTCGGTGCGGGAAGCAGACAGGATCATCGGGGCCGCCGAGGCATCGGGCAAGACACTGATGGTGGGGTACATGAAGCAGCACGATCCGGGGTACCGGTTCGCCCGGGACGAAGTGCTTGCCATGCCCGATATCCGCTTCATTCAGGCCAACCACCTCCATTGCGGCAACGACCGCCACCTGAGTGAATACACGCTGTACGCCTTCGATGACATTCCGCCGGACGTCATCGAGGATACGGCGAAAAGAAGGGAGCGCGCCGTCCGGGAGGCCATCGGCGACGTTCCGGAGGCCGCACGAAGGATCTTCTTCTCCCTTTCAGGCAGCATGATCCACGACATCAGCAGCCTGCGGGGCCTCTTCGGTCCGCCTCAGCGGGTGGTCAGCGCTGAAGTCTGGCGCGGCGGATCGAGCGTGACCACGGTGCTGGCCTACGAGAACGACGCGCGGTGCGTGGCGACCTGGACCAGCCTGCCCGAACTGCACGATTTCCGGGAGACCCTGGAAGTCTTCGGCGCGGGACGGCGCGTGGGCATCAGGTTCCCCACGGGGTTCGACCGGGGACTGCCTTCGCCGGTCACCGTGATGGGCATGGACGGCGAACAGCCGTGGAAGAAGGAACTCGTCGTCAACAAGCAGAACGCCTTCAAGCTGGAGCTGATTCATTTCCACGATTGCGTCGTGAACGGGAAACCACCAATCACCGACGGATACGGCGCGCGGCAGGACCACGCCTTGTGCCGAGACATCGTACACACCTACATGCGGGCTAATCCATCATGAAAATCGTCTTCTGTACCCTGACCCTGAGTGGCTATCGCTCACCCGAAGCCGCGGAACGAGGTTATCCCCTCGCCGAAGAGCGAAAGCCGGTGTGGGACTGGCTCGCGCGCCACGGATTCGACGGGATCGACCTGGGCGAGACCTGGTTCAATTTCTACGACGCGCCGGACGAAGCGCTCGTCGAACTGGGCGATGAAGCACGCAGCCACGGACTCGTAATCGGCGGACTGACCGTGCTGCGGAAGATCATCACCTGGCCGGCGCCCGAGGAGGTCCGGGCGACGAATCGGGGGTTGCTGTCCCGTGCGGTGAAAGCGGCACAGCTCGCGGGCGCGCCACTGGTCAACATGTCCATCTCGCCGCAACCCTGGGAAGTGGGCGTGCGCGAGCAGGACCTCCGGGGACAGTCCGACCCCGTGGGCAGCAGCCTGCGGGCGCGGGACGAGGACTACGAAGAAGCCGCCGGTGTGTTGCGGTCACTGGCGCGGGAAGCCGAACCGGAGGGTACCGAACTGACCCTGGAACTCCACCAGAACAGCATCGTGGACACCCCGGAAGG
>JAPOZT010000008.1 GCA_026705925.1 Gemmatimonadota bacterium
CGACGTCGGCCGGTTGCTGGACCGGCTCGATCATCACGGCATCCGGGAAGACACCCTGGTGGTCTTCCTGAGCGACAACGGTTTCAGCCTGGGACACCACGGGTTCTGGGGCAAGGGCAACGGAACCAGCCCGTTGAACATGTACGAGAACTCCATTCGGGTGCCTGCGCTCGTCAGCCACCCCGGACGCCTGCCCGAAGGCGCCGTGCAGCCGGCGATGATCAGCGCCTACGATTTCATGCCCACGCTCCTGTCCTACCTGGATCTGCCCGTGCCCTGGGACCGCAACCTGCCGGGGCGTAACGCCCTGGACGCCTGGATGTGCGGGGCGGCACGGGACGAGGCGTCCGACGCCGGCCGGGACCACGTCGTGGTATTCGACGAATACGGCGGCACGCGCATGATCCGCACCGAATCGTGGAAATACATACACCGGTATCCCGACGGACCCGACGAACTGTACGACCTGGAAAACGATCCCGACGAACGGGCGAATCTTGCGGACGATGCCGGTTATGCCGGCAGGCGCCGGTCGCTCCACGGCGAGTTGGAGGGCTGGTTCGAACGTTATGCCGACCCGGACCGGGACGGCCGCACCAGGCCGGTCTCCGGCGCCGGTCAGCTGCGACCCGTGGGCGGCGCATGGGATGGCGAATCGCCGGATTTCGAACAACTGAAATTGTGAAGGAGAACTCAATGGCTGCCACCAAAATCGCCGTTACGCTCTATACGTTGCGCGACTTCGTGCAGACGCCGGCCGACATCGCGGACACCCTGAAGAAAGTCAAGTCCATCGGTTATGACCATATTCAGCTTTCGGCCCTCGGTCCCATCGATCCCGCGGAACTCGGCAGCATGATCCGCGACGCCGGCCTGCACGTCTGTGCCACGCACGTGCCCTTCGAACGGCTGCAGAACGAACCGAATCAAGTCATCGAGGAACACCACCTCTGGGGTTGCGAGCATATTGCCGTCGGGTCCATGCCGCGGTCCTACTGGGACGATCCGGACGGGTTCTCCCGGTTCGCGGTGGACGCGTCGGTCGTGGCGCTCAGGCTGAAGAAAGCCGGCATGTCCTTCAGCTACCACAATCACCATACGGAACTCGTGCGAGTCGGCGACCGGACGGGCCTGGCCATCCTGGTGGAGGACAGCGACCCCGCCCTGTGCTTCGAGATCGACACCTACTGGATCCAGTACGGCGGAGGCGATCCGATTCACTGGATCGAACGGGTAAGCAACCGGTGCCCGGTCATCCACTTTAAGGACCTGGGCGTGTCGGGCAGGGAGCAGGTAATGGCCGAGATCGGTGAGGGGAACATGAACTGGCCCGGCATCGTCGCCGCCTGCGAGACCGCCGGGGCCCAGTGGTACGTGGTCGAGCAGGATACCTGCGCCGGTGATCCCTTCGACAGTATCGCCATCAGCTATCGCAACATGAACGCCATGGGACTGTGAAACAGCTTCCGGTCACCACGTATACCGGTACGAGGACAACATGATCGACCTTTCAGGCAAGACGGCCCTCATCAGCGGTTCCTCCCGCGGGATCGGCAAAGGGATCGCACTGGAAATGGCACACGCCGGGGCGGACGTCGCCGTCAACTACTTCCGACACCGGGACGACGGCGAGGCCGTAGCGGACGAAATCCGCGCCATGGGGCGGCGGGCGGTCGTCATCGGCGCGGACGCGTCGGACCGGTCCGCCGTGGACGAGATGGTGGAACGGACTGCCGAGGATCTCGGCGGGCCCGATATCGTCGTGGCCAACGCCTACTATTCCACGCGGGAGCCTTTTCTCGAGATGGACGTGGATGAACTGCGGAAAACCTACGATGTCAGCCTCTTCGGTGCCTTCCACGTCGCCCAGGCCGGTGCCCGGAAGATGGCGGCCGGGGGGAAGGGCGGCAGCATCCTCTTCATCAGTTCGGTCATGTCCTTCCTGCCTTTCCCTACGTCGCTCGCCTACTCTTCGGCCAAGGCCGGCATGAACCACATGGCGGCCATCATCGCCCTGGAGCTGCTGGAGCACCGCATCCGCGTGAACGTGATCGAACCCGGGTGGACCGACACGCCCGGCGAGCGCCAGTACTCCACGGAGCAGGAACTCGAGGAGGGCGGCAGGAGGCTTCCCTGGGGCCGGATGGGCACCATCGAGGACCTGGGCAAGGCCGCTACCTTTCTTTGTTCTGACGCCGCGGACTACATCACCGGGGAAGTCCTGCGCGTAGACGGTGGATTCTGGCTGAAGCGCGGGACGGCCTCCATCAAAGAGTGATTTACAGCGCGGACGGGCTGGATCACTCGGGCCAAGCCCGCATAGGGCCGGGGCTGCCCCGGCCAGGCCAGGACTGCCCAGGCCGGGCATGACCAGACTTAAACATGCCAGACCAGGCTAGACCAGGCATGACCAAGCTGACCACGAAACCCATTTCCCTTAAAACCGCCGCCCTGGGTCTGGCCTTCGCCTGCTTCGTCGCCTTCTGGGGACAGTACGCCTCCGCACAGCTTAACTACAACTATCTGACCTTCCCCCAGATGCCGCTGTGCCTGGTCATTCCCTTCGTCTTCCTGGTCCTTCTTCCGAACGTACTGATCCGCGCCATAGACCGGGACGCCGGGCTCACGAGGCCGGAACTCCTGGTCGTCTTCGCCATGGGGATGATCGGGGCCATGGTCCCCGACTGGGGCATGGTCCGCTATCTCATCAGCGTCATCACCGCGCCGCACTACTTCGCCAGCCCGGAGAACCAGTGGGAGGCGCACTTCTTCGCTTACCTGCCGGAATGGGCGGTCATTCCCAATGACAAGGGGCAGGTTTCCGATTTCTTCGCGGGACGGCCATCCGGTCTGCCCATACCCTGGCAGGACTGGGTCATCCCGCTCTTCTGGTGGATGTCGGCCCTGGGCGCGCTGCTCTTCATCGGCGCCTGCCTCGTCGTGATCTTCCGGAAGCAGTGGGTGGAACACGAACGGCTTCAGTTTCCCATGGGCGAGGTGGTGCTGCGCCTGCTCGAGACCGAACAAGGCGCATCCGGGCCGTCCGGAAGGTGGCCGGCCCTCTTCGGGAACCGGCTGTTCCAGGTCGGTTTCGCGGCCAGCCTGGCCGTCATGTCCTGGAACATCATCGGCTTCTGGGACGTGCTGCCCCACATCCCCCTTCCCGGTCCGGTATTCAACGTGGTCATCGATCCGGCCTACCCGCCCATCGCCATCCGGCTCGTGCCCTACGTGCTGTGTTTCGCCTTCTTCGTCAACGTCGAGATCCTCTTCAGCGTCTGGTTCTTCCAGGTGCTGGGCATCCTGGAAACCGGTCTGCTCAACCGTTTCGGCGTGGTTTCTCCCGCGGAGACGATCGTGCCCCGCGGCCTGGTGTCCATCCAGTTCTGCGGCGGACTGATCATGTTCGCCCTGATCAGCGTCTGGATGGCCCGGAAACACATCCGAAACGTCCTTCGCAAGTCCCTCGGCAGAGAGAACGACCTGCGCGACGAGAACGAAATGTTCTCCTACCGCACGGCGGTCATCGGCCTGCTGCTGGGTCTGCTCTTCATGACTGCCTGGCTGCACGCCATCGGGTTCACCGTCCCCGTCGCCCTGCTCTTCCTGTTCCTCCTGCTGGTCTTCTACTTCGGCATCGCGCGCATCCTCGCCGAAGCAGGCCTGATCAACCTCGACCTGCCGATCAACGCCCACGCCTTCACGGTGGGGATGATGGGTTCGGCCAACCTGTCGGGGTCGACGCTGACGGGTCTCGGACTGACCAACGCCTTCGCGCGGAACTGGCGGACCTTTACGATGGTCGGGCTTTCACACGTCGCCTTCTGGCGGAACTATCTCGGGGAGAACCGCGGACGGCTGTTCCTGCTCGTGATGCTCGCGTTCGTCTGCGGGTCGGCGATTTCGTCGGGGTACGTCGTCTACTCAGGTTACGCGGAGGGGGCGGACAACCTGCATATCAACCTGCGCAACACGGGGAACCTGTTCTTTGACCTGGTAGTGAAGTGGATGAAGAACGCCACGCAGGTCACCGCCCTCGAAATCCTGTTTCTAACGGTCGGCATGGCCGTAAGCAGCCTGCTGGCCCTGGGCCGGTACCTCTTCTACTGGTGGCCGCTCAATCCCATCGGGTTCGCCATCGGGGCCTCGGCGCCCATACGGGGGCTCACCTTCACCCTCTTCGTCGCCTGGCTCGTTCAGGTCATCCTGCTCCGCATCGGCGGCGTAAGGCTGTACCGGAAAGCGCAACCGCTGTTCCTGGGCATCCTCGTCGGATACGTAGTCGGGGTCCTGGCCGCCTACATCGTCGATACGATTTACTTCCCGGACACGCCGCACATCACCGAGATCTTCTAGGCAGGCCTACCAGTTGTGCACGTTGTGACCCTGGCCCGGGAACCAGATAACATCGACGACCAGCGAGAGGGTCACGCCCGCCGCGTAACCCAGCAGCACGCCGATCACCGCCGGCTGCATCCTCCGGTACATTTCGAACCCGCCCAGGCGCAGCAGCAGCGCCTTGATCAGCCAGATCGTGAAGATCGATGTGATTTCGAAGTTGATGATGTCCGCGAAGGCTACGACGTAGCCGATGGGATGGAGGGGCCAGCCCGGGAAGCGGTACTGCATGAACAGGAGACCCGTGGTGATCCCGGCGCCCAGGAAAAGGAAGTAGATCTCCTCGTAGGACAGGGTATAGGGATTGTTGAACCACGTGGCCAACTGGTCGTAGAACCCTTCCGCCCTGAGCGGCGCGAAATCATGGGCGCCCGTCCCGGATGCCCCGGCGTAGATCGTATAGCCGTTCGTGACGATGAAGGTCAGCACCAGCACCGCGCCGACCACGGCGAACAGGCCCTTCCTGGACCGGGTAAACCCTTCGGAGACCTTCAGGCCGTGTATCAGTGACGAAAGACCGATTCCCCGGTGGTTATGGGAGATGGCGTGGGTGAGTCCCAGGGCCGTGAGATTCGAGGGCGAGAGGTTGGTCGATCCGATGACGCCCACCGTCATTTCGTTCGAATTGACCGGCAGGTCGAGAAAGACCAGCCCGGTCTCGGCGACGATGCGCGTGACGCCGATATACAGCGCCAGGGTAATCGCAAGGAAGAGTACTGCCACGTCGACCGACATGCCCATGCGGTTCAACCAGAACAGCAGGTAGCCCAGGCCCCCTGCTAGTCCCAGCAATGCCGTGCGGTAGGACAGCAGTTCCCTGGAGTCGTCGAGTTCGGGCGCCCGTCCGATGGCCTTTCGCCACACGGCCTTCAGGTGATGCCTCCCGATCCATAGTCCCCAGAGCACGAATACCCAGAATCCGCCGAAATGCTGGGTCTTCACGATAAACTGGGAGCCGCCCGCCATGCCGGACGCCGATACGCCCAGCTGGTTGAGCAGGCTGATTTCCAGCAGTGCGATGAGGTGGAAGAACCATATGCTGAAGAGCACCTTGAGGTCGGCGAAGTAGGCGAAGCACATCATGAAGATGTTGAACTGCACCTGGGTCTCGGGAACGGATTGCGCCAGCTGGATCTGCGTTCGGAAGGGCGCGCCGACGGGTATGGCCGGCACGTATCCGAAATAGGCCAGGCAGTTCCAGGCCAGCAGGGCGAACGTGAGCCCGAATCCCACCTGGAAGTACCGGTTCGTCATGAACGCCGGCACCAGACCGCCCCGGGTCGTTCCCTCGATGAGCATCGAAGGTATCTGTACCGCGGGGAAGGACAGCCGCTCGTGCTCGACCCACTGCCGGCGGAAAACCACCGCAATGCAGGCCATGACCAGGAACAGCGCCGCAAGCATGCACATCCACCAGAAGAGGGGAACGATCCAGTCGAGCCACAGCAGGACGCTCTGGCCGGCGCCTTCGTAGAACCCCGTCGCGGCCCCGAGGTCGTCCCGGACGACCAGCCAGCCCGGCAGATGGGGGAAGAAGGTATCCGCCCACTGGTTCTCCGGCGTGGCGTAGTAGAACGGTGATGCCAGGATGCCGACGAAGTAGTCCACGAAGGCCTTGCCCGGTATCGTCGACGAAACAAGGCAGAAGAGGAAGAGCACGGCCAGTTCACCCGCCGAAAACGCTTGTTCGGGCCGCCACCTGCGCAGGGGGATCTGCACGCAGAAGATCACGACGAGAAAGGAAACCAGCGCCGCGATCGAGAGATGGCTCAGGGTGAGCCTCGGGCCGTGCATGACGTAATTGGTGTGGGGCGTCCAGATCGCGATGAACACGGCGAGCGCGCTGCCCAGGATGAGCACCCGGGGGGTCAGGCCGTTCGCGGTTTGGGTGGGAGGTGAAACCTGGTTTGAATCGGTCGGCATCTGGGGACGTTGATTCCAAAACTAAGGGGTGAACCGATACGCATGGCGTGCTGGGACGGCGTCGCGAACACGGGTTTTCAATATATCCCCGTACCGCCGTTTTCGGCTAATGTTTTATGCGGGCATATGGGGTCGAAAACCGCCGGGACGGGTCTCGCGGCCATGGCATGCAGACCCGTTTTTTTCTATTGCCTTGCGGCCGCTCATCATCTACTTTGCGCTAATGTGTTTTATCTGTGAAATTCGGCCGATTCACGATCTGGTTTCAAGAGGATAACCTATGTCGACAACCGGTGTTTCGCTGAAGACCAGCGGTTTCGGCCAGACGCGCCGCAGAGACGCCTGGTGGGTGCAGCAGTTGGTGACATTGGGCGTGTTCTCCGCCTTCGTCGTCTACTCCACGTGGGCGGCCTTCCAGGGCGAGTTCTACGCCTGGGGGCCCTATCTTTCGCCCTTCTATTCACCCGAACTATTCGGCAGTTCGTCCCATGCCCTGTTCGGTCCCAGGCCCGAATGGTGGCCGGCCATGCTCCCGTTCTCGCCGGCCTTCCTGATCCTCTGGGCGCCGGCCGGATTCCGCATCACCTGCTACTACTACCGGGGCGCCTACTACAAGGCCTTCTGGGCCGACCCGCCTTCATGCAGCGTTTCCGAACCGAGAAAGAAATACCGGGGCGAACAGTCCTTTCCGCTCATACTCCAGAACATTCACCGGTACTTTCTCTACGCGGTGTTCATCATCTGGATCTTCCTGGCTCACGACGCGTGGAAGGCCCTGTGGTTCACGGACGCGGCGACCGGTGATACGACCTTCGGCATCGGAATCGGCACCCTGGTGTTGACCCTTAACGTCATCCTCCTGGGCGGCTACCAGTTCGGCTGCCACTCCCTGCGCCACCTGATCGGCGGCAACCTGGATCTCCTTTCGAAAGCGCCCGTGCGGCATGCGGGTTATAACTGCGTTTCGTGCCTGAACAGAGGACACATGAACTGGGCCTGGCTCAGCCTGATCTGGGTCGCATTCGCGGATGTATACGTACGCCTCGTGGCCATGGGCGTATGGACGGATTGGAGAATTCTTTAATGGCGGAATACCAGAGCCACGAACATGACGTGCTCGTGATCGGCGCCGGCGGCGCCGGACTCCGGGCGGCCATCGAAGCCTCGGCCGCCGGGGTATCGGTGGGATTGGTTTGCAAGTCCCTGCTGGGCAAGGCCCATACGGTCATGGCCGAAGGCGGCGTGGCGGCGGCGCTGGCCAACGTGGACGACCGGGACGGATGGAGCGTCCACTTCGCCGACACCATGCGGGGCGGCCAGTACCTGAGCAACTGGCGCATGGCCGAATTGCACGCCCGGGAGGCGCCGGACCGCGTACGGGAGCTGGAAGCCTGGGGCGCCCTTTTCGACCGGACGACCGACGGCCGCATCCTGCAGCGCAACTTCGGCGGCCACAAATATCCCCGTCTCGCCCACGTGGGCGACCGCACCGGCCTGGAAATGATCCGCACCCTCCAGGACTACGGGATCCACCAGGGCATGGAAGTGTACATGGAGCACGCCATCGTGGCCCTGTTGAAGGACGGCGACCGGGTCGTGGGCGCCTTCGGCTACGACCGTGAGCGGGGACGGTTCCGGGTCTTCCGCGCGAAGGCGGTCATCCTGGCCACGGGAGGCATCGGCCGGGCCTTCAAGATCACGAGCAACAGCTGGGAATACACGGGGGACGGCCACGGACTGGCCTACGACGCCGGGGCCGCGCTGCTGGACATGGAATTCGTGCAGTTCCATCCCACGGGCATGGTCTGGCCGCCGAGCGTGCGGGGCATCCTGGTCACGGAGGGCGTCCGCGGCGAGGGCGGCGTCCTGACGAACAGCGAAGGCAACCGGTTCATGTTCGACGACATCCCCGACCTCTACAAGAACTCGACGGCGGACAGCCCCGAAGAAGGTTGGATCTACACACAGGGCGACAAGGAAGCCCGCCGGCCGCCCGAACTGCTGACGAGAGACCACGTGGCCCGGTGTATCGTACGGGAAATCCGGGAAGGCCGCGGATCGCCCCACAACGGAGTCTACCTCGACATTTCGTGGATCAGGGAGAAGCTCTCC
Source organism: Gemmatimonadota bacterium (assembly GCA_026705925.1). Classification (GTDB taxonomy): domain Bacteria; phylum JAAXHH01; class JAAXHH01; order JAAXHH01; family JAAXHH01; genus JAAXHH01. The sequence continues at coordinate 8,434 of JAPOZT010000008.1, forward strand.
AACGCCGAAGAGCATATCAAGCGCAAGCTGCCGAGCATGTACCACCAGTTCAAGCAGCTCGCCGACATCGACATCACGAAGGAGGCCATGGAAGTGGGTCCCACGACCCACTACGTGATGGGCGGCGTGCTCGTGGACGCAGACACGCAGATGTCGACCGTGCCCGGACTCTTTGCGGCCGGAGAATGCGCGGCGGGCCTGCACGGGGCCAACCGGCTGGGGGGAAATTCCCTTTCCGACCTGCTGGTCTTCGGCCAGCGCGCCGGCAAGTACGCCGCGGAGTTCGCGCGGGAGAACGGCAACGGCGCCATCGACGACGGACAGATCGACGCGGCCGTAAGCGAGACCCTGGCTCCCTTCGACCGCGAGCAAAGCGGCGAAAATCCCTTCGAGATTCAGTACGAATTGCAGGAACGGATGCAGGAACTCGTCGGCATCGTGCGCAACGAGGGCGACATGCAGCGGGCCCTCGAGGTCGTCAACGATCTGCGTCAGAGGGCCGAGAAAGTCTCCGTGGTCGGCAACCGCGAATACAACCCGGGATGGCACACCGCGCTGGACCTGAAGTTCCTGCTGATCGTCTCGGAGGCGGTTGCCCGGGCCGCGCTGGAAAGAAAGGAAAGCCGCGGCGCCCACTTCCGGGAAGACTACGAAGAAAAGGACGAAGCCTTCGGCAGCCTCAACGTCACCCAGCATAAAGGCTCCGACGGCGAGATGGTGATCAACCGCGTTCCGGTCACACCGCTCCGGGAGGACCTGGCAACGATCATCGAGGAGAACAGATAATGGCGACGGCCAACTTCCGAATCTGGCGGGGCGATGGCGAGAGCGGCGGGTTCGAGGACTATTCCACCGAGATCGACGAGGGCATGGTAGTACTGGACGCGGTGCACCAGATCCAGGCGGAGTCGGCCCCCGACCTGGCGGTGCGCTGGAACTGCAAGGCCGGCAAGTGCGGGTCCTGTTCCGCCGAGGTCAACGGCAATCCCAGGCTGATGTGCATGACGCGCATGAGCGACCTGCCCGAGGACGAAACCATCACCATCGAACCGATGAAGGCCTTCCCTACCATCCGGGACCTGGTGACGGATGTATCCTGGAACTTCGAGGCCAAGATGAAGATCAAGCCCTTCAGGCCCCGCAAGCCCGACGCCGAGGACGGTACCTGGCGCATGGACCAGGACGACATCGAACGGGTGCAGGAGTTTCGCAAGTGCATTGAGTGCTTCCTCTGCCAGGACGTCTGCCACGTATTGCGGGAACACGACCTGCACGAGGAGTTCATCGGGCCGCGCCTCATGGTGCACAACGCCGCCCTGGAGATGCATCCCCTCGACACCGAGGACCGGCTCGGCGACCTCAAGGAAGACCAGGGCATCGGCTACTGCAACATCACCAAGTGCTGCACCCACGTCTGCCCCGAAGAAATCACCATCACGGACAACGCCATCATTCCCCTGAAGGAACGGGTCGTCGGAGAGTTCTACGACCCGCTCAACCGGCTGCTGCGCATCTTCAAGTCGAAGGACAGCGACGAGCCGACCTAGCTTTCGGTCTACTCCGGATCGGTCTTATTGGTACGGCGTAAGGCCATTCCCCTTAGGACGCCCTCCTGTTTTGCCATGCGTTCTCTCAGGTCTGACTGACCCTGCTCCAAAGCGACAAGACGAAGATTAATCTCCCGCTTCGACGCCAGAATAAGTCCGGCCAGGGCAACACCTACACTGATTATCCCGATCAACTCGATGCTCATATCAAATCCTCCCGGCGTTCCGGTGTGTTTGTCATACGGTCGAAACGATCACGATGCTCAGATCGTGGTTTCACGACCGCATCTGAAACAACTACATCATTTGCAATAGTCGCAATCATCTGCGGGCATATCGTATGAAATAAACAGACCTGATGAGAGATCGAGATAAAGTCTGCGGCAGTTCGGGTGCGCCACCATAACCGTACAATTTCCTCCTACGCCTACGCCCATGCCCCCCGGGCCATCAAACCCCCGTCCACGTTCACGAACTCACCCGTGATGAAGGAAGCCCGGTCGCTCGCGAGGAAGAGCACCGCGTTGGCGATATCCTCCGGACTGCCCAGTCGGTTCACGGCGTGCCGGGAAGCCATGTCCGTCCGGATTTCACCCTCGTCGCCGCCGATCGAGTCGATGGCTTCCTGCAGGAGCGGCGTTTCGATGGTGCCCGGGTTGACCGCCACCACGCGAATGTTGTCCTCGGCGTAATCCAGGGCCAGTTGGCGCACCAGCGACAGGTCGCCTCCCTTGCTTGCCGCGTAGGCTGAGATGCCTTTGGCCGACTGCAGACCCTGCACGCTGGCCGTGTTGATGATAACGCCGCCTCCCCGCGCCTTCATCACGGGCACACAGTACTTCACCATCAGAAACCGGCTCTTGAGGTTCACGTCGATGATCCGGTCCCACTGCTCCTCTGAGAGCTCATGGGCGGGCAGGTAGCTTGAGGTGGGCTGAATCCCCACGTTATTGCACAGGATGTCCACCCCGCCCCAGGTATCCGTGGCCGTTTCCACCAGGGACCGGCACACGTCGCTCGTGGTCACGTCCGCATGGACGTAGCGGATGTTGTCGTTCTCGGCGGCGATTTCAGCGCCGGCGGCATCGTCGATGTCGGTGCAAAGAACATGGGCTCCCTCACCGGCAAAGGCGCGGACGATGCCCCCTCCTATGCCCTTTGCGCCGCCGGTCACGATGACCACTTTCCCTTCGAATGCTGCTTCAGATTTACTCCCCATGACCTACCTCCATTCGTGATCCATACCGCATCCCGTTCACGTGTTTCACTCCTTCGATTACGTAAGGTAACGCGCCTTAGCACAAGGTGAACAGTTTAAAACGTCGTTAACTGTTGGTGAAGTGGAATAAGTACTTGACGGGGTAAAATGTATCGGTAGTGTAACTGTTCGTTTTGTAAACATGTAGTACAGAGTGTGTACCAATGGCACGGGTTCTCTCAAGCCGCTGGAGGTGTAAAATTGGTGAGGGTATCAGTTTTATCGATTTGTGCGGTAATCCTGGCATGCACTGGTGATTCCAACCCCATAGCCGACTCAGTTACCGTACCCCTGGAACGTACGGTGCAAACCTTACATCCCGTACTTGGTGTCCGTATCGCTGCAGAGGTCGATGACGGTTCCTATGACAGAGATGAATACGATTACCCGAATTCAATTGAGGCTGATATCGTAAATCGACAGGGAGGGTTGTATTCTCCCTACTCGCTCAACTGCTTCGATTCCGCTTCCGAAACGGATATAGAGCATATCGTCGCAACCGCCGAGGCACATGCCAGCGGCATGTATGCCAGGACCGAGGAAGATCGCAGTGCCTACGGCAAGGACCTGGACAACCTCACCCTGGCTGCGCCGAGTGTAAACAGAAACCAGAAATCCGACAAGGATCCGGCAGAATGGATGCCGGATAACAACAGATGCTGGTATGTGGGCAAGTGGGTGGAAATCAAAAAGAAGTACAATTTGACCATGGATCAGGCCGAAGCAGATTCCGTTGTTGCAGTCTATCAGGAATGCGATTCCTTCGAAATGATTGTGCCTGTCTGTGCCTCGGGTCTGGCCGAGTCTGACTACTATGATTTCAGATGGAGCAGGTGGGGCGACAGCAAGGAGGAAGTACAATCGACGGAACTCGACACCCTGACATACAGCCAGGTAGATTCCACGCAGGAAACCGGATCGGTCAGGGGAGTGTTGCAGTTCAGTGATGAGATGTCCGACACCGTAACCGTATCATACGTGTTTACGGACAACGCCCTCAGTTCAGGATCGTATGCGTTTGAGACGGATGTGCCATCCAGCAGGCTGGACTCCATTAAAACCGTTCTCGACGAACGTTACGGTGTCAGTGAAGAGTCAGAGGGATATACCGTTTGGAGGCGAAATGAACGCACGTGGGTACGCTTATATGCCGCAACACAAGACGACCCCATGCGTATCGACTATATAGAACGGTCAACAGGCAGCGATTCCAAATATAGCGATCTTCCGTTGCGCGTTGTTATACCTGATAAATAGACAGTTTGACTAAACACCCTCTTAATCTACCTGATAGCGATCGGGCGGGCCGGCGATCCCGTCGCTCCCTTGAAGCGGATGGGCGTGTGGATGAAGAGGAACTCGTAGACACCGTCCCCTGAAAGTTCGTCGAAGTTCATGTTCTCGAGGTTCCAGACGCCGTTCCGGGTGATGAGCTCCTGGTGGACCGGAAAGGCTTTGCCCATATCCGGATTGGGTACGACCTCGGTGGTCCACTGGTCCGAGCCGACCATGGAAGCCTGCTTTTCCACCACCCAGCGTGCGACGGCCATGCCGATGCCCGGCGGGCTGGCGTTGTACGTACCGGGATCGTTCCAGTGGCGAGCCCATCCGTACCGAAAAAAGTAGGCGTCGCCCGGCTCAAGACTGTCCAATGCGATGCCCTGCAGTTCCAACGCACCTTCCACGTCTTCCACGGTGACCTCGTAACCGTGATCGAGGGATTCCACGCCCTTGTATGCGGCCACGTCGACCAGGATGCCGCGGGTGATGAAGGGTCCCACGTGCTCGACGCCCAGCTTTACCAGGCCGTAAGGTCCCTTGATTTCCTCATTGGTGAATCCGTTGTAGAAGACGTCCTTCTCCGTTCCGTCCGCCATGGTCATCCGCTCTCCGATGTGGCCCGGACCGTCGAACTGCGTGCCGACCTGGCCGATTTCGGCCACCAGGAACTCGTCGTAGTAGATCAGCTTGTTCGTCCCCATGGGCTCGCCCGTGGGAGATCCGGGCAGCACCAGGGAATATGTGCGCTGGCCGAAGAGGGGCATGTCGGCGCTGTACACCTGGCCGATTTCGTAGATCTGGCCCGTCTTGACCAGGGTCAGGGCCTTCAGCACCTTCTCCGGCGTAATCCAGTTGGAACCGCCCGACTGATCGTCCTTGCCCCAGATGGGATGGGGCCACCACGGGCCTTCTTCCCGCGTCTGGGCGGGAGCCGGGAGAGCGAACAGGACGGTCAAAAGGAAAACGATAACGTAGTTCGCGGATTTCATGGTATACCTCCTGAATGAATCTGACCGCTTGGTCTTACGTAGCTGGAATGCGACCCTGGAAGGTTGAATCGGTTCCGTTGGTCCAAAATCAGTCGTAATTGCTCTGTACATGCTCGCCCAATAGCCGGCGCTGGCGGCCCGTGGCGCGGGACAGGATGGCCGGATCGAACCTGAACCGGTTCAGGTAGGGCGGGAACTTCTGCGTTATCATGCGCTGGGCGTAGTGCACCTGGAGCAGGTAGCGCACCTGGCCGCTCGTGTTCGCCGTCCCGCGATGCCAGACTTCGCAGCGGAAAAGTACGGCGTCGCCGGCCGAGCAGAACACGCTCCGTGGCTCGACCCCGCGCCAGGTGATTTCCCCACGGGTGGGACCGCGGCCGGCGCGGTGGCTGCCCGGAATGAACTGCGTGGGACCCAGTTCCCTGTAGATGTCATCGAGATAGTAGTGGGCCGTGGTGATGTACACCGGCAACTCGACCCGGGGATCGTCCATAATGTCCTCCGGCAATTCCAGCGGCTGCCAGTCAACGTGGATGCCCTGGTCCGGCCGGCCCGGACCCGTCATCCACGCCGTCATGCCGATGACGTGACAGTCCGCCCCATGGGCGGCTTCGACTACGTCGATGACTTCCGGGCGGTCCAGATAGGGCAAGAACACAGGATCCCGGTTAAACACGTTGTTGATGGACTTGTTGAGAAAACCGTGGGTATCGGCGTCCGTATGCCGGTCGAACTCCTCGGGACGCGCTTCCAACCGGTCCATGGCATCGCGCAATTCCACAACTTCATCAACTGTAAGCACGCCCGGGAAATAGACATAGCCGTCCTGCTCCAGGGCTTCAACCCGCTGTTCCAGCGTTTCTCTCGCGACCAGTTTCAGTCCTTCCGCCACGCTCGAACTCCTCAGGCTCCTCCGCTACCCCCGAATTCGGGCAGTTCCGGCAGAAAGTCATATCCCCCGCCGGCTTTGTGCTCGCAGCAGAAGTGCGACTTGCCGTTGGTGGCCACGAGAAACCGGGCGTTGATGACCGAATTGTACCGGGCCAACTGCTCGAATACCGCTTCGGTCACCCGGACGTCCGGCGCCTTGCATTCGCCCATGAGCACCGGCCGTCCCTTCAGGTCGTGCATGATCACGTCGGCGCGAACGGCCGTCCCGGCGTATTGGAATCCCTTTTCCACGGCGGCAAAACCCGCTGGAAAGCCCCGGTCCTCCACCAGGTACCGCACCAGGTGCTGACGGACCCACTCCTCGGGCGTCAGCCGGACGAACCTTCGCCGGATCGGGTCGAAAATGATCCTGCGGCCCGCTTCATCCGAATCGATTTCGAATCCGTATTCCGGGAAATTGAGCCGTTCCATGATGTAGGCGGTCCGTCACTCGGGGACGGTGACTAGCCGCGATGCCGGTCCGCGATGCCTGGCCGGGGCGGCGCGCATGACCGATGCGGCCGGGGCGACGCCTAGTCGGGGCGCTGTCCCGTTTCGATCCAGTCCACGAGCCGGATGGTATGTATGACGTCCCGAAGATCGCTGACGGGGATGGTCTGGTTCCGTATGGATTCCACGAAATGTTCGTGCATGGCAAGCGCACCCTCGTAACGGGGCGTATCTTCCGGGTCGTCGCCGTTGATCTCCCAGCCCTGCAGTACGGTCTGCTGATCGTCCTCACGTATGTCGATTTCCTCGGGCAGCTTCATGTAGCAACCGACTCCAACGCCATGCAGCTCCGCGCTCAACACCCGGCCACCGGAAGCGCGGTTTCCGAATACGACCCCCGTGGCCCCACTGGCGAAGCGGACGAGGGCAGTGTAGTGGTTCCAGTCGACCGAATCAAACTTGTCGCGGTAACGGGTTACCTCGACGGGTTCGCTGCCCACCATGTACCTCAGCAGGTCCACCACGTGGGTCACATCGTTCCACAGCGTCGTCGTGTACTCCGGCCTTTCGAGCAGCATTTTCTTGTTGAAGGTGGTCACGGCATGAGAGACCGGTCCCCGCGCGCGTATGCGGCGCATGGCCTCGCGGACCACCGTGGTGTACCGTCGTTGATAGCCCACCATGGCGTACACGTTCCGATCCACGGCCGCGTCCAGCAGCCGGCGCGTTTCATCGCTGTTCTTCCCGGGAGGTTTCTCGATGAAGATGTGCTTTCCGGCCTGAAGGCAGTCCATGGCGGGTTGGAGCAGCCACTTCTCATGCATGACGCAGTAGACCACGTCCAGCTCCACTTCCGCCAGCATGGCGCGGTGGTCGGTATAGACATGGGGAAAGCCGTAGCGTTCGGTGACCTGCGCCAGGCGCGTCTCGTCCAGTTCGCACACGGCGGTCATCTCCACGTCCGGCAACCGGGCGACCGACGGATAGTGGGCGCTCTGGGAACGGCCCCCGGCGCCGATAAAACCTGCACGCAGCATGGACTTTCCTCCCTGGGGATGCCCGCTCGGACCCGCGGGCTGGGTCCGCCCTTTACGACGGGCTGGGCCCGTCCGTCAGGTTGGGGCGGTTACGGGTTTCACTGTTGCCCGGACGGCGGCACGTACTGGTTCATGGCGCCGCGCCGGTGATCGAATTCCGGATCATGACTCCACGTCCGTCCGTGACGCGCCATGGTGTCCCGGATCAGACGCCGTCGGTACAGGCTGGACAGGTTCGCGTCCGCGATGGCATCCGGATCGAAGCGTTCGAGGATCCGCTCGCGAAGCCGGGATTCCACCTGGCGGTGCGCGTCGTCGCCCGCGAGATCATGCCATTCGCCCGGATCGTCGTCCAGATCGAAAAGACGGGGCGCGTACCCGTGGATGTACTGGTACTTGTACCGTCCCTGCCGTGCCATGATGCAGGGCATGCCCACGGCCTCGTGGGCCTGGGCGAAGACCACGCGGTCCGCTTCGTCCGGGGAGGACGATACCAGGCTCTCGCCGTCGTGGGGCAGCCGTTCCTCGACGCCCGCGATATCGCAGAAGGTCGGCAGCAGATCGACCAGGGACACGGGATGGGCACAGGTCGTCCCCGCCCGCCATCCGTCCGGATAGCGGACGATGAGGGGCACCCGGCAGGACCTCTCGTAGAAACACCGCTTCTGCACCATGCCGCGTTCGCACAGCATGTCGCCGTGATCGCTGGCGAATACCACCACCGTGTTTTCCGCCAGGCCGGTCTCGTCCAGGGTGTCCAGCAGGCCGCCGACCTTGTCGTCCATGTAGCTCACCAGCGCGTAATAGGCGCGGCGAAGACGGTAGAGGCCCTCTTCGTCCCGCAGGTCGTAACGGCCGGTACCATGATAGGCGTTCAGGTTCCGGTCCATCATGGAATGGCGTTCATCCAGGTCGGCCGGAAGCCAGGGCAGTTCGATGTCCGCACCTTCGTACCGGGCCCAGTAGGACTCGGGCGGCCAGAACGGTTCATGGGGATGGTGATAGGACGCGCACAGCAGGAACGGTTCTTCCGCCCCGCCCGGTTTCCTGGACCGCAGGTATTCGACCGCGCGGAAATGCGTTTCCTCGTCGTAGCTGAGGGCGTTGTGCCAGACGCCTATCCGCACGCCGTCGCCCGTGTACCCCGCTGCGTTGTAAGCCGGCCGGGCGGCCATCACCTGCTCGCAGTCCTCGCCCCCGGTCTCCTTCAGGCGGATCCACTCCGGCTTGACCCAGTCGAAATCCGAGGAATAGATGTCGGTGGTCAGCCGCATTCTGAAACCGTGCAACTGGTCCGGACCGATGAAGTGCATCTTGCCGGACAGCACGGTATCGTAACCCGCGCGAGCCAGGTAGTGGGCAAAGGTCGGCTGGTCGGCGGCCAGCAATGCGCCATTGTCCCATGCGCCGATTTCCGATGCATGCCTTCCTGTCATCAGGCAGGCCCGGCCGGGCGCGCAGAGGGGAAAGGCGGTGTAGGCGGCGTCGTAACGCACGCCGGTTTCCACCATGCGGTCCAGGTTGGGGGTCCGTACGACGGGATGGCCATATGCACCGGTCAAAGCGGCAACCATCTGGTCGGACACGATAAGGAGGATGTTGGGCTGGTCGGCCATGATACTCTTTGCGTCCGCGAAACGGGTTCCCTGGCGGGCGTTAACCGCCTCATCCAGGCCCTACCGCTGCCGGCGGCCTCCACGCCGGGTCGGTGTCACGGCCTCGAAATGGATGTTCCGTGTCATCTCGGCGAGCGGAATCGCCGACATCAACACGGCGCAAGCGCTCGCGGGACCGCCGACCATCAGAAACAGGCCGAAATCGCGCAGTGTACCGTCTGTGACGACAGCCAGCGGGGCGGCGATCAACAGGACGGCCAGCCCGGCCAGCACCAGGAAGGGCATAGCCTGCACCATGCCGGTACGTACGGAATGGCTGACCGGTTCCCGCCGCGCGGTTTCAATCTTGCATCTGACCAGGCTGTATCCCAGGAAGGCCATGACCACCGCCAGTGCCCCCGTGGACGTGAGCGTCAGTATGCCCGGTACGGTAATCCGGTCTGCCAGGCCAAGGGTGATCCCCGCCGTGACGAACATGGTGTAAAGGGCGCAACCCATGGCCGCCACGGCGAAACGGGCGCCTATGCGGAGCGACAGGTAGAGGGTGATGATCATGATACCGAGCATGGCCCCGTTCCATTCTGCCAGCCAGTCGATCGAACGGGCAAAGGGGAGCAGCATCCGCACGATAGATCCGGCCGCCAGTACACCGAGGGTCAGCGCGATGCATTTGCCCGGCCGGTCGTCGATCCGCGCACCGACGATGACCAGCACGATCAGCATGGTCACGAAAAGGCCGAAGAGCAGGTCGCCGGACAGCAGCAGCGCCACCAGGCCGTCGTCGACGGCATGTTCCGCCTTCATCGCCGTTGCGGCAATCCCCGCCGCGGCCAGTATGGCGGCGAAAGTGTAGACGACACCCGGTCGGTCGATCAGGTTTCCATACAGTACGGCAAGGCCGTTTACCATCATACGCTCAACTTCCTTATCTGCCAGTCCGCAACCAGGGAGGACAGCAGCATGTTTGTCCAGCACATACAGGTGAGCAGGCTGCCGGCCGCGCCGGAAAACAGCACGAGGCCGAAATTGACGACGGCGTCGGTGCCGACTACGACCAGGCTCACCGATACGAGCAGCAGCATGACATGGGTCCAGACCAGGACGGGCCGGATCTTCTCGAGCGAGCCCATGACGTCCTGGCGGACTGAAGACTCCGTTCCGGATTCCGCCCGAAGGTATTCGAAGATCCAGAGATGCACGGAGACGAAGACGAGGGCCGCTCCGAGTAAACCCACTGCGCCGGCGAGGGTGAAATAGGGCGCAATCCCGGCGATGTTCCACAGCCTCAGCACCGCTCCGGTCATGATCAGGTAGTGCAGCATCCCCGTGACGAATAGCAGGCCGGCGGCCCGGTACCGGATAACGAACATTGCGCAAAGCAATCCGAGACCAATCGCGCCGGCGCCGGCCGCGCTGGACACGGCCCCTTCACCGAGCGGGGAAAGCGCCTCCGCCGCCTGATCCAGCTGCGCCACGTCCAGGGCCGGCGACGCGGATTCCAGGATGACCGCCAGGGCGCGGGCCTCTTCCAGTGCGTCTCCGCCAGGCACTTCTATCCGTCCGTCGGGTATTCTGCCCTGTATATTCAACGTCACGTAGACCTGGCCGTTCATCTTGATGGCCACACGGTTTCCCGCGTTGGCGCTGGACACGTTGGCCAGACTCTCCCTGCCCTCGTCCTGCAGGAACAGGCGTACCGCGTATGCGCCCCGGTTCGCCGTTACCGAAGCGTCGCTGACCACGGCGGACGCCACCGGCTGCACGTTGAGGTCTACATCCTGGTTGATGAAGTAAAGCGGATGGAACAGCCTGCCTCCCCGTTCCACCGGTTCGGAAGCCCATGCGAAGGCGCCGGCGGGCGGATTGGCCAGGTTGAAGGCCCGAATCCCGGCCTGTACCGTCGAATCGGCCAGGATGGCCATTACGGCATCCAGGTTGTCTTCACTGACCGCGATGTCCCCGAACCCTTCCTCCACCGTAATGCGTGCAAGCAGCGCGCTGAATGCGCCAGGTCCGTCCGATGCCGATCCCTCGGGGCCCTCCGATACCGATCCTCCGCGGTCCGCCGGTTCCTGACCGCCATTTCCGGCGTCCGATGCCGCGACGTCCGAGGCGCGCTCACGAAGGGCATCGTCAATACGTTGCCGCAAGGCCTGTACTTCCGCGCCGTCCTTGAATAAATGCAGTGTGATCTCGCCGGATTCCCGGATTATCCTGCTTACGAGCCCGGTGTCCGCGCTCCGGGGCACGACGATTTCGAACGTGTCGTTCTCCCGCGCGGTAATGACCGGTTCGGAGATCCCGAATGCGTTAAGGCGCCGCCGCCAGTTCTCGACCAGGCCTTCCACCGCCCGCGCCCTGCCCCGTTCCGTGTACCGGGACAGGTCCATGCCTGCAACCAGGCGATAACCGCCGGCCAGGTCGATGCCCGGTACCGTGGACTGGCCGTAAAGCACTTTTCTTTCTTCAGGCGATAGCGCTTCGACGGACTCGGGAGATGAAAACCACAGCCTGATGGTCGGGGAGACAAGGACCGCGCCAAGCAGGGTGACGGCGAGAAACACCAGGAATGAAATGCGCTTGTAGATAGTGCTGTTCCTTTCGGTACCGCTTCTTTAGTGCGGCGTGGCCGCACGGGTTACCATTCTGCCTGGGACCTCGGCGCGTGGCGGATGATGCCGATCATGTCGCGGACGGCTTGCTCGAACCCGATGGTCATCGCCCGCACGGCCACGGCGTAGCCCACCACCATTTCCTCCACCTCGGCGATCCCCGCCAGGTCCGCCGCCGTCCGGTAATCGACGCCGCGTCCCAGGGAAACGCCCATGTTCAACCGTGCCGCGGTCCGGGCCGTACCGGCGATTTCCTGGAACATCCGGCCCTTCTCTTCGGGACCGGCGGCCTGTACGAACCGGCTTGCGTCAAGATGGACGTAGTCTGCCTTGAATTCGGCGCATTGCCTGACATGCGACGCGGTGGGCGTGATCAATATACTCGTCAGGATCCCTTTATCCTGCAGGGCCTTCAGCATGCGTTCCACCGGCCGTTCCAGGGAATCGCCTTCGGGCCATGGCGTATCGGACCAGTCGTTATTCAGGCCGGCGTGCCCGTAGCCCTCGGGAACAAGGGTAACCATATCGGGCGAAATCGTCAAGATACTACGCAGGGCTTCCAGGTCCGGCGGCACGATCACGTTAAGGTGCGTGTGCACGAGCTGCCTGATGATGTCATATTCCCCGCCGAGGTAGAGCGAATCTTCGGCAGCCCACGAAATCGTTACGGCGTCCGCCCCGCTCACCTGGGACATCATGACCGCGGTCATGGGATCGGGTTCCCCCCGTTTCGCGATATTCCGCAGGGCGGCGACCTGGTCTACGCATACACTCAGTTTTACCATGGGTGATCTCCGGTGTCAGTTGTCCACGAGGTCGGAAACCCGAACGAACTCGATCCCTCTGATTTCAAGATACCTCATCCGGTCCATCAGCACCTGAAGGGTGTGGAGCCTGGCATCGGCGATGACGACGGCGCGGGTGTCGTCCAGGGCGGACAGCGACGCGCGGTCCAGGTTCATGGATATGATTACGGGGTTGTACAAGGGATCGAGCACACCCCAGGCCCGAAGGCGGCCGCTTTCCCCGTCCCGGTCCTCCGGCCCGCCTCCGCCTGGTCCGCCTGGTCCGCCTGCGTTGGCCGAACCGGCTGATGCGCCCGGCCCTCCCGCCCCGCCCGGGTTGTCCAGGTAGTACAGGTTCCGCTTGGCCAGTTCGTCCAGCACGGGAGCCAGCACCTCGGCTTCATTTTCTGTGCGACCGGCAGGATACCGAAGTACACCCTGAGCCCCGGGTAGCGTGGCAAGGGCGTCTTCCACGACGCGGCGGTTGGTGAGCTCCGAATGCGTGGGCGACACGGATCTCCTGCGTGGCAGACCGGCGGCGTCTGACGCCGGTTGAACGGGCAGCAGCGCCATGACCTCGTGATCGCCGCGCGTGAGTTCGGCGGCCATTTCGTTTACGCCGTCTGCCCAGGGAAACAGGGCGAAAGTGAGGGGCCTGGTGAAATCGGAAAGTCCCTCGACCACGGCCCGCTGATCGCCGTCCGTATACGCAATCACGACGGCAAGACGACCCGTTTTTCGCTGGATAGCCGGGTCGCGGGTTATATTGAGGCGATGGGTTACGTCGTCATCGAAGGTGATGTCGAGCATCAACTCCCCGGACCTGGTCCGTTCCTCCGCACGGGATACCTTGCCGCCCGCCCGGACGACCGCCCTGGCGATCTCGAGATTGCATTCGGTAAGCGAATAAGTACCCGAAACGATGATCCTTCGTTCCAGGGGCCTCCAACGGCCAGTGGCCGTCGCGGTGCGTGGCGCGGTGTCCCGTATCTGGTCCGGTGTGACCTGCAGATTCATGAACGCACCGTACAGGGCCGCTTCCATTGCGTGAAACGCCTCCTGGTCCGTTTTCCAGGCAGACGTTCTTTCGAGCCCGGGCACGGCAACCGGGATGGGCCGGTCCAGCAGCCAGTCCACGACCTTCCTGGCCTGGTTTTGGTACAGCATGATCCACACGGCGAGGGCCAGCAGCACGACCGCGGCCGTTCCGAGGAGGGCGTTCCGGGCGTACGACCGGCGCTGGCTCTTGGTGATCGCCATCCGGGTTCTGGCCGAATGTGAATAGCGAAAGCGCATATCGCGGCCCGTCAGCAGTCGTCCTGGTGTTGGTCCCGGAACGCCCGAAGCGCGTCGGCAAGCAGCGCGAACTCGTTCAGGTCCAGGGTTTCACCGCGTCGTTTCAGATCGATGCCGGTATGGTCCGAAAGATAACCGGCGGAACCGGGAACCAGGCGATTCATCGCGTGGTGCAGCATCTTGCGCCGGTGTTGAAAGGCCGACTTGATCACGACGTTCAACAGGCCGGCATCCCTGACCGTAACAGGCGGCCGTTCATGGGGCGTCAACCGGAGGACGACCGAGTCCACCGCCGGACGGGGAACGAACCGGTCGCCGCCCACCCGGAACAGCGATTCCACGCGGTAATGGTACGCCATGATGGCGGTTATCGCGCCGTAGGCTTTCGTACCCGGATGCGCCGTCAGGCGTCCGCCCACTTCGTGCTGAACCATGATGACCGCGCAACTGATCTTTCCGCGATGGGCGATCAGCCGGTCGAGGACGGGCCCCGTTATCCCGTAGGGCAGATTGGCCACGAGCACGAACCCGGTCTTGCCATAGTTCCCCATCAGGTCGGACAGGTCCAGGTCGAGCACGTCCCCGTTCACGATGGTCAGGCGGTCGTATCGGCCATAGGCTTCCTGGAGGACTCCCGCCAGCCTGGAATCGATTTCCACGGCGGTCACGCCGCCGGCCAGGGTGACGAGGTGACGGGTCAACGCGCCGGCCCCCGGACCGATTTCGAGTACGGCCGTATCCTTCGTTACGCCCGCCGATTCGATGATGCGGCGCGCGATGGACGTATCGTTCAGGAAATGCTGACCCTTCGATCTGGATGGACGAAATTCCGATCGGCGCAGGCTGGCCAACAGGTCTTCAGGAGGATCGAGCACCGTACTCAATGGATTCGAAACACCTTGTTCGCGTTCTGGGTTGTGGTCCGTGCCAGTTCATCCACGGAAACGGCCCGGTGACGGGCGACCGCTTCGGCAGTGCTTACGAGGTATGATGGTTCGTTCCGGCGTCCGCGGTGGGGTACGGGCGCGAGCCAGGGTGCGTCCGTTTCGACAAGGATGCGTTCCGGCGGCAACCCGGAGACCACCTCGCCCACCGTCGAATTCTTGAATGTGGCGATGCCGCCGAACCCCAGGAAGCATCCCATGGAAACAGCCCTTTCGGCCATGGTGGCGTCCCCGGTAAAGCAGTGCAGGATCGCGGTCGTTTCCTCCCCGGGAAACTCGTCCAGCATGGCCATGACCTCGGCATGGGCGTCCCGGTCGTGCACGATAACCGGCAGTCCCGTGCTTCGGCCCCACTCCATGTGTCTTCTGAACGACGTTTCCTGCAGCGGATAGGTGGACCGGTCGTAATGCAGGTCGATGCCGGTTTCGCCGACGGCGATGACGGACGGATGTTCCAGCAGTTTCTCGATTTCCCGGTAGTCCTCTTCACGGGCTTCGTGGACGTGGCAGGGATGGATGCCCGCGGCGGCGTACACGGAATCGCAGGTTTCGGCGAGCGCCATGGCGGACCTGCTGCTCTCCAGATCGTACCCCACGGCAACCATGCGTTCCACGCCCGCGTCCAGCGCCCGTTGGATCACCTCGGCGCGGTCGTCGTCGAATGCTTCGTCCGTGAGATGGGTATGCGTATCGAACAGCAAGGCAGCGAATGGGTGCAGGTGATCGTTTTACGTACGTTCCGTGTGGCCGGCCTGGCCTCGCCCGGCATGTCGGCTTTCAGGAAACTGGCGAACCGGATCGGACTCGTGCGTCCGGACCGAGGAGGATGGGGGCGCCGCCGTCGTCTTCGGCCGCGAGCAGCATGCCCATGGATTCCACGCCGCGGATAGTCGCGGGCTCCAGGTTCGCCACCACCACGATCTGCCGGCCGACCAGTTTCTCCGGCGTGTATCCGGGGGCAATCCCGGACACGATTTGCCGCTCTTCCGTACCGATGCGCAGCTGCAGCCTGAGCAGCCGGTCCGTTCCGGCTACCGGTTCCGCCGCCACGACATCTGCGATGCGTAAATCGATCTGACGGAAATCGTCGATCGATATAAGTTCGTTTCGCTCGGACGTAGTTGATTCCGACCCGGCCGGGGCCGCTTCCACGGACGCCGCCTCGGTGGGCGCCGCTTCCGCTTCGTCGGATTTCGACCCGGCGGGCGCGGCTTCCCTGGACTGCGTCCCGCCGTCTCCCCGTTCATCGGACCGGCCCAGTCTCGCGATCTGCGCGTCGATCGCGTCGTCCTCGATCTTGTGAAACAGAATCTCGATTTCGCCGATGGGACGGCCGGAAAGCGACGCATCGATTTTGATTTCGTCCCAGTTCTGCTCATCGACGCGCCCTTCCAGGCCTACCATCTTCCACAGCCGCTCGGCGCTGAACGGCAGGATGGGCGACATGACCACGGCGAGGACCCTCACCGCCTGCACGCAAACGTGGAGCGTGGCGGCGCAACGCGCCCGGTCGGTCTTGCGCGTGTTCCAGGGCGCCTGGTCGTTGAAGTACCGGTTGCACTGGTTTCCCAGGGCGATCAGCTCCCGTACGGCACCCCGCACCTGGAACGATTCGAAACAAGCGCCCACACGTTCCGGCGCGCCGGCCACCGACGACAACATCTCCCGGTCCTCCGGCGAAAAGGTCCCCGGTTCCGGGATCACGCCGTCGAAATACCGGTTGATGAAGGTCAGCGTCCGGTTCACGAAATTCCCGAAGATATCGGCCAGTTCGTTGTTGTTGCGCGCCTGGAAGTCCTTCCAGGTAAAGTCGGAATCCTTGGTCTCGGGCGAAATCGACGCCAGGCAGTAACGCATGGGATCGGGCGGGAAGTCCTCAAGGTATTCGTCCAGCCAGACCGCCCAGTTCCGGCTCGTGGACAGCTTCTGGCCCTCGATGTTGAGAAACTCGTTAGCCGGGATCTCCGAAGGCAGGACGAAATCACCGTGCTCCATGATCATGGCCGGCCAAAGGATCGCGTGGAAGACGATGTTGTCCTTGCCGAGGAAATTGACGAGCTTGCAGTCCGGGTTCAGCCAGTAGTCCTTCCACCGGTCGGGGTCGCCCTGCGCCACCGCCCATTCCCGGGTGGACGACACGTAGCCCAGCGTGTTCTCGAACCAGACGTACATGACCTTGCCCACCGCTTCCTCGATCGGCAGTTCCACGCCCCAATCCAGGTCCCGGGAGATGGGCCGGTCGGACAGCCCTTCGTTGAACCAGCCCTGGCAGTAATTGCGCACGTTGACCTTCCAGTGCGTCTTCGTATCGATCCAGGCCTGCAGCCGGTCGGACATGCGGGCGAGCTTGAAATACCAGTGGTTGGCCGGTCTGACCTCGAGCGGTCCTTTGCAGACATCGCTGTGGGGATCGATAAGCTGCGTGGCGTCCAGGATGGTGCCGCAGGCCTCGCACTGGTCTCCCCGGGCCCGGTCGGAACCGCAGTGGGGACAGGTGCCCTCCACGTAGCGGTCGGGCAGAAAGCGGCCGTTTGCCGGACAGTAGATCTGGTCGACCTCGCGCACGTCGAAACAGCCCTTCTCCTCCAGGCGGCAGAAATAGTCCCGGGCTGTCTCGTGGTGGATCGGGCGGGAGGTCTGGGAGAAATTGTCGTAGACGATGCCGAAGTCTTCGAGCGCGCCCCGGATGACGGGATAGTACTTGTCCACCAGTTCCTTGGGCGTGATCCCCTGCTTCTCGGCGGCCAGGGTGATGGCCACGCCGTGGTCGTCCGATCCGCTGACGTGCACGACGTCCCGGCCTTTCAGCCGCTGGTAGCGCACGTAGATGTTGCCGGGCAGATGGACGCCTGCGATATGGCCGATATGCAGCTTGCCGTTCGCGTAGGGCAACGCGTCTGTAACGAGTATTTTCTGTGCCACGACAACCTCTCGCACACGGGTGAATCATTCCTGGCGGACCGGTTTTGTTCCAGCATCAGAATAGGGTGTGGAAGGGGGTTTGTCAACGGATCAATCGGCGGCGGGCAGGGCATGGGACGATGTTTCACCGGATGGTCTCTTGCGGGATGGCGCCTGGGTGGCAGGCGTCTGCGGGGGACCCGTGTATCTACGGTTCATTCTGAGTCTGAGGACGAGTACGAGGAGGGCCAGTTGGACGTGGGCGTTGCGCGCGATGTCCCGCCTGGCTTCCTCGACGGCGGCGATGCCCTTTTCGATTTCCTCCGCGTTCATCGCGGATGCCCGTTCCCGCAGCGACTCCGTGCAGTCCGCGTTCGAAAGCGTCGGGGACCCGCTCGCCGAGGAGAGGACGAACAGGTCGCGGTACAGCGAAAGCAGATGGTCGAGTATCTTCTCCCCGACCGGTTCTTCGCGATGAGACGCGGCGAGGGATTCCACCTGCTCGAACAGGTTCAGCGGTGTCCCATCGTATATACATTCGAGCAGGGCGAAGGCATCTTCACGGATCTTCGAACCCCGCTCCGAACTGGCCGTCAGCGCTTCGGAAATGCGGCCTTCGGAACGGCGCGCGAGTTCCCCGGCTTCCTCCGGAGCAACGTCGTATCGCTCGATCAGCGCCGATTTCACTTCGTCTTCCCGCAGGCGCGTAAGAAAAACGGGTTGGCAACGGGACACGATGGTCGGCAGCAGCCTGCCTGCCCGGGACGCGGTCAAAATGAGCATCAGGGATCCCGGTGGCTCTTCCAGCGTCTTGAGCAGCGCGTTCGAGGCCGCGGCGTTCATGCGGTCCGCCGCGACGATGATCGCGACCTTCCTCCGTCCTTCGTAAGGTTTGGCCGATGCCTCCCTTCGCAGCGACCGGACGTCCTCCACGGAAAGCATGTCGTTCATTCCGAAGGGCGGGGCGCCGTAGGGGTCTTCGGCCAGCCGGTCGGCCAGGCCCTGCCTGCGTTCCTCCCGGGCGTTCGCGCGGCTGGATGAGCCTTCGCCACGGCCGGACGAGCCTTCGCCACGGCCGGACGAGCCTTCGCTGCGGCGGGAAGAACGATCCGGGGGCGGGGCGGAAGAGGAAGGAACCAGAAGGTGAACGTCGGGGTGCTGCAGCATGCGTATCCGCCGGCAATGGCGGCACGGGGTATGCTCACCAGGCTGGCTGCAGGGTTCTCCAGGGCCGTTTTCGCAGTTGACCGCGCAGGCGAGCTCAATGGCCAGCGCCTCGGCGCCCTCGCCGGGCGGTCCGGTGAACAGGTACCCGTGGGCCAGGCGGTCCTTCTTTACGGCCTCCATGAGCCGCTGCCGCTGCCGCTCGTGACCTATAATGCGATCGAATGCCATAGTGACGGTTCGTCAGGCGGGGCGGACCACGTAGTGGACCCTGTTGGATCGCTCCGACGCTCCCTGGAAACTGAAGCCGTCGAATGCGCCGAGTACGCGATAGCTCGACTGCCGGCAGATCTCCGCCAGCCGGGCGACGGGATAGATCCGCTGTTCGTGGCGTTCCCGGGTGGAATACCGCTTCCCGCCGCGGTGGAAGGTTAACTGGAATTCATTGACCTGCACGCGCGACTCGGGGACATACTCGCAGCGCCGGACATAGGAGTAATCCCCGTTGCTTTCCTGGTCGACCTGGTTATGGAAGTACCGGCGCGAGTTGATTTCCGTGCAGACGTCGAATACGAAGAGGCCGCCGGAGTTCAGCACTCCGCGCAACCCGTTCAACATGGCGGCGATGTCCGCTTCATCCATGATGTAGTTTATGCTGTCGTACAGGCACAACACCGCGTCGTAGCTTCCCGATACAGGCATGCTTACCATGTCGCCGGCCTGAAACGCGATGGGCCGGCGGCCGTCCTGGGCTTTCTGCCTGGCGACGGCGATCATGTTCTCCGACCGGTCCATGCCCGTCATCCTGTATCCGCGGTCATTGAGGATACACGCCATGACGCCGGTACCACAGGCCAGTTCAAGTATTTCCTTCGGCGTTGCTCCGAACCGTTCGAATATCGACTGTATGTAGTCGGCCCACCGGTCATAGTCCACGTGACGCATCACGTGATCGTATATCGGGGCCAACTGGTTGTAGGGAAGCTCAGGATCGGCCGGGTGTGTTTTGCTGTGGCGCATGCTCAAGGGATTTCGCGTCCGGGCGGGCGTTCATCAGGCTTCGAAGTCTGAATCGTCATCGCCCATGTGTTCATCGCTGAGGACGAGGTACATGGATTGCGCCCGGTCTTTCGAGACGTTTCCTTCCGGGACGTCCAGCACTTCGAACTCCAGCCTTCTGTCGGGCCACGCCACAACGACGACGTCCTTCGCCGCGACCTGGTGGCCGGGTTTCGCGGACCTTCCGGAAATGGTCACCATACCCCGGTCGCAGGCCTTCTTGGCGGCGTCCCGCTGTTTGATGATGCGGGACCGTTTCAGGAAGAGGTCTATTCTCATCTCTCAGATTGTCGCGCGCAAGTCAAACGCTAGAAGCGCGTTGCGGATCTCGATTCAGGGCCGGGCGTCCAGGACTCGGTGGTCAGGATTGGGCGTTCAGAACTGGGCGTTCAGGGCAGAGGGTTCAGGGCAGAGGGTTCAGGGCTGGGTGTCCAGGCCGCGCTCGTCTATGTACAACTCGCGGCGAAGATCCTTGAGCCACCGTTCCCTCTCCTCACTCCACTTGGCGAATTTGGCCAGATTCGTGATTTCCTGAAAGTGGTCGTCCAGGGTGTACTTGTCGCCCCCGGTCCGGTCGTTCAGCCTCATGATGTGATAGGAGACCGCGCCCTGGTCCACCACTTTGATAGGTTCGGTCATCTCGTCGATGGATATGGTGTTGAGGGCGTCCTGGTACTGGGGCAGCAACTGGTCGAGCATGAACTCCCCGATGTGTCCGCCTTCGGAAGCGGAGGCCAGGTCTTCCGAGTACTTCGAGGCGGCATCGGAAAAAGTCTCGTCGCCGTCGAGTATCCGCTGGCGCAGCATGGAAATCGTCTCCATCGCCCGATCATCGTCGTCATCCGTCTTCGGGATCTGGATTAGGATGTGCCGCACGCGGATCTGGTCGTCCCTTCGTTCCTCCAGCTTGATGATATGCAGGCCCACGTCTGTCTGAACCGCAGGGCTGACGCCGCCCGTTTCCAGGGCGAAAGCCGCTTCTTCGAAATCGGCCATGAACGTGCCGCGGCTGAAGAATCCCAGGTCTCCGCCGTTTCTGGCGCTGTTCAGGTCTTCCGAGTACCGCCGCGCCATCTCGCCGAAATCCTCCCCTTCCGCGATGCGGCGCCGGATCTCCTCGATCCGCGCGTTCATGGCGGCCACGACTTCCGGGTCCGGGCGCGACGTGATCATGATATGGCTCAGGTCGAGTTGGACAGGGTTCGACGGTATGGTTTCGTAGTGGGTCTCATAATACCGGGCCACTTCCAGGCCGGTAACGCGGACTTCACCGAAACGGTCTTCCTCGAGCCTGCGCTGCAGCAGTTCTTCTTCCTTCTGGCGCCGGAGCAGCCGGTTCCAGTCCCGCATGTTCATGCCAGAATTGGCCACCAGTTGTTCCAGGGCTTCTTCGGAACCAAGCCGTTCCGTGTACTGGTCGATGATCTGGCGCACCGCGCCGTTCACCTGTTCAGCAGGTACCCGCACGCTGTCCCTGCGCGCGTACGCGAGCACCACGCGCGTGTCGATCATGTCCTTCAACAACTGGTTCGGGAGGTCTTCCGGCTCCTCCTCCGTCTCCTGCATGCGATACATCTTCAACGCTTCGAGGACGTCGGAGTAGAGAATGATCTCGTTGTCCACGACGGCGACGACGTAGTCCACCAGTTGTTGCTGGCCCTGGACCGGGCGTCCGGCCAGAACCAGGGCAAGTAACAGCAGCAGCGGGAAATACCGGGGGATCGAATGAATGGTCATGCTCCTCCTGTGCCGGTCTGCGGCGCCCCGTTCGAGGCACCCGGACTACGGCGCCAGGTCCGCGGCGCCCTGTCTATGGCCCGCCGGGTTCCGGCCGCATCAGGTTTCCGTCGTGGATTTCCACGTCGGCCGCCTGACGCAACGTATCGACGTACCGCCGGACCAGTTCGCGGCGTTTATCCCGCAATACCCTGTTGACGATCTCGCCTCGGACCTCGTCCAGCGGCGGCAGCGTGCCGGCCTCGCGACGCTCCGCGACCCTGAATATGAACGAACCGTTTTCCGAAAGGACGGGCCGCGAAACCTGTCCGGCACTCAGGGAAAAGACGATTTCCTGCACCGAAACGTCGCTGATATCCGTCCTTTTCAGGAATCCCAGGTCCCCGCCATCGACCGAAGAGGCGTGAATGGACCGCGTTCGTGCCAGTTCCTCGAAGGTAGCGCTCCGGCGTGCCAGCTGATTACGGACCTGCCGGGCCGTGGTCTCGTCAGGTAGAACGATCACCGAGACCCTGAGTTCCGGTTCGAGGTAAACGAATTCCTGCCGATTGCCCTCGAAATAGGCCTCCACCTCTTCGTCGGACACCACGATCGCCGAATCGGCGGCCATGTGTTCCAGCACGACGTTTGCCAGGTGCTCCCGCCGCATCCTGTCCAGGTCCCGGACCGTCTTGTCGTCGCTGTCCAGATTCTGCCGCTGGGCTTCCTGGTAGAGCAACTCGGTCCGGATCCAGTCGGACACCCGGTCCCTTCTCATCTGGGGCGTGGGGGCGAATAGCGCAGCGGCATCCAGTTCGGCATCCAGTTCATCGACCGTCAGCGTGGACTGGTTCACCCTTGCGACAACCGAATCGGGGTCTTCTGGTATCGAGCTGCACTGGCACTGTGTCAAGACAAGCGCCACGTTCAGCATTACGGTACAACAGACCGCGGATTTCATGCTGATCTTCATACTCCAGCGGGCGGGTCTAACTTCGGCAACCGGGCATGTATCATTAACAAATTACAGGAGCTTGAGCAACAGGTTTTTGGCCAGATCGACCCGTTCGGCTTCCGTTTCGCCGGTCAGTCCGGCCCTGATCCGGAAACCGTCCCCGTGGGGGAATTCGATGTCCAGCGCGGGATCGTCCGTCACGCTGGCGATACGGTCCCGCGATGGATAGAGACCGTTCCGGTAGGCCACGGTCATCTCGTTCCCGCGCACCCTGAGCTGCTGCAGTCCGATCCTCGCCGCGATCTGCCGAATGGAAACCAGGTCGAAGAGGACGCGCACCGGATCGGGCAACCGGCCGAACCGGTCCTCCATCTCTTCACGCAGCGAGTCGACTTCCTGCTCGTCTTCCACCCGGGAAAGCCGCTGGTAGAAGCCGACCTTGAGCTTCCGGTCCGAGATATAGTCATCCGGGATGAAAGCACCCACCTGCAGTTCGACTTCGGCTTCGGGCGACGCTTCCCGCGTCTCGCCCTTGAGGTCCTGCATCGCCTCTTTCAACAGACGGCAGTACAGATCGAATCCGATGGAGGAGATGAACCCGTGCTGCTCAGTGCCCAGCAGGTTGCCGGCGCCCCGGATCTCCAAGTCCCGCATGGCGATGTGGAACCCCGACCCGAGCGCGGTATACTCGGCGATCACGGCCAGCCGCTTGCGGGCGTCGGGGGTCACCGTGCCGGCGGCGGGTATCATCAGGTAGGCGTAGGCCCGGTGATTGGACCGCCCTACGCGTCCCCGGAGCTGGTACAGCTGGGCTAGTCCGAACCGGTCCGCGCGGTTGACCAGGATGGTATTCACACTGGGGATGTCCAGTCCGGATTCGATGATCATGGTGGACACGAGGCAGTCGTACTTGCGGTCCAGGAAATCGATCATGACCTGTTCCAGTTCCCTTTCCTGCATCTGTCCGTGGCCCACGACGAAAGACACCTGGGGCAGAAGGCGCCGGAGAAACTCGGCGACCGCCTCGATGGACTGGACCCGGTTGTGGACGAAGAAGACCTGTCCGCCGCGGTCCACCTCCCGCATGATCGCCTCGCAGATCACCTCCTCGTTGAAACGTACCACCTCGGTGTGTACCGGCAGCCGGTCCCTGGGCGGGGTGGTGATGAGGGACATGTCGCGGGCGGAGACCAGCGACATGTGGAGCGTCCGCGGGATGGGCGTTGCGGTCATGGTCATGACGTCCACAGAGGTCTTCAGCTGCTTGAGCCGTTCCTTGTGGACCACGCCGAACCGCTGTTCCTCGTCGACCACGAGCAGCCCCATGTCGCTGAAGTCGATGTCGCCGGATATGAGCCGATGGGTGCCGATGACGATATCCACTTCGCCCTTCCTGAGCCCCGCGACAACGGCCTTCTGCTCTTTCGGCGGGACGAACCGGCTCAGCATGCGGATGTTCACCGGATAGTCCGCGAGCCGTTCGGTGAAGGTGGTCAGGTGCTGTTGCGCCAGGATGGTGGTCGGCGCCAGCACCGCGACCTGCTTCCCGTCCTGAACCGCCTTGAACGCGGCGCGGATCGCCACTTCGGTCTTCCCGTAGCCCACGTCGCCGCAGATCAGCCGGTCCATGGGCACCGCCTTCTCCATGTCCGACTTCACGTCCGAGGAAGCCTGCTCCTGGTCCGGCGTATCTTCGTAGATGAAGGAGTCTTCCATTTCCCGCTGCCAGGGGGTGTCGGCCGAGAAGGCGAACCCGGGGCTGGCCTGCCGGGCCGCATAGAGCTTGACCAGGTCTTCGGCGATGGCCCGGACCGCCTTGCGCGTACGCTTCTTGGCCTGTTCCCAGGCTCTCCCGCCCAGTTTCGACAACGTGGGCGCTTCGCCGTCGGATCCGACGTACTTCTGGACCTGGTGCAACTGCTCGATGGGGATAAAGACCCGGTCGTCTCCGGCGTAGATCAGGGTCAGGCAGTCCCTTTCCCGTTCATCCACGTTAATGCGCTTCAGCCCGACGTACCGTCCGATGCCGTGATCGATATGGACGACGAAGTCCCCCTCTTTGAGGCTGGTGAAATCCTCGATCACCACGCCTTCCTTGAAGACCTTACGGCGGCGTCTCCTGTACCGGTTGAAGATCTCCGCGTCGGTGAGCACGACGAGCGGCAGGTCAGGCAGCATGAACCCGGCGTGCATCGGCCCAACCGGCATGTCGATATCCGGGGCGTCCGGGCCCAGGATCTCGCGCAGCCTTTCCGCCTGGCCTTCGTTGTCGCAGACCACCACGACCCGGGCGCCAGCCGCCTTCCATTCCTGCAGCCGGGACTTCAGTACGTCCATCGCCCCCTGGTACACGCCGGAGGCCTCGGCGCCGACCGCGAGCCACCCATCGGCCGACCGCGTGCCGCGCACCATGTCCATCGTGCCGTAATAGGTCGACTCCTCCGTTATACCGGGCCAGCCCAGGATCGCCTGCTCGGGTCCGGGGACCAGGTCGTCCGCCACTATTCTTCGCTGGTGGGTGTCTTCGTATTCCTCCTCGAACGACTCGGCTTCGCGCGCCAGTTCATCGGGTTCGCAGCGGACGATCAGCGTACGGTCCGGCAGGTAGTTCATGATGGTGGCGGCGGAAGGATGGAAGTAGGGAAGGTAGCGTTCACTGCCTTCGAACAGGCCGCCGTCCTCGATATGCGCCACCAGTTCGGACGCGTCGATCGAATGCGATTTTCCGGCCAACTTCACCCGTTGTATCACGTCGTCGCGCGTTTCCGGATCGTCGATCATCTCCCGGTTCGGGAGCACCGTCATCTCGCTGATGTTTCGCGACGACCGCTGGGTGTAGATATCGAAGAGGCGGATCGATTCCACTTCGTCGCCGAAGAACTCGATTCTGCACGGCTGTTCCATCCCGTGGGGATAGACGTCGACGATACCTCCTCGCACGCTGAAGTGGCCCGGCGCCTGCACCATGTCCGTCCGCTCGTAACCGAGCCGGTTGCACCGCGCCGTAAGTTCGTTCAAGGGAATGGTGGCGCCCGCTGCGACCTGGAGGACGGCCCCGGCGAGCACGGACGGCGGCATGGTGCGCTGCATGACGGCCCGGACCGTCGCGACGACGAACAGCGGCCGGTTGTTCATCAGGGCGTGCAGCGCGCCCAGGCGCCTTCCCGACAGGTCCCCCGGCGGCGATACCTGGTCGTAGGGCAGCACCTCCCAGGGGGGAAACAACGCCACGTCATCTGGGTCCAGCAGGCTGGAGACATCCTCGTACATCTCCTCGGCGGCGTCCGTGTCCTCCACGATGACCAGCGTCGCGCCGCCCCGTTTCCGGTACGCGTGGGCGAGCAGCAGAGACCGCGCAGAGCCGGCGAGCCCCGACACCCGCGCGGTGCGGGTGTCATCGGCAGCCAACGCGAGATAGCGCTGTACGGCGGGGGATGCTTCCGTGATGTCCAGGAGGGTTGGCAGGCGCATACGAGAGCGGTTCGGCTACATGGGGTTCCGCAGCCGGTGGGTGATCCGCTGCAACACGTCCTCGTTCCGGGCTTCGAAAGACCTGGCGGTGATCATCTCGTAGGCTGTAATGTACCGGCGGGCGGCTTCGATCCTGATCTCGTCCGGGATATGCGGTATGGGCCCGTCGCCGCGAAAACCGCGGTCCGCGAGCCATCCGCGGACGTATTCCTTGTCCATCTTCTCCGGTTCCTCGCCGAGGCGGAAACGATCTTCGTACGTATCTTTGATCCAGAACCTGGAGGAATCGGGGGTGTGGATCTCGTCGATCAGCACGACCCGGTCCTCGAAGAGCCCGAATTCGTACTTGGTGTCCACCAGGATCAGGTTGTTGGCGGCCGCCCGTTCGGTTCCGAAGGCGAAAAGCGCCAGGGCCGCCCTTTCCATCTCCCGGTATGTCCCTTCATCCACGAGGCCCCTGCGCAGAACCTCTTCCGCCGAGATGGACTCGTCGTGCGCGCCTTTCTCCGGCTTCGTCGAAGGGGTAACGATGGGCCGTTCGAAGGCCTGGTTCTTTTTCATGCCGTCCGGCAGCGCGTTGCCGCAGAAGTCGCGGCTGCCCCGGGAATAGTGGTACCAGGCCGACGTCGTGGTCACGCCGGTCAGATACCCACGGACGACCATCTCGACCGGGATCAACCGGCATTCCCTGGCCACGAGCACATTCGGATCTGGCACGTCGATCAGGTGGTTTTCAATGATATGACGGGTCCGTTCGAACCAGTAGACCGCAGTCTGATTGATGACCTGGCCCTTGAACGGAAGGGCGCACAGCACCCGGTCGAAGGCGGAAATCCGATCGGTGGTCACGATGATCCGTTTCCCGTTGAGCCGGTAGTTGTCCCTGACCTTGCCTTCGAATTTCACGCCCAGGTCGAAGCTGGTGTCTTGCAGCACGAATTCCAATTGCCTCCTGATGAGGTCTTCAGACACCATGTTACGCGTTGGTCCTTTCGGGGTATGGACAGCTGCACAAGGTCCGGCCATCGAGACGAAACCGCTTCCGATGCGAATACCAAATCGAACCCTTCACACTAAGGTCAGGGGGCCGGAAAGTCAAGGGCAATCACGGCCCCGTTCACCCCTTCGGCGGACCTGCCAGCCGCGGACCTCGCCCGCCGGGGCCGTCCTCGGGTCAGGCCACGTTTTTTCCGCCTGACGCCTTTTTTGCTGGACACGTTTTCGAACCGCTCTATTATATTGAGTTATACTGCTGAAGTAGTGCCTTACCCGGTCGATTCGATACCGATTCAAGCGATCTGACATACTTCATTTACCGGTTCGAACAGGAGGTTCTATCATGTCCAAGCAGGCCTATCTGACCGCGCTGAGCGTCGTCGCATGCCTCTTCGTGGCCGCTGCATGCGCGGGACCGCCCACCGAGGCCATGGACGGGGCGGAGAATGCCATGGCCGCCGCCATGGAAGCCGAGGTCGACAAGTACGCTCCGGCTGAATACGAAGCGGCGGCTGCCGAGCTCGAGATGGCCAGGACGCACATGGCCGCGGAGGAGTACGGCGACGCGAAAACCGCCGCCGAAAACGCCATGGCGCTCTTCGAATCGGCCAGCCAGGAATCCGTGGTGCAGAAGGAGTTGACCAAGCGCGAGGTCGATGAAGCCCTGCCGGCTTTCCTGGAACGCTGGGGGGAGATTTCGGGCAGCATCGAGCAGGGACGCGGCCAGGCCGCCCGCGCACTCGCCCAGGAAGCCTCGGCATTCGCCGACTCGCTGACGGTGCAGCTGAATGAACTGAATTCGGCCGAGAAATGGCATGATCTCAAAATGCTGCTCGAGTCAGCCAACATGACGGCCGACAGTTTCGCGGAACGGGCCGGCGGCTGAACCGGCTGAACCGGCTGAACCGGCTGAACCGGCGCCTTGCCGAGGATTGCCAGGAAACACGAAGCCGTCTGACGACGTGGTCAGGCGGCTTTTCTAATGTCCGCCTCAATGCCGGGCCGGGATACCATCCAAATCGTTATTGACAATTCCGTGGCGGGTACATAGAATCACACAGGTTTTTGTAGCGATTCCGTTTTACAGGATAGATCGGGATACAGGAGCACGGCATGAGCTTGACGGAACTGTTGGACGAAAAGGCTATCCTGGTCAACCTTAAGGCCACGCAGAAACAGGAAGTGATCGAGGAACTTGCCGCGGCGCTGACCTCTTCCGGCCGGATCAGCGACAACCGTGAAGTGCTCCAGGCTGTTCTGGAACGCGAGAAGATCATGAGCACCGGGATCGGCAAGGGCGTCGCCATTCCCCACGGCAAGTGCAAGGCCGTCGACCGGCTGGTCGGGGTGCTCGGGATCAAGAAGGAGGGCGTGGATTTCCAGTCCCTCGACGAACAACCGGTACACCTCTTCTTCCTTCTCGTGTCGCCTCTGAACGTCTCCGGTCCCCATATCCGGGCGCTCGCCCACATTTCCCGTCTGCTTCGGCACGACAACCTGCGAAAGCGGCTGATCGCCACGGAAGACCCCCGCGACGCCCTCGCGCTCATCGCGGAAGAGGAAGAGAACATGTAGCGCGGTCTCCGTGCTGCGGTACCGTCCGTACATTCACACAAAACAAAGGAAGAAGCCGTGGCGTCTTCGTCCAGGATCGATGGCCGGGAGACCGACCAGTTGCGTCCTGTCGAGATCCGGCGCAACTACCTGCGTCATGCGGAAGGATCCGCGCTGATTTCTATGGGCGGCACGACTGTGCTCTGTTCGGCGAGCGTGGACGAAAGCGTACCACCTTTTTTGAAAGGGAGCGGCAGGGGCTGGGTCACGGCGGAATACGGCATGTTGCCGCGCAGCACGAACACGCGGGTGTCCCGCGACGGCCGCCGCGGCGGCGTCTCCGGTCGCACGCAGGAGATCCAGCGGCTCATCGGGCGGTCGCTTCGCGCCGTTTTCGACCTGGACAGCCTGGGTGAACGGTCCATCCTCATCGATTGCGACGTCATCGAAGCCGACGGGGGAACACGGACCGCTTCGATCACGGGCAGTTACGTGGCGCTTCGCGACGCGGTGTCATGGCTTACGAGGCAGGGACTGATCGATCGCGACCCCGTCCGGGACGCGGTCGCCGCCATCAGCGTGGGCATCATCGGCGGCGTGCCCATGCTCGATCTGTGCTACGACGAGGACTCCACGGCGGACGTGGACATGAACCTCGTCATGACGGGCGAGGGCGACCTGGTGGAAATCCAGGGCACCGCCGAGCACTACCCCTTCTCGACGGATCAACTGGCCGCCATGCTAGACCTCGGCAAACAGGGCGTAAACCGGTTGATCGACCTTCAGAAACAGGCGCTGGCCCGGGACTAGGCCACGAACATGACCCTCGTCCTGGCCACGCGCAACCCCGGTAAGATCTCCGAGATCAAGGCCTTGCTTTCAGGCGTGCGGGTCGTGCCGGCGGCGTCTTTCGCCGGCTGTCCCGAACCGGAAGAGACGGGCCGCACCTTCGAGGAGAACGCCCTCATCAAGGCACGGGCCGTCTCGCGGTATACCGGAAGGACCGCGCTGGCGGACGATTCGGGCCTGGAGGTGGACGCCCTGGACGGGGCGCCCGGCGTCAGGTCGGCACGGTATGCCGGGACGGACGCCACCGACCAGGACAACATCCGGCGCTTGCTCGATGCACTGGACGGGATCTCCGACGCCGACCGTACGGCGCGGTTTCGATGCGTCGTGGCCGTCGTGGTTCCCGATGGGCGCTCCTGGACCGCGGAAGGGGCCTGCGAAGGCCGGATCCTGCAGGCGACACGGGGCGACGCGGGATTCGGCTACGATCCGCTGTTCGTACCCGCGTGCTACGAAAGCACCTTCGCCGAACTGGACGCAGGGGTTAAAAACCGGATCAGCCACCGGGCGCAGGCACTTGGGCGGATCACGGACGTGCTGAAGGGCCTTGCAGATCTTACGGACTGAAGGCGCTGCCGGACGTGCCGGAATGTTGCTGCCGATGAACGTGTATAAAACCGATCTTCAGATTCGTGATCAAAGGACTGGGACGCCATGACCAGATGGTCTATTGAGAAAGCCCACGCCTGGTACCGCGATACGGGTGTGATCCGCGGATGCAACTACCTGCCGCGCACGGCCGTGAACATGACCGAGATGTGGCAGGCGCCCACTTTCGACCCCGAAACCATCGACCAGGAACTGGGCTGGGCCGCGGCGGCGGGCTACAACAGCGTGCGTATATTCGTGCAGTACCTGGTCTGGGAAGACGACCCCGAGGGCCTGAAGGAGCGGTTGGACCGCTTTCTGGCCATCGCGTCGCGGCACGGCGTCAGCACCATGGTCATTCTCTTCTGCGATTGCTTCTTCGGGGGACGCGACCCCTACCTGGGACCCCAGGACGGCCCGGTGCCCGGTGTGCACAACAGCCAGTGGGTGCCGAGTCCGGGGTTCGAACGCCTGGCCGACCGGGATGCCTGGCCGGGCCTCGAGCGCTACGTGAAGGACATTGTCGGCAGTTTCGGATCGGACCCGCGCGTGCTCGTGTGGGACCTGTACAACGAGCCGGACGACGACCTGCGGAGCCAGCCGCTCGTCGAGGATGCCTTCGCCTGGGCCCGTTCGGTCGACCCCGTGCAGCCGCTTACCACGGGACCATGGACCTGGAACGCCTTCGAAGACGACCTTTCTGCATTGCTGTTCGAGCTGTCCGATATCGTCACCTTCCACTACTACGGAGCGGCCGAAGACATCGGTCCCAGCCTTGCCCGTTGCAATGTGCACGGTCGGCCCGTGATCTGCACCGAGTGGCTGCGGCGGCATCACGGCAACACCTTCGCGGAGATGCTCCCCGTGTTCGCGGAAAACCGGATCGGGTGGTACAACTGGGGGCTCGTGGCGGGGAGGACGCAGACCTACCTGGCCTGGGAGTCGAAGCAGGGCGATCCCACTCCGGCGGTCTGGCAGCACGACATGATGCATCCCGACGGCACCCCGCTCGACCCCGGGGAGCTGGACCTCATCCGGCGGTTTGAGTTTGCCGGGTGATCGCTCAGGCGGTTTCGTACCGCGGCCGGTTGACGTACCGGGCCATCTCCAGGTCCAGGTAGATCCGGGTGGCCGGCGGCAGCACCACGCACAGGCGCGAATCGTCGACCCGCAGCGTCCGGCGGCGCACCGTGGCCTTCGGCGCCGCGTAGGCCCCGGTGGGGCCGGGGTACGGCGTGTCGGTCGCCTCGTAGGATATGCCGCGAAAGGCGTGCTCGGACAGGGCGCCGGCCTGCAGAATGACCCTTCTCGTTTCCGTGTGATGCAGGTTGAGCAGATGCACACCCACGCGGGACGGTTCGATCCGGTCGACGAGGGCGGCCGTGTCGGCCGGCAGGCCCGGCCTTTTGCGGTCGGCGTCGTAGTACCGGAGCCGCGCGTTGGGGAGGCCGCCGTAGTAGATGACCTGCGGACATCCCATGGTGAGCTGCACGAGGGCCTCGGTGGTCACGGGCTGCACCTGCTGCCACAGATGAATGTACGGCCCGGCCTCCAGTTCTGAATCGTCGGCGCGGATCTGCGCCAGACGGTGGCAGATCTGGGCGTGGGCGGCCCCCAGCATCCGTTCCGGGTAGTCCGGATTCTCTCCCCGCAGGTAGAGCAGCCACGGCTCGTCGTGATGCATGTCGCCCTTGTCCCGGAAGGGCACCACGGCCGACCAGTCATAGCCGCTGCGCTCGCGCAGGAAATCCATGCGCGCCCGGTCCTCGTCGGCCTCCGACACGTTCCACACGTTCAGGGGATAGGTCACTGGCATGGGCTGGTAGTCCATCCAGCCCTGGTCGCCGTAGCGGTACGGCGTGAGGAAGGTCCGCCGGTCAGGACCGAGGCTGCGATCGACGCCGATGTAATGATCCCGTATGCTGATCTGGGCCGCCATTTCGTCGAAATCCCCGTCGATCCCCTCCTCCAGCACGCGGTCGATCATGCCCCGCGGCAGGTCGAACCAGCCTGTGTCCCCGGAGAGCATATAGGCGTTGTTGGCCGCGGTGATGGCGGCGAACCCCAGGTTGTAGAACCCGTGGGGCCACGTCCAGCCGTACAGGCCGCCGTACCACTTTCCGTTGTGCAGGGTCCCCACGCGTCCGTCCAGGCCCACGTTGTCCGGCATGAGCCCGCCGTTGTCCCTAGCCCGGTCCAGCCAGGCCCCGGTATACTCCAGCAACCAGTCCCGGTACTTGTCGTCGCCGGTCATCAGATAGGCGTTCATAATGAGACCGTTGACGCTCAGGTTGTTCCCCACGTCGCCCTCGCGGAATCGCTCGGCCATGGCCCTGCCCATGGCCCGTGCCTTCGACGGGTCCTGGAGATCGTCCACGTGCGTGATCCCCGGGACGTCGCTTAGCGGCAGGCCGTAGACTCGCATGCCGGCGCCGGGATTGTACGTAAGCCCGCTGTCGTCCTCGCTCATCCCCCAGGCGGGTCCGCCGCTGCCGTTGTGGGGCGCCCGGATGATGCGATGCACCGGATCATAGTTCATTGCGTCGGGAAATTCGTTCAGGTAGAAGCCGGCGAATCGCCGGGCCCGGTCGTGCAGCTTGGGATTGGCGGGATCGGCAAGGCAGAGGTGGTAAAAGTAGATGTAGCTTTCGCTCTGGTGGAACTGGTCGTATCCCCGTTCATACTCCCGGTAGATCCGCCCGAAGCGGGTCAGTTGCCGGGTGATGGCGTCCCAGTGCCGATCCGCGGCTTCCAGTAGATGGTCGCCGCCGCCCAGCCCGTAAAACTGGGCAAAATTGGTGAAGGCTTCGTAGAAATCATCCATCCCGTCCCGGCTTCCGGACCAGGTGTCCGCCCAGATCAGCGACCCATCCGGGCGGGTGTACTTCTCGATGTAGGGATGAACCGCCTCGTCTATCGTGTCGATGAGCTTGCGTTCGAGGATCGCCCACGGCGGCGTGATCTCGTAGTGGACGCTTGCCGTTACGGTGTGCATCGATGGCTCCGTGGGTTCCGTTGAAATAAACCTGCCCGGACTACCTGGGCGACCATAGGGCAGTCGGATGGATCCCGGCCGGACGATCAGGGCACGTCGGATTCCGCCGGCGTTGCCACGCCCACCTGCACGATGCGCGCCTGGTCCACCCCGGCCGCGCCTACGTACTTGAAGACCATGCCGTCCAGTTCGCGGGGCATGAAATCCTGGTCGACGACCGCCTGTTCACCGGTCAGCAGCGCCGCGAACGGCGCCGCCTGGGATTCGTCGTCCGGATCGGTGGGGAAGGCGAATTCCACGCCGGGCATATTCGTATACACCACCCGGCCGGTCTCGTCGCTGACCCAGAATTCACTGATGACGGACCCATCGGCGACCGAGGTCAGTGCTCCGTTTATCTCCTCCGTGCTCATGCCCGCCTTCACCGCGGCCGCCACGAAGTGTGCCGTCAGCATGGCTTCGGCGGCCATGTGATCTGACAGCAGGCCATCCGCCGCCGTGACGGACGTCGCGCCCGCGTCCGGGGCCGTCGCACCTGCATCCGGGGCCGTCGCCGCCTCTTCCACGGGTGGGGTATCTTCTGCGCAACCGGGCACGAAGAGGGCGATGCAAAGGGCCAGTGTCCAGGTCAGGGGAGATCGTCTCATTTTAAATACGCTCCTTTTAAAGGTGATTTATTTACAGGCGTCAAGACCGATGACCAACTCCGACAATTCCCTGAGATCGGTGACGACCAGGTCACACAGGGCGTCATCGACATCTTCCGTTTTTCCTTTACTGATGTAGACCGTCATCATCCCGGCGTTCCTGGCGCCGGCTATATCGTGTTCCACGCTGTCCCCCACGAAAACGGACTGACCGGGCGCAGCGTTCAGGCGGGACAGCGCCAGCCTGAATATGCGGGGATCCGGCTTGGCGATGCCCACTTCCCCGGAAATGAGTACCGCATCAAAATACCTCGATGCATAAAGAGCTTCGATTTTATCACGCTGGGATTTCGAACCATTGGTGATAACCGCCATGGGGTGTTTTCTGGCCTGGAGGCATCTCAGCAGTGGCTCGGCTTCGTCCGACCAGGACGTGTAGCTTGCGAGCCTGCTGCGCATGAGCTCGACAAAGGTCGTAACCGGCATGACCGGGCGATCACCGAAAAGATAGTCGTGGATCGCGGCCTTGCTGCCCCGGCCTCCCCGATCGAGGCCGCGCAGCATGTCCATGCGCTCGGCCCAGGGGGTTCCTTCCGGCTTCAGATCCGGGAAGTACGTGTTCAGCAGAAACGAAAAGAACCGGTCTCGCGCCCGGTCGCGGTCGACGAGGGTGTCATCGAGATCGAACAGGACCGCGTTGCCTGCATTGAAAACCGAACCCGCCGGGCGCGCCATCCCTACCGGCCTTCCTGTCGCAGGCATTCTTCGACGGCCTCCCGCGCCTGCTCGGCCAACCCGCGCCGGTCCTTCGTCGTATAGCCTTCGGTCGCGATGGGCCTGCCGATGCGCACGGCGACCCGCGCGTCAGGCCGGATTTTCATGCTGCCGCGCACGAGGATGTCGAAGCTGCCGGAGATCCCCACGGGCACTACGGGCACGCCGGATTCTATGGCCAGCAGGAAAGCGCCGGCCTTGAAGGGCTGCAGTTCGCCGGTCCGTGTTCTTGTGCCTTCCGGGAAGACCACCGCGGGGAATCCATCCCTGATCTGCCGGGCCGCCTTCTTGAGACTCCGCATGGCTTTCTTCGGATTGGTGCGGTTGATGCTGATGTAGCCGGCCAGCCGCATGCACCATCCCAGGACCGGAATGTGGAACAGGGAATCCTTGGCGATGATCCTGAATTGGATGGGCAGCGAACCGAACAGGATGGGTATGTCCGCCGCGCTCGCATGATTGGAAACCAGCACGCACGGCTGCTCTCCGGGGATATTGTCCAGCCCTTCCAGGCGGACCGGTACGCGACCCACCCACAACAGGGTTCGCGCCCACCAGCGGGCGAACCAGTGTACCAGGCGGCCCGAAGGATTGAATGGGGACAGCAACATGGCCGACAGCCCGAACAACAGGGTGAAGACCAGCACGCTGATGATCTGCAGGATGGAATAGGCTGCGGTCACGCGGTCACCGGACTCGTGAGTTTCGAATGGTCGTAAGGCGCTTCTTGGCTTTAACCGGATTATAACCCCATCGCCAGAAAAAACCAGTGCCATTTGTATGATGTTCCGGTCAACCGAAGGACCGCGCTTGGCCTCGCGCATCGCCCCGCCCTTCGCCCCGCCCATCGCCCACGGGCTGCGGCATGCGAGAATGGCAGTTTTCTTCCGACTATTGGATTAGAGACCAGGCATTTTGGATTACTCCTCACAGGTAACATGCTTCAAATCGCCGATTCGGATATCGCGGAAGCGCTCATCTGGCATCTGTGGCAGAATGAACTGTCGCGGACCGGGCGGACCGGGCAGTCCGGAAGACTCCGGCTCACCGACGGCCGAACACTCAGGGTCCATCATCCCGGCACCTTGAATCCCGACAGCGGCCCCGATTTCCTCCAGGCGGTCCTGTCCTTCGGACCCGGGAAGCGCCTCAGGGGAGACGTGGAAATCCATATCAAACCCGCCGACTGGCGGCGGCACGGCCATACGAGCGACCCGCTTTACAACAATGTCATGCTGCACGTCGTCCTGTGGCACGACGAGAAGCTTCAGGCCGTCAGGAAGCAGAACGGACAGTACATCCCTACGCTGGTGCTATCCGAACACTTCAGGCACGGCCTGGACCGGATTCGTAAAGAATACCGGCGAAAAACGGAGGACCCGGCTCCTGCCAACTACCCCTGCCAGAACCTGATGAAGCGGCTGTCGGTCGAGCGCGTTCACGCGTTGCTGGACCGGAAAGGCTCCGACCGGTTCCGGAAGAAAGCGGCGGAAATGTCCCGGAGGATGAAACAGGTTTCGGCGGAACAGACGCTTTATGAATTTGCCATGCGGGCCGCGGGTTACACGAAGAATACCGATGCCTGCCAGGCACTTGCAAGGCGCCTGCCCCTGGCGACGATCCGCGCACTGATCGGCACGGGGGGCGGTCTTCGTATCGTCGATCTGCAGGCCTTGCTCCTGGGGGCAGCCGGACTGCTGCCTTCACAGCGGCTTTCATACGGCGGTGAAGTCCCGGACGACCCGTACGTCAGAGAAATCGAAATGCGCTGGGAAGCCTTCCGACCGTCCATTTCCACCCGGCCCATGAAGGAACATGACTGGTTGTTTTTCCGGCTGAGACCCTTTAACTTCCCCACGGTCCGGCTGGCCGCCATGAGTTATTTCATCGCGTCGGGCCTGCGGGACGGACTGGACACGCTGATCGCCGGCCCGATGAACGGCGGTCCGATGAACGGCGGCGCCGACCGGGGACCCATCGCCTTGCTGCGGCAGACCGCACGGAAGCTCGAGGAAATGATCCGGCCGCTACCCGGCGACTACTGGTTGAAGCATACGGTGTTCGGAGAAACATCGCGAACGGCTCGCAAAGCGCTGATCGGCCGAGACCGCCAGCGGGGCATGATGATCGACGTGATCCTGCCGTTCATCTATGCCCTGGCCGACCGGGACGGCCAGTCGGACAGGATGAATCTCGTCCGGGAAATGTACACCGGATACGGCAGGCAGGCCAACAACAGCGTGATCCAGGCGATGACGAACCTGCTATTCATCGATACGCCCGAAAAGAAGGACTCCATCGACCGGGCGGTCCTTCAACAGGGCCTGTTGCAGATCGATCTCGAGACCTGCCGAAACAAGGACTGCGGCCAATGCGTGATGAACGGTACGACGCGCTTCACACGGAGTTGAGTAAATTTGGCGAATCCGGAAGGTGTCGAATGCAGGGCGGAATTCAGAGGCCACGAGATCAGGGCGTTCAGCACCTGGACCCAGGACGCCCGGCTGTATATCGACGGAGTCTGCAGGGATCGCAGCATCCGCCGCGTGTCGCTGCGGAAAACGCGCATTTTGAGCACGAGTCTCCGGATCGGCACTGACGAACACCGCGTGGAAGTGTTTGCCAAAGCCCTGTTGAGCGTTAGATTACAGTTGCGAATTGACGGCAGGCAGGTAGCCGGAGACGTATTCTAGGAAACGACGGAAGATCCGAACTCGAAAACGGGCCGGAACGCGAGCTAGCGGGCAGGTTTTCAATAAGCGCGGGAGGAGAAGATGCCGGAAACGCAGTGGATGACCTTGAGGGAAACTGCGGATATAATGAAGACGTTGCCCGAACAGGTGACGCAGATGTGCGAAGACGGCAAGCTGGAGTACTACATGGAGGACGGCAGGTACTTCGTGTCCAGGGAATCCATCGATGTGTTCATGCATCCGCCGATCGGCCAACCGGCGACGGCGAATCCTGATACGAACGGTACGCCGCGCCGGCAGTACGGCCGGGCGCCCCACGATATCGAGCCATCACCGGAGCCTGCGTCCGAATCGCGAGCCGTAAACGGAACGGACGAGGTAGTCGCCGATGATGGCTTGAAGTCGGACGACGGCATGGACGAAACGCCCGGACGGGGCATGGAAGAAACGCCCGGTCATGGTGACGAAGTCGCGGAAACGGCAGAGACAGACGACCTAGTGGAGGCGGAAGTCGAGGAAACGGCGGAAGACGCGCAACTGGCGGAAGTCCGTGAGGCGGAAGGCGCGCAGCCCGTGGACGACCTTGCGGTGGAAGTAGTGCCGCCCGTGGACGACCTTGCGGTCACGAATCACGTGGAAACGGACGATGAACCGTTGGAAGTAGCTGAAGAGGTGCGGCCCAAGGAAGGCCTGGAGGAAGCGGAAGAAGAGCATCTCGAGGAAGCCGCGGAAGATTTCGGCGAGCTCGAGGAAACCGTGGAAGATCCCGGCGAGCTCGAGGAAACCCCGGAAGATCCCGGCAAACCCGATGCGAGGGTGGCGGAGATTCTCGCCGACCTGCGCGCCGCGCTTTCTAGACATGCCCGGGAACACAAGGCTTTTTGCGATGAGATCGCCGCCCTGGCGGACGCCCTTGAAAGCACGCTGTCGCGCGACGGCGACAAGACGAGCGAACTGACCCGGGAGATCTCGAGTCTCCTGGCGCGGTACACCCGGCGATAACGGCCGCTTAAGGTTACACCCGGCGGTAGCGGCCGCTCAGCCGCCCAGGCGTTCAGGCGCAGGGGATGTCCAGGTTTTGGAGGGCCTCTCGCAGCGCTTCCCGGTGCGCCTCGTCCCGCCTCAGGGGATTGTCGGGCAGCACGTAATCCGTGGGGTACCAGCCGCGCATCTTCTTCACCATGGCCGCGCTGTGCTTATAGGCCGGCACGGGCGGCTGGAACGCGACCCGTCCCAGGAACTCCATCCGGTTCCCCAGGTCGTGGTACCGCGCAAGTTCGCCGTCCCGCAAGGCATCCCCAAGCGCTCTGAACTTGTCGGGCATGAAGGTCGCGATACCCAGCAGCGCGTCGCTTCCGTTGAAGATCATGGAGGCGAAATCGTAGTCGTTCCCCGTGTACAGCATCTTTCCGATGCGATGAACCTTCCGCAGCAGCACCCATTCCATGGACGGATCCAGGGACGAGTGTTTCGCGCCCGCCCATTTTTCCCCGGCCAGGATCTCGATCAGCGCGTCATCCGGGAACATCCAGCCGTTCGGTGCGAAGACCGGGCTTAGTTCGAATGCCTTGAGGCCGCCGCGTGAGGCTTCGGCCAGCCCTTCGTAGACGCGGACAACGGTGGCGGCGTCCGCGTCTTTCAACCGCTCGCTCTGAAATACGATCGGGCTCGCGCCGTAACGGTTCTCCAGCTGCTCTATCTTGGCCTGGTACGCGCGGATGATGTCCTCGATACCGTCTCCGCGGATTTCGTCCTCCACGTAGACGCCCGCAGTGAACGCCCGCCCGTTCATGACCTCCCGCGTCGTTTCCAGCCCCCTTACCTGATCATCCAGCGTGCAATGGTTGATCTGGTAGGTATCCAAGAGCACCGCGGGTTCTATCCCGTATCCAGCGGTTCTTTCCAGGTCCCGGGCGAAGACTTCAAAGTCGATTTCACCCGCTTCGCTCACGGGTACGGACAACGCCGCGATGATATGAGGCGCGCGGCCAAGTCCCCTGGGTGTATTCAGTGATGCTTCCATTGATTCCTCTCCTCCATGAAACCGGATACGCGGATTCCGCCGTCACCTGTGTTTCTCCACGCCGATCCGTTCACAGTAGGGCGACAGGCGACAGCGGCTGCATAAGGGCGAAACGGGCTTGCACAGGTTCTGACCATACATGACGAGCAGGTCATTATACCGGATCCAGTATTCGGAAGGCAACTTCTCTCTCAAGGCGAATTCCGACTGGTCTGGATTCCGGGTGGCGATATACCCCCAGCGATTGGAGATGCGGTGCACGTGGGTGTCGACGCAGATGCCCGGCTTGCCGTATCCGATCGTGACCACGAGGTTTGCGGTCTTCCTGCCCACGCCGGGGAGCGTGACCAGCGTGTCGATCTCGTCCGGCACAATACCCCGATACTCCTCCACGAGGATCCGGCAAATCTGCAGGATGTTGCGCGCCTTCGTGGCATGGAACCCCACGGGATAGATGGCGCGGTCCACGGTCTCCTCGGGCAGGGCCCGCATGGCCGCGGGCGTGTCGGCCAGCCCGAAGAGCCGCTCGCAGGCCGCCGCGGTCGTCTCGTCCTTCGTCCGGAGGCTGAGCACGGTGCCGATCAGAATGCGGAACGGATCGCGCCGGGTCTGCTCGGCCACCAGCGTCAATGCCGTTTCGGTCCACCTGGAAGTCTCGTCTTCAAGGATGGAGATCGCCTGGTGAATATCCCGATCTTTCATTCCGCGGATTCCCTTTCGCCGGATGTCGCGTCCCAGGGGGTAAAGAGGCTCTGATCGATGCCGAGCAGGTTCAACACCCGTCCTGCTATGAAGTCGGCCAGGTCGTCAAAGCTGGCAGGCTTCTGGTAGAACGCCGGCATGGCCGGCACGATGCGGGCGCCCGCCTCCGCTGCGGCGAGCAGGTTGCGCAGGTGGATGACGTTCAGGGGCGTTTCCCGGGGTACCAGCACGAGGGGCCGGGCCTCCTTGAGTGTGACGTCCGCGGCCCGCTCGATCAGGGAGGAAGAGGTGCCGTGGGCAATGGCTGACAGCGTCTTCATGGAGCACGGTATGACGACCATTCCGTCGGTGCGCACCGACCCGCTTGCGATCGACGCCGCCAGGTCCCCGATCTTGAATTCCGTGAGCGTGCCCTTCCTCACCTGGTCGCCGTAGAGGCCGGCCAGTCCGTCCTGCAGACTGTCGCCCGTCCCCAAGCCGGTTTCTTCCCGGAGTACGTACCGGCCGAAGCCGGACAGCACGACGCTCACCCGGTGGCCGTCGGCCAGTAGCGCGCGTAGAAGCCGGAGCGCGTACAGGCCGCCGCTGGCACCGGTGACGGCGACGATGACATGTTTCATGACCGCTTGTCTCCCCAGTAGACCGTGGCCACCCCCAGCGTAAGATCACGCCAGCCCGTGCCTACGAAACCCGCGTCCTCCATGAGCGATCGGAAGCGCTCACGCTCCGGGAACGCCTCCACGGAAACCTGCAGGTACCGGTAAGCGTCCGCGTCTCCCGAGATCATGCCGCCGATCCAGGGTATGGCATGCGCGGCGTAGAGCCGGTACAGCTGGCGAATCAACGGATACCGTGGAACGGAAAGCTCCAGCACCACCAGCCTGCCCCCGGGCTTCAATACACGCTGGATGCACCGCAGGCCCGCCGCGCGGTCGGTGAAGTTGCGCACGCCGAAGGCCACCATCGCGCCGTCGAAGATCCCGGACCGCAGGGGCAGGGCTTCGGCGCTTCCCCCGACGAACCGGATGGCCCGCCCCACGGAATGCGCCGACTTCTCCCGGCCGATCCGCATCATCCCCATCGCCGCGTCCACCCCCACGATCAACCGCGGCTTCCGCCGGCCCTTCAGCGCTTCCAGCGCCAGATCACCCGTGCCGATACCCACGTCGAGCAGCAGGTCGTCCTCGGACGCGTTCAGCGCGCGGACCGCGGCCCTGCGCCACCGCACATCGCCATATCCGCTCAGCAGACGGTTGAGCAGGTCGTACCGGTGCCCGATGCGATCGAACATGCGCCGGATGTGCCGGGACTTTTCGTCTGTGGTACTCATATCGGCCACAGGATATCGCCCAGCAGGAAAACGAAAAAGACGACACCGACCAGACCGTTCGTGTTGAAGAAGGCGACATCGATCTTCGAAAGGTCGTCCGGCTTGACGAGCGTGTGTTCGTAAACCAGCATCCCGGCTGCCAGCACGGTGCCGCACAGATAAAGCGCGTGCAGATCGAAAACCTGATGGACGGCCAGCAGGAACACGACCGTGGCCGCGTGGAGCAGGCGGGCCGCCACCAAAGCCGGCCGGATCCCGAAGCGGCGGGGTATCGAGTGGACGCCCTGCGCAACGTCGAATTCATAGTCCTGGCAGGCGTATATTATATCAAAGCCCGCCACCCAGGTCAACACGGCCGCCGCCAGCCAGAGCGGTGCGGAATCGAAGGTGCCGGTCACGGCGATCCACGCGCCTACCGGAGCGATGGCGAGTGCAAGGCCCAGGACCAGGTGGGTGGCCCAGGTGAAGCGCTTGAAATAGGAGTACGACAGGATCACCAGCAGGGCAACGGGCGACAGCTTGAAGCACAGTTCGTTGAGCTGGTAGGCGGAAAAGACGAACAGTGCGCAGCACGCTACGATGATGAAAGCGACGGCGCGGGGGGCGATCCGTCCCCTCGGCAACGCCCGGTCCCGCGTGCGGGGGTTCTCCGCGTCCATCGCACGGTCGGCCAACCGGTTGAATCCCATGGCCGCGCTCCGGGCGGACACCATGGCGATGACGATCCACACCAGCTGTTGCGCTTCGATCCCGTGACTCCGGGCGGCCAGGGCCACGCCGGCCATAGCGAAGGGCAGCGCAAAAACACTGTGGGAAAGCTTGATCATCCTGCCGAATACGACCACGGATCCAATTGCGGACATGGGCGTTGATGATTTCGGGTTCATACCGTGCAACCTGTGTAGACCGTGCAACGTGCGTATACGCTACGACCTACGTGATGAGAGAGCCGCGTATACCTAGCGACCTACGTGATGAAAGAGCCGCGTATACCTGGCGACCTACGTGATGAGAGAGCCGCGTTCGACCCGGCGCTTGTCTCTCGCGCTGAACCAGTAGGTTACCCCTTCCACCAGCTGGTCCGCGTCGGGGTAGATCTCCGATCCCGCAGGCAGGGATTCCAGGAACAGGCGTCCGTACGCCGTACTGACGACGCGCTGGTCCAGAATCGTGACGACGCCGTAGTCCCGGGTGGAACGGATGAGTCGGCCGAAGCCCTGCCTGAACTTGATGACCGCCTCCGGTACCTGAAATTCGAAGAAACTGTTGCGCCCCGCGTCTTCCAGGCGTTCCACCTGCGCCTGGACCAGCGGTTCGGTCGGCACCGCGAAGGGGAGCTTGACCAGGATGACCATCTCCAGCGCCTTCCCCGGCACATCGACCCCCTCCCAGAAGCTGTCGGTGCCCAGTAGAACGGCGGTATCGGACCTGCGGAAACGATCCAGCAGTGCCGATCGCGGTCCGGACGTGCCTTGCGCCAGCACGGACACGCCGTGTTCCGCCAGGTCCGGTTCGATGTCCTGGAAGGTCCGGTTCAACTGGGTGTACGAGGTGAACAGGACCAGGGTGCTCCGCTTAGTGGAAACGACCAGGTCCAGGATAAGCCGGCTGGCCGAGTCTTGAAAAGCATCGGATCTGGGCATCGGAAAGGCGGCGGGCACGCAGACCAGCACCTGGTCCGCATAATCGAAGGGCGAACCGATTCCACGCACCTGGATCCGCCGGGGATCGATGCGGTCGAGCCCCAGCCGTTCGATCTGGTAGTCGAATCGGTCCCCGACCATCAGCGTTGCCGACGTAAGCACAGCCGTTCGCAATGGCCGGAACAGGTCGTCGTGCAGCCGGTCCGCCACCC
This sequence comes from Gemmatimonadota bacterium, assembly GCA_026705925.1. Classification (GTDB taxonomy): domain Bacteria; phylum JAAXHH01; class JAAXHH01; order JAAXHH01; family JAAXHH01; genus JAAXHH01. The sequence continues at coordinate 51,451 of JAPOZT010000008.1, forward strand.
GCAGCGGCGCGGCGGTCAGGACGCAGGACAAAGGTTGGGACCTGATGGCTTCGACCCAGTAAACCCGTTCTTCCTCGTTCGCCTCCGTCAGCACGAAAAGGGCCGCTTCCATTTCCATGCAGAAGTCCATAGCGGCCACTATGGCGTTCCCCCGTGATTCCCGGTCGTCCAGCCACGAATCGTGGACCTGGTCCAGCGTCGCGTGGAGCATGCCGAGGGACTCGCGCAGCACGGAAAGACCCTCGATGAGCACCTGCGCCGATGACCTCAGGATACCGGCATACTCGTCTTCGGCCCGGTACCTCAGTTTGGTCCGCCGGGCCGATCCGTCGTCCGACTGGCCGAACGCCTCTTCGCTGGCGATGCGGAAAAAGTCCTCGATCCGGCGGTTCACCTCCGTGATCCGGTCGATAGCCATGCGGGTGCCCGCCGTCAACGGCGCCTTCCATTCCAGGTTCTCCGCCGCTTTTTCGGCCAGCCGGTCCAGCCCCGCCAGCACACCGGTCCCGCCCCATTCGGGCGCGTGCATCCTGCTCAATACGCGGCGCATGCGCCAGCCTCCGACCTCCAGGGTCAGGTGCTGCACGGCGGCACGCTCCAGGTTGTGGGCCTCGTCGATGATGAGATGGCTGTACCGGGACAGCACGGCATGGTCGGACTGGAGATCGGCGAAGAGCAGGGCGTGGTTGATGATCACCATGTGAGAAGCCATGGCCGCCCTTCGGACACGGTTGACGAAACACGCTTCCTTGAGCACGCACCTGGGGCAGGCGGTCCCCTCGCCGTTGATTTTATCCCACAGGCCGGCTCCGGCGCCCCGGTTGAATCCCGCGTGCTCTGAAATGTCCCCCGTCTGCGTTTCCCGTGCCCACACGGCCAGGGGAATCGCGGCCTCCCGTTCTTCCGCGGTCAGATGGTCCGCGGGCCGTCGGGTGACCTGCCGCCACCGGTCCAGGCACAGGTAGTTGGACCGGCCCTTGAGGAGGGTGGCGCGGAAGGGCAGCCCCAGGTTCTCCAGCAGGAAGGGCAGGTCCTTGTAGAACAGCTGTTCCTGCAGGTTCCTTGTGTTGGTGGATACGATGACCCGCTGATCGTTCCGCACCGCCCAGATCAGGGCCGGCGTCAGGTACGAGAGCGATTTCCCCGTTCCCGTACCCGCTTCCACCAGCAACACCTCGCCTTCGTTGAACGCGCCGGCGACGCTGCGGACCATGGATACCTGTTGCGGCCGTTGCTCGTAACCATCCATGCTGCTTTCGAACAGTCCGCCGGTCTCAAAAAGACGGGCCAGTTCCTCAGTGTCCATGGGATCTAGATCGCCGTCCGCTTCGGACGCGTCGCACGAGCCGTCGCCGATCGTGGGCGGGCCAAGCGCGGTATGGACAATCTGCGGTCCTTCCTTCGAATTGGACGAAAGGACCGCCAGGGACCCTGTATCGCCGCGGTTGGCCGTCGGGACCGTCCCGGCCGGCGGGGCCGTCCCGGCTGTCCCTGCCATCATCCGGACAAGCAGGCGATCGAGGCCGGATCCGGTACCCTCCGCGAGAAGGATCAGCGTTTCCATGGTATCGGGACCCTGGGACGCCAGCAGATCCAGCAGTGTTCGGCACAGCACAGCGATTTTCAGCACGTCACTGGTCCCGGCCTCTGCTGGGCTCGCGTCATAGGCCCCGGCCTCCGCAGGACGCACGGTAGCACCCCCGGTCTCTACAGAACCCGCTACGCCGGTCTCATACTCCGCAAGGCGCGCGGCCCCATCCCCGGTCTCCACAAGTCCCGGGTCGACGTATCGTTCGACCGTTGCGCGTTCGTAGTCCCTCAGCCCGGGCAGCAGGATCCGGGCGAGCAAGCCCACGTCCAGCACAACGGCGTCGATGCCGGCCGCGATCCGCCAGAGACGCTCGACCAAGTGGTCTTCCGGCCCATAGGCGGCGAGCAGGGAACCGGAAACGTGGGCAGCAGCGAGGCACCCGATCGCTTCCATATCCAGACCCGCGCGCACCTCCGGTTTTTCATCGTGTCCGAGGATCGCCACCGCAAAGGACTCGTCCTGCGGCGAGGACAGGTCATCCGGTTGGATCGCCAGAATGGTATAGGGCAGGGGGAATCCGCTGGCGGGCGTGGTGTTGGGCGTTCGAACAGACATGAAACCGCGCAGTAAGGTGGAAAGACATGTTCAACGAAAGGGACGGGCAATGGAAGATAGGCGGCGGGGAGGGATTTGTCAAAGCAACGGGCCGCTTCAACTTTCCGGAATGACGATGAAGCCGAAGGTATCCAGGGAGGCCGACCCGAATACGCCGATACCGCCTTCGAGATTGAAAACCGGTCTTTCGAAGGTATCGCCCGCCAGGTTGCCGAAGCCGAAGGCGTTCTGTCCGGATGCCTGCACGCTTCTCAGGAAGTCGAACAGGTTCCGGTCCAGCGCGTACACTTCGACTTCGTGTTCTCCGGAGGAACCGATGGCGAACCAGGGCAGCAGCAACCGGCCGTCCCGCGCTTCCAGGGGTGGAGACCCCCCGTCCTCGGAACCAGGTTCCAGGACGATCACCTGGTAGGCTTCCACGTCCAACGGATCGAAACGGACCTCGATCAGGCCCTCCCGGTACCGGACCCTGTTCCCCGCGGCGGAATCGGGATCCAGGCGGCGGATAACCTCCATGGAAGGCTCTTCGAGGACGGCGATCTCATCGATTACCAGGGGGGCCGGTGTGCTCGTGACCCCGCTTACTTCCTCTCCCAGTGCCTGCACGTGAAGCCGGTATTCGGTGTTGGGCCGTACCCTCGGCGCGCCGGGCGGCGGGAGGTAAAGGCCCCGGCGGCCGGCACTCGCGTACCTGTACTCCGCAAGTCCTTGTATGACGGTGACTTCGGCATCGTTCACCGCGGAAGCGTCCCCGGTGGACACCGCATCCGCCGAACGGGTCCGGGTGACGAAGATCTCCGGCAGCGTACGATCGACATACAGGACGGCGTCAACGACAATGGTCTCATGCTCGTCCGGACCGAAGAGCGTCGCCGGATCCCGCTCTCCCGAACAACCCGGATGGGCGGCGATACCGGCGAGCAGGGCGACCGTCAGTACGGGCGTAATGCATCGGAGCAGCCTGGCCGTTTTATACATGGTCAGAAGTTGTAGTTGAGCCCTATGGTGGGCACGATGGGCAGCATCTTCACGACTTCCGCGGTAGTAACCTCTTCGTCTTCCGTGTCATACTGGACAAACCATTCGTTGCGATGGTTGTACGCGTTGAACACCTGCAGATACCACTGGAAATCCCGGTCGAACAGCCGGAAGTCCTGCTTTACGCTCAGGTCCATTCTGTGGTATGGCAACAACCGCGAGGTGTTTCGGTCCGCGGGCAGGAAGTAGTCCTCCCGTATGCCGGTCCGCGCCGATTCCCGCAACTCGTACCGGGCGGAAGCGGGCGTGAAAGCCTGTCCGGTAGCGAAGATCACGTTGCCGCCGAATGACCAGCGGCCAACCCGGTAGTTGGCCGAAACCACCAGATCGTGGCGCCGGTCGTATTTCGGAGGAAACCAGTTGCCCTGGTTCACTTCAGGGAATTGCCTTCGCGTCCACCCGAGCGTGTAGCCGATCCAACCGGTCAGCCTGCCCGACAGGCGCTCCACGAACGCCTCCACGCCCGCGGCATAGCCCTTGCCACCGGTGATGAACACATCCTCCGACCGGGTTTCGTCGCCGCCCACCGCCCGCGTGTTGTCCACGACCACCAGGTTGCGCAGCCGCTGGTAGTAGGACTCTAGCGAGAGACGGTAACTCGGCGCCGGATCCCAGTTCGTGCCGATAACGAAGTGCCACGCCTGCCCGGGGGACACGCTCCCGTCGAGCGGCACCCAGAAATCACCGCCGCTGAAGCCTTCCGTCGTGATCAGCTGCAGGTACTGGTGGTACCTCCCGCCACCGGCCTTCAGGCGCAATCCGTCTGACAGCCGGTGACTGATGGACATGCGAGGCTCCAGGTCGATCGTTTCGCGCTCGCTGTAGTAGTTCGCGCGCAGACCGAGACGTACCGAGGTGGAAGTCCGCGCCTGCCACTGGTCCTGGGCATACACAGAAATTACATAGGGTTGCTGCCGGAGGTCGAGCTGGGCATCCTGGTTGAAGCTTCTGGTGAATCTGAACCGGTAGGCCGTAGCGCGGAACCCTCCCTTCAGCGCGTGTTCTCCACCGGCGACGTAGTCCAGGTCGCCCTTGACGCTGATGTCTCGAATGCTGTTCCTGAACAGGATCTCCGTGCCGTCGAAATTCGCCGAAAGCCGGCTCGCGTAATCGCTGCCGGATACCATGAAATTGCCGAAGAGCGTCGGCGAAAACAGGTGCGTCCATTTGCCCGTGACCGCCGAGTTTCCCCAGCGGACGTTGAAGATATCGGCCTCGCTGGTCTCGAGATTGAGATCGTCCCGGCCGAAGTATCCGCTCAGGACCAGGTTGTCGGAATAGGACAGATTCTGGTTGATTTTCGCGTTTACATCATAGAAATAGTATCCGGGGATGTCCTCCACGCGCGACCGGATATAGGCCAGGATCGGTTCCAGGTACGTACGCCGTCCCGAGACCATGAACGAGCCGCTCGCAAGGGGACCTTCGATCATGGTGCGCGCCGAGATGAGGCTGATTCCCCCTGATCCGGCGAAGTCGTTGCGGTTTCCGTCGCGGTTCGTCACGTCGAGCACCGCGCCGAGGGCGCCGCCGTAGTGGGCGGGATAGGCGCTCTTGTGAAGGCGCATGTCCTTGATGGCTTCCGGGTTGAAGATGGAAAAGAACCCAAAGGCGTGCGAGGGATTGTAGAGGGGGATCTGGTCGAGCAGGATCTGGGTCTGGTCGGGGCCGCCGCCCCGTACGTAGAGCCCGCTGCTGATGTCGGAGGAGGCCTGGATGCCCGGGAGGAGCTGCAGGCTGCGCAGCAGATCCGTTTCCCCGATGGCGGGCAGCTCTTTCAGTACCGCGGCCTGTAGGGCGACGAACCCGGGCTGCGCAAGCCGCTCGTCTCTGTTTCTATCGGCCTCGACCACGGCAGTCTCGCCGATCAGTACAGTCGGTACGAGTTCCACGTCCCGCCGGAGATAGGCTTCGGGACCGATACACAGCGTGTCCCGATACGTTTCGTATCCGATGTAGGACACGACGAGTACGTAGGAACCCTCGGGAATCCCGGTAATCGCGTAGAAGCCGTTATCGTTGCTCAGGGCGCCGAGGGACGTGCCGCTCAGGAATACGTTGGCGGCAAGCAGGTACTCGCCGCTGTCGCGGTCCGTGACGAATCCGCTGATCGTAGCGGCTTTCGCCGAGGCGGGAATCAACAGCAGGGAAAACAGTACCGCGAAGCACTTCATAGATGCCGATCGGACCTGCACCAGGTTCGTCGATTCGAATATACCAAGTAACCGGACCATCCATGCCCCGGGAAGCATTCAAAAGAAACCTAAGCCATCTTCGTCTCGAAGTCAACGAAGGGAAGGGCTTCGAGGTCTACGCGGGTCGGACCGGCCAGGCGGACCGCCAGTTGCTGTGTCGGTACAACGCCGCGACCGACCATCTGCCGAAGGACGAATCGCCCAAACCCTGTTTTCATCCGGTTTACACCCCTTCCGGCGGTATGATCAGTGAATACCGCCCCGAAGACCACACCTGGCACACGGGGTTGTATTTCGGGTGGGTACACGTAAACGACTCGAATTTCTGGGGCGGTGCCTGGTACCTTCCGGAGCAGGGCAAATACGTTCCCGTTCCCGGCAGCCACGGCGTGCAGCGCCACGATGGATTCACCGAGATATCCGACCCCGCGACCGACACCGGGTCCGGTTCCGACCCCGCGGCCGGCGGTGTCGCAGTCGGCGAGCAGCTCACCTGGCTGGACCGCAACGGCCGCCCGGTGATCCGGGAGACGCGCCGGTTCGAGTTCCTGGAAATTGCCGCGGTCAGCGAGGCTGGCCAGGCTGACCGCGCTGGCCAGGCTGACCGCGTTGGTGGCTGCCTCTGGCTTATCGACTCGGTGATCATCCCCGTCGAGGAAGACGTCACCCTGGGTGCGTCGCGCGCCGCCCGCTACAGCGGATTGATCCTGCGCATGGGGCCGCCCTTCGCCGATGCGCACCATACCAGCGGCAGCGGCCTCATCGGCCACGAAACCATCATGAGAACGCGGGACCGATGGGTCGCCGCCGCGGGCGACCAGGGCGGCACGGTGGTGATGATGGACCATCCGCGCAACCAGCGCCACCCGGTGCAGTGGTTTACCCGCCGCAATCTCCTGGGCACCGGACCGCTCATGGAAGAAGACCTTACGATCCCCGCATCGGACAGCCTCCATATCCGTTACGGATTCCTGGTGCTTGACGACGCGGCCGACGCTGTAGCAATCGAAGAACTGTACCGTTCCTACGTGGCGGCATCCGACGAACGTTCTCCGACGTAACGCCGCCGCGCGCCTGTCGTCCGACGAGCGTTCTCCTATGCCATAATGTGCGCGTACCGTTCATTCTTGCTTGACATGCGGCCGGTAACGGCCGATTATCGGATTCACGACAGATTCACCCCACAGCCCAATGATTCATACAAGCGTTCGCGACCTGACCCCGGCGTAATCGGAGCATCATGAACAGAGATTCGCTTGTAAAAGAAGTGGCATCCAGCCTGCAGGTATCCAGGCACAAGGTAAGAGTGGTGCTGAACGGATTGCTGTCGGAGGTTACCGAGGCGATGCACCGGGACGAGAAGGTGAATCTGCACCGTTTCGGCGCCTTCAACGTGAAGGTCAGGAAAGCACGGACGGCACGCGACCTGAATACCAACGTGGAACTGCGCCTGAACGACCGCCACATCCCCCACTTCATGCCCTTCGATACGTTAAAGGACATCGTCGCGCAGCAGTCTTCCGTTTCCGGGGAGCAGACCGGACCGGTGGCCGTCGACCCGGTGCAGCAGGTCGAAGAGACGCCCAGAGAGCGGTCCGACGAAATCTCGGCCATGATGAACCGGGCTGAAGTCCTCGCGAACAAGGGCAAAATCGAGCAGGCGATCCAGCAGTACAGTCGTATACTCGAACGGCAGCCGAGACATGCCACCGCGACGGGCAGCCTGGGCAGGATGTTCTTTCGCCTCGGCGCGCAGGAAACCGCCCTCGAGCACTACAACCGCGCGCTGGGAAACGATCCCGGCCACCTGGACACGCTGGCCGACCGGGCAGAGTTGTTCGTGGAGACAGGACAGTACGAGGATGCCAGGACCGACCTGCTTCGCGTCCTGGAACACGACCCCTATTCCTACCGGGCCTGCTACCTGCTCGGTGTGCTCTACATTACCATCGGTACGTACGACGACGCGATCAGGGTGCTTTCCCGCGCGCTGGACGTGGACCGGACGAAAGCCGAGGTTCACCTCCAGTTGGGCAAGGCTTACTGTCACGTGGAGAAGCACACGGAAGCGATCGAGCACTTCGAAGCCCTGCTGCGACATGATCCGCGCAACGAGCAGGCGTACCGGTATCTCGGAACGATCTACGACAAAATCAAACAGGCCGACAAGGCGCTCGAGATATACCGGAAATCCAACGAAATCGGCCTGGTCTGATTTTCGATACCACTGATGGGCTTTGGTCCGGCTGAATTGTTGAAGATAACGAATCAAAATATGTATACGGGTTTAAATAACGGGCAGGAAAGAGAAGGATCGGGAGGGTCTGTAACCGGATGAACACCGTTAACAACGTGCGACCGGTCGAGGGACGGACAAAACCGGCTGCGCACGGCGCAGGCGAAGACCGGCGCGAGGAAGAACGCAGGTTGATGGAACGGGCCAAAGCGGGTGATGGCCCGGCCTTCGACGAAATGACGCGGCGCTACAGCGAGAAGGCCTATTCCGTGGCATACCAGATGCTCGCGAGCCACGATGACGCGCGCGACCTCGTCCAGGACGCGTTCCTCGAAGTATTCAGAACGCGGGAGCGGTTCAACACGCAGTACCGGTTTTCGACCTGGCTGTACCGCATACTGATCAACAAGTGCATCAACTTCCGCAAGCGGGAAGCCCGTCGCCGCATGTTCTCGTTTACGGATTACGGCTCACGGAACGGCGGCGCCGGACAACAGTTCCTGGTTTCCAATCTGCCCTCTTCGGAGAAGAACCCGCACGAGGTGCTGGAAAGCGATGAATTGAAGCGGTCCATCATGGCCGCGCTGGATACCCTGTCGGAGCGGCACAGGACCGTTGTCGTGCTGTTCGACCTGGAAGGGCTCTCCCACAGGCAGATCGCGGAAATCCTCCAGTGTCCCGAGGGTACGGTGATGTCCCGGCTGCATCACGGACGGCTCAAATTGAAGCGCGTGCTGTCCAAGCGACTGTCCGGATACCTTGATCTATAGGATTGCGCCATGAACTGCAACCAGATAAAGAAGCGGCTTACCCGGTACCTGGAGCGCATGTGCGGCAACGAGGAATTCGCCGAGATTGCGCGCCATATCGAGTCTTGCCCCGATTGCGCACGGGAATTGCGCGGATTGCAGTCCGTCCGCGGCATGTTGCGTTGCTGCCGCGCGGAGAAACCCGCGCCTGTTGAGGTTGCGGAGGTCCAGACCGCGGTGCTCGAGCGCACGACGCACGCCCATATGGTGCCGGGCATGAAGGGAAGGGTTGCGCCCGTTCGCGAGCAGCCCGGCCGGTTCATCGCAGCGGCGGCCGTGTTGCTGCTGGTGGCCGGAGGGCTGATCTGGCAGTCGTTCCAGCCGGTCGAGCCTCCGTCCGTCCAGCGCACGCTTTCGGACGACGATATGTTCTTCATCCTGCAGGAACACGCCCTGATCGAGGACCAGAGCGTGTTTACCAGCGGTACCCTGGGTTCCGTCATGGTCAACTACAAGGAATAGGTGATACGAGATGCGGTTACGGCCTGTATTCCTTTGTTTCGTCACGACGGCGTGTATCGCGATGATCGCGCCGGCTCGCGGCGTCGATCCGGACATCACCTTTCAGAAGATCATGGAAGCCCCGGACCGGGTGAGTTACCGCGCCACCCTGACGAAACAGCGGTTCAGCGCGGACGGGGACACCGCCCGGTACGTCCAGATCATCACTCACCAGCGTCCTGACCGGGACCGCATCGACATCCCCGATGCCGAAGGCCGGATCCGCGAGATCATCATCCGCGTCGACCATGACATATACCGGCGTACGGCTTCGGGGGATTCGCTCTCCTACTCGCATCGCCGCCAGTCGAACTCGAACGTGCTCGACATGAACCTGGAGTTCAGCAGTCTCGACCTGCTCCAGACCAACTACGACCTCGAGATCGCCGGCGCCGATCGGTTGCTCGACCGTCCGGTGGCCGTCCTGGCCTTCAAGCCCCGCCATCCCGGCAGGATGACCCTGACGGCCTGGATCGACGAGGAGACGGGCCTCGTGATGCGCACGGAAGAACGCAACGAGGCGGGCGTGCTGGTCGAAGAAGTCTTCCTGACGGAATTCGAGCAGGACCCGCGGATTTCACCGGACCTCTTCGATACGGAGGAATGGACCGGCAAGTCTGTCGAAACCAACCAGGTCATCGCCTGCGGTTCCATCAGCGAAGTGCAGAAGGAGGCGAATTTCAAGCTGAACGCCCCGGTCTACGTTCCACCGGGGTTCATCCTGCAGCAACGCCGCGTCATGCAGCACCACGGCCAACCGCTCGTGCATTTCATGTACAGCGACGGCCTCTCGCGCATCTCGCTCTTCCAGCGGATCGCTTCCTCTGAATCGTCGCACCGGTCTCCCAGAGGCACGCCCGAAATGCATGGCGACGTGCGTATCTGGGAACGAGGTCCCTATTCCATTCTGCGGCGCCATTACGATGGAAAGCTCTTCACCCTGATCGGCGACGTGGCCGTAAGCGAATCCGTCGAACTGCTCACTTCGCTCTGCACGATCAATCCCACGGTCACCGCATCTCCGGTTCCCACGGGCTACACCTCGTGGATCGGTGCGGGCGCGGGCCTCCTCGCGGTCGGCCTGTGGATTCTCTGGCGTCGCCGCATGTGACGGGTCTTGCCCTTCCTCTGCTTCTCAGTTACCCGGAAACCTTACGCTCCGACTGTGGTCTAACAGATAAACCGATCTGTTGCGCGGGATTTCGGTTTTAATTTCGTCTAATCCAATATAGGGCACTTCCATAAAGGTCTTCTTCAACCACCGTTACAAGGAGCTATTCAATGAAGACGCGACATGCCATCGGCTGGGCCGTCCTGATCGCGGCCGGCCTGTTCACCCGGGGAGAAGCGGCGTTCGGGCAGGTGTCCGGGTCCGCAGCGACCGCGGCCGGTCCGTACACGCTGGAGCAGTGTATTCAGATCGCAATGCAGAACAATCCCCAGATCGAGATCGCCCGGAAACAGGTGGAGGTTCAGGAGGCGGCCGTCTTCAGTTCCTACTCGGGCGTCATGCCCACGTTGAACGCCACCATCATGGGCGCCAACCGGACGACTTCGGGCGATAGGGACATTATCGTCGAAGGCGTTGTGCTCCGGGAAGCACCGGGAAGTACCCGTACGAACTACCGGAATGGCGTATTCCTGAATATGAACCTCTACAATGGCGGCCGGAACTGGAACACGATCCGGCAGGCGAGACAGGAAACCGAAACCGAGGCATTCGCCCAGACCAGTACCGAGAACCAGGTCGTCGTGGATGTGAAGACCGGTTATTATGGCCTGCTGCGGGCCCTGAGGCTCAAGGAAGTGCAAGAAGAAAACGTCCGCCTAAACGAGGAACAACTGCGCCGGACCCAGAGCATGTACGAGATCGGTTCAGTGGCCCGCGTGGAGGTGCTTCAGACCACGGCGGCGCTTGGCGCGGCGCGGATTACTTTGCATAACCGAGAGAAGGACGTATTGCAGGCCCAGGCCGGACTGGCCAACGTCATGGGCATCGGGTCAAACGAAGCCTTCGAGATCGTAGATCCATTGGCAAGCGGGTCGCTCGATACGGCAGCGCTCATGTCCCTGCAGGACGCGCTTCGGATGGCCAACCTCACCAATCCCGCCATCCAGCGGGACGAGGGACGCATTCGTTCCGCGATGCTTGGGACCAAGATGGCCAGGGGATTGCTCTGGCCCACGGTATCCGGCAACATAGGCTACAGCCGGACCGGCGTCCGGTTTCAGGACGTGTACGGCACCTATGACAAGAACTGGAACCTGTCTTTCGGCGTGAATCTGAGCCTGCCGCTCCTGAATGGCACGCAGACCTACGCTGATATCTCGAGAGCGCAGGCGCAGCAGTTGATCGCGGAGGAAACGCTGCGCCAGACGCGCAGGACGACCTCGCTGACCATCCGGAACGCCTTGCTCGACCTGGAAACGGCCCGGGAAGTCATCACGCTCAGCAATGACAACATCGTGGCCTCGGAGGAGAGTCTCAGGCTGGCGGAAGAACGGTACCGGGTGGGTTCCGGCACATTGCTGGAAGTGTTTACGGCACAGGAAGCCCTGGTCCGGGCGAAATCCGACCTGGCCGGCGCGCAGTACGATTACCTGATCGCCCAGGCCAGGCTGGACGGCGCCCTGGGAAAGTAAACGCACCCGAACGTTAACACTGGAACGCCCGTATGCCCGCGGATATCCAAACGGATTCCCTGATCTGGATCCTCATCGCCTTCATCCTCTCCGGCATCCTGATCTACGGGCTTTCCCGGCGGCTGTTCGGCCTGGTGTCACCGGCCGCTGCCTGGGGTCTCATCGGACTGCGGATCGCGGCCGCCGCCGTGGCGCTGGCGGTCCTGAGCGATCCCGTCTCGAGAATGGTGCTGGAAAGGATCGAGTCACCCCGCCTGGCCGTACTCGTCGACACCTCGGCCAGCATGGGCCTGACGGACCAGTTGGGCAGGCGGGGCGAAATCCTGGCCTCGGTCCTTTCCGGTGACGCGTTGCATGCCCTGGAGACCCGACACCGTGTCCATCGCTACCGGTTCGCGGAAGACCTATCGCCCCTGCCCGATGGCGCGATCGATTCCCTTTCCGCTGACGGCACGGGTACCGACATCGGCGGCGCCATGTCCTTTCTCGAAGGCGGTTCGGGCGCCGGCCGTTACTCCGCCGCCATCCTGGTCACCGACGGAAATTTCACCGCCGGGCGCGATCCGCTCAGGGTCGCCGAGGATCTCGATATGCCCCTGTACACCGTGGGCATCGGCGACACGCTGGGCGTCCGGGACATCAGCGTGGCCCATTTGACGGTGAACGAAGTGGTTTACACCGGGAGCAACGTCCCCGTCGAAGTCGGCGTGCGCGGCCGGGGGTTCGGCAGCGTGCGCGTACCCGTCACCCTGCGGGAAGAGGGACGCATCCTCCGAAGCGAGGAAGTCACGCTGGATGGACGGGAAGAGGAACGGTCCGTCGTTTTCCACGTCGTCCCCGAGACCGAAGGCGTTCACCGGTACCAGGTGGAAGTACCCGAGCTGGATGGCGAAATCACCGCGGGGAACAACCGCCGTGAATTCGCGATCAAGGTGCTGAAATCCCGATTGCGGGTGCTCTATATCGAAGGCGCATCCCGCGCCGACATGGGCTTCCTGAGGCGCTCGATGGAAAAGGACGCCAATCTGGAAGTGACCAGCATCCTGCTCAGGCCCGACGGCCGGGCCTTTCCGGAACCCATGCCCGCTTCGCGGACGGACTGGTTTTCCTATGATCTCGTCATCCTGGGCAGTGTGGACTATGAACGTATCCAGCCGTGGGCGTCTTTCCTGGTGGCCTTCGTCGAGGAAAGGGGCGGCGGACTGATCGCCCTGGGCGGACCGCACAGTTATGAAATGGGCGGTTACGCCGGAACGCCGGTCGGCGATCTGATGCCCTTCGGCATCGCCGCGACGGCCATGGGCCTGTCCGAGGAGTCCTTCGTACCGGACTTGACGGCAGACGGACGCACGCATCCGATCACCCGTCTGGATGATGACCCGGTCGAATCGGAACGGCGCTGGCTGGAGTTGCCGCCGCTGCCCGGCATGAACCAGGTCGGGCGCGCGAAACCCGGCGCGACGGTACTCGCCAGGCATCCGACCTGGCGGACCGAAGACGAGCGCACGCCGGTCATCGCCGAACATCGTTACGGGCAGGGCCGGGTACTCGGCATCGCCGCCCAGGGCCTGTGGCGCTGGGACCTGATGATGTGGGGCAGCGGAGGCACCAACGCGGCGTACGAAAGGTTCTGGAACAACGCCGTAAGGTGGATTACCGTGCGCGAGGGCAGCCGGAGGATACGCGTCGTTTCGGACAAGCTCCAGTACCACGGCGGTGAGACGATCCGCTTCGGCGGTCAGGTCTATGATGAGAACTACCGGCCCGTCGAAGGGGCCGAACTGACCGTGGCCATTCGCCCGGCGCAGGACGAAATTCGCCCGGCGCAGGACGAAATTCGCCCGGCGCAGGACGAAACGGGTACACTTCAAATTAACCTCACTTCGACGGGACAGGGGTTCGGCCGTTACACCGGGCGCCTGCAGTTTCTGCCCGCGGCCGCATACTCCTTCGAAGCGACCGCCGCGCTGAGCGGCGTGCCGATCGGGACCGACCAGGGGGGATTCGTCGTGGGTGAAGCTGGCGCCGAATTCGAGCGAACCCGCATGAACCGGGAACTGCTGGTCCGACTGGCCGATATGACGGGCGGAGGTTTCTATCTGCCATCGGACATCGATCGCATGGCCGACGATATCGAACTGGACGAAGTCACCGTGCAGGAGTCGCGCACCGTCTCGCTATGGAACAATCCCGGCGTGCTGGCGCTGCTGGTCTGCCTGCTCGCGGCGGAGTGGTTTTACCGGAGGTACCTCGGGATGGTCTGACCGACCGGAAGTATCCGTTGACACGGCCGTCCGCTTTCCATACACTTCCTTTTACCGTTAGGGGCGGCTCCTCGCGAGCCTGAGAATCACAACCCTTCGAACCTGACCTGGGTTATGCCAGCGTAGGGAAACGGCTGAACGAAGCCGTTTCGCCGAGAAGCGGCTTTTTCTTTTCCGGTGAGGAAGTGGCGGAGTTCCGTGGCGCAGCGATCGGACATCGTGGTCATCGGCGGCGGGATCATCGGTCTGGCCGTGGCGAGACGGCTGTGTCGCTCCGGCAGTGCGGTCACGGTACTTGAACGGGACCGGACCGGCCGCGGGGCGTCCTGGGCCGCCGCAGGCATGCTGGCGCCCCACTGCGAATTCGATGAATCCGATCCCTATTTCGACCTGTGCAGGACCGGACTGGAACGCTACGCCGGTTTCATCGAAACGCTCCGGGAAGAAACAGGCTGTCCGATCGCATACAGTTCGACAGGTGTGATCTATCCGGCATTGAGCGACCGGGGTCAGGCACAGCTGGAATCGCGGTATGAACGGCATCGTCGGGACGGCGTACCCGTAGAGCGGCTCACCGTACGCGAGGCGAGGCGCCTCGAGCCGAATCTGACGAACGGGATCCGCATGGCGCTGCACTACCCGGACGACCACCAGGTCGAAAACCGGGACGTCGTTGCGGCCCTCGAGAAATCGGTCCTGCAGGGCGGCGGTATGATTCGTGAAGGCATTGCCGCGCGAAAGATCCTGCTGGACGGCCATCGTGTCGCCGGGGTAGATACAACGGAAGGCACCTGGGAAACACAGACGGTGGTGAACGCCATGGGATGCCGGGCGCGCTACCTGGACGGCATAGCGCCCGCCTGGAGAGTTCCCGTCCGGCCGGTGCGCGGGCAGATCCTCGCGCTGCGGGCAGGCGCCGCGCCGCCCTTCCACCATACGATCTATACCAGCGGCGTATACCTGGTTCCCCGTTCGGACGGGCGGTTGATCATCGGCGCTACCGTGGAGGAAGCCGGGTTTCGGGACGAGGTCACGCTGGGAGGCGTCATGCAGCTGTTCCGGGACGCCCTCGAACTTGCACCCGCACTGAAGACCTGGGCACTGGATTCCACCTGGTCGGGACTGCGGCCGGTGGCGCGGGACGGATGGCCCGTGCTCGGGGCCACGGGGACACCCGGCCTGTTCGCGGCCTCGGGGCATGGCCGGAACGGCATACTGCTGGCGCCGCTGACCGGAGACCTGCTCGCCGAGGCCATCCTTCACGACCGGGTTCCCTCCATCATGCGACCCTTTCTACCCGACCGGTTTTACCCCGCTCGAACCGGAGAGACGAACGATGAACGTGACCGTTAACGGAACGACCAGGAAACTGCCCGCAGCAATAAGCATCGCCGACCTGCTGAAGGAACTCGGCGTGTCTTCCGAAGGGACCGCCGTGGCCCTCAACGGAGCGGTCGTCCCGAGGAAGGAACACGGGACAACCATGCTCGCAGACGATGACGTGGTCGAGGTGATTCGAGCGGTAGCGGGCGGGTGACGGCCGGCGACGACTGGAGCGGAATCCCAACACAAAACTAAACTTGACGATTGACAATGAACCCTGAATCTGTCACGCACGGAGACCCAGGACCATACAGGCAAAGGAGCAAACCAGCATGGACGCCCTTAAAATCGGCGGTTTGACGTTGGAATCGCGGTTGATTCTCGGCACGGGGAAATACGAGAGTTTCGAACTGATGCGGGAGTCCTTCGATGTGAGCGGGACGAGCATGGTTACGGTGGCCATCCGCCGGATCGATCTCGACGATCCCTCCGGAAAGTCGCTGCTCGACTTCATCGACCGCGACCGTTACGCACTGCTGCCCAACACGGCCGGATGCTATACGGCGAGCGATGCCGTGCTGACCTGCGAACTGGCGCGTGAGGCACTGGGAACCGACACGGTGAAGCTCGAAGTCATCGGGGACGAGAAGACCCTGTTCCCTGACAACGAGGCCACGCTGGAAGCCGCGCGCACCCTGGTCGACCGGGGATTCAACGTCATGCCCTATACCATCGACGATCCCATCGTCTGCAAGAAACTCGAGGAGGCGGGATGCGTCGCGGTCATGCCCCTCGCCGCGCCCATCGGCTCCGGCCTGGGGATCCGCAACCCGCACAACATCGCCATCATCGTGGAGCACAGCCAGGTGCCGGTCATCGTCGACGCGGGGGTCGGGACCGCTTCCGACGCATCCGTCGCCATGGAACTGGGCTGCGACGGCATACTGATGAATACCGGCGTGGCCGGAGCGAAGGACCCGGTAAAGATGGCCGTCGCCATGCGCAAGGCGGTGGAGGCCGGCCGTCTTGCCTTCGAGGCGGGACGGATTCCCATGAAGGCCTACGCGTCCGCTTCCAGTCCGCTGAGCGGTGTGATCCATTCAACCTAGAAACTGCCTCCCTGGACACAGCCTCCATGGTTGACTTCAGGTTCTATCTGATTGGCGATCGGACCCGTTGCGCCGGACGATCTCTCGCCTCGGCATTGGGCCAGGCCTGTCGTGCGGGCGTCCGCGCAGTCCAGATCAGGGAGAAAGACCTGGCGACCCCGGACCTGCTGGCGTTGACCAGGGAGGTGCAGACGGAACTCGGATCGCTTCGGCCCGTACTGACCGTCAATAGCAACCTGGAGGTCGCCGCGGCCTGCAGGGCGGGGGGCGTTCACCTGCCGGAATCCGGGATGCCGGTACGCGAGGCGCGCGCGGCACTCCCCGCCGGTATCCTGATCGGCAGATCGACCCACGGCAAGGATAGCGCACGCGCCGCGGAAGCGGAAGGGGCCGACTTCGTCACGTTCGGACCGGTATACGATACGCCTTCGAAAGCCGGATATGGACCGCCCCAGGGGATTCAGGGGCTCGCGGAAGCGGCCGGCTCGGTGACGATCCCGGTTTTTGCCCTGGGCGGCGTGACCCCCGGCCGCACGCGGGCGTGCCTGGAAGCGGGTGCCTCCGGTGTTGCCGCGATCTCGGCGGTGCTGTCACAATCCGACATTCCCGAGGCCGTCAAAAAGTTCGAAAAGGCCCTCGGCGGCCTGTGACCTCTCGCGGCACCTCTCGCGGCACCGTTCGGGGCACCCTTCGCGACACCGATCGGGGCACCTAAAATAGTTGTTGACAATTCCGGTAAACATACCGAAGTTAGTGGGGAACCATCGACATTTCAGCATTCTAGACTGCCTTCCGCTTACTTTATCCCAATGTGAGGCGATGTATGCGGCGCATATGGAAAGAAATGAAACGAACGCTCCTGATGTCGGGCCTGCTTGCAGGAATGATCGGAATCGCGTGCAGTGGTACGTCCGTCGAGGAGGAAGTCACGGTCGTCAGCTCCGAGACGATCGGCACCGAGATCGGCCATACGGCGCCGAACTTCGAAGTGTATACCATGGATGGCACGAAGGTAACCCTGGAGGACTTCAGGGGCCGGCCCCTGTTCGTGAACTTCTGGGCTTGGTGGTGCCCGCCCTGCATCAGGGATGCGGAACCCCTGATGAACATCGCGAAAAAGTACGAGGGACGGATAGACTTTCTTTTCGTCGGCGTGAACAAATTCTACAAGGATGAGCAACCGCTCGATCCCGCAGAATTCGAGGAAGGATTCGGCCCCGGACTGGAAACCTTCAAGCAAGGACTTCTGGCGTCCAGGCTGGTTCGTCCTTCCGACGAATCGGAAAAGAACGATCCGGATAAAATGGCCGGGATCGCGGCGCGGAACGAAGAAGTCATCGCGTACTATATGGCCAGCCCGACCTCCCTTTTCGATTTTCGCGGCTACTGGGAACGACAGTTCCGGGCCAAGACCAACCAGCGCTACGGCATTCCCGTCACCTACCTGATCGACGGCGAGGGACGCATCAAGCTGGACGTCCATCCCAACGATCAGCACTGGGACAAGCACGACGATATCCTGGAAGACCTGATCGCGGGCAAGGACCTGTCCCACTACGCCGAGCGCTTCCCCATACCACCTAAACACCTGCGCGAGGAGGCATCGGGAAGCTGATCACCAGGACGATAGCTTTCTTCAAGTGCCTTTTCCTGGCTTGTCTCGCCGGCGCGGTCACCCATGCCGGCATTTCAGCCCAGGAACTTTCCAGGCCGCTTTGCGGCACGCTGCACCTCCATCCCTTCGTCCAGCCCTTGGAGGGCGGACTCGCCGCCAGGACCCACCGGCCCGAACAGGTCGGCCCGGGCCGGCCCACCGAACCAGGCGAAGGGGACCGCACGAACGACCTCGGACACACCTATACGGCCGAGCCCGAATTCTATGTCAGTCCGGGCGGCCACTTCAAGATCTGGTACGTCACCACGACGGAAGACCGGCCCGGCGCGGGCTGGCCGGAACTGGAAGACGCAGCCGACGGCACCGTTCCCGAATATGTCCGGCACTGCGCGGTATTCCTGGATGAATCCCGCCGCGTCATCGTGGAAGATCTGGGTTACCGACCGCCGCCCGTGGACTACGACCATCACGATCGATACGTGGCGATGGATGCGGACGATGGCGGGGACGGGCTATACGACGTCTATATTACCGATCTCCCGAGTCAATTCAGTGGCTATACCCGCCCGGAAGCGGTCACAACGGGCGCGAGCCTTCCTTCGTACATCGTCGTGGACAACGATTACGCCGAGTCCCGGAGGACGGTGGAGAAGGCGCTGGACCTGCTGCGGATCACCGTCGCCCACGAGTACTTCCACGCCGTGCAGTTCGGCTACGACGCGGGGGAAGAGGCTTTCTGGCTGGAACAGAGTGCCGTGTGGATGGAGGAGCAGGTCTATGACGAGGTCGACGACTACCTGACCTACCTGCCTACGTTCAGCGGTTTCCTGACGGAGCCATGGAAATCGCTCGATACCTCGAACGGGGAGCATGAATACGCGGGCGTGCTCTGGCCGCTGTACCTGGAAAAGCGGCACGACAGGGACCTGATCCGCGGCATCTGGGAACGGGCCGGGACGAGCCGGGCGCTGGATGCCATCGACGAGGGACTGCGCAGTGTCGGCAGCGATCTGAAATCCGCCTTCCAGGAATTCACTACGTGGAACGTCTTCACCGGGGACCGCGCCAACGCGGACCGGTTCCATAAAGAAGGCGCCGCCTGGCCCCTGGTCGAGCTGAGTGGCCGGCATGGTCTGCACGAGAACGATCCCCAGGGCGCATCGGGCACATACTTTTTTGACGGTCCCCAGATCCCCGCCCACCAGTACCCGGACCACCTCGCCGCGAACTACATACGTTTTATCCCGGATCCCTCGCTTCCCGGCGGGTTGCGCATCGATTTCTCGGGTATAACCGGGGAGTGGGGCGTTTCCGTGGCGGCCAGCGGCGACGTAGACACGGTGATGACGGTCCCCGCGACCCGGGGAGACGTATCCATCGAGGTACCCGACTGGACGCGGTACGAGACCGTCATGCTCGTGGTGGCGTCTTTAGATCGCACCGGAGACGGTTTCGAGTACGCTTACACGGCGGCCTACGATCCCGGTCTTACGGGCGACGACCGGACTGGCCGGCCGATCGCCGCGTCCCTCACCACGTATCCGAATCCCTTCCGCCTGGGCAGTGGGCCCGCCACCGTCCGGTACGAAGTCGACCGGCCGGGAGAGGTTCAGCTCACCCTGTACAACGTCATGGGCCGGAAGGTCCGCACGCTGGTGGACGGCATCCATGAGGACGGCACGTTCACTACCACGTGGGACGGGAAAGACGATGGAGGAAGAAGGGTAGCCAGCGGTGTCTATCTGTGCCGGATGACGACCGGAGGGGCGGCGGAGCGTTCCGAAGTAACGCGCAAGCTGCTGTTCCTAAAATAACGGATCCGTGAATGACCGGATGATCTTCTCGCAGGTTTCGGCCGGACCTTCCCCTTCGTCCACGGTGATCCATTCGATGTCCCCGGTCTGCCTGAACCAGGTCAGCTGGCGCTTCGCGTACTGCCTGGACCGCTGCTGAATGAGCGAAACCGCATCCTTCAATTCCAGCTCGCCCTCGATGCACTGCAGCATTTCCGCGTACCCAAACGTCGACATGGCGTGGGTCCCGGGACCAAACCCCCGGACCATCAGGCCGCGGACCTCCTCCTCGAGACCCGATTCGATCATTTTCTCGACCCTGGCGTCGATACGCCCATAGAGTGCGGCGCGGTCACGGCGCAACCCGACCAGACGCGTTCCGCGGGATCGGGACCGGACGGGCTTTTCGAACCAGGACGTCAGGGTCTCGCCCGTGGCGTCGTGGACCTCCAGCGCCCTTACTATGCGTTGCCGGTCGTTCGCATGGATTCGCGCGGCCGAAGCCGGATCGACTGCACTCAGCCGACCATGGAGCGCGTCGGTGGACGCTGACCGGTATTCGTCCACCAGGCGTTGCCGGACTGCCGGCGGGATTTCCGGTGCGTCGAACATTCCGCCCGCAAGCGCCTTGATGTACAGCCCCGCGCCGCCGACCACGAGGGCCGGCACCTCCCGGGTCGCAATCTCCTGGATCGCCTCCCGGGCCAGGCGGCCGTATTCGCCGGCGCTGAACCGTACATCCGGATCGACGACGTCGATGAGGTGATGGGGAGCCGCGGCCTGCTCTTCCGCGGTGGGCTTGGCCGTCCCGATATCCATGTACCGGTAGATCTGGCGGGAATCGGCCGAGATGATCTCCGCACCGAAGCGCCGTGCCAGCTCGATGCCCACAGCGGTCTTACCCACGCCGGTGGGACCCACGAGAACCGGTATGGGACGTGCGTCGGCGCCATCGGATTCCATTGGACGGGAGGTCACGATTCGTTCCCGGCGCTCGCCGCGGGACCTCCGCTACCTGCCGTGGAACCTTCGGCGCCTGCGGCGGGTTCTCCGGCGCTCGCCGCGGCGGACCGCCAGTCGCGCACCGCCCGGGCGACGGCGACGACGGGGGCGGTCCAGATGCGGTCACGGTGTGCCCGGAGATAGCCGCACAGCCCGCTGAAATCGGATTCCGTCACGGACAGGTGCCCTTCCGAGATCCCGTGAAAGGTCAACACGGCCCAGTGTCCCTGATTCATCGCCTCCTCGACCAGGCCAATCATCCCGGAGCGGGCCTGGCGCTCCACGGGGAAGGAGTAGAGGTGGTGGAGATCTGCGGTCAGGGGGGGATTGGCGAAGTCCCCCTTGCCCCGGCCGGCGAAATGGTGGCGGGCCACGACCGGAACGTAACTCCGGCGGCCCGGTCCCTCGCCCACGTGGGCATGGTAGCAGGGATAGCAGAAGGTGAAATCCACCTGTCCCGGGATGGCTTCGGCGATGCGCCGCCTGCCCTCGCCGATCTCCCACTCCATGTCGTCGAGGGTCATCGTCTCCAGGCAGTCCGTGCGGGTCTCCTTGAACGCGCAGGAACAGGGATGATTTACCGTATGGTTGCCCACCTCGTGTCCGTCGTCCGCCACGGCCTTCCACGGCGCGAGCAGGCCGCGCCAGTCCGGACCCTTGGGATTGACGTAAAACGTGCCGTGAAGACCGTTTTCGGCCAGTATCGGGAGGGCCCGGTCGAGCTGGGACGGCATCCCGTCGTCGAAGGTCAGGGAGACGGCGCCTCCACATCCTTCCCGCCAGGGATGGGGGTGTCCGCCGGTCATGGAATCCGCCTTTCATTCACCTTGATTGTATGCCTTGCGCTCCGTATAATATACCATAACCGGTGCCCGGCACCCTGTCAATTTCCCATTAACCGACTTCCCGTAACACATACGATAGAAAGTACCACGCGATGACCTACGGCGACCGTGACCAACTGCTGAGGGACGACGCATACCTGATCCATCCCCTGCAGCACCGCGACGATCATGACGAGCCCCTGATCTGCGTACGCGCCGAGGGCTCCACGCTCTTCGACATCGAGGGCAACCGTTACCTCGACGGGCTTTCCAGCCTGTGGAACGTAAACGTGGGCCACGGACGGCGCGAGCTGGCGGCGGCCGCCGCGGACCAGATCGAGGAACTGGGGTTCTTTTCATGCTACGCGGGGGCGACGAATATCCCGGCCATACGCCTGGCCAGCCGCCTGAAGGAGCTGGCGCCGGGCGCGCTGAACCATACTTTTTTCACGTCCGGCGGCGCCGTATCCAACGACAGCGCGATCAAGACGGCGCGGTACTTCTGGCAACGGGCCGGACGGCCGGACAAGACCGGGATCATATCCAGGAGGCACGCCTACCACGGCGTGACCATCGGCGCCATGAACGCCACCGGGCTGGAAGCCTACTGGGAGGACTTCGGATCCAGCCTGCCCGGATACGTCCATATCGACGCGCCCTATCCCTATCACTACAGGCCTGAGGACCCCGGGGTGGGATGCGGCGAGGCGAGCGCCAGGGCCCTCGAGGAAGCGATTCTGCGGGAGGGGCCCGACAATGTGGCCGCCTTCATCGGAGAACCCGTGCAGGGCGCGGCGGGCGTCATCGTGCCGCCGGAGGACTACTGGCCGCGAGTCCGGGAGATCTGCACGAAGTACGACGTACTGCTGATCGCCGACGAAGTGATCACCGGGTTCGGTCGCATCGGCCACTGGTTCGGCGTGTCCTACTGGAATATCGAACCGGACATCATCACCTTCGCCAAGGGCATCACCAGCGGGTACGTGCCGCTCGGGGGCATCATCGTCTCGGACGAAATACACGACTGCATCCAGAACGCCCCCGGGGACCGGAAGTGGAATCACTCTTTCACCTACTCCGGGCACCCGACCTGCTGCGCCGTCGGGCTGGCGAATCTCGATCTCCTGGAGCATGAAGGCCTCATAGAGCGAAGCAGGATCATGGGGGAAAGGCTGATGGAGGGCCTGCGGACGCTACGGACGCTCCAGCACGTGGGCGACATCCGTGGCATCGGGCTGATGGCCGCCGTGGAGGTAGTGGAAGACCCCGCATCCCGCAAACCCTACGATCCCGCGTCGAAGACAGGCGGACGCATCGTGAAGAAGATGCTCGAAAACGGCGTCTACACCCGTTGCCGGGGAGACAGCGTCAGTTTCGCTCCCCCATTCGTCGTAACAACCGAAGAGCTGGACCGGATGGTTAACGTAGCCGGAGAGGCCATTGAATCGGTTACGTCCTGAAGAGGACACAGGGACCAGGAGGCGCGCCATGAAACTCCTCATCGCGATCGTCAATAAAAGGGACATCCAGCATCTTACCGATGCACTGATCGACAACGATTTCCGGTTCACCGAAATCGGCAGCACGGGCGGATTCCTGCGCGCGGGCAATGTCACCCTGTTGATCGGGGTGGACGACGAGCGCGTGCCTCCCGTGCTCGAACTCATCCAGAACCACTGCCACGCGCGGGAGGAAGCCATCGACGTCGCGCAGATCGGCACCCATCTAGACGCCCTGGGGCTGGGGGAGGCCGTAACGACCACGGTGGGCGGCGCGCAGGTGTTCATCATCCAGGCCGAACGCATGGTCGTGGTCTGATCGGGCACGCTTCCCTTAACCGGACGATCTGTACGATCCGGGCGATCCCGGCGATCCCGGCTGACAGAACAGGAGTACTTGGTTGAGAATAGGAATCATAGGACACACCGGTTGCGGAGACTACGGACATTCCCTGGACCAGGCCTTCGTGGGCGTGGAGGGCGCTGAGATCGCCGCCCTGGCCGATCCGGTCGAGGAGGGCAGGACGGCGGCGCTGGAACGTACCGGCGCGCAGCAAGGATACGCCCGGTACACGGATATGCTGGAGCGGGAGAAGCTGGACATCGTCGTCCTGGCCACCCACGAGATGAGCAACCATCTCGCCATGGTGCTGGCCGCCGCCGAACAGGGGGTCCACGTGTACGCGGAGAAGCCCCTGGCGCGCACCCCGGCCGAAGTGGACACCATGGTGGATGCCTGCGACCGGGCGGGCGTCCTCCTGATCATGGGCCACCCCTGGCGGGGACGGCCGGAAATCCAGCGCCAGGCCATCCCCATGATCCGGGACGGCGGGATCGGGGAACCGCGCTGGGCCCGCATGTACGGTTTCGGCGGAGAACACGGGGGAGACCAGTGGCTCATCGATCTCTATCCCCACTTCTTCGATTTCCTGTGGCAGCTCTTCGGCGAACCGTCGTGGTGCCAGGCGATCATCACCCAGGACGGCCGTCCGGCCCGCCCGTCGGACCGGAAGGAAGGGCTGTTCGGCATGGGCACCTCCGCGGGAAACGGCCTGTGGGCCCATTACCAGTTCGACGGTTTCAACGCGGAGTTCGAGTCCTTCGCGGGCGACGGGATCGAGAACCCCTATCGCATCGACCTCCACGGGACCGAGGGCACGCTCGTCCTGCCCGGCCCCACGCAGGACGGACCGGACATCTACTTTCATCCCCATTCCAACCCGCAGCCCTTCGACGACGACCGCTGGGAAGTGCTCGCCCACGAGCGGGTGTCGGGCGGGCAGAAATGGATCAACGCCCACCATCGCATGGCCCGATCCATGATGGATCTCATCGAAGGCAGAAATCCTGAATACGAGCTCTGTCACGCGCGCACGGCCCGCCGTCATATCGAAATGGCCATGGCGGCGCACCGTTCCCACATCACGGGCGCGCGGGTGGCCTTCCCCTTTGCCGAAACGGGCAACCCCTTCGACACCTGGACGGAAGAAGGGCGGGCCTAGATGGACATGGACCGCCTCCGGCACCACCTGGCCGGGCCCGTCGCCTCGATCAACACCCCCTTTTTCGAAAACGACGACATCGATTACGACGGGTTGCGCCGGTTCGTGGATTTCTGCATCGAAGCCGGGGCGGGCACCGTCCTGTTCACGCCCGGGGACAGTCTCTACTCGGTACTCACCGAGGCGGAGGTTGCGGAGCTGACGGCCTTCACCGTTGATGTCGTGAACAAGCGGGCGCTGTTCATTGCGAGCGCGGGGTTCTGGTCCACACCGCAGACCGCCGCCTTCGCGGAATTCGCCCGGGACCGCGGCGCGGACGCGGTGATCGTGGCGCCGCCCGACCGCGGGATGACGGTGGACGGTCTCGTGACGTACTACGATGCGGTATCACAGGCCCTGCCGGCCTTCATCCTGAGCGCCGGGCTGGTGAGCGTGGGGGTCCGGGGCGCGCTGGAAACGGTCGAACGGCTCCTGGACGAGGTACCGGGCGTCGTGGGATTCAAGGAAGACTTCGGCCCCGATTTTGCCCGGGGCGCCTGCGCCAGGGCCCACGACAAGTGGGTGATCTTCGCCGGCGGTCAGAAGCAGACCCACATGGACATGCTGCCTTACGGGTGCGACGGGTACATGTCGACCTTCATCAAGTTCAAGCCGGACGTGGCTCACGCCTACTGGGCCGCCATCGAGCGCGGAGATCTCGATGCGGCCGCAGACGTGATCGCGCGCTACGACATGCCCTTTTTCGACTACCTGTATAACACTTTTCCGGCGGGCGGCGACGCGGCGCAGCACGCCGTCCTGGAACTGGCCGGCATCTGCGGCCGCTGGCGGAGGAGTCCCCTGCCCGATCTATCGGACGCGGAGATGGAGCAGCTCAAAGGGTTCCTGACGAACGGCGGCATGCTTTAGGCGGCATGCTTTAAATGGAACCACGCCCATGCAAATAGGCTATACGACCTGGGGCATGCCCAAAGTCCCCGTGGACCAGGCCCTGTCGTTCCTGCACGACGTGGGCTTTGACGCGGTGGAATTGACGGTCCTGCCGAACTACACGACGGCCGTGGACGGGCTGGACGCCGGTGAACGGCGTCGCATCAAGGCGCTCTGTGCCGGATTCGGCCTGGCCATGCCCGCCGTCGCCGCCCACCGCTCGCTCCTCGAAGAGGATCCCGTCGCGCATCGGGAGAACATGCGCCTGCTGAAGCGGGCCGTCGACCTGTGCGCGGAATGGAGCGACGGCCGCGGCAGGCCTGTCCTGGACACGGTAATGGGCGGCGCACCGGAAGACTGGGATACCAGGCTGGATTTCATCCTGGAACGAGTCCGGAATCTGGTGGACTACGCCGCGGAAAGAGATGTGGTGATCGGCATGGAAGCCCACGTGGGATGCGCCCTGGACACCGCGGAGAAGTCCGTCCAACTCGTGGAGACCATGGACTCGGCCCACCTTGGGCTCAATTTCGACATCAGCCACTTCGACGTCCTGGGCATGCCCATCGAGGAAGCGGTCCGGCTCATGGCGCCCCACGCGGTGCACACCCACGTCAAGGACCAGCGGGGCCGCGTGCCCGATTTCGAGTTTCTCGTGCCCGGAGAGGGCGATTTCGACTTCGTGGCCTACTTGCGCGCCATGCACGCCGCAGGATACTCGGGTTCCATCACGGCGGAGGTCAGCAACATGGTGCAGCGGAAACCGGGATACGACCCCTTCGAAGCGGCCGCCCTGTGCTACCGGACTTTGGAAAACGCCTTCGTCGAAGCCGGTGTGCCCCGGCCGTGAATACGCAGCGCGCCATTTAAGAACCCGCTACTGAAAGGATGATCATGGAATACCGCTATCTGGGCAAAACCGGCCTGCAGGTCTCGCCGATCTGCCTCGGTACCGCCTTCCGGGGCGCGATCGACGAGCACGCCGGCATCCGGGTGATCGAGACAGCCCTCGACCTGGGATGCAACTTCATCGACTCGGCGTTCTACGGGGAGGGGAGGTCCGAGAAGATCATCGGTAAAGCGCTCAAGGGCCGGCGCGAACACGTCGTGCTGTGCACCAAGATCTTCGGCACCGCGGGCAAGGGACCCAACTTCACGGGGCTTTCACGGTTCAACCTGATGCAGGGCGTGGAAAAAAGCCTGAAACGACTGCAGACTGACTACATCGATCTCTACCTGGCCCACAGCTTCGACCCGGTCACGCCGCTCGAGGAAACCCTTTCGACCTTTGACGACCTCGTCCGGCAGGGCAAGGTCCGGTACATCGGCTGCAGCAACTGGCCGGTGTACAAGGTGGTGGATGCCCTCTGGACCAGCGACCGGCGCAACCTGGAACCCTTCGTCTGCCTGCAGTACAACTACAGCCTGCTGGCCCGGTGGGAGACCGAGCTCGAGCTCATGCCCATGGCCCGCGACCACGGGCTCGGACTCATGTGCTACAGCCCGCTGGCCATCGGCCTGCTGACCGGCCAGTTCCGCCGCGGGGCCGTACCGCCCGAGAACAGTCCCTGGGGGAAGAACCCCCGCCCGGGTCTTAGCCGCTCGAAGTATCCCTTCGACGAGGCCATGACCGACAAGCTGGACGGCATCGTGCAGACGCTGATCGACGTGGGGGAAAAGTACGGGAAGACGCCGGCCCAGGTTGCGCTGGCCTGGCTCCTGGACCACGAGGAAGTGACGGCGCCGATTATCGGTCCGGATTTTCCCGAGCAGGTCGAGGAATCGCTGGGGGCCGTGGGATGGACGCTCGATCCGGAGGACCGCACCTTGCTGGACGAGGTCTCCGCTCCGGACCTTCCGGGCAAATACGCCTGAGTGCGCCGAAAGGATGGCACCGACCCGTCAGCCGAAGGGTTCGTCCCGGTTCCCGGCGGGCGGCCTGCGCTTCTTCGCTTCCACCCTGGAGGCGTTGTAGATGGCTCGAATGCGGCGGAACTTCTGCGCGACGAGCGCGATGAACACCACCAGGATCACACCCAGGACGACCTGGTAGGCCGGGTTCTCCCAGCCCAGGATAACCGGCCAGAGCGCGAGGATGGCGAGGATGGTAAAGCCCGCTTCGAGTTTTTCTTTGGTCGTCATATCCGACGTCTCTCTTCCGGAATTCAATGTCTCTCTTTCGGGCTCGCGGTACGAGCCCGCGTCCAATCAGAAATCGAATTCCACTTCCACCAGCCGGTTCTCTCTCGAGGCCGTTTCACACCCCTCGATGAGTTGGATCGGACCCTTCGCCCATTCCCCCGTGATCTCCAGGGGCATGCCGGCGAGCAGGTGATCGGCCACATTCTTGTAATAACCTTGCCAGTTATGGCCGCGGTCGTACGGCTTGACCTCGACGACGCGGTGGCGGCCGTCGGCCGAGGCCATGGTCACCGTGCCCGCGCCGTCCCCACCTTCCATGACGATCGATCCGGCGGTTCCCTGGACGGTCCACATGGGCCTGCGGGACGCGTGGATGGATGAGGTCATGAACTGCGCCTCGACGCCCGCGTCGAAACGGGCGTAGGCCCGGCAGTAGTCCTCGTTGGTGCTGCTGTGCCAGACCCGCTTCATGTAGTTCCCGTAGAGCGTCGCCCGTTTGTTGATCCGGTTGCCCTGTCCGTCGTACCGCGGCACCAGCTGCAGGATCTTCTCGAAATTATGGGCGCCCCAGTCGTACATCGCCCCGCCGGAAACCGGCTTGTGGGACCGCCACGCCTGGCCCGGCAGACCGTACCCCACCAGGGCGCTTTCAATCGAATATACCTCGCCGATATCGCCCCGGTCGACGATCTCCTTCATCGACAGGATGTCGGGGTCCCAGTGCCGGTTATGGTACACCGAGATCATGACGCCCCGGTCCCTGGCCAGGCCGATCAACTCGTCCGCCTCGGAAACCTTGACCGTGAAGGGCTTCTCCGTGATGACGTGCAGGCCCGCTTCAAGCAGCGGCTTCGCCACGGACGCGTGGTAGGCGTGGGGCACGATGACGATGGCGAGGTCGATGAGCCCGCTTTCGGCCATCTCAGCGGCATCCTCGAACATGGGCATTTCTTCGCCCTGCTCCTCCCGCGCCGCTTCCAGCCGGGCGGGGTCCCGGTCGCAGACCGCCCCCAGTTCGAACCCCCGCGTCGCGGCGATCTGCTCGCTGTGGTGCTTCCCCATGCCGAACAGTGGTCCGTAGCCCACCAGCCCGATCCGGACGGGCGATCCATCGGTCATCCCGCACACGTAACGAAGCCCCTTGATCAACTGGTCCTGGAAGTCGGCATGGACGAAGGTGCGGTTGTCGTGGCCGAGGGCGGTGTAGAACACCCGTCCCTTTCCGTAATCCCGCAGGTAGCCCAAAGGCTGGCGTTCGAGTTTCCAAATGCCGTGCTGGAACCACCTGAGCGGCGCTTCCGTCTTGATGTCCATGTTGTAGCATTCGTCCTGGACGCGGAAACTCCGGCTCATGCGCGGCAGGATGTCGTCGAAGGCCGGATCGACTTCCACGTCGAAGTCGCCCAGCGGATCGTGACCGATGAACTCGGTGCCGATCATCTCGATGTAGTCGGCGTACTGCGCCAGGCCCGCGTTCGCGGTGTGCACGGCCAGCAATCCGCCGCCGTTCCGCACGTAGCCGGTGATCCCCTTTTCCTGGTCCCGGGTCAGTTCTCCGGACGCGATGTAGAGCGCCACGGCATCGTAATCCGACGGGTCGCAAAGCACGTTCCGGTCATCGGTAACGTCCAGGGTGAACTGCGAAGCGCCGTTCACGAGCCGCTCTAACATGGCAGCGAACTGGCTGAACGGCGGACTGTGCGCGTTGATCAAGAGCAGGATGCGTTTCACGGCGGTCCCTTCTCAGGCGGGTGGAAGACTAGTAGGATTCAGGATTCAGGTTTCAGGTTTCAGGTATCAGGCTGCCGCCTGCCGTTCGGCGTCCAGCGTGACCCGGATGCCGAACCTCAGATAGCCCAGGGAAAGCAGTACGCATGCAGGCCACCAGAACCAGTCCGGCAGCGGAGATTCCATGAGCATGTGCACGGTGTCCAGCACAATGGCCGGCGTAATGGCGATGATGGCCAGGTTCAGAAGCGTGCGGTACGGCAGCGCCCCTCCGGCGGACGCCGTGAAAAAGGAAGCCACGTAGGCGTACAGCAGCGTCTGCACGGTCCGGTACGCGTAGGACAGCACGAGCAGTATGGGAAAGAGCAGCGTATTGACCAGGGACCGGGTCCAGTCGGCGATTATGTACAGGTCTTCCCGGGTCAGCGTCTCCGGTGGTCCGTCCGGCAGGGAAGTCACGTCGACCTGGTCGCCCTCTCCCCGGATGAAGATCTGGGTACGCGTTACCAGCACCGGCGCCTCGGTATCTTCCAGGCTGGTGTACCGTCCGGTGGGGTCGATGACGGCCAGCACCGTCCCGTCACGGTCGCGCAGGAGCGTCGGCTCGGACGAGGACGAGGACAGTTCGCCGCCGGACAGGCTGAGATCGGGGACCTGGTCGATATAAAAAGGGGCTTCCCGGCTGACCCATTCATCCACCTGGTTCTGCATCTGGAGGGTGAAAGGAATCCAGGTCAATGCCAGCAGCAAAAGGAGGTACAGAAAGGTCCGGTTCCGCCAGTGCCGGGCCGCATCCTCGTAAATCGCCCCGTCGTAGAAGGCCATCCAGAGCGGATGCAGCAAACTGAATCGGCGCATGTGTCCTCTCATCCTCCCGGCCGGTCGCCGCGGCGCGAAATCCTAAACCGAATTGGCTACCGAGCCGTCCGACCTGAGCAACGTGTTCGCGGTATTCATCGGGGTGAAAACCGCGCCCTCCAGCCGTTTGTCGTCCAGTTCGACACCCAGGCCCGGGTCCCGGGGAATGGGGATGTAACCGCCTTCCCGGCGTATGTTGGTCCGGTACAATTTGCTGGCTTCCGTTTCATCGCCCATGCTGTACTCCTGGGTCACGAAATTGGGGATGCTGGTATCCAGGTGTACGGAAGCGGCGGTGATGAGGGGCGTCAGGAAATTGTGGGTCACGACGGCGCAGTGGTGGGCTTCGGCGATGGCCGCGATCTTCTTGCAGTGGGTCAGGCCGCCGGCGAGGGCCACGTCCGGCCGCACGTACTGAGGCCCCCCGTGTGCCAGGAGTTCCTGGAATTCCCAGATGGTGTTCAGGCGTTCTCCGTTCCCGACGGGTATCCCGATCCGCCGGGCGATTTCTCCCTGGGCCATGATGCTGTCGATCTGGATGGGGTCCTCGATGAAATAGAGGTTGAATTCGGTCAGCGCGTTGGCCAGGGGCATGGCGGTCAGCGGCGTCAGCTTGCGGTGGACCTCCACGATGAGATCCATGTCGGAACCGCCGCCTTCGCGGGCTGCCGCGACGAGATCCCGGGCGGTGCGGATCATCCGGTCCAGGGCCATGTCCTGGTAGCCGCCCGGCAGGGGATCGAACTTGAGCGCCGTGAAGCCTTCCGACGCCGCGTTCCTGGCCGATTCGAGCATGGCCTCCGGGGTGCTGCCGCCGCCCAGCAGGTGCAGCCTGACCCGGTCCCGGCAGTTCCCACCGAGCAGTTCCCAGATCGGTACGCCGAAGTGCTTGCCCTTGATGTCCCACAGGGCGATGTCGACGGCGCTGACGGCCCCGGACAGGGCGCTTCCCCGGAAGGGCGACATGCGGTAGAGATACTGCCAGTGATGCTCGATGCGGAACGGGTCCTGCCCGACCAGATAATCCTTGAACCGCTCCACGATCTGGTGCACGGCTTCGGGATATCCCCAGCAGGCTGTCTGGCCGACCCCGGTGAGTCCGCTGTCGGTCCGGACGCGGATGACGTATCCGCCGCCGATGAAGTACGAGGCGATGTCTTCTATTTTCACGTAGGATGCCTTTCGTGTCGGACCGGCGGAGACCGGCGGCCGGCGGCCGTCATTCGGCTGTCGGACCGGTACAGGATGCGGCTGCCCTCCGTACCGGCAGCTGTCAGCGGCAGCCGGCCGCTTACGTACAGACCCTTACCAAATAAGCGGGGTTCCATCCACCCCGCAACCAGAAATCGGCACTGCGGTCAGCAATCTTTCAAAATGCAGTTTTTACTTGAAGACCCTCTTGTGTCCTCTGTATACTCTGATTACAGATTATACACGCGATTCGCTGTTTTTCCAGCCCCCCGGCCCGGTCCGACGCGGTGGTTTGCACCTCATATTCCGTCGGAGCGTGCCGGAGGTATCATTCAGGAGATACACCATGATTACGGAAGAGTCCGGTTTTAACTTCGATCCGAAATACGAAGATCCGGAAAAGCTGAAAGCGTTGTCCCGCAGAGGGTTTATGGGCCGGATCGCGGGCGGGCTCGCCGCAGGAACGGCCCTCCTGTCCATGACCGGAAAGGCCCGGGCGAAGCCGCCGATGCCCGAAGACCACCTCCCGGAACCCGACGACGTGGCGTACTGGAACTGGGTGGCCGACCAGTACATCATCCGCGACGGCGTTTCCTTCATGAACACCGGGACGCGCGGACCGTCCCCTGGTCCGGTGCACCGGGCGCAGATCGCCGCGCTGGAAGGCGCGAACTCGGATTACAAGAGCTACACCAGCTACGTCTACAACAGCGACTTCCGGGCACGGATGCGGGAGAAGATGGCGAAGTACCTCGGCTGCAAGTCGAACGAAGTCGCCTTCACCAACAACACGACCGAAGGCATGGTCTTCGGCACCTTCGGCATCGACATGGAGCCGGGCGATGAGATCGTGACAACCAATCACGATCATTCCAGCGGCGTGCAGCCCATCAACCTCCGGGCCGTCCGCCAGGGAACGAAAACCGTCATGATCGACCTCTCGTCCCCCGAGTACCACCCGCCCGACAGTCCCGACGCGCTGCTCAAGGCCTTCGAGGCCGCCATCACGCCGCGCACGAAGATGCTCAGCTTCTGCCACATCAACTACGGCGACGGACTCGTCCTCCCCGTGAAGGAAATCTGCGAGATGGCCCGTTCAAAGGGCATCATTACGCTGGTCGATGGGGCGCAGCCCCCGGGCATGCTCGACCTGAACATGCACGACCTGGGTTGTGACATGTACGCGGGGCCGTGCCACAAGTGGATGATGGCCTCCATGTACACGGGTTTCTTCTACGTGAAAGAGGATATCCTGGACCAGGTATGGCCGACCCTGTACGCCGGTCCGATAAACGGCCTGACCATGTACGGGCAGGAACCCACGGGCTTCGCCAAGGTGTTCTACGAAGAATACCTGGCAGGCGCCTCCAAGTTCGAACTGCGGGGTTCCTCCAACGCCCCGGCCCGGGTCGCCATCGACGCGGCACTGGACTTCCACAACATGATCGGACCGGCCGCCGTCGAGAGCCGGAACCGCTACCAGGCCACGCGCGTGGCCAATGCCCTGCGCAACATGGACGGCGTGGAAGTATACAGTTCGCCCGATCCCCGCATGAGCGCGGCGCTCGTTTCGTTCAAGGTCACCGGCGTGGGTACGCGCGATGTCAACGACATGCTGTGGGATCGCCACCGTATCTACATCCGGAACGTCACGCACGACGAGATCAATTGGGACGCCAACCGGACGTCGATGCATATCATGGTGACCGACGCGCAGACCGACCAGTTCATCGGCGCCATCGAGGAAATCGCGAAGGAGAAGCGCCTGTAGTCCATTGCAATCCGTAATCCGTTATACCGGTATACTATGATGGTGGCTATCCAGGTTTGTACTTTTTTGAACGGCAAGCTCCGTAGGGAGGCGTAATGGCCTATCTGCGTCACCTCGCACTGCGGTGCCGGGACGTGTCGGTCTCGCAGCGTTTCTACGAGGATGTGATCGGCTTTACCTTTATCGGCCGGCGGGGCAACGGCGAGGCCGTCGATCTCAGCGACGGCACCGCCAACATCACGCTGCTGCCCCATGACGATCCGTCGCGGCCCACGCTCGAGGAAGGCGAGGAGTACATCCATTTCGGCGTGCTGGTGGACGACCTCCACGCCGCCTGGCACAGGGTCCGGAACTGGGGTGCCGAAGCGCCGAAGACCGTGAAGGGCCGGGACGCCATCTCCTCCGATACCCCGCCGGAGATCGCTTTCAAGGCCATCGATCCCGACGGCAACATCGTAGACATCTCCGGTGACCGGGACGAGTGGCGTGGCGTGAAGATATGACCAAGGGTTGATTCCCCGGATTCGATCAACCTCCTATGCGTATGTTCAGATCGGCCGCCCTTTCCATTGACAAAACCTTCGCGAGGGCGGCCGAGTTATTTGATTTCTCCCGTGGACGCATCCCGCCCGGCACCCTCGTTGCTGCCCTCTGGCCGGGCATCGTCCGGTCCCTGGTGCGCCAGTTCAGTCAAGGCATAGCCGGGGTCACCGGAACGAACGGAAAGTACACGACCTGCCGGATCCTGGCCGCGATTCTGCGGCAGTCCGATGCCCGGACACTCTACCCGGAAGACATTGCCCCATCCATTGACGAAGTGGTCTCCACCCTGGTCCGGGCGACCGATCACCGCGGCAGGATCCATGCGGACTTCGGCGTGTTCGGATTCGAGACCGGCATGCTCGACCGGGCGATCAAGGTGTGCAGCCCCGGTACGCTTGTACTGAACAACCTGTACGACGACGAATCGACCCAGGGGGTTGACCGCGCTGCCCTGATCGGGACATGGTGCGAGTGGTTCGGCACCATGTCCGCCGGACAGCATATCCTCGTCAATGCCGACGATCCGGTCCTCTGCGGCGGATTCACACGCGGCGTGCCGCCCCGGTTGACCTACTACGGAGTGGAGGATGAACGCCTGCACCTGGCGGATGCGGTCCCCCCCGAGGTGCCCTGTCACCGGTGCGGCGTCCCCCTGTCCTACCGCATCACCAGCCTGGCCCACCTGGGCGACTACGCCTGCAAAGGCTGCGGTTGGGAAAGGCCGCTGCCCACGGTCTACGCCATCGATGTGGACCTGGGACCGGATGAATCGAACTTCCGGATCATCACCCCGCGGGGGCCTCTGGACGTGTGCCTCCGCCTGTCCGGGCTGCACAACGTGTACAACGCCGTGGCGGCTGCGGCGGCCGCGTTATCCCTCGGCCTGAGTCCCGTGACGATACGCAAGGGCCTCGAATCCGTGAGGTCCGCCGGAGGACGGGACGAACGGCTGGTGATTCATGACCGGCAAGCCCGCCTGATGACAATCAAGAACAGGACTTCATTTCACGAAGCGCTCAGGACCTGCCGGCTGGACCGGCAGCGGGGCCATTTCCTGTTCCTGCTGGACGAGTCCGTATGGGCTGGACGCGACGGGCCGTGGATCGTGGACGAAGACCTGGAAGGCATGGTGGACGGTTCGAGGTCCGTGCACGTCGCCGGCGCAGGAGGCGCGCACCTGGCCTTGATGGACGAGCAGATGGACGCGGAGTACATGGCTTCGGCCCCGGACGTCAGCGACGTATTCCACGACATCATGCGGCGGCTCACCCCGGGCGACCGCCTGTGGGTCCTGGCGACCGAAAGCGCCATGAACGCGGTCAGGCGGGAACTGAGGGACATGGGGATCATCTGAGCGGGGCCGTCAGTTTCAGGGCGGCCGTCAGTTCCAGCGGGGCCGTCAGTTTCAGGGCGGCCGTCAGTTCCAGCGGGGCCGTCAGTTCCAGGGCGGCCGTCAGTTCCAGGGCGGCAGGTCGCACCCCTTGAACGGGTAGTGATCGCCGGGCCTGAACCGGGGGAGCGGAGGGTAGTGGTTGATGCCGTCCACGGTCTTGCCCCGGCACAGGTAGGCGGGGAAGTTCTCGCGCTTGATGCGCGTGGTCGTTGGTATGTACCGGAGGGTCAGTCCGCACCGTCGCCGGTCGGACAGGTTGGCCTCCGAGCCGTGTATCAGGTAGGGATCGTGCAAGGATACGCCGCCCGCCGGCACGACGACGTCGACCGCCTCGGATTCATCCACCTTCACATCCAGTTCCGAACTCAATACGTTTTCCCCTTCGGTTCTACGGTGCCGGTACAGTTTCTGGTCCCGGTGGCTGCCGGGGATGACCCGCATGCAGCCGTTCTCCGGGGTCGAGTCGTCCACGGCCAGCCAGATGGTAATGACTTCCATGGGCTCCAGCGGCCAGTAGTTCCCGTCCTGGTGCCACAGCACCGGCTGCCCGTCCCCAGGCGGCTTGCTGATGTAATGTGCCGCGAAGAGCGCGATGTCGGGACCCAGAAAGGGTTCGATGACGTCGATTAGCCGGGGGTCGGTGCAGAGGCGGATCCAGAACGGATCGTCCACGATGAGGTGGTGGTGGTACTGCTCCGGCCGGATGTCGGGGTACTTCTCTCCCATCCACTCGACATGGCCCTGGGCTTCGGCGGTCAGGGCTTCGTCGATGACCCCGGGCAGGACGACATAGCCGTCTTCTTCGTACCGGCTTACGATATTGGCGCCGTTCACACCGGACCTCCCCGCTGTTCGTGTTCGAGTTGATAACTGCCTTACTATAGTTATCCTGTAATAACGACAGCGTCAACCGGTCTTCCCGGGGGCACCGGTTTTGCGGTCTCCGTCGCCGATCTGAAGGGTTCAAAGCACAAGCCCCCGGCCGAAACCGGGGGCCTGTAAAAAAAGAAAAGGCGAAGAACGGGAAACCGGTCAACTGATGCCGACTCGAAGCACGACGTCAACCGCGAGTCGTTTCCCTGTCCCTCACGTTGAAGCTACTTCGTCACCGGCGCGGCGTCAAGTGCTATCGTCGCCGGCGCGGCGTCAAGCCTGAAAACCACCGGTTGGAAAGCCGTGCCTTGCTCCCGAGAAAGCCGATCGGACTGTCTTATCCCACTAAAGAATAGAATGGTTGACACCCCACCGTGGACTGTGTATTTTGTTGGTTCCCACTATGCTGTTTACTACCATGACAGAAACGCGTACGCACGTCGGCAGATCAGCTTGTCCGTGATGTACAGACAGGAGAACCCGATGAGTTCTGACAAATTCGACTTTGCCATTGCCATAGGCGGCGCAGCGGGCCAGGGTATCGCCACACCGGGCAACGTGCTCGCCCGGATTTTCATCCGGCGCGGACTGCATCTCAACGCCTACAATGCATACCAGTCGATCATCCGGGGCGGTCATATCTTCCTCACGATGAGGATCAGCGATCAACCGGTAAGCAACCACGGCGACAAGCTCGACCTGCTGGTCTGCCTGAACCAGGATACGATGGACCGGCACCTGGGCCTCATGGGACCCGGCACGCGGGTGCTCTACAACAGCGACACGATCACGCCCGGCACCCCGGAAGACGGCGTGCACCTCTGCCCGCTGCCCATCAACGAACTGACCGACAACAACCGCAACAAGCTCGTGCAGAACACGGTGGCGCTTGGGACGATCCTCTATCTGCTCGACGTGGACTTCCAGATCCTGGAAGACATCATCACCATGCAGTTTCGGCGCAAGGGGCAGGAAGTAATCGACGAGAACGTGGGCGTGGCCCGCGCGGGGTACGACTACGCCGCGGCGCACTTCGAACCCTGCTCGCAGTCCCTTCCCTCCGGCGGCAAGCCGCTGGCCGTGTGGACAGGCAACGACGCGCTGGCCATGGGCGGCGCGTCCGCCGGGGTCAAATTCTACTGCGCCTATCCCATGAGTCCCTCCACGGGCGTCCTCCACTGGATGGCACAGAATGCGCGGGAACTGGGCATCATGGTGCGCCAGGTCGAGGACGAGATCGGCGTGGCCAACATGGCCATCGGCGCAGCCCACGTGGGCTGCCGGTCCATGTGCGCCACCTCGGGCGGCGGCTTCGCCCTGATGACCGAGGCCGTGGGCAGCGCTGCCATGATGGAAATCCCGGTCGTCTTCATCGACGTGCAGCGGGCCGGTCCGTCCACGGGCGTGCCCACCAAGACGGAACAGGGCGATCTCTGGCAGATTCTCGGCGCGAGCCAGGGCGATTTCGAGCGGTTCATCGTGGCGCCGACCGATGCGCTGGACGCCTTCCATACCTTGCCCGAGCTGTTCAACCTGGTGGATCACTGCCAGTGCCCGGGCATCGTGATCTCGGATCTGCTGATTTCCGAAGGCACCTTCAGCGTCGACCCGGACGCCATCGACATGCAGCCGGGGATCGACCGGGGCGAGTTGATTACCCAGTCCAGTAACGGCGCGAGCGACATCCCGACGGGTTCGCAGCTGGCCAACGGCCACGGACTCATCGGCGCGCCGAGTAACGGTTACCTGCGATACGTGAACACGGAGAGCGGGATTTCTCCCCGCGCGCTGCCGGGCGTGGAGGGATACGCGCACGTGGTGGCCACCGACGAACACGATGAAGACGGCGTCCTGGTCAGCGACGAGTTCACCAATCCCCACAAACGGCGCAAGATGGTGGAGAAGCGGGCCCGCAAGTTCAAGAACATCGCGCAGCGCATCGAACCGCCGGCGCTCTCGGGTGCAAGCGCCGAAGACGCCGAGATCACGCTCATCGGCTGGGGTTCGACCCGCGGCGTGATCCGGGAAGCGGTGGAAATCCTGCACCGTGACGGCGTCGCCGTAAACCACCTGCCGATCAAGTGGATCGTCCCCCTGCACGTGGACGCCATCCAGGAAGTCTTCGACAAGGCGAAAAAGACCGTGATCGTGGAGAACAATCATTCCGGCCAGTTCCACCGGTACCTGCGCAGCGAGACCGGATTGACGGCCGACGGCCACATCCGGAAGTACGACGGCGAGCCGTTCATGCCCCATCACATCGTGGACGGCGTCCGGGAGCTGCTGGCCGGAACGACGGACATCTACGTGCCCTATCAAGAAGTCATCGTCTAAGGAGTCTCCAACATGTCAGTGGAAACTTTACCACGCGAGGAAGTGGAAGCGAAGCCGGTAGCGCCATTGAAAGCAAAGGACTTCAAGGGCAAGGTGGATCCGGACTGGTGCCCGGGATGCGGCGATTTCGGCGTGCTGAGCAGCCTGCAGCGGGCCTGCGTGAACCTGGGCCTCCGGCCCCATGAGATCCTCACGATCAGCGGAATCGGGTGTTCCTCGAATTTCCCGGGTTTCTTCAACTCCTACGGCATGCACACGCTGCACGGCCGTGCCCTCGCCGTGGCCACGGGCGCGCAGATGGCGAATCACGAACTCACCGTGTTCGTCACGGGGGGAGACGGCGACGGATACGGGATCGGCGGGAACCACTTCACCCACACGGCGAGGCGCAATGTCGACCTGACCTACATCGTCATGGACAACCAGATCTATGGGTTGACCACCGGACAGATCTCGCCGACCAGCACTATCGACATGAAGACCAAGAGTACGCCTTTCGGCAGCGTGGAAATGCCGATCAACCCCATCACGGCCGCCATCATGAACGGCGCGACCTTCGTGGCGCGGGCCTTCAGCGGCGACGCCCGCCACCTGACCGGACTCATCGAACAGGCCGTACAGCACCGGGGCTTTTCGCTGATCGACGTATTCAGCCCCTGCGTCACGTTCAACAAGGACAACGACTACCCCTTCTTCAAGCAGCGCGTCAAGAAGCTGGAGGACGAAGGCCACGATCCCGGCGACTGGAAGACGGCCTGCGAGAAGGCCATGATCTGGGGGGACGAGATCTACACCGGCCTGTTCTTTCAGAAAACGGACGCGCCCACGCTGGGGGACCGCGAGCCGGTACTGGACGAGGGCGGCGCCATGGCCTGGCGCGAGCTGGGGATCACGGAAGAGCAGTCCGACCGGATCATCAAGCGCATGATGTAGCGGGATGAGACGGCGGCGCAACGGGTTTAAGCCGCGGCGCCGGGTCGACGCTGCATTGAGACGACGCGCCGGGTCGAAGCCGCGCCGGGTCGAAGCCGCGCCGGGTCGAAGCCGCGCCGGGTCGAAGCCGCGTTTCAGATGAAGGGGATTTCCTGCAGTTCCCGGTGTACGGCGCGGTAGAGAGGGACCGGCGAGGCGTTCTCTGCCGGACGCTCCCCGCCGGTGGCTTCGATCATGCCCAGTGACTGGACCTTGTCGCTGAAACTCCCCGTATTCAGCTTTTCACCCAGCCCCTGTTCATATACGCACTGCAGTTCCGCCATAGTAAATTCACCGGGCAGCAGCAGCAGCGCGATATTCGTGTAATTCAGTTTGGCCGCGATCCTGTCCGTGCAAACCTTCAGAATCTCATTGTGATCGTACGCCAGCGACGGGGTATCATTGACGTAGAACCATTCCCCCGTGCGGTACTTGTCCACCGGTTCAAAGGTCTCGCCCGGGCGATCGGGAAACCCCATGTAGGCCGTCGAGATCGTTCGCCTTCTGGGGTCCCGGTCGATGGCTGAGAAGGTGTAGACCTGCTCGAAGTAGGCGCCCGACCGGCCCGTTGCCTCGCGGTAAGCGCGCCGTACCGCCGACTCCAGGTCTTCTGTTTCGAGTACCAGGGTTCCGGGCAGCGAATAGCGGCCCACGAAGGGTTCGATCTTCAACTCGACCAGGTAGACGAGCAACTTGCCGTCGAGGAACCGAAAGATGCCGAGGTCCGTGGCCGCATATGGTTTGGTCGGAATCATTGCAAGGTCATGTTTGCATCGTTTGCCGGGGTGTGGCAAGCAAAAAATGGGTGGAAGCGCAGGTAGTTGGAAGCGCAGGTAACCGGGAGAGGTTTCCGCCCGCGTCTGCGGCCGTGTTTGCGCCCGCGCGATAGGGAGCCGTTTCACTTTCTATGGAACTGGAAGTCCTGAAAACCGTCGTGCAACTCGTGTCCGGCGCGCTGATCGGCGCCTGCATCGGCATGACCGGCATTGGTGGCGGGGTCCTCCTGCTGCCCGTTCTGACGCTGGGATTCGGCCTGCCGTCCACGGTGGCGGTGGGCACCGCCCATCTCTATTCCTTTCTTTGCAAGCTCCCGGCCGTATTCTTCCATTTCAGGCAGGGGACCATCCGGTTCCGCACCTCGGTGTATTTCCTGGCGGGCGCGGTGCCCGTCTCCGTGGCCGTCGCCCTCTGGATCACAGGGTACGCCGGCGACATGGATCCGGCCGACCCGGCATGGCGCGAACTCCAGACGAATCTCCGCCAGTTCATCGCAGCGGTAGTTATCCTGTCGGGTCTGATGATTCTGTGGCACACGTTCTTGCGGCCGGTTTCCCGCGTGCTAAAGGCCCGGGCGGGGCTGGCGGGCAAGGCGGGCCAGGCGGGCCAGGCGGGCCAGGAAAGCCAGGTGGGCCTGGTGGGCCTGGCTGTCCGGCGGATTTCCGCCCGGATCACGGGTGCGAAGATCGCCCTCGCGGTGGTGCTGGGCGCCGTCATCGGCGGGCTGATCGCCTCCACCTCGGTGGGCAGCGGCATCCTGATCGTGCCGATTATGATCATCGTCTACCGCCTCACCGCGGTGGACACGGTGGGGTCCTCGATTTTCATTGCGCTGTCGCTGACCTTCACGAGTTCGATCATCTATGCCGGCAGCAGTCAGCTGGATCTCGCCATCGCCGTGACCATGGCCGCCGGATCGCTGGTGGGCGTACCCCTGGGCGTGCGGATGTCCCGCAGGATCCCGGAGCGCTACCTGCAGATCACCATCACCGGACTGGTGCTGGTGGCGGGAGGGGTCATGTTGCTCGGGGGGTGACGAGCGGGATCAGGGCGACGCGAATATATCGTTCAACACGCCGCTCAGGCGGATACCGGCCTGCAGCAGTCTGAGTCTGACCCCGTCGGCATGCTTGAAGATATAGTCAAAGCCCAGGTAAGGGGTCCTTTCGGAACGGGAGTCGCCGAAGTCATAGACTGCCGGCAGCATGCTCCGAGATTCCCGCGCCCAGTCATATACGTCCGAACGGCGCCACGCCTCGATCTCGCCGGGTTCGGCGTGCCCGAAGAACCGGACCCATTCCGTGAAGCTCAGCCGCTGGTGCTCGACGAGGTGCTCGTCCCAGACTCTGTGGAGGTTCGTGGTTTCGCCGAACCACCGGACCCGGATATCGTTGCCGCCGCGGTCGCTGGCATAGCCCACGTGCAGTGGCTGGTGGACGTCGGCCACGAAGTGCGCCAGGAATTTCAACGCTTCCACCCGTTCCTTCCTGCTCGATCCGCGGTTTCTCAACACCCGTTCGAAACGCTGAATGGCCTCGACCACGTCGCCGTCCGGACTTCTTTTCGCCGATTCAATCGACTGGCCGGGCGCCGCGTTGACGTAATGCCACGGCGAGGCATGGTCCCAGGCGGGATCGGACTTGATCTCGTCTGCCCACGTGCCGATCTGTGCCAGCGAAGCGCGGCCGACGAGTTCGGAAATGCCCTTTCGGGCCGCGTCCGTCAGGTGGTTCTCGGCGATCTGGCCCACGATGCGGTGGCCGTTCGGTCCCCAGGCTGCGGTCGGCAGGGACCCGCACAGCAGGAGGATCGAAGCGATGGCTATTCGTGCATTGCGCATGAGCGGTTCTCCGGTATGTGTTCAGGGTACGTAGGAGGATTTCGGATCCGTGGGAGGCGGCGGCCAGTGCAAACCCCGCTGGCCCGACAGGCCCCGGTTGGGCGGCAACGTGTATTCTCGGTCCGGCAGGCCGGTCAGTTCTCCGTTCTGTATCCACGCCGGGTCCAGGTCGGCCAGTTGGTCCACCAGCCGTGCCTTCAACCGACCGACGATTTCGGCATGACCGGACGAATCCGATAGATCGCGGCGTTCTTCCGGGTCTTGCTCGAGGTCGAATAACTGCGTTCGGTTGCCCACCGGATAGTAGATCAGCTTGTGCCGGCCGTCGTGCATCATGCGCGTGGCCTGGGCGTTCTCGCCGCATTCGCCGTACAGGTATTCACGCCTGTCGACACCCGCCATGGAACGGCCTTCGACCGAGCCGGGGACGTCGATCCCCGCGAGGTCGAGCAGCGTGGGCATAACGTCCTGCCAGCCCACGAGCCGGTCGTCGGTGCGGCTGTGTCCGACCCGGTCGTCGCCGGCCTGGCCCACGAGTATCATGGGTACGTTGGCCGATTGCTCGTAATACAGGCGCTTCGTTCACAGGCCGTGATCGCCCAGCATGTCCCCGTGGTCGGCCGTGAAGAGCACGATCGTGTTGTCGATCAGGCATTCCTCCCGCAACGTGCCGATCACCACGCGCAACTGGTGGTCGATGTGGGTACACAGCGCGTAGAATGCCCTTCTCGCCCATGCGATCTGGGTGTCGCTCATCCCGCAGTTGTTACCCCGAACCGCCTTCAGCGCATAAGGCAAGGCGTCGTGGTCCTCCGCCCAGTCGCCGCAGTACGGCGTGCCCGGATCCTCGTCACGGTACAGGTCCAGGTAACACTGCAGAGGGGTCAGCGGGGGATGGGGATGGCAGTAGGACAGGTACCAGAATCCCGGTCGTGTCGGATCGCGGCGCCGGATCATCCGGGCCATCTGGCGTGTGGTCCAGTTGGTAACGTGCATGGCCTCGGGCAGATGCCAGGGCCGCTGGCTGTAGTCGTTGTTGCTCATGCCGTGGGTGAATCCTTCTCCGGCGTAACCGTTCTCACCGAGAAAAGCCTCGTAGTCGTCCAGTGCGCCGATGTTCGGACGGCCCTCTTCCGCCAGGATCACGTCGTCGAACCCGATCCGGTCACGCTGCGGGTACACGTGCAGCTTGCCCACGGCGTAAGCCTGGTATCCGTTGTCCCGGAAGGTCTGGGCTACGGTGGGGAGCGGCGGCATGGGATTATCGACCTTGAACACCCGGTCGCCGTGCGTTGCCGTGGTCGTTCCGGTCATGATCGTCCTGCGGGCGGGAATGCATACCGGGCATTCGCTGTAGGCCCGCGTATACCTGACCCCGCTGCGGGCAAGGGTATCCAGGGTGGGCGTCTGGATCACCGGATGTCCCGCGTGACCGAACAGCTTGCCCGGCCAGTGATCGGTACAGACGAGCAATACGTGTGGAGATGACGGCATGGCGCTCCCGCATGAATTATACATCGAGTTCAGTCGCGTCGATCGAATACCACAATATACGACACGCGCTGCCGGGTGTCCACCTGTACCGTCGAATGCAGACCATGCGTATAAATTGAAAGATCGTGTTGACAAGTCTTTATATATCTGTATATTCGTTTATCAGGATATAGTCGTATTCATCGCGCGTGAGCCGCCGTGATGAGGCTCCCGTATGGGACTGTCGCGCGTGAGCCGCCTCACAAGGGTTGACGCTCAGGTGCGGCCAGGAACGGACCTCGATACAGGTGCTGATACGCGGGGGGTAATCTTATGGATAGAGATGTCGCCGTATTCAAGGCTTGTTCGGACGCGACGCGCCTCCGCATACTGTTCCTGCTGACCGAGCGGGAACTATGCGTGTGCGAAATCATGGCGGTCCTGGATATGCCACAGGGCAAGATCTCCCGGCACCTGGCCGTGCTGAAGCAGTACGGACTGCTTACGGATCGCCGCGACGGCGTATGGATCTACTACGCGCTGGCCACAGACTCCTCGATCGCCCTGAAGTACG
The DNA here is from genome assembly GCA_026705925.1 of Gemmatimonadota bacterium. Classification (GTDB taxonomy): domain Bacteria; phylum JAAXHH01; class JAAXHH01; order JAAXHH01; family JAAXHH01; genus JAAXHH01. The sequence continues at coordinate 95,349 of JAPOZT010000008.1, forward strand.
TGTCGGTATATCTCGTCTCGGCCCGCCAGGTCCACGCGCGGGTCCAGGCGGACCTGGACCGGTTGCGCGGACTGGCCAGCGAGGGCAAGATCTGCGTGCCCCAGCCCTCAATGGCCCTGCTACAGGTAGACGAACGTGATGACCCGGTCCTGCGCGGTCAATCGATGGTGTAAGGGGAGTTGCAGTGAAACCGTACCTACAGGAAACAGCCAGCAGCCCGGACCTCATTCGTTATCTGCAGGCGCGACTGGCGGAATTCCGCCTGATTCCGGCAGACCGTAAGAAGGCACTGGACCACGTTTCCAAATACATCATGGAGCGGCAGAGCAGCGGAGAACCGACCCGACTGATCTTCATCTGCACACACAATGCCCGCCGGAGCCAGATGGCCCAGATCTGGGCCCAGGCCGCCGCGTGGTTTTTTGGCATACGGGGAATTGCCGCGTTCTCGGGCGGCACGGAGGCCACCGCCTTCGATCAGAGAGCCGTATCGGCGATGGTCCGGGCGGGATTCCGGGTTGAACTGCAATCGGAGGGGGCCAACCCGGTCTATCTCGTTCATGCAGGGACTAAACTCTCCCCGGTGCGCGCGTTCTCCAAGGTTTACCACGATCCATCCAACCCGCAGCACGGTTTCTGCGCAGTCCTGACCTGTTCGAGCGCCGATCGCGAGTGTCCGGTGATACCCACGGCGGACCAGCGCGTGCTCATCCCATACGAAGACCCCAGGTCCGCCGATGGCACGGACCGGGAGGCGGAGGTCTACGACGAACGATGCCGGGAGATCTGCCGCGAGATGGTATGGGTGTTTGCGAGGGCGGCCGGGACGGGCGAAGCGGCCGGAGCGGACGAAGCCGCTGGTGCGGGCGAAGCGGCCGGGCGCAGATCCACCACGAATTCAACCTGAGCGCATCCATGGATACAACGACGAAACGGCTGTCGGGGCGAGACCGGTACCTGACGCTGTGGATATTCCTGGCCATGGGCCTCGGCGTCGCACTCGGCGTTTGGACGCCGGATGTGCCCGCACTGATCCAGCTCGGCCAGGTGGGCACGACCAACCTGCCCATCGCCATCGGGCTCATCCTGATGATGTATCCCCCGCTGGCCAAGGTAAAGTACGAGGAACTGTGGGACGTTTTCCGCAACGTGCGGATCCTCGGCGCGTCCCTCTTCCTGAATTGGGTCGTCGGCCCCATGCTCATGTTCGGACTCGCGGCGATCTTCCTGCCGGCGCATCCCGAATACATGACCGGCCTGATCCTCATCGGCCTGGCCCGGTGTATCGCCATGGTCATCGTGTGGAACGAACTCGCGAAGGGAAACACGGAGTACGCCGCCGGCCTCGTGGCCTTCAACAGCCTGTTCCAGGTCTTCTTCTACAGCGTGTACGCCTATGTCTTCATCACGGTGCTTCCACCCTGGTTCGGACTGGAAGGCAGCGTCGTGCCGGTAACGATCGCGCAGATCGCGGAGAGCGTGCTCATCTACCTGGGCATCCCCTTCTTCAGCGGCATGGCGACGCGCCTGATCCTGCTGCGGCTCAAGGGACGGCCCTGGTACGAGTCGACCTTCATCCCCCGCATCAGCCCCATCACCCTGGTGGCGCTGCTGTTCACCATCGTGGTCATGTTCAGCCTGAAGGGCGATACGATCGTGGCCATCCCCCTGGACGTGGTCCGAATCGCCGTTCCGCTCCTCGTGTATTTCGTGCTCATGTTCCTGATCACCTTCTGGATGGGACGGAAGATCGGCGCGGACTATTCAAAGAACGCCACGCTTTCCTTCACCGCCGCAAGCAACAACTTCGAACTGGCCATCGCCGTGGCCGTGGCCGTCTTCGGCATCGAATCGGGCGTGGCCTTCGCAGCGGTCATAGGCCCCCTCGTCGAAGTGCCGGTAATGATCGCGCTGGTCAACGTGGCCCTGCGGTTCCGGGCCATGTATTACAAATGAGCGGTAGGCCGACGAGTCGTCCCGCGGCCGGGGCTGAACGCCGGGGACCGAACGGCCTGGGCTGATCGCCGGGGCTGAACGCCGGCGCCGAACTTTAACGTTGCTTCATAGCGCTCCTGCTTCGTATAATCTCGCCCTGCCATTTCCGCTCGCTTCCTTCCTCCCGAGAAAAGGCTGACCGGGGTGACCCACATCGACGAAAACCAGCCGTTGACGACGAGGTCCGTTCTCCTCGTGCTGATGCTCTGCACGCTCTGGGGCGGTCTGGTCGTATCGGTCAAGGTGGGACTGCAGGGCATCCCGCCGATCCTCCTGGCGGTGCTGCGTTTCGGCGTCGCCCTCGTGTGCGTCTTCGCCTGGACGCGCCTGGCCGGCGTCTCGCTCTACGTGGCGCGGGGCGACCGCCTGATCATCGCTGTGCCCGCCCTCGTCATGGCCGCGCAGATCCTCTTCCTGAACATCGGCGCGGAGCAGACCTCCGGAAGCCACGCCGTGCTGTTCATGCAGACCTACCCCTTCGTCGTCGCCGCAATCTCCCACTACATCATCCCGGGAGACCGCCTGACGCTGATGAAAAATGTCGGCCTGGTCCTGGCCGGCGCCGGCATGGTGCTGACCATTTACGACGAAGCCGGAGGTCCGTCGACCCCGCTGGGAGACGTGCTCGTCCTCTGCAGTTCCATCAGCCTGGCGATCCAGATCATGATCAACAAGGTCCTGGTCCGGCGCATCTCCCCGGTCTCGGTCATATTCTGGCAGCAGGTGGTCGTGCTGCCCATCTTCACCATCCTCTGGGTGTCGACCGAATGGCACCTGCCCGTCACGATCGACCCGGCCATCGTGGCGGCGGTCCTGTACCAGGGCGCCATCGTGGCCGGATTCTGCTTTCTCGTATGGATACGGCTGCTGCAGCGGCACAGCGCCACCCAGATCAGTGCCTTCTTCTTCACGACGCCCCTGGCCGGCGTCCTCCTGAGCTGGCTCATCCTCGGCGACCAGGTAACCACTTACCTCACGGGCGGCCTGGTGCTGCTGGCGGCCGGACTCTGGGTGGTCAACCGGTATTGACAAACGTTCGGACCGCATAAACGTTCGGGCCGCATAAACCACTCGGCCCGCACAACCTGCTCCCGGACGACCGCAGGCCGACAACCCGCAACTTCAGAAAGAAAGGAAACCAACGATGATCATCGACTGCCATGCCCACGCGTGGGATTACTGGCCCTACGAACCGGAAGTCCCGGATCCGGAGAACCGGGGTCGGGCCGAGATGCTGCTTCACGAAATGGATCTGGCCGGAGTGGACCAGGCGGTGCTGGTCTGCGCCAGAATCGAACACAACCCCAACAACAACGACTACGGGGCCGAGTGCGTCCGCCAGTATCCCGACCGGTTCGTCCAGTTCGCCGACGTGGACTGTTCCTGGTCCGACACCTACCACGTACCGGGCGCCGCCGACCGGCTGGCCGAATCGATTGAAAAGTACCGGTTGAAAGGGTTCACCCACTACCTGAAGGGTGATACGGACTGGTTCGAGTCGCGGGAAGGCCTCGCGTTCTTCGAGAAGGCGGCCGAACTCAACCAGATCGCTTCCCTGGCCCTGGGTGCGGCCTGGATGCCCGCACTGCGCAAGCTCGCGCGACGGTTTCCGGACACGCCCTTCCTCTGTCATCACATGGCCGGTGTGAAGGTGGGCGAACCGTTGCCCCGACCCATGCTCAACGAAGTCCTGGCGTCGGCGGACGTGCCCAACATTCACATCAAGCTGTCCGGTTTCCAGTACGTCTCGGAAACCGCCTGGGAATATCCCTACTCGGACTGCATGTGGATCGTCCGCAAGCTCTACGAGTACTACGGGGCCGACCGCCTCTGCTGGGCGTCCAACTATCCGCCCGTCGCCCGGGCGAGTACGTACCAGCACTCCCTCGAAGCCGTGCGGACCCACTGTACATTCATTGCGAAGGTGGACATGGACCTCGTCCTGGGCGGAAACATGGCGCGTTTGCTGGCGGCGGCAGGGTGAAACCGTGTAATTAACGGAAACTATTGCGCCATCCCCGCTGTCTAATCGTGCAGATAGTCGCGAACTTCCCGTGAATGACAGGCGCCTGCGGGTGTATATTAATAGTTAGTATTGATTTAGTATTGATTGGGATGGTAGTAAAACCGGCAGGAGACATTCGACAGGCAGGAAAACAGGAGCAGGCATGCGTCGTCACCAGGTTCTGTATCGAATAATGTGTCTTTCCCGGTCAGCCGCCACTGCGGTGTGCATCGCTTTCCTGGCGGCATTCATCGCGGTGGGGTGCGGCGATGCCAGCTCCGAGGCCGCGGAGAAGGCGAACGGCGATGAGGAAGGAACGGCTGAGGCCGACACCACGGAGGTGCCGCCGGTCCCGGTGAACGTGATCGAGGCTTCCATCGGGACCATTTCCGACATCGTATTGACAACCGCGACGGTGGAGGCCGACCGCGACGCGCAGATCTTCCCGCGGACCAACGCGATGATCGAAGAGGTGCGGGTGGAAGAAGGCGCCTACGTGAAACGGAACGATGTGCTCGCCGTGCTCGAGAACGACGAGGAAGAGGTGGCCCTCGCGAGAGCGGAAGCGATCCGGGAGGCCCGCAAGCAGGAATTCGATCGATCGCTTGCCCTGCTGAACGCCCAGCTCATCAGCGAGGTGGACCACGAGGCGAAGGAGCGGGAGTTAATCTTGGCCAGGGCGGACTGGGACGCCGCCAAGGTGGCCTACGACAAGACGACGATCCGGGCGCCATTCAGCGGCACGATCACGGAACGCCACCAGAACGTCGGCAACATGGCGCGGTCGGGAGACGCACTCTTCACACTGGTCGACCTCAACTCGCTGCTCATCTACACCCATCTGCCCGAAATGGAGTGGGCCCACGTGGCTGTGGACCAGGAGGTCATCCTGGAGACCGAAACCCTCACGGACGGCGAGTTTCAGGGTTCGGTCCTCAGAGTGAGTCCCATCATAAACCCGCAGAACGGCACCTTCAAGGTCACGATCAAGATCGACGATCCGGACTGGCGCTTGAAACCCGGCATGTTCGTCCGGGTCAAGATCCTGGCCGACCAGCACGAGGACGTGATCCTGATCCCCAAGATCGCCCTGCTTGAGGACAACGAGGTCTTCGTCGTCAAGGAAGACACCGTAGCGACCCGCGTCCCGCTTACCCTGGGCCTGCAGGACTCCGATGTCAGTGAGATACGCGAGGGGCTCAATCCCGGGGACCTGGTCGTGATCGCCGGTCACCGGAGCATGAAAGACAGTACGCGGGTCAAGATCGTATCTCCCTGACCTGCGGGAATCCTCGTTATGACCATCGTAGACTTCGCGATCCGCAGGCCGGTCACCGTCACCATGCTGGTTCTGGCGGCGCTGATCTTCGGCTATGTCTCCTTCGACCGGCTCGCGGTCAATCTCCTGCCGGACATAACTTACCCCTCTCTCACCGTTCGAACCGAGTACGAAGGCGCGGCGCCCGAAGAGATCGAAAACCTGATCTCGCGGCGCATCGAGGAGGCCGTGGGGGTCATCACGGGACTGGTCGAAGTCAGTTCCATCTCCCGGGCCGGCATATCGGACGTGGTGCTTGAATTCGACTGGGACACGGACATGAACCTTGCGATCATGGACGTGCGGGAACGGGTGGACCGCGTCTTTCTGCCCCAGGACGCCGAGCGGCCTCTCCTCCTTCGATATAACCCCGAACTCGATCCGATCATGCGCCTCGGCCTTTCCGGCGAAGATCTCATCATGCTCCGCAATCTGGCGGACTGGGAGATACGCAGACAGCTGGAGACGATCCCCGGGGTGGCCTCCGTACGGATGAAGGGCGGACTGGTCGAGGAAATCCAGGTGGAAATCGACGAGGCCCAGCTGACGCGCCTGGGTCTCACGTTCCAGCAGATCAATCAGCGTCTCGCCGCGGAGAACATAAACCAGGCCGGAGGGCAGCTCAGGGACGGAGACGAGGAGTTGATCGTCCGCGCGGTGAACGAATTCCGGACGGTGGAGGAGATCGGCGAGATCATTATCTCCCAGCGGGGAGAGGCACCGGTCCGGCTGCACGACCTGGCCACGGTTAAGCGCCACTTCAAAGAGCGGAAAACCGTCACGCGGATCAACGGGCAGGAAAGCGTGGAAATCGCCCTGTTCAAGGAAGCCGACGCCAATACGGTGAAAGTGGCCAGGGCCATCAAAGAGCGACTGGGCGATGTATCGGTGGGGATGAGCGTAGCAGATCGTGCCGACGAAGAGGCGCCACCGGACGATGAAGGGGACGTGGACGCAAACGCCGTCGCCGGTACGGAAACGACGGTGGGCGACGAACGGCGCTCCGTGGTTTCAACGCTGCCGGAAGGCGTGTCGCTGTATATCGTATCGGACCAGTCCCGTTTCATTGAGAGCGCCATTGATGAAGTAATCAGTACCGCCAGGTGGGGCGGTCTGTTGGCGATCCTGGTACTGTTCCTTTTCCTTCGCAACCTGAAAAGCACTCTGATCGTCGGCGTCGCCATCCCCGTTTCGGTGCTGATCACCTTCATCCTGATGTTCTTCAGCGACACTACGCTCAATATCATGTCACTCGGAGGCCTGGCACTTGGTATCGGCATGCTGGTCGACAACGCCATCGTGGTACTGGAGAGCATTTTCAGGTGCCGGGAGGAAGGCGACTCCATCGTCGAAGCGGCCCGGCGCGGAGCGTCGGAGGTTGGCATGGCCGTTACGGCGTCGACCCTCACCACCATCGCCGTGTTCTTCCCCATCGTATTCATCGAAGGGATTGCCGGCCAGATCTTCACCGACCAGGCCCTGACGGTCACTTTCGCCCTGCTGGCTTCCCTCGCCGTGGCCCTTACCTTCATCCCCATGATGGCCTCCCGGGAAGGTGGGACGGGCGGCGCGGGCGGCGCGGGCCTGTGGATGCAGGCGGCGTACAGGGATTTTCACCGGACCTCGCCGGAGGACCGTGGCTTCGCCTTAAGCTGGTTCGCCGGGAGGGCAAAGCGCGATACCGGTTCGTGGTTCAAGGGGACCTTTCCCGGCCTGACGTGGTTCGGGGAGACTTCCCGGAATTTCAGGACGCGTGCGAACGGCCGACGGTCCTTGCCGGGCTGGATCGTTCTCTTCCCACTCTACTTCGCGGGTCGTTTCTTCCTGCTGGTCTGGCAATGGCTGAAGGGATGCGTGGTCCATAGGAGAGAAGGGGCGGCACCGGAGGGCGGGAAACGCTGGCTTCGGGCTGCCGTGTTCGTTCCGAAATGGATCGCGGTCTTCCTGTTTCGCTTGGTGCTGCCCTTCTTCGAGCTGATTCGATTTGCGGTCGGAAGCACCTTCAAGATCCTGTTTACGGTCATACCGAACCTTCTCGCCCTGGTGCTGACGCCGGTCTGGCTGCTGATCCGCGGTATATTCTGGATCCTTGGGAAGGTGCTGCATCCGGTCCTGCACCTCTTCAGTCGCGGCCTTACGGTCTTGCAGGATATCTACGTATCCGTGCTTTCCCGGGTCCTGGCGCACCGTTTTGCCACGTTGATTGTCATCGCGGCAATCGTGGGAACCTCCGCGGTACTCATTCCCCGCCTCGGTACGGAACTCATACCGGAACTGGAACAGGGCGAGTTCGCAGTGGACCTGATCCTGCCGACCGGCACGCCGCTCGCGACCACCGATACGACTGCGACGAGGATCGAAAACCTGGTCCGGGACGACCCTGACGTCGAACAGGTCTATGTCGTCGTGGGTGCGTTGGAATCGAGCGGCGCGCTCATCGACGAAGAACGGGAGAACGTCGCGCGGGTGGCCGTAATGCTTCAGGCCGAAGCCATGAGGGAGAAGGGAAGCGACGAAGTCATGGACCGATTGCGGTTCCGCCTGGAGGAGATACCGGACGCCCGCGTCGAGTTCGCACGGCCGGCCCTTTTCAGTTTCAAGACCCCGCTCGAACTGGAGATCCGGGGGTACAACCTGAAGGATCTGCGCGAAGTGAGCGGCGAGGTGGTCGGCGCTCTCGACGGGGTAGAGGGCCTCAGGGACGCCCGGTCCCTGATGGAGGAAGGACATCCCGAAGTCGTGGTCGTATTCGACCGTGACCGCATGGCGGCCCTGGGCGTGGACATCGGGCAGGCCGCGGACGCGATCAGGAACAAGGTCCGCGGCAGCGTGGCTACCCAGTTTTCAGCGGGGGACCGGAAAATCGACATCCTGGTGCGGGCGCGGGAGGAGGACCGGAAGGAAATCGCCCAGTTGAAGGCCCTGGCCGTGAACACCCCGAATCGGGGAAACGCAAGCAACCCCAGTATGCCGAACCGGAACGCCTCCGGCGAGGACCCCGAATCGTCGAACAGTTTGCCTGCGCAACCTGGATCCGAGCGCAGTTCCGTGCTGCTCGGCGCCGTGGCGCAGGTCCACATGGACGAGGGGCCGAGCGAGATCCGGCGCATCGACCAGCAGCGCGTGGCGCTCGTGACGGCCAATCTGACGGGGATTGACCTGGGAAGCGTCGCAAGGGATGTACAGTCCAGACTGGCCGGACTCCCCCTGCCCGATGACTTCAGAATCGACCTGGGGGGGCAATACCGGGAGATGAACACGGCGTCCAGCAGCATGCTTCTGGCTATCGCCATGGCCGTGTTCCTGGTCTACCTGGTCATGGCTTCCCAGTTCGAGTCGCTGATCCACCCCTTTATCGTCATGTTCTCCTTTCTCCTCGCCCTTTCCGGCGTGCTGCTGGCCCTGTACCTGCTCGACATCACGGTCAGTGTCGTGGTCCTGATCGGCATCATCATGCTGGCCGGGATCGTAGTGAACAACGCGATCGTGCTGGTCGACTATATCAATCGATTGCGGCGAAGGGGGGAAGACCGGATCGAGGCGGTCATTAAGGCCGGCCGCGTCAGGCTGCGTCCCATTCTGATGACGACCGCGACGACGGTGCTCGGCCTGCTGCCCCTGGCGCTGGGCGTGGGCGAAGGCGCGGAGATACGCACGCCGCTCGCCATCACCGTCATAGCCGGCCTGATTTCTTCCACGGTGTTGACCCTGATCGTGATACCCGTCATATATACCATACTGGACAGAAAAGAGGACGCGGTCACGTAATGAACGTGACCCCGGACAACGCGGAAGCAAACATGCAGAGGGACCGATGTTCAAATTTCTGACACCCGCCAACTGGACCGCCTTCGCCTTTCGCCGGCCGGTGACCGTTTTCATGGTGCTGATCAGCGCGATCCTCTTCGGTTTGGTTTCGTTCAGGCTGCTTCCGCTGGAGTTCATCCCCGCGGTCGAATGGACGGGCATGAACGTCTGGGTCCCCTATCCCAATTCCACGCCCGAGGACAACGTACAGCTGATCGCCCGGCCCCTGGAGGACGAACTGAAGACGCTGCGCGGACTGGTTCGCGTGGAATCCAACGCGAGTACCAGCGGGGTGAACGTCAATCTGCGCTTCGACTACGACACCGACATGAAGCTGGCCTACGTGGAAGCCCGCGACCGCGTGGAGCGGGTGCGACCCCGGCTGCCCGACGACATTGACCGCATCTGGATAAGGAAGTTCTCCACGACCGACATTCCCATCATGTTCCTTGCCATGTCGTGGCACGGAGACCAGGATGCGCTGTTCCAGGTGGTTGACGAGCAGCTCCGGCCCCGTCTCGAACGGCTGGACGGCATCGCCGGTATTGACACGTGGGGTTCCCAGGCGCGGCAAGTGATCATCGATTTGGATCAAGATCGACTGAAAGCATATAGGATGAATCCCGATCTGTTCATCAGGGCCATGAACCAGGCGAACATGGACTCGCCGGGGGGATACGTGGACGACGGCGGTTTCCGCTACCTCGTCCGCCTCACGGGCGCGTTCCAGTCCGTCGAAGACATCCAGGCGTTCCCCATCAACGAACGCGGTCTTCGGCTTGGGGACGTCGCCGAAGTGGCTTACCGCAAACCCACGACCCTCCGGCGCGCCCGCCTCGACGGCCAGGACGCCGTCGGGATGGTCATCCGCAAGGAATCCAATGCCAACACCGTGGACGTTACGTCCGCCGTCCGGGAAACGCTGGACGAGTTGACCCGAGACCCGCGATGGCCCGGCCTGACCTACCACGTCTTCTTCGAGCAGTCCTCCTGGATCCTGGGATCGCTGAAAGCCCTCGGCAACGCCGGGATGTGGGGAGGGCTGTTCGCCATGGGCGTGCTGTTCTTCTTCCTGAGAAGGTACCGGACGACCTTCATCATCGCCGCTTCCATACCGGCATCCATCCTGGTCACGTTCACGGCCATGTATTTCATCAATTCGAGCTACCAGATCCTGTCGCTCAATATCGTGTCCCTGATGGGACTGATGCTCGGCATCGGCATGCTGGTGGACAACGCCGTCGTGGTCCTCGAGAACATCCTCAGGCTGCGCCGCCAGGGCGTGGAACCCGTCCAGGCGGCCATCCAGGGCGCCCGGGAGGTCTCGGTGGCCGTCAGCGCTGCCACGCTCACCACGGCTATCGTATTTTTGCCCCTGCTCTTCATCGGCGGCGGCGGCGCGCAGACGCAAATGCGCGAACTGGGGCTGGTCATCACCATTTCCCTGGTTTCGTCCCTGATCATGTCGCTGAGCTTCATTCCCCTGCTCGCATCCCGCCTGCTGAAGGACGGCTCACTACCCAACATCGGTTTGCTGGATGCGCTGGAACAGAAATACAGCAGCGTGATCGGCTGGGTGCTAAACCACCGGCTCGACGTGGCGCTCATCCTGGTCGGCTTCATTGTGTTGACCATGCTCGTACCCATGCAAAAGGTCAGTTTCACCAACACGCCGACGGACCAGCGACAGATATGGATGTACGTCGAACCCGGCCCGTTTATCAATCTCGAAGAGACCGAACAGTTTGTGAACCAACGGGAAAACGAGTGGCTGGCCGCGGCGGACTCGCTGAACATCAAGGCCATACGCACCGACTTCCGACCCGGCCAGGTCTGGTTCAACGTGTACCTTAAAAACGAGCAGGACGACTCGGCCTGGGAGGGATTGCTCCACAGGGCAGCGTATCCGTGGGTGTGGGCTTCGCTGGTGGGTTGCGCTTTCCTCCTGGTCGTGTTTCGCAGAAACGCCTACGCCTTCCAGGTCCTTGCCGTTGCCGCGGCGCTGTACGTGGCTATCCTGATCATTCTCGGTTCCCAGGGCGGGGTGGAGACCTACCGTACTTCGGAAGAGGTCGCCAAAGACCTGCGCGAGTCGATTCCAGAGGCGCCGGGGCGGGTCGTAAAGTGGCGGTGGGGGGAGGAAGGCGAGGAAGATCCCAGGGTGAGTATTGCCCTGAGCGGCGAAGACTCCAGGCTGCTTGAGGAGATCAGCGAGGATGTTGATAACAGGCTCAGCCAGTTGCCCGAAATCACGGCGATCACCACCGATCTCGACAACGACGAAACCCAGGACGAGTTGCGCGTCAGCGTGGATCGGGACCTGGCGGGCAAGTTCGGACTGACGCCCCAGCGTATCGCCTCCATGACCCTCTCCGGTATCAGGGGTCAGGAATTGAAACGGTTGAAGACCCTGGACCGGGAGATACGGGTCTGGGTTCAGTCGGACGAAGCGGACCGTAAGACCGTCCACCAGCTTCAAGACCATGCGGTCTTTCTGGACGATGGAACGCAACTCCCGCTCGCCACCATGGCCAGTTTCGAACAGAGCCCGGCCTTCCGAACGGTCTATCGCCGGGACAGCCAGACCATCCTCATGGTCCGCGCGAACACCACTACCGAAGGCATAGAGACCCTGGGCGACAGAATAAGCGCGAGCCTGGAGGATCTGTCCCTTCCCCGGGGCTACTCCTGGCGGCTTGGAGAACGCTGGGAGCGACTGGAAGAAGACACGCAGACCATGGTGCTGGCGGCCATGCTGGCGTTGGTCGCGGTCCTGCTGCTGCTGGGATCGTTGTTCGAGTCTTACATCGATCCCCTGATCATTGTCCTGGTATCCATCCCCTTCGCCTACATCGGGTGCTACTGGATGCTCTTCGCGACCGGCACCAACATGTCCGCACTCGCGATGATCGGGGTTGTGATCCTCATCGGGGTGGTCGTGAACAACGCCATCGTCTTTATCGACCACATCAAGAACCTGGAGAAAGAGGGCCGTCTGAAGGGCCGGGAGCTGATCATCCAAGCCGGGCGCGACCGCCTGCGGCCGATCCTGATGACGGCGCTGACGACCATGCTCGGCCTGCTGCCCATGGCGATCGGCACCGCCGCGATAGGAAACCAGCCGTACTACCCGATGGGCCGATCCGTGATGGGCGGCCTGATCTTCTCCACCATCGGCGCCATGATCGCGCTGCCCCTGGTCTACAGCGCCTTCGAAGACCTTCGAAACTGGTGGGGCGGCATCGTGGCGAGGATCCGGCGCCCGGTATGACGGGCGCTGAACCGATGCCCGTAGTGCACCAACGCCCGGTACGACTCAGTCCGGGGTTTCAAGCTTTAACCCCAACCGCTTCCATGCCCTCGGCCAGTCGCCGCAAGCGGGGACGCTCGCTATCCATGAACGACGGATGGGGCTGAAATCCCTTCGGTGCGCCTTCACGCAGCATGTCCCGGTGGGCATCGGAGTGCGGACGGGGGCCGAACTTGAAGACGATGACCCGCCGTTTTCCCGCTTTTCCGAAAACCGCGTGGTAGAGCCACTGGTTGAACAGGACGATATCGCCGGGTTCGGTCTCGACGGCGCATCCGGGGATCCGGGGGCCGTCGACGCCGAAAGGGCTGGGATCGCCGCCCAGGTGAGCGTCCTGTAGGGGCAGGAGCGCCTGATGCAAGGGGTCCCGGTGGGAACCTGGGATGACCCGCAGCGCGCCGGTATCCTTCGTCTGCGGATCGAGGTACAGCATGACCTTGGTCCGGGTATAGTCGAGTAGCCGTGACGTCTTGTGGCCGTCGAAATGCCAGGTGTGGTCGGCCAGCTCAGGGTCGATCCCCCACATCCCCTCCGAACCGATCCAGATGAGGTCGTCGCCCAGGAGTTCCGTCACGGGCAGGTAGATCCGGTCGTCTTCCACGAGCCGCGTCAACTCGAGGCGCGACTCCACGAACTCCCCGTCCCAGAACCATTCCTCTTCGCCGATGTCGCGGCCGAGCTTCTGCGCGCACGCCGCGGCGGCCTCTTGGATCAGCGCGTCTACTTCGTCGGTGGCAAAGGCCTGGCGAATGACCAGGAAACCGAAGGTATGGAAATGTTCGATCTGGCCGCTGGACAGCATGGAATGCTCCGGTTTTGAAATGAGGTGCCCGGTCGCGGATCACTCCGTCACGATCCTGCTGCGTGACAGCAGTGCCCTGCCGCGGTCCGACAGCTTGCCGTACTCCGCTTCCGTCATCTCGATCGTGGACGTGCGGAACCACGGTCTCGAATAGCAGATGACCAGCTCCGCCCGGGCATGGTTCGACCGGTTCGGCGTGCCCCGATGAAGGGCCCTCGGGTCCTGCACCCAGAAGGTGCCCTTCTTCAGGTTCAGCCGGTGGGCGGGCGGGAAATCCCCCCGAAGCAACACGTCATCGTAGGATTTCTCCATGTCGGGGTCCGCCAGATACTGCGTGCCCGGCATGACTTCGAAGCTGCCGTTCTCTTCGCTGGTGTCCACCAGGGGAAACTTGATGCCGAAATGGGGGCAGACCGGCAGGCCGATATGAGGTGTAATCAGGTGAATGTCCCGGTGCCAGGGCTGGTACTCGCTGCCCGGATAGGGATTGTTGGAGTGGTAGCAGGTGAGGTGGAAGTCGTCCGCGCCCCAGTATCGTTCCAGGAAAGCCAGCACTACGGGGTGCTCGTAGATCTCCGGATCGGAATATGGTGGTTCCCAGGGAACGTGCATGGTATAGCGATTGACGAACTGCTGCCGCCCCTTGCCCGTCCTCACCTCGCCCCTTTCCTCCGGGTGGACCTCGTGTTCTTCCCGGGCCTTGAGCCGGTCGAGCCGCGGCATGAAAGCCGCCCGTATGCGGTCAATCTTCTCCTGTGCGATAAGGTTCTCGAAGAGCGTGAACCCGCTGATCCTGAGTTCCGCCACCTTCAGGTCGAGGTCGTAGTCGGTCGGCGTGGACGACATGGGTGGTTGCCTCGAGTGGAATACCGGGAGTGCGTGGGTGGGAAGTATAATACGACTGCCGCGAGATAAGTGTCAAAAACAAACGCTGTGGACGTACGAAATTCGGATGCGGAAGGAAATAGCAAGAGGGAAAATCTGAACTTTATATACGAGAGCTTTCGGTTATTGTCCGACTCTTTCTATATAAGAGACCTGACTGCGGTGGGGCCGGCATCACGACAACAAGGCTGGGGCGATGGACCGAAGAGCGTGGATGGACACGACCATCAAGGCGGCGCTGATCGGGGCGGCCGTCCTGATGTATCTGGATTTAAGAGCCGAGATACGACACTTGGGAAACAAGATCGACAGCGTGGAAACGAAGGTGGATGAGGTCCGGGGCTATCTCAAGTTCAGTACTGCTGCTCCCGGCATGGAGTCTGCTCCAAATATGGAGTCTCCCGCGGCAGACCCTGAGCAGTTAAAATCTGCTCAAAAGGACTAACGCGATGCCGGGATCCGTTCCACCACGAACGACGCCACGTCCAGGTCCGTCCCGCTGTCGAACCACACTTTGTACGCCGTGCCTTCGGCGCTGAAGGTAAACACCGCAACGTTGTGGCCGTCAGAGGGCGCGGGTTCGTCCTCGTGGCGGATCAGATCGATCTCCGGCGGCACCGTCACCTGGTACATAGCAATCTCGCCCCGGGCGATGTTGTATTCCCTGCGTACCTCGCGCACCGCGATGATCCCTCGGAGTTCCCGCGGAACCTCGACCCGTTCCACGAAACCGGGCACATTGAATCCCTCGATCGCCTCGCCGGGCATCCCATGCAGCACCAGCCGGTTGCCCGGCGGCGCGTAGTCTTGCTCCGCAAGGATCTCCTCGATGTCCCCGGGCGGCGGGAAGGCGGCCAGCATCTCGCGGACGAGGGTATCCAGTGGCCCCTCATGGAATTCATACCGGCCGCTTACGGAACCGGCCCTGATGAGCCGGAGCGCCAGGGCCTCGTCCTCCTCGGTCAACTCGGGTTCGCAGGTGTCCCCGTAAGGCGACCAGGGCGCGTTGCCCCGGGGCGTCGACCAGTTCGCCACGCGGGAGGGCAGATCGACGTCCGAATCCCGGTCCACCAGCCGCTCCGAGATGTCCTCGCCGCAGTCCATGAGGGTCCGCATCCGGTCCAGGTACTGCCGCACGCGGGGCAGGAAGTAGTGGACGATCATCTCGGCGAAATCCTCCGGGAGGTAGTCCAGCAGCACCTGCCAGTTTTCCAGGGAGATCAGCGCGGTGAAGGTGATCCAGTTGCTCTCGCCGTTGGCATGTCCCGGTACGATCTCGGGCCACCGGGCCGCCCAGTCGTCGTGGGTCTTGAGTCTGAACTGTTCATGGGCACTGCAGTACCGGGCCATGGCGAGCATTATCCGCTCCGTCTCCCCTGCCATCCGTTCGAACCGGTCCCGGTCCCCGGCGCGAAAAGCCTTGCGCGCGTCGGCCAGCCGGTGGTTGAAGATGCCGGCCAGGTAGGTCCGGCCGATGTCCACCAGGTCGAAGCGGTACATGGGGGAATCTTCGAGCGCGTCGTATTGGGACAGCAGGATCTCGAGCATGTCGCGCAGCGCCGGCAGAAACCCGATGAGCCGTTTGACCGAGCCCGACGTGAGTCCGGGCAGCAGGGTCCCGTCCCAGTTCCGGAACAGGGGGCCGTTGTGGGTACATGGATCGAAGTAGGACATGATCGTGTCGGTGAATATCCGGACGGCCGGACGCGTTTCTTCCGCCGCCGGTCCGTACCGCCTGCGGTTCCACTGCTCGACGTAGGCGTCCGGATCCAGGTCTGCGGGGTTCCAGGACAGTTCCGCGTAGAGATCCATGGTCATCACGTTCCGGTGATTGGTTTCCGAGGACACCATGAATCCCTGCAGGTTGGATGCCAGGGGATGATCCGCCAGGGACCGGGCATTGTCGATCGCCGTCCTGATGTCGCCGTTGGGATTGGTCTCCCGGCCGCACTGGCCGCACATCCCCGTAGACCACGGCAGCCCCCAGTAGTAGTCGCACCGGAGGAAGTCGTACATGCGTCCTGCGTGGTTGAGGAACATGTTGCCGATCACGGGCAGGCCGGCGTCGCGGACCGCCTGCGCCTGGGCGGCCGCCGTGGGGTTGTCCGTGCACACCCGGGGGCTGAACAGCACCGCGTCCGGATCACCGTCCCTTATGGCCTCGATCATGCCGTCGACGGACGCATGGGTCAGTTCCGCCGCCCGGTCGGGGTCCTCCTCCACCCAAGTCTCCTCCGTGGGCAGCCACAGGCTGTAGAGATGGTCCGTGCCCAGCGCTTCCGCGTAGGATTCCACCACGGCGGTGGTGAAACGCCGCGTCACCGGGTCTCGCGGGTCGAGGACGATCTCGGACTCGCCGCACCACTCCAGCGGCGCGACCCGGATCTTCTTGCCGGTCATGGCCTCGTACCCGTCCACGAACTCCTGGAGCTGGCGTCCGTCGGCGTAGGGTGAGAAACCGGGCTTCACCGCCGGGGTGCCCACGTGAAGCTGCATGCGGTACCGTATCCGGATGCCGGCCTCCCGGGCATAGTCGAAGACCCGGCGCAACAAGGCGATACGTTCCCTCTGCCAGTCGGTCAGCTCCACCGGAACGCCGAGCCGGTTGGCGGCCAGCGCGCCGATCCCGCAGCAGTCGGCGATGTTGCCGCTTTCAAGGATATTGAAGCGTTTCTTGACCAGGTAGTCGACCCAGGGCCTGAACTCCTCCCAGGTCCACCAGCGCATGCCGCTGTAGGCGTCCTGCATGTTCGCGAAGTACATCCGCCACTTGAACCGGGGCCTGTGGCATATCTCCGTTCCGTTCAGGTCGCCGATCGACACGGTCTCTCTATACGGGATCTGTTCGCCTTCTTCGAAGAAACCGCAACCGAGATGATCTTCGAACAGCCGGTATACGGCATAGAGCGCGGAGTAGGGCCGGCGGCCCGCAAGCACAAGGCTGTTCCCGGCGCATCGGATGACATAGCCATCATATCCCAGGGCGGATTCGGAGAGGTCGACATCGAGTTCCGCGGGCGCCCATCCGATGCACACCCGGCCGGTTTCTTTTTCGTGGCCGCCAGGTGATCCACCGCCCCCGTTCTCCGATGGCCCCCCGTTTACCGCTGGCCGGTCCGGTTCTGCCAGGACGGGGATCTCTACTCCGCCCATGCGCTTCGCAATACGCTGGAATTCCCTGGCGGCCCGCCGCCCGGAAGGTCCCACTGTGGGCGAAAGCACGATCCGCGACGTGGCCTGTCTGTTCTTGAAAAGGGTAAACATGGGGAATGCGGGTTGTCTTACGGTTTGATTTCCTGTACTCATGTTACATCATGACGCCAACCGGTTTCCAGACCTTCGGGCTGCCCCATCTCATCGTCCTGGGGCTTACGCTCGTGCTGCCCATCCTGCTTTCGAAACTCGCACGAAGCGCAAGCGATGAACGGACGGCGGTGAGGATCGGCTATCTGCTCGCCGCCATGCTCCTGGTCAACGAATTCTCGGCCTGGGGATACCGCCTCTTGCAGTTCGGTCCGGAATACATGGTCCGAAACCACCTTCCACTGCATATCTGCGGTGTCGCAAGCCTGGTCACGGCCGCTACCCTGATCTTCCGGAACAAGTACACCTACGAGATCGCCTACTTCTGGGGTCTCGTAGGTTCCGCCAACGCCGTGATCACCCCGGGCGCCATGGACACCGGCTTCCCATCGTGGCGTTTCTTCCAGTATTTCATTGTCCACTCCGGGATCGTCGTGGCCGTCCTGTACGCCACCTGGGGCCTGGGCATGCGGCCCACGCTGAGCGGACTCTTTCGCGCCTTCGTCGCCCTGAATGTGTTCGCCGCCGTCGTGGGTATCGTAAACCTGCTCATGGGATCGAATTACATGTACCTTTCCCGGCCGCCCTGGGGTACGGTGTCGCCCTTCTTCTTCGCGCCGTGGCCCTGGTACATCCCCATCCTCGACGTGGTCGCGCTGGCCATGTTCTTCGCGGTATATCTGCCGGTGCATCTGGCGCGACGGCGTGCATCACGGGTGATGCGGTCGTCCGCCCGGTCCTAGCCGGAGTCACCCACCTAGACGATCCGAACCGTCTCGCCGCCTTCACTGTCCCAGTCCACCAGGCGCCTTATCGGAATCGTCCTCAATCCGACCTGGGCGTTCCCGGTATAGAACACGTATCCCAGGCCGTCCTTTACGACCATGCGGGGCCAGCCCGTCCAGGTGTGGTCGAATCGTTCCGTGCCGATTCCAAGGGCCGGAAAGGCGGGATTCCGGGGATAGTACGACCAGTTTTTAAGGTCAGTGGAACGGGCAAGGCCCACCGAATCGCACCACCGTTCCGGCCCGGATGCGCCCGGCGGCGTCCACGCGTTGCAACCTTCGTACCAGAGATACCACGTATCGCCGATCCGGTTCAAAGACCGCGGCCGGACATGTACGGCGTCCCAGTCGTCCAACCTTTCCGGTCCGAATACCGGATTGTGCTCGGCCTCGCGCCAGTCCACGAGATCGTTGCTGTAGAGCAGGTAGCCCCGGTCGCCGCCCGGCCAGCCTTTCGATGACCGCGGCGTGTAGCCGGCATAGCACATGAGGTACCGGAAATCCGGATGGTCCACGCGCAGCAGGTCGAATTCATGGGCGGCGTCATTGAAATGCCGGTAGACGGGATTGCGCGAAAACGGCTTAAAAGGCCCTTTCGGATCGTCGGCCGAGGCCATCATGAATCCAAGCCAGGATGGATACTGCTGGACGGCGTACATGATGACGATCCGCCCGTCGGGCGTAACGACCGCGCCGTTCACGTAGATATTGTCCCCCGGCGCGTCCGCGTAGGATAAAACCGGAACGGGATACACTTCCCACGATCGCAGGTCGTCGCTTGCCGCTACGGCGACGGTGCGCCGCGAGGATCCTTCCTGGTCGCCCTCCATGCCCGCCATGCAGTACATGTAGAACCGGTTGTCTATTTCGAGGATGGCGCCCGGTATGATCTGCTGCTCGTAGTGGCTGCCGGCCGGACCCCGCGCGATGACCGGCTCCGTCTGCTGGTCCAGCCAGGGCAGTGTCGTGACCGTGCAGGACTCGAACTCGCACCCCCCGGCTGCCTCCAGCGTCAGCATGTTCTCCCACGTATCGTAGTGCCCATCCCACTCGCCCGATGGGCCCCGGATCCAGCCCGAGTTCCCATTCACCGCGAACCGGAAGAAGTTGCCCTTCTTCAGCACGCGGACATCCCATGTGGACGGCCCCTCTCCGGGATAGTCCTTCAGTATCGTACGGTCTTCACCATCCTGCCTAACCACACGGAATCCCTGTGGGTCAATTTCCAGGTGCACGTCGACGGAACCGCCACTACCGGAAACACGGATGCGCGCCACGGGTGTGCTCGACGCAGGCGTGCGTACCGTGGGCGTGCGCGCTGATGGTGTGCTCGCCGCGGGTGTGTTTGCAGCAGGAATCGAGTTCGCTCCGGCGATTCTCGCGACAAGCTCGTAGTTGCCAGTTACGCGTCGGGAAATCATCGACCAGGTCCCGTTGTTGGGGGACGACCATGATAGGAACGACGACACTACCGGACAGGGAGAGGCACACCATTGAACCGTGCGGAACACGATACAGATTTGTCCTGCAAAAGATACACCCTATATTCCGGTTTATCCACAGCGAAAACTGGATTCCTCCAGCCCTGGTTCGCCACAGGACGCCCAGGATCAGGATCCCGCGTATTTCCACGCGTTTCGAGGAGATGATCGACATGCCGAATGCCGTGACTCAGCCGGGAACGTCCGTAGTGCTCAATGGCGCCCCCAGGTCGGGGAAGTCCAGCATCGCGCTCGCCATCCAGCAGATGTCGCAGGAACCATGGATGAACCTCGGCGCCGATCGATTCATTGAAATCACGCCGGAACGATTGCGTCCCGGAATCGGGCTTCGGCCCGCCGGTATCGCGAATTGCCCAGGGGGCGAACGACCCGATCTCGAACCGTTGATTCCCGGTTTGTACGGAGCACTCTACGAATCCATCGCGATCCACCTTCGACTGGGCCTGAACGTGGTGGCCGACGTCGCGCATCACGACAATTACGCCACGCTGAGCGGTATCCTTTGCGACTGCGCAAGGCGCATGGAGGGATTGAGAACGTACTTCGTGGGTGTGCGCTGTCCGGCCGAAGTTGTGTGGCAACGCCGCAAAGACACCTGGCTCAGGGAACAAGACATTCAGGATGAAGCACCCATACCCGAGCTGGTGCGGATCTGGGACCGGGAGGTACACAAGCCCGGTATCTACGATCTCGAGGTCGATACATCGAAGTCGAGTGCCGAATCCTGTGCCGGCAAGATTCTGGCGCATATGAAAACCGGTCCCCGGCCGGAAGCGTTCCGGCGCCTTGCCGCGATGACCGGATGAATAAAACCGACCGGCCAATTGTCGCAGCGCATCGTATTCATATTTCCATTTACCGCCATGCCACCACTGGTATATTCTTGCATCCATTGTCGATTTCAATGACCTTCGAGCCCGGATGAACGACCGGGCCGGATGAATAACCGGGAAAGTGAGTCTGCATGGGCTGGCGGATTGCCGATCATATAACGATCTACCGCGAAGCAGGCTGGTACGGCGCCCATCCGAACGTCGTCCAGACACCCGACGGCGACCTGTTGACCCTGTTCCACCGGTCGCCCGCCACCGGGTTCAGCCACCACAGCCACCCGCTCTTCGACGTGCGGGCCTGCCGCTCGGATGACGAAGGACGGTCCTGGGGTCCGGCCGAACTGGTGACGGTCTATCCCTACGGCGGCGTGATCGATTTCGGGACCCACACACTATCCAGCGGTGAGATCTTCCTGCACGCCAGCACGGTGGACCTGGTCCTTGCCCAGGATCCGGAAGTCTCCAAGCATGCCTGGGTATCCCGCCCCGGCGTGGGATTTCACGTGCGTTCCCAGGACAACGGCAGGACCTGGTCGCACCCCGAACCGTTTCCGCCGCTCCCGGATGCCGTGAACGGCCATCCCGCCTCGCACACGGGGATCTGCCGGAGCGGCCTGCTGGAGATGCCGGACGGGCGGATGCTGCTTCCGGGCAAGGCGACGGACCATCCGGAAGGCCGTCCGCCGTTCTTCGGCATGATGCAATCGTCAACAGATGGCGGCCGTACCTGGGCCTACGAAGGCCGTGTCGCCGAGGACAACGTCGCCCATTTCAGCGAACCGGCGATCTACCGGACGCCGTCCGGCAGGATCCTGGTGCTTTTCCGTTGCCATCCGAACCAGCCGCCCGGACAGGACGTGCACCTGGTAGAAGTACACTCCGACGACGGCGGCGAGACCTGGTCGCCCTGGCGGTCGACGACGATGCGGGGATGTCCCGGTCACCTGCTCGGGCTGCGGGACGGCCGTGTCCTGGCCACAGTGGGCACCAGGTGGGAAGGACAGATGGGCTGCCTGGCGCGGGTCCTCGATCCAGAGGCCGGCGACCTGGATACCGCGCCGGATATCGTCGTGCGCGCCGATTCCCTGGAGTCCGACTGCGGGTATCCATGGTCCGTCGAATTGATGGATGGACGGGTGCTGGTCGTTTACTATTTTGTCTATGGAGACGGCACACGAGGCATAGAAGGATCGGTGCTCGAGGAATACTGACAAATTCCGACTGTATAAGACTATCGGGAGCTTCCATGTTTCAACTGGATGCACACCAGAAGGAATTTATGGATACCTTCGGGTATCTGCACTTCCCCGGCCTGCTCGACGACCGGATCGGCGAGATCACAGAGGCTTTCGACGGGCTGCTGAAAAAAAACGGTGGCGACGACCACGAAGGCCTGGAGCGGCTGGCCGTGGTGCCGTTCATCAACCATGATTCGTACCTGTGCACGCTGTTGGACGATCCCCGCATTCACGGCATCGCGGCCGGCCTGCTGGGCGAGCGGTACCAGTACTGGAACAGCGACGGGAACCTCTACGTCGGCGACACGCGATGGCACTCCGACACCCAGTGGCCCGAGCCCATCCGTTTCTACAAGATGGCCATCTACCTGGACCCCATGACGAAGGACACCGGCGCGTTGCGGGTCATACCGGGAAGCCACCGGTTCGGAGAAGGATATGCGGAAACCATCCACGACCACCTGTCCGGCAAAAGGGACGGCTGGGGTGGACTCCACGGCAGCGAGGTACCGGCGGTCACCGTCGAGACCCGGCCCGGCGACCTGGCAGTCTTCAACCATTCCACCAAGCACAGCGCCTGGGGCGGCGGAAAGAAAAGGCGCATGTTCACGATCGTATATACCGGACACCACACGGACGGTCGTGATCTCGAGGCCTTCAAAAAGATCATCCGCCAACACGGCTATACAACGCGGGAGGTATTCGGTGGGGAGAACGGCCCCCTGCTTTCCACGGCCACGCCCGAACGGCTTCGTCACCTTCAAAACCTGATCACGCACATTCCGAAAGCGGCTTGAAGTTACGGCACAGGAAGGGGAATACCACCAGCATGTCTCTTACAAGGGATCAGTTTCAGCACTTTGTTGATGAAGGATACGTCATCGTCGAAGGCGCACTCACCAGAGACGACCTGGATCCCGTTATTGCGGGGATCGAGGTCTTCGTCGACGAACGGTCGCGAGCACTCCACCGCGAAGGACTCATTTCCGATCTGCACGAGAACGAACCCTTCGAGCGGCGGCTGGCCCTGATCACCCGGGAAAACACCGCGATCTACGATGACATCGACATCATGAACATGCGGCACGAGGCGGTGTTCCGCTTTCTCGGCAACGGCCGCATGCTGGACCTGGTGGAATCCCTCGTCGGACCCGAAATCACGTGCAGCCCCATTCAGCATCTGCGGGCAAAGCTGCCGGAGAGCCTGAACAGCATGCCAGGTAACGGGAACGGCGGCAACGGCGGCACCAATAGTGGCGACGACGGAGACGGCAACAGTGGCGACGGCGGCAACGGCCGCGCTGACGGCGATGGCGGCAAAGAGGACGCCCTGGCCGCCCGCATCAGGGAGAACGTGGCGCCCTGGCACCAGGACGCGCAGGTGCATCTCGAGGACGCCGACCCGGTGTTCATTCTCACCGTATGGCTCCCCCTTTGCGACACCGACGAGGAGAACGGATGCCTGCAGATCATTCCGCGGGTGCACCACAGCCGGACCGTGTACTGGAGCGAAGGATTCGGCATCGAAGAAGGCCGGCTGCCGGAGGGCGAGATCCTGTCCCTGTCGATGAGGAAGGGCGACGTCCTGCTCATGCACAAGCTGATCCCGCACCGGTCCATCCCCAACCGGTCCGGAACGATCCGGTGGAGCATCGACCTGCGTTATCAACAGACCGGCCTGCCCACGGGCCGCTCCTTCTATCCCAACTTCATCGTCCGCAGCCGGCGCCATCCCGAATTCGTGCTATCGGACTACGCCACCTGGAACCGGGGTTGGGAGGAGGCGCTGAAGGTCACGGCGCAGCGTCCGCCCCGCAAGAACAGGCCCACCGAGCCGACCCCGATCCGGATGTACGGATAGTGTGCGGATAGTGCAAGGACCTGCCCGCTCAGGCCTTAATCGCGAAACGATAAATCCGCCAGTACCCGATCACGTTGCTGACCAGGAACGTGGTCTCCATGAGCACCGCGACCGGGCTGCCAGCCAGGTAGTTGTGTACCATCCAGGTCACCGCGCAGGCCATGTAGATCAGCCGGACCTTCCGGTCGGATTGCTGGAAATTGCCGTAGGTGGGCAGCAGCGAGCCGAAAAGCGCCAGAATGTCCAGCGGATGTTCATAGGAAAAGAAGAAACCGGCCAGGATCAGCGCCATGAACACGTACATCAGGCGCTTGTCGGTCGTAAAGGCCGCCGTAAAGACCCGGATGCCCATGACGACATACAGGGTGCCGGCGCTGTTTCTGCCGAGCACGAAAAAGTGGAAGGCGTTCGTCAACGCGGAAGCACTCAGCCAGAGCAACACGTCGCGGCGCTTCTTGCACTGGAAGGAGACGACACCGCAGGTGAAAGCGACGGCGGCGAGCGCCTGTGATACGAGGAAAGAATCCATGGGGCGATTCACCCGGTCGGTTGGGGTCCACGTGCAAAATACAGACCGCCCGGACCGGGTCAAGGCGATTCACCATATCATCCCAGGCGATTCGCCGTACTACGCTTGACGCGGGGCCGGGATCTGAATAACGTACTTGCAACCCGTCCATCTTGACAAACTCCTTTCGTGAACAACCCCCGATTGTGGCGATCGGATGGTCCCTCCATGATCACCAATGCCCGCGTTGGTCCCTCTTTGTGCAAAATGACCCGCTCTACCGCGATTACATCCGCCCGCGTGTTTGCAGTTCTCGTGATTTTCAGCGCGACTGCGGCCGGAATCCTGCGCGTCCTGGGCGGACCGGGCGGACCGGGCGGACCGGGCGGACCGGGCAGTCCGGCCGGCGGCCAACCCGACCAATCATCCACCCGTTACGTCAACTCCGCAGGCGTCGAACTGCCCCCCGACGCGGCGCCGCCCTCGGAGCAGTACGTCCGCACGTTTCAGCTCGACAACACCTACATGGAGTGGTTCCGCACGATCTACAAGGGCACCTACGGCCACCGGATCATCGCCGAACCGCTGATCCGCTTCGACAAGGACTTCAACCTGATCCCGGCGGCGGCGAATCGCTGGGAACCCACCGCTGACGGGCTGGGGTGGTATTTCTACTTGCGGGACGACCTAGAGTTTTCCGACGGCAAGCCGCTGACCGCCCACGACTACGTGTTTACTCTGCAACGTGGGGCCGATCCGGAAAACGCCTACGACGTGGAGTGGTATTACCGTCCGATCAAGAACTGGGGCCGCGTCGTGGGCCGGGAGCTGCCCCTCGACTCGCTGGGTGTCCACGCGGTAGACGACTACACCTTGCTCATCGAGACCGACGAACCCTGCGCCTACATGCCGGATCTGATGGTCGACAGCTGGGTCTCACCGCGCCAGGCGGTGGAGAAGTACGGCGACGCCTGGTCCACGAGCCCGGAGACCTCCATCGCCAGCGGGCCCTTCTACCTGGATGAATGGACCAAGGCGGACCGGGTCGTGCTCAAGGCCAATCCCCGGTACCACGGGGCTGCGCGGCCCTACCT
The DNA here is from genome assembly GCA_026705925.1 of Gemmatimonadota bacterium. GTDB lineage: Bacteria > JAAXHH01 > JAAXHH01 > JAAXHH01 > JAAXHH01 > JAAXHH01. The sequence continues at coordinate 120,595 of JAPOZT010000008.1, forward strand.
GGAGACGCTGATCGCCAGGCTGCACAACGCCTCGACGCCGCCGCCCCTGCTCGCGTCCTACGAGGCCGACGAGGTGGATTTCGGCCTCGTGACGAACCACGCCGAACTCGCCCGAATCAAGACCGATCCGCAGTTGAGCAGGGAGTTGCATTCCTACACGGATTTCGCCACGTACTACCTCACGATGGACACCTACAACCCGCCCTTCGACAACCTCAAAGTACGCCAGGCCTTCAGCCACGCCATCGACCGGGACGCCGTGTGCGAATCCGCGCTGCAGGGTTTCGCGATCCCCGCCTACTCCATGCTGCCGCCCGGCTTTCCGGCGGAAGCGACGGAAGCCCTGAAACCCGTCCAGCGATACGACCCCGCCCTGGGACGCAAGCTACTGGCCGAGGCGGGATACCCCGACGGCAAGGGCTTCCCGCGCGTGGAGATGTGGGTCCGGCGCGACGTACGGCCGGTGCACGAGGCCGGGGAGGCGATCCACGCCATGATCAAGCAGAACCTCGGGATCGACCTGGTCGTGCGCAACATGGAGGTCAAGATCTTCATGGACGCGATCAACAGTCACGAGCTTCCCCTGGGGCTCGTCCGGTTCGGCGCGGACTTCATCGATCCCAGCAGCCTGATGAATCTCTGGCTTTCCTCGGGTCGGCACGCCTGGAAACACGACCGTTTCGACCGGCTGGTGGTCCAGGCGGGAGGCATCGTCGGCGACTACGAGGCGCGGATGGACGTCTACCGGCAGGCCGAACGCATCCTGGTGGAGGAAGTGGGCGGCCTCTTCGTATGGTACCCGACGATGAACCAGATCTGGAAATCGGACATCAAGGGGGACGCGCTCGAGCCGAACCGGCGCGGATTCCGGGCCTGGCGGGGCGAGCAGATCGGGAACACGGCCTTTACGATATATATAGCGGAAGAGGACGGGGAGCAGGACGCCGGCACAAAGGGATTCTGGGAGCGGTTGCTGGGGGGCGGCGGATAGGCGCCGTCTGTCGAATCAGGAACGATGCCTTGACCGGAATGATCTTCTGGACGCATACGCACACTGTTTTTAAAGACGCCAGATACTTCAATTCCCACCTGTAGAAGTTACCGTCGTAAATCCCTGAATTTACCCGAACGAAAACCCGGTTCACGGTGTTGTAAGATTGGTACCACATGAGCGCCGGTCAGCAAAGGACTCTGAATGACCCAGGAAGAGGGACGATGCATCGCGCTGGAAATCCATCGCGGCAACCGGGACGCAGTGGGGGATCTGGTGGCGGCGTACCAGGACAGGCTCTTCACCTACGCCTTCCATATGCTGGGTGGTTCGGACGACGCCCTCGACGTTACGCAGGAGGCCTTTGTCAAGGCGTTCACCACGCTTACCGGGAAATACGACGCGGAGCGCTGCCGGACGCTCGAAATCCGTCCATGGCTGTACCGCATCGTCCGGAACCTGGCGTTGAACAGGCTGAGGTCGCGCAAACGAAGAGACGACGCGCTGGTCAGCATGAAGGACAACTTGCCAGCACAGGTTTTCGACACCGGAAACGACCTGGCCAGGACGAGCGCGATCCGAGCGGCCCTCACTGAATTGGGAAGAGAGAGCCGGGAACTGATCATCCTGCGCTATATCGAGCAATACACGTACGCGGAAATCGCGACGGTCACCGGCTCTTCGGAATCGGCGCTGCGGGGCAAAGTGCACCGTGCGTTGCGTAAACTTCGCAAGATCATGGAGGATGGCCCCAGTGGATCGTAACGAAGCAAGACAGTACCTGGATCAAATCAGATCCGGCGAGGCGGACGATGAGGTCAGCCGGTCCGTGAAGGAACAGCTGGAAAGGTGCGCCGATTTGTGCGAAGAGGCCGCTTTTTTGGAAAAACTGGCCGCGGAATTTCCCAAACTGAAAATGACCGCTCCCACAGGCATTGAGGAGGAAGTGATGATCAGGATTACAGACAAATACGATGTGATCGAAACGGATTTCGGACCGGCACACGTGGCATTCACACCCAAAGGCATTTCGGCCGTGAAACTCGACGTGGAGGAGGACGGCGCCTTCGAATCCTACTACGCCGACAGGCTGGGGCGGCCCACGGTCAGAGGTTCGCTCCCCGAATCGTATGCCGATGCGGTCAGGCGGGCCATCAAAGGAGAGAAGAACACCCAGCCACCGGTCACGCTGGAGGGGTTGACCGAGTTCGAAAAGACCGTGCTGGAGCATTTGGCCAGGATACCGACGGGCGAGGTCCGTCCCTATGCCTGGCTGGCCCGGGAAGTGGGCAGGCCGAAGGCGATCCGGGCCGTCGGAACTGTCATGGCCCGCAATCCCGTTCCCTTCCTGATGCCCTGCCACCGGCTCGTGCCCTCGACCGGAGGGGTGGGAAACTACTACTACGGACCGGAAATGAAATGGACCTTGCTGGAACGGGAAGGGATTCCGCGGGAAAACCTCGCGAACTGGAAGCAGCGCGGCGTGCGCTTCATCGGCAGCCGGACGACCGGCATCTACTGCTATCCGACCTGCCGCGACGCCCGGCGCGTTCAGCCGCAGCACCGCCTTGAATTCAGCGGTGCAGAAGAAGCGGTTGACGGCGGATACCGGCCGTGCAAGCATTGCAGGCCAATTTCGGTGTAGATACAATGTAGATACTACCGATTCCGTGGCGGTATTCGGTCGCCGACGGGTCGGGGTATGGGCCTCCAGTAACCCGAGGGATCGCTGCCGCGGCAGATTACGGCCCGGTTGTACTCCGGATAGCGGCCCCGCACGTCCGGCGGCAGGTACCGGATCGTCAGGCCGCAGCGCCGGCGGTCGGATACATTCGGCTCGGACCCGTGCAACAGCAGATCGGTGTGCATGGAAATCTGGCCCGCCTTCATGACGAAGGGCACCGGATCGCCGCCCCATCTGAGCGGGTCCTGGACGGTCTGTCCCAGCACGTTGCGTTCGGCTTCCGTACTGTTCTCGAAGGGAATCTGACCGTGAAGGTGGGAACCTGGGATGACCGTCATGGGCCCGTTCTCTTCGTCCACGTCGTCGATGGCCAACCAAATCGTCACCACCTTGCTCGGGGTCAGAGGCCAGTACGACGCGTCCTGGTGCCAACTCACCCGCTGCACGTCGCCCGGCATCTTGCAGAAGTAGTGGGTCATCTCGCAGATCAGCGTCTCCCCGACCAGGTCTTCCGCGTAGTCCAGTATCCGCTTGTTCATGGTCAGGTTGTATATACCCTCGCAGTGCCGCTGCCAGCCATTGATCGAGTAGCTGTTGTATCCTTCCTGCTCGGCGCGGGCCATCAGATCTTCGAAATACAGACGGTTCTCTTCGGCTTCCTGCGGGGTGAAGACGTCGAGGGGACAGAGATACCCGTTCGCGTTGAAATGGTCGACCTGTTCGCGGGAAAGCGTTTTGGGGTGCTCGTTCGTTGCCGGGAAAAACCGCAGTTCCCGCTTCATTTCGGGCAGGGCGTCAGTGATGGGCATGGGCGACCTATTCAAATGTTCGTTGGTGGGGGACCTGATCCGGTGGCGACATTGAATATACCGGCATAAATCGCTTGAGACAACCCTTTGAATGACTTAAATAACCATGTATGGATGATACCACGAACAGGGCGCTGCATTCGCTCGACCTCGCTCCGGGCGCGTCGCTTGATGACGTGAAGAAATCGTACCGGGAACTGGCTCTGATCTGGCATCCGGACAAGGTGCCCGACCGGGTAAAAGAACGGGCCACCGCCAAGTTCACGGAGATCAACGAGGCCTACCAGTGGCTCGTCCGCAATCCGGAATACCTGCGGGGGTCTTCGACCTCCGGGTCGTCTTACCGGTCTACTTCACAGCGTCAGTCTCCTTCCCGTTCTCGTTCTTCCTCGCAAACATCCCATACACGAGCGGAGTATTCTCGGCCCGGCGCCTCCCGTTCCGGCGCCACCTGGACCGACGCCTCCAGCCGCACGGGAGCCGGTTCTTCGGCCGATCCGGCTGTTCAGCGTGTTCGACAGGCCGCGCGCGGTATCTGGACCGATACCCGGGCCGGTCTCTACATCTACCCCGATATCGACGCAGATCGGGCGGCGAACTTCATCGTTTCGCTGCAGCGTGACTTACGTTTCAGCGGTGTGGCCGCGACGGTGAACGATCTGCTGGTGTTCTACGATATCGACGGTTCCGGTGAGGAAGGCATGGCCATCACGCGGTCGAACCGTCTGGTCAACAACAACACCGGGACCCTGTATGACATCGGCGACTTGTTGGATGTCCAACTGAAGGAAGGATTCTTCTTCTGGAGCGAGGTCGTGGTGCGCAGAAGGGGAAGCCGGAGGTTTGAACTCGCGGGATATGCGGAAAAAGGACCTGGACGGGCGCTGGTGAGCATTCTGCGGTACCTGATCGAAGATGCACGAACGTAAAACAGGCCTTAACGCTCCCCAAACGCCCCTGATAACGCTCTATCGCGCCCCTATCGCGCCCCTATCGCGCCCCTATCGCGCCCCTATCGCGCCCCCCTGATTGAGTACCCAGCGCGTCAGTGGTCCGCGGTTCTTGGTCACGACCAGCCGTTTGTCTCTCAACTCTTCCAGTGCTCTTCGAACCTGGCGTTCGCTGACGCCAGTACCTAACCGAGCGTGAATGTCGCGGCGCGTCAGCCCCTCCTCTGCACGATTGAGCAAAACGAGGACTTCAGCACACCGGTTCGCACTACGACCTCCGCGATCACCCGATTCCGGCACGAACTGCCCGTTTCGGAACCTCACGGTGACGCACCAGCCGTCGTCTTCGATTTCCAGCGTGGGAAGGCCCGCTGCGCTGGTCAGGTCCGTCATCTTCAGCGTTCCGTGCCCCCACTCCTCTATGATCCCGCGTCGATGGAAAGCGCGGGCGATTAGTGGATTCCACGGGCGTGATTCGTGCGGAACGAACAGCTTCTCAGGCGTCAGCCCGAAATGCAGCGATCCGGCGGACGTGATCTCCAGGCGGTCATCGTAGATCGCCACGCCAATGGAACCGCCGCCGATGGAATAGTCGCGATGGCACAACGCGTTCGCCAGCGCCTCGCGGGTCGCAAGTGGCGGATAAAGCGGTTCGTCGATTCGGTCGAAGCGATCATCTTCGAACCGAGCGGCGATCGGCAGGCTGTCGCGCAGGAAACGTTCAGCGTTCGCGAGGAGCGTGAAGGCGTTGCCGTTGAACTGGCGATTGTCCAGGAATTTCATCTTGTCGGTTCCCCGGAAGCGGGCCACGCGAAGCAGGCATTGCGGCATTTCGACCTCCAATCTTTCCCCGTTGCCGAACAGGACGGCTGCCGCTCGAAGCAATACGCCATCGTGCAGCAAACCGAGTCCTCGCAGCAGGTCGGCCGGCTCCCTGCTTGGCGGTTCATCCATGCGGCCGCGCCGAACGCCCTCCGCGACGACCCGTCGTATCTCCGCATCGTCAAGGTCGCTGATCGACCATCCGGCGGCAGGTTGGTTTTCCCACCGCTGCTCGCTGTGCATCCGTTCGAACAGCATCCGGTTGTACTCGTCAGGAGACAGTACCAGCGTGGTGTTCCCGACCCGGCGGGTTCCCGTCGTCTCCTTGAACTCCAATGTCTCGGACTCGCCGGAGGCGGTGAGGGGTGTGATTAGTTCGTTATTCATGCTATCATCTCCTTTTGCATACTGGTCTGTCGGAAAGGAAGCAGGTCGGATAACGCTATTCCATCAGGACACTCCTGAACCGGGCAATCGTATCCTCGTCCAGGTCTTCGATCCGCACTTCGCCGGAACCGAGCTCCGCGAGAAGATCATTCAGATGCCTGTCGCGGTTCCTGAGGCGGTTGGCATCGGCCGTGGTCATTTCCCGGTGGATGAGCCGCAGGCGCTCCCGCTGCTCCGAAGTCGGATAGGTAAACCGCAACTCGAAACGCCGCGCTCTCAGTTTCTCATATTCTGCTTTCAACTGGGCCATGGACTCGCCGAAACCAAGCACGCGGACCCACGCCTTACTTCGCGTTAACGCCGTAAACAGGCAGTTGCGTACGTTCGCCAGATTACGAACCGCCGAGTGACAGTCCTGGGCATTGATGATATAGACCATGCCGGCTTCGTTGCCCTTGGCGCGGTGAATCCCGGTCAGGGTCACCGATGCTCTGCCCGGTCGGAAGAAGGTATTCGGATCGGTGTCGACTCCGGCGAGATGGGATCTGATGCCCAGTTCCTTCAAACGACTGCGTATCGGTTCGACCTTCTCCCGAGTCGCACGAGGATCGGGGTTGATGACCATGATGTCGTCGTGGCGCAGTTCGTCCTTCAGGAAGTTCTCGGCAATGGCCTCCGCCAGCCAGTCCGCCTGTTCATCTTGGTTTCTGAAGGTGATAAAACGAATCAAGTCGTCGAGGTTGGAATGGTCTTCCAGAAATCCCGGACTCGTATCTTCCGTACGGTCAAGCGTAACGTCCGAACCGTCGCGCAGTGCCCCTTCCCGCACGCTGTAACCGATGTCTTCCCATAAATGAGCCCGGTCGAACATCTGGACCAGACCGGTTTCCATCGCAGGGGGCGGTTTCCGGTATATCCCGAGTCCAAGGGCAAACGCCGTGGCCAGCACCGGTTTCGAGTTGCGGTAACATTTCGACAGCATGATATCACGCTGCGGTGCGAGATCACCGGTGTCGTCAAACCTCACTTTGGGCGATCCATCCTTGTGCTTCCCGAAAATTTCTTCGGGAGAAGGCAGGGAACTGCCGCGAAGATTCTGCAGTTCGTCATAGGCGTACACCAGTCTCTTGGGTTGTTTGAGCAGTTTGTAGCAGAGCCTCAGAAATACGGGCGGTAAATCCTGCGCCTCGTCGACAAGTATCGCGTCGTAGACCGGTTCTCGATTACGTGCATTAGCAAGGGCGTATTCGCACGCCCCCTTGAACTCCCCACCCGGTCCGAATCTGTTGCGCGCCTTTCCATAGTCAAAAAACGCCATTCCGTACAGGCGGCAGAACTCGGCATAGATGCCCCTGCGATCCTTGCCCTGCCAGGCACCCCAGGCGTTGACGACACGCAGCTTGTTCCAATCAGGCTCATCGCCGGTTTGTTCGATGAAGAAGTTGTTGATAAGGCGACGAAAATGATCCTTTAAGGAACGTGAATTGAACGTGACCGCGATGCGCCATTCGGGATGATACGCATGGAAATAGGCGGCCTTCAGCGCCAGCACGATGGTTTTGCCCGAACCCGCCAGACCGCGAATACGTTGTATGCCTTCGACCGTTTCCATGACGGCGCGATGCTGCATGTTGTCCAGTGTCGCGATCGATTCCTCGAGTTTGACCAGCTTTGCGCCTCGCGAATCCTCCTCCGCAACACGCCGGTTGTATCCCCTTTTTCGCATCGTGGTGATGTGCTCGATCGCCGACAGCACCTTCGCGCACATATCCTGGTCATGCGGACGCGACCAGGTGAACCGGTTCAGTTCCTGTATGAGCGAGGAGGCGCTCGCGAGCGGGTAGTCCCCTGAACGAGATGAATCACGATTTGAAACACGACATGTATCCGGATTGGTCAGTGCGGGGGCGAATGAGATCGTATGGATGGGAACCATGAGATCCCGCCGACGCATCAGTCCCTGGTGTACCTTGAGCCGGGCTTCGAGCTTGTTGGCCGAATCATCCTGCCGCGCCCCGTAGTCACCCGTTTCGTGACCCTCTATGAGATCGAAAACGACCACGCCCATGTCAGCCGAAACCAGCAGGGCGTCAATCATCTGGAGTCCTTCGGACGTACTGAAAATCGGATAGCCGATGAACAAGCACCCCGACCATGCGGATTGCTGGGAAACGATCTCCACCAGGGCATCGCTTGACGCAGGCTTCTGGCTGGCACCTCGAACGATATCGATACTCATGACGATTCCTTCCGGCAGGTCGCTTTCACCATCGCGCCACGCACTCGCCAAGCATGCGCCACGTACACGCCACGCACACGTCACGCACTCGCCAAGCATGCGCCACTCACGCGCAACGCACGCGTTCTCAGCGATCCGAAAGCGACAGTTCTTACGCAGTCCGGTTGCAGCGAGGCTGCGGCCTGGCTGCGGTCTGGCTGGCTGTCCGTTCAGACTGCGTTTTTACGGCTGTATAATTGATTAGTAGGGAGAAACGAGGGAGTCTCGTAAGGAAACTCAGATGGAGAGATGGCGCCAGGGAGCGTTGGATGCCTGGCTATAGTCCATGGAGAAACTGGAAAAGGCGGTGCAGGTGGGTTGGGTAAGGGAGGTTATGGCGTCTTCCAAGGACAACCAGAAGTCTTAGGTTTCTGGCAGAAAAGTCACCACGCCTTCGCAAGGCGCAGCCCACGTCGGTTTCGAAATGACATGGGTGTCCAGCAGGTACCCGTTCATGCTACATCGTCGTCAGCGAACGGCGTCTTGCGATTGGTGTTGCGGTCCGGAGTGGTCAGGTTGGTACCGCGCGGTATGTTGTTCAACAGCCATTGGCCGAGTGCTTTCCGCGGTGCTTCCTTTCGCTCTCGCCAGACACGTTCCGGAATGACGACGAACGCTCTGCGCGTTCCAATGCGTTGCGGGCCTTCTTCTTCCGACAGGCGTAGTATCTCGGACAGCCGCGCCTTGGCCTTGGATAACTTCCAGACTCGTGTAGGTTTGACTTCGTGCTGATTCAATGTGCCACCTTTTAAGTTCAATGATTGACCTTAAAGTTCTTCCATTACCGCAACCGTAACGTCCACCACTGCAGTCGAATCCGGCCCTGGTGCGTCAATCATCGCCCGTTTCAACCGTTATTCTGCGTACATCTCGGCGATGATGCGGCGCAACTGTGCCGCGCTTTCGGCGGAAAGGCTGTCAACAAGTTGTCCCAGACGCTGCTTGCTGATGGTGCGTATCTGGTCAACGGCAATCTCGGCGTCCCGATCCGCGCACCGCACTTGCAGACGCCCTCGCCAGCGTGGATGCAGGTTAGAGGTAATGGGACAGACGACCACAGTCTCGAGGTGCCGGTTCATTTCGTCGCGGCTGACAATCACCACCGGCCTGACCTTGCGAATTTCAGCACCTTTGGTGGGATTCAAGTCAGCCATGTACACGGCATACCGCCGGGGAAACGGGGCCATCAATCCAATCCATCGGCAATTGTGACGTCGAAGTCGCTCCAGTCCTCTGATTCTGCGGCCATGGCGCGGTAGGTCTCCTCCCAGGACAGGTTATGATTCACCTTGCCCCGCAAGACGATGCTTTCCTCCATCTCTTCCAGCGTCACCCGGTCACTCCATCCATACTTGTCCAGCAGCGCTTTGGGAATGCGGATGCCTCTGGAATTCCCAATAGGAATCAACTTGATTTCCCTGATGCGAGACGATTTGTCCATACACTTCACCTCCGCTGAGGGCTTATTACGTAATTATAGTAATTACTTTTTATTCCTTTGTCAACGCCATACCGCCTGTCGCTCCTGCATACCTGTCGAGCCAGTGACCTGTTGATCTCCACCAAATGTGATTGGGACGCTTCATGCCATTCGTTGCCAATGCTCTATACTCATTCGCTTCCTCGTTGAAATCCAGACCCGGCTCACACCGGCCACTTTTCCTTCCGAAACCCCATGTCCCAGAACATCCACTCGTACCGGCTGGTTGTGACGTAGTGCGCCAGCATGGCCTCGCGGTCTTCAGTCGGAAGTCCTCGCGCGACCCGTTTCGTGATCTCGAGGACGGCGACGACGCACTCGGCGAACTGCTCGCCGGCGTAGGTGTCGATCCACTGCTGATACATGGGGTCCGGCGAACCCTTCTCGGCCAGCGCCTTGCCCACCTCCCAGTAGATCCAGTAGCAGGGAAGCACCACGGCCACGACCTCGTGGAAAGGCCGTCCGTAGGCCACGGAAAGCAGGTAGCTGGTATAGGCCTGGCATACCGGCGCCTTGGGCGTAGTCCAGACCTTTTCCGACGACAGGCCGAAGACGTCGAAGAAGTTCTCCTGCATGGCTCGCTCTTCCACGAGACACCCCTTGGCATGCTCGTTGAAGAGGATGATGGTGTCCTCGTCCGGTGCCTTCACCGCGGCGAGGCTCAGGGCCCGGGCGTAGTCCTTTAGATACAGCGCGTCCTGGACGGTGTAGAATTCGAAGGCCGAACGGTCGAGGTCGCCGGAGGTAAGCCCCTTGATGAAGGGATGTGCGAGGATCGCGTCGTATATTGTGGCCGTCTCCGACCACATGAGATCGGTTATTGAGGTTTTCGAGGCGGCCTTGGACATCAGGACACTCCCGCCCGATCCACAGTCCCGACCCGCACCGCACCGTCCTTCCGCTGGTCGACCGCACGCACGTGTTCCACGTAGTCTTCCCGCCGAAAGTAAGCGCTGTCCAGGTTGTCCGTTTCGGACGTGACTGACACGGTGACCCAGTGAGTCGCGAAGCCGCGCCGCCAGCGGTCCGACGTGTTGCGGCGCGACGAGTGGAGCGTCTCCGAGTGGTGGAAGACCACGCCGCCCTTGCGCACCGGTGCGGAGGCTTCCATCGCCCAGTCGATCAGGTCGTCCGGTGGCGCCAGGTTGTAGGGCTGGCCGGGGACCTCAACGTGGTCGATGATCCCCTTTTTGTGCGAACCGGAGATGTAACGGAGGCAGCCGTTCTCCTCGTCCACGTCGTCGAGGGCGATCCAGGCCGTGATGACGTGGCCGCCCGGCGTGCACCGGAAGTAAAAGTTGTCCTGGTGGTAGGGTTTCTCCGAGCCGAACCGTGGTGGTTTCATGAAGAGCTGGTCGCTCTTGAGCAGAGGTTCTTCACCGGTGAGCTGCCGGAGGATGTCCCGGAGCCGGCCATCCAGGGCGAAATCGCGGAACAACGGACTCCGCAGGTAGGGACTGTCGATCTTCCGAGGTGCAGTCTCGCCCGATTCGGAACGGTCCAGCAGATAGCCCTCCATGGATTCCTCTACTTCCATGGAATCCGCCGTTTCCACGGCCAGTCGGGCCACCTCGTCGGCCTCTTCGGGCCGGTAGACACCTTCGACGACCAGCCATCCCCGCTCCTGGAACAACTGAACCTGTTCTTCGCTGATCATTCCGGCTTCCTTCCCGGATGGCGCGGGCCGGCCACTCATTCGCTCCGCAGTGCGTCCACGTTGTCCTTCAGGACGCGCAATCCGTAACCCAACGGGCTACCGACGTTGATGTACCGGTAGCCCCAGTCGATTTTCTGCCGGATGTCCTGGAGGTCGTCCAGCGTCGTCCCCGCCATGATTCCCGTGCCCTCGAGCCGCCGGGGAAATTCCCGGATGGCCGTCTGCACCTCGGCCGACTCGGTCTCCGTGATCATCCCCATGGTGGCGGACAGATCCGTGGGTCCCATGAAGAGGATGTCGATCCCTTCCACCTGCTTGATTTCGTCCAGGTTGTCGAGGGCTTCGACGCTTTCGATCTGCAGGACGGTGACGGTTTCCGCGTTGGCCGTTTTGACCACGTGGTTGAATTCCAACCCGGCCATCATGGCCCAGTACGGGGATACGCCGCGCTGGCCCTCCGGCGCATAGCGGGCAAACTGCATCGCCCGTTCCGCCTCCGCGGCCGTATTGACCTGGGGGATCATGACGGCGACGGCGCCGATGTCATAGGCCTTCTTGATCAGCGCGGGGTCGTTCCAGGCGACGCGGATCATCGGCGCCACGTCGTTCTGACGGGCGATCACCGGGACCATGTCCAGGTCTTCCACGGCACTCGCGGAATGCTCGGTGTCGATCCAGAGGAAATCAATGTCGGAACGGCATACCACCGAGGCCGTGAACGAATCGTGGGCGGGCAGGACCGTGCCCAGCAGCAACTCGCCGTCGTGGATGCGCCGCTTGAGCGGATTGGGGTATTTCATCCAGAACCCTGCACCTTTCTGTGACATACCGTATTACGCGTCAGCCTATGCCGTCGACGCACCCACTTCGCGCCGATCCCACGGCCCGCTACAACGCGCCGGTCCCGCAGCCCGCTACAACGCGCTGCGTTCCCGCTTGAAGGCGGTGATGAAGGCCTCGTTCTCGCGGGGCAGGCCGACGGAGATGCGCATGAAGCCTTCCATGTCGAAGGCCTGGCGAACCCGGACTTTTTTCTCCCACAGGCGGTCCAGGAGGGTCTCCAGGTTGGGACCGACCTCGACGGTGACGAAGATCGTCTGCGTCCGGATCGGGCTGTATCCCATGGCCTCCAGTTCCGCGTAGAGAAACGCCTTCCCCTCGCGGACGATCTGCACGGTACGCTGGACGTGCTGCTGGTCGTTCAGCGCGGCCATCGCGGCCACGGTGGACAGCGTGTTCTTGTTGAGCAGCCCGATGCTGAACCGCTGCATGCGCTCCAGGAGGGAGGGATGGGCTACGCCGTAACCGACCCGCATGCCGCCGAGTCCGTAGGCCTTCGAGAAAGTCCGGGACACCAGCAGGTTCTCGACTTCCTTCGTCAGGGAAATCGTGGACGGATAGGCGGGATCGTCGACAAACTGGATATACGCCTCGTCCACGCAGACGATGACGTCATTCGGTATCGCCCGGATCGTGCGTTCCAGTTCGGCGGGATCAAGGAGCTGGCCGGTGGGGTTATTGGGATTGCAGATGCTGACGATCCGGGTGTTCTCGTCCACCGCCGCCAGCAAGGCCGGCAGGTCCATCTGCCAGTCTCCGGTCAGCGGCACACGCTTGACGGGCTGTCCGAGTTCTTCCGCCGTCCTCGGAATGGAACGGTAGGACGGGAAGGCGGTCACCACGTTTCCCGGATTGTTCCAGAAAGCTGCAAGCGTCGCGGTGAGTAGGATTTCCGATGAACCCACGCCCGTGAACACCGACTCCGGGTCGACGCCGTGATGGGCGGCCAGGGCCTCTTCCAGTTCAAAGTGCATGGTATACCGGTTCATGCCGAACATCTTGCCGGCCACCGCCTCGATGGCCCGGTGCGACGCGCCAAGGGGGTTCTCGTTGATACTGAGCTGGACGAGCAGGGGGTCGTCGAGTCCCACGCCGTTCACGGGAACGTCCGAGGCGCCGCTGACCATCTGGGCCGCCGCGTCCCATGCCGGCGTGCCCATCAGCGTGACGCCCGCGCCGCCCAGCATGGTGCTGCGCAGGAAACTGCGCCGGTTCATGTCTTGTGCTTCAGCCATGACTGCCTCCGTCTTCGATGGCCACCGAATCCAATGGCGATTTATTTGGATGTGATCTCGAGGAAAATAAGCGTCTGCAACGGTGTAATGTCAAAGTTTCTTTTGGCCTTGAAAAGGATGTTCGATAGGGGTACACTGAACCGGTCTCACACGAAACGAACCGCAGTTTCCCCCGCAACCGCGAGGAACCTTCATGAGCGTACCAGACTATCAGGATTTCGATCGGAGCTTCTGGGACGAGGAACTGGCCGATTTCGTGCCAGAAACCGTCTATGACATGCACGTGCACATGTGGTCGGAAAGGCACCGGGGCAAGCTGCCCCCGGGCCCCACCGGGCTACGGCTGGAGATCGACTACCAGGACCACCTGGCCTGGGCGGAGAAGCTGTATCCGGGTCGCAGGATACATTACCTGGTACTCGGCACGCCGATCACCGGCGGGATCGACACGGAAGGCCACAACGACTGGATGGCCGGGGAGATGAAACAGGACCCCGAATCGGCGATCAACATGATGGTCACGCCCGACATGACGCCGGAATACGTGGCCGCCCAGGTGAAAAGACACGGCTTCCTGGGCCTCAAACCCTACCGGACCTTCGCGCCGGACCCCACCCACTGCCGCATCCGGGACTTCCTGCCCGAGTCCTTCATCGAGGTGGCCCACGACCTCGGGCTGGCCATCACCATGCACATGTCCAAGCCCGAGGGGCCGGCGGACCCGGACAACCAGCAGGACCTGGCCGACTACACGAAGCGCTATCCCCGCGCCCAGTGGATCCTCGCCCACTGCGCCCGAGCCTTCAACTGCTTCATGATGGAGCGCGCCATCCACTTTCTCACGGACCTGCCCAATATATGGTACGACACGTCGGCCGTGAACGACCTCTACTCCCAGTACCTGCTGATGAAGCACGAGGACCGTTCACGTGTCATGTTCGGTTCGGACAACGTGGTGGCGGGGTGTGCCCGGGGCAAGTACGTCACCTACGGGCGGGCGTGGACCTACTACGAGGGCACGACGGAAACGACGCCCCACTGCGATTCGCGGGCGACGCTGGTCATCTACGAGCAGTTGCGGCAGGAGAAACAGGTGGCGGACATGCTGGGGCTGACGTCACAGGAGATCGAGGACCATTTCTCCGGCAACGCCCGAAGGTTCCTGCGACAAGTCCGCGATCAGCAGGACTGGCGGCAATAGGTCAGCCTACACACGGCGTCGCGCCGAGGGCAGGTCAGCGCACTCGCCGGCCGCGCGACCGCGTCCTATCCCCTCGACGGCTCCTCCATCCTTAGCCTGGCCTTGCGGACCTCCTCCACCAGGTGGTCCTGGTGGGCCAGGGGCTGTTCCAGGTGTTTCATGCGCCCCGGACCGGCCGATTCCAGCATGGCTTCCCCGTAAACGCTGTCGAGCCAGAATCGGGCGGCGGCGGCGATTTCGTTCTTCAGGATCGGTATATCTTTATCGGCGAACCGGGCCGTGCAGTTTATCGTGAACATCCTGCGCCGGTCGCTCCCGCCCCAGGCGCTGTGCTTGGTATTCTGGTTGAACACGACGATGTCCCCCGGTTGCGTCTCCAGCGCCACGGCCGGCACCTCCCAGCCTTCGATGCCCCAGTTTTCATCCGATTTCCTGATCTGGGATTCGAGAGAATCGGCATACGCATCGCCCCAACGGTGACTGCCGGGGATGACCCGCAGCGCGCCCGTTTCCCGCGTCAGTGGGTCGAGGTAAATGGCCATCTTGTAATAGATGCGGGGTGGGGCGCCACGCTTCTTGCCCGACCAGTCCGTGTCGGAATGCCAGTTGGTATTACTGACGTAGAAATTGCCGTCGCTGCCCAGGTACACGAAGTCATCGCCCAGGAGGCTGCCGAAGATTCCGTTGACGAGGGGATCGTCGATGAGCGAGGATAGTACGGTATGCTGATCGATGAAGGGCACGATGCAGGATCTGGCCGTCCCGTCGTGGGGCTTGCCGTCATGGCCGCCGCCGCGCTCCGCCCAGACGTCCTCGAAGGCACCGACGATCTCGTCGATCCGGTCCTTCAACAACCCGGGAAAACCGAGGTAGCCGAAGGTGTCCATGAACGCCAACCGCTCTTTCGTGAGTCGCATGGCCTCTTCTCCACTACGGACCGCTGCATGTGCTGGACCGCTTCCAACGCAGGACCGCAATCTGGGGGTAGGTTTAGGGCTTGTAAGGCACCGATGGATCGAATACAATCCAGAATATAACGCGCCGGTTTCCCAGGGTGATAAAAAACACTGCAGGGCACGAAAAGAAAACCATCTAGACGTGTAAATTCGCTAGACAGGTAAATTCGTTGGTCCAAAAGGAAGGAGCGTTCCATGCGCCGGTTTACCCGCACCCCCTATCTCTCCGGACCGGACGATCCGGCGTTCAAGGAGATCCGCGGCGTGCTCGAACCCGGGGAGACGGTCCAGGTCGAGACCTACGGCGGCCACGATCAGGACTATCTCGCCAAGAAGGACCTGCGGGCCGGGGCGGTCATGGACGTGGATCCCTACCGGTATTCACGGCCGTGCGGACCCTTCTACATCGAGGGGATCGAAGCCGGAGACTGGGTGTCCGTGGAGATCCTCGACATGGAGGTCGGTCCCTACGGTTTCTACCGCAACGGCGGCCCGCACTGGGGCAGCCTGCGCCTGATCGCGCCGGTACGGGACGGCCTGGTCCATTTCCCGCCGGATTTCGTGGTGCCGGTTCGTCCCATGATCGGCGTCGTCATGCTCGAATCGGTGGCACTCCACCAGATCGACACGGGCGGCAACATGGATTTCAACGCGATACAACCGGGCAGCACCGTCCACATCAAGGCCCAGAAACCGGGTGGACTGCTGTCCCTGGGCGACGTGCACGCCCGGATGGGGGACGGCGAGTTGACGGGGACGGGCGTGGAGATCGATTCGACGATCACGATGCGTGTGGACCGCTCGCCCGGGTTTCCGTGCAGCGCGCCGGTGGTGGAGAAGACCCGGATCGTGGAGTCACAGGAAGAATACCTGACCAGCGGGCAGGGCTATAACTGGGAAGAGGCCGTCAAGATCGCCTGGAGCGAGATGAACGCCCTGATCGCGGACCGGTACGACACCACCGTGGAATACGCCAACCTCATCGTCGGCACCATCGCCGACGCCAGGCCGGGCTACGCCGCCGGTCTGCTGAACCGCCGCGGCAATGCGGACACCCAGGCCTACGTGACCTGCCAGATGGCGGTGACCAAGGAACTGCGCAGGACGGGGACGCCTTACGTGCCCTAGACGCCTTACGTGCCCTAGTCGTGGTACATCCGCCGGAAGGCGTTCAAGTCCCCGGGATCGCCGATAACGGTCAACAGATCGCCGGACTTGATCACGGTGTCGCCCTCGGGTATGATCACCTCGTCAAACTGGCGTATCCACACGATCCGGCATCTCCCCGGGATATCCATTTCCGATACGGGCATACCAATCAGGCCGCTCGCGGGTGACTGGGGAAGGACCGGGACGGTCAGGTAACGGTCGCTCCGCAGGAAGATGTCGCGAAGGGCGTGTTCGTCGACCGCGGCGAGCCACACCAGGCCGAAGTTCACGTCGTCGGCCCGTTCCGCGATCCGGGCCAGCATGCGCAGATGCAGCGAGGTGTGCTCCGCAGGGCTGACCAGGAAGAAAAACGCGTGGATTTCGTCGGAATTCAGTGCGCCGGTCACGGGGTTTTCATACTCTACACGCACCCCCTCGAAGGTGCGGACGAGGACCAGTTCCGGCAGGGCGATTCCCGTCATGCGAAAGTGACGCAACATCACGCCTTCGGTGACCGGCGTTCCGCCGGCATCGGTCTTCTGCATGAATCTGTCGTTGATTTCACCGGTTGAAAGCCCGACCCGGGGCGACAGCTTTTCCGCCGCGACGGCGACAACCCGATCAAACTCGACTTCCTCTTCGAAATCGACCGGCTGGCACCGGGTGATCATGTCTTCAAAGGGGTCTTCGTCCCGGAGCCCCTTCTCTTTGAGGATCCCGCGCAGTTCCCGGTCCAGCCCCTGGTAACGGGACCGGCCGAGCCGCTCGAAGATGTGGTAGATCGCGCCGTTGCGGTCCGCCCTGAACCGCGCGTAGTAGAAATACCACAGGGTCCCGGCGGCAATGAAACCGACGATGAACAGGATGGCGGGCCACCCCATCTGCCAGATCACCAGGAAGGGCAGTATCATGCCTGCGATGTGCATCCAGGGGTACCAGGGCGAGCGGTATCCCGGGTCGTACTCGGCGATGCGGCTTTCCCGCATCACGACCACCGCGAGGCACACGACGGCGAAGACGACGAGTTGAAAGGCGCTCGCCAGCTTGGCGATGCCCACGGGGTCGAGGGTCAGCAGGATGAAGAGGATGCTGCCCACCGTGAGCAGCAGCGAGCGGACCGGCACGCCCTTGGCGGTTACCTGGCTCATTCCGACGGGCAGCAAGCGGTCGCGGCTCATGGCCAGCGGATAGCGGGAAGCGCTCAGGATGCCCGCGTTCGCCACGGAGACGAAGGCGAGCAGGGCCGCCACGGAGAGGAGCAGGCTTCCCCACCAGCCGTACAGGATATCGGCCGCCGTCGCCGCCGGCGTGAGGTCGCCCGCGAGGCGTTCGATGGGAATGACGCCCACCATGACCGTCGTGCCGAGGGCGTATACCGCGACGGCGGTGGCCAGGGCCAGGAACACGCCCCGGGGCAGGGTCTTTTCCGGTTTTTCGATTTCTTCCGCGAGACTCGCGACCTTGGTCACGCCTACGTAGCTGATGTAGACCAGTCCCGCCGTCCCCATGAGCGTGGTGATCTCGACGCCGAAGAGGCCCTCGAACGCGACGGCATCCAGCGCCGGGACCCCGCCGCCGATGAAACCGGCCAGCAGCAGGAGCAGGGCCATCACCAGGTAGATCTGCAGGCGGCCGCTCTTCGCGGCGCCGAAGAAGTTCACCGCACCGAGGCCCGCCGCCAGCGCCAGGGCCACGGGCAGCTGGGGCAGGCCCGGGAAGAAAAGGGCGATGTAAGCGCCCATGCCCACCAGCGCGAAGGTGACCTTGAGGATGAGCGCCAGCCAGGTCCCGATCCCCGTGATCAGCCCGGCGAAAGGTCCGAGGGACCGGTCGACGAAGTAGTACACGCCGCCCGCGCGGGGCATGGCGGTGGCCAGTTCCACGACGCAGAGCATGGCCGGTATGAGGGGAAGGGTCGCCAGAAGGTAGGCCAGCACCAGGGAAGGACCGGCTTCCATCGCCGCCAGGCCCGGCAGGAGAAAGAAGCCCGCGCTCAACGTGGTGCCCGTCGCGACGGCGTAGACTTCGAAGAACCGCAGTTCCTTCCGCAAGCGCTGTTGTTTCGCCATGTCGGTGCCGATTTACTGCAAGGGAGAGAAGGGTACCGGCGTCAGGATCCGGTTGGCCACCTCGGCGACCAGCGCGCCGTTCCTTTCGCTGTCGGCCTTGGCCTTGATCCAAGCGGGGTCGGCCATGAAAGCCGCCCAGGCCCGGTCGCGGTGGTTCGCGTCTTCAAAGGCCAGCAGATAGGTGAGCTCGTGGTTGCTCGGCCCCACCGCGGTCTGCCAGAAACCGACCAGCTTCATGCCGTGTTTCTCGAAGAGGGGCACGGCGTGGTTCGTGAACCGGTCCAGGATATCCGGCACGCGGCCGGGCATGATTTTGTAGATCCGTTCTTCGTAGATCATCTCGAGTTCTCCCACGGCGGCGACTCGACGTGCCCGCCCGATCATTCAGTGCCGGGAGGGCAGTCAGGGGTCGGGCGAACTGCGCTTTCAGTCCAGGCCGGCCAGGCACGCGCCGCGCGCCACGTCGAATCCCTGGCGGCGCAGGTACTGCTCCAGGCCGACGAGGAAGGGCGTCACGGCCTCCAGGTTGGCGTTGTGCGCCATGTGGCCCACGCGTATGGTCCGGTTCACGTAGTCGCCGAGACCCAGGCCGACATGCATGCCGTACTCGGCCTTCATGAAATCGGAAAAGGCGGTGGGCTTGAACCGGTCTTCCGAATGGATCACCGTCATGTTGACGCAGGCGGCCCGTTCCTCGGCCATGACCTCCAGGCCCATAGCGCGCACGCCCTCCCGCACCACGCGGGAGACCTTGCGGTGCCGGGTCCAGCAAGCCTCGAGCCCCTCTTCCAGGATGTCGTCCGTGCTTCTGATCAAGGCGACGAAGTTGTTGACCGGCATGGTGCCGGGATGGGGATGGACGTCGGCCTGGGTTTCGGCGAAGTGGCGCAGGTTCTGCAGATCGGCCATGAACCCGCGGGGCTCCCGCCGGTCCTTCATGGCGTCCCAGGCCCGGTCGCTCACGGCCACGAGGGCCAGGCCCGGCGGCGCGCCCAGGGCCTTCTGGGAGGCGCACACCGTGACGTCGATGTCCCAGGCGTCCATCAGGTACTGCTCGCCGCCCAGGGACGCGATGGTGTCCACCAGGACGAGCATGCCGTGTTCCCGGGCGGCGGCGGCCAGTTCGTGTACCGGGTTGGCGACGCCCGTCGACGTCTCCCCATGCACCATGAAGACCGCCTTCAGGCCGGGATTCGCCGCGGCGGCCTCGTGGATGTCCGCAGCCTCGAAAGGCACGCCCCATGGCTTCTCCAACACCACCGAATCCAGCCCGAAAGCCCTGGCGAGATCGTCCAGTCGCTTGCCGAAGAGACCGTTGTCGAGCGTCAGGATCCGGTCGCCGGGATTGAACAGGCTGTTCATGACCACGTCGTTGCCCGTGTGTCCCGATCCCACGAGCGGGAAGACGTCGCCTTCCGTCCCGATCACGCGCTGGAGATTGGAAACGGCTTTGCGCCAGATTTCGACCCAGCGGTCGCCGTAGTGGGCGGTGAGTGGATCGCTCATGTGGGCCAGCACGTCGGGACTGACTTCGATGGGGCCGGGGATCATCAGACGGTAGTGTTTGCGCATGGAGTTTACCTGTGGAAATGGAGCATCAAACGAGTTCAGTCGTCATTACCTGTGTCGATTCCTGGCGGTCGAAATATCGTTCGAATATACGGCAACGGTGCAGGTGGATCAACAGAGAAAAACTGAAGGCGCAAGGGGTGTCCGCCGTATCTTAAAATAGTGTATTTGGTGACCTTTCGCGGGTTGTCGGATACACATTGACCTTGACTAGTACGGGATGTCCGCCTTTATTACTTCTGTCTGTGCCGTGGAGGATGGTGTCCCCGATTTGCATGCGACCCGTAAACATAGCGGAATCGTCACCATTAGCATGAGGTTTCGGTAAATGATACATCGATTCAAGACCCTGGCCGTCTTGTGCGGCTTTATCCTTCTGTCCGCCACCGTTCAGGAGTCGAATGCGGCTTCGCGCAAACCGGTGGTCGGCAAGAAGGGCATGGCGGTGGCCGTCGAACCCCTGGCCACGCAGATCGCCGCGGACATCCTCAAGAAGGGTGGTAACGCGGTGGACGCGGCCGTGGGACTGGGGCTGGCCCTGGCGGTGACCCATCCTTCCGCCGGCAACATCGGCGGCGGCGGTTTCATGGTCATCCGTCTGGCGGACGGTACGGCCGTGGCCGTCGACTACCGGGAAAAGGCGCCCGGAAAGGCCCATGCCCGGATGTACCTAGACCCGGACGGTAACCGGGCCGTGAACCAGAACGTCGTCCTCACCCGCGGCGACGGCACCTCCTATCATCCCTTCACCAACCGGATCCACCACCTGGCCATCGGCGTGCCGGGCACCGTCGCGGGATTCGCCCTGGCCCTCGAGAAGTACGGCACCATGTCCATGGCGGAGGTCATTCAGCCCGCCATCGATCTCGCCGAGAACGGTTTTATCCTGACGGAACGCATCGCCCGGGGACTGAACGGGCGCAAGGTAATCTTCGACCAGATCCCCGCGAGCAAGGCGGCCATGCTGCGCAGCGACGGCGAGGCCTGGCAGGAAGGCGACCGCTGGATCCAGAAAGACCTGGCGGAAACCCTGAAGCTCATCGCGCAACACGGTCACGACGGCTTTTACAAGGGCAGGACCGCCGAGCTGATCGAGAAGGACATGAAGGCCGGCGGAGGCATGATCGACCGGACCGACCTGGCCAACTACCAGGCGATCGTCAGGGAACCCATACGCAACACCTACCGCGGGGAATACGAGATCATCTCCATGCCCCCGCCGAGTTCGGGCGGCATCACCATGTCGCTGATGCTTAATATACTCGAAGGGTACGACGTGAGCCGGATGGGCCATAACGCGTCCAATACTCTTCACATCATGACCGAAGCCATGCGCCGGGCCTACGCCGACCGCGCCCGGCACCTGGGAGACGCGGATTTCGTCGAGATTCCGGGACATCTCACGACGAAGGAGTACGCCGCGGAGCTTCGGGCCACGATCGATCCCTACTTCGCCACGCCCAGCGAAGAACTGGGACCGGAACTGACCATGGCGACTGAGCCCATGGAAACCACCCATTATTCCGTCGTCGACCAGTGGGGCAACGGCGTATCGAACACCTATACGCTTGAAGGCGGGTACGGCTCCCACATCGTCATCGCGGGAACGGGCATGATTACGAACAACGAGATGGGCGATTTCAATTACCAACCGGGGGTCACCCGAAATACCGGACAGATCGGCACGCCGCCGAACCTCATCGAACCGAACAAGCGGATGCTGAGTTCGATGTCGCCGACCATCGTTACGCGCAACGGCGAACTGTACCTGGTAGTGGGCAGCCCCGGGGGACGCACGATCATCAATACGACCATGCAGCTGATCCTGAATGTCGTCGATCACGGCATGAATATCCAGGAAGCAGTCGACGCGCCGCGCATCCACCACCAGTGGTTCCCGGACTTCCTACGCGTGGAAGGCGGAGTGGGGACCGACGTCGTCGACGCCATGAAGACGAAGGGGCACAATCTCAGCAGCCGCGGATGGGGAGGCGGTTCATACCGCCAGGGAGACGGCCACAGCATCATGGTGGACCCCGAAACCGGCGATCGCCTGGGCGCCCCTGACCCCAGGATCGAAGGCGCTGCATTCGGACATTAGGCGAACGCGCCGGTTGATTCCCGGTGGGATGATTCCTGTTGGGATGATTCCCGTGGGAAACCCGGCCTCTCGCCTGCTGGAGCAGCCATATTGAAGTTGTACGACCGTGACGCCGCGCAGGAACTGCGTCACCTTCTGGGCAGGTTCACCCGAGCGCCGGTGGCCCACCTGCCCACTCCGCTACAGGACTGTCCTCGCCTTGGGGAGGCCCTCGGGGGCCCCCGTATATACATCAAACGCGATGACATGACCGGACTGGCCATGGGCGGAAACAAGGCCCGCCAGTTCACCTACTCGCTGGGTCCCGCCCTCGAGAACGGGTGCGACTACCTGGTCCACGGCTCCGATTCCCAGTCCAACCAGTCCGCGCAAACTGCCGCAGCCGCCGCCCGGCTGGGCATGAAGTCCATCGTGGTCATCCCGCGGGACCACCGATCCTACCCCGTTTCCGGCAACCTGCTGCTCAACCACCTCATGGCGGACCAGATCAAGTACGTCTTTCCGCTGACGGTGAAGGACGAGTTGAAGAAGCAGATCGACGAGCTGGAATCCAAGGGATCGAAGGCATACGACACGAGCAGCGACGGCGCGATCCTGCGTGCCGTGGCCTACGTCGATGCCGTCCTCGAACTGTGCGAGCAACTCGCGCAGCGGAGCATAACGCCAAGGGCCATCTATACGAGTTCCATGACCCATACCATCGTCGGGCTGGTGGTCGGACTGCGCGCCGTCTCCGCCTGTTTCAAGGCCGTCGGGCTCAACTACTGGGTGGGAGACGACCGGGAGATGCAGGAACGTCTCGCGCCCGTGGCCAACGAATGCGCCTCGGTCATCGGACTGAAACACACTTTCACACCGGACGATTTCGATGTCTCCTGCGTGTTCGCCAAACCGGATTTCGGCGAACCGTCGCGTACCAGCCTCGAGACCATGCGCCTGGTGGCGCAGACCGAGGGCATCGTACTCGACCCGGTATACACGGCCAAGGCCATGGACGGCCTGGCCATTCACATCCGCGAGGGGCGGTTTCAGACGGACGATTCCGTCGTATTCCTTCACACGGGAGGAACGCCCGCCGTATTCGCCTACGGAGACGAGCTCTTCGGTTGAGCCGCTCCGGTTGGATACACCAACCCATTCACGAGAGGTTATATCTATTTTGTTTCGCAGATCATCCAGGACGTCACGAACGTCCAAGACAGAAAGCAAGGAGCAGGCCGTCCTGACCAGGCGGGTTACCAGAGACCGGGTCCACCAGGTATTCGGTCCGAACGTCTCACCGGCCATTACAGTGAGCCGCGGCGAAACCGTCGTAGTGGAAACGCAGGACTGCTACCGGGGTCTCCTGACGAAAGAACCCCGTATCGATGGAGACGGCGACCAGTCCGGGGGCATACCCGTGACCGGTCCGATCTACGTGGAAGAAGCCAGTATCGGCGATGTACTGTCGATCCAGGTCAAACAGATTACGACGGCCGGTACCGGCGTGTTCGCCGTGCGACCGGAATCCGGTTTTCCCGGTCAGGACATCCATAAGCCGAAGGTGCGCGTACTCGATGTCAACGAAAACCAGGTTCACCTGGACGACCGGCTCAAGCTGCCGCTTCACCCGGTGATCGGGAGCATGGGCGTGGCCGCGAAGCACGGGGAAATCGATACGGTCTACCCGGGCCGGCACGGCGGAAACATGGACACCCTGGAAATCACGACCGGGTCCCGGGTCTATCTCCCCGTGCAGGTCAACGGCGCCCTGTTGTCGCTGGGTGATGTCAAAGCCTGCGTGGGTGACGGACAGATCGCCGGTTCAGGCGTGGAAGTCGAAGCGGAGGTCACCCTGCGGGTGGACACGCTCCCGGGCGGGCGGTTCTCCTGGCCCCGGGTCGAATCGAAGGGCGAATGGATCACCATCACGTCCGCGTCCACGGTGGACCAGGCGGCGCGCCTGGCGATCACGGAGATGGTGAAATGGATTTCGCAGGACAAGGGACTCGATTCAGATACGGCCTACGCGCTGGTCAGCCTGGGGGGCAGCCTGCGAGTCAGCCAGTGGGGGAATCCGCTGACGACCGCGCGCATGGTCTTCCCCAAGCGCCTGATCAACAAGCTCAAATCGGTGCCCGCCGCATCCGGCCGGCTCAATTACCGGGTGCTTCCGCCCGCGGCCAATGGCGACGCCGGGTCCGAAACCGTGGCGGCCGAAGCGGAACAACCCGCGGGCCGTTCATCCCGCAGGTCCGGCTCAGGCCGTTCGCAGCGGGGATCGGGCAGGTCCCGTCAATCCGGCAGCCGGCGCGGAACGCGCCAGAAGTCGAACGGCGCGCCAACGCCCGCAAGCGGCGAAAACGACCAGCAGGTCGCGGCGAAAGACGACCAGCAAGTCGCCGCCAGGGACGATCAGCAGGTCGCAGCCGAGGTAGACCAAAAGGACGCGGTCATAGTGGACCGGCAATCCGTAGCGGGGGACGATCAGCAGACTGCGGCCAAAGAACGTCCGAAGGACGCGACCGGTGACGACCAGCAAACTGCGGCCAAAGACAGTCCGAAGGACGCAGCCGGGGACGACCAGCAAGTCGCGGACGGGAACGATCAGCAGGCCGCGGCTAAAGAAAAACAGCCGGGTTCGGCCAGAGGAAAACGTGGCGGGCAGGCAGGCCGGGGAGCCGCGCGAGGCAATGGTCACAGGCGGACCAGGGGTAGATCCGCCAAGAAAGACGAATCCGCCAAGAAAGACGAACCGGTCTCTCAAAAGGACTCATCGCAGGTGCAATCGGACGCCAAGACCGTCCCGGTGGAGACCGCTCCGGCAGCACGTGGCGGAAAGGATGCCGTGACCGAACCGGCAGAAGCCCCCGCGAAAGGCACGGATACCGGCAAGGTAACGCAGCAGGCCGCAAACGAGGTCGCGCAGGACACCGCTCCCCCCAAGCCCACATTCGGAAGAAGGCAGCGTCGTGCGGTCCGCCGGTCATAGGGCCGCATCCGCCGGTCGTAATGCACCTCCCACTGCGCAAGATCAGCGACGTTTCGATTCGACGTCGATCGGGATTTCGGTCTCGAAAGCGGTGCTGAAATCGAACACTTCGTCGAAGTCTTCGATGGAGTCTTCCTCGGTCTTGCGCAGTAGTCCCTCGTTGACGAGATTGAATACGATGTCGCCGAAGTGACGGGTTTTCGAGATGTTCCACTCGTCGAAGACCAGTTTTGCCGCGATGCCGAACCGCTCGAGGGCCAGGTCCCGGATACCGAGGGAGAGTTCCTTCCCCGTGATGTGCCTCCGGACGGTCAGTTTTTCCACCGTGAAGGAAACCGCCTCCATGACGAAGAGGTAAGCCCGCCGGGGATAGCGGCCATCCTTCTCCAGGATACGGTCGAGTACTTCCTGGGGATCCTTTTCATCCGACACGTCACACCTCCGTCAGACGACGCCCGTCGCCGTTATCCTTCCTCCGCAGGCCGGCGAACTGCGCCCGGCCACTGTCCTTCGCCTGTCGTCCTCCGCCCGGTTACCAGTTCTGTACGGGATGGCCGGCCCGCGGAAACCACGTGACGTCCGCCACGTAGGACAGAAACACGCCCAGCACGAAGGCCACGAGCATGCCCATCACCGCGGGAATGGCCTGCCGGTAAAGCTGGATGCCGCCGATCTTCAGCAGCAGGGCCTTCACGCACCAGACCAGGAACAGGGTGAAGGCCGAACTGGCCATGCCCGGCGTCAGGACCACGGTGAACCCGATGGGATGCAGCGACCACCACGTGAACCGGTGATGGGCCTGGATCAGCAGGGCAGTGATCAAACCGCCGAACATCATGAACCAGAACTCGGTGCCGGTGATCGCCTCCCGGTTGTTGATCCATTTAACCAGATTGTCGTAAGGTAGCTTGGTCCCGTTGTTGAAGGCGGGCTCGAAAAACTGCGAAGCCCCGCCGTGGTTGTATCCCAGGTACAGCGTGAAGACCAGCGCCACGACGATGCTCATCGCGAGCACGGCGGTGATCGTCCTGAAGGACCCCTTTCCGGTGCCGCCCAGTTCATCGTCCACCTTCGCGATGTGCCCCATGGAGCACATGCCGAGCGTGCGCCAGTTCCGGGCGTATGTATTGGCGATGGCCAGGTTGGTCAGGTCCCGCGTGCTGATGCTCCCGGAACCGATGACGGCCACGGTGAAGTCGTGGGTCTCGAAGGGCAGGTCCAGGAATACGATGCCCGTCTCCGCCACGATGCGGGTCACGCCCACGAACATGATCAGGAGAGAGCCCATCATGAAGGCAATGATGCCGAGGGACATGCCCGACGCGTACAGCCAGCAGACGATGTACGTAACGCCCCCCAGCACGCCCAGCACGGCCATTCGGTAAGAGAAGAACTCCCTGGAGTCGTCCACGTGGGGCGCCTTGCCCAGCGCCTTCATCACGACGTCCTTCAGGTGCCGCCTTGCGGACCACAGCGCGAAAAGTGTAAACATGAGAAAACCGCCGGAATGCTGCGATTTGACGACGGCGAAGGCCCCGGGCACGCCGAGGCGCGTCATGATGCCCTGCTGAATCGTCATGATGACGAAAAACACCCAGATGCTGAACAGGACGTTCAGGTTGGTGAAGTAACCGACACCCGCGACCAGGAAATTGAATTTCACGGGAATGGCGGGAAACGACCGCGCCAGCACAAGGTTAAAAAAATGCAGTGGACCGAGGGGTATCGGACTGACCCAGTTGAAGAAACCGACGATGTTCCAGAGGAAAATGAACAGCGTAATGCCGAAGGCGTACCAGAACAGCTTCGACTGCATCACGGCCGGCAGCGCCCGGCCCTTTTGCTCCTCGATCATGATCAGCGGGATCTGGGCGAGGGGGAAGGTCAGCCGCTCATGTTCCACCCACTGCTTGCGTAGCATGACCATGGCCGATGCGCCGACCACGAAGATGGCGAGGAAGAAGGTGATCCACCAGACCATCGGAACCGTCCAGGCAGCGCGGATCATTCCGAGTACCGGGGGGCGGCTGTCCGGTATGCCCTCGAAAAACCATGTGAGGGCTTGCTGCTCGTTCTGGACGATGAGCCAGGAGGGCAGGTACTGGAAGAACAGTTCCGCCCACTGGTTCTCCGTGGTGGCGTTGTAGTACGGTCCCGTGATGCCGCCGATCCAGTAGGAACTGAAGGGCCAGGCAGGAATGGTGGACGCGGTGAACACCAGGAAGAAGACGATGATCAGTTCGTTCCGGTTAAGCACCCTGGACGGCCAGAAGCGTTTCAGCAGGGGATTCAGCCCCAGCACCACCAGCAGGAAGGGGAACAGCGCGGAAACAGGCAGGTGAGTCAGACTGATGAAGGACGACTGGGAGATATAGCCCGCGTGGATCGTCCAGATGTTCAGCAAAATGGACAGCAGGACGCCGATCAGCAGCGCCCTTCGGGTGAGCCCGGTGGTCAATGTGGTTGCCAGGCCCCCGCTTCCGGACTCGCCGGTTCGCGGGGTGGTCTTGCTGGTCTGGGACATGAAAGCTTCGATTTCCCTTGTTGTTCAGGCACTGCCGCCGGGGATGGGTCCGCCGCCGGTCGATCGTGCGCTGCCGCTGCCGGCCGATCTTGCACTGCCGCTGCCGGGCGATCCGGCATTCGCCGATACCGCAGCTGCGCGGGTCAATCCCAGGTGTTCAATCCTTCTCTTCCGAAAGCCGGGAGGAGAACGAAGTGATCATCGGTTTCCTTCATCCGCTGCCGAAGCAGGTCGTGGTGCCGCGTGATCTCCGCCCGGTACACCGGATCCTCCAGGAGATTCCGCTGTTCCCATGGGTCCGCCGCCAGGTCGAAGAACTGCCAGGGCGTGCCGCCGTGGTTGTCGCCGCGTACGGTGTATTTATACCGGGCAGTACGGAACCCGCGCCAGACCCAGTCGTGGAAGGCCACGCCCTTCCGCTGTTCCGCTATGAATTCAAGCATCACGCCTTCCCGGTCCAGACTGCTGACGCTGCCGTTGATCAGTGGAGTCAGATTCTCGCCCGGCAAGGCGTCCCGCGGCTTCAGCCCGGCGAGACCCAGGATGGTGGGGAACAGGTCCTCGGTGGAAACCGGATCCTCGACCACGGCGCCGGCCCGGTCCGGGTGACGGGGGTCCGCAACGATAAGCGGGATGCCCGTAGATTCTTCGTAAGGCCACTGCTTGCCCCGCAGTCCATGGGCGCCGCCGAGTTCCCCGTGGTCGGAAAGGAACAGGACAACCGTCTCGCTATGCAGTCCGGTGCGCAGCAGGAAGGCCCCCAGGCGGCCCATGTTCCAGTCCAGGTTCTCGACCATGGCGTAGTACCGCTTCCGGTTGAGCATGAACCGTTCCGTGGCCTCGGCGTCGGCCGCCTCCACGTTGGGCGGCAGCACGATGTCCATCGCCTCCCAGCTGCGCATCAGGGCCTCCGGTGCCTCGAAGGGATCATGCGGCGGTTCGACGGAGATCACCATGCAGAAAGGACGGGACGGGTCCCGGCGCTCGAGGTAGTCCATGGCGAGGTCGAAGAGCCCGTCGGTCTGGTATCCTTCGACCGGCCTGGGCACCGGGTCATCGTCCTCGAAGTAATAAGTGTCGAAGGGACCGTTCCTGAGCTCGAAGCCCATCCATTTCCGCCAACGGCCCCGGTAGGCTTTCTTTACGGCCGTCCTGCCGCACTGGATTGCGGATCCCATGCGTCCGTGGCCGCCGTCGAGATGCCATTTCCCTGTGTAGATCGTCTCGTAGCCCGCCTCGTTGAACTCGTCGGCCAGGGTCCGTTCAGCCGGAGACATCCTGTACTCGATCGCGGGGACTTTCCGGTCGTGGGCGTACAGTCCCGTCATGAGGGTAAAGCGGAAGGGGACACAGATAGGGCAGGTCGAGCTGGCGTGCTCGAAACGCACGCCCCGTTCGGCCAGGGCGTCGACGTGGGGTGTGACGATGTTCGGATCCCCGTAGGTGGACAGGGCCTGCCGCCGCAGTTGATCACTCAGGACGATCAGCACATTGGGCGGTGATGAAGCCTTCATTCCAGTTGCCTCGTCCGATCTTCGAAAAGACCAGAGAACGACAGAATGACCCGGTCGGCGGCGCCGGCTGAACCGGGTCAATTTGGTTGTGTTACGACGGAGTGACTGCTATATTGCCGGTCAAGAGAATAACGAATAAACGCGCGTAAATCAACCCGATTCCCCTGGAGGCGCCGCCACCCCGATGACCAAACCGGACGACCTGGACATCTACCTGTTCGACCTGCAGGGCTTCCTCCACCTGAAGCAGGCCCTGACGAAGGCCGAGGTGGCGGAACTGAATGCCTGCCTGGACGCGATCCCGCCCCTGTCTCCCGGTGAATGGCACGGCTACGTCCACGCCCACACCTACGGCACCGTGGACGGCCTGAACCTGCAGCAGATCTACGAGGCGGGCGCCCCCTTCGAGGCGCTGATCGACCACCCTTCCTGGATCGACAGGGTCAAGCATTTCGTGGGCGGGGAGGGTACCTTCGACTACGCCCACGGCCCCCTGTTCATCGACGAGAACTTCGCCAATTTCCGGGAACCGGGCGAGGCGATCGGACTGCACTCCGGGGGATACCCTCCCATCATGCGTAACGGATTCCGCTACCACGGCGGCCGGTTCATGTGCGGACAGATCAACGTGCTGATCGCGCTGACCGATATCGGACCCGGCGACGGCGCCACCATGGTCATCCCAGGCAGCCACAAGTCCAACTTCACCCATCCCGATTTCGCCCGGCACGCCATGAAACCGAAGGGCGCCTCCGTGGAAGGCATCGCCGCGTCGGTGGAACTGTTCATGGAAGCCGGCGACGCACTGCTCTTCGTGGACGGTATCTCCCACGGTTCGGCCATGCGGCGGAACGCGGGCACGCGGAGTATCGTGGTCTACCGGTACGGACCGTCATGGGGCAACTTCCGCCACGGTTACCAGCCGTCTCCCGAGTTACTGGAACGCCTTACCCCGGACCGGCGGCAGATCGTCTCACCGCAAAAGGCCGCGCCCGATGGAGCGCCCTACGACGGTCCCGGTCTGGACTAGGCGGCAGGATCAATCGCCGGGCGGCCCGGCCGGCGCTGCCGCCATGGCCAGTCAGCGCGGCCGGCAAGGTCACGGCGGAAAGTGAAACCGCCGGCGCAGCCGTTTCTGCAGCGCCGCGACCCTTTCCGGCTGTTCGTCCGCCACGTTATCTAACTCGTCCGGATCGTTTACCAGATCATACAGTTCGACCTCGCCCGTGTGATGCGCCACCAGCTTGTGTTCCGCGGTCCGGATCAGCCTGAACTCCCGCAGTGCACTGGCCGCTTCCTCCCGGTGCGTCGTCCGTTCTCCCGCGAGCACGGGGCCCAGGTCTCGCGCGTCGAGGCCTTCCTGGGCCGGCAGGCCCGCCAACGCGCACAACGTGGGGTTGACATCGATCAGTTCCACGAGGGCGTCGGACGTTCGCCCGCCCGGTATGCCCGGCCCGGCGGCGATCAGGGGCACCCGAAGGGCCGCCTCGTAGGGCACCGACTTGGTGTACAGCCCGTGATCGCCCAGCATCTCGCCGTGGTCGCTTGCGAAGACGACCACGGTGTCCTCCCCCATACCCCTCCGTTCAATCGCTTCGATGATCCGGCCCACCTGGTCGTCGATCAGTTCGATGGCCGCGCAGTACTGCCGGCGGGTGACCGCGATCTCCTCGGCGGAGAGATCGCGGCGCCGGGCCTTGACCCAGTCCGGCTTTCCCTCGCGACCACAGTCTTCGCGACGGCCACCCTCGCGACCATCATCCCCGTGCCCGCCACCCTCGCGCCCGCCGCCCGCACTCCTGCCCCCCTCGTGCCCGCTTTGTACGGCGGGCGGCACATCGGCATTCCGGTAACGGTCGGCGTATTCGGCAGGCGGATCGAAGGGGTCATGGGGCCCCACGAAGCTGACGAAGAGGTGCCACGGGTAGTCGTCCGGCACTTCGTCGATCCATTCGGCGGCGCGGCGGCCGATGTAGACGTCCTCGAAGGCTTCTAGAGGCAGTACCGAGTCGTGAGACGCGCCTTCGATCCATCCCTGCGCCTGGCGGGCCGCGTAATCCGCCCGGAAGGCTTCGAACAACCCCTGCTCCTCCAGCCAGAAACCATAAGGCCCCCGCGGTTCGTCCGCCATGCCCGCGTGCATCTTGCCCTCGCACTCCACGGGATGGGTGAATCCCCAGCCGAAGACCCGGGGCCGGTCGCCGCGGCGGCCGTTGTAGGGGTCCGGCTTGGCCAGGTCCAGCTTCCCCACGCAACCGACCCGGTACCCGGCGTCCCGCAACCGGGCGTAATAGGGCGTGATATGCCGGGGCAGGTAGCAGTTGTTGTCGAGGCACCCCAGTCGCGCGGGCTGGTATCCGCTGGCCAGGCCGATGCGCGCGGGGGCGCAGACCGGGGCGTTGGTGATGCATTGCGTGAACCGGATCCCGCGGCTTACCAGTCGGTCCAGGTTCGGCGTGTTCAAGAACGACGCGCCCGCGGCAGACAGGTAGTCGTGGCGGTGCTGGTCGTCCATGATGAAGAGGAGATTAGGGCGTTTGGATTCGGCCATGTGTGCGTCCTTGTCGAGTGAGGGGCGCCAATCGACACGGTTCCCCTGAAAGCACCTTAATTGATGAACGACTCGAACTGGTGCGGCGTCGCCGGAAACCACAGGCTGTCCACGAGGAACGAGAGGGCCATACCCAGGACATACCCCACCAGGATGCCGAGAAAGAGGGGCTGTGCCCGGCGGTAAAGCGCCCCTCCGCCCAAACGCAGCAGAATCACCTGGATGAGCCAGGCCAGGAAAAAGGGCAGGAACATGAACCGCACGGTGTCCGCGGCCACGGCGACCAGTCCGATGGGATGAAGCGGCCACCAGAGGAACAGGAAACGCCCCAGAATCATCAGCATGTACAGGAGGATGCCGTTCCCGAAGAAGATCAGTTCCAGGTCCGAGACGCTGCTTACGCTGCTGTTCCACGTCATGATCGTGTTGTAGAAGAAGGGCACCAGGTCGCCGGGCTTGGAGAGTAGATTGTCGGCGCCGACGGCGTATCCCGCGCTGATGTAATAGTAGAGGGAAGTGACCACGCTGACGGCGAAGGCCAGGCAGATCCAGAGGAAGAGATGGCGGGTGGCCGGCGCCATCCAGCGCTGCAGGTAGGCGGCGTGAGACAGTCCGATCATCGTGAAGGTCCGCCAGTTCCGGGCGAAAGCGTTTGTCATGCCCAGGGCGGTAATCGTGGAAGGGTCCAGGTTGTCGGCGCCGATGATACCTGCGGTGAAGTTGTTGGCGTTCACCGGCAGGTCCATGGCGACCAGTCCCGCCTCCGCGACGATCCGGGCCATGCCGAGATAGATGGTGAAGAGGACTGCCAGGAGGATCAGGCTGACCGGCAGGGACATGCCGATGCTGTACAGCCAGGCCAGCAGGTAGAGCAGGCCGAAGATCAAGCCGAAAACCGCCACCCGGTACGAGAAGAACTCGCCGCTGTCATCCACCGACGGATCCCTGCCGAAGGCCCGCCGCGCCACAGAGGCCAGGTGCCGGCGCGCCATCCAAAGTCCCCACACCACCAGGGCGATCAAAGCGCCGATGGACTGGGTGCCCACGAGCCCGGTCGGCGACATGGTCGTCGCCGCCGTAATACCAAGCATGTTCAACAGCCCCCGCTGCAACATGGTGAACAGCAGGAAGAAGCACAGGCTGAAGAGGATCTCGGCATTGATGAAGAAGGCGAAGCAGAGCACGAAGACATTCAGCCGGATGGGAAGGTCCGGAATCGACGGATGGACCTTCAGGTACAGCACGTCCGGCCCCATGATGGGGACGGGCGTAACGATATCCCAGTAGGATGCGATGTTCCAGCACACGACGGCCAGCGACAGGCCGGCGCCGATCCGGAAGGCGGTCGTGCGGACCATGGGAGGTTCGTCCCGGTCTTTCCCTACGCCCATCAGGTTGAGCGCCACCTCCCCCAGGGGAAAGCGCAGCCGTTCGTGACTCACCCACTGCTTCCTCAGGATGACCACGATGCACGCGCCCGTCCACATCAAGGCGCCGAAACAGGACATCCACCACAGCAGGGGCGAGATCCAGGCCATCCAGGGGATCTTGTAACCCGGTGCGGCACCCTCGTAAAAGACCCGTACCGCGTCGGTCTTGCCGCTGATCACGAGCCACGTGGGAAGCGTGTCAAAGAACGTTTCCGCCCAGCGGTTCTCGGGGCTCGCATGGTAGAAGGGTCCGGTGATGAGGGAGACCAGGTACCTGGTCATGCCCCAGTCGGGCACCATGGAACCGATCATGCCCATGGCGAAGACCACGATCAGTTCGGACGTCGTCAGGGCGTACCCGGGCGCCAGTCGCTTGAGCAGGACGTGGGGACCCAGGATCAGGATCAGGAAAGGGATCAGCAGCGCCGCGGGTAGATGGGCGTAGGTGGAGTAGTTGTATCCGGCGTGATCGGCGGAGAACTGGCCCCAGAAGGCGACCACGGCGGAGAGCGCGAGCCCGATGACCCCGGATCGCAGCGTAATGGCCGAGCGGCCACGGGACCGGGGTGGTTCAGGGGGCATGACGTTCATCCGATCCGATTGCGGTACTTGAAGTTACCCGATCCAGGGATCGAGGCGAAACAGTTTGCGGCCCAGCGGGGTGAGCGCGGCCAGGGCGTCCGGACTCAGGGGCCGGTCGGGTCCGGGCGCCTGGCGGGCTTCTTCTTCAGACAGGGCCTGCAGGCGGGTGAATTGGGCGATCCTCGGCGAGGCATTATGATTGGCGCTGGCGGAGTGGGGCATCAGGTGGTGCATGAGCACATAATCGCCGGCGTCGCCCGTGACCTCCTTGGACGACTCGAAATCGACGATTTTGCCCCAGCCGTCGTTGCGCTTGAGCCCGTCCGGCTCGCTCAACATGATCTCCCGAACGCGGTTCGGCGCGCCCGGCACCACGTGGATGCCGCCGCCGTTGTCTTCCACCCTGTTGAGATAATAGCATCCGCCGATGCCGATGCCGGTGCGGAGGAATCCCTCGTTCAGTTCCTCGGGACCCTTCGGTACGGCGTCGAGGTGGAGGTTCTGAAGCCGTCCTTCCATCGCGCGGTTCCTCAAGGTAATCCCGGCCGAGCCGTCCCACACCTGAATGTATTCGGTCTCCAGGATATCCACGGCGGCGCCGTACAGCCCCTCGTTCTGCAGCAGGGGCAGCATGGCAGGCTCAAAAAAACTGCCGTTTCCGTCCGGATTATGGGGCTTGAACCGGGCGTGGTTCGCGTGGTAATGGTCCGGGATGACCAGATCGCGCGGGATCAGGTCCAGCAGGAAACTGCGGGCACTGTCGACGACGTCGTCATCCAGCGTGCCCTTCAGGACGAGGTAGCCATCGGACCAGAATTGCGCCAATTGCTCTTCAGAGAGGTAGCGGGGGGATGGGGTCATGGAGATCCTGAACGGGGCAAGTCCTTCACTGTTGATTAGACCGCAATATAAACCTGCGCCAAAGAACCATCGGCCTCAGGGAGCCGCCGCCTCACACCGCCCAGTACTTCCACAGGTCTTCGGGAATCTCGTATCTGAAGTCCTGCTCCAGGTGTTTCTCGTGGTTCCAGCGGGCGAACAGGGCGAAGCGCGGCGAGGAGCTGGTGTTTTCCGAACCATTGTGCGTCAGGTAGGAGTGCCAGAGCACTACGTCGCCGGCCTTCGCGGTGAATTCCCGACCGCCGGTGGCCGGGTTGTCGCAGAATACATCCCAGGAGAATCCTTCGATCTCCAGGAAACTCCCGTCCACGTGCGAGGGATGCTCCAGGAAATACCGGTGGGCGGCGTGGTGGCTTCCCGGCCAGTAGATGAGGGCGCCACCGCCGGGTTCCACGTCGTAGAGATAGGTCGTCGCGCCGATCATGAAGGGCAGCCAGCGTCCCCCGTAGGCGTCGATATGGCCCGTTTGGGGGATTTCGAACGTCCGCTCCGGCTCGGGCCAGCGAATGATGGGGATGCCGTCGCCCGCGACGAAGTGTCCCCCGCTGAGCTGGTCGATGATCGACATCATGTTCGGATGGTGCACAAGGGCTGATTCGGGCGGATCGTATTCGTACCCGTCGAGACCGCTCGTCTCCCGGGGCCAGGTCGCGGGATCCTCCAGGCTGCCGTCGAGTGCCCGCCAGATCTGTCGCCGCCAGGCCTCCAGGGTCTCCTCGTCGAACACGTTCTTCAGCACCAGGTAGCCGTTCAGCTTGAAGTGGGCGATCTGCTGGGCGTTCAGGGGTTGTGAATTGGTCATGGGCTTGAAATTAAGCGGCGCGGCGGACGCTGTCAAGACCGGTGGTTCAAGACTCGCACAACTTTGAATACAGTCGGTTCGTTCCTGCTTGACACGAAACACGAAACCCGTATACCATTGCAGAAGCCAGGCCGATTCCGGGCAACGGTCACCCATGCTCCTCAACTGAATCAACTGTGTTATCCGCGTCGACGACGCGGCAGAAGGGATCTTGCGAAATGCAATCGGAAATCAGGCGATGGATCGCCGAGAGCAGGCGGAAACTGGAGGGGAATGGATTGGAAGATGGGGACCTGGATCGGTTGGAAGCGCTCCTGGACGGCAAGTCCCGCCCGAAGATCATGTACCTGACGGCCCGTTCGATCAATATGCGGTCCGGGATCGCCGGCTGGGCGGTTTTCGTACCGGGCGAGGGACCGGAGCTCAAGTTGCCGAGTGACGAGCCGCCTTACGAATCCGTACTGGATGCGATTGCCGACGGGTGGTGTGTGGTGCAGTACCCCATCAATAAGCTTTACGAATACAAGGACCTCGAAAACGACTACGTGGGTTTCGATTTCATACTCGAGAAGTGGAACTGAGGAGGCGTTGCCATGGCGGAGATCAGACCGACGATGACAGATGACGACGTGATGGATTTCGTGGCCAATGGATACGTCGTGCTCGACGAGATGGTGGATGACGATTTCAACGAGCGGTGCAGGAACCTGAAGCAAGGCCCCGCGAAGGAAACGGTCGGCTCGCCCGATTTCATCCGCGAAGTGCTGCTCCATCCCCGATTGG
This sequence comes from Gemmatimonadota bacterium, assembly GCA_026705925.1. Taxonomy (GTDB): domain Bacteria; phylum JAAXHH01; class JAAXHH01; order JAAXHH01; family JAAXHH01; genus JAAXHH01. Next base: position 156,830 of record JAPOZT010000008.1, read on the forward strand.
CCGGCGTGATCCGATCGTTGCTCGGTCCGAACTTCCTGATGCCGACGGGGGGACATCACCATCTCATAGACCAGCCGGTCTCGGGACAGGACTGGCACTCTGACGGTATATCAGGTCTCGGCTACGAGATCAACGAACTCCAGTGCTACTACTATCCACAGGACGTAAATATCGAAGACGGGCCGACCATGATCCTGCCCGGTTCCCACTGCCGGGCGGTCAACCGCGACGCCCTGGCCCACTACGGCGATCTTGCCGGCCAGCTTTCGCTCGTCGTGAAGGCCGGCACCGTGGCCATTACCCGGTACGGCATCTGGCACCGGGCCGGCCCCAAGCTCAATCACAAGCCCCGCAGCATGATCAAGTTCTCCTACTTCCGTAATTCGGATCCGCGACGGCGTGACTGGCTAATCGATTCGGAAGAGATCCCCGCGTACCGGGATCGCCCGGCCGCGCCCTACACGAGCGGGGTGGAATCCTACCGGGATCTGAGGCGCCGCATCCACACCTGGAACTGGCTGTGTGGGCTGAGCGAGGAAGAGTCCATGGCCCACGACCGGTGGCGGCCCGCTTACGAGACAGGCACGCAGCCCGTCGAGGAAGTCGTCCTGCAGTGATTTGACCGGCACGAACCAGGTCACTTTCTGCTCGAACCCACACAGGCACTGTTTGACCAGGTCTCATGGCGAGCTGGAGCAATCCGCATGCTGATCACCCACACCAGACGGGAAGAAATGCACCTAGGCGTCAGCCACGGCGGCGCGGCGGCGAGCTATTTCAATCCCGGATTCGATGGGACGGCATTCGCGTCTCCCTGGGGATTCATCCATTCCGTGATCTTCCCGCCCGGCAGTGGCATCGGCGAACACAGCCACACCTACGCGGAAGAGATCTTCGTCACCATCGACAACGCCATGCAATTCACGCATAACGGCCGCACGGCCGAAGTCGACGGCGGCGCCGCGGTGCCCCTGCGGTCGGGCGAGTCCCACGCCATCTACAACCACACAGACCGGGATACCTGGTTCTTCAATTTCCATTGTGTGGACACGGTCCGTGAACCGAAGCATGAGGACTTCGACGACCCGCGCAGAGTGGTCGAACTGGAGTCCACGGACCGCCTGCCCGTCGGCCGGTTCGACCGCGGCCTGCTCAGACCCCGAAGACACCACGGGGGTCGGGGCGAAGTGCTCTACCGGCAGATCTGGGGAAGCCGGGATTTCCAGACCAATTTCGAATATCTCTGCCACGTCCTGCTGCCGCCCGGTACTTCGGTAGGTTACCACCGACACAATCTCGTAGAGGAAGCCTACATGATCATGGACGGCCGGGGCCGGATCACCGTGAACGACGAGACCGTGGAAGTAGTCCGTGGGGATGCCGTTCCCAACCTGATCGGAAGTGCCCACGGTATCTACAACCATACGAACGAGGACCTCGAACTCTTCGTCGTCGGCGTGAGCCTGGAAAAGGGCAAGGTGGACGCGACCGACCTGGGCGACGACCTGGCCGGACGAACACCATGACAGAGCAGTCCTTTCAGGCGCACGTACTGGATCTGAAGGTCGAAGGATACACTATCCTGACGGACCAGCTTACGGCGGAGGAGTGCGCCGAGGCGCGAAAGGAACTGGAAACCCGGTACCCCGACCGGGACCGCGGCAGCTTCGAGTGGCTCTTCAACAAGGCGCGGGTCTTCGAACGGTTCTACCAGCTGCCCGACCATCTGCGGCTGATCCGACACTTCCTCGGTCCCGACGCGCTCCTCAGCGCCGTGTACGGTTCGGTGGTGTTGCCCGGAGAGGGCGGTCGCGGCCTGCATTCAGACAGCGGCATCACGGGGCACAACCGCGAGGCTTCCATGCCCGAAGCCGACGAGGGGCGGCGGATCACGAGTCACTCGATCGCCTTGAACTCGATTTTCTGCCTGAGCCCCTTTACCGAGACCAACGGCGCCACCGAATTCGTCCCCGGCAGCCACCGGTACGAATACCTGAACGTGCCCGATTCGGCCTACGAAAACGCCCGGACCGCGGTGGCCCCGGAAGGATCGCTGGTGCTCTTCGATGTGAACACCTGGCACGGCACGACGAAGAACCAGACCGACGAAACGCGATACGCGGTGTTGAGCCCCTGGCGCCGGCGCTGGACGAAGTGCGAATACGAGATGGCCCGCGTGGTCAAGCCCGACGTGCTCGAACGGGCGGGCGAGGACGGGCCGGTCATCTTCGGGTTCCAGGCCCAGTCGCCTTACACGGAACTGTGGCAGTGGGACCGCGAAGAAGGCGGCCCAAAGCCTGAGTTCAACCACCTGCGACGAGACTGACGGTGGCCCGGAGATACGCGCCGAAAGTTAAAGGAAACCCTTGAAAATCACCGACGTAAAAGTACACCTGGTGGAGTCCTGGCGCAAAACCAGGGACATCGGATCGCCATGGATCTTCGTCCAGGTGTATACCGACGAGGGTGTCGTGGGCCTGGGGGACGCCACCAACTGGCCGGGCGGCACGATCATCGCCCAGTCAGTGGAGGAGCTGGGCAAGCTCATCATTGGAGAGGATCCCTTCCACATCGAGTACCTGTACCACCGCATGTACTATGCCCTGGAGCAGATCGGGCAGACCGGCGCGGTCATAGCGGCCGTCAGCGGCATCGAGATCGCCCTGTGGGACATCGTAGGCAAGGTCACCGGGCAGCCGATCTACAACCTTATCGGCGGACCGTGCCGCGACCGCATCCGGTTCTACAGCCATGCGTCCAACCCGGAGGAATGCGCGGCGCTGGCCGAAAAGGGCGTAACCGCCATCAAGGCGTACTTCCCCGCCGACCCGATGGTCAAAGGTGAACGCATAGACTCACCCCGCTCCGTCACGCTGCGGGAAGAAAAGCTCGCCCTGGAACACATGCGGCGGTGCCGCGAGGCCGTGGGCGACGACGTGGACCTCTGCACCGACGTGGGATGCCGGTACACCACGAGCGCCGCGATCCGCATCGGCAACCGGCTGGAGGAGATCGGCCTGCTGTTCTACGAGGAGCCGGTCCACCCGGAGAACGTCGACGCCCTCGCCCGGGTGACCGCGTCCGTCAACGTGCCCGTGTGCGTGGGGGAGCGCAGGTACACGCGCTTCGGCTTCCGGGACCTGATCGCCGCCCAGGCTGTCGACATGATCATGCCGGATGTAGTGCGCACGGGCGGCATCATGGAGACCAAGAAGATCGCCGCCATGGCCGAAAGTTACTACATGCAGGTCTCGCCCCACAATCCGAACAGCGCCCTGTCGACGACAGCGAGCCTGCACGTCATGGCCAACATCCCGAACGCCCTGGTCCTCGAGTTCGTGGACGAAAAGTGGGACGCTCCATGGCGCGATGACCTGCTGACCGATCCGCCGGTCGTGGAAAGCGGCTACTTCCGGCTTCCCGAGAAACCCGGGCTGGGGACGGAGCTGAACATGGAGGTCGTGGAGAAGTATCGATTCAAAGGTTGAAGGAGCAGGCCAATGCAGTTACATGACGACAAACAATCCAACCGCGCGGACAATATCCAGGGCGCCGAGATCCGGCTGCCGTCCGAGGACCTGACCGCGGACCTGGGCTTCTTCATGAAGACCCTCGGGTTCCGCATGGACAAGATCTACCCCGCCGACTACCCGACGGTCTCCGTCCTCTCCGGCCACGGACTCACCATCCGGCTGGAGCAGGATGCCTCCGAACCGCCGGGCACGCTACGGATCCTGTGCCGCGATCCTGCGGCCCTGGCCAGCGGCGAGACCGAACTCACCGCGCCAAACGGCACCCGCGTAGAGATCGTACAGTCCGATCCGCCGCTCGAGATCCCGCCGACGCAGCACGCCTTCCTCGTGCGGAGACTCAAGGACAACACGCCCTGGGTGATCGGCCGCGCGGGCATGCACTACCGCGACCTGGTGCCCGGCCGCCTGGGCGGGAGCATCATCGCCTCCCACATCCGGATCCCCGACGCCGGTCCCGTTCCCGACGTCGTGCATTACCATACCGTGGGGTTCCAGTTGATCTTCTGTTACCGGGGCGAGGTGAAACTCGTCTACGAGGACCAGGGGCCGCCCTTCATGCTGAAGGCCGGAGACTGCGTGATCCAGCCCCCGGAGATCCGGCACCGCGTGCTCGAATCGTCCGAGAACCTGCAGGTGATCGAGATCGGCGTCCCGGCCGACCACGTGACTACCATCGATCACGAGGTAGAGTTGCCGACCCAGGTGCTGAATCCCGATCGCGTCTTCGGCGGTCAGACGTTCTGCCGCCACCAGCTCAGGGACGCGGTGTGGGAACCGTGGAGACTGGCGGGATTCGAGGCAAGGGAAACGGGCATCGGAAAGGCGACAGGCGGTGTGGCCTCGGTGCAGGTTGCCCGCGCGACGACGGGCACGGATGGCGCGGACGGCCGCTCCTCTGGCGGCGGCGATCAGGTCACGAGCCACACGGGCGATATCCTTTTCACCTTCGTCATGGAAGGCGAGGTGACGCTAAACGGGGAAAACCAGGTCGCCCACAGGCTTGAGGCGGGGGATGCCTACGTCATTCCGCCCCACACGAAGACTTCGCTTACGGACCGCTCGGCCGACCTCGAACTCCTCGAGGTGGCCCTTCCCGCGCGGTTCGAGACCACCGTGCACTAATCTACAAAGAATAACCGATCGAGGCTGGGTCGAGGTCGAGGCTGGGCCGAGGTTGGGGCAGGGCAGAATTCGTTACGTCACACGCCCAGTACCCCGCGCAACCGGTCGGACGCCCGGGACAGCACCGTGGGCGGCACGGGTACGTGGTTATACGTGCTGAACCGCCGGTGGGCCCAGAAGGCGGCGTACTGGGATTGGAAGACGTAGCGCATCCGGTTCGACGTGACCGGCGCACCCCGGTGCCAGCACTGGTTGTTCTGCAGGTAGACGTCTCCCGCCTTGCAGAAGACCGATACCGGCCCCCGTCCTTCAAACTCGGGGTTTTCCTGGCTGTTGGGGTCCCTGCCGGAATAGTGACTGCCCGGTACGAACTGCGTCGGTCCGTCTTCGACCGTGTCGATGTCGGTGAGCGCCATCTGGATGGTGAACCACTGCACGGGCATACGGATGCGTGAGTCGTGGCGGGGCACGTCGTCCGGCAGCGGGAACTCCACCCGGTCGTCCACGTGCCACAGATCGATCGCCTGGCCCGGCGCATTTCGAATCACGTTCTGGCCGCAGAACTTGCAGTCCTCCCCAACGACCGCCTCCGCCAGGCTCAGGATCGGTTCGCGGATCAGCATGTCCACGAACACCGCGTCCAGCTCCAGCGTATTCCGCAGTACGAAACCGTCTCCCCGTCCGCTCAGGTAATCGGTGCCGGCCAGCACGGGATCATCGAAACAACGGTCCGTGACTTCGCGGAGCGCGTCGATTTCATCCCGCGTGAGCACTCCTGGGATGAGGGTGACACCATTCCTGTAAAAGTCCTCGAGTATTACTTCCATTTGGACGTCGTCGAGACGCTCGCCAGGTAGTATGCGTTTGGAAATCAAGGTTATCTCCTGTCGGCTGGCGTATATACAGAGGAACACAGGCAAATGAGGCCGGCAAACACGACCGTCAACCCAGCGGCCGTCGCAGGTGGCAGGCGCATTGGATTGCTTGACATATCGCGCCTTCGGGCTACAATGGCAAGATCATAGATTAAGGTTTCGACATTGTGTATTCAACCGTTTTCCGCGTGCCGCGTGCATCCTGCATGCGTCCCGCAACCGTCTCGCCTATCCGCATGAACAGTACCAACTACTACGACCTAAACGCCGACGCTCTCGCTGCCCGGTATGACGGTGTCGATCCCGCCGACGTCCACGCGGACTGGGCGCCGGCGCACCTGCGCGAAGAACCCGGTTTCGCCTGCGACATCGGCGCCGGTTCGGGGCGCGATGCCAACTGGCTTGCGGCCAGGGGATGGGAAGTCGTGGCAGTGGAGCCGAGCGCGTTGCGTAACCTCGCCACGGAACGCGCCCATCCACGCGTGGTCTGGATGGAGGATGCGCTGCCGGACCTGCGGGCTTTGCGCGCACTGGGTCGTCGGTTCGACCTGGTTCTGCTGAGTGCCGTGTGGATGCACGTGGCTCCGAAGACCCGGGAACGTGCGTTCCGCATCCTCTCCGAGCTGCTCAACCCATCCGGGCTTCTGGTGATTACGCTAAGGCGCGGCGGAGACGCTGCGGAAAACGCCGCCCGGGGATTCCATGACACCTCGGCAGAGGAACTGATCGGTTTCGCCAACCACCGTGCCATCGCGCTGCGCAGCCACACGACGCAGCCGGACCTGACTCGCCCCGGCATACATTGGGAAACGCTGGTCTTCGCCATGCCGGATGATGGCACCGGCAGCCTGCCGTTGCTGCGCCACGTGATCGTGAACGACAACAAGTCTTCGACCTACAAGCTGGGGCTGCTCCGGATCCTGGTACGGCTCGCTGAAACGGCGCCGGGGCTGGTCATCGCTCGCACGGACGACTACGTGGAAATCCCCTTCGGCGCCGTCGGTCTGTACTGGCTGAAGCAATACCTGCCCCTGGTCCTGCATCATCGTCTGCCGCAACGCCCTTCGGGACCGGGCGGATATGGCTGGGCAAAAGAAGCATTCCACCGCCTGCAAGACGTTTCACCCTCCGACCTCCGACTTGGTGCACGGTTGGATTCCGACCGGGCCGCCACCCTTACCCGCGCCATAAACGACGCCTGCGAGAATATCCAGCGGATGCCGGTGCGCTACATTACGTTTCCCGGTTCCAACGACCGGCAGCTGTTCGAATCCGGGTTCTCCAGAATGCGGGCAACGTCACGGCCCATTGTCCTGTCGCGCGAGTACCTGGCGCGGTTCGGCCGCTTCCGGATTCCCGCGCTGCTTTGGCAGGCGCTCGGCCAGTTCGCCTGCTGGCTGGATCCGGTCATCGTTGGGGAATGGCGCCAGTTGACTTCAAATTGGGTTGGCCCGGAAAACTCGGGCAGCACTGCCCTGGTCCGGGAATACGGGGCTGAAAGTTATACGAACGACCCCTTCGAATGGACCGAAAGCCGCTATGACACCGGTATCGCCCAGGAGAGGGCGAAGCAGTTGCGCGATGACGGATTCGCGCTCACCTGCGTATGGTCCGCTACGCAAATTCGAAACGCTCCGCACATCGATCACTGTTTTCCGTGGGCGCGCTGGCGCAATAACGATCTCTGGAACCTGCTGCCGGCCCACGGCACCATCAACCTCAGAAAGAGCGACCGGCTGCCTTCCTCCAGCGCCATGGCCGACGCGCGAGACCGCATGCTGGAATGGTGGGCGAACGCCTGGGTCCACTCGCCGCAGGAGGACCGGTTTTTCATGGAAGCGCGCTACTCCCTGCCGGGGCTCGATGTCGACACGCCTGGATTGGAAGACATCTTCACGGCCGCCCAGCACCAGCGCGCGCGCCTGAAACAGGACCAGCAACTGATCGAGTGGCCGACCTGACCATGGCACGGCGAGGCCGGGACCGCCAGGCGGGGCGCCACCTTACCTTCGGCCGAAATCCGAGCCTGACCAAACCCCTCCCTACCCCTTGTCCATCACGGCCTGGATCATCGCCCGGATGTAGCCGAACTCGTAAGCGAAGGCCTGCCGGTAGCTGTCCGGTTCCTTGTGGCCCGGCGCGTGGTCGGGCACGCACATGTGCGGATAGCCGACCTCCTTGAGCGCCTGCATGTTGCGGTGCATGTTCATCACGCCCTCGTCGGGCCAGACCTCCTGGAACTTGTTGCGCCCGCCCACGATGTTGCGGAAATGGCAGAGGAAGATCTTCTTGCGCGAGCCAAGGTAGCGGATGATGTCCGGCACCTCGTTGAGGGGATCGAGGGAACTCTCCGCCATGCAGCCCAGGCAGAGATTCACGCCGTGATAGGGGCTGGGACAAATCTCGATGAACTGCTTGAATCCGTCGAAGCCACCGAGCACGCGGTCCACGCACCGGTACCCGGGCGGCAGCCAGGGGTCGCAGGGATGGCAGGCCATGCGGACCTTGCATTCCGTCGCCACGGGGATCACCCGTTCCAGGAAGTAGGTGATGCGGGCCCAGTTCATCTCGGCCGTCACGGGCTCGTCGTACCTGGCCGGCCGGTCCTTCGCCTTCTCCAGGTCCCAGGTGCTGTAGATCGAACCGCCTCGGCCGGGCGGATCGCTCTCGGTGCGCTGGTTCTCCATCTCGCACAGGTAGTACTTGATCGCGGGGATGCCCGCTTCCGAGGCCTGGCGCACCATGTTGCAGACCAGCTCGATTTCCTTGTCGCCTTCCTCGTAGTTGCCCAGCATGTAGTTGGGTACCTGGCCGCCGTCCACGTTCAGGTCGGCGATGGGCAGAGCCACCATTTCCATTTCGATTCCGAAACGGGTGCACTTTTCCTTTTTGGCCGCCAGTTCCTCCACGTCCCAGCCGTAATCCCGATGGAAGGTGATGTTGAGTTCGCTCTTGTTGAAGACGCCGTGACGGGCGAGATACTCGAGGTCTTCGTCCGCCGTGCTGAACTGCTGGGTGCCGACGTGCATGGTATCCTCCGTGTTATGTAAACTTGCGTGTACTGGCGATACCCAGTATGCGCGCGGCGGTACCGCCCATGATCGCGGCCAGGTCCGCCTCGCTCAAGAAATCCGCGTACTTCTCGATCCAGTCCCGGGACTGGCGGTAGGTGCAGAACCGGTTTTGGAAAGGCATGTCCGTGCCCCACAGCAACCTGTCTGCTCCAATTCGGTTGACCATCTCTTCCAGTGCGGTCCAGACCTCGGGGTAGGGATAGTCGAACAGATCGCCGATCCGCACGGGAAAGCACACTTCCAGGCTGAGGTGGGGGTTTTCGAAGGGTCTCCACAGGCCGTCCGGCAGGACCAGGCGGTCGCCGTCAATGAACATGCGCCACGGGAAACCGTGGGTGATGCTGCAGACCGTGTCCGGGTAACGGTCCATCCAGTCCATAAGCACGCCGAGTTCGCCTAAGTACCCCTGCGTGAGGTCGGCGTGGTAGCCGAGGACGGGTCCGGCGCCCAGGGTAAAAAAAACCGGGACGTTCAACGCGGCCACGGCGTCCCAGAACGGCTCGTAGGCGTCGGAGCTCCAAGGCTGCCCGCTCCCGCGGTAGGCCAGCGAGGCATTGAACTTGACGGCGTGCAGGCCGTGATCCCGCACGGCCCCCTCGATCTCTTCGATCACCCGGTCTGTCTCCGCGGCGATGCGCCACTCGTCCACGGGCGCCATGGAATACAGGCGGCCGGGAAAGGCAGAGACACACGCAGCCTGGAACGCGCTGTCCCGGCCCAGCATGGGATTGGTATGGAGCAGGGCGGCGTCCACGCCCGCGTAGTCCATCTCGGCGATCAGGTCGCCAGGCGTGTATTCGAGGTTGCGCAGGTGGGGCGGGTAGAACTGCTTGGTGTAGTCTTCGCCGTCGATCGTCCACACCACGCGGCCGTGGGTTCGATCGACGCGGAAATCCACGTCGGGGAGCGTGGACCAGTCGCCGGGCGCCTCGGGTGCGATCGGCTCCGATGAGGCGGGGGCCCGGTCCCGGACCCGCCAGGCCGGCTGGTGATGGACCGCGTGCTCGGCCTGCATCCACCGCAGGTGGTCCCGGGCATCGGCGTACCCGGCCTTCGCGTCACCCGGCGGAAAGCAGTACGCGTGGGAATCGATGATCATGGATCGGGAAACGGTTCCCTGGCTCTCGAAGCCCTAGCTTTCGAAGGTCCGTATCGTTCGGGTCACCTGCCCGTTGCTCTCCCAGTAAGTCTTCTTGCCGGCCAGGTAGGGGTCGTCCGGCGCCGGCTGCATCGTCCCGGCCGCCGTTATGCCCCGCGACGTGATCGTATGCTCGCCGGGGGACGGGCGGTCCCAGTCCAGGCGCCAGAACTTCCAGGCGTACTCGGCGTCCGCGCCCTCGATGATCTCCGCCGTCTGCCAGGGACCGTCGTCGATGCGCACCTGCACCTCCCTGAGCGGTTCGCCCCAGACCGCGCCGTAGATCCGGTGCAGGGGACCGACCCGGGTGACCCGCGCCGTGACGGAGTTGATGCGGCCCTTGCCCACGGACTCCTGGCGCCACACCGTCTCTCCGTTGTGGGTCTCCTCGCGGATCGTGACGTAATCCCGCGAGATGAACCGCCCCATGTACCGGGTGGTGCGCACTTCGATGCGCTTCAGCCACTTCACCTGGGTAATGCCGTACCAGCCGGGTACGATCAGGCGCAGGGGAAAGCCGTGCTTCGGCGGCAGCGTCTGGCCGTTCACCTCGTAGCACAGCAGGATGTCCGGATCCATGGCCTGCGCCATGGTGAGCGACCGGGCGAAGTTCTGCTTCATGGTGAGCGGTTCGCTCCGGCGGGGGGTGATGACCTCTTCCCCTTCGTCGTGTCCGAAGAAAACCACCTCCATGCCGTTGTCCCACATCCCCGCCCGTTCCAGGATCGGCGCCAGCGGCGTGCCGGTCCACCGGGCGTTGTACACGCCGCCGCGGAAGACCGGAACGCCCCGGTTGCCCGAGCATTCGAGGGTGAAGTCCAGGTCTCTGCGCGGCATGGATTTGATCTCGTCCAGGCTCAGGTTGAGCTTCTGCCTCACCGCACCAGAGATTTCGAGACTGTAGGTATCTCCGTCGACAGTCGGCTCGGGATAGTGGCTGGCCGAGAAAAACTGGTCCACGGGCGTAATCCACGACTCCAGGCCGTTCCAGTCCAGCAGCACGAAATCGGGGCTTCGCGGCGGTCCGAATTCGTCGATCCAGTTTACGGGCGTTTCGTCCCGCGCCAGCTGGGCGATTTGGGCCAGCACGTGGGAGGGCAGCAGCGTCATGCCGGCCGTCGCGATCCCTCCCTTGATCAGCACGTCTCTGCGGGACAGTTTAGATTTCCCAGCCATATGCGTATCCTTTCGGCTTGCCCGGTTCAGTGACTTAGATTCGGTCTCTTCAGATCGATTGAAAAGGGGGATTTCGGTGATCGGTTCTATGATACATTGGGTGGGCGGAACAGATCAAGGGCAATGTTTAGATCAATGGCTATGTTGACAAGGCCATTCCTTCCCGGTAAAATCGATATTCAATCCCCCACACCGACTGTCCATCTCATCCTCCCGGAGCTATTGAAAAATGTACCAACAGCTCGCCGACGATTACCTCGTTCTGGCCTCATCGCCCGATCCGGAGAAGGTGTACGCCGGTTCGCCCTCGATTGCCCGGATGGACTCCGGACGCCTGCTGGCCAGTTACGAGTGGTTTCGCCCCAGCCCGCTCAAGGAACGCGTGTCGGATCAGACCGAGGTGCTGGTCAGCGACGACGACGGCGCCACGTGGACCCTGGCGGCCCGCCTGGATTTCATCTGGGCGACGATCTGGTCTTACGAAGACGATGCCTACCTCATCGGCAACCGCCGGAGGAGCCGGGATATCGTCATCGGCCGATCCCGCGACGGCGGCGCCAACTGGGAGGGACCCGTCACCCTCTTCGAGGGCAGGCACCACTGTGCGCCTACGCCTGTGTTGATCCACAACGGCTTCGCCTACCGGGCCTTCGAGACCTGCGACGCGCCGAGCCGCTTCGACTGGAAGTCCCTGGTGGTGGCCGGCGACCTGTCGCGCGACCTGCTCGATCCGGCGGCCTGGCGTATGTCCAACCACGTCCGGTTCCCGGGCATCCCGGACGTGCTTTCGCAACGCAGGTACCCGGAAAGCGGAGAGGACAAGGTACCTGCCGACAGTTTCCTGGAAGGCAACATCGTGCTGGTGGACGGCGAGATCCGGATGGTCATGCGCACGATCGTCGACGGCCACACGACGTCGAGCCTGGCTTCCATCGGCCGCGTCGAAGACGACGGCGAGACCCTGGACTACCGGTTCGTCCAATTCCACCCCATGCCGGGCGCCCAGTGCAAGTTCCAGATCGTCCACGACGAACATGACGGCCTGTACTGGACCACCGTGACCCTGTCCACCAACCCTTGGCAGGACCGGGAGCCCCTCCGCCGCATCGGCTTCAGCGGTCCCCCGGGCAACGAGCGGCGCATCCTGATGCTCATGTACAGCGTGGACGCGCTCAACTGGTTCCAGGCCGGCTGCGTGGCCATGAGCAGGAGCATGATGGAGTCCTTCAGCTACGCCTCGCAGGTCATCTCCGGAGACGATCTCCTGGTCGTCGCCCGCACTGCCCGCGGCGGCAAGAACCAGCACGACACCAACCTGATCACCCTCCACCGGCTAAAGGACTTCCGCGATCTGGCCCTGGATCTGCGGCCCGTGGACGTGTAGCCCGGTGATTCTCCTCAAATTATGGTTGACGAACATTGAAACAAACCTTATTATATGACCATAGACATGACCATAGTCATTTAATACCTTCCGAGGCCCACATGCCGACGATCTCGAAAAGCAAGCTCAAGGCCAACATGCTCCAGGTTTTCAGGGAGATCGAGGAATCCGGTGAGGAGTTGATCGTGACGCACAACCGGCGTCCCGTACTGCGCATCCGGCCCATTGGAACGAAGCAACCGGTTGACAGGGTATTCGAGAAACTACGCGGGAAAGTCGTCTACCACGAGGACATCAACACGCCCACCACCGATGAATGGGATGAAGCGTAATGGTCGTACTGGATACGTCCTCACTGGTGTTCTGGACGCTGGATCCCGGCCGCTTGTCCAAGACCGCCGAACAGACCATCGCACAGGCCGATCGCGTAGGCGTCAGTTCGATATCGATCTGGGAGATCGGCATCAATGTAGAACGGGGCAGGCTTGTATTGCCACTGTCCGGCGCGGAATACCTGGAAAACCTGGAACAAACCAGTCGGGTGGAAATACTGCCGGTGGATCTGAGTACCTGGATCAGGAATCTGCAACTGGACTGGAATCACCGGGATCCTGTGGACCGGACGATCGTAGCCACGGCGTCTCTGCACAACTGCCCGCTTGTGACATCGGACAGCGTGCTCCGCAGTTTCTACGAGAAGGCTGTCTGGTAAGGACCGCGGCCGGGTAACGCAGTCACTGTCACCTTCTGGCAGCCTCACCCCGGCGCCGGCGCTACGTGTTCCAACCCGAACGCTGCCCGAAGGCGGTCCATTTCCCCATTCAGTAAATCAGGATCGGACGTATCGGCGGGCATGCGCCGAAGCAATCGGTCGGAAGCCTCGAAGAACCGGTCAAGTCCCGCGGGCGTGCAGATCAGCATGACGTGGACCGGATCGTCACCGTCGTTCCAGAAGGAATGGGGTTTCCATCCGGGAACCGTGACCATCTCTCCGGCTTCGAGCACGAAGGCGCTTTCGTGAAGGAACTGGAAGGTCAACGCGCCTTTGACGACCAGGAACATCTCGATGAAGGCGTGCCGGGTGAACACGGGCGGCGGGCTGTGGGGCGGCTCGACGGCCTCGATGACCGTGACGCGGCCTTCCGTGGCGGAACCCGGGGTCAAGACCCGGACGTTCTGGCCCATGAGCGTCCTGAGCCAGGGGCCTCCAGGGCCTGCGTTACCACCGGGACCTCCGTTACCACCGGGACCTCCAGGACCTCCAAGATCCTCGGGGCCTTCTTTTCCGTCGCCTTTCATGATACCTGTCCCGCGCCACCCCCGCCACCCGCGCCGCCCACAACCACTTCACCCGCACCTCCCGCGATCATCTCCCGCCCTTCGTCCGCGTAGACCGTCTTGACCTCCTGGTCCACGGTGCGCCATACCAGGAACTGCTTGCGCAAAACATTCAGGAAACGCCGGTTGAGCCGCTGCCATGAATCCACGTCGCCGCTCAGGCGGTAGATGTGCACCCACACCGCGTACAGGTCGTGTTCTTCCTCGGCGGGGGACGCGTGGAGGGACACGCGTTGGCTGACCCCCGTGTCGTAGGGCGCCAGCCAGGTCTTCATGCTGATTTCGTAGGTGGACGCGTCCGAAACGGATCCATTCTTCCCGGTCAACGCCACCTCGTCCGTCATGAAGCTGCCCAGGGTGCTCTCGCCGTACGACTCAAAGAACCGCGTCAGGTAGGCGCAGAGGCCGAGTGTCTCCTTCCGGCTGATGGTGAAGGGGAACTCGAAACGCCAGTCGTCTCCCTCGGGCTCGGGGAAAGACCACTGCCGGTTGACGTCCGGCACGGCCATCTGGGAGGCCTGGCGTGCGGGGTAGATCGTCGACAGCATGACCACTGCCATGACCATGGCCGTGGAGGCCACGGCGGAGAGGGACGAGTAGTTCAGCGTGAGCCCCGCGAGTAACTGGTACTCGGTGATGCCCCGGGCCACGGTCTGGCCGATGAGGTAGCCGGACATGCCCCCGATGACGGCGTACATGGCCGCCTCCGCCATGAAGAGCGCGCCGATATGGGCCGGCGCCAGGCCCACGGCGCTGTACACCCCGATCTCGCTGAAGCGCTCGTAGACGGCGTTCATCATGGTGTTCAGGATGATGAGGGCGGCGACGACCATGGGGATGAACAGGTTGCCCAGGCCGGACAGGGAACTCAGGGACATGGCGCTGTACACGGCGACCTCGCCGCCGACTGAGGCCACCACAGGGATCCCCAGGCGCTGCATGAAGCGGTCCAGGCGGGTTTCGGCCGCTTCTTCCGAGGGGAACCGGACCGCCACGGACCGCAGGGATCCGCCGAGATCGTTCACGTAGGCCTGCGGCGCCAGGATCAGGTTCGCCGCGGGCAGGTGCTCGAACCGGACCATTTCCACCGGTTCTTCCTCGTAGTCCATCAGGGCGATTTCCGTGAGCAGATCGCGGCCGGTCGCCGTGTAGTCGACGGGGGTGAGTGGCTCGCCGTCCAGGTCGGTGATCCGGTCCATCACGGCCGAATCGAATACGCCGATGACCGTGAATGGCTTGCCGAATATGCGGATTTCCTGCGGGCCGTCGGACCCTTCCGGCATCGCCGCGCCGCCCTCACCGTTCGCCGTTACCATGCCGCCGTCACCGTCCGCCGTTGCCATAACGTCGCCCCCGGCTGGCATTTCCAGACTGCTGTCCGGCATACCTAGGAGCCGCGCCATTTCGGTGGGTATGATACACACGTCGCGCTCGTCGCCTTCGAACCAGCGGCCTGACACCAGGGCCCGGTCCAGCCCGCTGACCACCCGCTCGTCCGGCATCACGCCCAGGATGCCCGATGCGTAGGTGGAATGGATGGCTCCGTCGGGACCGGCATGCTCCGCCTTGATGTAGGTTTTGACCCCGTGCGAGGCGCCGGCGTACCACGACCTCGGCACGATGGTGATGCCCCGGTCCTCGGCCTCGGTGGACCCGAACTCGGAACGCACGTACTGGTGCGTCTGCTTCTGGAGCGGCGCCCAGTTGGGGTTCCGGACGAGGAAACCCGTGTAGGCGGCTTCCGTGTCGGTGCTCACCTTCTGTATCCGGAGAAAGGTCTGCACGGAAGTGAAGGAAAGCACGGTGAAGACCAGGAGGACCAGCGTGGCGCAGGTCAAAAGCGTCCGGGCCTTGCGCTTTCGCATGTTGCCGATGCCGAGGGCGAAGGCCGTGGCCAGGGCGCTCGAGCGCCGCACGTCGGTAGCCTGGACGCTGTGGGCATGCTGCCGGACCTCTTTCATGGTCTGGCTGAACCGCTGGGAGATAAGCCAGATGACCACGGCGGCGAGGACGAAGGTCATGAAGGCGAGGAGTACGATATCGGGCGCCGTGGTGATCTGGAAGGCCGGGTGGGTGAAGCGCAGCACCCCGTAGGCCGCGAGAAAGATGCCGGCCGTGGCGCCGATCCGCTTGTAAATATTGGCGAAGCCGAAGAGCAGCCGCTCGAGGGCGTAGGCGAAGGGGATCACCAGCACCATGTAGAACAGCACGCCCTTCACGACGTCGTTGGCGGTTCCCGTCGCGTCGGGGTAAGCCCTGGACTCGTATCCCCACGCGGCCCGGGCGTACTTGATGAACCGGTCCCACTGCAGGTTCTGCCGGGCCGTTTCGGCCTGGTCCAGCAGGCGGCCCGCCTCGCGGTGGAAATCGTCCAGGCGGGTGTTGTTCACGCCCACGGACCGGAGCGCGCCGATCCGCGCCTCGTCCAGGTGCCACATGTCCTTCGCGACCTGGTAGGAAGTCAGGGGAATGGCGCCAATCCCCGAATCGAATCCGACACCCTCGGGGTTCGCTTCGTCGGCATTGGTCAGGATCAGGCGGCGGCCGAACAGGCCGGTGGACATGGTGACCTTGAACCGGCTGTCGGGCGGGGTGAAGACGACGGCCGTGTCCTCCTCGTAGGAGAACCCCGTGGTCCAGCCGGCTTCCTGGAAGGTCATGCCCCATTCCAGGGGCGGATTGCCCGATTCGTCCAGCACCACCGACTCGTTAAGCCGCGTCAGGAACCGGGGGTCCACCAGGTCGTAGAGATTGGTCGCGTCGGACCGGAAAACCACCGTGGGTTTCTCCTTGTCCACCCAGTCCATCGTGATTTCTAGCGGGTAGGCGCCTTCGCCGTAGGGACCCCGGTCCGGCGCGTAGGTGATTTCCCCCGTCTCGGGGTCCATGACGAAGCCTTCGGTCGGGTAGGTCCGGGCCGCTTCCAGTGCGGTGCTCTCGGCCACGCCGGTGCTGTCGGCCACGACGAAGATCTCGTTCTTCACCCCGCTGATGGTCTTGTTGTAGCGGCGGAAGCGGACCACGGCCCCGGGCTTGGGCTTGCTCGGGATGTAGTCTTCCCGGGGATCGAATTCGACCACCCGGATGCGGCCCCGCACGAAACGGTCCTCGAGCTGCATCTTGAAATCCGGAAAGAGCATGGCGTCGCTGACGGCCCGGCCGAACAGTTCCGCAAGCAGCACGGTCTGGGTATATACGTTGCGTATGTTCACCCGGTCGATCTCGTCGATGGGCGTGTCCACGTATTCCCGCACGTCGAAAACGGTGGCGAAGGTCAGGGCGGGAAACCCCGTCCAGAAGACCAGCTCCGCGTCGAGGGCGATATTGCCCGCGGGGAAGAACTCCGTGCTCAGGATGCCCTGAGACGGCGTGATGACGTTCATCAACGCGTCGTTCGGGAAAAAGCCGCGACGGATCACTTCGTCCGCGTACCCCATGAAGGTACGGCCGAAGGGCGTGAAGAACCGTTGTTTCTCGAAGGAGTTCCCGGCGAAGAGGATGCCGGCGTAGGCGACTCCGATCTGGTCTCGCGCGCTGGAGAGATCGATACCGGCGAAGAGCTTCATGTCGATCGGTTCTTCAATCTGATCCGCGAAATAGGCCGTCTTGCGTGTATGGCGGTTCGTGAAGTCGTCCACGCCGCTCAGGGACAGAAAATGCCCCGAGGTCGCCAGGAAGTACACGGTGCGGGCCGGCGGGTGGGCGGCGAAGTACCGGGCGATCTCCAGGAGCGCGGCTACGCCCGAAGCCTGGTTCGCGCCCGGAGACACCGCCGGCACGGGCGACATGGAGTCGTAGTAGGACTCGAGTACGATGACTTCGTCCTTCAGGACCGGGTGGGTGCCCGTGATCTTGCCCAGGACGTTGTAGGCGGGAAGGCGTTTCCAGGTCATGCGGCCCTTTGCCCGAACGGTCAAGGGGCCGTTTGCTTCAAGGTATGCGACGAGGGGCCGGGCCTCTTCCTTCGCCATCCAGAACCGGGGGAAATCCACCGGGACTTGGAGGTACTTCTCCTCGCCGTCCACCCGCGTGGTCTGGTCGGGTTCCACGAAGATCACGGCGCCGGCGCCGAGTTGGGCGGCCCGCTGCCAGTTGACCCCGGAATTGAAGTCCATCAGGAAGACGGCGCCGGTGGGATCGATGCCATTGAAGTCCTCCCATTCGCCGTTGCCGACATAGTGCAGCTTGCCCGTGATCCCGCCCGGCGGCGTCGTGGAGGTGCGGACCAGGTTGGGCCACACGGCGTGTATGGGGATCGTGCGGGATGCCAGGGATGCCAGGGGTGCGCCGTCGAGGACGGCCAGGGGCACGTCGTCGAGGACGGTCAGTTCGCCGCCCTCGTCGTGGGGGACGGATGCCACGAACTCCTCCAGCTCCACGTCTTCCAGGCCCATCGCCCGCATGCGGCCGGCCAGGTAGTGGGCCGCTTCGGTGGCGCCCGGGTATCCGGCCACCCGCGAGCCGAAGGACACCAGGTCGGTGATGGTCTGGCGAATCCGCGCCGAGTCTACTACGGCGGTCACCTGCCCGTCGCCGATGGGTTCGGCCAGGTATTCGACGCGCTCGCGGACACCTGACGTCTGGCACGCGGAGGCCGCGAACAGTGCGAGCAGCAGGACCGCGCCGGGAAGATGGCAGGCAAGGGTTCGTTTAAGGCACAA
This sequence comes from Gemmatimonadota bacterium, assembly GCA_026705925.1. Classification (GTDB taxonomy): domain Bacteria; phylum JAAXHH01; class JAAXHH01; order JAAXHH01; family JAAXHH01; genus JAAXHH01. The sequence goes on from JAPOZT010000008.1 coordinate 175,131, forward strand.
GGTGTCTTACCGCAAGTTGGGGGTGACGAAACATCCGTAGCGCAAGCCGTATCACGGGAGCAGCCGGTCGCGTAGCGGTCGCGCTCCGCTTAGCCGGCCGGACCTTTCTCAACGCGTCAGACCTTCCACTTCTTCCGCATCTCCTCCATGGAAACGGTCTTCCCCTCGGTCCACGCGTAATGGGCGACGGGGTTTTCGCCGACCCACCGATGGTCCACAGGTTCGCTGGCCAACTGGTAGCGGGTGTCGGTGCTGATGCGGAACCGGTTCGACGTGTTGTTGATGGAGCCGTGCATGGTGTACATGCCGAGGACGATCACGTCGCCCATCCGGAATTCGCTCGTCTGCCACTGGCCCCCGTACTGGTCGACCATCTCGATGGGTTCGTTGGTGAAGTGACCCGTCACGTGGTCCCGGTCCACGTCCATCTGGCCGTAGGTCTCCTTGACGGCCTCGAACTGGTGGGAGCCGGCCAGGATGACCAGGGGCCCCATGTCGTAGGTCACGTCGTCCAGGGGCGTCCACACGGTATACAGGTTCGGCGTGCCCCGGCCCATGTAGACCATATCGTAATGCGCACCGGTGTTGTCGCCCGGACCCACAGCCCGTAGCCACTTGTAGTCGAAGGTGAGGACGGGGCCGCCCAGAAACCGCTCGAAGAACCCCATAATTTCAGGGGAGTTGACCACGGCGAGAAACTCGTCCGTGTGCGTGACCTGCTTGGCGCCGCCGAAGAAGGCCCCGCGCTTTCCGGGAGCCGCAACGCCCAGGTCGAGCGGATAGTCCGGATCGATCTGTTCGTTTGCCTGGAGATTCTCCAGCACGACCCTGCGCGCTTCCCGGACCTTATCGGGATCGTGGAGGCCGCGGATGAGCAGATAGCCGTCTTCGGCCATGCGCTCCCGCAGCGCTTCCGCGTCGTCCAGCAGTTCGTTCGCCTCGCGGAGCGTGGACAGGTACTTCCCGTCCATCAGCAACTTGTCCTTGCCCATGACCAGGTTTGATGGTTCCCGGGTGGTCATTGGTTCCTCCGTGGTTGGTCGTTCATGAAGCCCGGACGGCCGAGGCGTCGATGGCGGCATGCACCGTATCCCCGACGTTGATGCCCATGCCCGCGAAAGACGCCCGCGCCACGTGGACGGTCAGGCGAAGGCCGGTGTCCAGGCGCGGGTCGGAGTCCGCATCCAGGCGCGGGCCGGTGACCGGGGGCGCGCCAGCCTCCAGACGTTCACCAGCTTCCGTGGGCGCGCCGGCGTCCACGTCCAGGCGTATGCGGTCGCCGTCCACCGCGGCGGCGGTCACGACGCCCACGAGCGTATTCGCGGCGCCCGTAAGCGTATTCGCGACGTCCGGCGTATGGGGCGGCTTCGCCAGCGGCTTCGCCGGCGTCAGCCGGATTTCCCGCGAAGAGATGACGATGTGGGCCGGGCCACGGGCGGTCGTGTCCGATCGCAGGGTCACGCCGCCGTCCAGGCAGGCGACCGGGCCGTCGGCAGTATCCTCAATACGGCCCTTGAAGACGTTTGCCGGTCCCCGCTCGAGCATCCGCCCGTCGCGCATGATCAGCACTTCATCGGCGATGCGATAGGCCTGGTCGTACTGGTGCGTCGAAAGCACGACGGTCATGCGCCGCTGGCGGCACGTCTCCGCGAGAATCGCCTCGATCTGCTTCCCGTGCGCCGCGTCCACGCTGGCCGTGGGTTCGTCGAGCAGCAGGACGTCGGGGTCCGTGACCAGGGCCCGGGCGAGTCCCGCCCGCTGCGCTTCTCCGCCCGACAGGCTGTGGGCGGGCCGGTGGGCGAACTGCCGGAGGCCCACCTTGTCCAGCATGCCGTTCACGCGTGCTTCGATGGCCTCCTTCGCCTTGCCGCGGAACCGCAGGCCGGACGCCACGTTCTCGAACACGGTGGACCGGAACAGGTACACGTGCTGCATGAGCAGCGTGACACGGCGGCGGTACTGCCGGCCGCGGGACGGATCGGACCCGTTCACGGGCCGGCCTTCGAAGAGGATCCGGCCCTCCTGCGGCAGGGTCAGCAGGGCGAGTATGTTCAGCAGCGTGGTCTTGCCCGATCCGTTTGCCCCGTAGACGGCATAGGTCTTTCCGGCGTACAGGGCGAGGTGCTCGACGTGCAGATGAAACCCGGAACCGTAACGGTGCGCCAGGTGCTCGCCCACGATGATCGGACCGGCCGCGATCGGACCGGCTGTGTTCGCGCCGGCCGCCTTCGGATCGGCCGTGATCGGATCGGCCATCAGTCGTCGAACCCCTGCAGCCAGTGAAAGAGTATGTTCGCGCCGAACGCCGTGAGCAGCAGGATGATCCCAAGGGCGATGGCCAGGCCGAACTCCCCCTTGTTGCTCTCCAGGGCGATCGCCGTCGTCATGGTCCGCGTGCTTCCCTTGATGTTGCCGCCCAGCATCATGGCCGCGCCCACCTCGGCGATGACTCGTCCGAAGGCGGCCACCACCGCCGCCATGATGCCGAACCGGGCTTCCGAAATGAGGGTGCGGGCGGTCTGGGCCGTCGTGGCGCCCAGCGTAAGGGCCGTCTCCGTGATCCGGGAATCCACGGCCCGAAACGCCGAAAGGGTAAAGGCGGCCACGATGGGCAGGGCGAGGAGCGTCTCGCCGATGATCATGGCCTGCGGAGTATACAAAAGTTCCATGAAGCCCAGGGGGCCGCGCCGGGAGATCAGGGAATAGACGAAGAGGCCGATCACCACGGTCGGCATGGCCAGCATCGTATTGAGCACCGTGGTCACCAGCCGCTGGCCCCTGAACCGGCGGGTGGCGAGCAGGTAGCCCGCGGGCAGTCCCATCACGGAGGCCAGCAGGATCGCGGACACCGCGACGAACACGGAAACGCCGACGATGGTGTATACGCCGGATTCGCCCGTAACCAGCAGGCGGACCGCTTCCTGAAATCCACTGTACAGGTAATCCATAACCCCTATGAAACAACAAAAAGGCCCTATGAATCAACAGGTTTTTGCCCCGTGGGATCGACCGAAATACGTTGACAGAATCACCGGTGGACCTTAGGTTGTCTGGCATCCAGCGGAGCCGGACTCCGCTGGCGCCGCGGCCAGTCGGACGGGCTCGCCCCACCAGGCAGTTTCCTCATCCCTCGAATCGCGGTATCGCAAGTTATTCTCCTGCTCCAGCAAAGGATTCGACGATCGGATGCCCGTTTTAGGGATCATTGGCGTCCTGTGGCTGCTGCTCGTCCTGGCCGCCGGATACTGGGGTAACCGGCGCAAACTGGACGCGGCCTTCGTCAAGGGCGTCCAGACGCTGATCACCATCGTCGCCCTGGCCGTTGCGGCGCCGCAGCTCGGTGTGTTCAACACCGCCCTCGCGACGCTCTGGCTCCTCCTGTTCGTCGCCGCTTCCACCCTCTTGCGGCGGTTTCGCGTATCGCACCTGGCCGCGCGGGCCATCGCTTTGGCGGCCGTAAGCCTGGCGCTGTGGGGCACCGACTCCCAGAACGTCATGCTGATCCGCACGCTGATCATGCTCGCGGTCACCAGCATTTTCCTCCTCGGACTGAACCTGGGCTTCCGGTACCTGGTCCGACGCATCCTCTGGATCTTCCCCGTACTCTTTGCCGTCTCCGTCATCACCTTCTCCATCATGCACGCCGTGCCCGGCGGTCCCTTCGACGCGGGCGGCGAGACCGGCGGCATTCCGCTGACGCCCGAGGTCCGCGCCAACCTGATGCGCAAGTACAACCTCGACCAGCCGCTGCACATCCAGTACATATCCTGGGTGAGCAACGTCGTGCGGGGCGACTTCGGCTATTCCTTCCAGCACCAGAGCAAGACCTGCCAGGAGCTCATCGCGCAGGCATGGCCGGTCTCCGTCCACCTGGGCAGCATGGCCCTGATCGTGGCCCTCACCGGCGGGCTGCTGCTGGGCATTCTCGCGGCGGTATACCAGAACACCTGGATCGATTACGTCGCCTCGCTCACGGCGGTGTTCAGCATCGTCACGCCCAGTTTCGTCGTCGCCGTCGGGCTGACCGTCGTCTTTTCCCTGTGGCTTCACCTCTTCGAAACGGGGGGCTGGAATTCGCCCAAGGACTGGGTCATGCCGGTGATCGCCCTGTCGCTCGGGGACATGGCCGTGGTGGCGAGGTATACCCGGTCGAACATGATCGAGGCCATCCGGGCCGACTACGTGCGCACCGCCCGGGCCAAGGGCCTCACCGAGTTCTCGGTCGTGGTGGTGCACGTGTTCAAGAACGCCTTGATCCCCCTGCTGACCATCGCGGGACCGATGATGGCCAACCTGATCACGGGGTCCTTCTTCATCGAGACGATCTTCCGCATCCCCGGCCTGGGGCGATACTTCACCACGAGCGTGTTCGCCCGGGACTACCCCATGATCATGTCCACGGCTCTGCTCTGGTCGTCGCTCATCGTCGTGATCTACGTCATCACGGACCTCATGTACGCGCTGGTGGACCCCCGCATCCGGTATAGGAAGGATTAGGCATGGATCCGATCGGCACAACGGGCGAAGTCGGCATCGTCTGGGTCCTCGGCGCGATCCTGGGATGGAGCTGGGACACCATGATCCTCGAGGTGGGCCGGATCGCCCTGGCCATCCAGCTGGTGCTCTACCTGCCCCGCATGTACCGCCTGGGTCACCGGGACGAGACCGGAAGATGGGCGTCCTTCTGCCACCAGGTGGTCCAGCGCAAGGCCTACTTCGCGGCCGCGGGCGTCGTCGCCCTGCTCGCGGCGTGGTGGCTGCTCGGGCCCTGGATGGACCAGTACCCCTACGGCACGGAGGACATTCCCGAGAGCCTGTCGGAGTCCATGAGCTGGGACGGCCTCGAGCCCTTCTTCTCCTGGGCGGGACAGATCTTCCGCGTCGCGCTGGCCACGGAGTTCACCCTGCTCTGGCCGCGGGCCTACCGGTATTTCAAGAAACACGACAGCGGGCTCTGGGCGGACGCCACGCGGCGTTTCTCCCGCAACAAGCTCTCCCTGGTGGGACTCTTCCTGGTGCTGCTGCTGAGCAACACGGCCCTGCTCGCGCCCTGGATCGCACCCCTGCACTACACCAAGCAGAACTTCCTGGTCGCCTGGCAGGAACCGTCCTGGATGTTTCCCTTCGGTACGGACGGCCTGGGCCGCGACCTCTTCAGCCGGGTCATCTACGGCGCGGAGATCTCCATGACGGTGGGCGTCCTCGTGCAGGCCATCATCTTCGCCATCGGCGTTCCCCTGGGCGCCCTGGCGGGGTACGCGGGGGGCCGCGTGGACAGCGTCATCATGCGGGGGGTCGACATCATGTCGGCCTTCCCGGGGCTGCTCTTCATCATCCTGATCATGTCGTGGCTGGGCGCGGGGCTCTTCAACATCTTCGTCGCCATCGGGGTGACCGGATGGGTTGGGGTATGCCGTCTCCTGAGGGGGCAGATTCTGTCTTTGAAGGAAAAGGAGTTCGTACGGGCGGCCAAGGCCATGGGCGGCAGCCACCTGCGCATCGTGGTCACCCACATCCTGCCGAACAGCCTGACGCCGCTGATCGTGGCCCTGGCCCTGGGCATCCCGTCGGCCATCTTCGCGGAGGCCGGCCTGAGCTTCATCGGCATCGGCATCAGCCCGCCCACGCCGAGCTGGGGGCAGATGGTCGGCGAGAACGCCAACTACATCCGGTCCTACTGGCACCTGGCGACCTTTCCCGCCATCATGATCGCCCTCACCATGCTCGGATTCCAGCTGATGGGCGACGGTCTCCGGGACGCCCTCGACCCCAAGATGAACGAATAGGCTGTACCGGGAAGGATGCTGCCGCGGGCAAGCGAGCGGACGGGCAGGCGGACGGGACCGCTCCGCGGAACGGCCCGGTGGCGGGAGCGTCTATGAGAAGGCGACGCACGCGTTTACGAAAAAAAGTGGCCAAGGGACTTGACAGCACGACATAAACCTGTATATTTACCCGTGTCGTCGTCTCGGCGGCAGTCCGAACCTTGCACGTTCCCCTGATTGATTCCTCAATGGAAAGCCGTTTCTTCCTTAGATCAAGATTCATGACGGCCGGTACCGCATTCTACGGGATTACTCCATCACCAAGGCAAGTTACGTTTGCCCGCATCCTGATGGCATAACCTAAAACCACCACAACCGCGCGTCTCCAGACGCCGCACGCCCAGGCCCGGCACGCCCAGGCCCGGCACGCCCAGGCCCGGTACACCCAGGCCCGGCACGCCCAGGCTCGACTCGCGGAAACGACCCGTTCGCAAGCCGACGTTTCCGCCGCACACCATGTTCACAACCCAGTCTGACTTCAAATACACTCCCCACGACGCGTCGCGGGAATCGGCGCTTTAAGGAACCAAAGGAACGGCCGGACAACGGAAGTTCACGGGAGTTCATCGAACGTTTTAACACGAACGTTTTTTACAAAGGGAAGGAAGCATGCACATTCTGGAACTCAAGACTAAGACCCTGCCGGACCTGTACTCCATCGCCCAGGAGCTCGATCTGCAGAGCTACACGGGCCTGCGGAAACAGGAACTGATCTTCAGCATTCTCCAGGCACAGACGGAGAAGGAAGGCGTGATCTTCGGGGAGGGTGTACTCGAAGTGCTGCCGGACAACCGCTGCGGGTTTCTCCGGTCGCCGGACTACAGCTACCTGCACGGCCCCGACGACATCTACGTGGCGCCGTCCCAGGTCAAGCGCTTCGACCTGCGCACCGGGGACACCATCTCGGGGCAGATCCGGCCGCCCAAGGACGGGGAGCGCTTCTTCGCGCTGCTCAGGGTGGACTCGGTCAACTTCGACAATCCAGAGGCGAGCAAGGAGCGGACGCTCTTCGACAACCTGACGCCCATCTACCCGTTGGAGCGCTTCCAACTCGAATACATGAAGGACAAGCTGCCGACGCGGGTCATGGACCTGCTGACGCCCATCGGCAAGGGGCAGCGCGGACTGATCGTATCGCCGCCGAAGGCCGGGAAGACCATGCTGCTGCAGGAGATCGCCAACGCCATCACGGACAATCACCCCGAGGTGGTGCTCATGGTCCTGCTCATCGACGAACGGCCGGAAGAGGTGACCGACATGGAACGGTCGGTCCAGGGCGAGGTGATCAGCTCCACCTTCGACGAACCGCCGGAGCGTCACGTGGCGGTCTCGGACATGGTCCTTGAGAAGGCCAAGCGGCTGGTGGAACACGGCCGGGACGTGGTCATCCTGCTCGACAGCATCACGCGCCTGGCGCGGGCCCACAACGCCGTGACGCCCCACAGCGGCAAGATTCTTTCAGGCGGTATCGACGCCAACGCGCTGCAGAAACCGCGGCGTTTCTTCGGCGCGGCTCGGAACATCGAGGAAGGCGGGAGCCTGACCATCGTGGCCACGGCGCTGATCGAGACCGGCAGCCGGATGGACGAGGGCATTTTCGAGGAATTCAAGGGCACGGGCAACATGGAACTGGAGCTCAGCCGCAAGCTGGCGAACCGCTGGATCTTCCCGGCGATCGACCTGAGCGCGTCGTCCACCCGCAAGGCCGAACTCCTCCTGGAACCGGATATCCTGGGCAAGGTGAAGATCCTGCGGAAGTTCCTGGACGGCCTGGGACCCGTGGAAGCCATGGAACTGATGACCGAGCGCCTCTCGCGGACCCCGACGAACGTGGATTTCCTCAAGTCCATGAACGAGTAGCGGCGGACGCGTCAGACCGGGCGGCGCGACCGGCCATCGTGGCACGGCCGGCCATCGCGGCTCCGGCGGGCGTATCGCCGCCGGATGCCGTCCATTCACTTGAGCCGCTTGTAAAATTCCCTGAACTTGCGTTCCGATTCCGCCTTCTGCACGGGCGTCATGGCCTGGTAGAAGCCGCAGTCGTTCGCGAAGGAGGGCGAGAGGGAGTTTCGCCTCGGGACCTTGTAGGCCTCGAACTTGAAGGTATAGATCTCGCAGGTCACATCGTCCCCGTGCATGCCGGGCATGACGTGAATGCAGTCGGTGCAGTCGCGCCGCGTTTCCCCCAGGTGGCCGTGGGTACGGTTGTGCATGATCGACTTCAGCTTGCTCATCAGCATGCCTCCTGTAACGTCTCCAACCGCAGTCTTACCATCAAAGTGATTAATCGAAGGGTATACGGACCACCCGCCCTTGTCAACCGCAGGTCTGGCCCGTGACGACAAAAACAGGTTCGGCCCTCTCGTACACCCGGCTGCTCAGGGAGAACCGGACCTACCGGTTCGTCTGGCTGTCGCAGGTCGTATCCAACGCGGGGGACTGGTTCAATACCATCGCCGTGCTGGGCCTGACGCTTGCTCTGACCGGCTCCGGTCTCGCCCTGGGCATCGTCACGATCTGCCAGATGCTGCCCCCCTTCCTGATGACCCCGCTGGCCGGCGTCGTCGCCGAACGGTACGACCGCAAGCGGGTGATGATCACCGCCGATATCCTCCGGGCCGGCGTGGCCCTCGGATTCCTGCTGGTCGAAACGGCGGACGACGTCTGGATGCTGTACCTCTTCATGGCGCTGCTGTCCGGCCTGCAGCCCTTCTTCGACGTGACGCGGACGGCCGCGCTGCCAAGTATCGCCCGGGGCAAGGCGCTGCTGGCGGCCAACGCCCTGTCCAGCACGACCTGGGCCGCCATGCTGACCATCGGCTCCGCCGTGGGCGGCCTGGTCGCCGATCACCTGGGCCGGTCCGCCGCCTTTCAGCTGAACGCCCTCAGTTTCCTGGTATCGGCGGTATTCGTGGCCCGGATCGCCATTCCCGCCGCGTCGGGTGCGGGACAGCCGGTGCGGTTCCTGTCGGATTTCATCGAGGGCATGAAGTACATCGGGCGCGACCGGCCCACGCGGGTCTACCTGCCGGGCAAGGCCACCTGGGGACTCGCCGGTGGCGGCGCCGTGCTGCTCTACGCCGTGTTCGGGGGACAGGTCTACCGCGCGGGCGACACGGGCATCGCCATCCTGTACACGGCCCGCGGAATCGGGACGCTCCTGGGCGCCGTGCTCATCAAGTTCTTCGACACGATCCGGCTGGGCAAGCTGAGGACGGGCATCCTCATCGGGCTGATCGGCTACGGCGCCTTCTTCATCCTGTTTTCGCAGGCCCCGTCCATCTGGCTGGCGGCAGTCTGCATCATCCTCGCCGCCGCGGGCAGCATGGTCATGTGGGTCTATTCTTCCCTGGGGCTTCAACTCGTGGTGGACGAAGACTACCGCGGGAGGGTGTTCGCCGCGGACCACGGCCTGTTCACCCTGGCCTTTTCCATTTCGACCCTGGGGACGGGCCTGCTGCTGGACGCCCTGGCGGCGCGCCTGGTGGCCTTCATGGCGGGGGCGGCCGGCATCCTGATCGTGGTCGCCTGGTATCTCTTCGCCCGCCGCATCCCCTTAGACGGAATCCATCCCGACCGGGAAGACGGCCAGGAAGACGACCTGCACAGCTAGCGTCGCACGTGGTAGCGTTCGAGCCGCTCGAAGTCTTCGATGTTCTGATCTATGAAGGCCTTGATCTTTAGGTGTCCGTCCCGGAGTTCCAGGCCGTCCAGGGTCTTGGGAATAAAAAAGAAAACCCGCTGGAAGAACCCCGCTACGCCCCGTTTACGGCCCGACAGACCCTCGAAGTCGGTATACCTCGCCCATTCCAGTTCGTCGTGCAGTTCCAGCTTCACCAGGTAGCTCGTCCGGGGACCGCCGTCATCGGTGTACGAGGTCTCGGCGCCGTGGACGATCACGTCGGCGTTCAGGATGTCCCGGTCGAAGCGGAACGTGTAATTCATGTCGTAGAGCGCGCGTATGTGGACCAGGAAATCGCCTGACCGGGCGGTGTCGGGGCTGAAAAAGAGGTACGAAATGTGGTGGAGCGGAAAGGTGAGGCCCAGCGAAAACCCCTGCTTCAGGGCTTCGTCGACCGCTTCCCCACCGGCATAGAGAGGCAGGTTTCGTTCGGCGATCCACCGGGCCAGGACCACGTTGACCCGCAACAGCGTGAGCGTATCCTGTTCCGCGGCGGTAAACATGTCGATTACGTCCGCCCCGTTCAGCCGTAGGGCCGTGGAATCGCCGGCGAAGGCGCGCAGGCCCGGGGGAACGGGCTGCGGCTCACGCTGTTCCAGTCCGGCCAGGAAGGCGTCCAGGTGGGGCGTGGCCGGTTCGAAGGCCTTCAGCTCGCCCGGAGGAGCAAGGACCAGCCAGGCGGCGCTCAACCATGCCAGCGGGAGCGATCTGGCACTGAACCACGCCAGCGAAAGCGCCCTCGCGCTCAACCACGCCAGCGGGAGCGCCAATCTGAATCCTGCATACCCGTGGAATGCGCTCCTCATGCCGCTTCCCTCGTGGTCCGTGGTTCGGCCGGCCTGGTTAGTCCTGGCCTGGAGTGACCTGGCTTGGTCTGGGCTGGGCTGGGCTGGGCTCGGCGTGGACTGGGCGTGGCCTGCCCCGGTCCGGTCTTACTGCACCCGCTCTATGGTCAGTTTCTCCAGCACGACATCGTAAACGGGACGGTCGCTCCGCGTCTGTACCCGTCCGATGGCGTTCACCACTTCCTGGCCCTTCATGACCTGGCCGAAGATGGTATATCCTCCGTCCAGGTAAGACTTCGGGCCGTGGGTGATGAAGAACTGGCTGCCCGCGGTATCCGGCGATCCCGCGTTGGCCATGGCCAGCCGGCCCGGTCGGTCGAAGCGCAGCGATCCCCGGATTTCGCCCTTGATTTGATAACCCGGGCCGCCCCGGCCGGTACCCGTGGGATCTCCCCCCTGGATCATGAAGTTGGGAATGACCCGGTGAAAGAGGGTCCCGTCGTAGTATGGACGCTTTACCTCCCGCCCTGTACCGGGGTCCTTGAAAGTCCGGGTGCCTTCGGCCAGCCCGATGAAGTTATCCACGGTGGCGGGCGCCAGCCGGTCAAAAAGCTTGCAGATGATGACACCCATGTTGGTCTGGAACACGGCATAGGTCCCCGGCCCCAGATCCTGGGAGGCCAGTTCGCCGGTTTCCGACTGCGCCGCGTCGTTCGACTGGACGGGCGGATTCGCCACGTCGTTCGTCTGGAAGTGCAGAGTCGCCGCGGCCCCTGCGGACCAGGCGACGAGTCCCGCCAGCGCGGCGGTCATCGCGGTGATTCGTATGGTGCGCATGCTTACTCGCCCTCCCCTCTGACCACGGTCACTTTGACGATGCTGACCTCTTCGATGGGCTGCGACTGGTTCGCGGGCACTTCCGAAATGGCGTCGGCCACTTCCTGTCCCTCCACGACCTGGCCGAAGATGGTATGCCGGCCGTCGAGATGGGGCGTGGGCACCACCGTGATGAAGATCTGGCCGCCGTTGGTGTTGGGACCACGGTTTGCCATGGCCAGCCTGCCGGGCTGGTCGAAGCGCAGGTCCGGATGGAATTCATCGTCGAACACGAACCCCGGACCTCTGGTGCCGGTACCGGTCGGATCGCCGGTCTGGATCATGAAGTTCGGAATGACCCGGTGGAAAATGATGCCTTCATAGTAAGGCGTGCCGGTCATGGTATCACCGCTAACCGGGTGGGTCCACTCCCGGCTGCCGTCGGCCAGGCTCGAGATTATGTCTACGGTCACGGGAGCCTGCTCGGGAAACAACTCGCACTTGATGGTGCCCAGGGTGGTCTCGATAATCAGCATATTTGCGGGTTCTCCGCTGGTTTCGGGTTGTTCGGACGATTCGCCGCAGGACGCGGTCAGAAACAGCATGCAAATGGCGGCCATCAAATGGCCTGAATAGCGCATCTTTCTCCTCCACTGACTTGGAATGATGTTTATGCCCCGGCTTCACGCATCCCAGGCTCAAACCGCGGGGTGCGCAGGATCCAGCTAGCCGACGCGGGCGGGCGTCGATCAGCCAACGTGCGCCGGCCCCGTCCGGGCTGCGCGGACCGCGGGCGGCCGTTTGCGATAGGGCAGCCGGTGACTCTTCCGGTACTCCCACTGAAGCCGGTGGTTTTCCTTCTTCGTCGATATGAAATCCCAGGGAAGCGACTGCAGGTCCGCCATGTCCCCGAGATAGCGCGAGGTATCCATCCCCAGTTCCGCCGCGGCGCGTTTCCAGTCGCCATCCATCCGCGCGGTTTCCATCACGAATCCGCTCAGTTCCCGGCCGCCGCGGGACAGGATGGCCTCGAAATAAGCAGACTTCAGGCTCTCGTGCTTGACGTCCACACCCGCCGTGCCGCGCAGGGCCTTCTGTATGCGGTTCAGCTTGCGCCGGACCTCCTTCGGAGACGCCATGGGACTCCACTGGAAAGGCGTCAACGCTTTCGGCACGAAGGGGTTTATGCTCAGCCGCAGCCGTCCGCCCGGTTCCCCGCACTCCCGCTGCAGGCGGGCAAGCCGGCCCGTCATCTCGATGAGTTCATCGATGTCCGCGTCGGTCTCCGTCGGCAAGCCGACCATGTAGTACACCTTGAGGTGCTTGATGCCTTTCTCGAGTATCCTCCGGGCGCCGGTCAGGATTTCTTCCGATGATATGGGTTTGTTGATCGCCTTGCGAAGCCTTTCCGACCCGGCCTCCGGCGCGATGGTCATGGTACGCAGCCCCGTCTTCAGCATCAGTTTCAGCAGGCTGTCCGGTACCAGGTCGACCCGAACCGACGAAACGCCTACGCGAAGCCCGGTTTCTTCCAGCCCGGCACAGAGTTCGTCGAGGTGGGGATAGTCGCACATGGCCGAGCTGACCAGGCCCACGGCTTTCAGCCCCTCCTTGCCGTCGCGCGCCAGGGACGCGTTCTTCGACCGGATGACGTCGAGTATGGTATCCGGCTTCAGGGCGCGGAATTTCGGATAGACGTAACTCACGGCGCAGAAACGGCACCGGCGTGGGCACCCCCGGGAGATCTCGATTAGCAGCATGTCGCCGAACTCGGTGTCGGGCGTAAGGACGGCGGAATGAGCGGGATAGTCCTCGAATACGCGCACCTGCTGCTTGGCGATCCGTCCGACGGGCGCACTTTCGTCTTCGACCGGCGCACTTTCTGCATCAGTCGTCGGGGCATCCGCCGTCGAAGCATCGCTTCCACCTTCCGCGACACCGCATCCATCATCGACCGCCCCTGATACCGGCCCTTCCGGGTCACCCGGAGAATCGGCCTGCTGGGAAGGTACGTACATGCCCGACAGCGACCTGGTACGGGCGAGATGCTGTTCCCGTTCCAGTCCCTGGTCCGCGAGGTAGCGGTCTATGTAGGCATAGGCCGCCTCTTCGCCGTCGCCGATGACCATCACGTCGGCGAAATCCGCCAGGGGTTCCGGGTTGATGTAGGTGATCGCGCCTCCGATCAGCACAATCGGATCGAAGCGCGTCCGGGCTGCCGCGAGTACCGGAACACGGGCGAGTTCCAGGATTCGGACCAGGTTGGGATAGTCGTTCTCGAAGGATACGGAGAAGGCCACGATGTCGCACGAACCGAGCGGCAGCCCGGATTCGAGCGTAACCAGCGGCTTGCGGGTTCTGGAGAGCGTTTCAAGGCTGGAAGGTTCCGGGAGAAAAGCGCGTTCGCAGACGACGTCGTCCCGTTCGTTGAGGTGACGGTAAATGGTCTGAAACCCCAGGTTGGACATGCCCAGGTAATAGGTATTTGGATACACCAGGGCAATTCGTACGGCCTTGCCGCCCGGTTTCTTGTAAATCGTCCCCCGTTCGCGGGCGAGGGTTTCCGCCAGGGATTGTCCGAACATGCATCCTTCCGAAACGTTGATCGCCCGCGTGGTCCCGCTTCCGCGACCGCACCGGGACGATCGTCCGTGTCACCATCCACTATGGACGGCAAAAATACAGTCCCGGGGCCCGGGTGTCAAGGCTCGCACCTATGCAGGCACCGCACCAGTAACGGTGCGGGATAGGCTTGACACGCCGCGTTCACAAGGTTAGTTTTTCGACAAGAGACGGCTGAATCAGCACCCCCGAATACCGGGAGCATACGCGTGGATACGAAGACGCACCGAAAGACCCGGATACGAACGTGGATACCGGCCGGCGTATTGGCGCTCTGCCTGCTGGCGATTCCCCCGCAGGACGCCCACGGGCAACAGGTGAGCGCCGAAGTCATGGTGCACCTGGAAGCCCTGCCCGTCCTGCACCGCGAGCAGATGGCGGACTTCAGCCTTGCACTCGCCGACTACATCGAAGAATGGGACTGGATGGAGGAAGACCTCCCCGAACCGGTGCACGTGGGATTCGAAGCCATTCTGGCCTTCATGGGCAGCGCGGTAAAGACCCAGTACGGCTCGCGGCTGACCGTGTACAGTGAAACGGACCTGAAGTACCTGGACCGGTGGTGGTTTTTCGAGTACGAACGGGAGGACCTGCTGCAACACGACGAACAGCGGTTCAACGCCTTGACCTGGCTGATCGACTACTACGTGCACATCATGATCGGACACGCGCTCGACAAGTACACGGAGTTCGGCGGCCAGAGTCATTTCCAGCGTGCCAATGCCATCGCGTTGGACGGCCGGTTCAGTCGCGAATTCCAGAGAGGGTGGGACGAACGGCTGGACCTGATCGACGGGATCCTGGCCGAAGACTACAGGCCCTACCGCCTGATCCGGAACCGGTACTACCGGGGGCTGGCGGCGCAAAAGGACAACAAGCTGGTGGAGGCCCGCGCCTTCTGCCGAGAGGCCGTGGATTTGATGGCGGAACGCCACGAGAAGGACCCGAGAGACCAGTGGCTGAGTGAATTCCTGAATGCCCACTACCTGCAACTGGCGGATGTATTCAGCGCGGAATCACCCACCGAAGTTCGCGAAGCGGTTTCTTCAAGGGAAGTCTACGACTTGCTCATCAAGATCGATCCCTCGCACCGGTCGACCTACGAAAAGCATGCGGAGCAGGTGGGAAGATGAATGGGAACGTTCAGTCCTCGTGGCGGTACTTCGCGGACCGGACGGACCATCTCCGTGACCTGTTCCGCTGAAACCGTTTACGGCCGCAGGAAGGACACCGCCACTTGCGCTGCTTGTGAAAGCTTCGCTTCTCCTCGATCATCTTTCGGTCGCATCGGTTGCAGCGCATAGGTATCGGAACCAGGAAGACAGTCTATGAACAAGGTACTCGGCAGGACCGGCACACTCAGTAACCTGATCCCGGGCCTCCTCTTGATACTGGCGGTACTTCTCGGCGTCCCCACGGTCCACGGATCAGAAGGCGATCCGTCGATCTGGCGTAAATTGGTGCGCGCATCGACCACTGTGCACGAGGTTTTTCTGTCGCGGACGCCGCAGATCGTGATCTACGACAACGGGTTCGTCGTGTTCCGGGATGACGATGCCCGTGCGCTGCACCGCCAGGTCCGATTGGAAGGTGACGATCTGACCAGACTGTACCTGGTCATGCAGAACACCTTCGGCCTGTCGAGCCTGACCAACGCATGGCTCGAAAACGAGTTAACCTACGCCAGAAGCATTCAGGAGCCCTATCGAGATAACAACGACAGGGTGACCATCTGGATCGGCATGCACTCCCCGCCGAGTCTTCACACCTATTCGCCGGCGCTGCTAAAGGCCCGTTCCGTCAACGACGTGCTCGCACCGGCTTGGAACGCCATATACGAGTTCAACCTCTTCCTCGCCGAGTTCACCCATCCGGAGGCCGAACCCTACGTCCCCGACCGCGTCGAGATCGCCGTACAGCATCTGCCCCGGTACATGGCGGACCAGTCCGGTGAAGCCGTGGACTGGCCACTGGATGCGATCGACCTGGCCGAGGTGAAGGGAAAGCGCCCGCGGGGATACCGCACGCTCACCGGATCATCGGCCCGCGAAGCCTACGGGCTGCTGACCGGAAACCAGGTGATCCGCTCCGGCGATCAACTATACCTCGTCTGGGTGCGCCCGGTCCTGATTCGCTGATTTGACGCGCTGAAACTGCCACCTCTCATCCCTCAGCCCTTCACCGCCCCCAGGGCCAATCCCCTGACCATGTACCGCTGTACGAATGCGAACACGGCCAGCGCGGGAAGCAGCGCCAACGTGGCGCCGGCCATCATGCGTCCCCAGTGGACGTCGTACTTGCTGATGAAGTTGTACAGGCCCACGGGCAGGGTGAAGGTGGATTCCGTGTTCAGGAACATCACCGCGAAGAGCAGTTCGTTCCAGGCGCCGATGAAGGCGAACAGAAAGGTGGCAATCAGCCCCGGACGCGCCAGCGGCACGGCCACGCGCAGGATGGCCCCCATCCGGTTGCACCCGTCCACCATGGCGGCCTCTTCGAGCTCCGACGGGACGCCTGCGAAGAAGCCCTGCATCATGAGCGTGCAGAAGGGGATGTTCAGCACGGTATATACGATCATCAGGCTGTAAAGCGTATCGAGCAGGCCGAGTATCCGGAAGATGATGAAGAGCGGGACGATGAGCACCACCACGGGCATCATCTGGGTCGCCAGGAAGACCAGGAGGGTGACCTGGCGTCCCCGGAACCGGTAGCGCGCGAGGGCGTAGCCTCCCAGCACGGACACGGTGAGCGTGCAGGCTGAGGCCAGGCTGGCGACCGTGAGGCTGTTGGTGAAGAACCTGGGGATGTCGGTGCGCAGGAAGACCTCGGCGTAGTGTTCCAGCGTCGGCGCCGCCGGGAAATACCGCAGGGGCCATACGAAGAGGTCCTGCGCCGGTGTAAGGGAAGTAGCCACCATCCAGTACACGGGAAAAACGGCGAAGACGAAGAACGCGCATAGTCCGGTGAACTGAACCAGCCGGCGCAATGGATGCATACGGATCATCGTTCCTGCCTCAAATGGCGGCCACATATGCGGCCACGGATGGCGGCCTCAAATAGCGGCCTCGTCGCCGTAGAACCGGGTGACGCGGAGGAATGCGGCGGTGAAGACCAGGGAGATCACGGTCAGCGCCACCCCCAGGGCGGCCGAATAGCCGAAATCCAGTCCCAGGAAAGCCTTCTGAAACACGTAGAGCGCCAGGGTGCGGGAAGCCCCGGCCGGCCCGCCCCCGGTCATGACCCAGATCAGGTCCGCCCAGTTGAAGATCCAGATCGCCCGGAGCAGAACGGTAATGACGATGGCCGGCTTCACCATGGGCGCGGTGACGCGCCAGAAGGACTGCCAGGCCGTGGCGCCGTCCATGTCGGCCGCTTCGTACAGGCTCGGCGGGATGGCCTGGAGCGCGGCGAAGAGCATGACGGCGAAGAAGGTGACCCCGAACCAGATATTGGCGAGCACGCAGGAGAGAAGCGCCGTCTCCTCGCGGGACAGGAACCCGACCTTCTGATCCAGCAGGCCGACCCGGATAAGCAGGTCGTTGACCAGCCCGAATTCCCCGTTCAGCAGCCAGGCCCAGATGATGGCGATCAGGAAGCCCGAAACCGCCCACGGCGCGAAGACGACGGCCTGGAAGATCCCCCGTCCCCTGAACCGCGCGCTGTTGAGCAGCAGCGCCAGGCAGAAACCGAGCAGGAACTGGAAGAACAGCGATACGACCACCCAGACCACGGAGTTCCACAGGCTCCGCCAGAAGTACTCGTCCCCGAGCATGAAGGCGTACTGATCCAGGCCAACGAAGGGCGTATTGAGGGGATCCATGAGCTGGTATTCCTGAAGCGACAGCAGGAACACCGTGGCCATGGGGTAGAACAGGAATCCCGCGATGAGCAGGTAGGCCGGCGCCAGGAGCAGGTAGGGATCGGCCTTTTTCATGGTACGGGGGGCGGCTCGGTAAAGGTCGGCTGCGTGATACCTGGCGGCCACGACATGCCCAGCGGCTGGGGCGGCTCGGGCGGCTCGGACAGCCGGGGCGGCCGCGGCGTATCGGGGCCGTGGCGTTCCACGTAGCGCTGCTGGGCCCGGCCGAGGAAGTCCGCCAGCCGGTCGAGCGTTTCCTGCGGCGACTGCCGGCCGAGGAGCATCTTCTGCTGCTCCTCGGTGACCAGCACCTCGATGAATTCACCCATTTCGGGCAGGTAGCTCGGGTACCAGTTCTGCAGGAGAGTAGTATCGGTGGCCATGTCCATGAACGGCCGCAGGAACCCCTGTCCGAAGTAGGGGTCGTCCATGCCCTGATTTACCGTTGGCAGCACGCTCGCGTCCTTGCTGTAGGCGATGAGCTGCTCCGGAGACATCATCCATTCGTAGAAGGCCAGGGCGCCGTCGGGGTTCTTTGCCTCCCTGGAAATCGATAGGATCCAGATGTCGTTGGAGGCCACGTGGGCCCGGGGGCCTGCGGGCATGGGCGCGGTGACCAGGGTCGATTCGTCCATGCCGTGATCCAGGCAGGTGCGCACCACTTCCGGGTCCTGCTCGATGCACCCGCAGATCCCGGACCAGAACCCCTGCACCAGTTCGTTGTATCCCCAGTTCACCGCGTCCGCAGGCGCCAGCCCGTCCCGGTAGATATCGTTCCAGTAGGTCAGTCCTTCCACGTGCTCCGGGCTGTTGATGATGCAGTGCTGGTCCCCGTCGAACCACTCGTTTGTGCCGGAGAACTCCTCCAGGATGGGCCACCAGGTCCAGAAGCCCCCACGGGCCCCGCGCAGGGCATAGCCGTAACGGCCCCGGTCCCGGTCGGTGATCCGCTCCAGCAACGCGCGCCAGCCGGTCCGCGTCGCCGCGGGTTCCAGTCCCTGCTCGTCCAGCCACCGCCTGCGGTAGAACATGGCCCGTGTCGTCAGTTCCAGGGGCAGGCCGTAGACCCGGCCGTCCTCGATGGCCGTGCTGCTCTCGCACCGGAGCAGCGCCGTCTGCGTGAAGGCGTCGCGATGGGGCCACGAAGCATACCAGGACGTCAGATCCTCGATGGCGCCCATGGCCCGGAACTCGGCCATCCACTGGCCCGTCGCCGTGATCACGTCGGGCGGGTTGCCGCCGGCGATCATGGTCAGCAGCTTGGCGTGGCCCTGGTCCCACGGCACGGGCATCACTTCCACGCGCAGGTCGTCCCGCAAGGCCATGAAGCGGTCGACCTGGCGGACCAATGCCTGATTTTTCACCTCGCCCATCGGGCTGAAAACCGAGACGGTCCGGCCGTCGTCCCCGCCTCCGCAGCCCAGTACGGCCACGCCCGCGGCGGCGGTCCCACCGAGCCTGAGCATGTCGCGCCGGGTAAGTCTACGGGTTTTCCTGAAGGGTCTGGCGTGGTGAGGCATCGTGTGGGTTTCGCAACAGCGTATCGGTCGCCTGCACGGTCCTACGCCCAGTCCGTGCAATCGTACGGCGTGGTCTATTTACGCGCTATGCCGGCGGCCGCGGCGTATCCGGGCCGTGCCGGTCCACGTACTTCTCCTGCGCCCGGGTCATGAAGTCGGCCAGCCGGTCGGCCGTCTCCTGGGGAGACTGCCGCCGCAGCAGCATCTTCTGGTGCTCCTCGGTCACCCGCACCTCCAGAAACTCCCCCATCTCCGGCAGGTAGTTGGGATACCAGTTCTGCAGGATGGACGGATCCGTGACCATTTCCACGAAGGACCGGTAGAGACCCTGTCCGAAGGCGGGGTCCTCCATCGCACTGGCGAAGGGCGGGATCATGTTGACGTCCCTGCAGTACCGGAGCCGTTGTTCGGGCGCCATCAGCCAGTCGAGGAAGGTCCAGGCTTCGTCCTTGTGCGGGGAGGCCGACGACATGGACGTATATCCCCCGTCGGACAGGGCCACGCGGGCCCTGGGACCGGTGGGCATGACCGTGATGTCGAGGCGGTCTTCGTCCAGGCCGTGCTCCAGGCAGGTCCGGACGACCTCGGGGTCCTGCTCCATCGTGCCGCAAAGCCCCGACCAGAATCCCTGGACCAGTTCGTTGAAACCCCAGTTCAGCGAGTCGGGCGGCGCGAGACCGTCCTGGTATAGGTCGTTCCAGTAGGACAGGCCCGCCACGTGGTCCGGACTGTTGATGATGCACCGGTGGTCTTCGTCGAACCAGGCATTCGACCCGGCGTATTCCTGGGCGATGGGCCACCATGACCAGAAACCACCCCGGGCCCCCCGGAGCGCATAACCGTAACGTTGGCGGGAGGGGTCTGTGATCTTCTCGAGCAGCACCCGCCATTCCTCGCGCGTCTCCGCCGGCGCCAGCCCGTGTTCGTCGAGCCACTCGGTGCGGTAGAACATGGAGCGTACGGCCACCTCCGTGGGCAGGCCGAATACCTGGTTGCCGTCGAAGGCCATGGTCGACCGGGTCAGCTTTTTCACCTGCTCCGTGTAGCCGTGGAGATGGGGCCAGTCCCGCACCCAGGGTCCGAGGTCCTCGAGGGCGCCCATGGCCCGGAACTCGGTCACCCACCAGCTGGGAATGGTCATGACGTCGGGCGGCGCGCCGCCCAGGATGGCGGTGAGGTATTTCGAATGGGCCTGGTCCCAGGGCACCTTGATGTGCTCGATCCGGATACCTGGATGGATCTCCATGAACTCCGCGATGAGCGGTTCCAGAGACCGGTGCTTCTCCCGCGTCTGGGCCGTCATGAAGCGCACGGTCGTCCGGTCCGCCTGGCCGGTCCGGCCGGTCCGGCCCGCGCGGTCGTCACCGTCCCCACCGCAACCGGTCACGGCCGCGCCGAGCAGCGTGCCGCCGAGCAGGGCGCCGCCGCCGATTTTCAGGGCTTCGCGGCGGGTCAGTTTCCGGGGTTTGGCGGATGCGGTCATGGGATGGATGGGACGTAGCCGCGGCGGTCGTGGAAGACGCGGCGCGGCTTACCACTTCTCGAGTTCGAAGGTCATCGCCGCGAAGGACAGCGGGGGAAGAAAACACTGGCTCCTGCCTCCGGCGACCTTGATTTCCCGGTAGGGCTGCTTGCCGACCAGGTCGGGCTGCTCAAACGAATTGGCCGCCTTCGGGTCCTGGCCTCCGGTGAGTATCTCGGCGCTGACCAGCGACTCGATCGGCCGGTCTTCGAGCACGATGCGCAGGGGCACGTCCGTGTCCGTGCTGCGGTTCGTGACGAAGACATGCAGTTTTCGGTCGTTCTGGATCATTGCCGCGTCGATGTAATTCACCCGCCCATAGCTCTCGCTCATGTAGCCCGCGCCGTCCACGAAGGTCCGGAGCGACGTGCCCTCCTGCCGCCCCGCGTACATGGTGAAGGGGTGGTAGATGGACTGTACGAGCAAGTCGTCTCCCCGGGTGATCAAAGGGGCGATGACGTTGACGATCTGGGCGATGTTCGCGATGCGGACCGAGTCGGCGTGGCGCACGAAGCTGTTCAGGAAACCGGACACGACGAGGGCGTCTTCGAGGTTATACACCTCCTCGACGAGGTGCGGCGCGAATTTGCCCTCTCCATCCGTTTCGCGGTTTTTGTACCAGACATTCCATTCATCGAAGCACAGGTACGTGCGTTTGTCGCTCCGGCGCCTGGCCTGGACGAAACGGCATACCGCGTCCATCTCCTCGATCTGCCGGTCGATGGAGTTCGTGACCGCCAGGTAGTCCGGCGTATCGTCCTTCGGGTTGCCCACATAACGGTGCAGGCTGATGTAATCGGCGTAATCGCCCAGGTAGTCGAGGACCTGCCGGTCCCATTCCATGTAGGTGTCGAACATGTCCACGGAGCAGGAGCCGCAGGCGACCAGTTCGATCCGCCGGTCCGCGTCCTTCATCATCTTCGCGGCCTGCTGCGCCCGGATCGCGTACTGGTCGGCCGGCACATGACCGAGCTGCCAGTGGCCGTCCATCTCGTTGCCCAGGCACCACAGGCCGACGTCGTAGGGCATCTCCTCCCCGTTGCCCACCCGGATGTCGGCGAAGTTCGTGCCCGCGGGACAGTTGCAGTACTCGACCCAGTTCCGGGCTTCCTCGGGCGAGCCCGTGCCGAGGTTGACCGTGAGCATGGGCTGCCAGTCCATTTTACGGCACAGCCGGATGAACTCGTCGGTGCCGAAGGCGTTCGGCTCGATGCTCTGCCAGGCGAGTTCGCGCACGGTGGGTCGCAGCTTCTGCGGGCCCACGCCGTCCATCCAGTGGTAGCCGGACGCGAAGTTTCCGCCGGGATACCGCATGACGGTCATGGACTGATGTTTCATCGCATCCATGACGTCCGTGCGGAACCCGTCCTCGTCCGCGTGCCTGCAATCCGGGTCGAACACGCCCTCGTAGACGGCCCTGCCGATATGCTCCAGGAACCCTCCGAAGATCCTCGGATCGACCGGCGCGATCTGGAATTTGGTGTGCGCGTAGAGTGTCGTCTGGCGCATGCGGTCCGCGTTTCCTAAAGGGTTTACACTACCTGGGTTTACACTACCTGAGTTTACGCCACCCGGGTTTACGCCACCCTCGTTTACGCCACCCGGGTTTACACCACCTGGGCCGTGGTCTTGTAGTGCATCTTGGCCACGGAGGGCAGTTTGTCCGCGCCGTGCCGTTCGACGTATTTCCTTCCGGCGGCGACGACCGGCGGGCCCGCGCCCTTGGGCAAAGTAAGTCCGGCCTCGCCCGACAGCTTTTCCAGGTATTCCAGGAACCGGTCCCGGGCGAGAATGGACGCCGCGGCCACGGCCAGGTACCGCTCTCCCCGGTGTTCCTGGATCAGTTCGATCTCACGACCCTTTTTCATAAGCCGGGACCGGATGTAGCCTTCGTTGCCGAACTGGTCCGTCACGGCCAGTCGGCACGGTGCGCTTTCCAGCAGGCTCTCGATGGTGCGGGCGTGTCCCCAGGCCAGGAGATGATTGAGATTCCTGCCTTCCCGCCGGAATTCCTCGTACAGTGTGTTGTACCGCTCGGGCGGTATGATCACCTCGCGGTATTTTCCGACGCAGATCCGCCTGATCTCGGCCGCCAGCTTACGACACGTGGCGTCGCCCAGCTTCTTGGAATCCCGGATACCCAGGGTCACCAGGTTTTTCCGGGTCCCGGTCTCGACCAGGACGCCGCCGACCACTAGCGGACCGAAATAGTCGCCCTTGCCGGACTCGTCCGTCCCGATGTGGGGAAGGGGAAGCTTTCGGGTCCCGGTCCTGTCCGATACATGGGCACCGCCGGATCGATCGCCGCCGCCGGATCGATCGCCGCCGCCGGATCCATTGCCGGCCGTCTCAGCAGGCTCATCCAGGAAGGGAGAAAGCACGTGCAGGATCACCTGGAGCAGATGATCCGCCCTGCCCTGGATCATCAGGGTGCCTTTGCTGTACTGCTTGAGGACCAGTCTTTCTCCTTCGTCCTCGAAGGTCAGTACCCAGTCGCACCAGTCTTCGGTCCTGCGCTCCGTCGGGCCGAGGTTTTCCAGGGCCTCGAGGACCCCACGCCGCGTGCCGGCGTCGGCGATATCGTATCTTCGGGATACGGGTTCCGGTTTGCCTCGGTTCATCAGTCACCGGACCGCCACGGAACCGGCATGTTCAGCTTTTGCAACTTGGCTTCGAGCTCGTCCCGCTCCCGGCTGCGGCGCAGCTTGCCTGACTTTGAAATGTACCGGTACTCCACCAGTAGTTCGTTGACTTTTCCGTTATCGCCCGCCTGGATCGCCCGGATGATTTCCCAGTCGAGGTGGGTCAACTGCATCGCGTTTACGCTGTAGTCCAGAAAGGCCTGCCAGGCGATGGGACACCAGGCCGACACGATCCGGTGTCCGATCAGATGGGCGTACTGGCGGATCTCCCATTGCGCGTGATCATCCATGCGCAGCAGGAGGAACCGGAGCAGGTTCAGGAGGTTCACCTTCCAGTAGGCTTCCGTGTAGGTGGACA
>JAPOZT010000020.1 GCA_026705925.1 Gemmatimonadota bacterium
GCGATCACGAATGAACCCGCTACGCATCCACGATGTAGCGCGGAACATCCGAATGCACACAAAAGGCTTTCGGCCCCGAGCATCCGCAGGACCCGCACCGCGTCGATGCGCCGTTCCGCATCCATGCCGCTTTCGAGGCAGGGGAGCATTGCCGGACCGGCCCGGTACACGGTTTCAAAGGGTGCCCAGGATCCTGGCGCACCCACCGTGCTCCATGGACAGATCTCCGGAGATACTTCCGGAAGCGACAGGCCGACGATCCTGTTCCCACGCAGGTAATCGCCTATCCTGCTGGCCAGGCGCGAGATTCGCTCATAAGTCATTCGTTCGCTTGTGCCGGATTCAGCCCGGCCGGGGCTGCCGCGCGGGACCCGGCGCCGGATGCTCGCCGCCTTCCCGGTCCGTGCTCCGCATGGCGTCGAGTTGCTCCTGGTGGGATTCGAGCAGAATCCTGAATTTGACCTCGTAGTCCTTCCTCAACGTGGTAAGCGCGCCCAGTTCCCGCTTGATCTCGGCGACCTGGTTGTTCGCGTCGGAGATCCACCGGTCCGCCTTGTTCTCCGCTTCCTTCAACACGTTTTCGGCTTCTTTTGCGGCATTGGCCTTCATGTCGTGAATGACCCGCTGCGCGGACACGAGCGCGTCCTCGAGCAGTTTCCTCCTCCGGCCCAGATCGGACAGTTCGCCGTCCATCTCCGCCATTCTGGCCCGCAGCGATTCGTTTTCCTTCGCGAGGTTCTCGAACGCGCCGGCGGTGCTGTTCAGAAAGGCCTCCACTTCATCCATATCGTAGCCGCTGACCCAGCGCGTCTTGAACTTCCGTTCCCGTATTTCCTCCGGACTGACGTCCATGCGTTCACCTCTGTTTCCTGGTCTCCTGGTCGCGCTCCCGTCAGATCCGCAGCAACAGGGGCAGGAGACTCACCTGAATAAACCTCAGTATCAGAATGGCGATCAGCGGCGAAAAATCGATGCCGTACGTCGACGGCAGGATCCTGCGGATCGGCGCCAGAATGGGATCGCTGAAAAGAATGAGTATCTGGAAGAGTGCGTTGCCCGTGTCCGGGTTGAAGAACGAAAGCACCGCGCGTACGAGAATCACGATGAAGAGCACGTCGAAAATGAAATCGATCACGTAGACGATGCTCTCCAGGATCATGTCCGCCGGAGTGCCGACGGCCTGTGCCACAAGCGCTCCGGCCTGGTACAGTACGAGACCGTGCAGTACCCCCAGCAGTACGATGCCCATCAGTGCGGATACGTCCGGCCGCCCGATCCGGTAGCCGGTGAAGCGGCGGATCGGGGCCAGGAAGAAATGGGCGATGTTGTGCATCATATGCCCGGACTGGCTGAAGGCGAACGGAGACTCGATGGAGATGAAGAAAGCGCCAAGGAACAGGATGGCGAGCACCCGCACCACGAAATCGAACACGTCCAGCATTCCGGAAGCCAGGGAACTGGTCAGGGGCACGCCCATGACGGTCGTTACCAGGAATCCCCGCACGATCACGAGAGCGATTATGGCGAAGACGGGCGACCAGTCGAATCGCGGTTCGCCGCGCATGACCACCTGGCGAATGGGCCGAAGCACCGGTTCGGTCGCCGTGTACAGTCCCCGCTGGATCGGATTCTCGCTGAATGGGCTCGCGGCGGGCATGAACAGGCGGAGTCCGAAGGCCAGCATGTAGATGTTGATGATGAATTCGATCAGTCCCATGTAGGATTCCGTTCAATGCCGGATAAGCGGCGTTTCATGGCTCCCGTGCACCGAAAACGGCCGTACCGACCCGGACCATGTCCGCGCCTTCCTCTATGGCTACCTCGAAGTCATGAGACATGCCCATGGAGAGTACGTCCATACCTATGCCCTCGACCGCGGCGGAAGCGATACGGTCTCTCGTTTCACGAAGCAGACGGAAAGCGGGCCGGGCATCTTCCGGATCGGGGGTGAAGGCGGGAATCGTCATCAGTCCCCTGACGGAAAGTCCGGGCAGGTCGGACAACTGCTCCGCGAGTTCCAGGGCGCGGCCCGGCTCCACGCCGGCCTTCGTCTCCTCCGACGACGTATTGACCTGGATCAATACGGGCATGGTCCTGCCCGCGGCCTGCAGCCGCCGGTCGAGTTCCTGTCCGAGGGAAAGGCGGTCGACGGAATGAATCATGTCGAAAATGCGCACGGCGAACCTGGCCTTGTTACGCTGCAACGGACCGATCAGGTGCCAGGTCGCACCGTCGTCCTGCCGGATCTTCTCGAGCGCTTCCTGGACCCTGTTCTCACCGAAATCCGTGACACCGGCCCGTCTGGCCTCTTCGATCATCGAAAGGGGCTTGGTCTTCGATACGGCGATGAGCTGAATGGACGAGGCCTCGCGGCCGGCTCGCTCGGCAGCCCTGGATATACGGTCGTACACCCGGACCAGATTGTCTTTGATCGTGGGCAAAAGATCAACCTCACCGAAAAACCAGTCTGATAATATATGCGAACCGGGGCTTCATCGCAACAGAAATCAGTGAACTTCGCGGTCGAGGAAGGAAACGAGATTCCGCCCTGTCCAGCCGACTGTTATGAATGTGCTGACGCCGATTGAATCCATCCCGGATCGGTCGGAATGTCAATCGAAACGGTACCATTATTCAAAGGGGGAACAGCTTGCTGTCACGTGTATCGAGCGGCGCCGTCCAGGGGATCGAAGCGATTCCCGTTGTGGTGGAAACCCACATCACCAACGGCCTCCCTCATTTTTCGACCGTGGGACTGCCGGACAGCGCCGTGCGGGAGAGCAAGGACCGCGTCGTGGCCGCCATCAAGCAATCCGGTTTTACTTATCCGTACCGGCGGATCACCGTCAACCTGGCCCCCGCGGATGTGCGCAAGGCGGGTACTTCCTTCGACCTGCCCATTGCCGTAGGCATTCTCGCCGCGTCGGCACAGTTGCCGGTCCAGTCGCTCGAAGGCACGATCCTGCTGGGCGAATTGTCGCTGGACGGCACGCTCCGGCCGATCCGGGGCGCGCTGCCCGTTGCGCTCGCCGCCCAGCGCCTTGGCGCGCGCAGGCTGATCGTTCCCAGCGAGAACGCGGAGGAGGCCGCAATGGGCGGCGGTATCGACGTCTACGGCGTGCCGACCCTGGAATCCGCGGTCCAATTCCTCCAAGGCCTGAAGCGATTTGAACGGTCCCGGCACGATGCCGGACCCCTGCTCTCCTCCGGTGCGGACTACCCATTCGATTTCTCTATCGTCAAAGGACAGGATCACGCCAAGCGCGCCCTCGAAGTGGCCGCCGCGGGATCACACAACCTGCTGCTCATCGGTCCACCGGGTTCCGGAAAGACGCTGCTCGCCCGCTGCGTACCGTCCATCCTGCCCGACTTCACGCTGGAGGAAGCGCTGGAGACGACACAGATTCACAGTGTAGCGGGTAGAATCCCGCCCTTTACCCCCCTGGTCACGAACAGGCCGTACCGGGCGCCTCACCACACCATCACGGAAGCGGGCCTGATCGGCGGCGGGAGCATACCGAAACCCGGAGAGGTGTCGCTCGCCCACAACGGCGTGCTCTTCCTGGACGAGCTACCCGAGTTCCGGAAGCATGTGCTGGAAATGCTGCGGCAGCCCCTGGAAGACGGCAAGGTCAACCTGTCCCGCGTCTCCAGGTCCCTGTCCTATCCCGCGCGGTTTACCCTGGTTGCCGCCATGAATCCGTGTCCATGCGGATACCTCGGCGATCCAGGCCGCGAGTGCACCTGTCCGCCTGCCCGGATACACCAGTACATGTCCCGGATTTCGGGTCCGCTGCTCGACCGGATCGATTTGCACGTCGAGGTGCCGCCGGTACCGTACGGTGACCTCGGCGACCGTTCCGGCGGTGAGCCCTCCCGCCGCGTCAGGGACCGGATCAACCGGGCCCGGGAGCGACAGTTGCCGCGTTTTGCCGACCATCCCGGCGCGTTTGGAAACGCCCACATGACCCCCCGCGAACTGCGCCGGTACTGTGGATTGGACAGAAGGGGCCACGACCTGTTGAGGAACGCCATCACCCGCCTGGGTCTTTCCGCCAGGGCCTACGATCGTGTCCTGAAAGTCGCCCGGACCATCAGCGACCTGGCCGGCAGGGAAACAATAGGCGTCGAGCAGGTGGCCGAAGCCATACAGTACCGGTCCCTGGACCGCGGGAAATGGATGGATCACTGAGTGGGTTACTGCGTCTATAAACAACTTTGAATCCACCGTAACCTGTGCTATAGTAAATAGGATTGGAGAGACCTGAGCAACGCACCGACGATCCACCGAAACACCCGGGGCGGGAATCCATGTACAGAACAGCAACGTGGTTGGCCGGCCTTTCCGTAATGCTCCTTTTGATCGCGGGATGCGGTGGTGCCGGCCGGGCGGATCCTGCTGTTTTCTTTTCCCCGGAACGCTATGCGGCCCTTGTGGATACCCTTTCGGAGCCCGGCGGGTTTTTCGACAGCGACAACCTCGTCTCCAACGAGGCCGGCTATCTCCACGTCAAGCAGGCGCTTAAGCGGCTCGGTGTGGAGGGCGGCGTCTATATCGGCGTGGGACCGGACCAGAATTTCACCTACATCGCGCAGGTTCGCCCGCGGTACGCCTTCATTCTCGATATCCGCCGGGACAACCTCGTCGAACACCTGCTTTACAAGGCCCTTTTCGCCCTGGCGGAATCACGGGCGGATTTCCTTTCCATCCTCTTCAGCAAACCTCTGCCGCGTGCCGGATTCGCTGACGGCCAGCCCACGATCGAAGCATTGGTGACGTATTTCGACCGAACGGACGGCGACGAGAATCTGTTCCGCCGCAACCTGGAACGCATCCGGGCCCAGATAAGCACTTTCAAGGTCCTGTCGGGGGACCGCGATACCCGGCGCGTGACCGAACTTTACCGTTCCTTCTTCGAACGGCACCTGGACCTGAGGTGGGAGTACCGGTCGGACGGGGACCGGGGCATATCATTCATCACCTACAGGACGTTCCTGCTGGGACAGGACCTCGAGGGCGCTTACGGGAATTTCCTGGCTTCGGACGATGACTACCGGTTCATCCGCGATATGCAGGCTCGCAATGCCATCATTCCCGTCACGGGTGACTTCGCAGGCAGCCATGCCCTCAGGGCCATCGGGGATTTCGTCCGGGAAAGAGGGGACCGCATCTCCGCGTTCTATCTTTCGAACGTAGAGTACTACCTCCAGCCCGAGGGCCGCCTCGACGAATTCGCGGCCAATGTCCGGTATCTGCCGACGGACGGACGGAGCGTACTGATTCGCGCCTTCGTCAACCTGAGGCGGCGCGCCCATCCGTTGCGGGTGGAACGGGACCTGATGACCACGGTACTCCAGTACACGCGCTCGTTCAGCCAGCTTTTCGCAGACGGAGCCTACCGGTCCTACCTGGACCTGGGTGTGAAGAACTACATGCAGTAGGGTCGAGGCGGGGTCAGAGCGTCCGCTCGACCGCTTCCACTGCTTCACCTAGCACCGTGGCGATCCGGGCTACCTCGTTTTCATTGACGGTGTAGGGAGGACTGATCGCTACGTGATCGCCGAAGACGCCGTCCACGGGTCCCGGCGCGCCCGGCATGATCAGTACGCCGCGGTCGAAGGCTTCCCGGACAATCCGGCCTGTCACGCCCAGCGACGGTTCAAAAGGCGCGTCCTGCGTCTTGTCCGCCGTAAACTCGACGCCGCAGAGCAGACCCTTCCCGCGCACCGTGCGCACCATGGGCAGTTCGGTCAGCGGCTTCAGCCGTTCCAGCATCGCTTCGCCCATTTCGGCGCAACGTGCGACGAGATCATGACGTTCGACATATTCCTGCACGGCCAGCGCGGTGGCGCAGGACAGGGGATTGCCACCGTAGGTATGGCCATGTACGAAGGTTGGCGCGGTTTCATAAATGGTCTCGTAAATCTCGTCCCTCGCTATCGTCGCGGCGATGGGCGTGTATCCGCTGCTCAGGCCCTTCCCGGTAGCCATCAGGTCCGGCACAACACCCCAGTGGTCGATCCCGAAGTCAACCCCGGTCCTTCCGTACCCGGTGACGACCTCGTCGATGATCAGGAGAATACGGTAATGATCGCAGAGTTCCCTTACCTTGCTGAAGTAATCGTCCGGCGGCGCCAGTCCGGCGGATGAGGTGCCCAGGACGGGCTCGACGATAAAGGCGGAAATGTATTCCGCGCCGACCTGGCGGATCACGCGTTCCAGTTCGTCGATGCTGTGTTGCGCTATGTGCGGGAAATCCAGCAGATACGGCGTGTAGTCTTTCCGCCAGGCCGACCGGCCCGACATGGACAGGGCGCCGATCGTATTGCCGTGCCAGCTCTGCCAGCATGAAATGACCTGGTACTTGGACGGGTTGCCGGACTCCAGATGGTATTTTCGTGCGATTTTCAGCGCCGCTTCCGTGGCCTCCGACCCGCCGGACACGAAAAACACCCGGTCCATTCCCTCCGGGGCCATATCGGTGATCTTCCGGGCCAGGTCGACCTGCGGCTGGCTGATGAACTGGCCGTAGGCGAAGGCGACCTTCCGGGCCTGATCGGCCATGGCCTCCGCGATTTCCTCTACGCCGTGGCCTATGCTGACCACATGCACGCCGGCACAGGCATCCAGGTAAGCCCTGCCGTCGGTATCATACAGGTAGCATCCGCGGCCGTGTGAAATCCGCGGCCAATGGTCCTTCCGCGCACGGTGGAAGATACGCTCCGTCGGTTCGCTTCGACTGGCCATGTACTCTCCAGGAATCGGGCTTTCAGGCCGGATGTGGTTTGGGCGGCCCACCCGCCTACCTCAGGATACGCTGGTCGCTCAGGTCCTTGCCTCCGACGGTTTCCACGATACTCGCACCCACGAAGGCGATTTGCTCCAGACCCGCTAATGCGTTTACGATGTGGTACTGAGTGGGCAGGTCCCGCCATTCTGCTTGGTGGAACCGCACAGATCCCCGGCCGGTGCGCTGCGCCGTCACCCTGCGGTTCGGGGTGGCGGACGGGGTCAGTACGGCGTATTCCGCATCGGCTTCGTCCCATTCCCCGGTCCGTGGTATGTATTTGTAGTGCAGGGTTCCGGTTAGCTCGGTGTGATCGGCCTCGGTCGAGAATTCGTCGCCCTCTGCCGCGGGGACTACGCCCTCCGCCGCGGATTCTGCGACTGGCCCCTCGGGTGCTTCGTCCGGCGTCGCAGCTGGCCCGGCCGGCGCCTCGGTCGGCGTTTCCATTTCCGACAGGCACATTTCCATGAAGTGGAATCCGAGCCAGTCCGCTGTGCACCGCGTCTCGCCGTTTATCACGGACGGCGGCGGGATCGCACAGTATATCTTCGAGAAACCGAGTTGTTCCCTCCCGGTGAGAATCGGATCGGCCAGGTTCTCCCACAACACCGCGAGGAAGGGACCGCGGGCCAGGTCCCCTTTCCCCCTGTACTCCGCCGGGAAACTCACGCCGAGAGTATTGTACCCCCGACCGGCAAGCCACTCGATCTCGGTCATATAGGAAACCGTCACGGTCACGACGGGATCTCCGGCCAACCCGAACCCCATCGGCAACAGGACTTCGAGTTGTTCCGGCCGGGTCAGGAAACTCACGGAATACGAGGTGGTACGCGGCGAATTCCGACCGTCGAAACGGCGTCCGTCCGGTCCCTGCCGAGGACCCGCGGCAGGTCCGAAATGGGTCGGCATCATGTGCATCCGGCCGGGCTGAATGTTGTAGGGCATGGACGTTCCCTCACTGAAACCGACGGGCTACCGTCCGGTCCAGGTACGTACCGAGTCGGGTAAACACACGCCGGTCTATCGAATATGTGCTGGCGTTGCGATGGTCGGACTATATACAATCCATTCCAGGCCTGTCAAGAAGAGGGAATCGGCACACGGAGGCTGTCATGCGGCACAGGATCCTTGGGAGGACCGGAATCCGGGTCAGCGAGATCGGAATGGGCGGACTGTTCGTTTCATCCCATGGCTCGGACCGGGCGGAGGGCATTCGGGCGGTACGGCGGGGCCTGGAACTCGGCATAAACTACGTGGACACGGCACCTTCGTACCGCGATTCCGAAGAAGTGATGGGGCAGGCCCTGGATGGGGTGACGCAACCCTACATCCTTTCGACCAAGCTCGGCGGTCGGCCCCGGCCCTTCGATCCCAGGGACCCGGACCAGTTGCGGCGGTCCGTGGAGACCAGCCTGGAACTGTTGAAGAGAGACGCGGTCGACATACTCATGATCCACGAACCGGACCGCCCCGGCCAGTACGACTGGTTTACGGACTGGGAACGGTTTCACGGTCCCGTATGCGAGCTGCTCGAGGCGCTGAAGTCCGAAGGCGTGATCCGGTACACCGGGCTGGGCGGCACCACGGCATATACGCTGCCCGCCATCATGGCGACCGGCGCGTACGACGTCGTGCTTACGGCCTTCAACTACAGCCTGCTCTGGCAGGAAGCGGTCCACGCAGTGCTTCCCGAGGCCGTGAAGCAGGACATGGGGATTGTCGTGGGATCCCCCCTCCAGCAGGGGGCACTGTCCGCCTGTTTTACGGAGCAGGTGGAGCGCGGGGCGCCCTGGTTGTCTCCGCCCCGGCGCGAGCAGTTCAGACGGCTGTACGCCCTGGTGGAGGAATTGGATATGAGCCTGCCGGAACTGGCGATCCGCTGGGTGCTGTCCAATCCCACCGTCTCCACGGTCCTGTCGGGATCGAGGTCAGTCGAGGAGGTCGAGCAGAACGTCGGTTACGTGGCGTCGGGGCCGCTCCCGAAGGCGGTCCTGGACCGCGTGCGGGAGATCGCGGACCTGGTACCCTTCCGGCCCTTCGAGGAACCTTTCGGCCTGCCCTTCACGCGCGCCTACCGGGGGCCGGGCATGGCGCGGTAGACCGCAACGGCGCGGTAGACCGCAACGGCGCGGTAGACCGCAACGAACCGGTAGCCTTACCGGTCATCCGATCGAGCGTCCATCATGCCCAGGACGTTCCGCAGATTCGCGGTGGCCGTGGCGTAATCGTACTTCGCCGTAACGTGATCGGTCTCGGCCTGCTTCAGGACGAACTGGGCGTCGATGAGCTCGAGCTGTGTGCTGACGCCGCCCTCGTACTGTACCTGCGCGATGGACAGGCCGCGGCTGGCCAGTTCGACGGCCTCCTCGCCGGCCCTCACGCGTTCCGATGCCTCCACCACGTTGAGCACGGCCTCGGTGACGTCCACCTCGATCTGCTTACCGAGCTGGCGTTCGACGTACCGTGACAGCTCATAGTCCGCCTGGGCCTGCATGATACGGCCCGAGTTCTGCCTCCCGTCGAAGACCGGAATCGATACGTTGATGAGCGTGTTCCAGCTCCGGGAGAAGTCGTTGAATCCGATGGACTTGAAACCGGGGTCGTTTACCTGGGCCTGCATCAGGTAACCCGCGGAAAGCGATACGTCGAGTCCGTTTTCTCCCCGTGCGAGCCGGACCGCCGCATCGTTCATCGTAGTCTGCAACCGGGCGGCTTTCAGGTCCGATCGGTTCTCCAGCGCCTGGTCCACGGCCGTTTCGATGTCCTCCGGCAAACCGGACACATCCACGTCGAGGCTGCCGGTACACCGTATACGCGCCTGCCGGGGCAGTCCGATCAGTTGCTTGAGCTGCGCTTGCGCGATCGTGAGCCGGTTCCCGGCCTGGGTGACCGGCGGGAGGGCGTTGGTCACTTCCACCCGGGCCCTGAGCACGTCATAATCCGATACCGTCCCGGCTTCGTAAAACCGTTGTACGCCTTCGTACTGGGCCACGGCGCGGTCATAGGCTGCAGTGGAAACCTCCAGCGTTGCTTCGGCCAGCAGGACATCGTAGTACCCCTCGTGGACCTGGTGCACGATGTCCCCCCGCATCCGGTCCGTATTGGATGCCGAAATCTGCTGGAAGTAACGTGCGATTCTCAGGCCGACGCCGACCTGCCCGCCCCGATAGATGGTCTGGGATAGATCGAGACCAAAGTTGATTACGTTGTCGGTGCCCACCTTGAAGGTCTGGCCGCCGAAATTGAACTCCGGCAGGGCCCAGTTCCGGGTGATGGAACTGCTGAAGTCGAGCTTGGGCAGCGCTTCGGAGTACGCTTCCCGCACGCGCGCCCTAGCGCGGTCTTCCTCCAGCCTGGTGCTCAGCAGGGATTCGTTGTTCCTGAGCGCAAGCTCGACGGCCCGGTCGAGCGTAAGCACGATCTCGTCGTCCTGCTGGGCGGACAATGGAAGCGCGATGCCGGCCGCAATGGCGATCGACACCACTGTATTCAACACGGTGCGAATCATGCTATCCTCCAGCTTGACTATCCGGCTTCGGTCATACCGCAGGTACGGGCTGATCAATGGCGGCACCGCTATCCTGCCCGCTTTCTTCCGCCGCCTTCGCTTCCCTGTCACCTCGTTCGGTCCATCCCGACACGAAGTCGTACATGACGGGCACTACGACCAGGGTCAGCACCGTGGCTATGGCCAGTCCGAAGATTACGGCCACCCCCATGGGTCCCCACCATTGCGAGCTTTCCCCACCGATCTCGAGCGTAAGCGTCATGAAATTGAAGCTGAACCCGGTGGTCAGGGGAATGAGGCCGAGAATCGTCGTCATCGCCGTCAGTAGGACCGGCCGCAGCCGGGTAACCCCGCCCTGGACGATCGCTTCCCTGCGCCGCAGGCCGCGGTTTCGCAGTTTCCTTATGTAGTCGATCAGCACGATGGCGTTGTTGACGACCACCCCGGCCAGGCTGATGACCCCGATGCCGGTCATGATGATGCCGAAAGGTGTGGCCGTCACGATCAGTCCCAACAGGACGCCGATCAGCGACAACACCACGGACATCATGATGATGAAGGGCATGGTGACGGAATTGAACTGCGTGACGAGCACGAGCGTGATCATGATCAGGGCGATGAAAAAAGCCCTGGACAAAAAGTCGGTCGCTTCGTCCTGTTCCACGTTTTCACCGGCGTACCGCAGTGCGTATCCCTCTGGCAGATCGAGATCGGCCAGGGTGGCCTGCACTTCCGCGAGTACGTCGTTAGCGAGGCGGCCCTCCACGTCACCTTCGATGGTCAGCACGCGTTCCTGGTCTTTCCGCTTGATGGAACCCACGCCGCCGTCCACGCGGGTCCGGGCCAGGGTACTCAGCGAGACCAGTTCGTCCTCATGGATGATGTGTATGCGTTCCAGGTCGGCGAACGTGGCACGCTCGGGTTCGGCGAACCGTACCACGATGTCGTATTCTTCCTCTCCGACACGGTACTTGGAGGCTTCCGTGCCGTTGATGGCGGTGCGCACCGCCCGCGCGATCTCGGCCGTGTTCATTTCCAGCAGGGCGGCCTGTTCACGGTCGATTTCGACTTTCAGTTCAGGCTTACCCGAATCGTAGTCGTCCTTGAGATCCACCAGGCCAGGGATGTTCTCGATGCGCAGCATCACCTGATCGGCCAGCCGGCCGAGTACGGCGAAATCCTCCCCCACGATTTCGATGTTCACCGGCGCCGCGGTGGGCGGACCGACATCGGGCGTTACGATTTCCACGTCGGCGCCGATGAGCCGTTCCATCCGCTGTCTGATCATCTCCACCGTGTCGAAGGAGGACTGTTCCCGGTCCTGCCGTTCCACCAGGTCGACGATGATCCGCGACCTGTGGGGCGTTCCACCACCACCGCCACCGCCGGGATTCTGGTTGTCCGAGGCCGCCCCCACGCTGGCGACGTACTGGTTCATGTCGGGCACGTCCTGTATGAAATCCTCCGCCTGCCGGACCACGCCGTCGGAGACGTCCAACTGGGTGCCGATCGCCGTGTTGACGTCGATGTAAGCCTGGTTCGGTTCGGTCTCCGGGAAAAACTCCACGCCCTTGCCGATCAGCCCGTAAAGCACGATCATCCCGATGAGCACGCCGCAGGTGACGAACATGACCGGCGCCCTGTGGGCCAGCGCCCACATGAGAAACCGGCTGTACCGCCCGCGCAGGGATACCAGCCACTTCTGGTCCTTCCGGGCTGTGTTGACGGTGAGCAACACGGAGCAGACCGTGGGGTTGATGATGAGGGCGACGAAAAGCGAGGCCGAAAGGGTGATGATCAGCGTGGCCGGTAGGTAGCTCATGAAGTCGCCGATGATGCCCGGCCAGAACAGCATGGGGGCGAAGGCGCACAGCGTGGTGAGGGTGGAAGTGCAGACCGGCACGGCCACCTCGCCCACGCCCTCGCGGGCGGCGCGGACCAGGGGCCTGCCTTCCTCGCGGTGACGGTAGATGTTCTCGACGATGACGATGGCGTTGTCCACCAGCATGCCGAGGGCCAGGATCAGGCTGAAGAGCACGATCATGTTCAGGGTGTAGCCCAGGATGTCGAGCACGATGAAGGAGATCAGCATGGACAGCGGTATCGCTATGGCCACGAAAAGAGCGTTGCGCACGCCCATGAACATGAACAGCACGCAGACGACGAGGATCAGGCCCGAGATGATATTGTTCTCCAGGTCGCTGACCATGGACCGGATGTCCTTGGACTGGTCCGCCAGGACCGCAAGGCTAACCGTCTGTGGCAACCGCTCCCGTTCTTCCTCCAGCAATGCCTTCACGGCGTCGGCGATCTGAATCAGGTTTTCCCCGCTGCGTTTCTGCACGTTCAGGGTAACGCAGGGCAGGCCGTTCAGCCGGGCGAAGGAGGTTTCTTCCTTGAAACCGAACCGGACCTCCGCCACGTCCGTGATGGCGATGGGCTGCCGATTGCGGGTCTCGACCACCAGCGACCCGATCTCCTCCGGCGTCGTGAATTCGCCCGGGACCCGTACAGCGTACCGAAGGGTTCCGGTCTTGATCGAGCCGCCGGGCATATTCAGGTTTTCCTGGCGAATCGTTTCGATGATATCATCGAGCTCCAGGCCGTAGTATACCAACCGGTCCGGATCGACGTTGACCTGGACTTCCCGCTCCAGCCCGCCCGCGACCGTTACGTCCAGCACGCCCGGGATCTGTTCGATGCGCTGCTCCAGGTCCTCCGCGATGTCTTTCAGCGTCACGAGGCTGTGGGTCCCCGCGACGTTGATCACCAGGATGGGGATATCGTCGAAGTTGATCTCCTGGATGGTGGATTCCTCCGCGTCTTCCGGGATCTCGGTCCGCGCGATGTCAACCTCTTCACGCACCTTCTGGAGCGCATTGTTGATGTCGACGTCGGTTTCGAATTCGATGACCACCGTCGAAATCCCCTCGCTGGAGGTCGAGGTGATCACCTTCACGTTGGACAGTTCTTCGAGATGCTTCTCGATCGGCTGGGTAACGAGGTTCTCGATGTCCGCGGGAGCCACGCCGAAATAGGGGGTGGCGACGAATACGATCGGGATGGTGATCGAGGGGGTTGATTCGCGCGGCAGGGACAGGTAGGACATGAAGCCGAGGAGTATGACGGCCCCGGTCAGGACGAAGATGCTGATTCTGTTTTTGATCGCCAGGTCAGAGACTTTCAAGTAAGGATACTCCAGTGGAAATGTGGGGCGAACGGGATCACCAAGCTAGATCCCGTCGTTTCTGACCTGAATGGACTCACCATTTACCAGGTTTCGGTGGCCGACGACGATAAGGGTATCGCCCGTCGCCAGCCCATTCGTGACCAGGACCTGATCGCCCGAAGTCGAACCCAGTGCGACCGGTACGGACCGGGCGACGTTCCGGTCCGCCAGGAATACGATTCGGCCCTGATCGGTGTCGATTACGGCGTCCTGGGGGATGACGATGGCCTCCGGTATGTTGTCTTTGACGACGCGGATGGTGACGGCCATCTCGGGTTTGAGCCGGTGCGCCGGATTGTCCATCGTGATTTCCACGGGTACGGTTCGGCTGTCCGGGTCCAGCGTTGTTCCGATATAGGAGATGTCCGCTTCCAGAGAGACGTCCGGATAGGCGGGAAACGTCAGGGTAGCCCGCGTGCCGTCGGTGACGTGTTTCAAATGCCGTTCGGGAACACCGGCCTCGATCTTGACCCGGTCGATATCTACCAGTTCCATCAACTCCATTCCGGGCGTAGCCAGTTCGCCCACCTCGAGATTTCGGCTGTCCACCACGCCGGAGATCGGCGCCCGGATGACCGTCTTGCCCAGGTAGGTCCGGGCCTGTTGATGCCGCGCGAGATTGATGTCATGGAGGTACTTGGTGTCGAGGAAAACGGACTCCGCAAGGGCTTTCTGCTCCAACAGCCGCTTCTGGTTGCGCAGGGTCAGGCCGCTGGCGTTTACGGCCGCTTCGGCCTCGTCCGCGGCAGCCTTGAGCAATTCATCGTCCAACCGGGCCAGCACGGCGTTCTGGCGCACAGACTCGCCTTTTTCAACCTCGATGTGCCTTACCAGTCCGGTGGCCTCGATACTCACCACGACGCGCCGGACCGGCTTGACCTCGCCCACCAGCCTGAGGTGATTGATGAATTCCCGGGGCTCGACCACCCGGGTCACCACGTTAACAGACCGCGTCTCCTCCACGGCGGACGCTTCGTTGGCGGCGCTGCCGCTTTCACTGCAGCCCGCGGCGGCCAGTACGACCGCCATGCATGCGGCCGAACCCAACCAATGCCTGGCGCGGTTGATCATCAATGCCTGCTCCTTCGTAAAAGCTCGATTTCACGTGAAGTTTCGACGTACTGTCCGCTCCATTAGACAGCGGGCATGGGGCAATAGTTTCCGTAACTACTGCATATCTGACGTGTACCGATTCCGACGGCCAACCCCGACTTGCCGGGACGGCCGAAATAACGTAATATCAGGACATCCTGTCAAGTACATCTATACAAAAGGGGACGAGGCGACATTCAATAAAACCGCGGTCTGTACCGGAGTCTGTTCCATGTACGGGAACCATGCCGCGCACGTCGCCGACATGACATGTGGAAACCGATCAACAACATCGCTTACCGGCTCTACTTTGCGTACCGGAACCGGAAATCCCGCCGCGATGCCAGGCATTGGGCGGTCCGGGTCGCACGAACCCGGGACACGGAACCCAGACCCGTACTATACGTGTCATGGGGACGGATCGGAGACGTGGTCCTGGCCACCGGGCACCTCAAACTGCTGCGGCGGTGGTTTCATCCCAGCCCGGTCTGGTTCCTGGGAAGGTCCCGCGTACGGCCGCTCGTCGAACCGTACGTGGACGCCTTCCTGCCGTTCCCCGAACCGGACGCAGGCTTAACCGGGGCCGAAGGTGCCCGTGCAGCAGGCCTGGCCGGGGACGAAGGCGCTCGTGCAGCAGGCTTAATCAAGGCCGAAGGCGCTCGTGCAGCAGGCCCAGCCGGGTCCGAAGGTACCCCGGCAGCAGGTCTGGCCGAGTCCGAAGGTGCCGCTGCCGCGTCGCTTGAAGAGATCGCGAACCGATCGTTCCGGTACGTCATCGCGGACATCCACACGTTCTACGGTGGACTCTTCGCCCTGGATGCCGTGCTTGCCGCGGTGCGGGCTGACCACAAGTTCGTCTACGAAGGATACCACCTCGGCGAAGACCTGGCGCCGGAAAGGCCCTATCCAGTCGGGTACGATATCGTGCCGAAATACGAGGTGAGGGATGGCGTGGTCAAGGATATCGCCAAATGCCATGTACTGCATCACAACGCCCATTACATCCGAAGCGTGTTGCGGCAATGCGGTATCTCAACGGATGTCGGGGAAGCGTGGCGGCCGGAACTGGATCACATCGGATCGGGAACCAGCGCATGCCGCCGGTTCGGGGTCGAACCCGGGGCGTATGTTGCGTGGCAACCCTTCAGCGACAATCGGAGGAAGGATTACCCGCCCGCGCGATGGGCGGAGACGATCCGCGCATTCCCAGAATTACAGTTTGTCGCGCTGGTCGAGCCGGGCAGGGCCGACGAAGTGAGCCGTATGGCGCCGCCCGGTGTACCCGTGATCGCTACGTCGCTAACCGGGGCGATGAAGTTGATACGGGAAGCGCGCCTGTTCGTCGGACTGGATTCGGGGCTGAGCCATATCTCGACGGTGTTGGGGACCCCCACGGTCTGTGTCTGTCCCGACAGCCACCTCGGGTATTTCTTTCCCTATCCGGGAAGCTACGGTTATGCGAATCTGCACACGGTCTCACATCCGGACTACCTGCCGTGCCGGGGCTGTTTCATGACCTGCCGGCACGAACCCCTCACCTCGACGGTCACCCGGGGCGCCCTGTGTCTTCGTACGTTGCCATCGCGGCTGGTCATCGAGGCCATCCGGTCCGCACTATAGCTTCATGCCGCGTCACAGTTCGGCGGTGGATATGAGTTCGACCAGGGCCGGGCGGGCCAGCGCGATGAGGTCCTCGATATCGAATTCGGCCAGCAGTCCGAAGCAGAAGAGGGGCGAGAGGGATTCGTACCGTCCGGGTTCATCGATCAATCGGTGCAGGCTGGCAAGGCCGCGATGCAGTGTGATTTCATTGACCGTCACGCCGCAAAGGGACGCCGCCATCAGGGCGATCACCGAGGACATGGGTCCCCACGCCACCACGCCCAACCGGGCCGGTTCTTCGTGATGCATGACCGCCGCGAGCTGGGCGACCTGGAGACCCAGCATCCGGCCTCCGCTCGACGCCATCATCATGGTCCACTGATGGGGCGCCTTGCCCAGACCGCAGGCGCCCTGCATGACCAGTTCCACCGTCATGGCCCTGACATTGTCCCGCAGGGCGTCCTCTACCAGGCCTTCCGCCCCCTGCCATCCTTCATCCGCTACGATCAGACGCTTCCCTCCGGAGTCCAGATTCGTGGGAATGGTGGTCACGGCGGGTAACTCCCATCCGTCCCGCAAGTGGTAGCAGGCGTGTTCCAGCCGACAGCCGTTGTCCAAGCGCGAAGCCTGGCCGGTCACCCGCTCAACGGTCAGCGGCTGGTAACGCAGCAGGGACTTCAACCGTTCCCTGCCCGCTTCCTGCCAACGGGAGAGCGCTTCGGGTTCCTCGGGTGGCTCCGGACGTTTCAGTCCAAGGGCCAGAGACCGGGCAACGGAGACGAAATCGGCGTTGCCCGCCGGCGTTCCAACCCACAGTTCTTCTTCGGTGCGGACTTCGTCTTCCGAGGGAATCTCTTCGTCGCGGGACGGTGTGCCAGACCGGCCATCGAGGAAATGCCGGTTCAAAAACCCGTAGAACCGCTCCCGGTGTTCCCGCTCATAGTTGTGGGTCCCCGGCTCCAGATTGTTGTGAAATGCAAAGGCGTCGGGTCTTCCCAATGCGGCGTACAACGGGCGAACCGGTTCGTAGACCGAGGGCCGCGCCCTGGCGGTCTGGAAGCAACAGTCGTCATTTTCGTTATACATCAGTAGGGCCGGTCGTGGCGCAAGCAGAGCCGTGAGCATGGGATAATCGGCCGTCGCGGCGAGATCCGAGGCGTTCTGCTCGATGTCACCCCGGTCGGCTCGGTGGTTGACCCGGTAGTCGAGGCCGATGTAACCGGCGTTAGGCGCGGCGAGGCGCACCCGCGTGTCCAGGGCCGCGAGAATGATCGTCTGCCAGCCCCCGCCGGACAGTCCGGTCACGGCGATACGCTCCGGGTCGACTTGTTCCAGGTCCAGCAGCACCTCCAGCCCGCGGCACATGGCCAGGTAGAACACGGCGATGCCCGCCACACCGCACAGTTCCAGGTAGCTCGCGTTGTTGTGCTGGTAGCCCGGACCCTGCAGTTCTCCGAAACTCAGCCACTCCGGATTCAGCGCGAACACGCCCCGGCGGGCCAGGTTGATACACCGAATCTGCTTGTAGTCCACCGCCTTGCCAGGAGGCCCCACATGCCCGTTCAGGTTCAATACGCCCGGCGCCGAATCCGACGGATCATCCGGTTCATAAAGGAGGGACGGGATGACCAGGCCGGGCTGGCCGGGCCGATCCGGTTGGCCGGGTTGACCGGGCAGCGCGTGGTAGGTCAACTTGCGAATCCGGTATCCCTTGCCGGTTTCTATCACGTCGGTCCACTCGACGTCTGGCGTGCAGTTTCTCCACGCGTCGGGCACGCCTTTGAAAATTACCTCTTCCAGCACGGTCCGTCGCAACTTGCCGGCCTCTTCTGCCCAGGTCGCGGCATCGGGAAGGTCAAATCGCGGAATGCGGCTCAGCAAGTAAGCCTTAAGCGTGTCCACCGTGCGCGATTCCCGGTCCGGCTCTTTTATCATTTCAGCTCCTCGGTGTCGAATATGATGAATCGACGGGGTGTTCCGGCACAGGTTCCATGCTCACCTCCACTTCAAGCTGGATATCGCCACCTCCGAACAGCACGCCTCGCGTGGGGGACACATCCTGGTAGTCGCGTCCCATCGCCACCCGCACGTGACGTTCGTCGGCCAGGATCGCGTTCGTGGGATCGAATCCCGTCCAGCCGGGTCCAGGCAGCAGGCATTCCACCCAGGCGTGCGAGGTCGTTCCTCTGCCTCCTCCGCCTCCTCCGGCTCCCCCGGCTGCACTGTCTGCCGCGGTTACGTCATGGACATAACCGGACACGTACCGGGCTGGAATGCCCCAGGTCCGCGCAATGGCGATCATGACGTGGGCGTAATCCTGGCATACACCGCGGCCGGTATCCAGGATGTGTTCGATCGTGGAGGAGATCGTAGTGCTCCCGGGCACATACTCGAAGCATTCGTAGAGTGCGCCGGAAAGCCGTCTCAGTACGGCCAGGGGGTCACCAGCGGGTGTAACACCGCTCCGTTGCACGAATCGCTCCAGCGCGGGTGAAGGAACGGCCAGGCCGCTGTGATCCAGAAAGTCCCGGTGGTGGAACGAATCTCGCCATCCCCGGATGGTCGCCCAGGCACCTTCGTCACAGCCCTCGGGCGGTGCATCCCGTGACATTACATCAACCGTGGAACGCGCGGTTATGAACAGCGACTGATGTTCGCGATTCAAGTGAAGTTGGTGACGT
Organism: Gemmatimonadota bacterium; assembly: GCA_026705925.1. Taxonomy (GTDB): domain Bacteria; phylum JAAXHH01; class JAAXHH01; order JAAXHH01; family JAAXHH01; genus JAAXHH01. Next base: position 18,901 of record JAPOZT010000020.1, read on the forward strand.
GCATTTCCGAACGCGTCCGTAACCTCAAAGACCGAGCCTTCCGGTTCCGTCTCGAGCCGGAACGCGGAGACACGCTGGCCGTGGTCCTCGAGCGGTTTGAGCGCCAGGGACATGGCACAGTTACGCACGGGGTAGCCATAGCGGTACTTCGTGACATGTTCGATCCGGTATCGCACGTTTTTGGCCATGGCGTCAGCGAATTGCCAGAGACTCCAGGGGATAGGCGATATAGACGTCCATGATCTGCTGGTGTAGTTTCCGGCTGTCGCCGTTCACCTGGTCCAATGTGGCGCGCCATGACGTAACGTCGTTACTGCCGTCCAGGACGACTGCGCACAGGGAGGCACTGAGCGCCGCCGCGTCCCTGCCCGCGCCGGGCGACGGGCCCGAACCAATGGCGTCCAGCACGGAGGAGACCGCGTCGAGGGACCGGCGCATCGATCCCGGAAGCAGTTCGTCCGTGACGATCAGGTCGAGCACCTGACCGGGCTGTACCACTACGCTGTAGGAATGCACGTAGGCGTCGAAGGCGCGGAACACGTGCAGCAGGTTCGCCCAGTCCGCGTCGAACGATTCGTCCTGCCTGTCCTGCGCAGCGATCTGCGCCAACAGGATCGACGCGGAAAGCTGCACCCGTTCGATGTACCGGCCCAGCTGGATGAAATGCCAGCCTTCATCGCGGTACATGGTCGCCTCGGCCACGCCGGTGAAGGTGGCGATGTCCTTTGCCGTCCCCGCATAGAATGACTCAGGAGCCGTCTTCCATATCTCCTGGATGGTCAGCCCCTGCAGGCGCAGGAAGGTCATGTTCAACGAAAGCCACATCTCGGCGCTGATGTAGTTGCGGACCTGCCGCGCGTTCTCCCGGGCGTACGCGAAGCAGTTCCATATGGAATCCGGATTCGTAGGCTCGAAGGTCAGGTGGTCGGCCAGGGTATAGGAGTCGGCCAGCGTGTAGTCGTCGCTCCCGAAGGCTTCCAGCGTACCGGCGGGCGGGAGTTGGTTCATGCTGCTGTACACGCGGTTCCATCCGAAGTGGATCTCGCGCAGCGGACGGTCCACCAGCGTTTCCACCTGCAGCTGCATCAGCCGGCTGAGGTGCGCGGCGCGCTCGAGATACCGGCCCATCCAGTACAGGCCCTGTGCGCTCCTGGACAGCATTCAGTCCTCCAGTACCCAGACGTCCTTGCCCCCGCCTCCCTGGCTGGAGTTTACGACCAGGCTGCCCTCCCGCAGCGCGACCCGGCAGAACGCGCCCGGTACGATACGCGTCTGTCGGCCGTGAAGCACGAAGGGCCGCAGGTCCACGTGCCGCGCCGCGGCACGGCTCCTGATCAGGCACGGCGCACGCGAAAGGTCCAGTACGGGCTGCGAAATGAAGTCCGCGGGGTTTTCCCGCAGTTCGCTGGCGCAGGCTTCTCTTTCATCAGGCGTCGATTCCGGTCCGACCAGCATGCCGTATCCACCGGACCCGCCCACCCGTTTCACGACGAGGTCCCGCAGGTTGTCCAGAGTGAATTCGAGATCCTCCGGCCGTCGGCAGATGTAGGTCTTCACGTTCCGCAGCAACGGTTCTTCGGCCAGGTAGTAGCGGATCATGTCGGGGACGTAGGCGTAAACGCTCTTGTCGTCCGCGACGCCCGTACCCGGTGCGTTCACCAGGGTGACGTTGCCAGCCCGGTAGACGCCCATGAGGCCCGGGAGGCCCAGCAGGGAGTCCGGCCGGAATACGAGCGGGTCCAGGAAATCGTCGTCTACTCGCCGGTAGATGACATCCACCCTTTGCAGGCCCGAAGTGGTGCGCATGTACACGTAACCGCCGTCAACCAGCAGGTCCCGGCCCTCGACCAGGGTCGCCCCGATCTCGTGCGCCAGGTAGATGTGCTCATAGAACGCCGCGTTGTATACGCCGGGGGTCAGCAGCACGACGCAAGGATCGTTTTCCGCACGCGGCGCGAGTTCCCTCAGCGTTTCGCGAAGCATGCGCCCGTAGTGCTCGACCTCCCGCACCCGGCAGCTGCGGTAGAGCCGGCGCAGGTTGGCCTTGACCGCCTTCCGGTTGGCGACCATGTAGGATACGCCGGAAGGCACGCGCAAGTTGTCCTCGAGCACGTGAAATCCTTCGTTCGTGCGAACCAGGTCGGTGCCGCAGACCGCGACATAGGTCCCGTGCGGCACGGGCACTCCCCGCATTTCGACACGGTACTGGGGACAGCCGCGCACCAGATCGACCGGGACGACCCCGTCTTCGACAATGCGGGCAGAACCGTATACATCGGCAAGAAACCGGTTCAACGCCTTCAGCCGCTGGGCAAGTCCGGATTCGAGCTGTCGCCAATCTGCGCCGGGCAGGATCCGGGGCAGGCAGTCGACGGGCATGATGCGCTCGTCGGCTTCTTCTCCGCCGTATACCGTAAACGTGATGCCTTCGCTGGAAAAGGAATGGGTGACCCGTTCCTGCATGCGAACGAGTTCTTCGACGGGAAGCCGGAGCAGAGATTCGTGCAGACTGCGGCAATGAGCACGCGGCGTACCGTCAGGCAGGAACATTTCGTCGTAGAAAGCGCTGTCCAGGTCGTATGCGTCGAAATCCATTACGAGGGTCTCCGATCGTCGGACCAGCTCATGCTTTCCACCGGCTAACATGTTATATCGGGCAAAGCGGCAGATCAAGGGAAGTCTCCTCGCGCGATCAGGACCCGGACGGCATGACTTCCAGGTCCGTCCGTATCGTATGCGAACCTGCCTTCCGATGCCAACATTTCTATTGCGTTTTCAGGTTCTGCAGGTATAATCACGCTTAGGTATATTCACTCGTCATATGTACCGTCCGCGCGCGAATCCTGTCTTGCTGATACCAGTTGCATCAGCCTGATCGTCCTTCATACACAACCTGAGACATAAACAGAGGTTTCCGCGATAGTCAAAGCGGCGGGAGATGGATTGATGGGCGCTACGCTGGCGAATACACTTACCGCGTATTTTGACTTCATCTGGATGTCCTTCCTGTTGCTGGGGCCGATGTTGATCCTGGGTCTGCTGCTTGCCGGCCTTATCCACGTGTTCATCTCCCGGGAAGCGATTCTCAAATGGCTTCGGGACGACAGTCTCCGGTCGGTCTCCGTCAGCTCCGCGGTCGGCGTGCCGGTCCCGCTCTGCAGTTGTTCCGTCGTCCCCGTCGTGGCTGAAATGCGACGGAAGGGCGCCTCCCGTTCGTCCTGCATGGCCTTCCTGATCACCGCGCCGGAAACCGGAGCGGACTCTATCCTCGTCACCAATGCGTTTTTCGGGTTCGTCGTCGCCGTGGTACGCCCCGTCATCAGCTTCATCACAGCGGTCGTAGCGGGCGTTTTCTGCATTGGCCTGATCAAGGACGACCGCGGGGCAGTCAAGCCGGACACGGAAAGCCACGAATCCCCTGACCACGATCTTGATCATTGCCACACGGTCCATGATCCGTTGATATCGGACAAGAACGATTGCTACGTCAGTCCCTCCGCCATGAAGATCCTGATGAAGCGGTGGTTAAACGGGTTAACCACCGTGGCTTTCATCGGAAGATTCGGATCGTGGATCAAACCGGTTTTTTACCGCGAAATCGCTGGTGAACAGGCGAAAAAGTCCGGCAAGGCTGTCGAGACGAACCGCGTTGCAGCGCAATACCCCGGTCTCGATTTCAAGAAGATCGTCCGCCACATCATGCACTACGGCTTTGTAGAGATCGCCGACGATATTCTCTTCGCACTGCTCGTCGGCATCGCGCTGGGCGGCGTGCTCTTTCTCGTCATTCCAGCCGACATGATGTCGAACGACTACGCGCGCTGGCTGTCCTACCCCGTAATGATCATCGTCGGCGTGCCCCTCTACATTTGCGCTTCGGCCAGCACACCGATAGCGGCCGCGCTTGTCGCCCGAGGCGTGAGCCCCGGCGCTGCGCTGATTTTCCTGATGACCGGACCGGCTACCAACACGAGTACCATCGCCATCATCATGAGTCGATTCGGCAGGCGCTTCGCGGCCGTTTACGTGGCCTCCGTCATCGCGGTTACCGCCGTCATCGGCATCACCATCGATTTCATGCTGCTGGCGACGGGCTTCACGGTTTCCGTTAACCTGCTTCCTTCCGATTCCCACGCGATCCAGTTCATACAGTGGGGCGGAGCGACTGCATTGATCGCGCTGATCATCTGGCGGTACCGCGCTGGCGCCATGCGAAAAGGATACCATGAAATGATGTCCAATGTCAGGATGCGTCCATCAAGATGAACGATTTCGTTTTGCTACTTCTGGCGTATTCGACAGTGATCTTTGCCGTTTCCCTGCTCGGTGGGAAGCTTTCAGCCATCGTCACCCTGACCCACACCCGGACGCATCTGGTCATGAGTTTCGTGGCGGGGTTTCTACTGGGCGTCGCCATGTACCATCTGCTGTTGCACAGCCTCGAAGACATCCCCGGTCCGCATGCCGGTGAAATCGCCGTGGGTTGCGTAGTACTGGGCGTCATCATGATGATCGTACTGCTGCGGCTCTTTCGGTTCCATCAACACGAATTCGACCAGGATCCGGTCCAGGTATCGGATCATGACGGCCAGCACGGCCACCCGGACCAGCACGGCCACCTGGACCAACACGGCCATCAGGCTGCGACAGTCGTCAATCCCCGAAGCGTGTTCGGCGTCGCCACGGGCCTCGGCCTGCATACCATCACCGAGGGGATCGCCCTCGGAGCGAGCATGCGTATGGGACTGATTCACAACGAGAGTGCGATCCTCGTGGGACTGGGCGTGTTCCTGGCGATCATGCTGCATAAACCCCTGGATGCGTATTCCATCATCGGATTGATGCGGGTATCCGGTTACCGGAACCAGACCTGCACGCTGACCAACATCGGTTTCGCCCTGCTTTGTCCGCTCATCACCGTATTGACCTTTTTTGGCGTCGGTCTGTTGAGTCAATTCAACGAACTGCACGTCGTGGGGTACGTCATGGCCTTCGCCGCCGGTGTTTTCCTGTGCATCGCCCTGAGCGACCTGCTACCCGAGATACAGTTTCACAGCCACGACCGCGGAATCCTCGTCCTGGCCTTTCTCATCGGGGTCGGGCTCGCGTACGCCCTTTTCCACTTCGAATCCGAGACCATGCACGGGCTGGAGATGTTGGATACCCATATCCACTAGCATCCCCCCCGCGCCGCAAGCAGCGCCCATGTCGACCTCCAACCAGGCAACAGCATACGACGTCGATACCGAAACCCGCGTATTCCAGGTTGAGGGCATGACCTGCAGCGCGTGCTCGGCAAGGGTAGAGAAGATCCTCGCCCAGATTCCCGGTGTCGCTGCCGCCCACGTGAACCTCGCGCTGGAAAGAGCGACGTTGACGGTTGCTTCCGGCGTGGAAGAAAGCGCGCTGTCTGGGCCCGTAGCCGCTGCGGGATACCGGCTGAGCGCCGTTCACCACGATCGACACGAGCCCGAAACGGAGCCCGGTCAGACACGCCGGGACCGTGTCGCCATGGTCGTCGCGATTTGCCTGACGATACCCTTCCTGCTACAGATGCTGGCCGGACTGCTGCGGGGCTGGACCGGTTTCGACGGGCACATGCCGGTATACGCGGAAGCGATGCTCGCGACCGTGCTGCAGATCGGGATCGGCGCTCGTTACTACCGGAGCGCTTTCCATGCGCTGCGCGGCGGCGGCGCGAACATGGACGTCCTGGTGGCCCTGGGGACCACTTCGGCCTATGTGTACAGCGGCTACCTCGTTTACGACCTGGGCGACGCCGCGGCGGGTCAACTCTACTTCGAAGCCTCCGCGATCATCATCACCCTCGTACTCATCGGCAAACACATCGAGACCCGGGCGCGCCGCAGCGCAAGCCGGGCAATTCGGGAACTGTTGGCCATCCGGCCGGTTACCGCACGGATACGTACGGCGGAAGGCTCGGAGCAGGATACGCCGGTGCATGCCCTGCGGCCCGGCGACGTCGTCATCTGCCGTCCAGGCGACCGGGTGGCCGCAGACGGCGTCGTGCTCCGGGGTGAAGCCGAGGTCGACGAAGCGCTCATCACCGGCGAGAGCGTCCCGGCGCCCAAACACCCGGCCGACACCGTAATCGCCGGATCGATGAATATCAACGGCTTCCTTGAAATCGAGGCCCGGGCCGTGGGGAGCGATTCGACGCTGGGGCGGGTGATCCGCCTGGTCGAAAGCGCACAGGCCGCCAAGCCGGCCATCCAGCGCATGGTGGATCGCGTCAGCGCCGTATTCGTACCGGCAGTGGTCGGCCTGGCCGTAATCACCTTCGCCGCGTGGGGCCTTTCGGGGGCCGATCTGGCATCCGCGTTGATCAATGCCGTCTCCGTCCTCGTCATCGCCTGTCCCTGCGCGCTGGGCCTGGCGACGCCGACGGCCATCGTGGCCGGTGCGGGCGTGGCGGCAAGGGCGGGCATCCTCGTCAGAGACATCGAATCCCTGGAACAGGCGAATGGCTTGACGCACGTCGTTTTCGACAAGACGGGCACCCTGACCGAAGGCCGCCCCGTCATCGCTTCAGTTACGCCCCTGGCCGAGCGGGACGAAGGCGATCTGCTTCGCGTCGCCGCGTCACTGCAGCAGGGCAGCGAGCATCCCCTGGCCATCGCGTTTCTGCGCACCGCGACGGAAAGGGGCATCGCCCTGGCCGATGTAAGTGGATTCCGGAGCGTGGTGGCGAAAGGGGTCCAGGGAGAAATCGAAGGCGCAAGCTACCTGCTTGGAAACCGGAGGCTCTTCGATGAGTGCTGCCCTGGCACTGACCCTCCCGATGCGTCGGACAGCGGAGGTTCTACACGGGTCTGGCTGGCGGTCCGATCTGATGCCGGATGCGCCTTTCTCGCACGATTCGAACTCATCGACGCGTTGCGGCCCGATGCGGTCGTGGCAGTGGATGGACTCCGGAAGCTGGGAGTCAAGCCCCTGCTGGTTTCCGGCGACGCGAAGGCCGTCGTGGAGCGTATCGGACGGCAGGCCGGCATAGACGAGTCCTACGGCGCCGCTACGCCGGAGGAAAAGGAGCGCATCGTAAGCCGTTTGTCGGAAAGCGGCGCCAGGGTCTGCATGGTCGGCGACGGGATCAACGACGCGCCCGTCCTCGCCCGCGCCGCCGTGGGGATCGCCATGGGCTCCGGCACGGACGTGGCCATGGAAACGGCCGCGATCACGCTGATGAGACCCGATCCGACCCTGGTGGCCGGGGCGATCGACGTGAGCCGGAAGACGATCCGGAAAATCAAGCAGAATCTGTTCTGGGCGTTCATCTACAACGTGATCGGACTGCCCCTCGCGGCGCTGGGATTCCTCGTCCCCGCATTCGCCGCGGCCATGATGGCAGCCTCCAGCATCAGCGTCGTCCTGAACGCGCTGACGCTACGCTCATGGCGTCCCGGAAACAGGTAGGGGCTATCGGAGTATCTGTTCAGGCGGTTGGGTCGGAAGAGGAGGCGGCGGGGGTTTCCGGTGCGGCCTCGACAGCGGCCAGCGGCAGCCTGATGGCCATTTCGGTGTACTGGCCCGGTTCCGAGTCCACCTCGATCGAACCACCGTGTTCGCGGACGATATCATTGGAAAGGGCTAGCCCGAGGCCGGTGCCCTCGTCGGTAGGCTTGGTGGTGAAGAAGGGGTTGAAGATCTTGTCGATCACGTGGGGCGGTATCCCCTTCCCGTTGTCCTTTATCCGGACGACGATCTGGTCTTCCTCACGGCGGGTGGACAGCCAGATGCCGGGTACGTATCCGGATTCCGTGTCAGGATCCTCACGCTTCTCGTTGGTGGCGTGACAGGCGTTGTTCACCATGTTCAGGAATACCCGGGCCATTTCCTGGGAGACGATCTCGATCTCGGCCAGATCGGATTCGAAGTCTTCGTGGATTTCGAGCTGGAAGTCCGCGTTCGATGCCCGGGCGGCGTGGTAGGCGAGACGGGCGTGTTCTTCCAGCAGGGCATTGACGTCAGTCGACTGTTTCTCTCCCGAGCCGCGGCCCATCTGGAGCATATCGCGCACGATGCGGTTAGCCCGTTCGCCATGCTCCCGGATCCGGCGCAGGTTTTCCGTAAGGTCGCCGCCGATCTCGCGGATCAGTCCGTCCTGCTCCTCGTCGATCGTGCCGCCGGCCGCGGGCAGTTCTTCCTTCATTTCCTCGAGGAGTTCTTCCGAAGATTCCGCGAAGTTCTTGACGAAGTTCAACGGGTTCTGGATCTCGTGCGCCACGCCCGCGGTGAGCTCGCCCAGGGCCGCCAGTTTCTCCCGCATGACGATCTGGTCCTGCGCTTTCTGGAGTTCCGCCAGCGTGCTCTCCAGCTCGTCGTTCTTTCCGCGCAGTTCCTCGGCCAGTTTCTCCACGAGGTTCAGCCTTTGCGCTTCGATGGAGTGAAGCCTGAAGACTTCCAGCGCGGCAGCCATGTCCGCCACCTCGTCGCGACCGTCCAGTTCGACTTTCTGCTTCAGATCACCCCCCGCCATGCGCCGCATGTGTTCCGATAGAAACTCCAGCCGGCGCAGCAGCACCTTTCCGACGAACAGCCACGCGATCAGCAGGGCGCCGGTCAGGCTGACCGCGTTCAGGGCGAGGAGCAGCTGCCTGCCCACCTGGATCGTCTCCGTCGACGCAATCGTGGCGGCCTGCGTACTTTCCTGCGCCGAATTCACGAGGCTTTCCACCTCGGCCACCAGTTCGACGGACAGATCCCGGTTATTCTCGATCAAGGCCCGTTGCTGGGCGATCAGGTCCAGGTCCTCGCCGCGAATCTCGAAGATCTTGCCCTGGCCGCTGCCCAGTTCGAAGAGCTGGATGAATACCGGTTCGAGCCGTTGCCGCAGGGGCGTCGTGCCCAGGCCGGCGAGGCTTCTCTCCACGCCGCCATCGGCCGACTCGAAGCGCTCCAGCAGGGGTTCCAGTCGATCGGCGTCGGACAGGTTGAAGACGTTGGAAAGGATCCGGGTACTGACGGTCGCCTCGGCCTGCAGATCGGCCAGGTGCCTGTACCGTTGCAGTTCCTCTTCGGAGAGGTATTCCTCGCGGGGTGCCACCGGTTGATCGATATCCCGGTATCCCGTTACCGTGTAGAACAACTGGTTGTCGATCGCCGGGACCAGAATGCCCGTCAGCTCGAATTGCAGCCGTTCCAGTTCAAGACGAAGCTGCCGGCCCTGCTCCTGGAGCTCGAAGCGCCTGCCCACGGACTCCTCGATCATTGCGATATTCGACATCAGCGTGTTGCCGGCCTCACTGATGCGTTGAAAGCGTTCGTCCTCCATGCCGTAGCCGGCGATGGCTTCCAGCTGCACCGCGAAACTCTCCCGTTCTTCGGAGATGCTCGCGGTTACGGATTCGAGCGCTTCGGGGGTTTGAGCGGCCGTCAGGCGCGGCGCGGCCGCCGCAAGCGTTCCGCTCCGCTGGGCGACGCCGAAGGCCGCCGCGATCTCGGGTACGGCGACTTCGTTTACTTCGCGTTGGGCCTCGCCGACCTCGTTGAAGGCGAACCACGCCACCATACTGGTCATCATGGTAAGCGCTACCGCCGCGCCGATGCCCAGATACAGCTGCCCCGATATGCGGGACGGACCCTTGTCGTACAACCACAACAGCCACTGCTTGATCATGGCATCACGTCCCGGAGGGTACGGATGGGATGGTAACGGCCATCCTGGCCGATCACCGTCAGGAAGACCGCGTCCGAACCCTGGTTGTCCCCTTCGCCGAATTGAAGACGAAGGCCGCCCAGGTCGATCGTTCCCGCCCGGTTCAGGCTCTCCATGAGGCAGGATCGCGTTACGTCGGGGCCACAGCCCTCGAGGGCGGTGATTGTCAGCCTTCCAGCGAGGTATCCTTCGAAGGAAACGAATCCGGGAGTCGTGCCCGGCGCGTGGGCGAGGAGCGCTCTGCGGTACTGGACGGCGATGGCGATGTTCCCGGCCCCCGGGAAGGGCACCACCTGCGAGACCAGGACACCGCGGCCGTCAGGACCCAGTTCACCGGCCAGCGCATTGCTCCCAACGAAAGAAATCGTCGCGAATACGGGATTGAAACCCACGTGCCGTGCCCACGAAATGAGCGTGGCAACGGGCTGGTAAGCGCCGATCACCACGACCGCGTCCGGTTTTCCCTGCTGCAGATCGAGCAGGCCGGCCTTGATCGCGGTGGTGTTCCTGGGATACACGCCGATCGCCACGGGATCGAGTTGCCGGCGTTCCAGCGCGCGCCGAACGCCTCGGTATCCGACCCGGCCGAAGGAATCGTTCTGGTACATCACGCCGATGCGCGTGATGCCGAGGTCGCGCGAAAGCCGGTCGACGATTTCCTCGGTCTCCTGGAAATAGGAGGCGCGCAGGTTTATGACGCCTGTATCGGTGTTATCTCGCAAAAAAATCGCGCCGGTGAAGGGCGCGATATAGGGTACACCGGCCTCCGCAGTAATGGGAACGGCCGAGCGTGAGGTGGGGGTTCCGACAGCGCCGATCAGCGCGAAAACCTCTTCCTCCTCGATCAGTTTCCGGGTATTCGCGATCGCGGCTTCCGGTTCGTAGGCGTCATCGAGCGTGATCAGCTCGAGCCGTCTTCCGTGTACGCCGCCCCGGCGGTTCGCTTCCTGGAAGGCCGCCTCGATCCCGAGGTTCATGTTCCGCCCGAGTTCGCGGGCCGGTCCGCTGAAGGCCGCGGACTGGCCGAAGAGTATGCGTTCGGCCGTCACACCGGGCTCTTCGACCTGGGAGGCGTTCGCGCCGCTGATTTCGGTGGATAAAGCGGGAGAGAACGCCGTCGCACAAAGGGCGAGCAAGACGACCGCCCAGTGTTCGCGCGTTCGTCTCATCCGTTTTCCTTCCGTTTGACGATCGTGAGTATGTTGTGGTTGTCTTCCCGGCGGTAGCTCAGTTCATCCATCATGGTCCGGACGAGGTAGATGCCCAGGCCGCCCACGGGCCGATCGTCCAGCCCGGAGTCGACATCCGGTTCGGGGGAGTCGGTCAGGGGATTGAACGGCCGCCCTTCGTCGCGCAATTCGATCGTCAGTGCGTCGGCATCCGAGTCCAGCACGATTTCAAACTCGTGATCGGGATCGCCGCCGTGGCCGTGCGTGACGATGTTCACGCCCAGTTCCTCGAGGACCAGCTTGACCTGGTAGACCATGCCCGGCGGCCACTCTTCGGACTCGCCGAGTTCATCCACCGCTTCGTAGATGCGCTCAAGCTGGTCGAGCTTCGTGGGCAGGCTTAGGGACAGTCTTCTGCTCATGATCAGGCCTGGCGTTGAAGCACGGTAACACAGGTTATGTCATCGGATTGCGGCGTTTCTCCGGCGAATTCATGGACCGCCTTGAACACCGCTTTGTTGGCGGCTTCCGTACTGGCGGGAGGGGCATCCGCGAAAACCGCCTGCAGGCGGTCCATGCCGAATTCCTCCCCGTCGGCGTCCATGGCTTCGGTTACGCCGTCGGTATAAAGCAACAGGAGATCACCCGGCGAGAGCATAACGGCGGACTGGCCGAAATTGACCCCCGGGAAAACCCCGAGCGCCAGGCCGTCCGTACCGGGAAGAAGCGTCGATGAGCCGTCGGGATGCACCACCAGCGGAGGATTGTGCCCTCCGTTGGAATAATCCACCTGTCCGGTCTGGGGGTTGTATACCGCGTAGAAGGTGGTGACGAACATGGCCGCTTCGTTTTCTTCGGTAAGCAGGTCGTTGACCTCCTTGAGCACGGCGCCCGGTTCAATGGCGCCGATCGCCGAGCCCTTCAGCAGGGTCCGGCTGGACATCATGAACAGGGCGGCGGGAACGCCCTTGTCGGAAACATCCGCGATGGCCAGGGCAATCTTGCCTCCGGGCAGCCCGAAAACGTCGAAAAAGTCGCCGCCGACCTCCCGGGCCGGTTCCATGTTCGCGTAAATCTCGCAATGTTCGGAATCCGGGAATTCGGTAGGCAGGATCGACTGCTGCATCTTGCTGGCCACGTTCAGTTCGTTCTGCAGCCGTACGAGCTTGTCCCGCGACTCCAGGGCTTCGCGCCATTCCTCCATGTTCTTCAGCGTGCGCTCAATTGTCACCCGCAGGTCCTGGAAATCGATCGGCTTGGTAATGAAATCGAAGGCGCCCCGGTTCATGGCCGTCCGGATGTTCTTCATGTCCCCGTAGGCGGATACCACCACGGCGCGGATGTCGGGGGCTATGTTCGGTATCTGCGCCAGCAGTGTAAGACCGTCCATCCGGGGCATGTTGATATCGGAGAGGACCATGTCTATATCGGGCACTTCGTTCAGGCGTTCCAGGGCTTCGACGCCGTTCTGGGCGAAATAAAGCGTATACAGGCCGGAACGCACGTCGCGGCGCATGCGCTGCCGCATCAGGTGCTCGAGATCCGGCTCGTCGTCCACAACAAGGATTTTATACGGTGTCTGCGTCATATCACCCCCGGAAACCGCCGCGGCCGTATCCCGTTACACCGTTCGCCATGACGCCTGGACGCTGCGTCGCGAAGCGCAAACGGGAAGCGGCGTTTACCGGCCGATCTTATCCACCGCTTCGGCCTGGGAATCGTGAATGGATATGATCTTGTCGAAACCGCTGATTTCGAAGACTTCCCTGATCGGATCCGAAAGCGAGCACAATGCGAACGCGGCATTCCGCTTCTGGAGCAGTCGCGCGATCAGCAGGATGACCCTAAGGCCCGCGCTGCTTATGTAGGACAAGGTACTGAAATCCAGCAGCACCTTGCTGTCGTCTTCACCGATGGCGCCGTTGAGCGCGTCTTCGAATTCCCGCGCGTTGGCGCCGTCGATTCGACCTTCAACCTTCGCAATAAGTACTTCGTTTGCTCGGTCGACACTGATCTCCATGAAACCAACCCCCTTTACAGGTTTATAATACTGCCGTGTTCGGCAAAATCAGCAATCTGTACTCCGTAGGTTATCCTTGAGGTTATCCTTGAATTTGTGCATCCGGTCCGGCCTGGTCCGGCCTGGTCCGGCCTGGTCCGGCCTGGTCCGGCCTGGTCCGGCCTGGTCCGGCCTGGTCCGGCCTGGTCCGGCCTGGTCCGGCCTGGCTCAGCTGGCCTGGCCTGCCTGGTCCTGCTGCGGGTCTGATCAACCCGATGCCAGGATGGGATGCAGCGGCCCTCCGAACGGTTCGCCCGGTTTCATGGTCTGGTCGCCGCCCGCGTCCCATCGGCCGTTGTAGTTCACGTACTCCGGTATGTATATGATCGCCAGCGCTCTCCTGGGCGATGCGGTGCGATTCGGCGTAGCGTAATGGAACGTGCATCCATGATGAAAAGTCACGCCGCCCGCTTCCATGTCCATCACGACGGGTTCGACATCGACTTCGACGTCCGTACTCTCGAAATCTTTCAGTACGCTTGCGCCTTCCGTGCTCAGCGGCACCGGCGCCAGCCGGCCGTACTTGTGCGAACCGGGAATGAACTGCATGCAACCGTTGTCCACCGTTACATCGTCCACGGCGATCCAGGCCGATAGCGCGCCGACCTGTTCCATGGGCCAGTACGGTGCGTCCTGGTGCCAGTTGGTTGCCTTGCTTCGTTCACCGCCGGGCTTGATCAGTCCATGGTCATGGTAGATGACCAGGCGCCTGCACTTCGATATCTTCCGGGCAATCTCCGCCAGCCGCGCGTCAAACGAGTATTTCCGGATGACCTCGTGGTCTACCCAGAGGTTGACCATCTGGTTGAAAACGCGGTTGTAGTCGTCGTCCGTCTCGCCTCCACCACCCAGTATGCGTGTTCGCTTTTCCTCGACCGTCTTGTCCAGCGCGTCAGCCAGTTCCGCGATTTCCCGCTTCGAGTAGAACCCCGGAATCTGGAGATAGCCATTCTCCTGAAAGAACTCAACCTCTTCGGCGCCAATGTGATTTGGATTCATAACGCTGTAGAACCCGGGGAGTGGATCGCATAACTCATATATAGTCCAAGCCCATACAAATCAACAACAATAAACAATTCTGTGCAGAATTTCGCACGAATAACGTAAATTAACTTACAAGCAAGAAATTTCAACCCCTTTTCACAACTCGGGGGTTTTATTCGATATTACGGTACCTGTCCGGAATCCGTACAGCGCCTGTCCGACATACATACAGCGACTGGCCGAAATCGTTACCGTGCCCGGCCGAAATCGGCATAGCTTCTGGCCGAAATCGAACCATCCACCATCGTTCAACCCGGAGGAATGCACCATGTCGACGGACCGATACCAGATCGGCGTCCAGGACTATATCGACTATCACCACGACGGCTACCTCGCCATCCGCGGACTCGTTCCTGAAGCGGAGGTGGAAGACATACGCCGCCATACCGAGGCACTGATGAAGGGAAGGATTACGATTGACGGTGTCGATCCGCCGCCGCCCGGATTGACGTCCGAACAGATGGGACAGCACTGGCTGCGCATACACATGCTTCACCGGAAGCACGAGTTGCATGAGCGGTTTCTGCTGCAGCCCCGCATCCTTGACGTGCTGGAAGCCCTGATCGGTCCGGACGTGCTGGCGCTCCAGACCATGTTGTTCCTGAAGCCTCCCGGCCGCGAAGGACAGGGTTTTCACCAGGACTCGTACTACATACCCACCTATCCCGACACGCTGATCGGTTCCTGGCTGGCCGTAGACCCCGCGGATGAAGAAAACGGCTGCATGATGGTCATTCCGGGATCCCATCATGAACCCATTTATCCCGATGAAAACAAACTCGGCCAGAACCACACCGACGGCGCCATAGGGGACCTCCGGGTCATCGAGGGCGCCAGCGCGACGGACGAGTCCCTGAACGGCCTGGCCCCCGTCGCCGGGAAATACGCCGGCCGCGAGGTGGCCGCGCGGATGGAACCGGGGGATGTCCTGTTCTTTCACGGCCATCTCCTGCACCGGTCCCACGAGAACCGGACCGGGACGCGGTTCCGCCGGGCATTCGTGGGCCATTACTGCAACGCGAGGTCCTGGGTGCCGTGGAACCATGGCGCCGATTTCGAGGGGCCGACCGCGAATCACCTCCACATCCTCGCTCGTGGCAACTCCCACCTGACCTACGCCAGGCCGAAGTTCGGCACGCCATGCGACGCGCTCAATCCCAGGGAAACGGCCGGGGGCATGCGGCCCGCGCGCATGATGGGCGACATGCCCGCATCGACCGTGAAGGGCGTCATGGTATCGCGTTGACCGATCCGGCATTGGTTCAGGGGGGCAAAGCGATTACGCGCCGAAGAGGTTCCGGGCCCGGTGGATGGCTCCGATCATGGTATCGATCTCTTCGGAGGTGTTGTAGAAATAGAGGCTAGCCCGCGCCGTGGCGCCGTAGGGCGTCCCGAGCCGGCGCATGAGGGGCTGCGCGCAGTGATGTCCGGCGCGGATGGCGATGCCCTGGCGGTCCAGCACCGTCGACAGATCGCTGGGGTGCATGTTGTCCAGGTTGAAGGAGATCGCTCCGCCCCGGCCCGGCGCGTGACCGAAGACCGTCAGGCCGTCGATTTCCCCGAGCCGCTCGATCGTGTAGTCGGTCAGTGCCCTTTCGTGGGTATGTATGTGCTCCATTCCGACGGCGGAGAGGTAGTCCACCACGTCGCCGAAGACGATGGCGTGGGCGATGTTGGGGGTGCCCGCCTCGAATTTCTCCGGGATATCCGCGCTTGTGAACCCGTCGAGCCGGACTTCGTCGATCATCGAGCCGCCGCCCATGTAGGGATCCATCGTTTCGAGCAGCTCCGGCCGGCCGTATAGTCCGCCGATCCCGGTCGGGCCGCACATCTTGTGGCCGGAGAACGCAAAGAAATCGCAATCCAGCCGCGCCACGTCCACCGGCATGTGCGGCACGCTCTGCGCGGCGTCCACGAAGACCAGCGCACCGGCGTCGTGGGCCCGTTTCACGATGGCTTCGATGGGATTTACGGTGCCCAGCACGTTCGACATGTGCGCGATGGACACGATGCGCGTCCGATCCGTGATCAGGTCGTCCGCCTGGTCCATGTCGAGCGACCCGTCTTCGCGAATGTCGAAATAACGGAGCACGGCGCCGGTTTCCCGCGCCAGCATCTGCCAGGGCACGATGTTGCTGTGGTGCTCCATGACCGATAGCAGGATTTCGTCGCCCGCCCCGACGTTCTTCCGGCCCCAGGCGCTCGCCACGAGGTTGATGCCCTCGGTCGTGTTCCGCACGAAGACCATACTGCGTGCCGGTACGTTGATAAAGCGCGCCACCCGTTCGCGGGCGGCCTCGTAGGCGTTGGTCGCCTCCTCGCTGAGCGTGTGGAGTCCGCGGTGCACGTTGGCGTTCAGCCGCGTGTAGTAGTCGTCCAGCGCGTCGAGCACGGCCCGGGGTTTCTGCGACGTGGCGCTGTTGTCCAGGTAGACCAGCGGCTTGCCGTGCACCTTCCGGTCCAGGATGGGGAAGTCTCCGCGGTATCGCAAAGCGTGCTCGTCGGACAGGCGGACCGCGTCATCGAGCTTGTGTGGCGTTTCCAGCAGTGTTTCTTCCATGATTCCCTAACCGTCTGCGATCAGTAATCTATGCCGAGTTCGAGCTTGGCGTCTTCGGTCATCATGTCGATATGCCAGGGCGGCTCCCAGACGATCTCGATCAGGGCGTCCGACACTTCGTCCAGGTCCTTTACCTTGGTTTCCACCTCGGCGGGCAGCGACTGGGCCGCCGGACAGTTCGGCGAAGTGAGCGTCATCTTGATGTTGGTCATGCCGTCCTGCTGAACGTCGATTTCGTAGATGAGCCCCATTTCGTAGATGTTGACCGGGATCTCGGGGTCGTAGCACGTTTTCAATACGTCCACAATCCGTTCTTTAACGGCATCCGTATCCATTCGTCAGCCCCTGTGTCGTCAGCCTCTGCCGCGTGTTTGTGTGTGAGGTCTCCGCTATCTTTCCGTCCGGCCCCGGGCCGTCGAAAGATCCCTGATGGTGGTTTCGAAGAGCGTATCCAGCGAGGTACGGACGGCGTCGATCCCGAGACGCCGGATCAGGTCGGCCGCGAACCCGTAGGTAAGCAGGTGGCAGGCGCTGTCATGGGACAGCCCTCGGGTCCGCAGGTAGAAGATCTGGTCTTCGTCGAGCTGGCCCACGGTGGCGCCATGGGTGCATTTCACCTGGTCCGCGTAGATCTCGAGCTGCGGCTTGGTGTGTATCATCGCGTCTGACGAGAGCATCAGGTTCTTGTTCAGCTGCTTGGCGTCCGTTTCCTGGGCGTCCTGATGCACGAACACCTTGCCGTTGAACACGCCGCGGGACCGGCCCTCGAGGATGCCCTTGTACACCTCGTAGCTGTCGCAGTTCGGCACGGCGTGATCGATGGCGGTGTGGTTGTCCACGTGCTGGCCGCCCGCGACCAGGTACAGTCCGTTCATGCGCACCACCGCGTGCTCGCCCGCGAGACGGGCATTGGTATCGTTC
The DNA here is from genome assembly GCA_026705925.1 of Gemmatimonadota bacterium. Lineage (GTDB taxonomy): Bacteria > JAAXHH01 > JAAXHH01 > JAAXHH01 > JAAXHH01 > JAAXHH01. The sequence continues at coordinate 36,330 of JAPOZT010000020.1, forward strand.
CGAGTCAACGCGCCGCCCATGCTCATGTTGAAGGTGGAGATCCGGCCGTTCCCCTCCAGGTGGAGCTGGTTGGTGGAAAGATGGGCGGCTCCTTCGCCTTCCCGGTTGATCCGGTAGTGTTCCACGTTGCCGTCCCGCCCCACGGTGATTTCCGTAACGGCGTTGGTGAGGTAGGCCTGGTCCGTCAAGCCGGAATAACTCTCGACCACCTTGAGGCTCGCTCCGTCGCCCGCCGCGATGAGCGTGCGCGGCTGCGTGGCCAGGGGCGCGTCGAGTCCGGTGGTTACGTAGTGCACGTGCACCGGGGTTTCCAGCGCTCCCGCGCGCGGTACGTGGACGAACAGGCCGTTCTCGATCAGGGCCGTGTTCAGTGCCGTCAGCCCCGTGCTTTCGTAGTCGGCATAGCGCGCGAGGTGCGGATGAACGAGCTCCGGATGCTCCACGAGGGCATCGGCGAGGCTGCTTACCACGACGCCCCGGGGCAAATCCGGCCCGTGCGACAACGCGGGTGCGTGCACACCGTTTACGAAGACGATCCGGTGCCAGCCGTCCTGGCCGAATTCGTATGGCGCGAGCGCGCCCTCGTCCAGTCCCGCTTCCGCTGGTCCGCCTGGGATGCCTGTCTCGCCTGGGCCGGCCTGGTAGGAAGTGTCCGCGATCTGCCGGAGATCGGTGTATATCCAGTCTTCCTTGAGCGGAAAGGTAAGCTCGCGGGCGACCGGCATGCCGAGTTCCCGGAAGCGCTTCATGGCATCCGAACGGATCCGGTGCAGCCAGAGCGGCGCATCCAGGGACCGGATGCGGTCGTAAGCGTCGTAAAACGTGGTGTATCTGCTGGTCGTCGCCTGCTTCAGTGATTCCGTCATTTCGTGATTCCATGCTTCCTGGATGAATTCAACCCGCGGCTTCCACTTCTTCCCGTATCCACTCGTAGCCTTTTTCTTCCAGCTCAAAGGCCAGTTCTTTCCTGCCCGACTTCACGATCCGGCCCTGGTACATGACATGAACGTAATCCGGCACGACGTAGTCCAGCAGCCGCTGGTAGTGGGTGATGACGATCATCGCGTTGTCCGCGGTGCGCTGCTGGTTGATCCCGTGGGCCACGATGCGCATGGCATCGATATCCAGCCCGGAATCCGTCTCGTCCAGAATGGAAAGGGTCGGTTCGAGCACGGCCATGTGGAAGATCTCGTTGCGTTTCTTCTCGCCGCCGGAGAAGTCCTCGTTCACCGGTCGCCGGGCCAGTTCGGGGTCCATGTCGACCTGTTTCATCTTCTTGTCCAGCAGCCGCCGGAACGCGCCGGCGCTTATCTCCGGTTCGCCGCGGTACTTCAGGCGTTCGTTCATCGCCGCCCGGAGGAAATAGGCATTGCTGACGCCTGGGATCTCCACCGGGTACTGAAAGGCCAGGAACATGCCCTCGTTGGCCCGCTCCTCGGGGGTGAGCTCGAAGAGGTCCTTGTCCTGGAACCGTACCGTGCCTCCGGTTTCTTCGTATTCCTCGTGGCCGGCCAGGATCTTGCCCAGCGTGCTCTTCCCGGAACCGTTCGGTCCCATGATCGCATGGACCTCGCCCCGGTCTACGGTCAGGTCGATCCCGTTGATGATGTCCTGGTCCTTGATCCCGCCACGTAGATTCCTGATTTCGAGTAATGCCATCTCGCTTGCTTTCTCCTGTTGTATTTCATGGTTTTGGGCTCAGCCGCCTTGGACCCAGCCGCCTTGGATTCAGCCGCATTGGGCCTGGCCGCCCGTTCTCGTCAGCCCACGCTGCCTTCCAGGCTGATCCCCAGCAACTTCTTCGCCTCCACGGCGAATTCCATCGGCAGTTCCTGGAAGACTTCCTTGCAGAACCCGTTGATGATCATGGAAATGGCGTCTTCGGTGGATATGCCCCGGGTCTTGCAATAGAAGAGCTGGTCCTCGCTGATCCGGGCCGTTGACGCTTCGTGTTCCACGCTTGCCGAGTTGTTTCCCACGTCGATATAGGGAAAGGTATGGGCGCCGCAGCGGTCGCCGATCAGCATCGAGTCGCACTGGGTGTAGTTCCGCGCCCCGTCCGCCTTCTTCAGGACCTGGATCCTTCCTCGGTAGACATTCTGGCCGTTGCCCGCGGAAATCCCCTTGGAAACCACGGTGCTGCGCGAGTTCTTGCCCACGTGGATCATCTTGGTCCCCGTGTCGGCCACCTGCTTGTTGCGGGTCAGCGCCACGGAATAAAACTCTCCGATGGAATGGTCGCCCTGCAGGATCACGCTGGGATACTTCCACGTGATGGCCGATCCCGTTTCCACCTGCGTCCAGGAGATCTTGCTGTTGTCTCCCTTGCAGGCCCCGCGCTTGGTCACGAAGTTGTAGACGCCGCCCTTGCCCTGTTCGTCCCCAGGGTACCAGTTCTGCACCGTGGAATACTTGATCTGCGCGTCTTTCAATGCGACCAGTTCCACGACCGCGGCATGCAGCTGGTTCTCGTCCCGCATGGGCGCGGTGCAGCCTTCCAGGTAGCTCACGTAGGAACCCTCATCGGCGATGATCAGGGTGCGCTCGAACTGGCCGGTTCCCGCCGTGTTGATGCGGAAATAGGTGGAGAGTTCCATGGGACACCGGACGCCGGGCGGAATGTAGCAGAAGGAACCGTCGCTGAAGACGGCCGAGTTCATCGTCGCGAAATAGTTGTCGCGGTACGGCACCACGGTGCCCAGGTACTTCTCCACCAGGTCGGGATGTTCCTGCGCCGCCTCGGAGAAGGAACAGAAAATGATGCCCAGCTCGGCCAGCTTGTCCTTGAAGGTCGTGTGGACCGACACGCTGTCGAAGACCGCGTCCACGGCCACGCCCGCGAGCACCTTCTGCTCCTCCAGCGGAATGCCGAGCTTGTCGTAGGTCGCCAGCAGTTCGGGATCCACCTCGTCGAGACTGTTGTACTCCGGCGTGTTTTTCGGCGCGGCATAGTAGACGATATCCTGGTAATCGACCGGCGGATAGGCCATGTACTGCCAGTTGGGCTCCTTCATCGTGAGCCAGTGCCGGTAGGCCTTCAGTCGCCACTCCAGCAGAAACTCCGGCTCTTTCTTCTTGGCGGATATGAACCGGATGATATCCTCGTTGAGCCCCGGCGGCGCCGTTTCCATTTCGATGTCGGTCACCCAGCCTTCTTTGTATTCCTGCTGGGCCAGCGTTTCGATGGCTTCCATTGCGTCTCCTTGAAACGATTAAAACCTGTCGTGCCGAACCTTCCGTACTGAATCTGCCGTGCAAATCCTGCCGCGCTGAACCCGCTGCGCTGGCGGCCGTGCCCATTCCTCCGAGCTAGCGGCCTATCTGGATCGTGCCGCCCATGGCCTGCTCCCGCATGGTATCCTGGGAGACCTGCTCCACCACTTCGAGAACCTGGTGCTCCGTCTGCAGCAAGTCCATGAGGGAAATGTGATCAAGCACGCCGGACAGGTACCGGGCCACGACCGTCCAGACCGGCCGTATGGCGCAGGCGTTCAGGTGCATGCACGCCTCCAGGTGGCCGGAGAAATGATCGCACATGTGAGCGTCCGGGCTCGTAAGCACGACCCCGTCTTCCGAACTCAGAGCCCGCATGACTTCGCCCAGCGTTATGCTCCGCGGTTCCCTGGCCAGCGCGTAGCCGCCCCGGATTCCCCGCACGCTTCGGACGAGTTCCGCCCGCCTGAGGATCATCAGCAGCTTGGATACGTAGTCCAGGGAAATGCCTTCCGACTCGGCAATCTGCCGTCCCGTGACCGGGTCGCGGGAATGGTATCGCGCCAGCTGCAGGATACACCGGAGTCCGTATTCTTCCTGGGCCGTCACTTTCATGATCGAGCTCTCCGTCGATGGTCAGATCGCTCTGTAAATATAGTAAACCTGACTTTTATGTCAAGTATTAAATCCAGACTTTAGTGTCAGGTTTTAAGTCCAGGTCTCGACGCGGTTGCCGCGCGCGTATTCTGCCGTGCCGAACCGGGCCAGCCACACAATGCGATACGTACAAGTCGTGACGCAGCCTCTACCTGATCGATCTCCTTGACATCGAAGGCGGCCTGCGTTACCGTCGGGCCCATATCCGCTTAACCGAATCTCATGCATAAACCAGGATAAAAGACCAAACCATGTCCGATAAACTCGATGTACGCCCGCTCCCCGGCACCCGGGTCGTCGAAGCGGTGGTGGGACAAGGCTATTTCCCGGTGATAACCCGGCTGGGCGGCAGCGAACTGCTCATGGCCTACCGCGGCGGCGCCGCGCACATGGGCCTGGGCGGGCGGCTGGACGTGGGGCGCTCCCTGGACGGCGGTCTGACCTGGTCCGCGCCGGTGACCGTGGCCGACAGCGAGCGGGACGACCGCAACCCCGCTCTCGGCATGGCGCCGGACGGCACGCTCGTGCTTGCCTACCACTGGCAGGGCTCCTATGACGAGGAGGGCGCCTGGAAACCGGAATTGGGCCGGGCCGATACCCGGGTCGTTTTCTCCGCGGACGGCGGTCATTCCTGGGTGGATGACGCACTCATCGATTACACTCCGATCAACGGCGCTTCGCCCTTCGGCAAGATCTTCACGGCAGACGGCGTCATGCATATGCTGATCTACGGAGGAGGGACCTCGATATGCGAGCCCGGGGAGGGCACGGTCCGGGTCGGAGACGCGCCGTCGACGCCGACCTACATCCTCCGGTCCAGGGACAACGGCCGTTCCTGGGGCGATCCGACCCTGGTGGCGCTGGGGTTGAACGAATCAGACGTGGCCATCCTGCCCGACGGCCGCTGGCTGTTCGTCGCCCGTTCTGAGGACCGTGCCGAGCAAGCGCTGTATGCCTGCCATTCGGAGGACGGCGGGTACACCTGGCGCCTGACCGGCCGGGTCACCGACGCGAAGGAACACCCGCCGGACCTCACCCTGTTGCCCAACGGCTGGCTGCTGCTCGTCTTCGGGCGCCGACATCCGCCCTTCGGCGTGGAGGGCCTGATCAGCCGGAACGGCGGAACGACCTGGGATGCGCGGCGGCTGGTGCTCGACGATTCCCTGCCCGGCGGCGACATCGGCTATCCCTCCACCGCCCGGTTGGACGACGGACGGCTGGTCACCGCCTACTACACGGCGGGGACACCGGAAAAGCAGTGGGAGATGTTCCGCGCCGCGGACGTCGCCTGCAAGGTCGTGTCCTACGACGCATCCAGCCTGATCCACCACTGGAATAAAAACGCGTAACAAATTGTCCAGGAACGGGTTACGAACCGGGAGCCTTGCATGCGAATCCTGGATTCCAGCACGGTCTGCGACGGACATCCAATCCCCGATCACCGCAGGAACTGCGCCTTCACCACCATCAACCGGCTGCATGACGGAACGATACTCGTCTCGGGCCGCTGGGGCTCGGTACGCGACTCGGCGGACGGGCACGCCTGCATCTGGGCGACCGTGGATCGGGGCCGCACATGGAAACTTCGCTACGACGGATACGGGAAGGGATCCTGGAACGGCACACCCGGCGAATTGAAAGGGCTAACCAGTACGGAGCTGGTCCCGGGCAGACTCACGGCCACGGCCCTGTGGGTCGATCGATCCGACCCGGATCTTCCCTTCATCCACCCGGAAACGCAGGGCCTTTTGCCCATGCGCATCATGCACGCCGAATCGTCGGACGGCGGCTGCACCTGGAGCCCGCCGCGGCCCATGGACACGTCGCCCCATCTCGCCGCTTCACCCTGCTCGCATGCCGTCATCCGGTTGCCTGGCGGCATCCTGGCGCAGCCCTACGAACAGTGGAAGGAATACGAGGATCCGTCACCGGGCCAGCCCGCGGCGCGGCTGCGCTTCTCCCGGGACGGCGGCCGGACCTGGCCGGAGTTCGTCACCGTGGCCCGCCATCCGGACAACGCGCTGGCCTACTGGGATCAGCGGCTGGCCATGCACCCCGAAGACGGGCGCCTCGTCGCCACGTTCTGGACCCATGATTTCGGGATGGGGTCGGACATCGATATCCATATCGCCTTCGGCACCCCGGATGGGCGGTCGTGGACCATCCCGCAAGGTACCGGCTTGCCCGGCCAGCACTGCCAGCCCCTGTCCCTGGGCGGCGACCGGCTGCTGGCCGCCTATCCGCGGCGGCGGGATCCGCCCGGCATCGTGCTGTCCATCAGCGAGGATTTCGGGGCGCACTGGGAACGCGAGCGGGATCTCCTGGTCTATGACAGCACCGTTGGTACGGAATCCGGCGCCGGAGGCAGGCGAACCCAGTCTGAACTGTGGGGCGACATGGAACACTGGCGTTTCGGGCATTCCCGGATGGTACGGTTGGCGGGCAACGAAGTATTCGTCGTCTACTACGCCGGCGATGATGCCGTCAAGACCGCACGGTGGGCACGGGTACGCGCTTAGCCGGGCTCGACCGAATTCAGCCTGAATCAGCCTGAATCAGCCTGATTCAGCCCCGCACGTCCCGCCATGGCCGGGCCATGATCTGTTCGAATCCCTCCGGATCGAGGTCCACGCCGAGTCCCGGTCCCTGGGGCACCGCCACGCAGCCTTCCTCGTCCAGCACGAAAGGCTCGGCGAAGTAACCCTTGCCGATGAACGTCCTTCCCCCCTCGCGCCAGCAGTTCACTTCGTTGTGTTCCTGGACGAGGAAATTCGACACGCAGGCGTCGATCTGGATGGAGGCGGCCAGGGCCAGGGGGCTCAACGGGCAGTGCAGTGCGAGTTTCGCGTAGGCGCTTTCACCCATCACCGCGATCTTGTGGCACTCGGTGATACCGCCTGCGTGGCAAAGGTCCGGCTGCATAACGGACAGGGCGTTCTTGCGAAGGGCATCGTAGAAGATCCACTTGCCCATCCACCGTTCCCCGGCGGCGATGGGGATTTCGCTGTGGCGCGCGATGTCCGCGAGCACGTCGACACGCTCCACGGGCATGGGTTCCTCGATGAACAGCGGCCGATGGGGCGTGAGGGCGGAGATCATCTGTTTGGCCATCGCGGGATGGGGATTGTGGATATCCACGGCCACCTCGACGTCGGGACCGGCGCCCTTCCGCACAGCGGCGAAGGCTTCGGCGATCCGATCGATTTCGGCGGTAGGCTCCAGTCCGGTGCCCATGCCCACGTGCAGTTTCATGCACCGGAACCCCCACTCTTCGACGATGACCCGGGCCGCTTCCTCGTGGCCCTCAGGGAAATCCCAGTCCGGTTCCCGGGAAGGATCCCAGCCCGCGTCGTAGGGCTGTCCGGGTTCCACGCACCAGGGCAGCTGTCCCCCTACGGCGCGGTACATTCGAATCCGGTCGCGGCAGGCCCCGCCCAGCATGCCATGTACCGGCAGTCCCGCGGCCTTACCCGCGAGGTCCCAGAGCGCCATGTCGATCCCGCTGATCGCGCTCATTTTCACCGGACCGCCCACGTAGCCTGATCCGCCCTCGTACATGGTATGCCAGAGCGATTCGACGCGGCAGGGGTCTTTTCCAACGAGCAACGGTTCCAGGCGCCGCACCTCGGCAATGACGCTTTCGGGGTGGTTTTCCAGGTAGGGTTCGCCCCAACCGAACAACTCGGTGTCCGTGTGGACCTTCAGCCATATCCAGCTCGGTGGAACCCGCAGGATTTCAAAATGGGTGATGCGCATGCTCGGTTCGTCTCCCTGTGGTGGATGTCAAACCCTAAGCGGTACGGCCGAAGCGGATCGTACCAGGACGCTCGCCTATCGTCCGTAGACTGTCTGGATCGTGGCGCGGATGTAGCCGTTCGCAAAGGCCTTGCCGGCCGGACCGGCCATGGATTGGGGAAATGCCGGGGTGTGGTCCATGCCGAAGGGACCGAAGTACCCGTTATCGCGGTAGGTTTCCATGGCCCGGCGCATATCCACTTCGCCTTCGTCGATGAAGACCTCGGCGAAACGAGGTAGTTGTCCCCGGACGTTTCGGAAATGCACCAGGGCGATCTTGTTCCGGGAAGCCATCTCGGCAATGATCTCGTATACCTTCTGAGGACCCGCCAGTTCGGTCATGCATCCCTGACAGAAGAGCATCCGGTGATTGTCGCTGGGCACCGTGTCGAAGATGCGGCCGAAATGCTCCAGCGTGGAACAGATCTGGGCGACGCCGCCCAGCGGTTCGGGAATGGGCGGGTCGTCGGGGTGAAGCGCCAGGTTGACGCCGGCCTTCTCGGCGGCCGGGACCACGGCGCGCATGAAGGCGACCATGTTGTCCCACATCACCGCCTCGGAGACGGGCGGATCATGGGGCGGAGGACGGTTCCGGTCGAATTCGGCATAGTCGAATGTGCTGTACACCGCGCCGCCGCGCCCGATGTCGGAGGGGGTCCTGAAGTTGCCCATCGGCTTGAAATTCCAGGCCAGGGTCGGTATCCCCGCCTTCCCCAGACTTTCGATGAGCCGCAGGAAGGCGCCGAGTTCCACGTCCCGGTCCTCCGTGGCCAGGGTGATCCCCTCCAGCACCGGCATGAACACGGTCTGCAGCTTCAATCCGTGAGACTCTGTCTTCTCCCGGGCCCGTTCGAACAGTTCCGTGCTGTCCTTGCCGGCCCTCACGTGCATTTCCGCCTCGGATGCTCCCCCTGTCCTGAGGTCCAGCTGGATCATGTCCACGCTGATCGCGCGATAGAAACTGAGCGTTTCATCATCAAAATCGGTCCAGTTTACGACGTCGTGCAGATACATCGGGCTCCTCCAATGCGTTCACTGCGGAACGGGCGCCGGGCATGCCCAGCCTGAACGCCGGGCCCTGTCAGCCTGAACTCGGGGATGACGGTCTGATGTCAAGATAGACCAGCCGGAAGTATCGGCAACCGCGAAATGTGCAAATGATTGTCCATTCCCCCAAATTGGTCTATCGAAAAGGGACACCGCACATTATAATCGAGGTTGCCCGGACCGTGCAAGGACGGTTCAGACGGGACAGGCAGGTCCACAGTATCACTTTACACCAGTGCATGCAGGCCATCACGACAGGAGCAGCAAATGGCGGGGCGCAACCTGAAACAGCGCATCGGCGCGGGCGAGCAGATCATAGGTGCCAATGTGGGCATGACCCATACGCTTGATCAGTTGAAAAAGGTCGTCGAATCCGGACAGTTCGATTTTCTCTGGGTGGATGGACAGCACAGCGCCTTCAGCGAGGAACGGTTGGTGGAATTCTGCGACCGGGCCGATTCACTGGACGCCGACGTCATGTTCCGCATCAAGCATACCTATCACAGCTTCCTGGTCGGCAACCTGCTCGACCTCGGCCCCGCGGGGATCGAAGTGCCCCAGGTAGAAACGGAAGCGACGGTGGAGGAGGCGGTCGACTTCTTCTACTATCCTCAGCAGGGCATGCGAAGCTGGGGAGGCGGAGCGCGGCGCAAAGTGGGCGAAGTCGGGGACGACCGGCTGCAGTACGCTGCATGGTGGAACAACTACGGCGTATTGATGATGCAGCTCGAATCGATCCCGGCCGTGACCGGTGCGCGGAGACTGGCCAAAGCTGGTGTGGACTGCCTGTCCTTCGGCCCGAACGACCTCATGTACAGTATCGAGGCGCACCCGCAACACCCCTTCCGGGACGTAGACGACTGCGTCCGGCACGTGGTCGACCAGCTTGGAGATTCAGAAACGAAGGTGTGCTTCAGGAACCACGCGCCGAAAGATCGGGGGAAGTATGTGGATATGGGCGTGACCGTGTTCCTGGAAAGCCCGGTCCTGTAGCCAGATGTAGTTACTACTCGAAATCCAGCGCCTGAGCGTCGTACATTCGGGCGAAGATACCGCCGCGTTCCAGGAGTTCTCGCGGCGTGCCCGATTCGACCAGTTTTCCTCCGTCGATGACCAGGATACGGTCGGCATGGCGAATCGTGGACAGGCGATGGGCTATGGCGATCGTGGTTCGTCCTATTCTTGCCTCTTCAACAGCCGTCCTGATCTTCTCCTCGGCCAGAGCGTCCAGGGCGGAAGTGGCCTCGTCGAGAATCAGTATCCGCGAACTGTCGCGCATGAAGGCCCGCGCCAGTGCGATCCGCTGTTTCTCGCCGCCCGATAGCGCGACGCCGCCCTCTCCCGCGACCGTTTCGAGGCCCTTCGGCTGGCCATCGATGAACGCTTCCAATGCCGAAGCACGCACGGCCTGTTCAACCGCCTCCGGACGATAGCCGGTGTCCGGATAAGCGATGTTTTCGGCGAGCGTGGCGTTCCAGATGAATACGTCCTGGGAGACCACGGCGATCTGGTCCCGAAGCGATTCGAGGGACATCTCGCGAATGTCTCGTCCGGCGACGGCGATCCGGCCGCTTTCCGGTTCCTGCAATCGGGTCAGCAGATCGATGATCGTGGTCTTTCCCCCACCGCTGGGCCCCACGATACCGACGAATTCACCGCTGTTCACCCTGAACGACAGGTCCTTCAGCTCATAGCCCCTTTCGTAACTGAAACTAACGTTGACGAACTCGATGGTCGGCGGTTCGTCTCCGGCCGGTTGAGGGCTGAAAGAACCTCGCAGACCCGGTTCCAGGGGAAGATCGAACAGTTCGTTCAGACTTTCGACCGAGACCTTGATCAACCGCGTGCCGGTATAGGTGGTGAGCACCGTCCGCAGCGCGGCGTACGCCCGCGGCGCATAGGCCATGATCGCCACCAGGCTGCCTATGGTGACTGTGCCGTCCATGACCTGGAAAGCGCCGTAGCCCAGCAGCACGCCGAGTACCAGTCCGTTGATAACCTCGTTCGGAAAGGTGAGCATGATATCGTGGAGGGCCGCGCCACGAATCTTGATCCGGGTGAATCTGTCCATGTGTCCGGCCCAACGCATCCTGGCATGTCCCTCTCCGTTGAACATGCGTATCGTACGAAATGCGTTGAATACTTCGTACAGAAAGCTTTCCGACGCCTTGCCCTGGTCGTTCACTTCGCGGTCCATTTCCTTCGAGTACCGGGTCAGATACCGGGTCACGAGATAGGTCGCCGGCAAAGCGGCGCAGAAAACGGCCGCCAGCTCGGCGTTCAACAGGAACATCATGACCAGCACGCCGACCAGCACGATCGCGCTTGAAACCACCGGCAGCAATTCCTGCTTGATGTACATGTCGCCGATCTTGCCGGCATCCCGCGTTACCCGATAGACCATACTGCCCGTGGGTATCTTCTCGACGGCATCGAGCCTCGCGTGCAACAGATGGTTCAATACCGCCTTGTGCAGGGCCTGCGTTACCGTATAGCCTATCCGGACCCTGAGGTGTCCCTCGAAGTAGGAAATGCCGATCGACACCAGGGGGGTCGCCACCATCCCCGCCAGCAGCCACCACAGGAGGCCGGTGTCCGATTCGGGAATCACCCGGTCGAACAGCATCTTGTAGAACAGGGGCTGGACCAGCATGACGGCCGATCCCGCAAGCATCATGAGGATCACCGCAATAACGGTGTACTTGCGTTGGTACAGGGTCTGCCGGACGATCTCGGCGGTGCGTGGCACCGAACCACGGTTCCGGTGGATTCGGCGGCCTGTCCGTTCGTCTGACGCCATGTCGATGAACTCCTTCGGTCTACGACCTCAATCCGCCCGCGAGCTGCCGCATACGTAGCGGTATACTTACGGGCGACCCTGCAAAGACCCTACAAACAGGCAAAGCCCCCGGCAGTTAATACCACCGGGGGCCTGGTCCTGATTGCTTCGATAACGATCGTCAATCTAACCCTGACTCGAGCCACCCAGGATGTTCTCGAGTTCATTCACGAAGACCTCGAGTTCATCGGGCTTGCCGATGGTTACCCGCAGGTGGTTGCCGAGGAGATCGACCTCCCGGGTGCGGTATCCGGAACCACTCCGAACCATGACGCCGCGCCTGAACAGTGCACCGGACATCCGGCGGCTGTCCCGCCCGACGTCCACGATCATGTAATTGCCGTGGCTCGGCGTGTACGCCAGACCCAGCCGGTCGAACTCGGCGGACAGGTAATCCTTGCCGTCGTTCACGACCTTCAGCGTGCGGTCGACGAATTCATCATCGTCCAGGGCCGCGAGCGCCGCGTGCATGCCCAGGGTGCTCAGGCCGCCCCCGAAGAATCCCATGTGCGCCATCAGCATGTCCATCATGCGCTGGCCGCCGACGGCGTAACCGATGCGCATGCCGGCCAGGCCGTAGATCTTGGAGAAGGTACGGGCGACCACCACGTTATCGCGCTCGAGGGCGAGTTGCACCGCATCCTGGTAGTTCGGGTCGCGAACGAAGTGGATATAGGCTTCGTCGATGAGCACGATAGCCTGCTCGGGCGCCGCATCCACCAGGGACACCAGTTCGTCGTAGGGCACGATCGTTCCGGTGGGATTGTTGGGATTGGTGACGACGATCAGAGAGGTGGTCGGGGTGATGGCCGCTTTCATGGCGCCGAGGTCGTGCACGAAATCACCTGTGGTCGGCACGCGGACGACACTGACATTCTTCCCCATCATCTGAAAACTCTGGAAGCCCCGGGCGACCGAACCATAGCCCGGGACCGCCTCGATGCACTCTCCGCCGTTGCCCGCGGCGATGACGGCAAGCGCCTGAAGAATGGGACCTGAACCCGGCGTGACCATGACCCGGTTCAGCTCCCGGAATCGCATGAACGACCGCATGTCTTCAAAACTCAGTTCGAAACCCTCGACGCCCGGGACATTGTGCTGCTTGTTGAGACGGACGGGCAGATCCACGCCGAAATCGTACCGGTTGATTTTGTGCAGGTTCTCGGCGATGGCCGCCACTGCGCGCGGGGAAGCGCCGAGGGGATTCTCGTTGGAACCGATATTGACCCGGCCCGGCTCGACGCCGTATCCGCGGACGTCGCCGGCCTTCTTGCCGGTCGCCATCGCCTGTGCGATCTCCTGGACCGCCCATGCGGAACCGGTGGCCACGGCGCCGGCACCCAGCAGGGCGCCCTTCATGAACCGCCTCCGTGTAAAGCCGTTTTTCAATATACTGCTGAAACCCATGACTATGCCTCCACAGTTAAAGTGATTAAAACGTTCTAAAGCGCGATCCTCTTATCTGATATTCAGCCTTGCCATCTGGGTGACGATGTAATCCGCGCAGCGGAAGGCCAGCGCCTGGATCGTCAGCGTCGGATTGCTCTTGCCGCTGGTGACGAAGGACGAACCATCCACGATGAACAGGTTGTCCACGTCGTGGGCCTGGTTGTACTTGTTGACCACCGAAGTCGCCGGATCGTTGCCCATGCGGCAGGTGCCCATGAGATGGGCGTCGCCCCGGGGGACGAAGTTCGGCGAGGCCACGACCCCGTGGGCGCCGGCGGCATCGAGCAGTTCCCGGGCGCGTTCGCGGAAGAAGTCCCCGAGTTTATGTTCGTTGGGATGCA
>JAPOZT010000019.1 GCA_026705925.1 Gemmatimonadota bacterium
GGAGTCCGTCCGCGGCTCATTCGCATCACACCGAGACGCCGAGGAGTCCGCGCGTTATCTGGAAATCCGTGTTGCCGACGACCGCAGCCCGCGGCGCATGCCGCCGGGCGGCCGTATGCCGGATCAGGTCCAGCACGCCCTGGCGGCGATCCACCGGTTCCCCGGTCAGGATATGATCCACGTCTTCACGGAAGGGACCGGGCAGGTCGTCCGCGGCGACCTGCAGCACCGGGATCATGGGATGGCCGGGCAGGGGGTGGCCGTCGACGCCGGCGACGACCAGCTCCACGCCGGCCGCGCCCAGACCGGTCAGGCTCTCCACCCAGTGGGCCGTCTGCGTCTCCATGACGTGCAGTCCGGGTACCGAAGCGGGCTCGCCATAGGACAATGTCGGGGATATGGTTCCATCCTCCAGGCGCCGCAGGAAAGCCGGATATCCGAGCAGCGCGTCGTTGTCCGGCACGACGACGGTTCCACCCGCGTCTACGACGTCGAAGATCAACTGCGACAGTGCTTCGGAAACGTCATCGGAAACCGGACCGGCCGTGGTAGCCGGGCACGCAGAGGTGGCCGGACCGGCTGAGGTAGTGTGACCAGCCGTGGCCACCCCCAACCTGAGGGTAGACAGGCCGGCTTCGACGGCGACCGGCCCCTCACAATCGTCCAGGGTCCCGTTAAACCATTGCTCTATGCGATCGATGACCTTCTCGATGCCGCCGTCAAGCTGCACGCTGGCCCAGCCGAAACTCGCGGGATCCAGGCCGCGGTCGACCAGTTGCTGGCGGTAGAAATCATTGTGCGTGCGTTCGCATCCGTGTTCCAGGAGCAGGGCGGCCGCCGTCATCGGGTGGGTCAGGTAGCCGGTCATGGTGCGGATGTACATTTCCTCCGAGACGCCGCCCGAGACACCGCATCCCTCGGTGTGTACCAGGGCGACGAAACGAGATATGCCGGCGCCGCGGCCCACGCCTTTTTCGCTCAACCGTTCCGCGGCCATGCGGGCGATCTGGCCGGAGCACAGGCTGGTGGGAAGAATAAGACCGATGCGGTCGGTGGCGCGCGACCCGTTCGATTCGAACACGGGCAGCCTGAAGGTCGGCGGGGGCGTCGAACCCCCGTTGGACCGGACCTCCAGCGGCCTGCCCGCCGGCGGGGGACGTTCGTGCAGGTCCTGTAGCCGGCTTCCGTCGGTCTGCCGCCAGTCGCGCCAGATCTGGGTTTGGCTGTGGCCCGCCCGCTCGCCGCGGGTCATCTCACCCGACGCCGCGCGCAGCGTCAGATCGAGTGTCTGCCCGCCAAGTTCCTCCATGGACACGCCGTCCAGGTAGGCCCCGGCGTTCACGTCCATTTCACCCGAGAGCATCTCGTACCGCTTCGTGGTCGTTACGAACTTGATTGTCGGCACGAAGGGGAAGTTGGTGATGGATCCGTTCCCGGTGATGAAGAAGATGAGATTGCCGCCGGACGCCACCTGGCCCGCGATGGCTTCCAGGTCGTTGCCCGGGCTGTCCATGAAATAGTACCCCGGTTCCTTCATCGGGACCGCGTAGTCAATGGCGTAGTCGAGACGTACGTCCGGGTGTCGCTTACGGGCCGCGCCGATGGACTTGAGCACGATGTTGTAGATCCCCCGGAGCTTGTTGCCGCCAGACGGATTGGCGTCCACCGACTGGCCGTGCCACGCCGTTCGTTCCTGGAACCGCTTGATCATGTGGAGGAAGGTGCGGGCCGTCTCGATGTCCCTTACGTTGTCCAGCACGTAGGGCTCGCCGCCGATGAGTTCGTCCGTCTCCGCGAGATTGGCCTTCCCGCCGAAACGGATGATCTCCCGGGCCACGAGCGCGGCCAGGGGATTGCCCGATATGCCCGAAAAGGAGTCTGAACCGCCGCATTGAAGCACGATGTTGAGATGAGAAGCGGATACCGGTTTCCGCGAAACGCGGTTGACCGGCTCGAACCAACCGGTGACGATCCCCGCGCAGCGCTCCAGGTCTTCTTCGAACGCGCCCTTGAGCGTTTCGAACCGGTGCGGCACGTCGTTCAGTGGATAGCGGTTGAGCCGCATGTAATTTTCCAGCATCCGGTCCGAGACGAACTCGGTGCCGCGGTCCACCGCAAGCACCGCCCCGACATTTGCATGAACCATGAAACCCGCCAGCGTCCGCAGCACCAGTTCCCGGTTGTTGGGATCCACGCCCGAGCCGCCCTCGGTATGGGCCACCGCCACCACACCGTCGATGTTCGGGTACCGATTCACCTGGTCCTTCAGCAGCGATTCCAGTCGCCGAACGAAACCCGCCGTCTGCGACGTAATGCCCAGCAGAATGATGTAGTTCCGGGTCCCGACGCCCCGCGCCGGACCGCGGTCAAATCCCTCGAAAGTCGGCGGATTATCGATAAGCGGAATCTGTTCACCGGGCGTGAAGGAGGACTCCTCCAGTTCGTAAGGCACAACGCGGTCTTCGAAGTTGGGCTGGTCCGGGAGGGCGAAATCGACTTTTCGGACGCGGAGCGCGTCGAGGATGTCGGCGTTGCAGATATAGTCGCCGGGTGCGATATCCCGGGTCGCCCGGCCGAAGGGCAGGCCCCAGGACAGGACGGACTCCCCGGCGCGTATGGGCTGGACGGCGAAGCGGTGCCCTTCCAGCAGGGTATGGGCGAGGGAAAAGGACGCGCCGGCGTCGTCTCTCACGTCCGTTCCCGCTTCCAGCCGCCGGGAGACGATGGCCACGTTGTCGCCAGGTTCGGCCAGGCGCGCGATGTCTTTCAACCGGCAGGCGGACACGATGCCAGGGTCCTTGTCGAATAGAAAACGTAAGAGGGATTCGGCTCACTACACGGACTGCCAAGGTAACATCCGTCCCGATTCCGTGTCAAAGGTAATTCGGTGGTTGCGGGGCGACTCGCCGGTACGGTTGACGGCGATGAAGTTCGATGTACATTGTCTTCCGGGTCTGGTCCATCTGGCTCGGCCTGGCCTGGTCGGGTCTGGTCCTCAGCACAACCAGACACCATGCAAGCCCGCAATGCTCACTACGGCCGGAAACCGTGCCGGAACATCCGCCAGCCGGAGGTTCAAGAATGCTTGTCGGATATGTCAGTGACGAACGCTACGTCGCTATTCCCGAAGTCCTGCTGGAGTTCGAAGCCGGCGGAGCGTCCATCGAGGCGCGCTCACGGGCTTCGGGGGCGGTCTACGCGGACGTGACGCCCGGCCGGGAGTACAGGGTCACGCTGGCAGGGCGGGATTTCGGATACAAAAGTGTATACATGACGCCAGGCAAGGACCGACCTTATCACTTCCGGTTGCTGCGGGACGGCCTGCTGGGGTACATGTGGCCCAAGTGGGTCCGCTCCAGTGAAAGATCGGAGTTCCGCGTGCACGCCGTGGAGGCTTACCAGCTCGAACTGTACCGTTACGGATGGAAGAAGGAGTTCGTACGGAACATCGGCTGGTACGACGAGCACGGCCCCCGAGCCACCATGCAGATCACGCCCGACGGAGACTATACCCGGACCGGCGTGAAGTGGAACACCCAGGGCTATACGAATCCCGCTCACAAACAGTACATCGAGGCGCCGGAACGGTCCGGCCTGTACTATCTCCACGCTTCAACGGAGACCGGCGGTTTCTTTTCCTTTCCCTGGATCGTCGCCCCGGCCGCGCCGACGGCCGACGTCGCCGTACTGGCCGCTAACATAAATTGGAATGCCTACAACAATTTCGGGGGGCGCAGCAACTACATCCACACCGACGAATTTCCGCCAACCCCCACAGTCAACGCCAGGTACGACCTGAAGCGGTACACCGATTCGGAGCACCGGATGTACAGCGCCGACGACTACGCGCCGCTCTCCTTCGACCGACCCGAGCCCATCAACCACGTCCCCGAAGACGTCGAAGCCACCGACATGATCCGGGGCCGCGCGGCCTGCCACGTGGCGCCCGCCGAGTGGCGGTTCCTGGCGTGGATGGAGCGGGAGGGATTCGGCTACGACCTCTACGCCGAGACGCAGTTCCACGACGGCACGCTGCCCCTGGACCGGTACCGGGTGCTCATCACCACCACCCATCCGGAGTACTGGTCGCGGGACATGTACTACCGGCTCAAGGACTGGGTATTCGAATCCGGCGGACGGCTCATGTACCTGGGCGGCAACGGCTTGAACTGCGAGGTCGAGTTCGTCGACGAGCACACGATGAAGGTGAAGAACGGAAACATCGATTCGCTCGACCGGCCCGGGGAGGGCATCGAAAGCCGCTTCAACATCTACAACGAGTCCGAGGCGAACCTCCTCGGCGTGGCCTTCACCCGCACGGGGATCATGACCAGCGCGCCTTACCGCGTGATCGAAGCGGACCACTGGGTCTTTGAAGGCACCGGCGTCGCGGAAGGCGAAATTTTCGGCGAAGCAAGCCTGCACGAACGGGTGCCCGGCGGGGCATCGGGACACGAAACCGACAAGATCACGCCCAATTCACCGGCCAACACCCAACTGATCGCCAAGGGAACCAACGTGGACGACGGCGGGGCCGAGATGGTCGTCCATGAGACGGACAGCGGCGGGATGGTGTTCTCGGCGGGATCGATCACCTACCCGTCATCGATCCTCGTGGACGACGTGGTGTCCAGGGTCACGTCCAACGTGCTGAAGCGGTTTCTGCGGGACTGATCACAACTTCCGCTGGTACACCCCCGTTACCCGGTGGTTCGTGCCCTTTTCGAGGATCAGGTCCGCCCGTTCACGTGTCGGAATGATGTTCTCGCGCAGGTTCACCAGGTTGATGTCCCGCCAGATTCCCCTAGCCGTTTCCACGGCCTCCTCCGTGCTCAATCCCGCGTAGTGATGGAAGTAGGATTCCGGGTTCCGGAAGGCGGTGTCCCGCAGCCTGAGGAAGCGATCGACGTACCACTGCTCCAGGTCGTGTTCCTCCGCCTCCACATAAATTGAAAAATCGATGAAGTCGGAGACGAAGACGCGGGGCGGCGCGTCGCCGGTCATGTGATGGCCGGTCTGCAGGATGTTCAGCCCCTCCAGGATGATGATGTCCGGCTGCGTGACCGTCTTTTCGACGCCCGGCACGATATCGTAGATCAGATGCCGGTACACAGGCACGGCTACCGAAGCGTGTCCGGACTTCACGTCCGCCATCATCTGCACCAGGCGCCGGAGATCGTAGCTTTCCGGGAACCCCTTCCGGTGCATGAGCCCCCGTTCTTCCAGTACGCTGTTGGGGAACAGGAACCCGTCCGTGGTCACCAGGTCCACCCGGGGATGGTTGGGCCAACGGCTCAGCAGGGCCTGCAGGATGCGGGCCGTCGTGCTCTTGCCTACCGCCACGCTGCCACCGATGCCGATGACATAGGGCACCTTGGCGGCCGGCTTGCCGAGGAAAGTGTCCATCACCCGGTAGAGGTGCTGGGCCGCGCCCACGTGCAGGTTGAGGAACCGGGACATGGGCAGGTACACCTCGGCGACCTCGGCGAGGGAGACCATTTCGTTGATGCCGTGCAGTTCCTGGAGGTCTTCTTCGGACAGCGTCAGCGGCGTGGCGGCGCGCAGCTTCGACCACGCTTCGCGGGACAGGTAGTTGAAAGGGGAGGGGGATGATGATGGAGACATGGGTATGGTTCCGCTTACGGGTTCTCCTGGCCACCTGGTCGGACCGGCGCGCTCAGACTGCCTTCACGATCCGTCTATCACGGCCCGGTCGATCGTCTGCTGTTCAAGCAGTTCGGGAATAGGTTCCGCTCCGGCACCGGGCGTATCTGGAACGACCATCTGAGACGGACCCGAGAGTTCCAGCGACGGCGCGCTCAGGTCCCGTTCGTAGAACCGCGTGCTGGGGAAAACGTCCGACGGGTACTTCATGTTGGGCAGCGTCGCCAGCGCCATGCAGAACGACGCGCCCAGGGCCGATTCCAGCATGCCGCCCGTCCAGCAGGGGACGCCTTCCTCCTCGCAGATCCGGTTCGTCTCCAGCGCCTGGGTCAACCCGCCTACGCGTGCCGGCTTGATGTTGATCCAGCGGGCGGCACCGATCCGGATCGCCTTGCGGGCCTTCGCGGGGGACGTGATGCTCTCGTCCAGGCAGACCGGTGTCTCGATCTGACGCTGCAGTTCGGCATGGTCGACCAGGTCGTCCCGCATCAGGGGCTGCTCGATCATGGCCAGGTTGTACCGGTCCAGTTTTCTGAACATGGGCAGGTCGTCCAGCGTGTATCCACTGTTGCAGTCGATATGAAAGACCGGGTCCGGAAAGGCCGAGCGGACCGCGGCGATCATGTCGAGGTCCCACCCCCGGCTGTACTTCAGCTTGATCCGCTTAAACCCCGCCTCCACGGCCTGCTCGATGTTGCCCAGCAGCATGTCGATACTGTCCTGCACCCCGAAGTCGGCCCCGACGTCAATAACCGGCCCCTTGCCGCCGATCGTTTGCCAGAGCGGCTTGCCCTCCAGCCGGGCATGCAGGTCCCACCAGGCCGCGTCCAGTCCGCCCTTGGCGAAGAAATTGCCTGCGACCCAGCTGCATGCCTCGTGCAGGTCCTGACCGCTGTCGATCCGCTTTCCGATCAGCAGGGGCGCGAGGACGTCCCGCGTCACCGCGAAGACGCCGGCCGTGTATTCCGGACTGTAGGTCGGCTTCGCGAGCGGAGTCGTCTCTCCCCAGCCCACGGCTTCGCCGGCGTGCATCTTCACGAGGACGCTTTCGATGACGTCGTCGCTGCCGTAGGCCGTGCGCCACGGGTAGATCAGGGGCATGGCGACGTGGTAGAGCTCGACCGCGTAGATGACGGGCATGGCGGCCTTACCTTCTCAGATCGGACAGCAACCTGCCGGTGACCGCTTTGGCGAAGGCCGGATCGTTGATGTTGCAGTCCATCTCCGTCACCGACACGTCGGCGGACACATTCGACTTGATGGCGTCATAAAGCGCCTGGTCGGCCTCGGGCCACCAGAACTCGTTTCCCGGGCTGTCGAGGATGGACACGCCCTTAAGGGGCAGAAAGATGGACACCGGTCCGCTGGAAGCGTTGGCCTTCTCCGCGATGACCTGACCGAGGCGGGCGTTCTCCTCCACGTTGGTCCGCATCAGTGTGATGTTCGGATTCCACTTGTGCAACTTGCGGTCCCTGTATTGCTCCGGCACCGTGTCCGGCGCCCAGAAATTCACCATGTCCAGGCAGCCCGGCACGATCACCTGGGGGATGCCCGCCCTGCCGGCCGCGTCCATGCGATCGGGGCCTGCGGTCAGCACGCCTCCGGCCAGTTCGTCGGCCCATTCCGTGGTGGTGATATCGAGCACGCCCTCAATCAGGCCCTCGTCGATCAGGCCCTCCATGGTCCGGCCGCCCGCGCCGGTGCAGTGGAAGACCAGCACCTCGTAGCCTGCTTCCTCCATGATGGCCCGGGCCTGGTCCACGGCTTCGGTGGTATTGCCGAACATGCTGGCGGTAACGAGCGGCTTGTCTTCCGCCGCTTCCTGCATCTCGGATTCCACCATGCCCACGATCGCACCCGCGGCATTGGCGAAGATCCTGCGGCTGATGCGGTTGATGCCGGCCACGTCCACGACGGAGGGGATCATCGACACGTCCTTGATCCCCACGTAGTTGGTCGTGTCCCCCGCGGCCACGGTGGATACCATCACCTTGGGCACGCCCACGGGCAGTGCCCGCATGGCGCTCGTCCCCACCGCGGTGCCGGCCGATCCGCCCATGCTGATGATCCCGTCGAACACGCCGGTTTCATACAGGTCCTGCACGATCTCCGCCACACCGGCCGCCATGGCGTCGATGGCCTCTCCGCGGTCGCCGCGCTTATTCAACGCGTCGATCGTCGTGCCGGCGGCTTCGGCGACCTGTTCCCGGGACACGTCCGCTTCGAAGGCGGTATCACCAATGACGCCCGTATCGATAACCAGCGTTCCGTGTCCCCGCCGCTCGATCTCTCTTTTGACGAAGGCGAATTCATCGCCCTTGGTATCCAGTGCGCCAACGATGGCAATGGTTTTTGGCATGGAGAACCCTCTTACGTCAGTTCTCGATTGCTGGTACGATTCTTCAAGGTCCGACTCATCAAGTTACAGGGGTGAGAAACTGTTGTACATATCTTTATACCGTGAGTCCCGGGTCCATGGCACTGCTGCCACTTCGCACCTGGAAACCTCATACACCCTGTGCCTCGATGTCCGGCAACGGCGATCGGAGATACCTTGAAGTCGGAGGACGGAAAGCTGGTAGCGGCAGTTTTTGGACTTTGTTCCTTGTCAAGGATGAGCAAGAACATTACGTAACATGAGGTTGTTGATCTGTTGTAGTCTAAGGATGGGTAGATTGGGGGGTTAGATGATCAATCCAACAGTACAAACACAAATGCTCGTGCGGAGGCCGATCGACGAAGTGTTCAACGCGTTCGTAGATCCCGCCGTCACCACGCGCTTCTGGTTTACAGGAAGCAGCGGCAAGCTGGAACCGGGCGCGACGGTCACCTGGAAGTGGGAGATGTACGGTGTCTCCGCGGATGTCCACGTCAAGGTGATCGAGCCGCCCTCAAGAATCCTCATCGAATGGGACGAACCATCGACGACCGTCGAGTGGCGCTTTACCGCTCATGGAACGGATACGACCCTCGTTCAGATCTCCAACGCCGGGTTCCAGGGGACCGAAGAGGAGGTCGTCGGCATGGCACTCGACTCCATGGGCGGTTTCTCTCTCGTGCTCGCCGCGATCAAGGCATGGATGGAGCACGGCATCGCGCTGAACCTGGTGGCGGACCGCGATCCAGGACACCACGTTTCTCACTAGGCTTGTCGCTTAACCGGCCGCGCTGCCGCTGATCCTGGTGAGAGGTTTCCCGCGCGGGCAAGCGCTTCGGTCGGTTTCGATGTGCTACCGTATAGCCTGATACCTTGACGCAGGTCGCCGGATCTCCTATACTCCACCGGATGCAGAGAACAGTCCCTCCATGCCCATCCTGCGGAGGACGACTGCGCCACGTCCGGGGTGCCCGTTATTGCTGCAGGTCCTGCCGGGAAGATTTCGGCCTGTTCCGAAAACGCGCTCCGTACTCGGGCTTGCATTGCGTCCGGCTTCAGTCGCCGGCCCAGGTCAGACAGGCCGAGGAGGAAGGGAACTGAACCTGCTCAAGAAGGCCTGGGGATGGCTCCGGTGGCTGGTCGCGCTGGGCATCCTCGGCTACCTGATCTATCTCTACCGCGAACAGTACGCCGATTTCATCCGCCGCGAAATCGACTTCACCTTCCTGGGCATCGGCATCGTGCTGGCCACGACGGCGACCGTGCTGGCCTTTTTCCGCTGGTACCTTCTCGCCCGGGGCCAGAAGCTGGTGCTGGGATTCCGCGAAGCCGTCCGCCTTGGTTTCGTCAGCAACCTTTTCAACTACCTCGCGCCCGGGACCGCGGGCGGCGACATCGTCCGCGCCGTAGGCATCGCGCGGCGCCAGAAGTCGAGACGGACCGTCGCCGCGGCCACGGTGCTGCTCGACCGGCTGATCGGCATGCTGGCGCTGCTGATCGTCGGATCGGCGGCCGCGCTGCTGAACCAGGACCTCTGGCATCATCGGGAGATCATGATCGCCGTCCTGGTCTTCTGGGGCGGTGCCCTGACCGGGTTAATCTGCGTAGTGGTCTCCCTTCGTTTCCGGCTGCTGAACTGGACCTTCTTCCAGCGGCTGACCCGTCTTAAGTTCGTCGGATCGTTCTTCGCCGAACTGGCGGGCAGCCTGGAACTCTATCAGACGCGGCGCAGCGCGCTGACCGAGGCCCTGCTCATCGGCCTGGCCGGCCAGTTCTTCATGCTGTCGGCCTTCTATTGCTGCGCAATGGCGCTCCTGCCCGGTGCGGCCGCGCCGGACTACTGGGCCCACCTCATGCTGATCCCCGCGGCCGAGATCATCGGTACCTTCGCGCCGGTGCCGGGGGGCGTCGGCGCGCTGGAAGGCGCGGTTATCTACATCTACCACCTCGTCAGCACGACCGCCGATGGATCGGTCCCGGGTACGGTCGCCCAGGCCACGGGACTGGCCGCCGCCCTGACGTACCGCATCGTGCGGGTCACCGTCGCCGCCGTGGGCGCACTGTACTACATGGTTACGGATAGAAAGTGGAAGGAAAGGCTGGGACTGGAAGAGGCGTAACCTGAGGAGGCCCAGGTGGAAGGGCCCGACGGGAATAGACCTGACCGTACGGGCACGGAGAAGGTACCGGGTCTCCCCGGCGCATCACCGCACCCGGTCAGGGCCGAACCCCGGGTACTCGATTCCCCGGTGTCCGGCTGATTTTAAGTACCTAATGAATAGGTTCCATATAACTGTAAACCGCAATTTGTTTAGTATTCAAACTGCTAGTGACAAATCATGGTTACTCGTAGGTGATTTGAAGTACAGCACTGCCTTCCCGATTAGTAGTTTGGGAAGGCAGTGCTTGACCCTCCTTATACTATTGAGTTTCGGACAGGCGCATTGATCGACTGTTTGACTAGCGCTATCTCGTCAAAACACTCTTTTTTTGTCGCATGACCTTCACCTGATATGGCTATGATCGGAGAGTTAAATGTAAGCCAACTGTAATTCCCTGATCTCAAGCGCCATCTCCATTTCCCTACCTTGTCTGGATAAACCTCGTAAATCATGTTCGTAATCCTTCTAGATTATGGTAACTCACTATTGAACTAAAAAGCAAGTCACGTAAATTTCCAATCGATTAAAACTGTTGATTATCGGTACTCTTTTACCGAGTTCCGATAATTACCATTGCACCCTCATCACATCGCAGGTATTATCGTTACTACTTGCGTTTGTTTCGAAGGTGAGGGATAGGTCTTGAACCGTGAAGACCAAATCCCATCCGGTTTCTTCTCTGGGGTGTAAGTCGCTGGTCAACGCTCACCCCATTGGCGATTTCACATGGTGTCTCACCTCCTTACATACGTGAGTGATGCCCCATCGATTCCCGTCGATGGGGCATACACATTTGGTCAAAGAAAATGGCGTCCTATATGGTAAAGAACGCCAATTTCACTCACCGTAATCACCAACCCTGAAACTCTTCCTGGTGTACGGTGATTCTGCGGGTTAACTGCGAATCCCGTTCGGTAGAAACCTCTTTTCTTTACCCTGCGTATCTAATCTTA
The DNA here is from genome assembly GCA_026705925.1 of Gemmatimonadota bacterium. Taxonomy (GTDB): domain Bacteria; phylum JAAXHH01; class JAAXHH01; order JAAXHH01; family JAAXHH01; genus JAAXHH01. Next base: position 11,157 of record JAPOZT010000019.1, read on the forward strand.
CTATCTTACGAACAACCACTTGTCGATCCACACTCACGACACACGTAGCACGAACCGTTGCGGGTCATCAGGCTGCCGCAGTCCGAGCAGGAAGGCGCGTCGGCCTGGGCGACGTAGACCTCGTGCTCCTGGTTTTCCTGCGCGGTCATGGTCTGGTCCATGGCGTTCGAGTGCATGGTGTTGTCCATGTCCTCGTCCGCCACGATCTCGGAATGGCTGTCCTCGGGCAGGAACTTCACCGCGAGCCACCGGAAGATGTAATCGGTGATGGACTTGGCGATGGGCACGTCCCTGTTGCCGGTCATCCCGGCCGGTTCGAACCGCATGTGGCTGAACTTGCGGATCAGGCTCTCCAGGGGCACGCCGTACTGCAGCGACACGGAGATGGCCGTGGCGAAGGCGTCCATCATGCCGGATACCGTGCTGCCTTCCTTGGACATGCGCAGGAAGATCTCGCCCGGCTGGCCGTCTTCGAAGAGTCCGACGGTCAGGTAGCCCTCGTGGCCGGCGATGCTGAACTTGTGCGTGACCGCCTCGCGCTCGTCCGGCAGCCGGCGGCGAACGGGCTGGACCTCCGCGGCCTCTTCCTTCTCCGACGCCTTGGTGCTGAGCGGCTGGGTGCGCTTCGACCCGTCGCGGTAGATGGCCAGGGCCTTGAGACCCAGTTCTCCACCCTTCATGTACACGTTCATGACGTCTTCGACGGTGGCCTCGTTGGGCAGGTTGACCGTCTTGGATATGGCGCCCGAAATGAAGGGCTGCGCCGCGGCCATCATCTTCACGTGGCCCATGTGGTGGATGGAACGGCTTCCGTTCTCGGTCCGGAACGCGCAGTCGAAGACCGGCAGGTGTTCCTGGAGCAGGTGGGGCGCGCCTTCGATGGTCCCGTGCTCGTCGATGTAATGGACGATCCGCTCGATCTGCGGCTTGGAGTAACCCAGCTTCTCCAGGGCGGAATACACGGTGCGGTTCACGATCTTCATCGTGCCACCGCCCACCAGGCGCTTGTACTTGACCAGGGCGATGTCGGGCTCGATGCCCGTCGTGTCGCAGTCCATCATGAAGGCGATGGTCCCCGTGGGCGCGAGCACCGTGGCCTGGCTGTTCTTGTACCCGTGCATCTTGCCATGGGCGAGTGCGTTGTCCCACGCGGTGCGCGCGGCGTCCAGCAGGTTCTTGTCCACCATCTCAGCCTGGATGTCGTCCACGGCGTCCCGGTGTTTCTGCATGACCCGCAGCATGGGCTCGCTGTTGACGTCGTAGCCTTCGAAGGTGCCCAGGTACTCGGCGAGTTCCGAGGACCGGTAGTATCCCTGGCCGGTCATCAGCGCCGTGATGGCGCCGGCAAAGGCGCGGCCCCCGTCGCTGTCGTAGGGCAAGCCCATGGCCATGAGCAGCGCGCCGAGATTGGCGTAGCCCAGTCCCAGCTGGCGGAAGGCGCGGGCGTTCTCGCCGATCTTGTCCGTGGGATAGCTCGCGTTGTCGACGATAATGTCCTGCGCCATGATCATGATGTTGACGGTGTGTATGAATCCCACCACGTCGAAGGTGCCTTCGTCGGTCAGGTACTTGAGCAGGTTGATCGAGGCCAGGTTGCACGCGCTGTTGTCCAGGTGCATGTACTCGGAACAGGGATTGCTCGCGTTGATGCGGTCCGTGTTGGCGCAGGTGTGCCAGTCGTTGATGGTCGTGTCGTACTGCATGCCCGGGTCGCCGCACTGCCACGCGGCTTCCGCGATCCAGGACATGACATCCTTCGCCTTAAGGCTTTCCACCGGCTTCTTCGTGGTGATCGACTGCAGCGTCCATTCCCCGTCCTTTTCCACCGCGTCCAGGAAGTCGTCCGTCACCCGCACGGAGTTGTTGGCGTTCTGGAACTGGATGGAACTCCACGCGTCGCCGTTCAGGGTCATGTCCCAGCCGGCGTCGCCGAGGGCGTAGGCCTTGCGCTCCTCGTTCGCCTTGCACCAGATGAACTCCACCACGTCGGGATGGTCGATGTCCAGGACGACCATTTTGGCCGCTCTGCGGGTCTTGCCGCCCGACTTGATGGATCCGGCCACCGAATCGGCCGCCCTCATGAAGGAGACCGGCCCGGAAGCCTGGCCGCCGGAAGACAGTATCTCCTTGGACGAACGGATCCGGGACAGATTCACCCCGGCGCCCGAGCCGCCCTTGAAGATCATGCCTTCGACCTTGCACCACTCGAGGATGGACTCCATAGAGTCGTCGACCGAAAGGATGAAGCACGCCGAGCACTGGGGCGTGTCCTCGACGCCCGCGTTGAACCACACGGGACTGTTGAACGTGGCCCGCTGATGGAGGATGATCTGCTTCAGTTCGTTCTGGAAGGCATCAGCGTCTTCCTCCGAGGCGAAGTAACCCTGCGCGCGCCCCCAGCCCGCGATCGTGTCCGCCACGCGGTTGATCATGTGCTTGACGCTGTTCTCGCGCTTTGGGGTGCCCAGGGGTCCGCGGAAGTACTTGGACACGACGACGTTGGTGGCCAGCTGCGACCAGTCGGCCGGGATCTCCACGTCCTTCTGCTCGAAGACGACTTCGCCGCCGTCCCCGGCTATGGTGGCCGTCCGCTTCTCCCACTCCACGCCGTCGTAGGGATCATGACCAGGATTGCTGTACAGCCGCTCGACGGAAAGGCCGCCGAATTCGGCCGGTGCTTCGATGGGTGCGTCGACTGGCGCATCGATGGGCGCGTCGTCAGGTACGTCGACCGGCGCGACAACGTCGGAAGCGTCATCGACGGACACTTCAGCAGCCCCTCCGGCAGCGGACTCCTCCGTCTCTTCCATCAGGAGTTCGTGGGTTTCTTCCAGATTCAATTCTAGTTTGTCTTCAGCCATACTAGCCCCCTAAAATCACCTTCTTTAGATATGAAACGTCGAATTGTAACGTCGAAACGATGTGTATATTGTGTCAACAAAAAATACCTGATCCTGAAAACGCAGACCAGGTACCTGAATACCTGAATCAGCCCTGATCGGGCTGGTCCTTCACGACCGCAGCCAGCTCCTGTTTCTCCAGTTGTTCGAGCTCTTCCGCGAACTCGCTCCTGTCCTTGAAATCCCGGTAGACCGACGCGAAACGCACGTAGGCCACTTCATCGATCTTGCGCAGTTCCCGGATGATGAATTCGCCGATCCGGTTCGAAGGAATCTCGCGTTCATTGAGGTTACTTACGTAGTACACCACGCGGTCCACGAGCTCGTGAAGTTGGTCGGCGGAGATCATGCGCTTCGTACAGGCCAGCTTCAGCCCGTGCATGATCTTTCCGCGGTCGAAGACTTCCCGCCGGCCATCGGATTTCACCACCATCAGTTCCTCTTCCTCAATGGCCTCGTAGGTAGTGAATCGCTTGGTGCAGGAAAGGCACTCGCGGCGTCTGCGGATCGTTCTTCCGCTCTGGATCGTTCGGGAGTCAACAACGTGGCTGTTGAGCGTGCCACACGCAGGACATCGCATCTGCGGCGGATCTCCGGTTGTAATTGATTGATAATTTAAGAATTAAGAATCACTAGGTGTAGTGGTGTTCAGACACGTAGCAAACAAGATATTGTATTATTTGCGAACAGGCAAGAGTCTTTTTGAAACTTTTTTTTCTGACAAAACATACACCAACGTGTGCAATAAAGCGAGATTCCCGCAGGGCGGGGCTCTACGACATTTGTACTTTTTTTACTGCATCTGGAAGCAATATCGTACGAAGCTATTCCATCCTCAACGCCTCGACCGGGTTCGCGACCGCCGCCCGGACGGCCTGGAAACTCACGGTGATCAGGGCGATCGCCATGGCGAGGACGCCGGCCAGGATGAAGGTCGTCCAGTCCAGGTCGACGCGGTAGGCGAAACCCTCCAGCCAGGTGTTCATCGCGATGTAGGCAACGGGCCAGGCCACCACGATGGCCGCGATCACGAGCCGGAAGTACTCTCGGGACAACAGCGCGACGAGACCGGCGGCGGATGCGCCGAGGACCTTGCGAACGCCGATCTCCTTCCTGCGCCGTTCCGCGGTGAAGGAGGACAGCCCGACAAGCCCGAGGCAGCCGATGATAACGGCCAGTACGGCGAAGCTTACGAAGATCCAGGCAAAACGCTCCTCGGCTTCATGCAGGCGCGCAAAGGTGTCCTCCACGAAGAAGTATTCGAAAGCCCAATCGGGATTTACCTCATGCCATGCTTCCTCGATCGCCGAAAGGCCTTCCGACATGCGACCGGCATCGATTTTGACCATGGCGTACCCGCCCGGGTAGTTCGGAAACAGCACCAGCGGTTCGATCGGTTCGTGTAAGGCGGCGTAGTGGAAATCCTTCACCACGCCAACGATCGACGGCCGCAACTCACCTCGCTCATCGGAATCCGTGATCAGTTCCTGCAGCCCTTCGATCTCCTTGCCCAACGCCTCGGCGGCCGATGCATAGCCCAACCTGGCAACGGCCGCTTCGTTAATGACGACCGCACCCGTCGCGGTCCAGTCGCCGGGGAACGCGGAATCGAAATTGCGGCCCGCCACCAGTTCGATGCCGAAAATCCCGATGAAATCATCGTCCACCCAGGCCTGATTCATATCGATCGTCGATGATTCGTCCTGGCCCCGTCCGCGCGCCTTGATCGGCGCTGCGGCGTTCTTGTGCCCGGGAAGAAGGAAATTCATCGAGACGTTCGTCACCGCAGGTATCTCCTTCAGCCGTGCTTTGTAAACGCTGGATCTTACGACAACCGGCGCGAAGGTCTGAGGCACCGCGACGACCTGGTCGGAATTGAGTCCCATGTTTCGCGCGCGGATGAAGTCGAGCTGGGTGTCGACCACGCCGGTGCAGATGATGAGGGCGATCGAAATCACGAACTGTCCCACGACCAGGACCCGGCGGATGGCCACGTTTCCGGCGCCCGTGGAGCGCAGGCCGCTCAGCGCCTGGACCGGTGCGAGCCCGGACAGGTAAAGGGCCGGATAGCTGCCCGAGACGAAACCCACCACGGCGCCGATCGCCACGACGGCGCCCAGGACGAACCAGGCGGTATCCGCGTTCAGGGACATGGACTTGCCCGTGAGCAGGTTGAACCACGGCAGGCTCAACAAGGCAAGCAGGAGGGCAACGCCAACCGCAAGCCCGGTCATGAACATGGACTCGCTGATGAACTGCCGGATCACCTGGCTCCTGGCTGCGCCGAAGGTCTTTCTGAGTCCGATTTCCCCGGCCCTTCCCGCGGAACGCGCGGTGGCCAGGTTCATGAAATTGATGCACGCGATGAGGATGATGAATACGGCGATGGCGCCGAATAGGTAGACGTACCGGATATCGCTGTTCGGGGTCAGTTCCCGCTCGAGACGAGAGTGAAGGTGTATATCCGTGACCGGCTGCAGCCTGAAGGTCAAGGACGACGATTCACCGTCGTATTGGTCGCCGACGTACTTCTCCACGAAGGCGGGCAGCTTGGCTTCCAGTTCATCGGGATCGCTGCCCTCGCGCAGCAGGACGTAGCTGTACGACTTGCGCCAGTCCCACACGTCGGCTGATTTGTCCGAATAGTGCTCCTGGATCCGGAACGCCGCGAGGATGTCGAAGCCGAGGTGCGTGTTGGCGGGCTGGTCCCGCATGACGCCGGTCACCTCGAAATGGAAGGATCCCTCGGCATCCAGGATCTTGCCCATGGGGTTCTCGTCGCCGAAGTATTTCCTCGCGATGGACTCCGACAGGACGACTTTGTCGATACCGGCCAGGGCCGTCCGGGGATCGCCGAATATCAGCGGCACATCGAAGACTTTGAAGACTGACGAATCGGCCAGGTAGAAATCCCGTTCGTAGAACCCCCTGTCTCCATACTTGATCATCCAGGCGTTGCCGGGCGGATTGAAGCGCACCATATCTTCCACTTCCGGGAAGTCTTCGCGCATGAATCTGACGGTGGGCATCATCACTTCGGCCGTGCGGACCACCTGGTCGCCGTCGCGCTCTTCCGAGATCACGCGGTAGATACGGTCAGCCTTCTCATGGTACCGGTCGTAACTAAGCTCGTCGCGGATGTACAGAAGGATGAGGAGCGCGCACGCGATCCCGAGCGCAAGGCTCATCACGTTGATGGACGCGTAGCCCTTCTGGCGGTTCAGATGGCGCACGGCCACCGTCAGGTAGTTACGGAACATGGCGCACTCATTTTATCAGATGGGCGATTGAACGAAAACACGCGTACTGCCGCGTCCTGCGTCGCGTGCTACCGCGGCCTTTGTCGCGTTCTTCCGCGTCCTGCGTCGGGATCTACGCGTCCTACTCGGTCCGCAGGGACTCGACAGGATCTGCTGTAGCGGCCCGCACGGCCTGGTAACTCACCGTCAGGAGGGCGAGGGCGAGGGCAAGCGCGGCGGCCAGAACGAAAGTCATCCCGTCCAGGTCGACGCGGTACGCGAAATCGTCGAGCCAACGATTCATCGCGTAATAGGCGGCCGGCCACGCGATTACGTTGGCCACGATCACGAGCCGGACGAATTCCCCGGACATCAGTCCGATCAGGTTCGGCGTGGAGGCGCCGAGGACTTTTCGCACTCCGATTTCCTTCCTGCGCCGTTCCGCGGTGAAGGAGGATAGGCCTACGAGACCGAGGCAGGCGATAAACACGGCCAGTGCGGCGAAACTGACGAATATCCTGCCGAAGCGCTGCTCGGCTTCGTAGAGGCGCGCATAGGTATCTTCGACGAAAAAGTACTCGAAGGCGAAGTCGGGGTTTGTGTCGCGCCATGCTTCCTCGATCGCCGAAAGGCCTTCCGAAAGTCGGTTGGCGCTGATCTTGACGACCACGTGACTGCCGTCGGACTCGGGAAAGAGTACCAGTGGTTCGATGGGTTCATGCAGCGAAGCGTAGTGGAAGTCTTTTACGACACCTACGATACTGCGCGGTTCCGCGGTTTCCTCATCGAAACCGTGTCGCTCGTCAAAAACCCAGTCAAACCGACCGTCCAGGGCTTCCTCGGCGGAACCGTAACCCAGCCGGGAAACGGCGGCTTCGTTTAATATCGTCCCGCCGCCCGCACCATACCAGTCGGCGACGTACGCGCGATCGAAGAACCTTCCGGCGGCCAGTACCATGCCGAACGTATCGAAAAACATGTCGTCCGTCCAGGCCTGGTTCATTTCGATCTTGGCGTTATCACCTTCGCCCGATCTGCGCACCACGGCGGTGATCACGGCGTTCTTGTGAAAAGGAAGGATAAAGGTAGCCGTGGCATCCTCTACGTGCGGACTTTCCCTCACCCGCTGCCTGTATAGTCGCGCCTTTTCAATGACGGGGGTAAACGTCAGCGGTACAGCGACGAGCCGTTCCGTTTCCATTCCCAGGTTGCGGTTTCGGATGTAGTCGAGCTGGTCGTACACGACGCCTGTACAGATGATCAGGGCGATCGAGATTACGAACTGGCCCGCGACCAGCGTTCTGCGCATGCCCACGTTGCCGGCGTCCCCGGACAACGCGCCCTTCAGGGTATCGATCGGAGCGAGTCCGGACAGGTAAAGCGCGGGATAGCTTCCCGATATCAGCCCGACCACGATGCCGGTCACCGCCACGGCACCCAGGATGAACCATGCGGTATCCGCGTCCATGGATATGTATTTACCCGATACCAGATTGAACCACGGCAACCCGAACCCAACCAGCAGCAGCGCGATGCATACTGCCATACCGCTCATGATCAGGGACTCGCTCAGGAACTGACGCGCCACCTGGCCGCGGCCCGCGCCGAATACCTTTCTCAGGCCGATTTCCCGGGCCCTTCCCGCGGACCGTGCGGTTGCCAGGTTCATGAAGTTGATGCAGGCGATGAGGATGATAAACACGGCGATGGCGACAAAGAGATACACGTACCTGATGTCGCTGTTCGGCGTCAGTTCCCGCTCGAGCCGGGAGTGAAGGTGGATGTCCGTCACGGGCTGCAGCCGGTAGGTCAGCGATGACGATTCGCCGTCGTAGATATCGCCGATATACTTCTCCACAAAGGCGGGCAACCTCGCTTCCAGTGCGGCCGGATCGCTTCCCTCCCTGAGCAGGACGTAGCTGTACGACTTTCGCCAGCCCCAATCGTCGAGCGACTCGGGGGCGAACGCCTCCTGGATCCGGAATGACGCGAGTATGTCGAATCCGAGGTGCGTATTGGACGGCAGGTCCGCCATGACGCCGGTCACTTCGAGATGGAAGGTCCCTTCGGCGTCCAGGATTTTCCCCATGGGATTCTCCTCGCCAAAGTATTTCCGGGCGACGGACTCGGACAGCACGATCCTGTCGTTTCCGCTCAGCGCGGTCCGGGGATCGCCGGCCAGAAGCGGGACGTCAAAGACGTTGAATACCGAAGAGTCGGCCAGGTAAAAAGATCGTTCGTTGAATCTCCTGTCGCCGTACTTGACCATCCAGGCGTTCACGGGAGGGTTGAAGCGTACCATGTCTTCCACCTCGGGAAAGTCCTGGCGCATGAACCTGGCCGTGGGCGTCATGACTTCGGCAGACCGCATGGACCGAATGGACCGGACGACCCCGCCGCCCTGCCGTTCCTCGGAGATCACGCGGTAGATGCGGTCCGCCTTGCCGTGGTACCGGTCGTAGCTCAACTCGTCCCGGATGTAGAGCATGATGAGGAGGCAACACGTGATGCCGAGCGCCAGGCTCATCACGTTGATGAACGAGTAACCCTTCCTGCGACTCAGATGCCGGATGGCAACCGTGACGTAGTTTCTGAACATGGAGAATCATTTCCGATTTACAAGGAACGAGAGAGACGATCTACTCGGTCCGCAGGGATACGATCGGGTTGGCGGTGGCTGCCCGGACGGCCTGGTAACTCACCGTCAGCAGGGCGATCGCCATGGCGAGGACGCCGGCGAGGATGAAGGTCGTCCAGCCCAGGTCGACGCGGTAGGCGAAGTTGCCGAGCCAGTTGTTCATCACGAGGTAGGCGGCCGGCCACGCGAATACGTTGGCCACGATCACGAGACGGACGAATTCGTTGGACAGGAGCCGGAACAGCTTCGGCGTGGAAGCGCCCAGGACCTTGCGCACACCGATTTCCTTTGTACGCCGTTCGGCCGTAAAGGACGCGAGTCCGAAGAGTCCCAGGCACGCGATGAGGACGGCGAGTACGGCAAAACTGACGAACACCTGTCCGAAACGCTGCTCGGAGTCGTAGAGACGCGCGAAGTTGTCTTCCACGAAGAAGTACTCGAAGGCGAACTCCGGGTTGACCTCATGCCAGGTTTCCTCGATCGCAGCGAGCCCTTCAGCCATGAATTCCGGCTTGATCTTGACGACGACGTGACCGCCCTGGAAGTCGGCGAACAGCACCAGGGGGGCAATGGGCTGGTGCAAGGACGCGAAATGGAAATCCCTTACGACACCGACGATCCTGCGCAGTTGAACGCCTTCCTCGTTCCACCCCTGCCGAAGCTCCCGCATCCAGTTCACTTCCTTGCCCACGGCGTCTTCCGGTGAATCGAATCCCAGCCTCGTCACGGCGGCCTCGTTCAGAACGGCTCCGCCGCCCGCGGTTTCCCAGCCCCAGTCGCTGACGAAGGAGGGATCGAAGTACCGGCCCGTAACCACCTCGATGCCCAGAGTCTCCAGAAAATCCTCATCCGTCCAGGCCTGGTTCATGTCGATCTTCGCGTATTCGCCGTCGCCCGGGCGCTGCAACGTGATCGGAATCACGGCGTTCTTGTAACCGGGAAGTATATAGGTAGAGGTCGCGTTGGTTACGTATGGACTTTCTTTCACGCGTTGCTTATAGATCCTGGCCGTCTCCTGGACCGGATCGAAGGTCAGCGGGACCGCGACGACCTGGTCCGTGTTCAGTCCCATGTTTCTCTTCTGAATGAAGTCAAGCTGGTTGTATACGACCCCGGTACATATGATCAGGGCGATCGAGATCACGAATTGGCTGACGACCAGGACCCTTCGCATTCCCGTGGTACCAGAACCCGACGCAAGCGTTCCCTTCAGGGTCTCGATGGGCGCCAGGCCGGACAGGTAGAACGCGGGATAGCTCCCCGATACGCAACCTACCACGACGCCGATGACCACCACCGCGCCCAGGGCGAACAACGTGGTACCCGGATCCACAGCCAGCGATTTGCCGGTGAGCAGGTTGAACCACGGCAGACTGACCGCCGCCAGGAGCAGGGCGAGGCACACGGCCAGTCCGCTCATGAGCAGCGATTCGATCAGGAACTGCCGTGCCATCTGGGCGCGGACCGCGCCGAATACCTTCCGAAGGCCGATTTCCCTGGCCCGGCCCGCGGACCGGGCGGTCGCCAGGTTCATGAAGTTGATGCAGGCGATGACGATGATAAAAACCGCGATGGCGGCGAAGAGATAGACATACCTGACGTCGCTGTTGGGCGTCAGTTCCCGTTCCAGGCGGGAATGGAGATGGATATCCGTCACCGGCTGCAGCCTGTACGTCAGGGATGCGTCGCCGCCTTCGTAGCGGTTCCCGAGGTGTTTCTCCACGAATGCCGGCAGCTTGGCTTCCAGTTCGGCCGGGTCGCTGCCCTCCCGGAGCACGATGTAGCTATGGGACGTGCGCCAGCCCCACTCGTCGACCTTCGTGTTTGAGTAAGCTTCCTGGATCTTGAAGGACGCGAGTATATCGAATCCGAGGTGCGTATTGACGGGCAGATCGGGCATGATGCCCGTCACCTCGAGGTGAAAAGTGCCCTCGGCGTCCAGGATCCTGCCCATGGGGTCCTCGTCGCCGAAGTACTTTCGGGCCATGGATTCGGACAGCACGATCTTGTCGTTCCCGGTGAGCGCCGTCTTCGGATTGCCGGTCAGCAGGGGGACATCGAACACGTTAAAAACAGTCGTATCGGCCAGATAGAAGTTTCGTTCGTAGAACCCCTTGTCGCCGTACTTGACCATCCAGGCGTTCCCGGGCGGGACGAGGCGGACCATGTCCTCTATTTCCGGGAAGTCCTCCCTCATGTACCAGACCGTGGGGATCAGGACGTCCGCGTTACGAATGACCTCGCCTCCCTGACGGTATTCAGCGGTTACGCGGTAAGTTCGATCCGCACGATCGTAGAACCGGTCATAGCTCAACTCGTCACGGATATAGAGCAGGATGAGCAGGCAGCAGGCGATACCGAGCGCCAGGCTCATCACGTTGATGAACGAATAGCCTTTCTGTCGATTAAAGTGACGGAACGCTACGGTGAAGTAGTTGCTGAACATGGGATGCCTTGAATCAGTCTGTCGTCCAGTCGTCAGCCAGTCTTTGGGACAATCGAGCAGGTTTCCGTTTTCTCACAATTCGGGATGCATCAGCACCTAATTCTCTTAACCCTGGCCTGGATACTTCTGTATAATAACGCTGTGGCGCCAAAACTTCACGAAACTTCGTCCCATTACAGTCGAATCTTCGCACCGCGGTGGTCGCATTTACGTACCGCGGCGGTCGCATTTCCGCAACGCGGTGGTCGCATCTCGCTCCGTGGAGGTTCCATCTTCGCTCCCACACGGGTCCTGCCATGACCGATCTCTTCTCCGACCAGGCCGAAAAGCAACTGCAGCGGGAAGCGCCGCTGGCCTCCCGCATGCGTCCGGATTCGCTGGAGGGCTTCCAGGGCCAGCAGGGGCTGGTCGGCCGGGGACGCCTCCTGAGCGAGTCCATCGAGCGTGACACGCCCTTTTCGATGATCCTGTGGGGGCCGCCGGGATCGGGCAAGACCACCCTCGCCTTCATCATCGCCCGCGCCACGGATTCCCACTTCGTTGCGTTGAGCGCCGTGAGCGCCGGCGTGAAGGACCTGCACAAGGCGACCGCCGAGGCCCGCGACCGGCTGGGCATGCATGGCAAGCGTACCATCCTGTTCATCGACGAGATCCATCGCTTCAACAAGCTGCAGCAGGACGCCGTGCTGCCGACCGTGGAGAACGGCACGCTGACCCTCATCGGCGCGACCACGGAGAACCCGTCCTTCGAGGTCAACAACGCCCTCCTTTCCCGCTGCAGGGTACTCCGCCTGGAACCGCTTTCGGAGGAGGATCTGCAACGAATCGTCCGTAACGCGCTGGAGGACGAAGAACGCGGACTGGGCGGGCGGAACATCGAACTGGACGACGAGGCGGCCTCGCTCCTGGCTGCCGTGGCGGGCGGCGACGCCAGGATCGCCCTGAATACCCTCGAAGTGGCGGCCATGACCACCTCGCGCGGCGACGGGCACCGGATCCAGCTGACCGTGAAGGAGATCGACGAAGCCCTGCAGCATCGGTCGCCGCAGTACGACAAGGGCGGGGACTGGCACTTTGACGCCGTTTCGGCCCTGCACAAGAGCGTGCGGGACTCCGATCCGGACGGTGCCCTCTACTGGCTGGCCCGGATGCTCATCGCCGGCGACGACCCCCTGTACATCGCGCGGCGGATCGTCCGCATGTCCGTGGAAGACATCGGACTGGCGGACCCCTTCGCCCTGACCCTGACCACCTCCGCCCAGCAGGCCGTCCATTTCGTGGGCCAGCCCGAAGGCGACCTGATGCTCGCCCACGCGGTGGTGTACCTGGCCACCGCGCCGAAGAGCAACGCGGTCTACGCGGCCTTTTCGAAGGCGCGGCAGGACGCCGAACAGACGAGCGACGAACCCGTGCCCATGCACCTGCGCAACGCGCCGACCCGCCTGATGAAGGAGATGGGCCACGGCAAGGGATACAAGTACGCCCACGACTACGACGGGGCGTCCGTGGACCAGGAGCATCTGCCCGAAACCATCAAGGGGCACCGCTACTACGAACCCACCGACCGGGGTCGCGAAGAGAAGATCCGCGTGTGGATGGAGAAGATGCGTAAAATCAGGGACGAGGGCTGACTGGATTGCGCCGGCCGCGGACGTCGCGGCGGTCTACGGCGGTCCGAACCGGGTTACGCTTCGTGGATTCTGATCGGACGGTACGCCCGGTACGAACGGTAAGAACGGTACGAACGGCCCCCGCGCGACCGGTACAACCTCTGTTACGCGATCGCCTTGCGGTAACAGTAATCGAAGAGCAGTTCCCACTCGCGCTGCTGAATGCCGCGACAGAGATCGCCGGCCGGGACGCCGCCCAAGTTGGCACCTTCACACAAATCGATAAACGCGAAGGGATCCCAGGAGGACTGGGACATGAGGTACGCAGCCTCTTCAGGCAGGTTGTCCGTACCGGAGGCGATGGTCGCCGCCTCATCTCTCAGCTCGGGGTAGATGTCGTGGTCGCCGACCCGCCCGAACCAGTGCTTCCCGTTGGGGTAATCCGGTTCGCGGCGGTGCATGATGCCGTGCCAGTAGCTACCCGTGGGCGTGGTGATCTGCTGGCTGAAGGTATGCGAGGTGACCAGGAAGTCGTGGTAGAGCCACAGGGCGGATCGGCACCCCTCGGCCATCGTCTGGTCACTGATGCGGTGCGGCGCGAAAGCCTCGTCCAGGTCCAGGGCTTCCAGGCCGGCCTTTGCCGAACTGTTTTCCTCGCCCGGGCCCAGCGCCATGATGCGGGGCGTCTTGAGCAGTGCCGCGAAAACGGATCCGTAGGCGGTGGGCTCGAAGGCAGACATGATCGGTCCTTTCGTGATGCAGGTGCGAAACAGATCGCGGGGTCACGAGGTCAGGGAAGCGCCGGCCCCGGTGTCGCGTGCTTCGGCGGGCACCGGCCCCGGTTTCACGGGCTCCCGGCGGGCGCCGCATTCCGTTTTTTAAGCACCTCGTTCATGCTCCCGGTGCGGTAACCTTCCAGGTCCAACGTGACGTAGTCGTAGCCGATTTCTTTTAGATAGGCCGCGATCTCGTCATGGTGTTCGACGACCTTCGGGAGGTCGGCGGGCTCCGTCTCGATGCGGGCCATGTTTCGGTGGTGCCGCACCCGGAACTGCCTAAGTCCCAGGCCGCGGATGAAGGCTTCGGCCCGGCCGACTTGTTCAAGGGCTTCGATCGTGATCGGATCTCCGTAGGGAAAGCGGGACGACAGGCAGGCCAGGGACGGCTTGTCCGCCGTGGGCAGGCCGAGGCGCTCAGACAGCGCGCGAACGTCGGCCTTGGTGAAACCGGCGTCCTTCAGCGGGCTACGCACGCCGTGTTCCCGGATGGCCAGCATGCCTGGACGGAAGTCGCTTATGTCGTCCAGGATGCTGCCTTCGCAGATGAAAGCGGCGCCTTCTTCCCGGGCGATCACCTCGAGGCGCGAATACAGTTCATCCCGGCAGAAATAGCACCTTCGCGGATTGTTCTGCATGTACTCCGCGTTGTGGATTTCTTCCGTGTCCACGTAGCGGTGGCGGGCGCCCATCCATTCGGCCAGTTCGGCGGCCTCGTTCTTCTCTTCCTCGGGCAGCGATTCGGACACGCCGGTCACACCCAGGGCGCGGTCCTCCAGCACGTCGGAGGCGACCTTCAGCAGCAGCGTGCTGTCCACGCCGGCGGAATAGGCCACCAGGACACTGCCCATGGCGCGCAGATCATCGCGGAGCGCCTGGTACTTTTCGTCCAGCGTGGATGCCTGGTTAAGGCTCACGTCCTGCTCCCGATCGAACTCGAATTCATCGAAGGCAAACACCGGTATCGATCCCGGTGGAAACGCCATCTCGGCGCGCGTCGGCAAGGGAACGCCCACCATGATTTCGCTTGACAGAAAGGGGGTTCCGCCACAATTTAACACGTCTGTTTCTGGTAGGTTAAAGATAGGGCGGATACGGATTCTCGACAACGGTTTTTTACGTTAAATCGCCGTAAACGAACGGGCCGGGAGGTCCTTGGCAGGCGCGCAATGGACCTTGCAGACGCGCGAACGCGCATGGACGCACGAGAAGGAGCACGATCGGGCATGAACCTGGAAGATCGGACGCAATCCATCGCATCGGCGGGCAATGGTTCGGAAAACGGATCGGAAAACGGATCGAGCGAACCGACCAGGCTTTACAGCGGCATCCAGCCCACCGGCGACATCCACATCGGGAACTACCTGGGCGCCGTGGCCAACTGGGTCAAGCTCATTCCGCAATACGACTGCATCTACTGCGTCGTGGACTACCACGCCATCACCATCGAATACGACCCGGACACCATGCGGGACGCCGTGCTGGACACGGCCACGATGGGCATCGCCTGCGGCCTCGACCCGGAACGCTGCACCTTCTTCGTGCAGTCCCACGTATCCGAAACCATGGAACTGGCCTGGATCTTCAGCACGGTCACCGCGCTGGGCGCCCTGGAACGAATGACCCAGTTCAAGGACAAGGCCGCCCAGCACAAGCAGAACATCAACGCGGGCCTGTTCACCTATCCCGTGCTCCAGGCGGCGGACATCCTGGGCGTCAAGGCAGACGGCGTGCCCGTGGGCGACGACCAGTCCCAGCACCTCGAGCTGACGCGCGAAATCGCCCGGCGGTTCAACCACCTGTACGGGCCGGTGTTCCCCGAGGCCAGGACGCTCTACAGCCCCGCGCCGCGCATCCTGGGCCTGGACGGCCAGTCCAAGATGAGCAAGAGCCAGGACAACTACATCGCGATGAAGGACCGGAGCGACACGGTAAAGAAGAAGCTCAGCACCGCCTATACCGATCCGAACCGGCTGCGGAGATCGGACCCCGGCAACCCGGACATCTGCAACATCTTCACGCTACACAAGTCCTTCTCCAGTCCCGACGAAGTGGCGGCCATCGATACGGAATGCCGGAGCGCGGGCATCGGCTGTGTCGACTGCAAGAAGAAGCTGGGCGACAACATGGAAACCGCCATGTCGCCGATCCAGGACAAGTACGAGGACCTGACCGCCCGGCCCGACAACGTGCGGGACGCCCTCGCCACGGGCGCCGACCGCGTAAGGTCGCTGACGTCGGACACCATGTCGGAGGTCCGGGAAAGCCTGGGGCTGAGGTAGGCCGGAAGGCTCCCGACGGCGACCGGATGGTACCAGACGCTACGATGTATCTACACCGGATGGAACCCCTTGCCTTTCACCGCGTTCATTTAAGCGTGATTGAATCTCCCTCCCGCCCATAAGAATCATGCATGGATATTTACTCGAAAGAATACGCCCACCATTCCCGGCCCCTGGGACGGACCGTAACCTTTCGCCGCATTACGGCCAAGAACCTCCTGATCGCCTTCGCGGCCGCCGGGCTGCTCCATAGCCTTTTCCTGGTGGTCCTCCTGGCCACCGGCCTGCTCGAAGACAAGAACATGATCGAGCTCACCCTCGCGCCTTACGAGCGCCTGGAACAACTCGAACAGGCCTACATGGAAATGCAGAATCCTCCGACCCTGGTCGACGTGCCGGAAGAGGCCCGCGTGGAGGAACCGCCGGACGAACCCGATGCCGACGTGGCGGACAAGAACGCCGCCGCGGCCGACCTGCTGGAGGATACGGAGCTGCCCGAGGGGCTGGCTTATTCGGAGGGCGACCTGGAGATCAGGACGATGGAGGATTCCGAGGACGAGGAAGAACAGCAGCACGACCCCTTCGCCGGCGGCGTCCCGCTCACCCCCCGGGCGGGCGGCATCGAGGACTTCAACGAACTGGAAGACCCGCCGATGTGGACCTCCGACATGATCATCCGGCCCGAATTCCGGGGCAGGGGCGGACGGGCAGGCCGCGGCGAGGGCGGTATGGAAGGGGAGATTATCGCATCGGCACCCCGGCCTACCGGACCGGAAGCCCCGGTCTTCATCCCCCAGGACGATCTGAATGAGCTGGCCCAGGAATCCCGGCAACCCGCCTACGAGCGGCACCGTCGCTTCGGATTCGGATTCGGGAGTACCGGGCCGCGCGTGCCCAGGACGGACAACCGCCACACCTCGGTCAGGGACTACGGCGATTTCTCGCTCAGTACTTACGCCTGGGACTACGCGCCTTACCTGTACATCCTCCGCGAAAGGGTGAGACGGCGCTGGTTCGCCCCGGAGGCCTTCAACCTCGGCCTGGTGAGCGGACGGGTCATCATCCGATTCAAGATCATGCCCGACGGAGCGCTGCGCGACCTCGAGGTCCTGTCCTACCGGGACAACGACATCCCCTACCAGTCCCTCGTGGCTTCGAGCCGCAACGCCATCGAGTCGGCCAGCCCATTCCCGCCGCTTCCCGCCGATTTCCTCCATCCATTCCTGGAAATCACGGGCACCTTCTACTACCAGATCCTGCGTGCGAGGTAGAGACACATTTGTGTTTCCCCAGCCTGGTATACACTTTGTATATACAGTGCGGACTGATTGACTGATTGGGTGAATGAATGCAAAACCGGATGTGCCTGAACGAATGTCAAAGGGAAGTAGGACATTGACGGAACAACTAGGCAGACTCGTCGACTCACGGGCGTTTCAGCACATCGTACTCGGGGTGATCACGGCGGCCGCCATCCTGGTGGGGCTGGAAACCTCGCGGGAAATGGTGGCCCGGTACGGCGACTGGCTGCACCGGCTCGACCAGCTGGTCCTGCTGTTCTTCATCGTGGAAGCCGTGCTGAAGATGGCGCGCCACGGCCGTCACTGGTACCGGTATTTCGGCGACCGCTGGAACGTGTTCGATTTCCTCATCGTGGTGGCCTGCCTGATGCCCGCGGGAGGACAGTACGCGGCGGTGCTGCGCCTGGCCCGGGTGCTCCGGGCGCTGCGGCTGGTGACCGCGGTGCCGAAACTGCAACTGCTAGTCAACTCGCTGCTCAAGTCGGTCACGTCGCTGGGATACGTCGGCCTGCTGCTGGCCGTGCTGTTCTACGTCTACGCGGTGCTGGGCGTCTACCTCTTCCGCGGCAACGATCCCGTGCACTTCCAGGACCTGGCGACGGCGCTGCTGACCCTGTTCCGTGTCGTGACCCTGGAGGACTGGACCGACGTGATGTATATCCAGATGTACGGCAGCGACGCCTATCCGAATTACGCCGACTTCGCCCAGGCCCACCTCCGCGAGGCCTCCCGGGCCATGCCCGTCCTCGGCGCCGCCTTCTTCGTTTCCTTCGTGATGCTCGGTACCATGATCATGCTGAACCTCTTCATCGGGGTCATCATCAACTCCATGTCCGAGGCCCAGGCCGACCGGGAGTCGGAGGAAAGGCGCAGGCACCTGGAGCGGGACGGGCGGATCAGCGTGGGGGATGAAATCGGGTTGATCGAGGAAGAGATCCAGAAACTGTCGAGGCGGCTCAAGTCTCTGCGCGGGCGGGCGGATGCGGAAAGCGGCGATGGGTGATTCGTGCCAGCGATGATCGACACGTGCCGGCGAGGGCTGACGCGTGCGGAGATGGTTGACGCGTGCCGGTGATGACTGACGCGTGCCGGTAATGTCCGGCCTTCAGATCTGCTCGCCGCCTTCTGGTCCATAGAAGATGACCCACGTGGTCATCGACTCACCGAAATCGAGGAACCGGTGTTCGACGCCCGCCGGAACGAAGAAGAAATCCCCGGCCTCGAAAGGCACGACCTCTCCCCCCATTTCGAACTTCCCCTGCCCTTCGACGATCACGTAACACTCGTCACGGCTGTGGGGTTTCTGATCATCCACGCCCCGGGGCATGTACAGCTCGATCTGCAGTTCGCCGCGCTCCAGGGCGATGTGAAACCGATCCCCGTTCGGGGCGGGAATCTTCGCGGCGACTTCCGCGGGGGTGATGCGCTTGCAGGTGTGTCTTTGCATGTTGCCTCCGTCCACCGGATCAGTAGCGTAGCCACGAAAAGATCCGGTTAGATCACCAGTTTAGCCTGAAGTCAAAAAAGCCTGCATGAGTTGCTTCCGTGCGCTGTAACCACTTCTGGTGCGCTCCACAAGTTCCATTTCTATAAGGTAATTCAAGTCTCGACTGATCATCTTCTGTGACGCGTTCGCGTATTCCCGTGCGACCCTTGGACTGATTTCCCCAATCTGCGACCTTGGTACCGGCTGATCCTGATCTGAAAGCGCAAGAACAAGGTTGCGGCGACGTTTCGCCGCGGTACCCGTCATACCCTGAAATCGAGAATGGACGTAATTAACCCAGGAGATCCGGAGATGCTGGTCTCTGATCGATGCAAGCTGTTCCGTCAGGCCTTCAGAGAAACCACGGATCGCATATTCCATAAACTGGTCCATTTTGCCACCAGACTGCGATGCCCTGTCTAGCTGCCTGGCGTATTCTGTCTTGGTCTGGTTATAGAAATTGCTGGGAAGTAGCGTAGCGGGGACAGGTATTCCCGCTTCAATCAGTATTCTGAACTCGATCAACCTGGCGGTTCTTCCGTTCCCATCTCCAAAAGGATGTATCCAGGCAAAGTAAAGATGGGCGGCGATCGCTTTGACCAGCCCAATTGGGATCCGGCTGCCGTCATCCAAGACGTCTGTAGATGTATTCATCCACTTGCACAACTGCTCAAGCAAGTAATCACAGTCTTCGGCCGGAACCGCACGATACCGCCCCACGCCAACGCTGTGTTTACGTATCACTCCGGGCACGGTTTCGTCGTCCGGTAGTTCCAGGCCCTTAAGCACGATTTTATTGAGCCGGCAGATTTCATCAGGCGACCACGGTCGGAGTGTGTTTTTTCTTTGACGTGACAGGATTCTACGCTTCCCCTCCAGAATGTTATCGATTTCCTGTTGCAAGTACTCCTTTGACTCGGGAAGTCTCAGTTTTCCTTCCATATGCGCACGAACATCTTCTTCCGACAGGGTGTTACCTTCGATAGCGGTTGTACCAAGAACGCCCCTGGCCAGGTAAACCTGGTACAGTTCGTGCGCCGTCTGTCTCATCAACGGAATCCCCGTCAGTTGCTCACACTTGGCTTTGATCTCGCCAAGGATCATCCAGATTCTCGGCGGGGCATGAACCAGATAGTCTGTATCGAAGCTACGCAGCCACGGATGGGTGGTTTCAAATCGCCTCATTGTTGACACCTTTATTGACCATTATATTGTCCAAATTAATATATTGTAATTATTATAATTAAACAGTATTACTTATAAATTATGTCCCCTTATTTTGTCTATGATAAGCGTACTTAGGTATAACTGTCAACTCTTTTGAACCTTGACATACCACTTCTTAAAGGCAGAATAAGCAGATTGCAGCATCATCCAAGTTCACTTAGCGTTGTCTAATTCAAAGACGTAAGTATACGACCTGTATTCAACAACGACTGCACCCCATGCCCACCCACCCCACGCTGGCCGACATCTTAAAGGCACGCCAATTCCTCGACGAACACCTGTCTCCGACGCCCATGTACTGTTCCGCCGCGTTCAGCGAGACGCTGGGGCTGGAACTCCACATTAAGTACGAGAACTTCCAGCCCATCCGCTCCTTCAAGGTGAGAGGCGGGCTGTACACCATGTCCCTGCTCGACGAGGAGCAGCGCGCCAGGGGGGTCACCACGGCGTCCACCGGCAACCACGGCCAGGGCATTGCCTACGGCGGCGGCGTGATGGGCGTTCCCGTCACGGTGGTCGTGCCCCACGGAACGCCGGAGGTGAAGAGCGACGCCATCCGCCGACTCGGCGCCGAGTTGGTTATCCACGGTGAAACGATCGCCGACGGATTCGCGCGGTCGCGGGAGATCGCGGAAGAAACCGGCATGGTGTACATCGAAGATGGGGAGGACTTCGGCCTTATGTCGGGCGCGGGCACCATCGGTCTGGAGATCGTGGAGGACCTGCCGGATGTGGACGCGGTGGTGCTGCCCGTGGGCGGCGGCAACCTGATTGCGGGTGTGGGCACGGCCATCAAGGCCACCCATCCGGACGTTCGTCTCATCGGCGTTCAGGCGTCCAACGCGCCGTCGGTGTACCGGTCCTGGCAGGAAGGCCGGACCGTGACCACGGCGACCTGCGACACTTTTGCCGGAGGACTGGCAACGACTTATCCGGGCGGCCTGGCCTTCGATGTCCTGAAAGACCGGGTCGACGAAATGCATCTCGTCACCGAAGAAGAGATGAAGCGGGCGATCCCGGTCGTCCTCGAACACACCGGGTTCATCGCGGAAGGCGCGGCCGCGGCCGTATTCGCCCTGTGCATGCGCGAGGCGGCTGCGTGGCGAGGCCAGCACGTCGCCGCGCTGTTCAGCGGCGGCAATCTCGGGATGGACGGCGTGCGCGAGATGGTCCGCTACCTGGACGAACAGAGTTCTGCGTAGCATCCCACTAACTGTACGAAAAGGAGTGACGCGGAAATGAACGTTGCGCAGGCGGTTGCCCACGTATTGAAGCAGGAAGGCGTCGAGTACCTTTTTGCGTACCCGGTCAATCCACTGATCGAGACTGCGGCCGAGTTGGACATCCGCACGGTGATCGTCCGTCAGGAGCGGATCGGCCTCCACATGGCCGATGCGATGAGCCGGCTGACTTCCGGCCGCAAGATCGGGGTGTTCTGCATGCAGAGCGGGCCGGGCACGGAGAACGCCTACGGCGGCGTAGCCCAGGCCTTCGGGGAATCGGTGCCCATCGTGGTGCTCCCCATGGGTTACAGGAGGACGGTCGCCCAGTTGTCGCCGAATTTCCACGCCTATCTCAACTTCCAGCACATCACCAAGTCCTGTGAATACCTGGTGCTCCCCGAGACCGTTTCAGAGGTCATGCGGCGGGCCTTCACGCAGGTAAGGAACGGACGCCCCGGACCGGCGCTGGTGGAGCTCCCGACCGACATTCTCGGCGAAGAGGTGCCCGGCTCCTTCGACTATCGGCCGACCCCGTCCGTGCGCGTCGGACCCGATCCGGACGCGGTGCGCGAAGCCGCCGAGGCCCTGGTCGCGGCGGAGCGGCCGGTCATCTACGCCGGCCAGGGGGTGCACTACGCAGAGGCGTGGTCCGAGCTGCAACAGCTGGCCGAGCTGCTCGAGGCGCCGGTTACCACCAGCCTGGACGGCAAGAGCGCTTTCCCGGAAAACCATCCCCTGTCCCTGGGAAACGGGGGCCGGTCGATGCCGGAACCCGTGCACGTCTTCGTGCAAAATGCCGACGTGATCTTCGGCATCGGGTGCAGCTTCACCCGGACGAACTTCGGCCTGACCATGCCCGAGGAAAAGACCTACATCCACGCTACGCTGGATCCCGGCGACATCAACAAGGACGTGGCGTGCCACTACCCCATCGTGGGCGATGCCGCGCTCACGCTCCGGGCGCTCATCGATGAGGTTGCGGACCGGTTGAAGAACAAGCCGCGCGGCCGGTACGAAGGGATCGTGAGCGAGATCCAGTCGATCAGGCGCCGCTGGATGAACGCCTGGATGCCGAAACTCAAGGATGCCTCCACGCCCTTCTCGCCCTACCGGGTCATCAGCGACATGATCGATACCGTCGACATCGACCGAACGATCATCACCCACGATGCGGGCAGTCCGCGCGACCAGTTGACCCCCTTCTGGCCCTCGACCACGCCCCTGAGCTACATCGGCTGGGGCAAGACCACCCAGCTTGGATACGGACTCGGGCTGGCCATGGGCGCGAAGCTGGTCCACCCGGACCGGCTCTGCATCAACGTGTGGGGCGACGCGGCCATCGGGTTCACGGGCATGGATTTCGAGACGGCCGTGCGCGAGCGCATCCCCATCCTCTCCGTGCTGTTCAACAACCACTCCATGGCCATCGAGATCCCCGTCATGCCCACGTCGCAGGCGAAGTACGGGGCGACCGACATTTCGGGTAATTACGCCTTGATGGCGGAGGCCTTCGGCGGATACGGGGAACGGGTCGAGTCTCCCGACGAGATCATCCCGGCGCTGAAACGGGGTATCAGGAAGACGGAGGAGGGGGTGCCGGCGCTGCTGGAGTTCATGACCAGCAAGGAAATCGACTTCTCGTTCTTCTAATAGCTGGCAGCGCGCTTATGTGGCCGGGCGCGCCGACTCGGCCTGGCGGGCCGACGTGCCTGGCGGGCCGACGTGCCTGGCGGGCCGACTCGGCCTGGCGTGCCGCGCGGTCCGTGTCCTACCGCTCGAAACGATCCGCCAGGAACGGGGCCATGGCTGCGGGTACCGCGCCGTGCTCCAGGTGATCGGCGATGAGCCGGCCGGATATGGGGGCGAGGAGAATGCCGTTGCGGAAGTGGCCCGTGGCGAGGACGAGGCGTTCCAGGCCCGCCGGGCCGAGTATGGGTTTGCCGTCCTTAGACATGGGACGCAGTCCCGCCCAAGTTTCCACGACCGGCGCTTCCGCCAGTCCGGGCGCCATGCGCAGCCCTTCCCTGATCACATCGGACACGCCGCCCGCGGTCACGCTGGCATCGAACCCGGTCTTCTCCACCGTGGCGCCCATCAGCACCCGGCCGTCCCTGCGGGGTACGAGGTACTGTTCCGGGCCATAGATTACGCGTCCCAGGGGCGGGATTCCGCTCCCGTCGACGCAGACCATCTGGCCCCGTACGGGATGGACAGGCGGCGGCACGCCCGGGATCCACTTCAGTAAGCCGGACCAGGCGCCGGCCGCGACAACCACGTGGTCCGCGCCGATGCGTTCGCCGGGGACGACGACGCCGGCCGCCCGGTTCCTCCGTACGATCAGGTCGACGACCGGGTTCCCGATTCGGAATACCCCTCCACGGGCCCGGACGGCGGCGACCAGGGCCTGGACCAGCCGCCGGTTCTCCACCTGGTGCATCCTTTCGAAGAGCAGGCCGCACCGTGTATCGGGCGACAGCATGGGCTCGAGTGCGCGTACCTCCTCGCCGGTGAGTTGCTCGACCGGAAGACCAAGATCCTGCTGGTGGCGGTATCGCCGGTTCAGCTCTTCGGATTCCTCGTCATCAAATGCGACCTGCAACCCCGCTTCGGTCCGGTACTCGACGTCGATGCCGGTTTCCTCGAGTAACGCGGCGGACCAGTCGGTATACATATCCAGACCCGCCAGGCACAGGTGGAGATAGTCCCGGTCAACGGGGCGGGCGCCCTGCGGCGCAAGCACACCGGCGGCGGCCCAGGAAGCTTCCTTGCCCGGCTCGCCCGGATCCACGAGGGTAACGCGTGTTCCGCGGCACAGCAGTTCGTGGGCGATGGAGAGTCCGATCACGCCCGCGCCTACTATTAAAACGTCTGTTTTCATAGAGAAGGACCCGGGGGGGTATCCCAAATCAAAATCATATGTTGATTTTTATTTCAATCAACATTGACAATATATTAAAACCTGTTTACGGACGATATGGCCCGGCGAGGTCGCCGCTATCCTATTTCACCCGGAGCCACGGCCCGGTGTTCCGCCATGGACAGATAGCCGGCGTTGACCAGCTGAAGCGTCTTGAGGTTGTCTCGCCCGTTGGTCTCGGGAAGCCGGTCCTGTTCAATGGAGGACATCAGTTCCCCCATGGGGCCGATGAAGGAGTCGGGTATCCACCGCTCTTCGAACCGGTGATGGATGGTGTTGCCGGCATCGATCTTCCGGCTGGACCATGCCAGCGTGTCCGGCCGGCCATGGGGATAGTCGTACAGCAGGCCGAAGGTCCCCGCGGCGTATCCTTCCGTCCCGTCAATGCGCAGCGTCGCGAAGTTTTCTTCCGTCCAGTTGTTGTGGTTGACGGACACCAGGGCGCGGAAGGTGTCCGTGTACTCGAACACTGTGATGGTCCGTGTTTCTCCTGTCGCTACATGCCCGGGATAGGACGCGCCGGACGACCAGACGCGCTCTGGATCTCCGAACAGAGAACGCATGCTGTCGAAGTAGTGTATACTGTGGAACATCAGGTCGAGCCCCCCGGCCTCGAGGACCCAGGGCCAGGCCCGCCATTCTGTCAGGATGCTCACGTCGATCACGGCCGAAGCGGGTTCGCCCAGCAACCCGCGGTTCAGCAGCGTCCTGGACGCCCTTACCGCCTGGTCCCACCGCATCTGCTGGTTCACGGCCAGCTTGACGCCGCGCTCCTCCGCCATCTCGACGATCTCAACGGCTTCGGCGTATACGTTGGACAGTGGTTTCTGGCATAGCAGGTGCTTGCCGGCCGCCGTCGCCTTCCGGACGAGATCCTTCTGGTGCCAGGGCGGGACGGCGATGTCCACGATGTCCACGGCGGGGTCTTCGAGCAGCGATTCCACGGTAGGAAATACCCTGGACACCTCGAAATCCCGGGCGGTCTTGTTGGCCTTGTCGACGTCCTTGTCCGTCAAGCCGATCACGTTGAAACCCGCCTTGCGGTAGGCGGGGAGGTGCGCGGCGTTTACGATCCCGCCCGCCCCGATGATGCCGATTCCAAAGTCCGTTTTCGTGCCCAGTACGGGGCGGTATTCCAGATCCAGGTTCATCTCGCGTACCTCCTTGATTCAGGTTCATCGGAAACGCAGTCATTATACCGCCGCGCAGGAGGACCGGACAGGAAAAACGCTCCGAATCATCTGGCCCTGAAGCGCCGGCCGGTATATCATGCACAACCACGGATTCCGGTACACATCACGGATCCGGAACGCACTAAAAATGCCTGAACATCTCGACGCCTTATTACAACTGCAGGTCTTTTCACCAATGCAGGTCTATTCATGAGCCTGGACAAGCACTCCATAACGAGCGTCCTGCGCCGCAAGTCGTACCTCAAGCCGTACCTGGCCGCGACCGCGGTCCTGACGGCAGCCGCGGCGGCGATGACGCAGATGCCCCTCGTGGATGACCTCGGTTTCGAGTTCGCCTTCTTCACCGCCGCCATTGCCACCTTCGCCACGGGCGTGATGACCGTCCATCTCGTGAGCGGATGGCGGAGAGACGGCTTGCAGGAAGACAGCCCGCGAGGGGACGGAACGCCGGGGGACGGAACACCGGGGGACGGAACGCCAGGGAACGGCCCGCTCAACACCCGCCATTCGGCGCTGCTCGCCCTGATATACGGGCTTTCCCTTTCGACGCTCCTGCTGCCGATGGCCGTGATGTTCGTCAAGAGCTGGATCAGCGGTTTCTGCAACGTGCCCGAAGGGCTTGCGTTCTACCTGCTGCTTCCCGGCATCAGCGTTATGTGGTCCACCGCTGTCGCGTTGCTCTGCACGCTGGCAACGGAGCGAAGTCGGCACGCCACGCCCCTTTTTCTCGGTGTGATGTTCTTATCCATCGGCATCAGCTTGTTTCGCCTGGCCACCGAGCCGCCTGTTTTCACCTATAACCCGATCATTGGGTACTTCCCCGGGCCGATTTACGATGAAGTGGTGGTCATTACCTCGACGCTGCTTGCGGCGCGAGCGATCGTACTCGTCAGCGTCATCGCGATGATTGCCGCCCTGTGTGCCTGTTTCGATCCGTCGGTTCGGAAGATCCGTCCCTCGCTGCTATGGAAGATTCGCCGCGGAAATCCGATCGGTGGTCCGGCCGCCGGGGGCGCTGTGAACGCCGGGGGTGCTGCGAACGCCGGGGGCGCTGCGAACGCCGGGGGCGCTGTGAACGCCGGGGGGCCTGCGAACGCCGGAAGACCTGCGAACGCCGGGGGCGCCACCAGTGCCGGAAGTGCTGCGACCGGCATGGTCATGCGGGCGCTGTTCCTGGTCTCGGTGGTGGTGCTGGGGGTGGCTTATGTCTACCGGGCGCCGCTGGGCATCGCGATCGACCGGGCGCATATCCAGCAGACCCTGGGCGGCCACCGGCAGACGGCCCACTTCGACATCTACTATGATACGAACACGATTTCGGCCTGGAACATCGATCTCATCGCCCGGGATCACGAGTACCAGCTCGACCGGATCATCACCTACCTGGAAGTGCCGGCCCCGCCTGTGCGCATCGCGTCTTACATCTACGGCAGCGCGGACCAGAAGAAGCGGCTCATGGGCGCCCGGTATACGTCGATCGAACGCCCCGGGGCGGATGAAATGCACCTCAACAACGCGTCGTTTCCCCATCCCGTGCTGAAACATGAACTGGTGCACGTCATGTCCGCCGCTTTCGGGAACGCGCTGTTCGGAGGCAGCTACTGGATAGGGTTCCACGAGGGTCTGGCGGAGGCGGTAGACTGGCAGGACGCCCCCATGAACCCCCACGAGTGGAGCAGAGCCATGCGTGAACTCGGCCTCGCGCCTCCCCTGGAGAACCTGCTGAGCATGACGGGATTCTGGACGGCCGCATCATCGCGCAGTTACACGCTATGCGGATCTTTCGTTCGCTTCCTGATAGATCGCTACGGCCTGCCCGCGTTCAAGCTGGCCTTTTCCGACGGCGCCGTCGAGGCGTCCTATGGCCGGACGACGACGGAACTGATCGCCGAGTGGGAGACCTTCGTGGACGGCATCACGCTGCGTGAAGACCAGCTCCGCATCGCCCGCCAGCGGTTTGTTCGTCCCGCCATCTTCAGCCGGCACTGTCCGCACGAAGTGGCCGCGCTGAACGACCGGGCCTGGCAGGCCTACAATGGGCAACGCTATCGGGATGCCGTACGCGACTTCGACCGCGTGCTTGCGCTGGAGCCCGAGAACCCATCGGCCCTGAGAGGTCTGCTGTACGGAATCTACCGGCAGGGGGACTACGAAAGGATCGAGTCGGTCGCCCAGCGGATCGAAATACCGGACCAGACGGTCGGGCTGCTGGCGGACGCCCAACTGGTCCGTGGAGATTCGGCATGGAAGACCGGTAGGATAGACGATGCCCGGCGCAGTTACGAAGCGGTCGTGGGCCTGCAGGCGTCGGAAGCCATGTCGCGCGCCGCGTCCATCCGGATGGAGGTGCTCGACCGCGAGCCGATCCGGGATGCGATCATGACCTACCTGACCGCCGTGACCGGCCACTGGCGCCTGGTCCTGTCCGTCCGGGACGCGGGCGATCTCGCGCCGGACTACGGGACCGGCCACTACCTCCTGGGCCGCTGGCTGTTTCTCTCGGGAAACTATGATCAGGCGCTCGAGTACCTGGCGAAAGCGGATGCGATCGGACTTCCGGACGAGGTCGTACGGCAGGAAAGCATGCGCCTGGTAGCCATGTCTCATTTCTACCTGGAGCGCTACGATCAGTCGGCCGAGGCCTTCGGGCGCATGGCGGCGCTGGCCGGTTCAGGCGGTGAGGCCGGCTCGAGCGGCGTGGCCAGGACGGCGGAAGCCTGGATAGACCGTTGCCGGTGGTATCAGCAGAACGGATCGGACGGTCCCGACCGCCAGGCAAGCCGGGCGCGGTAAGGCGCGTGCCACCAACCGTCAGGCGAACTGGGCGTGGTAGGATCCGTGCCACCGTTAGTCACGCCGGGCGCGGTAGGACCCGGAGTTGGTTATAGTGGCTCGGCGTCGTTGACTACCACCCCGATATGGACTGGTTCAGGATCTCGTCGGCCATTTTCTCGATGGCGGTCTCGAGGGCCGGCTCGCGGTCGGAATCCGTACCGGTATCGATGGCGTAGTCACCGAAGGTACGCAGCTGCCTTTCCTCCCAGATCACTTCCTTCTTGTCCACGGACTCAAATCGAACGTCCACGACGATCCAGAGGCGGACTTCCCGGGCCTGCGTTCCCGCGGAGAACGCCACGGACTCCTCCTGCAAATCGGTGATCACGCCGATGATCGCCGCGTCCGCCTGCCGCAGATCCACGATCCTGAACTCGCCGTTGGTGAGAAACCGTTCGATCACCTCGTCCGTCAGCGACTCCTGAATGCCGGTCTCCACGGTGGTGTTGTCAAACAGCGGTATGACGATGTTTCGAATGTCCCCGGCGCGCGATCCCTGCGAAGTGGAATAGTAGCACGACGTAACCGCCATGCAGGCGGAAAGCAGCGGGATCATGTAGACGGCGGGCCTAAGGCGGGGTTTCGATTTCATCATTTCCTTCTCCACATATTCAATTGTACACGCGGTCCAGGTCGATGCCACGATAGTAGTGTTTCAGGATCCGGTCGTACTTGTATCCCTGGCCGGCCATCCCGATAGCGCCCATCTGGCACATGCCGATGCCATGGCCATAGCCGCCGCCCTCCGCTACGACGGAGTTTTGCCTGAACTTCAAATCGAACTTCGTGCTGCGGAGCATCGGCTGGCCCCGGACAGGCCGGCGCAATGCGGAACGTATCTGCCCGCTGCGCAGCGTCGTCGTCCCATGATTCGATTTGATCTCGAGCTGTTGAACGCGTCCGGTCGGCGATCGACTTTTGATGGATATATCGCGAAGAGAAAACTCACCGCGCTTGCGAGGGTCCAGGCCGGGAAGCCTCGTCGCCAGGATGTTTTCAAGCGTATTCTTGTTCCACTCCACGCGCCATGTATAGACCGGCGAGTGGTTGCAGAAGTCGTCGCTTCCGCGGTCCCGGTCACGCACGGAGCGCAGGTACGGAATGGGATTTCCTCCCCAGGCGTCCTCGATGGATTCGGTTTCACCCGCGCAGGTCGAGGAGTACTGGGCGGCGATCGGTTTGCCGTCATAGGTAGCGATCATGCCGCGGGTCTCCGATATCGCCCGGTCGGCGAGGGGCCATTCCGCGCTGTAGCCGTGGTATACCTGGTCGGCCACGGTACCGTACAGATCGAATCCCAGGGCCTTGCGTCTGCCCAGGTTCGCCACCGTGTACGTCCGAGCCGCAACGGCCTGGGCCTTCAGCGCTTCGATGCGGTCTTCCTTGAGCTTGCCGATTTCCGGAGGGACGACCCCGCGCAGGTAGTTCTCCACGTCGAGGATGTTCACGACGGTCAACTTGCCGTTCTTGTTCGAAACCACCTCCATCGATCCTCGGTACTCCCGGTCAGCGGCTTTGAGACGTCCTTCCCGCGCGAGCGGATTCACCTGGATCGGACCGGTATACAATCCCTGTGCCGAGCCGCCTGGAGCGGACACGTCGATCCACGCGCCTTTCGCCTGCATTCTCCAGATCTGCCCGGAAGAGGATGTGCCGATCACTTCGCCGCTGGCCCGGTCCACGACGCGAAAGCGGCCTGTCCCGGTCAGGCTGGCAGAATCCCGGTTCACCAGCAAGCCGATTCGGATCATCGGAAGCTGGCCGGGCTTGAACGCGCCTGTAGTCGGCGCAGCCTCGGAAGGAGCCGGCCGTGCGGATCGATCGGATGGGGCCGGCCGCCCGGCGCATCCCAGGATCACCAGGAGCAATACCAGGGCCGGCCACCACGCGACCCACCCGGGGATCGGAAAGTGAGCCGACCACCATGCGGATCGTACGCGGTCCGGCACGAGGTCAGGCATGGTACCGGCGTGGTCTGTCACAATGCCGGCCGGGACCCGGTCTTCGATGTTCCGCATGATTGACGTGCTGAAGCGCATCACGAATTACCCTCTACATGCTGCGTCTGCGTGCTGCATATGCGTGCTGCATCCGCGTGCCACATCATCCGGGCAGGCAGATCATCCTGGCAGGCAGATCTTGCCCAGCACCGCGGGCCGGTCCGCGCCCGTCGCCCCCGGAAGGCTGCCCGGCCGGCCCCTGACCGTCTCGTGGGCGAGTATCCCAAAGGCCACGGCCTCCTTGGCGTCCAAAGACAGGCCGTGATCATCCGAAGTGGAGACCTCGGCAGGCGCCAGCACCCGGGCGAGTCGCTCGAGCAGGAAACCGTTTCTGGCGCCGCCGCCGCTCACGATCAATTCGTCCAGGCGCGTGACGACAGGAATGACGAAACGTCGGCAAGCGTCCTCGATGGAACGAACGGTGATTTCCGTGGCGGTCGCAAGCAGATCCTCGCTGCTGAGCCCGGCCTCCCGTCCCGCGCGGACCAGATCCGACGCGCAGCGGTCTCCGAACAGTTCCCGTCCCGTGGACTTTGGTGGAGGCCGCTCAAAATAGGGCATGGCGAGCACGTCCGCCACCAGGTCTTCTCTGGGCCTTCCACGCCTTGCGGCCGCGCCGCCCGCATCCATGTCGCGTCCCAGTTCCGCCCGGGCGACGGCATCGATCAGCATGTTGGCCGGGCCCGTATCGAAAGCCAGCACGTCTTCGGGTTTCGGGTCCGCTGGCAGCACGGTGAGATTCGCGATACCCCCCAGGTTCAGTAGTCCCCGGGCTTTTTCGGGATGCCTGAAGAGCAGGTAGTCCACATAGGGCACGAGCGGAGCGCCCTGTCCGCCCCGGGCCACGTCCGCCGCCCGGAAGTCGCCGACCGTCACCACGCCGGTTCGCTGCGCGATCACCGAAGGATCGCCGATCTGCAGCGTCGCCCCGGTTTCCACGCCGAATCTGTTTTCCCTGTCAGGGAGATGCTGGATGGTCTGGCCGTGGGACCCTATGAGATCGATCTCCTCCATGGACAGTCCGACGGATTCCGCTACGATGAAAGCCGCCCTGGCAAAGAGTTCCCCCAGCTCGAAATGCAGTCGGCCGAGCTCGTCGATCCTGCCGGTCTTCGCATCGGAGACTTCCATCAGGCGATAGCGCAGGCCGGATGGAAAGGCCACCGTGTCGAAGCCCAGCACGTCCAGGGAAAGTCCGTCGTCCTTTTCGCCCAGCCGTATTAAGGCCGCGTCGATCCCATCGGCGGACGTGCCCGACATCAGTCCGATGATCCGGCGGTCCTGTGTGGTCTGGAATCCCGATAACACGACTGTGCTGCCTCGCGCGGCTGGTTTTGTCACTTGCCACCAGGTCATCTCGGTCGCCGAATTTGCTGCTGAAATATGTCTCGCCGCCCTCCGGTTGTCAAGACGGTTGGTGCGGTCCGCGGCGGTGGTTGGCGCGGCTCTCGACGCCCGTTGGGCGTTGGCACGGCACTCGAAAACGGTTGCGTAAACACGCCTGTATTCTGTTATTTCAATAAAACATACATCTCGGGATATTGTGGTCCGCCTGGCTGCGTGGTCGACCTGTATGACGCGTCAAGACTACTGAAATTGGTTATGAGCGGCACGGTCGGCCCGTCTGACTGCGTGGCCGACTGGACCACTTGGCCTTGACCGGCATGGTTGCTCACCATTGGTACGGGTTGTCCGCCTGGCCTGGGACGGGACCCTCCCTAATCACCAATTAAAGCGAGGATACTCATGAGCACATCGACCTGGATCCGGTGGGTCGTTTTTTCGGCCGTCGGCATCTCGACTGCGCTGTTAAACAGCCCAGCCACGGCCCAGAACCACGCGCCGAATCCGTATACTACCGTAGAAGGCATATGGGGCAAGCTGGGCGGGGACAGGACCTGGGGTTCCACGAGCGCGGTCTTCCCGGCCCAGGACGGCAGCGGGAACATCTGGGTGGCGGAAAGATGCGGCCAGAACTCCTGCGTCGGCAAAGAAGACGTGCCGCCGATCCTGCTCTTCGACAGCGACGGCAACCTCCTGAAAAGCTTCGGCGCGGGGATGTTCGTCTGGCCCCACGGCATCTTCGTGGACTCGGAGAACAACGTCTGGGTGACTGATGCGAGAGGCGGTGTAGGTATCGGCCACCAGGTCCACAAGTTCAGTGAGGATGGGGAATTGCTGATGAGCCTGGGCATCGCCGGAGTGGCGGGCGAAGGGGACGGCATCTTCAACCAGCCCTCCGACGTCCTCGTGGCGCCCGACGGCAGCATTTTCATAGCGGACGGTCACGGGTCCCGCGGCAACAACCGCATCGTCAAGCTGGCGCCGAACGGATCGTTCATCAAGGCCTGGGGCGAGACGGGACAGTCTGCCGGCCAGTTCCGGGATCCCCATGCTTTAGCCATGGACTCCCAGGGCCGGCTGTACGTCGGCGACCGGGGCAACGCCCGGCTCCAGATCTTCGACCAGGAAGGCGAATACATTGCCACCTGGACGCAGTTCGGCCGTCCGAGCGGCCTCTTCATCGATGCCAACGACGTGCTCTACAGCGCAGATTCCGAGTCGAACGCGACCTGGGGAGCAAATCCGGGCTGGAAACGGGGCATCCGCATCGGCAGCATCCGGGACGGTGGCTTCGTGTCGGCCTTCATCCCCGATCCCGTGGTGGACGCCGATAACGCCGGAACGACCGGTGCGGAAGGCGTTGCCGTGGATGCGATGGGCAACGTGTACGGCGCGGAGGTCGGACCCCGCATGTTGCGGAAATACGTCATTACGGGGGAATAGGCGGCTGAAGGGCGGCTGCCCACCGGCCTGTCCGGCTGGACCGAGGATCAGGCCGGCCCGTAACAACTGAAGGCGCGGATCGTGTATTGATCAAATCACAGGGTCCGCGCCTTTTGCTATACAGGTAATCAGGAGACGGCTGCCGCCGGTCCGCTTCAACCACTCGCACCGCGCGCACCGCTCGCACCACACCCACCACTCGCTTCCTCTGGATTTTCGTCGCCGGCGATGGCTGCTCTGAAGTGTTGGATGGCGCGCTCGAATTTCTCGAGGCATCCGGGATTGCAGAACCCCACAACGTGACCTTCAAATTCCGTCAGTGAGTCGGCCTGCACCGGATCGCCGGACCAGGGGCAAGTCTCATTGATGCAGTCGGCGATGTCGAGCACGGGCATCGTCATTCCTCCTCGTAAATCGCCTCGCCGCGGCTCAGCCGCAGTGCGATCTGCGCGGTCTGATTGAGCGCTCGCTGCGTCGGCGCGTGGGCGGCGAGATACCGGGCCGTGGCGATCAGCACGTGATCGGCCTCGGGGCGTCCCTTCAATTCCTCGTACTGGTGAATGCCGGCCTCGAGCATCTGGAAGCTGTGAAACTCGGCGTCCTCCCGCAACAGCGAGATCGCGAGCGTGCGGAACAGCCGGTCCACCGGGTGCCCGTCGGCCAGGTAGCGATAGACCAGCCTGGCGGCCGGTTCCACCTGCTGCTGCGTATCCAGTTCGGTCAGGAACGTGTCGAGTATCTCGTCGGTCTCGCCGGCCAGATCGGCCGTGGTCCGGTCGCCCGGCAACCGTGCGGGCGGCACGTTGAGGAAGCGGTCCAGGTACACGGCCATGGCGCCGTGGAAGACGCCGCGGATCAGCTCCGGCGAACCCGTCCGCTTCAGGGCCTGGTGCAGGGCGTTCGCGTAGGTGAAGGTGTGCAGCACCGTGATCCAGTCGTTGAACTCGTTCTGCGTGTGGAAACGGGCGATGCGCAGCGCGGCGGCGTAGGTGACCGCCTGGCTGAGCTGCAACGGCGTCATGCCGTCGCGCAGCCGGGCCAGCATGGTGTCTACCGTGGCCTGGGGATCGTCCCCCAGGATCACTTCGGCCAGTTCACCCGGACCGTCCCACGCGTACCCGTTGGACGTCGATGCCAGCGCGCCGGGCAACGCGGCGTTGGCCTCGCGCAGGATGGCGGCCAGGTCGACGGGATGGCGCCATGCGTTCCGCTCCTCGCTGCGCGCCGCGGCGCACAACTGGCCGACCAGGCTGGGAAGCACTTCGTCGGCGTGTTCCCAGCCGATGTGGTCCAGCAGTTCCGTGGACTTGTTGATGAAATCCGCGACGTGGCCGCCGTCCAGGAACACGTGGTCCGTGGCGGCGCTCATCATCATATCCACCAGCCGCGCGGGTTCGCTGCCCATGGACGCGGCCGTGAGCAGGCACCGCGTGGCGCCTTCGGTGTCGCGCACCTCCACGAAACGGCGGAACCAGCGCTTCAACTGTTCGAAGGACAGGTTCTCCGTATCCAGCGGTTGCAGGTCAAACCTCGGCGGTTGTCCGTTACTGTCCCGGGCGACATGCGTCAGACCCTGGTAGAGCGGGAGGATCTGCTCGTCTCGGGGCAGATAGCCGCAAAGATTGGTCATCGCGGTCAAGATGGTCAGGCCGGGTCCCCAGCCGGACGACCGGTACCGCACGCCGTACCGGCCGCCGGTCTCGGCGATATCCTTGTAGGACACCCCTGATTTCAGCAGGGCGATCACGGCCTTGGCGTTGACCAGCGAGATGTTCTGCTCCAGGCCTTCCCGCAGGCGACTGCGCCAGTACTCCGCGTCGCCCGACTGGTCCCGCGACCCCGAAACCCATACATCCCCGTTCCGGGTCTCGACCGCGTACACCGGCACGTCGTCCGCGAAGAGATCGAAGGTGCAGCCGCTCTCCAGGTCGAAGTCCGCGTGGTGCCAGTGGCAGGTCAGGATGCCGTCCTTGATCGTGCCGCGGTGCAGCGGAAAGCCCATGTGCGGACAGCGGTTGTCCACGGCGTGCACCTGCCCGTCACCGTGGTGGAACACGGCGATCGGGCCGTCGTGCCCGTTGACGACGATGCTCCCCTTCTCCTTCAGTTCGTCCATCGATGCGACCCGGATCGGGTCGCGCAGGGCGGTCTTCGTGGTGCCGTTCATGATGATACTCCTCATGCTGCTTTATCGATGATCGTGCATTGTATCTGAATGGAATATACGTATTACCATTCAATATATGTACTGCAATATAGGCACATCAAACCAATAAATCAATATTTTAATTTATATTATATATTTATGTTTTATTGTTCCATATTTGGGATAGCGCGTTACAATAGATAGAGATGCGCGCATAGCAGGCACCGGATCTACATTTGATCTACATTTGATTATGAGCCGCCGATTCATACGCGGAGCAAGAACATGCCACACGCTGAAGGCACCACCCGCCGTCAGATCCTGGAATTGCTCAAACGCAAGGGCGAAATGACAGCCGGTCAACTCGCCAGGGAGATCGGGATCACTTCGATGGGCGTTCGCCAGCACCTCAGCGGCCTGGAGCGCGACGACCTGGTAGAGACGCGGGTCGTGCGGCAGGACCGGGGAAGGCCCGCACATTATTTCGTCCTGACGAATGCCGCGGAGCGCCTGTTCCCGGTACGGTACGGCCAACTCGCGGTGGAACTGCTCGAGCAGATCGCCGAAACCGACGGACCGGAGAAGGTCGACAGCCTATTCGCCTTGCGCACGGAGCGGCTCGAAGCGGAATACAACGAGCAGATGGGCGGACAGCCCCTCGCGGAACAGGTGCGCGTACTCGCTGAAATCCGGGACCGGGAGGGATACATGGCCGAATCCCACGCGGACGACGATGAGTACATCCTGGTGGAACACCACTGCCCGATCTACGAAATCGCACGCCGTTTTCCAAAGGTCTGCCAGTTCGAACAGGAATTGTTCGAACGTACGCTCGATGCCGGGGTACGACGGGACGAGCACAAGATAGCTGGAGACGACCGCTGCCGGTATCTGGTCCGGAAGCAGGACTGACGGCCGGCATACGGTATCCAGCTCGCCAGGTCCGACAGCGTAACTAACGGCCGGCATTGTGTCTGTCGGGATTCAGGACTTTCCCATGAGCAAACCACGTATCTGGTACCTGCCGACACCGTCCCATACCGCCGGGGTCTTCAAGGATGAGACTTACCGGCGGTTACTGGCCGGCTTCGACGTGACGGAAAACAGGACGGACCGCGCGTTGACCGCCGGAGAGGTGGAGGAAGGAATCGCCGAATTCGACGGGCTGGTCACCGGATGGGGGGTTATGCCGATCAGCGCAGCCGCGCTGGAGCAGGCGGACAGGCTGAAGATCGTCGTCCACTCCGCCGGATCGGTCAAGTACCTGTTCACTTCGGAGATGGTCACCGGCCAACTGTTGCCCGGGGGGATTCGCGTAGTCAGCGCGCGAGGCGCCATCGCCCTCAACGTGGCGGAACACGCGGTCGGCGCCTTGATCATGATGAGCCGCAGGTGGGTCCACGATGCGCTCAACATCCGGGAACGGGGCATGTGGCGGGACCCGGACAAGAACTGGTCGAACCAGTTCCTGCGCGGCGCCACGGTGGGAATCGTCAGCGCCAGCATGGTGGGGCGGGAGGTGATCCGGCTCCTTCAGCCCTTCAATGTTCGGATGCTCGTATACGACCCCTACCTGAGCGATTGGGACGCCGGCCGCATGAACGTGGAACGCGTGGAACTGAACAAGCTGTTCGAGGCATCGGACCTGGTGACCATCCATGCGCCGTCCATCCCGGAGACGGACCGCATGGTCGGCGCGGAACAACTGCGGCTATTGCGGGACGACGGCGTGCTGGTCAACACCTCGAGGGGCTCCGTCCTGGACCACGACGCGCTGTACGAAGAAGCGAAGACCGGCAGGATCCAGGTCCAGCTGGACGTGACCACGCCCGAACCCCTGCCGCCCGACCACCGGTTGCGCGCGCTCCCAAACGTCGTCATCACGCCTCACAGCTCAGGCACCGGCGCTTACGGCCACCTCGAGATCGGCGAGATCACGCTGGGTGCGTTGGAGCACTTCTTCTCGGGACGGGAACCAATACCGGGAGAGGTGGACCTGGAAAACTGGGCGCAGATTGCGTAGGTGGGCAACGAGAAAGTGCCGCGCCGGGTTGTGACGGCCAGTACTATACCCGCCGCCGCGCCGCCGTCACCGTATTCTCCATCAACATGGCCACGGTCATGGGACCGACGCCCCCGATGCGGGGCGTGATCCATCCGGCGACCTCGGCCACGTCCTCGTCCACGTCGCTGAGGAGCTTCTTGCCCTTCCTGGTGATGCCGGCTGCCACCACGGCCGCGCCGGGTTTCACCATGTCCTTCGTGATCAGTCCGGGCGATCCCGCGGCGGCAATGATGATTTCGGCTTCGCGCAGGTGGGCGGCCATGTCGGGCACGGCCGAATGCAGCACCGTGACCGCGGCGTTGCAGTGGGGCCGTTTCAACGACAGCAGGAGGGCCAGCGGCCGGCCGATGGTCAGTCCGCGGCCCACGATCGTCACGTTCTTGCCTTCGATGGGCACGCCGTAATGGACCAGCAGGGCGAGGATGCCGTTGGGCGTGCAGGGCAGGAGGCCCGGCTTGCCGATCACCAACCGGCCCAGGTTGATGGGATTGAGCCCGTCTGCGTCCTTGTCCGGCGCTACGGAGAGCAGCGCTTCGTCCTCGTCGAGTCCATCCGGCAGCGGGATCTGAACCAGGATCGCGTCGACCTCCGGATCTTCGTTCATGCGGCCGATGGTCTGCAGCAGTTCTTCCTGTGAAGTGGATGCGGGCAGGTGGGTATGGATGGACCGGATACCAATTTCCTCGC
This sequence comes from Gemmatimonadota bacterium, assembly GCA_026705925.1. Classification (GTDB taxonomy): domain Bacteria; phylum JAAXHH01; class JAAXHH01; order JAAXHH01; family JAAXHH01; genus JAAXHH01. Next base: position 48,915 of record JAPOZT010000019.1, read on the forward strand.
ACGCCCGGTGCTTCATGGAGATATAGGTCGCGCTGGGCCCGTCATCGCCAACCAGGATCGTCGCCAGCCCAGGCGTGATCCCCTGCTCCTGCATTTCGGCTGTTTCTCTCGCAAGCCTCGCCTGCATCTCGTCGGCCAGCGTGCGTCCGCTCATGATGACCGGGCTGTTGCCGGAACTCATTGGCTTTCCCCTACTCGATCCCCGCGGCCTTCTTCGCCACATCCATGCACCGCAGCAGGTCGTATCCCCGGAATATGGTGATCTTCTGCGCCTCGAGCGAGCCCTCGGCATGGATAGCCAGCAGCTCGTGGTACCCGCCGAAATCCGAAGCCGTGAGGTCGCGGATGAGATTGATGGCCTTCATCCGGTCCATGGTCGGCACGCCCTTGCGCCCGCCCAGGTAGCGCTCCAGGTCGCTCTTCGTCTCCTCGTTGTGCCAGTCCGCTTCCGACGGGCCTGTGACCAGCAGTGCCCCGGCGATGTCCTGCACGTCCCGCACCGCCTCGTGGTAATTGTTGGCGAAGTGGTACTTGGCGATGTTGGTCGTGAGCGTGTCCGGTACCGCGATGCCGTCCACCACCTTGCAGTCCATGGCGGCCGCGCGGGTCAGGGCGCGGACCGTCTCCGTGTAGGTGATGAGCCGCGTGGCCTTGTCGCGGATATGGCTGGCCTTCTCCACCCCGTTATACACGGCGATCAAGGAGGCCGCGCCGATGAAGAGGTCGAGGAGCGGCGGCTTGTAGGACACGGCCGTGAACCGGTGAAACTCCACGAAGGCGTTGGCCAGCACCCCGGCGAAATCCCACTCGCCGGCCAGGAAGACCCGCTCGTTCGGTACGAACACGTCGTCGAACACGGTCAGGGTTTCCACCAGGTGGTGCTTTGAACTGACCGGGTGGTGATAGGTGCTCTCGCCCGAGAACCCGAAGGGACTGGCGATGAGCCGGACACCCGGCGTGTTGACGGGCACGGCGAAGGCCACGGCGTAGCCCTTGTCCTCCTCCGAGATGGCCCGGGTGGGCAGCACGACCACTTCGTCCACGAAGGCGGTCCCCGTGGTATGGGCCTTGGCTCCGCGGACCACGATGCCGTCGGGACGGCGTTCCACGATGCGCACGTAGTAATCGGGATGGGTCTGCTGGGACGGCAGGCGGCTGCGGTCCCCCTTGGCGTCGGTCTGGGCCACGGCCATGCTCAGGTCGCGGTCGCGGCATTCGGCGTGGTAGTTTTTCACGCGGTCCAGGTACCCGGTGCCGTATTTCTCGTCGATCTGCCGCGCGACAAGCCTTAGGGAGAACAGGGCGTCCGTGCCGATTTCCTTGATGAGCAGGACCACGCCGCTACCCTCGCGGGTGCTGGTCTCGATCATCTCCCGGCGCTTCAGCAAGTCCTCCGTGTTGGCCGGCGGGAGGAAGTAGCGGCTGACGCGCTCGGTCGTCTCGGGACATATCGCCGTGAACAGGTCTCGGTGAGCTTCGTCCTCGGCGAGGTGATAGTCCAGCGCTGTGTGCTCGGCGCCCACGCGCAGTTCCGGATGTTCCATGAGGTCGGGCACCCGCTCCCCGCGAAAGTAGATCGTCCTGCCGTCCCGCAATCCTTCCAGGTATTGTTCAGCCGTTCTCAAACCCATTTTCGGTCTCCGGTCAGTTTCATGATTTCACTAATACACCTTTTGCTACGCGAATTGTCAGGTCGCGCGTCATCCGCCGTCAGGTCGCGCTCCAACTGCCGTCGACCGTGCGCGGTCCGGCGGCGTTTCGTCCGCCCCATATCGTCAAGCCGCGCTCCAACCGCCGTCGACCATCAACACGGAACCGGTCGTAAAGGATGCCTGGTCGGAAGCCAGATACAGGATGGCTTGTGCCACTTCTTCAGGCGCACCGAAACGGTCCATGGGGTGCTTTTTCTTAAGCCGCTCGTACATGGCGGCATGGGCCTGTACCGATTCCGTCATGGGGGTATCCACCCACCCCGGCGCTACGGCATTGACCCGTATCCCGCGATCTGCGAACTCGACGGCAAGGACACGCGTCAACTGGTCAAGTCCCGCCTTGGAGGCACCATAAGCCGCCGACTTCTTCATTCCCGATTGCCCGAGGATCGAGCTGACGTTGACGATACTCCCGGCGCTCCTGGAAACCATCCCCGGCAGGACTGCGCGGATGAGCCGGAACGCTCCCGACAGATTGGTCCCGATAATCTGGTCCCAGATTTCGTCTGTGGTTCTTTCGGCGTCCATCAATGGGCCAGTCCCCGCGTTGTTGACCAGTACGTCGATCTTCCCATAGGTGGCCGTCGTCTGGTCGACCATCCGCTGGCAATCTTCGGTGATGGCCACATCCCCTGAAACGGCCAAAGCTCGTCCGCCCGTAGCCTCTATGGAGGCAACGACTTCTTCCAGCGGGGCCTTCCTGCGCCCTGTAACACAGACGGCCGCGCCTTCCTCGGCAAAGAGTCTCGCCGTAGCGGCCCCGATTCCCGTTCCGCCGCCCGTGATGAGCGCGACGCGCCCTTCCAGTTTCAATGCCGGCTCTCCCGGAGAGCGATCTCGGTCAGCTGCCATTGTTCAACGTGCTCTCGGCCAGCGCGCCTTTGGTCTGCGCCCCATCGATCAGCTCGCCGCCGGTCAGCGCACCCTCTCCGAAGATGACGGGGAAGGTCTCGCCCGTATTGACCGCCCGGGTGGACGCGTCCATGTATGCGATGCTGAATGCCCTTCGCGGGTTGCAGGAGGGATTGCGGGCCGACCGGTGCAGGAGCAGGTTGTTCAGGAGAATGGCCTCGCCCGCCTCCGCCTCGAGGTAGATACAGTCTTCCTCCCGCGCGTACCGGGCCTGGTCGGCCTCCGACGGGAAGTGCATCTCGTTGATCACGCCGTGCTTGTGGCTGCCCACCACCACCTCCATGCAGCCGTTTTCGACCGTCGCCGCATCGAGGGCGGTCCAGACTGTCGTCTCCGGGTTCGCATCCAGCCCCCACCCGATGCCGACGTCCTGGTGCCAGGGGAGATGGGTGCCGTGCTCTGCAGGTTTGTTCATGAACATGGCCCGGAAGATGGAGACGTTTGGACCGACGAGGGCCTCCGTGACCTCACGGAAGAACGGGTGCTGCATGTATCCCAGGAAAAGCGGATCCAGTTGCAGGTCGTCGATACGCCGGTATGTGAGCGTCTCCTCGCTTTCCTCGAAGGTTCTTGTCGGCAGTTCGCCGTACTCGCCTGTATCCGTGTCGCGCTGCATGGGCATGCCCTCGTAGCGGACGTTGCCCAGCATGATGTCATCGATGCGGTCGCGCATGGCCTGCAGGTGTTCCTCGGAAGCCACCCGGCCCAGGCGCAGGTAGCCTTCCTCGGCAAACCGGGCCAGTTCGCTCATGCCGAAATTATGTATGGCCATTGTAACCTCTGTTTTTATCGATATCGAACGAGTCGGATACGCAAACCGTATCACGCACGATAACCTTATGTCAAGCGATATTCCGAATGACCTTGACACAAGTTACTGTGCTATTACGCTTTACCCAAAATGGCGACGTTTGGCGGTGTGTAGATCACGCAGCAGAGGATGGAGGAGACCATGACGGAACAGGACGTTCAGAACTGGCTCGAGGTATATGGCCGTGCCTGGGTCGGTAGCGACCCGGACCTGGCGGTCACATTGTTTGCCGAAACGGCCACTTATCGTGAAACGCCTTTTGATGAACCAATGAGAGGACGACACGAAATACGGGCGTACTGGCAGAAATACGCGGTGGAAACACACGAGGACATCGAGTTTGAATCTCAGGTCTGGGCGGTCAGGAACGATACCGCGATTGCCGGCTGGCAAGCCCGCTACACCCTGCAGGCCACCGGAGCACGGGTCAGCCTCGACGGGACGTTCAGACTCGTGTTTTCAAACGAAACGGGTGCTCTTCAGTGCACTGTCCTCGAAGAGTGGTGGCACAGAAAAGAATCTTGAGCCGGTGACTCCGGCCGCCACTGTCAGTCGTTACAGCACCCCGGCCACCCGAAAGAAGTTCTCCAGGATCTTCCGCCCGTGCGGGTAGACGTCCACGAAGTATTCCGGGTGGAACTGCGTGCCGTACAGGGGCCGTTCCCGGTGCCTGATCGCCTGGATCCGGCAGTTTTCGTTCGACGCGATGAGATCGAAGTCCGGGGGTACAGTCTTCATCTCAGCGTAGTGCGACTGCCGGACGACCACCGGATCGGGCAACCCGTCAAAAAGCGGATCGGCCTTCACCGGATTCACCGGGTAGAAGCCCTCTTCACAGAAGTAACCCAGCGCATCGGGATTGGGATCGAGCACGTCGGGCTCGCCGGACCGAAGCGGACGCATCATCTCGTCTTCGAGTTTGGCCAGGTTGCGAAAACCGTCATTGAACATGAACCCCATGAGCTGGTGGCTGGCGCACAGTCCCATGGTAGGCACGTCCACCATCGCGTTCAGCGTATCTTCGAAGCCGTAGAATTCCGCCGGTTTGAAATGCTGGAAGAAGGTCCCTGCGCCGCTGAGCAGCATGGCGCGAGGTTTCAGCGGCTCGACGATTTCCGGCGTCATCTGCTCCTGGTGCAGCATCAGGCACGGCTGCCCGGAGATTTCCTCCAGCCGCCGCTTCAGCCAGAAATCCCGGCCGTCTTTATTGTAGGATTCCAGCGTCCCGATGCGAATCCAGATGATCAAGTAGTCATCCGTCCTGTTTGGAAACCACATGCGTACAATTCAACGAGAGTCAACCTTCTAACCCTTGACATCTTCCTCTTTTCTTGATTCGAGATACCCGATCAGCCCTTCATTGATTTTACCGTATGTAGATTCTGCCCCCTTCATTACCTCGTGAATCGTTTCGACTGGCTGTCCTTCCAATATCAATTCTGCGATAACAGTAACCAATGCGTCTGGATCGTCAACCTTGCCCGGGTCCCAATCTCTGAGTCTTTCAGATTCCTCAGCCATATGTTTCTGAAAGTACTCTATCTGATCAACTTTCATATCACAAGCTCGAATGGAGAGGCCGAGAAGTAGGTTTTCAATGGCAATCAGCTTTCCATACACAAATGAATCTACTCTCATTCGGACCACCTCCATCCATTTCGTAAGCGAGGTTCCCTTCTATCGAGTAAAATCTCCTGCCTTCCCTTCACCTCGACAACCACTTCCTTTATCTCCTTCAAGTCGTCACGAATACCTCGGATTCCATCTGTGATTTTTGTCAGATACTGCCCTCTTAGAGTGAGAAAAACCATGATGACCGCACAAATGGCAATGACGCTGGACGGTATGATACTCAGGTCAAACATTCCCTCTCCCTGTATGTCGTTTCGGCCGTTGTATCCAGCAAGCTGCCCGGCGTGGGTGACTACATGAATCTCAAATAACAAAGTCACAAGGTCGGCAAATTGTCAACGCCGATTTTGTTGGCATCTCGTCAACACTCGTGTATCCCAGCCTTCTCATCTCCTATGCCATCAGATCAGAGTTCCCAGGCCGGTTTGATCCCGATGTTCACCGTTCGATATAACCCCCTTTCTTTTTTGTTAACGCGATCCCGGATTCACGTTACTGATGCTGGGATATCCGTAATCGTCCCTCTACCCGTCCCAGGCGCGTATTCATGTCGTGTATCTCTTCCCGCATTGAGGATAACTCGGTACGTATAGCAGCCAACTCGGTACGCATTTCCGAGAAGTCGGAACGGATTTCATCCCTGAATTCCTGGTTCAGCTGATTGACAAACGCAAAAACGGTAATGACAAGAACCCCTGCGGCCGTTATGATCTGGGCGCCGAAGGCCCATTGGTCCCGAGACATCGTGGTCATGTCTGACTCCTTCCAAAGTTGATCCAAATAAGCCTACCGCCGTTGATCCCACGCTGATATCTTAAGAGTCGCATTTCAAGTTTCCTATCTCGCAGAAAAAACGCTGTTGAACACTATCTTGCGAAAAGGACCACACAATGATCGTCATGGCAACGAACAACGGCGACGTGGGCATCCGGCAGGCGGTGGCCGCGCTCAGGGAAGGCAAGACCGCGGTGGACGCCATCGAGATCGGCATCCGGGAGGTGGAGGTGCACCGTCCCGACCGTAGCGTCGGCCTGCACGGCTATCCCAACATCCTCGGCTATCCCCAGCTGGACGCCCTCATCATGGACGGCCGCACCCGCGACGTGGGGGCCGTGGGCGCAGTGACGGGATACGACCACCCGATCTCGATCGCCCGCTGCGTCATGGAGAAGCTGATACACGTCTTTCTCGTCGCCGACGGGGCGGAGCGGTTCGCCAGCGAAATGGGTTTCGAGAAGAGCACCTATGTGGACCCCGAAATGCCCGAGATCTACGCGAAGCACGTGGTCGAACAACTCGGCATCGACGACCCCGAAGAACTCCAGCACACCAAAGAGCTGTGGAAGCTGAGCCACCTGGCCGTCGATCCGCAGAAGGCCGGGGGCACGACCAACTTCATCGCGCAGGACGGCAACGGCGACCTCTGCGTGGGCGTGAGCACGAGCGGTTGGGGATGGAAGTACCCGGGCCGCCTGGGTGATTCGCCGGTCATCAGCGCGGGCGGTTTCGCCGACAACCGCTACGGCGCCGCGGCGTGTACGGGCACGGGAGAGCTGGCCATCCGGACCGGCGCGGCCCGGAACGTGGTGACCTACATGAAGATGGGCATGTCGCTCGAAGAGGCCACGGCCGAGGGGCTTCGGGACATGAACGAGCTGGATTCCCAGCGCGTGGGCGGCGTGCAGATCATCTCCCTGGATGCCAGCGGCGCCCACATGGCGGGAACCACGAGCGACCGGAAAGGCAGCCACGTCTACATGACGGCCGACATGGACGAGCCCGAGTTCGTCGAAGGCATCTCGGTGCCGTACGAAAGTGCGTAGGGGAAACCGACCAGGACGTTCGAGGCCGTTCGAGGCCGTTCGGGGCATTGCGAAGGTATCGCGGGCGACCGAGCGGAGCACCGCGAGGGAATTGCACGCGGCCGCTCGCGGCATCGCGGATGGACCCGGAGGAGCATCCCGGATGAAGCTGGAGAACGCCAAGGCCCATCTCGACGAACACGGTTACGTCGTGCTCAAGGATGCGTTGACCCCGGAGCAGGCCGGTGCCCTGCGAGATCGCTCGGCCGAGTTGGCCGCGCACGAAAAAGCCGGAAGCGGAGAACACGTATACTTCGACGGGCAGGCGCAACGGGTGTGGAACCTGGTCAACAAGGGCCGCATCTACGAGGAGATGATCCAACTGCCGCAAGTGCTCGCGCTCCACGAACACCTGCTGGGCGACGACTGTATCTTAAGCAGCTTTACCGTGAATCTCATCGGCCCCGGCGCGCCGGCTGGCGGTCTGCATGTCGACTTTCCGCTGGGTCGTTTCCCGCAGCCGCCTCCACCCTTCGCCTTCTGCGCCAACACGATCTTCGTACTCGACGACTTCTCGCCCGAAAACGGGGCCACGCGGATCGTGCCGGGCAGTTACAAACGCGGATACGCCCCCGATCCGGAAAAGGAATACGACGACGTCATCCAGCTGGACGCCCGCAAGGGTGATATCGTCATTATCCACGGCGCGACCTGGCACAGCAGCGGCGCCAATCGAACCCGGGAGGACCGGATGATCCTGCTGGGGTTCTTCTGCCGCTCGTTCATGAAGCCGCAGCAGGACCAGTTCAGGCTGGCCAGCCCCGAGGTCGTCGAGCGGGCGACGCCGACCCTGAAGCGCCTGCTGGGATTCGAGTCGCAGTCGGGCATGCGGACTTAAATCACGGTTCCGGGCCGGCTGTTTGTCCGCTGGACTGAGCCACGTACCCGGACCGACGGCCCAGGTCCACCTGTCCGCGTTTCCCCCGTCGTCCAATTCGCAATTCAATCGTCACATTTATCCTAAGAGAAAGAACCATCATGTCCGATGCTACATCGCCGAATATCGTCCCCAAGACCTACACCTGCTACCGTGCCTGCGGCTCGATCGCGATCGACGGAAAGCTGAGCGATCCGTCCTGGATCCGGGCGCCCCGCACCGACCTCTTCGTCGACATCGAGGGCGACCTCAAGCCCATCCCGCGCTTTGGCACGCGCGCCATGATGCTGTGGGACGACGAGTACTTCTACGTCGCCGCGGACATGGAGGAACCGGACGTCTGGGGCACACTGACCAAGCGGGATTCCGTCATCTGTCTCGACAACGACTTTGAGGTGTTTATCGATCCCGACGGGGACACCAATCACTACATGGAGTTCGAGATCAACCCCTTGAACACCGCCTGGGACCTGTACCTGCCCAAGCCCTACAGCAAGGGCGGGAAAGCCGATCACGACTGGGACTTCGAGGGCGTGCGGCACGCCGTCCATATCGACGGAACGGTCAACTGCTCCCACGACGTGGACCGCGGCTGGTCCACCGAAATAGCCTTTCCCTGGACCAGCATGGCCGAATACGCCGGCGTCGACTGTCCTCCCAGGGCCGGAGATTCCTGGCGGGTCAACTTCTCACGGGTCGAGTGGGAATTCGAGCGTTACAAGGACGGCTATCTGAAGAAAGAGGGGGTTCCCTGCGACAACTGGGTCTGGTCGCCGCAGGGAGAGATCAACATGCATATCCCCGAGATGTGGGGACACGTCGTGTTTTCGGATACCATCGTAGGAACGGCGGCGATGTGACGGTTTGTTGCCTTGCCCGTTCAGGTTAGCTTCATCACGGTCAAGATTGCCCCGAAGCCCGTTACGAAAATCCCAATAGACCATCGAAACAGTGTATTCGAGTGGGCGATCATTTCCGTTCTCATCCGCTCCATGTCCGTTCTCATCTGTTCCATGTCTGTTCTCAGTACACCTAGATCGTCACGTGTGGCTACATGCTCCAGTTTCTCCTCGATTCTGGTCAATCGGATCTTGATGTTGTCCGAACTGTAGTACAGATCGTCCTCGATCCGCCTGATGGACGCCGCGATTTCCCGTGAACTCATCCCGGTATTGCCGGTTGGACGTTTGCTTTTTGACTGGTTCATTTTCGTCTAGCGGTCCTCCCATTGACCTCTGTTTGTTCAGGTTAGCTTCAATACGGCCAAGATGACCCCCATGCAGGAAACAACAACGCCGATTGTCCATCGAAATTGCGTGTGAACTAGGGCGATCATTTCCGTTCTCAATTCTGCAAGGTCTTCCTGTGTGGCGAATGCCCCCAGATCGTCCTTTGTGGCAAAGGCCTTCAAATCTTCCTTTGTGGCAAAGGCCTTCAGATCGTCACGTGTGACGAACGCTTTCAGATCATCACGGGTGGCGAATGCTTTCAGGTCGTCACGTGTGACGACATGCTCCAGCTTCTCCTCGATCCTGGTCAGGCGTATCATGATGTTGTCGGACCCGAAATACAGATCATCTTCGATCCGCCTGATGGACGCCTCGATTTCCCGCGAACTCATCCCGGTTCCGCCGGTTGGTCGTTTGCTTTTTGGATTGTTCATCACACCTGTCCTTTTTGGTTAGTATGGTGACTCATTGATCATACCGATTTGCATGTGAGACGTAGAAAACGCTCCGGTTTGCTTTCTGCCCTCTGATTCTCTCGTGCTGTAGCACACCTTCGGGGATCGGCGCCACGAATCCACCGCGAATCCTCCGGATCAACGCCCTATAAATGTTTCAGTAGTAGCGCGCTCGAGATATCTCGTGTTTTACTTTATTTAAAGGCGGTTGGCACGGCGGAGATCGTGTTCGCGATCATCTCATCGCATCACAAATACGATTTAGTTTTTCTATAATTAAAATCTAATTTTGGTTTATATAAAATCAACTTGCGTTTATATGAACACTGATTTATCTTTTTAACTAAAATGAGAAAGAACAACGAATCGTGGAAATCTTATGACCAGCGACACCGATTTAAATAACGACACTGTTCGGATACCGAACCCGCGTTTACCCGCCCATTGCCCGGGCTGTGCCGCGGCCCTGAAGGTCACCCGCCTGGACTGCACCGAGTGCGATACGGCCGTGATCGGCGGCTTTCACCTGCCGCCGTTAGCCCGGCTTGCCCCGGAGGATCAGGCCTTTGTGCTCTGCTTTCTCCAGACCGGCGGCAATCTCAAGGACATGGCCGAACGCTACGGCGTCTCCTACCCCACGCTGCGGAACCGCCTCGATGACCTGGTCGCGCATCTGGATTCGTTGGGGGCGGTGGACCATCCAGAGGAAGAACTCGGCGAAGCAAGCAGCTTCTGATGCGCATTTCGTTACACATTTCGATGGGCAATACGTAGAAGGATGCCAGTCATGGACGCTTCCCACACCCTCGCTTCCCACACACGCGAGTCTTCAGTCCAGCGCACGTGGCGCACGTGGCTGTTCAATCCCTTCCACTACCTGGCCGGCGGGACGGCGCTGGCCTGGGGACTGGCATGTATCGTCTTGACCGCCTGGCTTGGCGGCGCATTCGATTACCGTTACACGGGCACGCTTTCCTTCCAGCTTTCGACACCGACGCCAATCTGGCTCGCCATAACGCAGGGCCTTACGGCGTGGATCGTACCCAGCGTCCTGCTTTACCTCGCCGGGCGCGGTCTCAGCCGCAGCCGCGTTCGCCTCGTCGACGTCTTCGGCACCCAGGCCCTGGCGCGTGCGCCTGGACTGCTCGTGGCCCTGATCGTGTTGTCACCGCCCTTTCGCGACCTCACGGCCTCTCTGATTGCCCAGGGCGCCTCGCATTTCTCGGTCGCACAGCTTACGGCCCTCACTGCGATAGGTACGGTGATGGCGTTGCTGCTGGTCTGGATCGTGCTACTGATGTACCGCGCTTTTTCCGTCTCGTGCCATGTCGCCGGAGGATGGGCAATCGCCGCATTCATCGCCGCCATCGCCGTGGGAGAGGTGGCCACCGGTGCGACGGGACAGTTCCTGCAGGGCGCCGTCGCTCCTCAGCCCGTTGCCAGCGTAACCGTCCAGTCCGATCAACACCATCGGGCCGAGCAGCTGGCCACACGGATCCTCCAGGGGTACGAACTGGGCCGCTTTGAAGCCCTGAGCCCAGAGGAGGCCACCGAGGTATTTCGCACGGGTTTCACCGCGGAGGTACAGCGCCAGAACCATCAGACCATACGGCTGATGTTCGGCGCCTTCGAGGGTCTGGATTACATCGAAACGCGGTACATGGACAGCCAGCCGCACCTGCTGATTCACCGCTTCAAAGGCCGGTACGGGAACGCGTCCCGGCCGCCCGAAGTGCGCGTCGTCCTCGACCGGGACGGCAGGCTGGCGGGCCTCTGGATCAAGCCCTGGCAGGATGAATTGCAATGAACACCTATCGCCACACCCAGTTCGGCACGGTCAACGTCGTCATCATTATCGCCATCGCGCCATTGACCTTTCTGCCCGCGTGGGTGGCCGGAGCGGCACCGGTCGCCTGGCTGATCCTGATTTTCCTGCTGGGGATCCTGGCGCTGTTCCACAACCTGACTGTCACGATCGATGGCCAGGACCTGCACATCAGTTTCGGCATCGGCCTGATCCGGAAGCGGTTCCCCCTGGATCAGATCGAGTCCTGTCAGCCAGTCAGAAACTCCTGGCTTTACGGTTGGGGTATACGACTTACGCCGTGGGGCTGGCTATACAACGTTTCGGGACTGGAGGCGGTGGAACTGGAGATGAAGAACGGCAAGACCTGCCGCATCGGGACGGATGAGCCCTGGGTCCTGTCCGCCGCGCTGCAGGAGGCGCTGGACAGGTTGGGCGGCTCGAGCGATGCGTCGGAGTGAGGTGCTGAACGAGCGACCCCAAGTTTCGAGAAAGTGCAGACTGCGGCTCCCGTGCGTCACTGGCACGGCCGGTCATGCGGTTGGAAGAGGGTTTTTCCATGCGTACCAGACTTTATCCTGATATCCGTTCTTCAGTCTGATCTCGACCTCAATACCAAGCACCTCAATCTCTTCGTCGGTCAACAGATCCAGTATTTTGCTTTTCAGTATCTCGGCCTTTCGTGGGTCAATCAGCCGACCTTTCTAGTCTACCATAGGAATACTCCTTCAACCCCGCCAAAGTTGGAATATGATGGTTATTAGCCCGCCGATGATCGCAGTTCCCAGTCCATAGACTACCCTCCGCAGGAATCGGACTCGGCATCAAACTCCGACATCCTCTTGTAGGAATGGTCGATAAGTTTGTATATGCTGACTTCGGTTCTTTCAAGACCGAATAACCTGCTCTTTATATTTTCGTCTTTAAAAAACACTTCATCCAGGAGCTTTTCTGTCTCTCGTGAATTACCTGTGTTCATGTTTCATGACCTTTACAAGTTTGAGTTACAAGTGCTAACTTAAATGGACATCTATACAGAAAAACCGGCGGCGGCGATTCACGCTTAAACCCGAACCTTCTATATTAAATGGTCATAGGGAGAACAGATTATCTCGTGTTTTATCTTTCTGATAGTTTGTTAGCCGATCTACATCACAGGAGCGTAACGTGCCTAAAGTCAGCTCTAAACGACAGATTACGCTTCCGGCGGATCAGTGCCGTTTAGTCGGCATCGAGCCGGGCGACGAGTGCCAGAGCTTCGTGGCCGACGGACGCATTACCATAATACGCCAGGAGCCCGGCATCGCCTGGGGATGCCGGGCGCATCTCGAAGGCGATCCGACGGTTTCGGAAGAGGAATCGCGCCAGGACGCGATAGAAGGAAAGCGAGAACAGACGCCTTAATCGCCATCGACACCAATGCCCTGCTGCGCTATCTCCTGAGAGACGACGATGGGAAGGCTGAACATGCATGTCGCGTGATAGAAGGCGGCGAGCGTGTGCTTATTACGGATATGGTACTGGCGGAAACGGTGAGGACGTTAGCCAGCCCAGGAATCGCGTGACCCGGGCGGAGCTGATCGACCTGATCAATAACCTGCCGCAAGGTGCAAATCTGCACTTTGAGGATGACGAAGCGGTCTGAAGCGCCCCGCAGGCCTATCGTAGGACGAAGGCGGACTTCGCCGACGCCCTGATCGTGTGCAAGGCCGAAAAGCTGGCTGTCGCGGGCGACGAGTTGAGCGCTGTTTACACCTTCGATGACGTCGCTTTGCAATTGCCCGGTACTGCAAAGCCGTAGTACATTTCCGATTCCCTAACGATACCCCTTACCCCACCCCAACCTCAATCCCGATCGGACAGTGATCCGACCCCATGACGTCCGGCATGATCCACGCGTTGGAGACTGAGGGCATCAGGTCCTCGGTCACGTAGAAGTAATCGATGCGCCAGCCCACGTTCCGCTTTCTCGCTCCGGACATGAGGTGCCACCAGGTGTAGTTGTCCGGCCCTTCGTCGAATTGCCGGAAGGTATCTACGTAACCCATATCAACGATTTTGTCGATCCACTCGCGTTCCATGGGAAGGAACCCAGAGATCTTCTCGTTGTCCTTGGGGCGGGCGAGGTCGATCGCTTTGTGGGCCGTGTTCACGTCGCCGCATATGACGAGTTTTTTACCATCCGCACGGAGCGACTCCCAGTGGGCCAGGATGGCCGCGTAAAAGTCCATTTTGTACTGCAGCCGTTGGGCGTTCTGCTTACCATTCGGGAAGTACACGTTGAACAGGGTGAAATCGGGGTACTCCAGCACCAGGGTCCGGCCTTCCGAATCGAAACGTTCCTCGCCGAACCCTTTCTCGACGCTGATGGGTTCGTGGCGCGTGTAGACGCCTACGCCGCTGTATCCTTTTTTCTCCGCTTCCGACCAGTAACTCGTATATCCTTCGACATCCGTGATCTTGGCGTCCAGTTGCGACTCCTGGGACTTGGTTTCCTGAATGCAGAGGATGTCCGGCGCCTCCCCCTGGAACCACTCGATGAAGCCCTTCTTCGCCACCGCCCTTACCCCGTTCACGTTCCAGCTCAACAGATTCCATGAAGACATGAAGATCACCTTTCCTGGTTAATGCTGCTATTTGGATTCCTTTGTGTGGAACTACAGACGAAACGATAACCAAAAGGATGGCTAATCAGATTATGATTAACAAAAAACCCGACGCTGACAGACACGTCGGGTTTGTTTCAATGAGATTACGTCCACTCGATCTAAAGAGAGGCTGTCATTGAAATCACTGTAATTGAGTAACACTGTCTCCAACTTGACAAATATGTGGCTATTCGTCATTTACGGCTGTCAGCCGATTTGATGGAACTACCCTGATTGGGTGGCTTGGGCCTTGTCGCCCTGTTCGTTAAGGGCTTTGGCCTGTATCCTCTCGTCTCAACATCTCTACGATTAGGTCCGCTCTTGGGGGACTTACTCATACTTGGTCCTCCTGGTCGTTTTAACTCGGCAAGAACTCAATAGAGCTTATGTCTCGGCCTGTAAGGTACACACCGTGACCATTAGTAACCCAATTGTTTTCTTCATCTAGCTCGAATATCTCTTCGATATACAAATCTCGTTCATCGGGATCAGAAGAGATAAACGAATCTGCTCCTAGGAAACCGCCAAACATGGAACCGTTATTCAATCTAACCAGTATATACTGTTCATTCAAGTCTGAAAACGTCCAATCCCAAGCACTCGGAGTTGGATGTATGGGATTAAGCCTGATTTTCTTTAACGTTTTATACAGTAACGTTCTGTTTGAAACAGCTCCAGTAACAGCACCTACAATGACTGGAATTATAACAAGAAAAACCAACCACCTTAGCGTACCTAGTGTTGGACCTTCCCACCATAAATGATTTGCAATCAACACGTCTGTAATTAGGAACAACACAGCCCAGTAAATCGTGGAAACCGTTAAATAAAGTAAGAATCCTGCTGGATATGGAAGAATCCTTCCTGAAACTAGTTGCGACCTGACAAAAACGATTATGAATCCTGGCGTGACAGCCATAATAAAAACCAGCGCTGTGGGATTTACTTTTAGCGAATGCCACCCAGGAAACAATTCACCGATTAGGTTTTCCATTTTTTAGTACTGTTCCCCTGATATGCTGCAGGTTTATGGAGCGAAATCCGATTGTGTCTATTATCAGCTCATAGAATCGTGAGTTTTACGATTTATTACGACTTGGAATCTGATCCTCCTTTTAGCTTTCGAGTGAAACTTCTGACTTATTGGTAGGCTTATTCCTAATGAGTCTCAAGATTCCTCTCGAATCTCGTTAACAAACTCCACATCCGCGATACCGACCCGTTCAATCCGGTCCCCCCTCGCCCGATGGCTTCGAATGGGAAAATCGTCCGCTTTGAGGTACTCGCAGGTTTCCTCCCCGGCCTTCGCGTCCAGAACTTTCAGCACGATCTCCGGATCGGCCTCCGCCGTGAAATCCAGCAACTCCGAATCCCCGGGCACGAGTTCGTAGAGCTGGTTGATCCGGCAGCGGTCCATGGTGCAGCGCTTAATGCAGGCGTATCCTTCGAGATCGCGGTAGGCGACGGTGAACACGCGGCCCGGTTCCTCCATGGCGCAGTACAGGATATCGAGATCGACGTACATTTTGTCAAGGGTATTGTGGACGCCAGCGACGCCCCCGGATCGGACGATCACGACCCGGTCGTATAGGGAGACGTTGAAGAGCGGCCGGCCGCTCTCGATGGTGTATCCCATGTACCCGGATTCGGTGTCGTAACGGAGCACCAGGTCGCGGGCTGCGGCGTCGCGTTCCTCTACCGGCGTGAAGGGTTTGACCTCCGAGCGGCGGGGATGCTCGTCGCGGTAGGTGCGGATGAGCTGCTCCAGGAAATCGATGGCGAATTCCGTCAGGTGATGAAGGTTGTGGAGCACCGTCCTGAGCTGGCCTTCGAGATCCCGCATCTCGGCTTCGGCCCGGTCGATGCCGTACCGGGTGATGCGGTGGATCGGTATGTCGAGGAGCCGGTCCAGGTCCTCCTCCGTCAGGTTGTCGGCCGTAATGATGTCTTCCACGGCGGCCATGCGCCGCGTCGCGGTCAGCTCGTGCCGGATCGCCGCCAGCAGCGACCGCACCAGGCGTCGATGCGGCTCCGGTCCGTGACCGACCGCGTCCAGGTTCCGTGCGATCATCTCGCGGCTCGGTCCGTAGTGCTCGAAATCCAGGCTGCGGTACACGGTAGTCAGCAGGCTGCGGGCCGCGTCGCGGATCTCCGGCAGCGCGTCGTTGAGTTCGATCATGCCCCGGTCCACGGCGCGGGCCGTGGTCGAAACCGGGCTATACTTCGCGATGGCCTCGCGCACGGCGGCGTATACCCCCTCGATGTTATCTATTTCCTCGATGTCCTTGTATATCCGGTTCTCGATGAAGACCTGCTCGAGCCTGCGGGCGCGGAGCTGGGCGCGCAGGTCCCGCTCCTCGATCTTCAGTTCCGCTTCGAGGATCTCCAGCAGCCGGGTCGTGCTGTGCCGGATCATGTCCGTCACGGTCATCACGCGGGGATGGCCGCCTGAGATGACCAGCAGGTTGGCGGCGAGGGCGACCTCGCAGGACGTGAAGGCGTAGAGGCCCTGCAGGATGTCGTTGATGTCCGCGGTTTCCGCGCCGGGGTCCGTCCGGATCTCGATCTCCACGTCGCCGGTGGTGTAGTCCGTCATTCCGGACACCGCGATGCGCTTCGCCCGGGCCGCCTCCTCGATCGATTTCATCAGGCTTTCGGTCGTCTCGCCGAAGGGCAGCGCGCGGACCATGACCACGCTGTCGTCCCGGGGTTCCAGCCGCGCGCGGGTATATACGCGCCCGTTTCCGTCCTCGTATTCGCTCACGTCCATGAGACCGCCGGTGGGGAAGTCGGGGTACAGGTGGAAGGGCTCGCCCTTGAGGCAGGACACCTGGGCTTCCATGACCTCGATGGGGTTGTGGGGCAGGATGCGGGTGGACATGCCCACGGCGATGCCTTCGGCGCCGAGGATGAGCGCCACCGGCACCTTGGCCGGGAAGACCACGGGTTCGCGGGCGCGGCCGTCGTAGGAGTCCACGTACTCCGTGATCTCCGGGCTGAGCAGCACTTCCCGGGCGAGGGGCGTGAGCCGGCATTCGATGTAGCGCGCGGCCGAGGCCTGGCCGCCCGTGAGCACCGAGCCGAAATTTCCCTGCTTGTCGATGAACAGGTTCTTGTTGGCGAGCGATACCAGGGCGCCGAAGATGGACTGGTCCCCGTGGGGATGGAACCGCATGGTCTGGCCGACGACGTTGGCCACCTTGTGGTACTTGCCGTCGTCGATCTCGAAGAGGGTGTGCAGGATGCGGCGCTGAACGGGCTTCAGGCCGTCGTCGATCTCCGGAATCGCCCGGTTCTTGACGACGTAGGTGGCGTATTCGAGGAAGTAGCGGTCGTATAGGGTTTCGACGTCGGCCAAGATCGGACCCCGGCAGTGGCTAGAACACGTATCGGTTTCCGTACGAATGCAGGCCGGAATCTGCACCGGCGCGCATCAGAATCCGGGGGAATAAAGCAATCGCTGCATTGAACTTATACGTTTCCGGGGCGGATTACAATACATTTGTACCGGTGTCATGCGGTAAGGGTTGCCCGCGGGTTCGTTCACGTGCATAATGGACGAGGTTGTGCGTGGCGTTTCCGCCGCGTGACCCGGGAACCGGTCAAACCGGCCAGAAACCGGCCGAGATTGCTGGCCGATGTCCAAAAGATCACAAGGAGCCTCAGATCCATGCCTTCCCGTTGGGAACGAATTGAAGAAGGTATCTACCGATTTCAGGACAGCTGCATCGTCTATGCCGTCGAAGGACCGGAGGGGGTCGTGCTGGTCAACGCCGGCACCGGCGAGGCCGCGGACCACCTCGACGAGATCGCGGGCGGCAGGCCGGTGACGGTCCTGCTTACCCACCACTTCCGCGACCACACTGATGGCGCCATCAGGCTGCGCGAGAAGGGGGTCCGGATTCTCGGCCCGTACTGGGACCAGGAGTATCTCGTCGACCCGGAACAGCATTTCCGCGAACGGCAGCACTGGAACTCCTACGACAACCGGTGGGACCGCTTCTCGCCCGTCCGGCCCGTGCCGGTCGACGGCTGGATGATGGATTACGAGACGCGCGGCATCGCGGGGCTGTCGTGGGAGGTCGTGCCCACGCCCGGCATGACCAACGGCGCGAGCAGCTACGTTGTCACTGTTGGCGGCCGGCGCATCGGATTCGTGGGAGAAGTGATCTGCGGGACAGGGAAGACGACCCGCCTGGCGCCGCTGCAATACAACTACAACGACTATACCGGCGCGTGGAACCTGTACCACGCTGTCAACCGCCTGCTTGCTGCCGAGGCGGACCGTCTGCTCCCGAGCCTGGGGGACCCGGTGGACGACCCGGCCGACGCCATCGCGGCCTTCAAGGCGAACCTGAAGCGCCTCGAGGAGATCCAGCCCGGTGTCGCCGAACCGATGGAGGATGCGGACGAGGACGATATCGAGGAAGTCCTGCCGCACCTGTACCGCTCGAAGTATGCCGGGGCGGAGACCCATTTCGTGATCAGCGACACGGGCAAGGTCATGTCCATCGACTACGGCTACAACGTGAAGACCGGGTTCCAGCCCGGCAAGTCACATGTATCCAACCGAAGGCCGATCCTTCACGGGATCAACGGGCTCAGGAAGCGCTTCCGGATCGACCGAATCGACGCGACGCTCGTCTCCCATTTCCACGACGACCACGTCAACGGCATCCCCATGCTCCAGCGTCTCTACGGGACGGAGGTCCTGGCGGGCGAACAGTTCAGCGACCTGCTCGAGCACCCGGTGAAATACGACCGGCCTTGTCTCTGGCACGAGCCGATCCGGGTGGCCCGGCACATCCCCAACGGGACGACCGTCCACTGGGAGAACATCCCCATCACGCTGTATCCCATGTCGGGACACACCCGCTTCGCCACGTTGATCTGCATGGAGATCGACGGGACCCGCGTAGCCCATACGGGCGACCAGGCCTTCTTCAACACGGGGGGCGGCGTGGGCTACGAGGCCGGCGCGCGCATGTTCACCAACCACGTATACAAGAACGGGCTCGACCTGGGGTGCTACAAACGGTTCCTGAAAGATCTGAAACGCTTCGAGCCCGAACTGGTGATCACGGGCCATACCCGCCCCTACCGCACGTCTCCCGAATGGTACACCGAGATCGACCGGGCCGCGACGGCCTTCGACGAAGTGCACACCACGCTCATGTTGCTGGATGACGACACGGCCCACTTCGGCGCCGAGTCTCAGGGCGGCAAGCTGGTGCCGTACCGGGCCCACGCGCCCGAGGGCGGACCGATCGAGTTCAGCGGATGGGTGCTCAATCCCTTCCCCACGGAACAACCGGCTCGCATACGGCTGGTGGGTCCCGAAGGCTGGCAGAGCGAGACGGTGACCCTGTCCCTGGGTCCACGGGAACAGAAGGAGATCCGCCTGGTGCTTCACGTTCCGGAGGGCACGCAATGCCGGCGGCAGCCCGTAGCGCTCAACCTGACGGTGGGCGGGCGGCCCTTCGGGCAGGTGACCGAGGCCCTGGTGACGGTGGGGATGGCGAAGTGGTGAAGCTGCCGAGGCGGTCGTGTATAAAGTTCAGTTATTTCAATAATTTATAGCTGATATTCACGGAAGTTATAACTGGTATCGTCAACAACCCGAAAGGAAGGATCCATGATCGGTCAGACCAGCTTGGCGTCGCTGCCCTCGCTGCGCGTTTACGACAGCCGCCGGATTTCCAGCTGGAATACTTCAGGTGAAAACGCCGATTTCTGGCGCATCGAAGCCGGCGAGAAACGGGTCATCGGCGAGATCAACGAACCGGGATGCATCAAGCATCTGTGGATGACGCTGGGGCTGCCGGCCGAGGACTACTGCCGCCGCATCGTGCTGCGCATGTACTGGGACGGCAGCGCGGAACCGAGCGTGGAGTGCCCCATCGGTGATTTCTTCGGCCTCGGCCACGGCATGCGCAAGGACTTCATCACCGCCCCGCTGCAGATGAGCCCGCAGGACGGCAAGGGGTTCAATTCCTGGTGGCCCATGCCCTTCAGGGACAAGGCCGTGATCGAAGTGGAGAACCAGGGGACCGAGGGATACAACCACTATTTCTACATCGATTACGAGACGTATCCCACGGCCGAAGCGGTGGCCGATCAGGCGTATTTTCACACGCAGTGGCGGCGGGAAGCCAACACCCGGGGATGGGCCTACGAGGAAGGACTCAAGCCGGAAGCCTACCGGAACGACCCGCGCTGGGCAAACTTAAGCGAGCGGGAAAACTACGTCATCTGCGACGTCGAAGGAAACGGCGTCTACTGCGGCGCCCACCTGGACATCGACTGCTTCCAGCGGAATCCGAACGACTGGTACGGCGAGGGAGACGACATGATGTTCATCGACGGCGAGGCGTGGCCGCCGTCGCTGCACGGGACCGGCACCGAGGACTGGTACCATTGCGCCTACTGCCCGACCGACGAGTACAACGCGCCCTATCACGGCATCATCCTCTACAGCGGCAACGACGAGTGGCGGTGGAAGGGCAAGAACACGGTCTACCGCTACCACATCGAAGATCCGATCCGGTTTCGAAAGAGCTTCCACATCTCCATCGAGCACGGTCACGCGAACAAGCTGAGCAACGATTACTCAAGCACGGCGTACTACTACCTCTCCGAACCGCGGCACGGCGGACCGGCCCTGCTGCCAGTCGAGGACCGGATTCCGCGTCCGGACGAACCGCACTACGGAGAGTGACGGGCGGACCACGTCCACAAACCTGCAAGGGAGGATCCATGATCGGTCAGACCAGCCTGGCGTCGCTGCCCACGCTGCGCACGTACAGGAGCCACCGGATTTCGAGCTGGGACACGACGGGCGCCAACACCGACGCCTGGCGGATCGAGGCCGGTGAGAAACGCGTCATCGGGCAAATCGACGGCCCCGGCTGCATCAAGCATATCTGGATGACGCTCGGGATCCCGTCCGAGGACTACTGCCGGCGCATCGTGCTGCGCATGTACTGGGACGGCTGCGCGGAGCCGAGCGTGGAGTGTCCCATCGGCGATTTCTTCGGCCTGGGTCACGGCATGCGCAAGGATTTCATCACCGCCCCACTGCAGATGAGCCCCCAGGACGGCAAGGGTTTCAATGCGTGGTGGCCCATGCCATTCAGTGAAAAGGCCGTGGTGGAAGTG
Organism: Gemmatimonadota bacterium; assembly: GCA_026705925.1. Classification (GTDB taxonomy): domain Bacteria; phylum JAAXHH01; class JAAXHH01; order JAAXHH01; family JAAXHH01; genus JAAXHH01. The sequence goes on from JAPOZT010000019.1 coordinate 70,015, forward strand.
GAAAACCAGGGCGACGAAGGCTACTTCCACTACTTCTACATCGACTGCGAAGCCTATCCCACCGTTGACGCGGTGGCGGATCAGGCGTATCTTCACGTACAGTGGCGCCGGGAAGCCGACACGAAGGGCTGGGCCTTCGAGGAAGGGCTCAAACCCGAAGAATACCGGAACGACCCGCGCTGGCTGAATACGAGCGACCGGGACAACTACGTCATCTGCGACGTCGAGGGTGACGGCATCTACTGCGGCGCCCACCTGGACATCGACTGCTTTCAGCGGAACCCGAACGACTGGTACGGCGAAGGCGACGACATGATGTTCATCGACGGCGAGGCGTGGCCCCCGTCGCTGCACGGCACGGGTACCGAGGACTGGTATCACGGCGCGTACGGCCCTACGACGGAGTTTCAGGCGCCGTACCACGGGATCATTCTCTACAGCGGCAACCCGGACTGGAGATTCAAGGGAAAGAACACCGTCTACCGGTATCACATTGAAGATCCAATCCGGTTTGAGAAGAGTTTCCGCATGTCCATCGAGCACGGCCATGCGAACAAGCTGAGCAACGATTACTCCAGCACGGCCTACTACTATCTTTCCGAGCCACGGCGCGGCGGTCCGGCCCTGCTGCCGGTGGAAGAACGCCTACCGCGGCCGAACGAGGAGCGGTACGGCTGAGGGCAAGCAGTCCCATCACGGAGGTTCAGATGTTATCCCAGGAGCAGGTTGAGTTCTACCACGAGAACGGTTACATGACCGTCGATAAAGTGCTTTCCGACGCTGAGGTCGCGGATCTCCAGCAGGTGACGGACGAATTCGTTCAGAAAGCGGCCGCCTTTACCGATCACACGGATTTTTACGATCTCGAGCCGGGTCACACATCGCACGATCCACAGGTGCGCCGCCTGAAGAGCCCGATCGACCATCACGACGTGTACATGCGCACCATCAAACACGACAACATCCTCGACATCGTGGCGCAGTTGATCGGCGACGACATCCGGACCAACGGCAACAAGCTGAACATGAAGTCCGCCGACTACGGCAGCCCGGTGGAGTGGCACCAGGACTGGTCCTTTTATCCCCACACCAACGACGACATTCTGGCCGTGGGCGTCTGCATCGATGAGATGACCGAAGCCAACGGCGCCCTGCTGGTGATTCCGGGCTCCCACAAAGGCCCGACTTACAATCACCACCAGGACGGACGGTTCTGCGGCGCGGTGACCGATCCCGATTTCACCGCGGAAAACGTCGTGGCGCTCGAAGTGCCCGCGGGAGGTATATCCATCCATCACGTCCGGACACTGCATGGTTCAGCGCCGAACTATTCGGGCGCACCACGGCGCTTGCTCTTGTTCCAGATGGCTGCCGCCGACGCGTGGCCGCTCACGGGAGCGGGCGACTGGGACGCCTTCAATGGCAACCTCCTCCGGGGCGAACCGACCAACGTGCCGCGCATGGCCGACCTGCCCGTACGCATGCCTCTGCCTGGTCCGGAACGAGGCGGCTCGATCTACGAGACCCAGTCGGTCCTCGAGAACAAGACCTGGGCCCGGTAACCAACCTCTGCGGTAACGGAATCGGCCCGGTGAAGGACGCGTGGTGGTGATCGACTCGGCCCACAGTGAAGCGGAACGCAGGCAGCCGATCCTGTTTTTCGATGGCGTGTGCGGTCTCTGCAACCGGTTCGTCGACTTCATGCTGTGGTCGGATAGCCGGCATCGGTTCCGGTATGCGCCACTGCAGGGCGTAACCGCTCGACGCCTGCTGGGGGTGGACGGCGAGGCCGGGGACCGCCAGCCCGAGGGCGGCAAGGCAGGCGACCAACAGGCCGGCCGCGAGGCGGTCGAACCCCGATCTTTCATTTTCCTCGATACAGACAGGTGTTTCGAACAGTCCAATGCCGTTTTGCACGCCATGGTACGACTGGGCGGTGCATGGCGGCTAATTGCCGTGCTCTACGTTTTTCCACGTCCCCTGCGCGATTTCGTCTATCGCGTCGTCGCGCGCAACCGGTACCGCTGGTTCGGCAGGCGCGACGCGTGCAGGCTGCCTACACCCGATGAGCGTGCTCGGTTTCTGCCGTGACGGGCGACACCGGTTGAAGTTTCGAACAACGGTTCGTGTCCTGACCATTCGGCCTGTGTCGTCCCTCTCCTCGCGATCATTCCATCATGACCGCCAGATACACTTCTGATAATCATCCCTTCGTGACCCCCGACCGGGTCAACGTGCTTCCGAGCAAGCCCGCGGATGTCCGATCGTCTTACGGTTCAGAGCCGCCCCAATTCGGTGAACTGCGGTTGCCGGCCGGGCGCGGTCCTCATCCGGTGGCCGTGGTCCTGCACGGTGGCTGCTGGCTTTCGGTCTACGCGGACCTGCGCAACGCGGATGCGCTGGCCGACGCAATTCGGGACGAGGGCGTCGCGACCTGGAACGTCGAATACCGGTGCGTGGACCAGGAAGGCGGCGGATGGCCGGGGACCTTTCTCGACGCCGGGAGCGCGACAGACCACCTGCACTCGCTGGCCGCCGATCACGACCTCGACCTGAACCGCGTCATCACCATCGGTCACTCGGCGGGCGGCCACCTTGCCCTCTGGACGGCGGCACGCCACCGGCTGCCTGAGAAAAGCCCGCTCTGGACCGCGGACCCGTTGCCATTGCGCGGCACCGTCGTACTGGGCGGCCCCGGGGATCTGAAGCGATTTGTTCCTCAAGCGGACGCGGAGTGCCGGCAAGGCGTCGTATCGGAACTGCTTGGGTGTCCTGGCGTATCATCCGAAGAGCTTGAGCAGCGCGTGGAAGGGCGATTCAGGTGCGGATCTCCCGCGGATTTGTTGCCCCTGGGCCTTCCGCAGGTCATGATCAGCGCGGAACACGACTGGGTTGTGCCGCCCGAACTGGGTGAGGCCTACGCGACGGCGGCCCGTTTGGCCGGTGACCCTGTCGAGCACGTCATCATCCCGAATGCCGGCCACCACGAGTTCATGGTACCGGGTTCCGTGACGTGGCCCGCCGTACGCCAGGCCGTGCATTCGTTGATCGAACACTGAAACAGTTTGCTGGCCCGGTCGATAACTGTCTGCTGGTCCGGTCTACTAATCTCTGAATGTCAGGTCCATTATCGAAAGGCCAGGTCATGCCCAACATCACCGTTAAACCCGACTGCAAGAACGCGCCGAAAAAGGCCCTGTTGCGTGACTTCATCTCCGCCTTCGCGCACGCCGATATCGACGGGGTCCTGTCGCCGATGAGCGACGATATCGTCTGGAACCTGGTGGGTGACAGCGTGATCGAGGGAAAAGATAATGTCCGCGCATTGCTGGAAGCGATGAAAGGCGTTGGAACGAGCGACCTGGTCATCGAATCCATCATCACCCATGGCCGGGAAGCGGCAGTCAACGGCGTGATCCGATCAAACTCAGGCCAGGCCCACGCCTTCTGCGACGTCGTTCAGTTTACCAGTGCGTCGAGCATGAAGATAAAGACCATGACCTCCTACTCAATCGCCCTAGACGATGAGTAGGCCTAGCCGACCAGGAACGCCCCGTACGAGGTGGACGCGTACCTGTCCTAGCTTCCGGAAGCGCAAACGGAGAAGGCCTGCGGGCGCGTCTATTGGAGTTGGAGGTTGTAAAAAGGAGGACCCAAAATGACAGAACGAAGATCCCGTCCCCAAATGCCCGCATTCGTGAAGGCTTTGGTCGCTATGATGTTCGGCATCCTGGCCGGCGGCGCGATCAATTTCATGCTGGGCGAGCAAGGCGCGGATACGCCTGCCTTCGCGATCTACGGTGGGGCGCTTGCGCTCGTGATCTACGTTATTCAGGCCAGGCTAAGGTCGCGTAGAAAGTAACTGCCGGATGTCTGCGGCTGGTGACCCTGGGCTGGCGATCACTGTTCGGCCGAACGCTACGTATCGAGTCTCAGCGTCCAGTTGTTCCACTTGCAGTCCGGCTGTCCACCCAGGGACCGGTAGAATGCCTCGGCGTCGACGTTCCCGGTCATGACTGTCCAGATGACTTCGGACGCGTCCATAGACCGGGCATGCGCAGTCACCAACGCCATCAATGCCTTTCCCACGCCCATACTCCGGGCAGCCTCGGCAACAAACAGCTCTTTGAGCACGAGCTTCGGACGCAAGGTGTAGGTCCAATGGATCGGATAGGTGACCGCCATTCCGACCAGTTCATCGTCGTGTTCGGCAACGAACGCGGTGAACAGCCGCTCATCGCCAAATCCGTGCTCGAGGATGCTCTCCCGCGTCACGGCGAACTGGTCGATGTAGTCTTCGTACCGCGCCAGCCCCATCATGAGTTCGAGCAGGCGATCGGTGTCTTCCGGAACGGCTTGTCTGACGTGCATGTGGAATCGTCCGACTTCGGGGGAACGCACTCAATCCTGCGTGGCCAGCACTTCCCGCAGCGCCTCGAGAAAGGCGTCATTTTCTTCCGGCAGTCCGATCGTCACGCGCATGCCCCGCTCCAGCATGGGATAGCGGCTGACGTCGCGGATGAGCACGCCCCGTTCGATGAGGCCGTGAAAAACCCCGGCGACCAACCGGTCCGTCTCGAACAGGACGAAGTTGGCGTGGGAAGGATAGGGCTTGATGCCCGGCAGGTCCCGCAGGGCTTCGAAGACCCGTTGCCTTTCCGACCGGATCAACGACGTACGTTCCTCGATCAGTACATCCTGGCCGATCAGCATTCGTGCCGTGATCAGGGAAATGATGTTGACGTTGTAGGGAAGTTTGACTTTCTCGATCTCCCGCGCCACGGCAGGATCGGAGACGAGATATCCCAGCCGAAGGCCGGCCGCGCCGAGGGCTTTCGAGAAAGTGCGCGTGATCACCAGGTTGGGATGGCGTTCCAGCAGTTCAATGCACGATACGCCGACGAACTCGAAATAGGCCTCGTCCACCACGACCAGGCCCGCGGTCGCGTCGGCGATCCGCGCCGTATCTTCCGGTGTGATCATCGAGCCGGTCGGGTTGTTCGGCGAACACAGCACCACCAGCCTGACGTCCGAATGAGCGCTTTCTTCCGCCAGCCGATCGACGTCGAAGCTCAAGTCGCGCTTGAGGTGTACCGTTCGGATCTCGGCGCCCGCGATCCTGCCCATGAGCGCGTACAGGGTGAAGGTCGGCGCGGGCAGCACGACCGCATCGCCCGTCGAGACCGTCGCCTGGAAGATCGACTGGATCAGTTCGTTGGAGCCGTTACCGATCAGGACGTGCTCGGGACCCAGCCCGTGCCGCTCGCCGATGGCCGCCTTGACCTCGCCGGGCACAAAACTTGGATATCGGCCCCAGTTGCTCGCCAGGGCCTCGTCCACGATCTCCCGCTTGAGTTCCTCGGGCACGTCGAAGGGGCATTCGTTCTGGTTGAGCTTGACCGGGCAGTCCGGCTGGACCAGCGTGTAACCGGACATGGCGCGGACCGCCGCCTTCACCCCGGTAACGTCGGCCTTTCGAAGCTTCTGATCCATGGTGCGGCCACCGTCAGTAAATCACCTTGTTCAGCGGATATTCCACCAGGCCCTGGGCACCGGCCCTTTTGAGCGCCGGGATCAGCTGCCGGATGGTGTGCTCCTCGATCATCACTTCGATGGCCACCCACTCCTGATCGGCCAGGGGGGATATGGTCGGGTTCTGCAGCGCGGGCAGCAGGGCGGACACGGCGTCGAGGTCGGTACGCTTCACGTTCATCTTGAGGCCGACCATCTCCTCGGCGAGCATGGCGCCTTTGAGCAGCAGGGCGATGTTCTCGATCTTGCGCCGCTTGTCCGGATCCTGCCAGCTCGTCTTGTTCGCGATGAGCCGGTTGGTGGACACCATCAGGGTATCGATGATCCGAAGCTTGTTGGCCCGGATCGAGCCGCCCGTTTCGGTGATTTCCACAATCGCGTCCGCCAGTTCCGGGGCCTTGGCCTCCGTGGCGCCCCAGGAAAACTCCACCTTCGCGTTCACACCGTGTTTCTTCAGGTAGTCTTCCGTGATGTTGACGACTTCCGTGGCGATGCGCTTGCCTTCCAGGTCCTGGACACTGTGGATGTCCGAGGCCTCGGGCGCGGCCAGCACCCATCGCAGGGGCTGCCGGGTATGCTTGGCATAGACCAGCTCCGCCACCTCCACCACGTCCGCCCCGGTCTCCACGATCCAGTCCTTGCCCGTTAGCCCCGCGTCGAAGACCTCGTCCTCGACGTAACGGCCGATCTCCTGCGCCCGGATCAGCATGATCTCCAGTTCTTCGTCGTCCACCCAGGGGGAATAGGACCGGCTGCTGACCGTGCAATGAAAACCCGCCTTGCGCATGAGCTCGAAGGTGGATTCCTGCAGGCTTCCTTTCGGCAGCGCCAGTTTGACTAACATCTTAGTATGCTCCTCGTGACTCTTGTAGGGATCGATTCCCTTTGTTACCTTCTATGATCTGCCCTTCACAAAGCCGCCTGAAAATAGCACGACACGCCGGGAATGTCCATTACTATTGAAATCAGCACCCAATCGGGATCGATCACCTCTTCACGCTGACGCCGCATCATTCGAACAAATGAAACCAACAAACACCGCCGTGATATTCGATATCGACGGGACCCTGGTCGAGAGTTCCGGTTTCGAAGACGACTTGTACATCGCCGCCGTAAGAGATGTATTGGGAGATGTGTGCATCCGCAAAGCGTGGAATACATACAGACATGTAACCGATTCAGGCATTCTGCGTCAGATCATGGAAGAGCACCGGATTCGCGGCAAGGACCGAATTCGGGAGGTCCGCTCCAGGTTCGGCGACAAGGTCGGCCAGTACTTCCGCGACGGAGGCGAATGCAACCCGACGATTGGGGCGATCGACCTGATCGACGAGCTTCGCGCAGCCCCCGGATTTGCCGTCGGATTCGCCACCGGTGGATGGGGCCAAACCGCCCGAATGAAACTCGAACATGCTGGATTCAACCTGAAGCACGCCGTCCTGGCTTCCAGCGATGACGGCCACGAACGGACGGTGATCATGCGGAAGTGCCTGGATACGCTGGATGCCAAGGGGAACTCCTTCCAGCGAATCGTATACGTAGGCGATGCCGAATGGGATGTTCGGGCGACCCGGGAACTGGGATGGCATTTCATCGGCGTCGGACCGCGGCTTAAGGGCAGGTGTACATGCTGGGTCGAAGACTTTTCGAACCAGAAGGTATTTATGGAGATGCTGCATGCTCGTTAACGGAGTCGCGCTTTGCTGAAACACTACTTCACGATCAGTGCGAGGCATCTGCTCAGGCACAAACCCTATGCCGCGCTCAATATCCTTAACCTGGCCGTCGGCATGGCCTGTGCGGTCCTCATCGGCCTGTATATACAAGACGAACGGGCCTATGACCGGTACCATGCGAACGCGGAACGGATCTACCGCATCGTGAACGGGACCAATGCGAAGACGACCCCCGCCCTCGGTCCCGCCATCCATGAACTCCTTCCTGAAGTCCAGTCATACGCCCGCATAAGTCCGCCCTTCGGAGGGTGGATCATACGCTATGAAGACCAATCGTACTTCGAAGACCGCGTGTTCTGGGCGGATCCCGATCTCTTCGAGGTTTTCTCCTTTCCACTGGTGCGGGGCAATCCCGCACAGGCGCTGCAGGATCCGGGGACGGTCGTCATCACCGAGTCCATGGCGCGCAAGTACTTCGGAAGCGCCGACCCCCTCGGCGAGACGGTATCGCTGGATACGTATCCCTTCACCGTCACCGGGGTGATGCGGGATATGCCCGAGCACTCGCATTTCCAGGCTGACTTTTTCCTCGGGATCGAGGGGTCGCTCGGTATCCTGGGAGATGATTACCTGGAGCAGTGGGATTGGCCTTCGTTTTATACCTACCTTTTGCTGTCACCGGATGTAGATCCCGTCGACTTCGCGCGGAAAATGCCGGATGTGCTCGAAGAAAGGTTTGGCGCCCGGTGGGAAGCCGAGAACATCACGATGGACCTCCGGCTGCAGCCGCTGACCGACATCTACCTTTACTCCCAACTCGAGAACGAGGCCGGCGAGAACGGCAACGGCACGTACCTGCTGCTCCTCGGCGCCCTGGCCGTCGTCATCGTCCTGCTGGCCTGTTTCAACTTCATGAACATGGCGACCGCCCGCTCTCTCACGCGTAACCGCGAGGTCGCGCTTCGGAAGGCCTTCGGCGCGAACCGGGGTCAGCTGGTCCGCCAGTTCATGGGCGAATCCTTCGGCATCACCTGCGTCGCCATCGTGACCGCGCTGATCCTCGTCGCGCTCAGTCTGCCGTTCTTCCAGGACCTCACCGGAAAGACCATCGCGCTCGACATCTTTAGGTCCTGGCAGTTCTGGATGGGCATCGCCGCGGTAACCCTCCTGGTGGGGTTCGTTTCCGGCAGCTATCCCGCGTTTTTCACGGCGGCCTTCACGCCGGCAGCACACCTGAAGGGCAGGACCGGAACCGGCGCAACCCGCCACCTGGTACGCAGGCTGCTGGTCATGGGCCAGTGCATGATGGTAATCCTGCTGCTCGGCAGCACCTGGGTATTCACCGCGCAGCTGGACTACATACAGGCCAAACGGCTGGGCCTGCAGCCGGAACGAGTGCTCGTCGGACCCTCCAGTTTCCCGGCCTTCGTGGATCAGTATCCGGTTTTCAGGGAAACACTCGAGCAGTATCCCCGGATCGAAAGCGTCGGTACCACCCTGATGCTGCCTGGCCGCACGGGGCGCAAGGGTTTGCTCGCCACGACGGGGACGCGGCGGACCGACCGGCCGCAGACGGAAGCGCAGAACCTGCTCGACTGGGCGATCACCGACGATTTCGTCGAAGTATTCGGGATGGAGCTGCTGGCCGGCCGGAGTCTTTCCAGTTCGCGTCTGGCGGATCGGAGGGAAGCCGTGATGATCAACGAAACCGCCATGCGGCAGCTGGGATGGAACGCGCCCGAAGAGGCCATCGATCAGGAGGTCCTGATCCACATCGGCCATCCCTGGGTACACGATCGCCGGATCATCGGCGTGATCGCGGATTTCCACATGCGGTCGCTGCACCATCGCATCGAGCCGATGATCATCCGGCATTGGCCCAGGGAGAACTTGCCCTTCTACGCGATCCGCATCCGATCCGATGACGTGACCGGCACGGTCTCATGGATCCAGGAAACCTGGAAGCGACAGATGCCGGACGTTCCCATGGTGTATTCGTTTCTCGATGAGGATTACGGGCGGCTCTACGCGGCCGAGGCGACGCTCCGCGAGGTCTTCGGCGTTTTCTCGTCCGTGGCGGTCTTCATGGCCTGCGCCGGGCTGTTCGGCCTGGCCTCATTCATGTCGGCGCGGCGTACGAGGGAAGTAGGCATGCGGAGGATTCTCGGGGCCTCAGTCGTCCAGACGGCGGGTCTGCTTCTGAGGGAATTCGTCTACCTGGTCCTGATCGCTACGGTACTGGCCGCGCCCATCGCCTACTTCGCCATGCGGCAGTGGCTTCAACTGTTCTCCTACCGTGCGGACGTCGGTCCCGTAGCCTTCTTCGCCGCTGGCGCGGTCGTCCTGGTCATCGCCCTGATGACGGTGAGTCTCCGTGTCGTCGGCGTGGCCCGGGCGAACCCGGTGGACACGCTGAGGTATGAGTAGGCGTAAAGCGGCTGCGGAGAGCAACCGCTCAAAGTAATCCGGCGTGGCCAAGTCGTATTCTCAAACCTTCGATTCCGTCCTCCACCAGATCCGACTTTCCTTCTTCCAAACCGTAGATGACCTCGTGACAGGAAGCCATCCAGGTGTAGAACCGGAGCCTGTTCACGAAGTTGACGTCCAGTGCGCGATGGATGCATGACGTGTGCTGGACGACGGATGCGCCCTGGACGTCTGACTCGCGCTGATAACCGGTTCGTATCCTTTCAACGGCCTCCATGCCGTAAGTAACATAAATACCGACGAAATCGATCGCCGGATCGCCGATGGTCGCGTCTTCGAAGTCAATCAGCCCGGTCACGGCCATCCCGTCCTCGACGATCAGGATATGCTCGCAACCCAGGTCGCAGTGCACCAGGGCGACGTCATCAAGCGTCGTGAGTTCCTCGTCGAGAAACCGGTTGAAACCGCGTTCGACCGCGTTGAGTGTGCGTGTATCCAGTAAGCGCGAAACCGTGGCGCGTACCGTTTCCCTCAACTCTTGGTAGCGCTGCCGCCATGCCTCGACGGTGGCTTCAACGCCACAGGCCTCAGCGACCAGCGAGGCGGGAATGGCATGAAGTGAGGAGAGCGCGGCCGCTATGGATCCGGCCAATTCAGCAGCGAGCTTGACGCCGGACATTTGGAGGCTGGACAGAGGACGACCCGGAATCCGCCAATACCCCGCATAGGGTTGATCACGCCAGGTTCCCACATATTCGAAACACGGTACGGCGAACTCGACCTGTGGAGCGACTACTGACAGAACCGTATGCTCTTTTTTCAGGTTTTCAGCGACGACACTGTTTTTTGGAAATCGAAAGATCCAGCCCGGAGTCGTGGACACGGCCTGCTCATCGTGGCTCCTGTGCTTGACTTCGAAGGTCCAGTACGACCAGCCACCCGCGATGGGATGGACCCGTCCGTGATCCAGTCCGAGGCTGATGAGCAGGTTTTCAACATCACGGATTGTCACAAACGGGTACTGTATGATCGATCCGCCTTTCTTCTCTGGTGAGTGTGGTCATCAGAAGGAGCGGCAATGTATCTGGCGATTTGGTCAAAATGGGCCCAGAACAGTCTTAAACTATACAACACAGAACCGGGCTTAACGCTGCTGTCCATCTCCGGGCAATAACTCCGTCCAGGTAGATTACAATCTGACCAGTTGACGTAGCATGGATGCGGGGCTATTATGCTATAATGATAATGTCGTTCCGCAGTAAAGGAACTGAAGATATCTTCGATGGACGCGAAACACGTGCTGCGCGCTCCACATGTCCGTCCTCACTATGGTCTGTTGCTGTACGTAAACTTGAACAGTTGGATTCGGTTGATAAACTACATGACATGAACAAACCCCCAGGCAATCGTCTCCAGTCCCTGCGAGGTGCGCGTTCCGGGCAGTACAGCGTTCGAATCAACGACCAGTACCGCGTGTGCTTCGTCTGGTCGGATGCTGGACCGCGGGATGTTGAAATCGTCGACTATCATTAAAACAAGTTAGAGGTGTTTATTATGGTACGTGTTCCTACAAATCGCATTCCAACCCATCCGGGTGAAATGCTGCTGGAAGAGTTCCTGATACCTATGAAGTTGACGCAGCGTGAATTGGCTGACGCACTTAACGTTCCCTACCAGCGCGTGAACGAACTGGTAAACGCCCGTCGCGGTATTACACCCAGCACAGCGCTGCGCCTGGCCAAGTACTTCGACGTGTCGCCCTCATTCTGGCTGAATCTACAGCTACGTTGGGACTTGTATCACGCTATGCGGTCAGAAGCCCGCGAGTTGGCGGCGATCGAGCCTCGGCGCATAGGCGTCGAAGCGTAAATGGCAGGCAGGAATCAGACCAGTTATCGGATTTGTGAGTTTCCCAGTTCGGCCTCACCCTTGTTCGGCCTCACCCGGTACGCAACGCGTCGACTGGATTGGCCGTGGCGGCCTTCAACGCGTGGTATCCCACCGTCAACCAGGTAACAAGTAGCGTTGCAAGGCCGGCAAACACGAAAACCCACAGGCTCAGTTCGATACGATAGGGAAAGTTTTCCAGCCACGTCTGCACACCGAAGAAACCTGCCGGAGCGCCGATCACGAATGCGAGCAGGACCAGCTTAGTGTAGTCCCCGGACAACAGCAGTATGACGTTCGAAATCGTAGCGCCGAGGACCTTGCGTACGCCGATTTCCCTGGTCCGCTGCTCCGCCATGTAGGCTGCCAGTCCCAGAAGTCCCAGGCACGCGATCAGAATGGAAAGCACCGCGCCGGCGACGAAGACGGATCCCAGCCTTTGCTCGGCATCGTACTGTCGCTCGAGTTCCTGGTCCAGGAAGTAGAAATCCATGCCGGGATGGCTTTGATACGTTGTCCGCCACCGGTCCTGTAGGATTTCAAGTCCGCGGGGCAGGTCCTGTCCCTGCAGCCTGACCACCATAAACCTGCCTTCTGGCCAGTACATTACGATCAAGGGCTCAATGCGTTGATGCAGCGATTGGTGGTGATAATCCGCCATCAGGCCGATGACGTTCCTGGATGGAGCAGTATCTGGTGCGCCCGGCTGCCTGAAGGTCTTTCCGATCGGGTCTTTCCATCCAAAAGTGCGTGCGGCAGTTTCGTTGATCACGACGGCGTCGTTGTCGGAGGTGAAAGTCCGCGAAAACGAACGGCCGGACTTGATCTCGATGTCCAGTGTTTCCAGGAAGTCGAAGTCCGCCCAGATCGTGGCGACCAAAGGCGTCTGATCCTCCGGGAATCCTTCTGGTTGAATCGAATTGAGCGAGGGTGCCGTCCCGGGTACGCTGGCCGATGAACTCACGTTTAAGATTTCCGGATACTGCATGACCTCGCGCTTGAATACCGGATAACCAAGCACAGCCTCTCTATCGGGAAGTCGTATGACTACCACGTGTTCTTTATCGAATCCCAGCTTCTTGTTCCGCATGTACTCCACCTGCCCGAGCACGGTAGCCGTTCCGATAATCACGACAATCGAGACGATGAACTGGAAGGTGATCAGCGCTATTCGCAGAAAGGACAGGGAGCCCCCCGCTTTCAACTCGCCACTCAGTACGGCAACCGGCCTGAAGGACGAAAGGACGAGTGCGGGATATCCGCCGGCAGCGATTCCCGTAAAAAGGATTATCGCCCCGAGGGTCGGCACCAGCCATGTTGACTGATAGTCCATTTCCAGCGCTTTACCGGACAACTGGTTGAACTGCGGCAGGAGCAGGTGGACCAGTGCGAGTGCGACGATCAGCGCGATCAGGGAAAAGAAGACCGACTCTCCGATAAACTGCTTGATCAGCTGGACCCGGTGGGCACCCAGTACTTTCCGGATGCCGACCTCCTGCGCCCTTCTGACGGCACGGGCGGTGGCCAGGTTCATGAAGTTGACGCAGGCAATCAGCAAGATGAAAGCGGCCAGGGAGGAGAAGATGTAAACATACCGTACGTCGCTGTTCGCTTCGATCTCGAGCTTCAGATGGGAGTGCAGATGTATGTCGGTGAGCGACTGCAGGAACGGTCTCATTTCCATGCCCAGTGCCTTCAGTTGCTCACCCACATGTCTATCCAGAAACTGAGGGAGTTTCTTCTCCAGATCTTCGGCGGCACGTCCTTCCTTGAGCAGAAGATACGTGTACATGGAGGAGTTCAGGTTCCTCATCGTGGTCGGCTCGAAGTATATGCCATCCACCGCCATGGTGGCGAAGGAGGCCAGGAAGTCGGCGTGGAAATGCGAATTTGCAGGCATGTCCCGCATGATCCCCGTAACCGTAAAGTTATACTGGTCGTCAGCAGCGATGACTTTTCCAATCGGATTTTCATCTCCGAAATACTTCTCCACCATCGCTTCCGAAACCACCACGGCGTGCGGTTCCGCCAGGGCTGTCTTTGGATTTCCCTGAACAAGGGGGATAGTGAAAATGTCAAAGACCGACGAATCCGCGAAGACGAAATACTTCTCATAGGACCGATTATCGCCGTAGCGAACGAGCCAACCGGTGTTCGGCGGCTTTATCCGCGTGTAGTGTTCGATTTCAGGGAATTCCGACGCCAGTACAGGGGCCCAGGACGGAGGCGACATCGCCCATTCATCCGGTTTGCCACCCGCCATCTCGGAGATCGCCAGGCGATAAATCCGTTCCTTCTTCTCGTGGTGCTGGTCGTAGCTGAGTTCGTCCTGCACATAGAGCATGATCAACACGCAGGAGGCTATACCGATAGCCAATCCAAGCACGTTGATCGCCGAATAGCCTCTGTACTGGAGCAGATGCCTTATGGCGGTGTTCAGGTAGTTTCTGAACATGGCGCTATGCCGACATTCTCGGATATCCCGGGCGTTCCGGGTATTTCGAGTAAAATGATGCGGAAGGGTTCAAACTGGCGTAGTCCCGTCTGTTAGACGATTCTCATCGAACACATTTCAAATATAAACTCAAACGACTCGTAGCGTCTATCCGCAAATCACACCCGGCAGCCCTTCGCCCTGGCTACAGCTTGTAGTTCCCGGCGTTGATGGTGAGCGTTCCGTCTTCGTGTTCCTCGTGCTCCTCGTGTTCCTCCTGCTCCTCTTCGTTACTTTCCGTCCCTTCGGCCGCATCGTGCATCGTGCCTTCATTGACGACCATTCTGGCTTCAACTGCGCTCATCTGGTCCGGAAAGCAGGTTATCGTTCCCCAATTGTAAACTGCGGCCAGACGATCATGAAGTTGCCCGGCGTCTACGTCTTCTTCAATGGTCAGGTTTCCCGAATTGTACAGTGTGGCGGTCCAATCGATCAGATCCAGGCGCGACTGGCGAAGCGTGAGGTCGGTTTCCACGACCCAGAGGGCGCCCTCATAGAAGGCGACATCGGTGTTCAAAGTATCGCAGGTGCCCGAAAAGACTTCGCTCAGCGGTTCCGGGCACAGGACCCTGCCCGTACAGACGAGACCATCGAGCGCCCGGTCCAGTGCGTCTGCGTCTATGTCGTCATGAATCGTGACGTCCCCGTTAGCGTAGATCTTCCTCCCCTTCCACGACCGGATGCTTCCGGCGGTCAGGGACAGGTCGCGTTCGACCAGTTCATGGTCGTCGGGCACGACGGTCGTCTGCGGAGTACCGGCCCCGGGATCATATTTGGAGCGAAGCATACGAACGTTTCCCGCGCGGCAGAGGACATCGCCCCTGACGTGGACCGTATTGAGCTTCCGGTCGAGCGCGTCGTTCGGCACGGGCTCCGGAATCCTGAGATTCCCGGTGATGACCAGGTCCACGCCATCGGGCAGTGTCGCCAGATAGACTTCATCCAGCACGACGTCGCCGTTAATAAGTTGCGCGGAGGTCCTGTACGAAGCGAGGCCTCCCATATTGGACGTCAGTTTGTTCGTGATCGGTCCGGCCACGTGTTCCGGGTACAGGATGTTCCCCATGTTGATGATTTCACTCCATGAACCTTCCACTCCTTCAGCGGTGACATCCGGTTCCAGTGTGATGTTGCTCATATTCAGGATAAGAAACGGCTCTGGTTCACCTGAAAACGCATCCCTGCCCAGGATCTCATCTGCCATGACCGTCTTCAGCCTGACCTCTTTGGGGACTTCGATCAGGGTTCCCATGTTATTGGAAAACATCGACAGGAAATCTCTGGTTTCAGGCGTCACCAGTACGGTGCCGGCATTGACATGCAAGATCCTGGACGCTACCTGTTCCGTGGTTTCCCGCATGTCCAGTGTGCCGCAATTGATTCGAACCGAACGGGGGGCGCGCTCTTCGAGTTTCATGGTCTTCCTCCTGTCCTTTGGTGTGGCATGCATCCGCAACCGGGAACCAGTAACTGAGGTACCTCGGCATTGTGCTCTCGGGGATTCGATACCGACGCATCGTCAGGCGAATCGGGATTTTCGCGCACGCAGTTTCCTGATGGCCACATGCAGGCGAAAACGGACCGTCGAAGCCGGAATTCCCGTCCGACTGGCGATTTCCTCGCTGGTCATTCCCGTTACGAAACGCATATGAAAGAGATCGTGATCTTTCTCCGGTATGTGCCTCATCATCTCCGGTATGCTGATCGTTTCGAAAATGTGTGCATCCGTATCAGACCGCCATCCGGCGGTTTTATGGATCGACTCCTCCTTTAGGATTTGGTGTAGTGTCCCGAGGAATGCCCTTTCTCTCCGCCGGGCACGTTGCTTGTCCACGAACAGATTGCCCATGGTCCTGAACATCCAGGCACGCCTCCGGTGGGGCGACAGCGATTTGAGCAGACGCAGGTTTCTCATGGCTCTCATGAACGTCTCCTGAAGCAGATCGTCCGCGTTGTCTTCGTCCGCTGTCAGCCGTCGAGCGTGCTTCATCAGTTGAGCGGCATACGTTTCATAAAGATCATCGACAGTCATCCGCGAATCCGATCATCAACCTGAGAGCAATTAAAATCGAAGCAGTTCTCATGCCTATGGCAGTCTGGCGTCCAGGGTGTTTGCCACAGTTGGCGTTCCTTCGCTGATGCCGCGCTGCCGCGGGTGATGCTCCGGCGTCCAGGGCGCTCCACCGAGTGTGGCATTCTGTCACAGGTTACGCTCCACCGTGGGTGACGGCCTTTCACGGGTGGCGCCCCGCCGCGGGTGGCCGTCTACTATCTACGACGATCCACGATGAGGAACCGTTTGAAAAAAGAATGTAAATCCGTGTAGACGAAACCAAAACCCGGCCAGGCAAGTCAATACAGTGCGGGACGTGGCGATCATCCTGTCAGAAACGGTCATTCCATCGTACGAGATATCGGTCAGGAGGGTATATGTGGCCAGCGTTGCGGGATTTCCTGGACGTACCTGAAGAGTTGACGGGAAAGGGCGTCCGTATCGCCATTGTCGACGGCGATTTCCCGAATCATCCAGATATCACTACGAACCAACACCGTACTTCCCACAAAGTAATGGTGATGGATCCAGATCTGGTTCCGAAGGAGTTTAACGTTGAATCCGGACCGTGGAAAGGCGGTGCCCACGGTCTCTGGGCCGCGGCCTCCGCGGCAAGTTCCGGCGCCGAATCCAGGGGGCTGTACAAGGGTGTGGCCCACGATGCGGATCTGTTTCTCGTCGCCCGTTATTTTCCCGGACAGAGCCGGCAACCGGGAAAATAGATGAAGCGCATCTCAGGTCCCTGGAATGGATCCGGGACAATTGGCGGAAGTATGAGATTCGCGGAGTTTTAACGGCCAGAAAAAGCGCTTTGGACGCAAGCCTTCTACCCTGGCAGTCGGACCCAGTCAGGGTATTGTGCGAGGAAATCGCGTCCGAGGGGGTTCTTGTCGTATCCGGTTCGGGAAACCTATCTGACCGGACGGCCGCTTTGGCAGAAGCAGCGGCTCCTTCCGCTCTTTCTGTCGGCGGGGTCGTGATTCCATCGAATGGAGATCCTGGGAGCGCGGATGTTTTTCCCGGATGCCGGGGAACGACCTTCGAAGGGAAGTGGATACCCGAAATCCTGGCGCCCGCAGCGAACATCGTGCTGCCGCATGGAACCGATAAAGAGATTGAGCACCACTACTACGGGAAGATCGACGATCTGCCCCGTCGATACGCGCGACTGCACGGCACCTCGTTCGCCGGACCGATAGTCCTTGGCGTCGCGGCCTGTCTGTGGCAGGCGCGACCCGAATGGACGAGCCAGGAAATGAAGTCGGCCCTCATCGAATCGTCCATACAACAGCCGGGATGGACCGACCTGCGCGCCGGTCTCGTTTCGGTCCGCGCCGCCCTGGGCTCAACGCCATCAGCAACCCGTCGTGACCACGGAATCTGGCCCCGCCAGCCCTGGACCGTGTTACGCTCGCTATCCGTAGCGTCCAGACTGGGGATGCTGGGAGATAGCGATCCGGAACACGTTATAGCAGCCATTCTCTCTTTTGTCGGAGACGAGAACGCGCTCCCTGACAATGTATTGATACCCTTCCGGACGTGTTTGCGACATACGGATCCCCGCGTCCGAGCCGCTGCGTCGTGTGCCCTGGCCATGGGACGCTCCTCGATAAACGCTTCCGAGATCATCGAAGCGTTCAGGGACGATTCTCCTTTCGTCCGCGCCGCCATCATATCTCTGCTGCGTAAACATTCGGATCTCTGGACAGAATGCACCACGGCGTTACCCGACCTCTTCAATGATACGAACCCGGATGTCCGCTACGCGGCCCTCCAGCTTGCCGTACAGATGGCGGATCCGCGAATGGCCTGTGCAATCCTGGCCGGCCTGGAGGAGGACGCCCGGGCGAATCGAATTTCGAGCTTTGCAACTCGAAGGAATGCGCTGGAAGCAATAACGGCTCACCGGCTGGAAATGACGCCGCCTTACAGGCATGGAGAGCCGTTCTACTCCGACGACCTCCGTGCATCGCGGCTGGATCTTGCGCGCCGATGGAATGAGTGGATCCGGGAAGAGTGGCTGCCGGAACGTGCGTAGCGTCTCAGCCATTCATACACAAGTAAGAGACCATAAGTAGCAAGGCGACATTCAGCAGGTCGCCTGGAGCACGAAGTTCGGCCTCATCCAGGGACTAAGTTGGTGACAAAGGCCTGAGGACTTGATGTGCCAGCAATGGTCAATCACTACGGTTCACTGCTCAAGATTCGTAATCTTCTCTTCAACAAACACCTGCTCAATCGGCATATCAAATAACCTGGAGATCTTGAAGGCCAGGGACAGGCTCGGGTCATACTTGCCTTTCTCAATGGCATTCACTGTCTGCCTCGAGACTTTCAAACGATCCGCCAATTCGGCCTGGGTCCAGTCCCTTTCGGCGCGCAATACCTTCAGACGGTTTCTCATCGGTACTTCCTACCGGCGACGAGTTGCCCCATACTCCAAAGCAGAATCATGACAAAGCCAACCCACATCGTGTTGAAGGAAGGAAATCCCACGTTTTCCAGCAACCCGTAGCTCAAACAGAAAATCAGGGTGGCAATGTACGCGATCACAACCGCTTCAAGATGTAAGTGCCTGAGCATTTCATCCATACGCCGAACGAAACGAACCACGGCCAGCATCATGAACACGAAGGGGATCACCGGCGCCACCGTAACCGGGATCCGCCAGGGTGAATCGAGGTTCTCTCTCAGAAACATCAGCGACGCTACCTGTACGACTACATAGGCCAGCATGGAGCCGCCGAATTCCAGCAAATAACGTATTGTAGTTTGTCTCATCGTGTGCTGCCTCCTCACTCGAAGATTGAATTTGTAATGTACTGAAGTAATCGCCGTGTCGAGTTATTATGACATAATGTAAATATATATAATCATTTTGTCAAGTTTTATATACATTATTTACAGGGTGATCCCTACTTCCTAATACTGTACTTTAGGCTGAAGTGCGATTTTCCGGTCTAAATCTGTCTGTATGGCTTTCACCGAAGCTACCTGGGGTAAACCGTGAACATCACCGCAATCTCCTTCGACGTCGACCAGACCCTGATCGACACAGACCTGGTCATCATGCGATCCATGGAATCCGTTCGTGAGGAACTGATAAAGCGCGTACCGGGCGAGCGATCCCAGAGCCTGACGGTTGAGCAGATGTGGTCTATTCGTGACCGGGAAGAGAAAGATTACGTGGGAAAGGTAAGAGACTTCGACGAGATACGGCGGAGGTCCTTCCTCAGGATGCTTGATCATGTCGGATACGCGGGTCCCGATCTGTCGGCGCGTCTCAACGAAGTATATCTGAAACACCGGTACAACGACATCAGACCTTACGAGGACGTCGTGCCCATGCTCGATGCCCTTGCCCTGCGTTTCAAACTCGGGCTGCTGTCGAATGGCAACAACTATCCGGAGTACTTCGGGCTCGCTGACCGTTTTGACTTCGCCGTCTACGCCCAGGATATCGAAATCGAGAAACCGGATCCGAGGGCGTTTCAGATCGCGGTGGAACGGGCGGGTTGTAGCCAGAACCAACTGCTACACGTGGGAGATTCGCTGGAAACGGACGTCGAAGGCGCACAGGCGGTTGGTGTGCGTGCGGTATGGTTGAATCGCAATGGCGCATTCAATGATACGGGAATAGAACCCGATTATCAAATCGCTACATTGACCGACCTCCCTGCCCTGTTAAGTCTGGATTGAGACTGGTTCGAAACGTATTCACGTGAAATCAAGGTCAGGGAACATCATCCGGACATGCCAGATCACTTTGCCGGGCACCAGGTCCATCTGCAAACCGCGCGCCTGCAACTTCGTCCTTTCCGGGAGGCAGATTTCGAGATCGCGGAGGCCTACTACCGGGATCCCGAATTCCTGAATGCCATGGAAGGAGAACCGCCGGCCGATCCTCCGACGGCGGATTCGCTCACGCGGGTGGGCAGGATCATGGCAGAGCAAAGGTTTCTTTTTGCCATCGTGGAAAGGGCGAGCGACCGGACGATCGGCGAGGTATGCCTTCAGTGGATGAATCTGGACCGCGCAAAGATTCCGGACGAGAAGGTGATGCGCATGCCGATCGGGATTTGGGACAAGTCCTTGTGGGGCCGAGGATATGGCAGGGAAGTAGTATGCTGTTTGATGGATTACGCGTTTGAGGTGCTGGAAATAGACCGGCTTCGTCCCTTAGATGTTTCCGAGGACAACGCCCGTTCCGTCGCGCTATGGCGGGCCTGCGGACTGAGGATCGCCTGCGAATCGTCGGACAGAAAGCTGGATTTCGAGATCACGCGGTCGGAATACGTCCGGCAACGCCCGATTCATCCCGATCAGAATCCATAAGGCAGGCTCAACGAAAGAACCTTCAGAGCGACTCGATGGGTGAACTGATCCGATCTACTCCACTCGGCTGAACGCCAGGCGCTCTCCGGCGAATCCTTCGCGCCAGACGCTCATGCACGCCTCCACCATCTCCTCGAGATTCTCTGTAATCTCGCCGAAGCGATTGCCGGGAACCAGGCCCATGTTGGGGGACAGGATCAGATTGTCCCGTCCGTAGAAGATCGCGAGATCGACCAGACCCGTACTGAACGCGGCCTCGCGCAACGATGGCACATTGACGGCGCCGGGGGGAAAGAAGAAGTAAAGCAGATCGCCGGTGATCGGCGTAACTGTGGGATTCTCCATACCGATCTCGCTTGGCGCGAAGGAAGGGACGAGGGTATAGACTTCGTTGCTCGCGTACTTGGCGTGATAGGCATCATTCTCCTGCGGCAAGGCATTCCACACCGCCTCGCACGTCTTCGGCGCGAGGTCGTCCAGCAATCGTGCTATGCAGCTCACACCGCGTTTCTTCAAGGTCACTTCAATATAACGATCCATGCGGTTCTCCTTTGGTATCCGTCAAACGTCATGCGGTGACTTCCATCAACCGTCCCAAACCGGACTGCTGTGTCAGACGGTTCGCAAGCCGCAGGGCCTCCCACATCGTCACCTGGTTCGCCGTCAGTACCGTTTTGCTGACTGCCGTCTCGAGTTCAGACAGGAAACCCACGGTGTGCAATGCGGTGTCGGGAATCAGGACTGCTTCTGCGTCTGGATGATCGTTGGCTCGTGCGAAGCGCAGGACCTCGTCGCGATCAATGAGCGCGGACTCATCCCCCGTCCAGACCTCGAGACATCCCATGTGGACTACTTCGAGGCCGTCTGCCTCGAGAAAAGTGCGAAAGGCCTTCGACAGCTCTTGCGGATAGGTCGCCGCTACCGCAACCCGTCTTAGCCCGAGGGCTTTGCAAGCACTCAGGTACGCCAGCGACGTACTCGATGACGGTACGCCGAGTGCATCGGCAAGATCCTGTGCCTGGCGCCGGGCTCCATCGAGGCCGAAGACGAAACTCCCGCTCGTGCACGCCCACATACAGACGTCGACGTCGTGAGAACGCAGTTCGTCCACGCCCGCCAACAGGTATTCCCGGCTTCCTGTGATCTGAGTCTCGTCAATACGATGCAGGTTCGGACTGTCGGTATGGATCACCCGGACCTCCACTGCGGGCTTCAGCGCGGCAGCGAGGCGAGGGTAGTCGTCCTCCGCGGAATGCGCGGGATAGAGGACTCCGATTTTCAGCCTGTCTTCCATCGATCACGGTTCCTCGCTCAGATAGTCGTAAACAACCCGGGCGTACCCTTCGGTGTAGCTGCTCTCCATGTGGAAGGCGTCGCCGTATTCGAGCGGCGCGAGCGGCGTGAGGTCGCACCGCGGGGAAGCGCCGAGTTCGATAGTGCCCTTCCCCTGCGCGAAGGCGTGCACTTCCACGTCCTGTGTCGTTTCGCTGCAATCGATCAACTGTTTGAGGGCAAGTCCCGGACCGTCAGCCCGGGGTATGATCTTCAGACGCCAGGCCGGGGTCAGGGCGGGCATCGCGGCGTGGCCAGCACCGGCATCGGGCGCGGTACAGGTGCCGGGCGCGGCGCCGACATCCTGCGAAGCGCCGGCGGCCTGGCCGGCAACGGCATCCCGGGGAACGCCGGTTTCCACGCTTGAGGCAATGCGCAATACCGGCACCCCGCCATAGGAGGTCTCCGTCACCATGTACCGGTCCTCATGGATCACCCTCATGTCCGCATACACCTTCGGCGTCCCGTAGATCTCCCTGCCCGCGGCGATGCCGGCGGGTCCGTTGTGGAAGACATGGGAACAGTAGAACCCGGTCTGATCTTGGAAATGGCACTTCATCACGATAAACGACTCTTCGAAGGGACCGTAGTTCTCACAGTGAGGCACCTCCAACCCGGAGGCCACGCACAACCCGTCCTCCGCCGCCTGCAAGGGCTCGGGGAGAAAGTCCTGTACGGCGGACGGCGCGGCGTGAAAGAAGACGAACTGGAACCGCACATTTCGATAGACCGCCGGAAGCGGGGGATAGAAGGGGCTTCCCGCCGGGATGTTCCATCCGTCGTCTTGTTTGAGTCTCATGTCCGGGTCTCCAGCGACACGGTCCGGGACCATGCGACACGGTCCGGGTCTGGGCCCGCACCCAGGGCAATTCGAGTTGCCGCGCCGGATTCAATTCCGCGAAAGTAAGATTCAGGATTCGTCTGCGACCTTGCAACTTGTCATTAACTTAATCGATCGACATATTAGGTACAGGATGAATCCGCCAGCATTTTCGTCAACGTCTCAGACAACGTCTCTGTCAACGTCTACACCTGTGTCTGCGACTGCCATTTCAGCCGGCGGTTGCGAGACCGTATCAACCGGAAGCAGGTGGCCCCGGACCGCTTCCCTTATCGCCAGAATCTAACCATGCCCACTTCCACGCCCAACATCATCTACATCCTCGCCGACGACATGGGATACGGCGACATGGGGTGCAACAACCCCGATTCGAAGATCCCGACGCCCCACCTGGATTTGCTCGCCGGGGAAGGCATGCGCTTCACCGACGCCCACGCCCCTTCGAGCGTGTGCACGCCGAGCCGGTACGCCCTGCTGACGGGCCGCTACTGCTGGCGCACGCCCCTGAAGAACAGCGTCCTCTGGCCCTACGACCCGCCCCTGATCGAGCCCGGACGCCTTACCGCGGCGGAATTGCTTCGCCAGCAGGGCTACCGCACCGCGTGCATCGGAAAATGGCACCTCGGCTGGGAATGGGCCACCCTGGACGGGAAGCCCGCCCACGAGGGCACGGCGGTGGGCAGGCTGGACCGGGAACTGAGGGAGGAACGGGAACGGCACGTCGATTTCAGCACGCCCATGCGCGGGGGGCCGGTCGACTGCGGATTCGACACGTACTTCGGCGTGGATGTGCCGAATTTCCCGCCCTACACCTGGTTCGAGCAGGACCGGCTCGCCGGGGAGCCGACCGTACCCAAGCCCGACGACATGTTCGGATGGCCCGGCATCATGAAACCCGGCTGGTCGCTCGAGGAGATGATCCCCGCGTTCATACGCCGCGTGGTCAACTACATCGAATCGTCCGGACCCGATCCGTTCTTCCTCTACTTCCCGCTCACTTCGCCCCACACGCCCATCGTGCCCAACGCGCCGTTCATCGGAAGGAGCGGCTCGGGGCTCTATGGCGATTTTGTGTGTGAAGTGGACTGGGTGGTGGGCCAGATCATGGCGGCCCTCGAGCGCCGCGGCATCGCCGACGACACCTTGCTGATCTTCACGAGCGACAACGGACCGGAGTGCGCCCCGGCCGCGGACGGCGGGAGCTACGAACACGCACGAATTCATGGCCACTACAGCATGGGGAACCTGCGCGGCGTCAAGCGCGACGTGTGGGAGGGCGGGCACCGCGTCCCCTTCCTCGCTCGGTGGCCGGGCGTTGTGCCCGCCGGCGCGGTCTGCGACCAGCTCACCACCCTGGGCGACTTCATGGCGACCTGCGCCGACCTGACCGGCTTCGATCTCGGGGAGGACGAAGGCGAGGACAGCGTGAGCATGCTGCCGCTGTTGCAGGGGGAGACCGGTGATCCGGTGCGAGACTTCGCCGTGCACCACAGTTGCCACGGGACCTTCGCCATCCGCAGAGGCAAATGGGTCTTCATCGATGCCCCGAACGGAGACGACAACCGCGAGCCCGACTGGTTCAAGGAAGAGCGTGGCTATACCGCCCACGATTTCCCCGGCGAGCTCTTCGATCTCGATAAGGACCTATCGGAACGGGTAAACCGATACGGCGACCATCCGGAACTCGTCCGGGAGATGTCACGGATGCTGGAACAGGTGAAGTCGGAAGACATCGCGGTAAGGCCTTCGCCCGCGGTACCTTTCTGTAATGATGACCGTGAACGGAAAGCATGAGGGAAGCTGAAGATGATTGACAATTTCGATTTCGATCCGGGATCAGGACGCATCGCGCTGCTGTGCCGGGGCGTCACCGGTGAGCGGTGGATCGAGATACGAAATCCGGCCGGGGAGGCAATTCGCCGGATCCCACCGAACTATCTGCCCCATCACCCGCGCTGGTCTCCGGACGGCAAGAAGTTGACCTTCTCGGGTAACGACGGACGAATTGCCGTACATGACGTTTCCAGGGACGAAACCACGATCATATACGACGACAGTGTATTGAAAGCGGGATTCAGCAGGTGGTCACACGATGGATCTCATCTTTCCTTCACCGCGTCTGGCCGGCATATCACGGAGCACGGTTTCACCCGGCCTCCGGACCTGTTCCGCCATGAAATCGCGACGGGAGTTACAGAGAGGCTGACTAATTCGGACAACTTCGTGGACCGGTTTCCCGCATGGTCGCCTTCCGGCAGACAGATCGCATTTCACCGGGGAGACCTTGATGAAGACGAGAAGCCCCAGGAGGCCTGTATTTATGACCGGACACGGGAATCGGTCCGGCCCGTTCTGAAAGGAACCACCAGTCAGCATATCGGCCTGTCTCCCTGGTCCGCCGACGAGAGATGGTTCTCACTCAGCGAACGTACCGAATCGGGATACCGCACCCGCGTCGTCGATCTTTCCGGGCAGGCTGCCGATTGCCTGGAATTTCCCGGGAGGGAGGGTGTATTTTCGTCCGAACCGGGTTCGACCGAGCTGCTTTGCATTGACACGGGCGAGGTGGCCTGGCACGAGGTTCCCTCCGGGCGAAAGTGCGCGTCAATCCAGCTCCCGCCAGGAGTCGAAGTAGCGAAGGAATTGACCTGGCACAAGGTCGCCTTCGGGGATCATGGCCGGTGTGTGTATTTTATCGGTACGGACGGCAAGGTTTATTTCGGGGAGAAAGGAGCCGGGTGCGCCGTATTCGCCGAATACGATGAACCGGCGCCGGAATACAGCCTGCAGGAGTTCGTCGTCACCGCGTCCGACGGGCTGAAATTGCCCGCGCAGCGCCTGGTACCCGCCTCTCCGCGCAATGTGGCCGTAGTATACGTCCACGGAGGCCCGGGGGGTGACCTGAACCGGACCGACTCGTGGGCGATGTGTCTTGTGCGCGAAGGGTTTGAAGTGGTCCGCGTGGCGTATCGCGGATCGCGAGGATTCGGCGACAATCTGTTCCAGGCAAACCGGGGCGTCGCGGGAGTCAAAGACGTCCAGGATGTGATCGATACCGGGATTGCATGGCATAATCAATTCGGCGCAGGCCGCGATCTGGCGCTGTTCGGAAACAGCTACGGCGGGTATCTCGGCATGATGGCTGTCAAGCATCCTGAATCGCCATTTTCGTGCGTCGTAGCGACCTGTTGCTGCATGAATCTCCGTGTGCTGCCTGGTCGCCACGGCACGTTGCTTCCGCCAGGCGCAATCGAGCGGGAGAGGGCGCTGGAGGAAAGATCCGTACGGCGTAACGTCGAAAGGATCAGAGTACCTGTATTGCTCTTTCACGGAGAGCTGGATACCGTAGCATCGACGAGTGACATGCGCCGGTTGCATGAAAGCATCAATGAATCGGGCGGCGACTGTTCCCTGGTGGTCTACCCCGACGACACGCACAACCTCGCGAAACATCGGGCCGAGATCTTCGCGAAGGTCTCGCAATTCGTCGATCGTAACGCGGCGTAAGTCTTCTCACAGCTCGATCTGATTGTTTCCCTTCTATCGCTTTCTCATTGGAACCTGTACACCATACCCGGCGGGCATATCGAACTCGGTGAGACGACGGAAGAAGCGCTGACACTTCCTGTCGACCGGTACACGGCCCGCGCCGTCGAAGCCCTGCTCGCAAGGCGGAGATCCAACAAGTAATGACCCGGTTTGTCCTCTTCGACCTGGATGGAACGCTGATCGACACGTTGAACCTGTATGTACGGTCGGTCGTCCAGACGCTGCAGGCGACCGGACACAACCTGTTGTCCCTGGAAGAAGTACTGGCGCTCCGCCTGAATTCCGAACCGCGCCTGATGGCCCATTTCTATCCGCCGGATGAAGTTGAAAGCGCCCATCGGCGATTCCTGGAAAACTACCGAGGCCTACACGCCAGTTACTTCGATGGTGTGTATCCCGGTGTCGACGGACTGTTGACATCGCTGCGTAGTCGCGGTATCAAGATGGGTATCGTTTCCGGCAAGAGCCGGGGTGCCTGGGCGATCACCCGCGAACACGCCCGGTTGGGCGCATTCGATACGCTGGTCTTCGATGACGATGTATCCGCGCCCAAACCGGATTGCGAAGGTCTCGTGAAGGCGATGAGCAACCTGGGCGCTTCACCTTCTGATACCGTCTACGTCGGCGATTCCGTCGATGACCTGGAAGCCGCGACGGCCGCGGGGGTCTCTTTCTATGCGGCCCTGTGGTCGAAATCCGAATCGGAAACGCTGGCGTTCGAGCAGGCCGCTGCCGGGATCGGCCCGTATGCAGGCGTGGACCATCCGGGGAAGGTTGTACAGATGGTATATGACGCTGGAAGGCGACAGGGCGGTTACCGTCCGAGGGCGGAACTGTAGTGGAGTACGCTACGTTGAAACAGACCCCGACGGAGGAAACCGAGACGGAGGAAACCGCGACGGAGCACACCATGCCGGATTACAACTATCATTTTGATCGAGACGACATAGAGGCGGCCCTGGCCTGCCTGGATAAGTACGGCTTCTGCGTCATCCGGCAGCTGATCGACCGGGACATGGTCGCCGCATTGAAGGATTCCATCGACCGGCACCTGGATCCGGAGGGTGACCTGGCCCCGGCGTCCAACCGGTACCACATGTCCTTCGCCGAGGACAGCGAACCTGTCTGGGACCTGGTCGACCACCCGGCCTACATGGGATTCATTCGCACTATCCACGGCACCGACGACCTCTGCCTGCATCGGTCCGCGGCCATCCTGCGCACTCCGGGCGAGGGCATGGGCCGCTGGCACCAGGACCACCGGGGACACATCGACAATCCGCAGCGGGCCAATGACGTCCTCAACCGCTATCCCATCCCCAGCGGCTGCTGGTTCTATCTCAACGGAAGCCATCCGGACCGCAGCGGTATCGCGGTCATCGAGAAGTCCCACCATCTCGAGTGGGACGGTCCCGACGGGTTCGTCATGGGACCGAACCGGGTCGGTCTGTACCCCGAAGGTGGTACGCCCGATACGCCCTACGACCCCATGTCCGTGCCCGGCTGCGTCCCGGTCCTCGCCGACCCCGGCGACCTGATCTGCTTCGCCGCGCTCACCTGGCATGCCAACATGGCCACCCGCGAAAGACGCTACTCCTGCGGCATCGGTTTCCGCCCGAAAGCGTGGCGCATCGACGCGCCGTGGCCCCTTCCCGCTTCGGCCGCCGCCCTCGCCGAACGGCTTCCCGATCGTCTCAAGCATTTCACCGACGGATATACGGGTTTCGACGGGTTGTGGAGGGCGGAGGAAACAGCGGACGCATCCAGGCACGGCTGACGTGCGACCAGATTCCTCCTCGCAGACGAATCCTGATTTGTGATCCCCGGTTGGACCTTGATGACTACAACGTTGTTCTTCGATATCGGTGAAACCATCCTGGACGCCGGACCACAGATGGACGCGTTGATGGAAGTGCATCGAAACGCCCTGGAGGACTTCGGCTTTTCCATATCGCAGGACGAATACCGGCAGCTGGATGATGCGATGATAAGGTCCTTCGTGCCCAGTGCGATGCATGCGATTACGTGGCATTTTGCGAAATCGGATAAAGGCCTGCACGACGACATTACCCGCAAGATACGTTCGCATTATGATGAGATCAGGCAGATTGAAATCAGACTCAATCCCGGCGTAGATAGGCTACTGGAAAAGTTGGCCGACGCTTATACGCTTGGTCTTGCCGGAAACGCGCCCGCATCGGTTCGAGAACTTCTGGAGGAACTTGGCATATTACACCGGTTCACCCACACCGACGTATCCGGGAGTATCGGAGTAAAGAAACCGGATCAACGCTTCTTTGAGACCATCCTCGCGAATGCGGACACGAAGGCGTCCGAAGCAATCATGATCGGAGACCGGCTCGACAACGACATCATACCGGCCAGGCGAATCGGCATGAAAACGATATGGTTACGATGGGGGCGTTATCGTATGATGGAACCTCGCACACCGGATGAGGCTCCTGATACGACCGTGGCCGATGTGCGCGAAGTTTCGGACGCGGTAAACTCGCTAGCTAGCTGACTCCCTGTGCCGAATCGTAATAACCTCCTGCAGCCTCCTGCATCGATTGCCTGCAGTTTTAAGAGAAAACCATGCGTTCCCATCCGCCTACTCCGAATAGCCTTCCCGATCCCGTCCGTGATCGCCTGAGGGGATACAAGTCTGACGGCCGCAATCAGAGGACCGAATCCTGTTCGGACGTCTTCCTCTATACGCACCCCTTGAAGAGCGGCCTGATCCTGAAGACACGAGACGTCCGATTGAGGCTGCAGGAACCGGACCTGCTGGCGGAGACCGTGGCCCTGACCTGGTTGCAAGACAAACTGCCCGTACCCGAGTACCGGTGTTTTCACGTGGAAGGCGATATCCAGTACCTGCTCATGACGCAGTTGGAAGGCGTAACAGGGATACATCCGGACGTGACCGGCGATCCTGCGCATCTCGTGGCGGAATTCGCACGGGGCCTGCGCGAAATACACGCACAGGACATCGGATCCTGTCCCATGGATTGGCGCATGTCGCGGTTCTTTCAATGGGCGGAGGACCTGATCGACGGTGGTGTGTTTGACGATCGGATCCCGGCAGGCGGTACCAGAGACGGTCTAAGGGAAGAACTCGACGCGATCAAAACCGCTCTGCCCGAGGAGGAAGACCTGGTCTTCACACACGGCGACTACTGCCTGCCCAACGTCCTGTTCAAGGACGGCGAACTGACCGGATTCATAGACCTTGGTTACGCGGGTGTCGGCGACAGGTACCTGGATTTCGTGTCCGCGACCTGGACGATACAGAGAAACCTGGGCGAGGAGTGGATCTCCCGGTTTTTCCACGCCTATGGCCTCGAGCATCCCGATCGGGAGAAAATGAAGACCTGGCAGAGCGTGTTCGAGTTTGTTTTTCGATAGGAAATTGGCACGCACACGACACCACGACGGGAGACGATGTACGTGAATATACCCCACGCCCAGGTCGAAGCCCTTCTTCGCGAAGCCACCGAGCAAATCGTCATGCCGTTCTGGAGGAATCTGGGTCGAGACGACATCACCGAGAAGAGTGCGGGCGATGTGACCACGTCGGCCGATACCCGGTGCGAGGCTTTCCTGACATCTCAACTACCCGGTTTAATCGAAGACTCGCTGGTCCTGGGCGAGGAGAGCGTCCATGACGATCCCGGTCTGTTGGCCGCGCTCCAGACGGATGCGCCTGTCTGGGTAATCGATCCCCTGGATGGCACAAAGTACTTCGCGGCAGGCCAACCGGAGTTTGCTATCATGGTTTGCCTCATTCAGTCGGGCTTGACGATAGGAGCGTGGATACTCAACCCGATAGACGGCCAGTTGACGAGTGCGGAACGGGGGTGCGGGGCCTTCCAGGGAGACAGGCCCCTGACCGTTGACCCATCCTCCGTTCCCCTGGATCGTATGCGCGGCGTGGTGGCGACATGGTACCTGCCTGATTCCTTGCGACCCACCGCCGAAGCGGTACTGGGTTCCTTCCTGTACATCGAACGTACCCGGTGCGCCGGCTATAACTATCCTTCCTTCGCAAAGAACGAACTGCACTTCCTGTTCTTCTATCGCACCCTGGTCTGGGATCACGCGCCGGGCGCGTTGATCGCGCAAGAGGCCGGCGGTTTCGTGCGCAGACTGGATGGGAGGGAGTATTCGCCGGTGGATGACCGCAAGGGGCTGCTGTGTGCCAACAACCCGGAAACGTGGAAATCGGTACAGCGGACGCTGGTGCCGTCAGTATCGGTAGTCGGTTAGGCTCCGCGTAAGGCTCTGCTACGACTTTAGGTGCCGGACAAATACTGATGTCAAAAATTCTTGACACGCCAGTTAATGTCTAGTATTTTTTACACCATGTCAAGTATATCAGTCATATGATCCGCATTGGGAGACGCATGAACATGTCCTTCGAAGAGAAGAGTGTCTGGGTTGAATTCGTCAGTTACTTCATCGGCCTGGGCGGCTACCTGATTGTCGCCGGCCGCATGCTGTCAAACGGTGTCAGTGCCTTGCCACCCTACGTGCCGGTCTTCGCCGTGGCGGTCGTCTTCATCGTGGCTGTAAATATCGTAGGACACATCGTCGCGGCAGCCACCAGCCGGTCGGACGAGGTCGACGAGCGTGATCGGCTCATCGGCTGGCGCGCGGAAAGCGGGTCGTCGTGGATCCTGGGCTTCGGCGTCATCGGCGCGATCACTGCGCTGATCTTTTCGGTCGGCAGCGTCTGGGTGGCTCACCTGCTTCTCATCTCGTTGTTCGTATCCGAAGTGACGAAGAACGTGTTGCAGATCGTCTACTACCGCCGGGGGATCTGAACGTGGCTAGATCGAGAGTGAGCATCCGCAACCAGATCCGGATCCTGCGGTTCCGCCACGGCGAGATGACGCAGCAGCAACTCGCCGACCAGGTCGGTGTCACCCGGCAGACGGTCAACGCGATCGAGGGCGGCAAATACTCGCCGTCGCTCGAAGTCGCGTTCCGGATAGCCCACGTATTCGGGGAGCCGCTCGAAGAAGTGTTTCAGTTCGTCGATGCAGAGCCCGGGCGTCGCGGATAGGCGCAAATAATCACGGACCAGGCGTCCTGATTGCGCAGGAGGCGGGCGGTTTCGTGCGAAGGTTGGACGGCACCGAGTACACCCCTGTGGATGACCGCAAGGGGCTGCTGTGTGCCAACAATCCGGAGATGTGGAAGTCGGTGCAGCGGACGCTGGTGCCGTCCGTCGAGATCGACGGCAAAATCTAGCACCTACTCTTCTGTGGAGTTCATGGATAACGTGGCCCCGCGACTTCCACGGGGCCACGCCTGGCCGCGAAATGCCGGTTCACGATGCGAGGCGCCACTTCACCTCGAGACGTCCTTTTACCTCGTGGTCTGGAACGGTCGAACTGTTCCGGAGAAAGGTAACGGCGGATCAAGTCGCCAAACCCGGGATACAGCCGCAATTCTGGCCAGTTTTGCATACGCTCCGTCAATCGAATCGTATTCGGCTTCAAACCGGTCAATGGTACCGGACGTTTCACCAGGATGTTCTCCCATAGATTCGGAGTGCGACGTATTCCCGGTGGATGCGTCATACACCAGTGAAAGGTTGAATAACACCGGTTTGCCTTCCGATTTGCCGTCACTGGCGAAGATGACCGCCGGCAGTACGGGAACGATACCGACGTTTCCGTATACAGACGCAAATTCAGCCGGCGTTACGGAACTCCGGGGCCGGATGATGAATCGACTGCCATACCGATCGACACAGAGCAGCGCTTCCTCGGGGGATCGAATGCCCAGCCTGCCGGGAATCGCGATACCGAACCGGTAGGTAATAACATCCTTCTCATAGTCCGACGCCGGATCCCCCTCGAACTCCAGTTCCGTCCCGGGACCCGCAGGGAACTGGACGACGCGAGAACGATCATAGACCGGGTCGTTTACGACCGGAGGGTGGTTAGGACCGTGGTGCACGGGCCGGACCAGGGACATCGCATTGAAGACGGCCGGTGCCGGCTTCCAATGCAGCGCCGGCTGCACCTGCTGCGCCGGCTTCGTCGACTGCTTCACCTGCGGTGACGTCGTGGAATCCGAGAATCCGATCCAGGCGACCACGAACGTGACCGCGAGTAAAGGAACCAGAAAGTAGGAAACCAGGGTTGACCGTGACATGGGTAGCTCCCTTGTTGCTGTGTGAATGAGAACAGGAAGGAACTACGGACATGTGGTCATGGAGGAGATCTCGACTGCCAGCTGCTGCGTATGACATCTGGCAATCCGTGTTTTGTGTGTGAATCGTCATCGACGAAAATGACCGGTGCCGAAGAGACAGGTAGCAGGATCTTGCGAGACAACGAGTTGACGTGCAGACCGCACAAATCCACCAACCCGTCCAGAGACAGCCTGTCCTGCAAAAAAGAGAAGCATTTGCACACCCAGATCCTGATCATGGCCTTTCCTCTCGGACACGTCGAGGTTGACGGCGTCTCTACCCCGTTTTACGACCATGGCAATTCACAGGTTCCCGGGAAAGCGTGAACAGACGCAAACCGGGCCGGTTTTTTTTGGACGCCATTCAGGAATTGGAAATCTGCGGCGGCCGCAATCCGGTGTATCTGGCCCGCGGCCGGATGAGCTGGTCCCTTTCGTACTGTTCGATCGCGTGTCCGATCCAGCCGGCCGTGCGGCCGAGGGCGAACAGGGCCATGGCGCTGCCTTCGGGCATATTCAGGACGCGCACCAGCGCCGTGAGGGCCAGGTCGATGTTGTAACGGTCCGGGACCAGACGATGGGTTGTTTCGATGATTTCCCGCGCGAGTAGCAGGTCCTTCGATCCCGGAAACCGATCTTCCAGCTTGCGCAACAGCAGGCTTGCCCGCGGGTCCACGTCGCGATAGACGGCGTGGCCGAACCCGGGGATCTTCTCACCGATCCGCAACCGATTGGCGATCGCCCGTTCAACGCTGCCGATCGATTCCGCCTCTTGAAACAGCGCTTCGACCCGCTCGCTGGCCGCGCCGTGTTTATAGCCGCGCAGTGCGGCGAGACCCGCGCAGACCGCACTGTAGGGCGTCGTTCCCGCCGATGCGGCGCATCGCACCGTAAAGGTCGATACATTCAATTCGTGATCCGCGAACAGCACCAGGGTCGTATTGATCAGCTCCGCCGCGCCTTCAATGTCCGGCGCCCAGGCCCTTCGCAAGGCCTGGGCGATCCCACCCATCGGGTCTTCGCCCGTGGCCACACCCGTCATGAACCAGAGAATCCGCATGCCCGTGGCGGCGACCGTGTCCCGCCGCAGGTCCAGTGCGGCCAGGTCATCCGCCTCGGCCAGGGGAAGCAGCGTCTGGAAGCGTTCGACGGGTTTGAGGTTGTTCAATTTCAACCAGCTTTCGCGGTAGTCTCTCTGATAGGTGTTCGAGAAAATGGGAAAGGAGAATCGCTTGTCATTGGTCCAGATCAGGGCCGCAACGCGCTCGAACGATTCGTTTGCCGCCAGGATCGTCGCGTCCCGGCCCCGGTAGAACAGCCGCTCGTCCGTGATCAACGTAATCGCCGATTCCAGGATAGGATCCCCCGTGTACAGGGCTCGTTTTACCGCCCAACCCGGATTCCGGCGGGATCTCTTGCGGGCTTTCAACCGCTCGATGTCTTCACTGCGATACAACCGCTTCCGTCTGCCGTCGCCGCTTTCTTCGGACCGGATCATGCCGCGGCTAACATACGCATAGAGCGTAGATGGACTGACATTCAGCGCGGAAGCCGCTTCGGTGGATGTCATGTATCTTCTGCTGTTCACTGCAATGTCCTCTCGTATATACGGCCCGTTGTGGGTTACGGCCCGTTGTGGGTTACGGCCCGTTGTGGGTTCCGGGCCGTTGTGGGGTGTCCCATTTCAAGAATATATGTTGATTGATATTTTAATCAATATTGACAATATGTCAAATCACCTTTTGTTAGATACGGACGGGACAACTGCCTGATAAAGGAGGAACGACTTGCACCAGATCGCCGTGCTGCCCGGAGACGGGATCGGACCTGAAATAACCCGCGAGGCCGTTAAGGTTCTGAAGGCTGTAGGGGAGCGACACCAACTGGATCTCGATTTCTCCCACCACCTGGTCGGGGGAGCGCTGCTCGATGCGCAGGGCGTCGCCTTGTCCGATGAACTCGTGGAGGCTTGCAGGCGCAGCGACGCGGTACTCTTCGGCGCGGTGGGCGGGCCAAAATGGGACCACCTGGACATGCAGGACCGGGCGGACCATGCCCTGATTCGACTACGGCAGGAACTAAACGTCTACGCGAATCTACGGCAGTTCCGATTGTACGCGGGGCTGGAAGACGCGTCCGCAGTCAAAGCCGATCTCATAAGCGGGGGTGTTGATTTCATCATACTGCGCGAGCTTTCCAGCGGCGCCTACTACGGACGGCCCAAGTTCAGCGAAGTCACCTCCAGCGGCCGGCGGGCCGTCGATACCATCGAGTACTACGATTTCCAGGTCGAACGACTGGCCCGCTACGGATACGAACTGGCGCGGCAGAGGCGTGGGAGGCTGACCTCGATGTCGAAGTGGAATGCCCTGGAATCCTCCAGGCTCTGGCGCGATGTCGTCGATGAAGTGGCCCCGGTATATCCCGATGTCGATACACGGCATGAAATCGTCGACGCAGGCGCCATGAACCTGATCCAGCGGCCCGCCGAGTACGACGTGATCGTCATGCCCAACATGTTCGGTGATATACTGGGCGACGAGGCGGCCGTTCTTGCCGGGTCTATCGGAATGGTCCCGTCCGCGGAGATCTCGCTGGACGGCACCTCGCTGTATGAGCCGATACACGGGAGTGCGAATGACATCGAAGGCAAGAACATCGCGAATCCCATCGGAACGATCCTGAGCGGCGCCCTGATGTTCCGGTACAGCCTGGACTGTCCCGACGGCGCCGACGAGATCGAACGCGCGGTCGGCAGGGTGATCGAAGAAGGATACAGGACCGCGGACATCCTGAGGTCGCCCGGTCAACAGAGGGTATCCACGTTGGAAATGGGCGATCTGGTGGTTGAAATGTTAAGGGAGTGATCATGTCTTACTCACCTGGACTCAAGGACGTCGTAGCGGCGGAAACCCGCCTGAGTCATGTCGATGGCGAAGCCGGCATACTGGTCATCGGGGGATATCCACTCGAGGAGATTGCCGAAAGGGCGACTTACGAGGAGATGGTATACCTCCTTTGGCACGGGAGGCTGCCCACCGAGGCTGCCCTCGAGGGATTCGCTGGCGAACTGGCTGCGAGCCGCCCGCTGCCCGGTGTCACCCACGATCTGTTGCGCGGCGCGGCGAAGGAACGCCGACCTGTCATCGACGTGGTTCGCATGGCCGCGGCCTCCCTTCCTTCCATCGACGACACAGCCGACGCCCGGTCCCTGGTGGCCGGCCTGCCGACCATCGTGGCGGCCTACTGGCGCCTTCTTCACGGCAAAGAACCGGTAGCACCCGACGCCAGTCTCGGCCACGCGGCCAATCTGCTGTACATGCTGGACGGCGAAAACCCCGGCGGTGATCGCGTACGGGCACTGACGACCTATCTCAACACGGTGATCGACCACGGCATGAACGCTTCCACCTTCACGGCGCGGGTTATCGTTTCCACGCGTTCGGACTTCGTTTCTGCCGTTTCAGGTGCGATCAGCGCGCTCAAAGGACCCCTCCACGGCGGCGCACCCGGCCCCGTCATTTCCATGCTCGAAGCGATCGGCGACGCCGATAACGCCGAATCCTACCTTCGCGAACGGCTTGAGTCCGGTGAACGGCTCATGGGTTTCGGTCACGCGGTATACCGGGTTCGCGACCCGCGGGCCGACGTCCTTTCGCGCGCCGCGCGCGCCTTCTTCGACCATGAAGACGACGACCGTGAAGACGACCTGTACGACCTGTACGACCTGGCCGTGCACGTCGAGAAAACCGCCCTCGAACTCCTCGAAGAATACAAACCCGGCCGGCGCCTGCAGACCAACGTCGAGTTCTACACCGCTCTTCTCCTCAAGGGGCTGGGGCTCCACCCGGACCTCTTCACCCCCATGTTCGCCGTGGGACGCGTCGCCGGCTGGACCGCACACTGCATCGAGCAGCGGGCCGTCGATCGTATCTTTCGTCCGGAATCTCTTTACTCGGGCGAGATGGCCAGACAGTGGACGCCCCGTGATGAGCGGTAGCTTATTGCCACGGGTACTCATCTACTTAACGCTGGCATAACGTGTCCGAATCTCGCATAATACCATCTTGAGACATCTATACGGTTGAGGACATGACTTCAGGTTGATCTTGCGGGCAATACCGGGAGAGGAACAGGCTATGGCGATGGTCGACATGAAGCAGATCCACGCGCTGGAAGATGCGACGGACCTGCTGAGACGCCCCGACGAACTGCGGCAACGCGCCGCGGAGCACGGCTGCCTGTTCTTTCGGCGACTGCTCGATCCGGCGCGCGTGATGGAGGTCCGGCGCCAGGTGCTCGGTGTGTGCCGGGAACACGGGTGGCTTGCCCCCGGTTCGGATCTCATGGACGGCATCGCGAATCCCGAAATCAGCGTGTTCGAAGGCGACGACCCGCGCTGGACTGCTTTCTACGACGATGTCCAGCGGATCCGCGACTTCCACGCACTGGCCCTCGACCCCGCAATCATCCACATGCTCGAAGTGCTGTTCGGAGAACCCGTGCTTGCCCACAGCCGGAACATCTGCCGGCTCGTATTCCCGGACACGAACACCCACTCGACCCCGCCGCACCAGGACAACTATTTCATCGGCGGTTCGGACGAGACGTGGACGGGCTGGATTCCGCTGGGAGACTGTCCGGAGGAACTCGGCGGACTCGCCGTCAACCGGAGATCCCACCGTAGCGGCATGCTGGAAACGACCGAGGGCGTGGGGCCGGGCGGGCGGCAGGTTCCCGTAGAGGACGATTCCGCCTGGGTCGGCGGCGACTACGCCTGCGGCGACGTGATTATCCTGCACAGCCTGACGATTCACCAGGGCCGGGACAACATGACCACGGATCGTCTCCGGCTGTCCTCCGACTATCGGTACCAGCCGAGAAGCCACCCCGTCCGGGAGGATTCTCTCCAGCCCCACATGAACTGGTTGACATGGGACCAAGTTTACGAAAACTGGGAGGAGGACGATCCGGTGAGGTACTATTGGCGGGATTGGCCCCTGGACGTGGTCAAGCGGGAGCCGCAGTAGGCGGCCCGCGCCTGGACTTGCCCGCGCCTGGACAGGCCCTTGGACACGGTCCGCCTACGGCCACGCCGGCGCCTGGGCCTGTATCTGGACACTGCCCGCACCAGGACACCCCCGGATATGCCCAATCCAGTTATCAAAACCGCCCAGCACCTGGTGCGCATGTTCCTCCCCAAACCGATGGCAGCGCTGGTCGATATGTCGGGGCGCTACGTGATCGTGACCGGGGCGTCACCCGGTTCGCTCGGGTACGAAACCGCGCGGGTCCTCGCGGGCTGGGGGGCCAAGGTCGTGGCGACCCGGGTCCGGCACGTAGCCCTGATGGAAGCGGCGCTGAAAGACGACCTTCGCAGGCGCGGCGACGACGCGGACAACCTCACGGCACACGCACTGGACCTCTCCGATGCGCACAGCGTCAACGCCTTCGCCGCCTGGTACCGCGACCGACACCAGGGCAAGCTCCATGTGCTGATCAACAACGCGGGCATCCACAGGAAGACTTTGGCCCCGCGCAGCGAAGTGCCTTTGACCGAAGATGGCTTCGAAGTGCACTGGCGGACCAACTATCTCGGCGTCTTTCACCTGACCCGGGTGCTGCTGCCCCTCCTTCAACAATCCGGTATCGAAAGCGGCGACGCACGGGTCGTCAACGTGTCCTCCGGCCTGCACGACAGGGTAGGGAACGCGGACCTGTTCGACGAGGGGCCGAACCCCGACGGGTCGGGCCGCCACCAGCCGAACCGCTACCGGCCGCGCGGCGATTCAACACGCCGTAACTTGCCGAACGGCAACTTGCCGAACGGCAACTTGCCGCAACGTGATT
Organism: Gemmatimonadota bacterium; assembly: GCA_026705925.1. Lineage (GTDB taxonomy): Bacteria > JAAXHH01 > JAAXHH01 > JAAXHH01 > JAAXHH01 > JAAXHH01. The sequence continues at coordinate 108,198 of JAPOZT010000019.1, forward strand.
TGTCACCCCGCGATAGGCCGCGCTACCACTCCTGGGACGCCTATGGGAAGTCGAAACTGGCGATGAATCACCTGGCCTTTGAAATCGAAAGGCGATTCGCCGAATCCCACAACCTGCACGGGATGGCCGTACACCCGGGCGTCGTCATGACCAACCTGACCCTGCCGCAAGCGTTTGAAGGCTGGATTGGTAAGGCACTCCATCGTATCAGTTCCGCGCTGGCCTCGCTGGTCCTGCTGTCCCCGAATGCCGGGGCGCAGACCATCGTGATGTGCGCGAGCCAGCGTCCCCTGCAAGGGGGAAGATACTATGAGCGCTGCGACATCGCCGAACCGAGCACGGACAGCCTCGACACCGACGCCTCGAAACGCCTGTGGGAACAGTCGGAACAGTGGGTCGGGACGCTTGTGTAAGGACGTGGTGCTCGCGCGGCCAACCATGCGGCACACAACGCAAACCGCGCTGAACATGTAGACAATTCGTAATCAACCCGGGTGAATCAACCCACGGGAATCAAGCTACAGGACAGCCCACTTTGGACAACGAACTATTAAAACGGGGGTTCTCACCCCGGCCGCTGACGTCCGCGCAACGCAAGGCGCTGGACACCGATGGCTTCATCGTACTGGAGGAGATCATCTCGCCGGACTGGCTCGTCGGGCTGCGCCAGGCTTTCGATGAGATTCATGACCGCGAAGGCGAAAAGGCCGGAGAGGAGGTCGCCCAGATGGAAGGGGTACGCCGGCTTGCCGATCTGATTAACAAGGGATCGGTTTTCGACGCGGTCTACCTGCAGCCCGAGCTCTTGACGGCGGTCTTCCATGTCCTGCAGCGGCCGTTCAAGCTGCACTCGCTCAACGGGCACGACCCGCTGCCGGGAAGCGGGCTGCAGATCCTGCACGCCGATTGGGGACAACCGACCGCACCCGGCGGACCCTACCACGTCGTCAACTCCATGTGGATGCTCGACGATTTCACCCGGGTCAACGGTGCGACGCGCTGCGTACCCGGCAGCCACCGAATATCCGGAAGGATTACCGACCATGTAGCTGATCGCCTGGCGGACCACCCCGGACAGGTCTACCTGACGGGCCGCGCCGGTTCGGTGGCCGTATTCAACGGCAGTCTCTGGCACAGTTCTTACATCAACCGCAGCGACGCCCCCCGGCGAGCCCTGCACTGCGCCTTCATCGCCCGTGAACACCCCCAGCAGACGAATCAGCGCGAGTACCTCCGGCCCGAGACGGCTCTACGCCTGTCCCCGCTGGCGCGCTACATCCTGGACGTCGAGGACGACCCGCGGTAACTCATTTAGCAAGCAGGTGCGATCGTCCGGCAACGCCTGCTATCCAGACAGCTCCTGCTATCCAAACAGCTCCTGCACCAGTACCCGCGCCCGATCGATCACGGTTTCGAGGCAGCCGGGTGCCAGCTTTGCCCAGTAGGTGACGTCTTCGTTGGCCTCGTGCCCACCGCGGGGATAAGCCTCCCGCGTAGGCAGGTAGCCGACATAGTGCGACGTGAGATGTGCCGGAAACAGATATGAAGCCGGCGAATTCAGTTTGAGCGACAGTTGCCCTTCCACGAAAGGTTCCCCGGGAAGGCCAATAATACAGAGGTCGCCCACGCGAAATGCCTGGATCTCATAGCTGAACGCGCCGTCCCGCTGCCTGCACAGCTCGACGCTGCGGGTAGACGCCGCCCGGAACCAGCGTGGGTCTACCTGCCCGTCCGCTTCCCGCGGTGGCTGGGGATGCTCGGCGAGGATCGCATCGACTTCGCGCAGACGCTCTTCCGGAATCTCGCGAAAAGGCAGGCCGATCGTTTCGATCCGGGTATCCAGAGCGGCTTCGCCCGAAAAGTTGCCGGCGTACGTCATGTCGTGCACGATACGCTCGCTCAAACCAGACAGTTCGCGGCCCATTCGAAGGTGGTCCGGCCGGAAATCCGGGTCGTAAGGATGCCAGGGGTTGATGTTGCCGCAACACCCGTTGACGACCAGCGGCACGGCATCGGGACCGAAGGCCTGCTGCATCTCCCGGGACCAGGCGCCGGGCCAATCCGCCGACGCGGCCAGGAAGGTCTCGCTGTTACCGTACGCATTGACCGGGTGGCACGTGTAGTGCAGCAGAAAGGCGAGCGGCTTACCTGTCATGTCCTGGATACAGCAAACCCCCACTTCCGGATCGATAGGTCCTTCCAGGTAACACACCTCCGAGATACCGAATGGCTGCTGCTCCCGACCCTGCGGCCTGGGCATGAATAAGGTGCCGTCCCGGCGTATGCCGCGCCGGTTGAAAGCCAGGTCGCCCATCACGCCGCGACCCAGACCGATGCGCGCGGGCTCAAGCCTGCCCGCCGCTTCGATCGCGGCCTCCACGGCAGCGGCTGCGGCCCGGTCACCATAGGCGCGCTCGGCGCCGCGCAGATACTCCGTCTCCTCGGTGGTCTCCAGCGGAAAATCCGGATCCAGCATGAAGTAGCCGAGGCTCGGGGCGGAATGGGTCTGCGTCGCCTGGACCATGATCGCGTCCCGTTCAATGCCCGTCTGCTCGTGGATCTCCGCGCGGATCCGGTCCGTGTAGTCGCCGGTAACGATGATGAGATCCAGGATCACCAGGCAGACGCGGCGCCCAGCCACCTCAAAGACGATGGCCTTGGCAAAGAGCGGATCCAGGACGGTACTGGCCGGACGGTGGTCACCGGCTCCGCTGCCCCCCAGATGTGTCCCAACCGAAGGGGAGATGTCGATCATCGCCGCACCGGCGCTCAGCTGGTTTGACGCGTTCATGGCGGTCCTTTCTTCGTTTCCCTTTCGTTCCTGGATGATTCAGACTAACATAAAGCATCCACATCACATTTTAGAAAGGGGAATTCGATCATGATCGAATGGCTGGGTATCGAACACCTTTTCGAACTGTCCCGGACGGAAGCGATCTGGGGATTCTTCACCCCGCTGATCGTCTACGCCGCGTTTTTTGTGGTCCAACTCATGCTTCCCGGCAGGTGGGTCCCCGGCTACGTCGTCAACCCGGCGACCGGCGAACCCCGAAACTACCGCCTGAACGGCATGCTCGTGTTCTTGATCGCGATCGTCGTGTGGGCGCTCGAACTCACCGGGCTTCCCCACGACTGGTTCTACCGGTCCTCGGTCTATGCCGTGGCCGGCGGAACGGTCTTCAGCATAATCTTCACCCTGATCGCCGTGTTTACCCAACCGGAAGGCAAGGTGAAAAACAGGTTCCTGGCGTGGTGGTTCGGCCGTGCGCAGGAGATTTCGTTCTTCAACGAACGCATCGACGTGAAGATGTACATGTATGTCGTCGGGGGAACGATGCTGTCGCTCAACGCCCTTTCCGGCGCGGTGTATCACTACGAACTCTTCGGCGAGAAAGCCAATCCGGGCGTCATCCTCTACGCGGCGTTCTTCACCTTCTACATCATGGACTACATGGTCTTCGAGCGCGTACAGCTCTATACCTACGACCTGATCCACGAGAATGTCGGCTTCAAGCTGATCTGGGGCTGCCTCGTGGTCTACGGCTGGTTGTTCATCCTGCCGCTGTGGGGCATGGCCGCGTACCCGAACCCCGGGTTCTCACCCGCCTGGACGAATGTCTGGCTCATCGGCGCGTCCGCGCTGTTCCTCTTCGGCTGGGGCATCTCGCGCGGCGCCAACCTGCAGAAATACACCTTCAAGCGATGGCCGGACCGCAAGTTCCTCGGCCTCATCGCGCCGAAGTACATCCAGGCCGGCGAACGCAGGATCCTGTGCAGCGGCCTGTGGGGCGTCGCCCGTCACCTCAACTACATGGGCGAGGGGTTCCTTGCCCTGTCCATCGCCCTGATATTCGGTTGCTTCACCAACTTCTGGGCGTGGACCTATTTCATCTTCATCGTGTCCCTGTTCGTCTACCGGCAGTGGGACGACGACCGTCACTGCGCCGAGAAGTACGGCGCCGAAAATTGGGCGGAATACAAGGAGCGGGTGAAGTACCGGATCGTGCCGGGGATCTACTAAGGGAGGGTCGAAGCATTTGTATTCCAGGCACTTCTCGTTCCGACAGCCATCAAGGAGATGCCGCCAATGGCCTCCAGCAGCACACAGGAATTTCTGAGGTTACTGCACTCCGTGAAGGACAAATACAATGGTCCTGAAGAACTTGATATTCGAAAAGGTGAGCTGAAAAACGGTATCCGGGAGGCGGAACAGGCGTTCGTGGGAAAGTTCCCGAAAAACAGTCGCCTTCTGGACATTGGTTGCGCGTCGGGACGATTGTGCTTCGCACTTGCGCGGCAGGGATACGACGTCACCGGTATCGATGTCGCCGAAAATCAGATTGAACAGGCAAGACGTACCGCGGAAGCGGAAGGCGTCGACGTGACGTTCCTACAGTACGAGATGCCGAATCTGCCTTTTCCCGACGCCTCATTTGCCGCTGCATTTATGGGAAACGTTTACTGCTATGTCCCGTACCGCGCGTCACGTATCGCTTTTCTGGAAGAGATCGCGCGGGTGCTATATCCGAATGGCGAGGTGTTTCTTTCGCAGACTGTCCTGGATTCCGTACTGGAGAGTTACGATGACCTCTGCGATGACAACCATCGTAAGTTCGCTCCCGATTACGAGACCCTGGAGGAGGGAGACGGATTCGTGCTGGGAGCGCCCCAGTTTCTGCACTTCTTCTTCGCCGATGATCTCATGGCAGAACTGGAAACATCTTCATTTCATGTGGCGAGTCCAGAATTGAAGAAGTCAGATTTCAAGTGTGTTTTACGTAAGCGCAATATATGAGCCGTGCGGTTACATTGTTTCAATGTGCTTTTCACACCTTCCTCGCCACGTGTCGATCTTCGTATATCCCTTTAAGGAACTTCTCCGGATTGAGTTCTTCAGGCATATAATGCCAGGCCGTGCTGTAACGGGTGCGGGTGCTGTGGTTGTCGTAGGCGCCGTGCAGGAGATTGGCGGAAAACAGCACGACCGTGCCCGCGGGTATAACCAGGTCCACGGCCTGCGCTTCATCGACCTTTGTCCAGCTGCCATGCCTGCTTAGCTCACTGCGGTGCTCGACGATCTCACCGATCCGGTGGCTACCTGGCACCACCCGCAGGCAACCGTTCTCCACGTCCGCATCTTCCAGGTAGATCCCGCAACTGACGATGCGATCCGTATCGGTCCCGAAATAGAAATTGTCCTGGTGCCAGCCCGTCGACGTGCCTCCATCGGGCAATTTCGGAAAGAACTTGGTGCCGAACACGTCGAGATTCTCGCCGATCAACTCAGCCACGCGGTCTACAATCGCCGGTTCCCGCGCCAGTTCCAGCACGCGGTCGTCGACCACGCATACGCCCTGGACTTTGTGCAGCAGACCCGCCCTGGGTTCGCCGCCTTCGTCCAGCTCGAGTGACCAGTGCGGGGTCTGCTCATTCAACCGGCTGCCCTGTGTGACAAGTTCATCGAATACCTGCTTGTACCAGGCCAGTCGCTCGCTCTGTATCAAGGATTCAAAAACGAGAAACCCGTCTTCCCGGTACTGTATTACTTGTTCGTCGGTTAACATGAGCACCTCTTTGGAATGGCGTGATCAACCGCCTTGCGTCTCCTCGAGCGTCTCCAGCCAGCGGTAACCGTAAACCGGAACCAGGGGCGATCCGGTCATGCCATCGGGTGATCCGGTCATGCCGTCAGGCGTCATGCTGAACTTCTCGACGCGAAGGCGATAGTTGTATTCGTGCCTCGGGTGGAAGCCGACGATCTCGCCGCGGTAGGGGACGCCGCTGTACACCTTGCAGTACCCGGGATGGCCGTCGCCGCAATCGACCCGGCCCCGATCGATGGTGATCTCCTCCTCCGTACCTTCCGCCCTGGTCTTCGAGACCACGCTTGTCAAGACGTACCGGCCATCGTTGTATCTGTTCGCCTCAAGGACATAGTGAAAGCCGGCCTCGTAGTCGAAGTTGTTGATGGTGTCGTCGTACGGCACGCCGTTCACCACCGGACAGAAGTCGTCGCTCCGGGCGCATAGGACGCGCGCGGGACCTACTGTCAGGGTTACCGCCGTGGAAGGCGCCGGGTTCTTCTCCAACTGCTCAAGCAAGCGATAAGCGTACAGGCTTGCGTCTTGCGGCGGCTCACGCCCGCCCCACGGATCGTACTTGCCGATCCGGAGGCGATAGGTATAGCCGGTCTCGTACTCGAACCCTTCGATCGCATCGTAGAAAAAACCGCCGTCGACCACCATGCAGGTCCGCAGGCCCACGCCGTAGCACTTGGCCAGGGTGGGGCCGACGGTAACGACCCGGGTCTCGATATACTCCTGCCCGTCCGGGCCGGGTCCTGTAGGATCCGTGTCGCCGTCGCAGCCGGCAATGACGCTGGCAGTGACAAGGGTCACAATGAGCGGCAGTACGTAGCGTAGGCAGCAACTGGTTGAAGTATCGAAAGACGACATGGCGTCGTGCCCTGGATGGTGGCGTGACCGGAATGGCATGGCGTCGTGCCCTGGATGGTGACGTGCCCTGGACAGATCAACCGGAACCTTATTTTAACCTGCGAAATTCCCTCTGAATCATCAAGACGAATTTACGGCTGGATGGTTCCTCGAAACCGTTCATTTTCCCCCATATTCCTCTTGCCTGTGTACGGGTGAATTCGGTATTTTTCCTAGCTGTAAGTTCCGATTTCAGACAAGCATCGAATCCAATTGGTTTTACCATCATCCAGCACACGTAAACGGAGGATCGAAATGACGACCAACCAGACCTGGTGGCCGGATCAACTGGACCTGAAACCGTTGCGCCGGAACGCGCCGCAATCCGACCCGATGGACGAGGAATTCGACTACGCCGAGGCGGTCAAGGACCTCGACGTCGATGCGCTTCGGAAGGACATCGAAGCGGTGATGACGACCTCGCAGGACTGGTGGCCCGCCGATTACGGCCACTACGGACCGCTCTTCATCCGCATGACCTGGCACGCCGCAGGCACCTACCGCATCTTTGATGGACGGGGCGGCGGCGGTTCCGGCCACCAGCGCTTCGCGCCGCTCAACAGCTGGCCGGACAACGGGAACCTGGACAAGGCGCGCCGCCTGCTCTGGCCGGTCAAGAAGAAATACGGCCGGAACCTTTCCTGGGCCGACCTGCTCATTTTCGCCGGCAACTGTGCGCTCGAATCCATGGGGTTCAAGACCTTCGGTTTCGCCTTCGGCCGCCCGGACGTATGGGAGGCAGACGAGACGGACTGGGGCTCGGAGACGACGTGGCTCGACGATCAGCGCCACACCGAGGACGGGGAGCTCAAGTGTCCCCTCGGGGCGGACCACATGGGCCTGATCTACGTGAACCCGGAAGGGCCGAACGGCAACCCGGACCCGGCCCTGGCGGCGCAGTACATCCGCCAGACGTTCAAGAACATGGCGATGAACGACGAGGAGACCGTCGCGCTGATCGCCGGCGGACATACCTTCGGCAAGGCCCACGGCGCCGGTCCCGAGGACCATGTCGGTCCCGAGCCGGAAGGCGCATGCATTCATCAACAGGGTCTCGGCTGGAAGAGCAGCCACGGAAGCGGAAAGGCGGGCGATACGATCACCAGCGGCCTGGAAGGCGCATGGACCAGCAACCCGGTGAAGTGGGACAACGAGTTCGTCGAGAACCTCTACGGCCACGAGTGGGAGCTGACGAAGAGTCCCGCGGGCAAATCGCAGTATACGCCCAGGAACGCCGCCGAGGTGGCCAACGTGCCGGACGCCCATGATCCTTCGAAGAAGCACGCCCCCATGATGCTCACCACGGACCTGTCCCTGAAGGAGGACCCGGATTACGCGGCGATCACCCAGCGCTTTCTCGAGCGTCCCGCGGACCTGGAAGACGCCTTCGCCAGGGCGTGGTATAAGCTGCTTCACCGCGACATGGGCCCCCGCAGCCGGTATATCGGCCCGCTGGTCCCCGCGGAACCGCTGCTCTGGCAGGACCCCGTCCCGGAGGTCGATCACGCATTGATCGACGAGCAGGATGTCGCCGCCCTGAAAGAGCAGGTCCTGGCCTCCGGTCTGTCCGTTTCCCGGCTGGTCTCGACCGCCTGGGCGGCCGCGTCATCCTACCGCGGCACGGACAAGCGCGGTGGCGCGAACGGCGCGCGCATCCGCCTCGCCCCGCAGAAGGACTGGGAAGTGAACGACCCGGCTGCCCTCGCCGAGGTATTGCCGAAACTCGAGCAGATCCAGGCGGAGTTCAACAGCGCGCAGTCCGGCGGCAAGCGGGTCTCCCTGGCCGACCTGATCGTCCTGGCTGGTTGCGCAGGTATCGAACAGGCTGCCCGGGACGCCGGCCATGGCGTGCAGGTGCCTTTTGTGCCGGGACGCACCGACGCGACGGACGAATGGACCGACGCGGAGTCCTTCGCCGTGCTCGAACCCACCGCGGACGGGTTCCGCAACTACCTCCAGACCGGCCAGGACGGCAAGCCGGAAGACCTGCTGGTGGAACGGTCGTACATGCTGGACCTCACCGCGCCCGAGATGACGGCGCTCGTCGGGGGCCTACGGGCCCTGGACGCGAACACCGGACAGTCGAAGCACGGCGTGTTTACCGACTGGCCGGGAACGCTGACCAACGACTTCTTCGTGAATCTCCTCGACATGGACATCGCGTGGAGCGCTTTGTCCGATGCGGAGGAAGTGTACGAGGGACGCGACGGTCAGACCGGCGAGGTGAAGTGGACCGCCACCCGGGTGGACCTGGTCTTCGGTTCGAACTCCGAACTTCGGGCCTACGCGGAGGTCTACGGAAGCGACGATGGGCTGGAGATGTTCGTGAAAGACTTCGTGGCCGCCTGGAACAAGGTGATGAACCTGGACCGGTTCGACCTGGCGTAGGCCTGGCGTGTGCGGGACGTGGAGTCGCGCAGCATGCCCGGCGCAGGCCGCGGTTCAGTACCCCAGCACGCGGTAGTCGCCGTCCAGGATCAGGCGCGCCGACACGTACATGCCCAGCAGCCCGAAGAGCACCCAGGGTGCGTTCAGCGCGCCGATATAGCCAAGCAACTCGGTTCTAGTGATGAGTCGGTGCCGGCCGGCCATGAAGAAGCTGACCCCATAGACCGACGTGGCGTAGGCCCACTGCCAGGAAAGTACCAGCCCTAGCATACCGGCCAGGACAGCCGGCATGATGTTCATGGTCAGGGCCGCGTAGAGGACCAGGGTCGGAATCGGCGTAAAGAAGCCGTTCGCGACATCGACATTGAATCCCCAGGTGCGGCGGTCCGAGAACGACCCGTCGATCTGGGAGTATGTGGCCCAGACATCCGCCCAGACCGTCGGGGCAAGTATGCGCCTCAGCGGCACCCTGGTCAGAAGGAACTCGACCGCCGGGGTACGGCCCGTTTCGCGCTGCCGGGCGCGCCAGTATTCGGTGCGTTCCTCGATATAGTCCCGTTTGAGGAACAGGCAGATCTCCCAGTAGCAAACCAGCAGATTGGACGAGAAAAACAGACTCAACAGGCTGTGTATGGCGTTGAGGTCGCTAAAGACGTAGTAGCGCGTTCCAATACCGAGCAGCGTCAGGAACACGACCGCAAGCGCGGCGAACAGTCCGGGTGCCATCCCGATCTCCTATTCTCGGTTTGCCGTTCCTTTGAAGCGCGCCATTCCTTTCTCGCGCGCTTTTTCGTCGATGCGCGCCTTTCCTTGAATCCAAGGTAACCCTCCGGATCGGATTTGTACAAGTTTCTTGATTCGGCTTTACTTCTATACGCGGGCATGACTCTGGGAGAACCTCCATGCTGATCGTCGATTCCCACCTGGACATCGCTTACAACGCCCTCGAATGGGACCGGGACCTCTTCCAGCCCATCACCAAAATCCGTGAAGCAGAAGCCGGCATGGGACAGAAGGGCCGCGGCCTGGGCGTGGTGAATTTCGAGGAGCTGCGGCGCGGCGGGATCGGGCTCATGTTCGTCACGGTGAACTGCCGGATCGCTTCCATGGGCAAGCGCTTCTCCGGCGTGCGCACCCAGGACATCGCCTACGCCCGGTGCATGGGCGAACTGGCCTACTACCGGCTGATGGAATCGAGAGGGGTCTTTCGCCAGGTGCGCAACCAGGCCGAACTCGACGCCCACCTGGCCGAGTGGGAAGCCGATCCCCAGACGACCCCGCTGGGGTTTGTCCTGAGCATGGAAGGGGCGGACGGCATCGTGGGTCCCGAGCAGGTGTCCGAATGGTGGGATGAGGGGCTGCGGGTCGTGAGCCTGTGCCACTACGGGGTCAGCTCCTACGCCCACGGGACCCAGGCGCCCGGCGGCCTGACGGCCAGGGGCCGCCCTATGCTCGAAGCCCTGGAAGTGGCCGGGATGATCCTGGACGTGAGCCACCTGGCCGAGCAGGCCTTCTGGGAAGCGATGGACCACTTCAACGGCCCCGTGCTGGCCACCCACAACTGTTGCCGGGCCCTGTGCGACCACGACCGCCAGCTCGACGACCGGCAGATCAGGGCCCTGGCCGAGCACGGCGGCGTCATCGGTACGGCCATGGACATCTGGATGATCTCGCCGTTGTGGGACCCGGTCTCCATGGACAATTCGGCCATCACCTTCGAGACCGTAGTGGACCACATCGACCATGTCTGCCAGCTGACCGGAAGCGCACGGCACGCCGCCATCGGCACCGATCTGGACGGCGGTTACGTCAAGGAACAGTGCCCCGCCGATATGGAGACCATCGCCGACCTGCGGAAGATCCCCGCCATCCTCGATAGCCGCGGTTATTCGGAGAGCGACATTGACGATATCATGCACGGCAACTGGGTCCGGACGCTACGCAAGGCGTGGAGTTGACTTAGGCAGCGTCGCTTCCGTTCGAGTCGACCCATGCACCAGAGAAGCGCTCGGCAGCACCTGGAGACCGGGCGTCCCTGCCCAATATAACTTGAGGCCGCTTCATGCCTGAAGTCCCCGTATTCCGTCGCCACACCATCTATGAAGGCGATCCCGCCGAGCGCATGGACTGCGTCGTGGGGGACCTCGACGGAGACGGCGTGCAGGAATTCGTCATCGCCACCCGGAGTCCGGACGGACTACACTGGTTCGGCCGCACCGATCAGGGCACGTGGGCGCCACACCTGATGGATGACACTTTTCCAAGCATCAGCGTCGGCACCGCCCTCGTCGACCTCACCGGGAATGGGAAACTCGACCTGATCTCCGGCACCAGCGACCGGGGTAGCCACGTATTCTGGTGGGCGTGTCCCGACGATCCTACGCAGCGATGGGCCCGCCGCGTAGTATTCGAGCTTCCCCATAGCCGGATCCACGACCTGTTGGTGGCGGATATCGACGGCGACGGCCGGGACGAACTGTACGTATGGAATCCCGACGCCGGGACGATCTTCTCGGTCCCCATTCCCGATGATCCATACGTTACTCCATGGCCAGGGGTCAGCAAGGTAGCCTCGGGCGTGAACGAACAGGACTTCGCGGCCGCCGACGTGGACGGCGACGGCCAATTGGAACTCATTGCCGGGACTTCGTGGTATCGCTTGCTGCCGAACGGTGAATGGGAGCGGCACGTATACGCGGAGGGGTATGGCGGCGTGCGGGTCCGGGCGGCTGATTTCAACGGCGACGGGCAAGTTGAAATCGCCGTGTGCGAGGTGGCACTGGACATCGGGCAGACCTACGGCCGGCTGGCGCTGTTCAGACCGGGATCGGACGTCGAGGAACCGTGGGAGGCCGAAGTGCTGAGCGACCGGCTCCTCGATACCCACACCCTGCAGGTGGCCGACTTCGACGGGGACGGCAGACCTGATATCTACGTGGGAGAGATGGGTCGGGGAGACTGGACGAAGCCGCATTCGCCCCGGCAACTACTTTTTCTGAACCGGGACGGCCGGATGGAGCAGCACGTCATCGATACCGGGATCGGTACGCACGAAGCCAAGGTCATCGAGCTGGACGGCAAGATCGGTATCATCAGCAAGCCCTACCGCTGGCTCCAGGACACCGCGCCGCGGCCACAGTTGGTGGATAATCTGTATCTGTATTTGCCGGTGTGAGGTGAGACTTGCCGGTGCCCGGCTCAAGTTGGTAATCTGATGGACAAGTCCCAAGACGCATTCGGACAGCTTCTGCTAAGTTGCTTACATGGCAACGAAGCGCTAGAGATCATCGAACGCGACGATGGTTTCATTGAAGCCGGTTACGGAGACCGGTACTTCACCGCGTATGAAGACTGGCCGTCTCATCAAGTGACAGCGATGAAGTACGTAAGTGGCCGGGTTCTTGATGTAGGCTGTGGTGCGGGAACACACTCGATCTTCTGTCAGGAGCAAGGCTGCAGAGTCTTGGGGATAGACGTCTCTCCAGGCGCGATCCAGGTCTCACGAAACAGAGGATTACGACACGGCAGGGTAATGTCGGTTACACAGGTCAGCGCCTCATTGGGTGTTTTTGATACGATACTGATGCTGGGAGGCAATTTCGGCACTTTGGGAAACAGTAAACGAGCGAGTAGGTTACTCAAACGATTCCACAGAATGACTACATCAACAGCACGAATCATTGCAGAATCACGAGATCCCTATCGTACAACAGAGTCGGTTCACAGAGCGTATCACAAAGAAAATAGATGTAGAGGAAGGATGTCCGGACAGGTACGTATTCGAGCTCGTTTCAAGCATCTGAAGACGCCATGGTTTGACTATCTCTTCGTGTCGAAGGAGGAGATGGTGCAGATTCTCAATGACACGGGCTGGCGTGTAGAGGAATTCCTGGACTCCGGTGGTGCCGGCTACATTGGCGTGCTATCGAAATCCTGAGTGCTTAACTGAACTGACCCATGACCAAAGTACGACACGACCGGCCAACCTGGGCGGGACGCGTTCCGCGCCACAAGATCGCCGAGTTATACAAGGAAGAAGCCCTCGGGATCTGTGAAGAAGTACTGATCGACGATGTGGGGATCGGTCTGCTTGTGAGAATAGAGCATATCTTCCGTGCCAGGAAAGCGAACAGCGGCCTCGCGAGTTGTCCGCTCTGCCATCGCGAGATCCCACACGACTTCAACCCTGCGTTTCAGCTTCGTTGCGAATCCTGCAACTGGGAACTGACTTGGACGGAATACCAGAAGTCGTTTCAGGGCAAACACCTGATTGCGTCCGGCATGACCGCCTTCCTGAAGGAATACGTGAAAAAGTACAAGGTTGCGAGATCACCACAGGAAAAACTAATCCTCATAGATACCCTGATCCACCGGTATCACTGGGAACTGGAAGGCGGTCTGACCGGGCCGGGAGCACGCGATCTCATCGCCGGAAAGCCGAACGAAGTCATCGACTTTCTGAACCAACTGAGCTATGGGACCAGCAGCAGTCCGGAGATCCTTGCCACCCGACAGGAGTGGCTGGACAAAGTGCGGAAGAGTCGAGCACAGTATGCGGATGCGGTTAAGGAGCGTGAGCTGAAGGATGAGAAGAAAAGGCAAAAGGCGGAAGAAAAGAACAGGCGGAGGACCTTGAAAGCGAAAGCACGGCAGGCTGGACGAGCCAGTCGGAACAATGCGGAAGAGGTCCGCGATGGTACGTGACAACGACTGTGTCTTCTGCCGCATCATCAGCGGCGAACTGGATTCCGCGACCGTATACGAAGATGAATCTACTGTGGCGTTCATGAATCTTCGCCAGAGCAACGAAGGGCATGTCCTGGTCGTACCCAGGAATCACATCGAGCAGATCTACGACCTGGACGAGGACACTGCCTCAGCGCTTGCCAGCACGGTCTGTAAAGTCGCCCGGGCGATTCGCCAAGTTTACAAGCCTGATGGATTGTCGATCTGGCAGTCCAATGGTCCAGCGGCATTTCAGGAAGTGCCGCATGTACATTGGCATGTTTTCCCAAGATACAAGGATGATGGATATCTCGTGGTCTATCCCCGGAATCTCGCCGGTCGTGCGCGTCGGGAATACTCGTTGCAGTCACTTAAGGACATTTCAGGACCATTGCAAGACGCGCTTAAGGTAAACGAGGGGTAACAGGACCAACATCCGAACGGCACCCGTTAGATTCCTATGCCATACGCTTGCCTGAACGGCTGCAGGATGTTCTACGAAGTTCGCGGGGAGGGCGAGGCAGCCGTATTCATACACGGCGGATTCCCTTCCATCGACATGCATCTTCGCGCACCGTCGATTGGCCCGTGGACCTGGGAGGCGGACTTCGCGGCGGCTTACCGCTTTATTGCGTACGATCGCCGAGGCTGCTGGCGGTCTGCCCGTACGGAGACTGGGTATGGTCTGGAGGACCAGGCAAGAGACCTGGTTGCGTTGCTGGACCACCTGGAAGTAGACGAAGCGCACGTGATCGGTTCGTCCGCGGGCGGACCCATCGCCATACTGTTCGCAGCCATTTATCCGGAAAGAACCCGGACTCTCGTGCTGGCAGGGACCGCAGCGGATCTCTGGCCGGACGAAGACCCGGTAACCCGTATCGTCAAAGAGCAATTGGAAATCCTCGAAATACAAGGCGCGGAAGCAGCCTGGGACAACCGGCCGCCAGGCGTCGAGCTTTCGTTGGACGTGCTGTGGGAGCGGGAAGAGATGAAGGAGCGGGGCGTCCTGCCGGAATTCGAAAAGCGCATTGAGAAGTTCGTGAAACAGTGCACCCGGAAGGACCTCGTGCTGTGGTATGAAACCCAGCTTCGGGCTATCTCTGCCTATCTTGACCGGGACAGGACGGAGACGTGCGCGCGGGTTTCTGTTCCGACACGCGTAGTCCACGGTTCCAATGACCAAGAAGTGCCCGCAGCATGGGGAAGGGACCTGGCGGCGAAGATCCGCGGAGCCGAATTCATCATGTATCCTGACGAATCTCACGGCGTCGTCCACCGGTGCGGCGCGGTTCGAGCGGAACTCATCGCGTTTTTTCAAAAGAACAGGAACAACCCATGAAGGTCACCAAGATCGAGGCACACGAGATCACCCTCGAATACGAGGACTGGATCGCTTACCAGCTCAATCATTTCTACGGACCGGCCAAGAGGACGGTCTACGTCGCGCATACCGACGACGGGCTCGTCGGATTGGGCGAAGGGCATGCCGCGGAGCCGGAGGAAGTGGTCGACCGTTACATCGGGACGAACCCCTTCGAATGGATCGGTGACGAAACCTCCCTGGCGCTGGGCACGGCGATGTACGACCTGATGGGCAAGGCTGCAGGCGTGCCGGTCTACAAGCTTTTCGGTCAGAAGATCCGGTCCTGGGTGCCGGTGGGAAGCTGGACCGTGTCGACACACCCGGACCGCATGGCCGAAGCGGTGCGCGAGTACTCGGCGGGCGGCTACACCTGGATGAAGTACCATCTCTCGCCCTTCGAGAACGTCATCGACCAGACCGAGGCGATGCAGGCCGTGGCGCCGGAGGGGTTCAGGATTCATTACGATTTCACCATGCACGGCACCGACGACCACATGCCCGAACTCCTGGACAAGCTGGAGCGGTTCCCGGTGGCCGGCTGTTTCGAAGACCCTCTGCCGCCGGGGGACATCCAGGGCTACATCGAACTGCGCAAGCGTACCGGGCTGCCTGTTGTGCTTCACCATTTCCCCATGGGAGCGACCTACGAAGTCCTGATGAAACCCGCGGACGCGTACATGCTGGGCCATCAGCCCATCGGCGAGGCGGTGCGGAGGGCAGGCCTGTTCGCAGCGGACGAGAGTCCCTTCATGCTACAGAACGTGGGCGGGAACATCACCCGGGCCATGATCGCCCACATGATGGCGGCCTTCCCGTCGGCAAACTTCCACTTCATCAGCGCGACGGAGACCTGGAAGAGCGACGTGGTCACGGAACGGCTCGAACCCGTCAATGGATTCGTGCGGGTTCCGGAAACGCCCGGGCTCGGGGTCACGCTGGACCGCGAAGAATTGGAGCGGCTCAAGCGACTCGAGTTGCCGCGCCAGGAAAGGTGGATCATCCGGTCGCGGTACGAGAACGGCGCCCGGATGTACAACATCGCCGACCCGGAGGATTCCATTTTCATGGTGCGGCCCGACCGGCGGCGCGGCATGGTCCCCATGCGTTACGACGCGCCCATAACCACCGAGTACTGGGACGACGATGGTTCCGATGCGTACCGGGAGATGTTCACGAGAATCGAACGGGAAGGCGTCGTGCTCGAGAAGTAAAGATCCGCGTGCAGACGGACATGGGTCGCTCGCGGAATTGGGTCGCTCGCGGACTTGGGTCGCTTGCGGACTTGGGTGGCATGCGGACTTGTCTATTGTACAATTGTACAATAATAAATCGGAGCATTGCGGTAAGCCTATCTACTTTAGATCAAAAAGGCTGGAAGCCGTTCTACCAGAGCGAGGCAGTCATGCGAAAACCGAAGCTGATCCATTATAACGACGCCCGCCACTACAGCATCTACCGCTACGAGCCGCCGATGAGCCTGCACCAGTGGCGGCAACCCGTGGACGAGATCCTGGGAACTGACGTGGATACCCTGGTCTACGGCCTGGGTTCGGGCGAAACCTTTCTCCACGGCACGAAGGCCGGCCTGAAGTGGGGTGAAGGCGTCGAAGAGCACAACATGAGCATGATGTGGTGGTGGGCTACGAAGAACCTGCACCTGGCGCTCGAGGCGGGTATCGATCCGCTCGCTGTCGCGGTGGAACGGGCGCACGAGAAGGGACGGCGCATCCTGGGCAGCCTGCGGATGACCGAACCTACTTCGCCGGACGATGACAACCCCTACATGCTGGGCCGTCTCAAGCGGGAGCACCCGGAGGTCATGATCGGCGAAAACCATCCCGATTACCCCCGGGCGGCCGGCTGCGCGGACTACGCCCGTGATGAGGTGCGGGCCGAGCGGCTTGGCGTTATCGAGGAGGTGTGCGTCCGATACGGCATGGACGGGCTGGAGTTCGATCCCTACGTGGGCGTGTTCTTCAAGCCCTCGGAGGCGCGGGAGAAAGCGCCGGTGCTTACGGGATTCATGCGGGAGATCAGACAACTGCTCGATCGCCTCGGCGACGCGCGCGGGGAATCGTTATGCCTTGCCGCCAGGGTGCGCGCAACCGAGGAAGCGAACCTCGCCCTGGGCATGGACGTGCGCACCTGGCTCGAGGAGGGCCTCCTGGACATCGTCATTCCCTGGACCGAGAGCTTTCTCTTCGACCAGGAGATGCCCATCGGTTGGGTGGTCGAAGCGGCCGCCGGATCGGAGACGCCGGTCTACCCCATGCTCGGCCGGTCGCCGTACGACGACCGGTACCATCTGCCGACCATCGAGATGTACCGGGCCGCGGCGGCCAACTACCGCGCCATGGGAGCGGACGGCCTGTACCTGTCGGACCTGCCCTGGCCGCATACCGAGCGCGAGTACCAGGTCTTTCGCGAGATGGCCGACCCGGATATCCACCTCAGGAAGATGAAACACTATTTCCCGGCGCAATGGGAACCCGACGCGGAACCGCACGTGCCCGAGCGGTATCTCCCCGTGGATCTCGAAGAAGGCGTGCCCGCCCGGGTACCGTTCCTGGTTGGAGACCGGCTGGCCGATGCCCGGGACGACGGCGAACTCAAAGGCGTGACGCTGGGCGTGCGCATCGGCCACTGTTGTCCGGAGGACGAGATTTCGTTCCGGTTCAACGGCGAGACGGTCACGCCGTCTGAGCGCACGCACCATTACGGCGGCATCGTCTCCTACACGGCCGCGAGAAGCGGTCTTCCGGAACGTATCCTGACCCACTTCTGGTTCACTTTCGATCTTCCCGTCGATCTGGTTCGCGAAGGACAGAACGAAGTCGAGATCGTGCTGGAAAAGCGATTCATCGGAATGGGCGGCGTCCGCGTGTTGCACCAAGTCGAGTTGGTTGTAGAGTACGACGAGCCCCAGGTGCCCGTAGGCGGGCAGATGTGACGGGTTGTTCGGGGGAAAACAGGCGATGTGGCGAACAGGTTAATAAACCAAGTGCATGCAGGATCGGCAGGTAAAACATCGGGACGACTTCCATGAAGCTCTGCACAGTACAACCCCATATGACGGACTCGATTTCAAGTGGCGTGAACGCGATCACCAGGTGGATAGAAAAGGCTGCCAAATCCGGCACCGACCTGGTCGTTTTTCCCGAAATGATGCTGACGGGTTACGACTTTCATCTACATGATCTATTCAAGGATTCCAGTTGGCCTGCCCAGGTCGATGAGGCGCTGTCCGAACTCCGTAGCGTGGTCGACGCGTCCGGAACCAGCGCATTGGTTGGATTGCCATATCGTTTCGGTGAAGGCCAACTCAACGCGCTGGTGCTGCTTGAGCCGGGAAGGGAAGCCGTTCTCGCAGGTGCGAGGTCCCATTTGCCTGTGGGCGATAGAAACCGGTGGGGATTCGTAGAACCCGATGACCGCCTTCCCGTGAACTTCCGAGGCATTTTGTTCGGTTCGATATTCTGCGCCGAAGCGCTGAATCTCGACTACACAAAAGACAAGGGTCTGGAAAGGAGCGATGTCATTCTCTGGCCCGGCGTACTCGGGAGCGATTACAACGAAAACAAAGACATCACCAGAGATTGGAACGCTGAATATGCGAAGAAAATCGCCCGTTGCTACAGTGTTCCGGTGATTCAATCCAACTACCTTGCTTATGCTTCCGACATTTCCATCCAGACCGCGCTTGACAGTAACCGAATGCTGGGTGGTTCCGTTGCCTGCGATGCATCTGGACAGATACTAGACCAGGCTTCATGGACAGAAGTAGACATGAGGTCCTTTAAATTAACCAGAACCGACGGCACAGTCGTGGTAACCCCGACAGTAGGGGAACACCTATCCGAATCCCACGCGAGGACGTTATTCAAAGAGTAACCTGTATGAATAACCTGCCCGACTTCGACCAACTGTGGGATTACAACGATCCGGAGAAAACAGAGAAGGTCTTCCGGGAACTGCTGACCGTGGCCGAAAGCGCCGGAATTCCTGACTACCACGCCCAGCTTCTCACGCAGATCGCACGGACCCATAGCCTTCGTCGGCAGTTCGACGACGCCCACGGCATCCTCGATGACGCTGAAACATTGATTGTCAATATTGACAACCCTTCCAACGACCTAACACAGACCACCCGGGTCCGGCTTCTCATCGAACGCGGCCGCACCTTCAACTCGGCCGGCGACACAGATTCCGCACGACCACTCTTCAAGGAGGCCTGGGAACTGGCGCAGCAGGCCGGCGAGGACTATCACGCCGTGGACGCAGCTCACATGCTGGGTATCTGCGAGCCGGCAGATGCATCCCTTATGTGGAATAACAGGGCGATGGCAGCCGCAGAAACGTCGGACGATCCCCGGGCCAGGGAATGGCTCGGACCGCTCTATAACAACACCGGTTGGACGTACCACGACAGGGGTGAGTACGAGAAGGCATTGGAACTCTTCGAAAAGGGGCTCGCCTGGCGTACTGAGCGTAGCAATCCTCAAGCGACGCAGATCGCGAAATGGACCGTGGGGCGTGCGAAGCGTTCACTCGGGCATGCCGAAGAAGCGCTTACCTTACAGCAGGCCCTCCTCGAGGAACACGAAGCGGCAGGCACGTCGGACGGCTACGTCTTCGAGGAAGTCGCCGAGTGCCTGTTTGCGCTGGGCCGGCCGGATGAGGCACGGCCCTATTTCGGCCGCGCCTATCAGGAACTGTCGAAAGACGGTTGGCTGGTGGACAACGAGGCCGATCGGCTGAATCGTCTCAAACGACTGAGCGATGAACAACTATGCTGACCGCTGCACAGAAATCCGAATTCAATGAATACGGCTGGGTTCGTGTGCCAGGCGCAATCCCCGACGAGCAGGTCCATTCCGTACTCGACCGCGTCTGGGACGACCTGGAGCAAAGGTGCGGGATTCCGCGCGATGAGCCGGAGACCTGGCCGGAAGCGAGGCCGAAGGGTTTTAACAGGCTGATGCGGTCCGGCGCCTTCGAACCGACCTGCAACCAGGCCGTCAAGGACGCGATCGACGAATTCCTCGATCCTGGCCACTGGGAGAAACCAAGCCCCTGGGGTGCGCTTCTGCTTACCTTCCCTGCTGCGGGCCCGTGGTTTTTGCCCAACCATTCATGGCACATGGACCTGCAGATTGCCGTAGACGCTGAGTCAGAGAAAAACCCCGGCGTACAGGTTTTCGCCATATTGGAACCGCTGGCCGCCCGCGGCGGCGCGACACTTGCACTCGCCGGATCTCACCGGCTCGTCCGCCATCTCGCCCGGCAACCAAACCTGATTGGCGAGGGCCGGTCCAAAGACATCACCAATGCGGTCAAGCGGGCGGTACCGAGTCTGCGCGATTTATGGTCCCGCGACCTGGGCGGAGACCGCGATTCGGGTGTAAACCGTGAAGACCGATTCCTTGTGAATCCTGTCGATGTCTCCGGCATTCCCGTGCAGGCCGTCGAATTCACCGGCGATCCCGGTGACGTGATCTTCATGCATCCCTGGATCATCCACACCGCATCTTCCAATCGCGGCGACAGGCCGAGAATCGTCATTACGGAACGGGTCCGCAGACTGGACGGACCGAAAGAGGCCTAAGTGTTCCAGAACTACCTCAGCGTGGCCCTGCGCAACCTCCGCAGGCATCCCGCCTACTCGCTTATCAACATCGCCGGGCTCGCCATCGGCATGGCGACCTGCATCCTGATCCTCCTGTATATCCAGGATGAACTCGGCTACGACCGGTATCATCCCCATGCTGATCGCGTATACCGGATCGTAGACGACATCGAGAGCGGGGGACAGATCGTACAGACGGCCGGTACGCCCACGGCCTGGGGACCCGCCCTGAAGCGCGATTTCCCCGAGATCGAACTGCTCGTCCGCATGCGCGGCACCGAATCCGCCTGGCTGGTCGATCTCGGTAATACCATCTACTACGAACGCAAGGTCATCTGGGCGGAACCCGAGCTGTTTGAAATGTTCAGCATGCCACTGGTCCTGGGCGACCCGGCTACCGCGCTGTCTGAGCCGTACTCGATGGTGATTTCGGAGGATCTGGCGTACAAGTACTTCGGCGCCGAAGATCCCATCGGGAAAGCCGTCAATCTCGATAATCGCTGGGACTTCATGGTGACGGGTGTCATGAGGAATCTCCCGACCAACTCCCATATGCGGCCGGACATGCTGGTATCCTATACCACGATGAACGTGATCGGGTCCTGGGACCTGGACGACTGGGAGTATCACCGGAACCTGTACACCTACATCCGGCTCCGGGAGAACGTGTCCTCGGATGAATTCGAGGCGAAGCTGCCGGCCTTCCTTGAGCGCCACGCGGGCGACCAGTACCGGGAGGCGGGCATCAGCCTGCGGCCGTCGCTCCAGCCCCTCGTGGACATCCACCTCTTTTCGAACCGGGAGAGCGAGCACGAACCCAACGGCGATATCCGTTACGTAGCCCTCTTCATGGTCATCGCGTTCCTGATCCTGATCATCGCATGCATCAATTTCATCAACCTGGCCACGGCCCGATCCGAGATGCGCGCCAGGGAGGTGGGCGTGAGAAAGGTCCTGGGGGCGAACCGGATGCAGTTGATCCGCCAGTTCCTGGGAGAATCGGTCCTTTTGGCGGGCCTCGCCGCGATCGTGGCGGTCATACTGGTTAAACTCACCGTGCCGGGCGTCAACGAGATCGCCGGCAAGCAGCTCGCCCTGCCCCTTGCCGATTGGATGGTGCTGGCCGTGGTCGCCCTCGGTACGATCTTGATCGGCTTGGCCGCCGGTAGCTATCCGGCGGCGTACCTGTCAGGATTCCTGCCCGCCATTGTAATGAAAGGCAACTCGGAAACGGGAAAGAAAGGCCTGGGCATGCGACAGGTACTTGTGGTGGTCCAGTTCTCCATGTCCATCTTCCTGCTGGTCAGCACGGCCGTCATCCATGATCAACTCGAATTCATCCAGACCAAGCGGCTGGGTTTCGACAAAGAGTACATCATGGTCGTCCCTATCACTGGCTCCCACCAGGTACCCAATACCCCCGTGCTGAAGCAGCGCCTGTCCGGAATGCCGGGTGTAGTCGGTGTCGCTACGACTACCGGCGTACCGGGCATGAGGGTGTTGCCAATCATGGAGGTCCGGCCCGATGGGATGCCGCCCGAGGACCACCTGATGATGGCCACGCTACACGTGGACGAGAACTTCCTGGATGTCATGGATATCGATGTCATAGCCGGCCGGAACTTTTCGCCGGACTGGGGCACGGATACGACCGGTGGAGTCCTGCTGAACGAGACGGCCGTCCGGAATCTGGGATGGGGAACGCCCAACGACGCGCTCGGCAGGCAGTTCGAGCGGCTGTCCTTTGAAGGAGTGGTTCCAGGGCGCGTAATTGGTGTGGTTCGAGATTTTCACCTACGGACGATACACGAAGAGATCGAGCCCGCGGCGATCATGACCAGCACCTATCACATTTTCGTCTTGATCAGGATCGCGCCTGATAATATCCCCGAAACCATCGGGCGCATCGAGGAAGTGTGGAGAGATGTGGATCCCCGGTTCCCGCTCGATTACACGTTCCTGGACGAGGATTTCGACGCGTTGTACCGGACCGACCACCAGCTCGGTGAGATCTTCGCCGTCTTCGCCTTTCTCGCAATCTTCGTGGCGTGCCTGGGTCTCCTGGGTCTCGCTTCATTTTCGATCCAGCAACGCACCCGGGAGATCGGGATCCGCAAAGTCGTCGGCTCATCGGTTTCCGGTATCGTGATTCTCTTGTCGAGGGATTTCATGAAGTACGTGATCCTGGCGAACCTGATCGCCTGGCCGCTGGCCTGGTTCGTCATGGCCAATTGGCTGCAGAACTACGCCTACGCCGCGGAAATCCGGTATGTATGGTTCGTGGCAGGTGGCATGCTGGCCCTGATCATCGCTTGGCTGACCATCGGGGCGCACGCGGTCGCGGCTTCGCGCAGGAATCCGGTGAATGCGCTGAGGCAGGGGTGATTGAGTCGACCGTCTGCCGCGTAGTTTGTACCGATAAGACAAACCCTATCCAGCAACCGAGCAAGTAACAAATCCGCTCGTTATTGTCAGCATTTCCTTACCTCTAAACGCATTCTCGATCAGAGGTACTCGTGGTATTTCATTATCTCAGCGTTGCTCTCCGTAATCTGAACCGGCAGCCAGGATACAGCAGCATCAACATTCTCGGGCTGGCGATCGGCATCACGTGCTGCATGCTTATTTTATTGTATATCCAGCACGAATTGAGCTACGACCGATTCCATGAGAAAGCCGATCGGATCTACCGTGTAGTAAACGGCAACTTCGCACGCACACCGCCCGCGTTGGGGCCGGCACTCAAAGACCAGATCCCGGAGGTTGAGGATTTCGTACGGATGCGGGGTACAACGAATATCTGGATGATGTCCTATGGAGATTACTCGTTTCTGGAAAGCGATGTCTATACGGTGGGGAAAGACTTCTTTAGCATCTTTTCCTTTCCGCTTACACAGGGCAATCCGGAATCCGCGCTGGACGACTACGCGTATCCTGAACGAACCATCGTCATCAGCGAACCCATGGCGGCCAAACTCTTCGGCGATGAGAATCCCATGGATAAGTTTATCCGAGTGGATGACACATACGACCTTCGCGTGACGGGCGTTATGAAAGCGGTTCCTTCAAATTCCCACTTCTCCGCCGACTATCTCGTCAGCGAGAATCTCAATATCGATAACCGTCGCGAACGGTATGCAACGGCCTGGTTTGGATCGCAGCATTACACCTACATACTGCTGGCGGATGGAACGTCTTCTGCAGAAGTGGAGGCCAAGATCGCCAGTTGGGTAGATACCTATGCGCCTCTTCAGCCGCTCAGAGTCCGTGGCGTGCCCTTCAGTCCCCAGCTACAGCCGTTGACCGACATCCATCTGTGGTCGCAGCTGGAACGGGATATGGGCGGCCACAGTGATATCGGCTATATCTACATTTTCACGGCTGTGGCGGTTTTTATCGTGCTCATCGCCTGTATCAACTTCATGAATCTGGCCACGGCGCAGTCCGCCGCCCGATCCAAAGAAGTGGCCATTCGGAAAACCGTCGGTGCCCGGCGGAGCGAGTTGTTGATACAGTTCATGGGCGAAGCCATGCTCTCGGCCGGCCTGGCCTTTATGGTGGCCCTGGGTCTCTTTACGGCCGTCCTGCCCTTGTTCAACACGCTGGCGGGAAAAGCCATACAGATCGGTTTCCTGGACAACCCGGAGATGTTGCTGTGGCTGTTGGGCATCGCGATCTTTGCAGGTCTTTTATCCGGAAGCTATCCGGCACTGTTTATCTCCAGATTTCACCCGATCCGGATCTTCAAGGATGAAATGACTCGCGGCATGACCGGTTCCCTGCTGCAAAAAGGTCTTGTAGTGGTACAGTTTACACTATCGATTCTGCTGATCGTCAGCACCGCGATGGTGTATCAACAGCTGGATTACATGCAAAGTAGACACCTGGGATTCGATAAGGATCAAGTCGTCGTTATTCCACTCGTCACAGGTGTGGATCGACAATTCGATACCTTCAAGACCCAACTTTCTCGGAGCCCGCAAGTTCAGGGTATTACTCGATCGGTTCTGATGCCGGGACGCTTGGCCAGTTCCGCTATGATTCCTTCCTTTCCGACCCGTCTGGCGGGTCAGCCCGAAGAAGACCTGATCGGGATACCCGCCTTGTATGTATCTACCGGTTTTGTAGAGACCCTTGGCCTTGAATTGCTGGCCGGGCGACCGTTTTCCAGGGCGTTGAACGATGATTCGAATAACGCGGTGATCCTGAATCGATCCGCGATTGAACGAATGGGCCTGACCGTTCCGGAAGAAGCCGCAAAAAGCCACATACAATACAGAAGGAGCCCCCCCGTCAGGATCATTGGCGTCGTGGAGGATTTCCATATGCAGAGCCTTCATGACGCGGCGGGACCTATGCAGTTGAGGCTCTTGCGCCGAGGCGGCGGTCAGTCGGCGATACGACTGCAGGCACGGAATATACCCGATGGAATCAGTGCGATCGAAGAAACATGGGCTTCGGTGTTTCCTCATTACCCCCTAACCTATTCGTTTTTGGATGAAGATTTCGAGCGACTGTACCAATCGGAGCAACGCACCGCAAATCTGTTGGGCGCTTTCAGCTTACTGGCCATCTTTATCGCGTGTCTGGGCCTGTTTGGCCTGACTTCGTTCGCCATCCGGCGGCGAACCAGGGAGGTCGGAATCCACAAGGTAATGGGCGCTTCCGCGACTCGCATTGTATACATGCTATCGAAGGATTTTCTCATACTGGTTGCGATGGCCGTGCCGGTCGCCTGGGTCCTGGCCTACTGGACCATGAGCAACTGGCTGCAGAACTTCGCGTATCGGGTCGATATCGGTCCCGGGTGGTTTCTGATTGCCGCATTCCTGGCACTGGCCATCGCCCTGGTTACGGTCAGTGTAAAAGCAGTCACCGCCGCGATGGTGAATCCTGTGGAGACCCTTCGATCTGAATAGGGTCGGCGAACCGTAACGAACTGACACTTCAATCATGTAATGCACATATGATCCGCAACTACCTCACGGTCGCCCTGCGCAACCTCCTCAGGCAACCCGTCTATTCCCTCATCAATATCGTCGGACTCGCCATCGGCATGGCGGCATGCATGCTGATCGTGTTGTACATCCAGGACGAGCTCAGCTACGACCGCTATCACCCGGACGCGGATAGGATTTACCGGATCGTGGACGATATCGAAAGCGGCGGGCAGACCATCCGGACAGCGGGATCGCCCTTGAGCTGGGCGCCGGCACTGAAGCAAGACTATCCCGAGGTCGAGCGGTTCGTTCGGATGCGGGGTACGGCCTCTTCCTGGCTGTTTCATAAAGAAGAAATGCAATTCTATGAGAAAAAAGTCATCTGGGCGGAAGACGGCTTGTTCGACCTGTTCGCTATCCCCCTGGTCGCCGGAGATCCGAATACCGCGCTGGTAGAGCCCTTTACGATCGTCATCTCGGAAACGATGGCGGCCAAGTACTTCGGCGGTGAAGAAGCCATGGGGCAGGTTCTGGGCGTGGATAACACCTACGATTTCAAGGTCACCGGGATCATGCGGGACCTGCCCGCCAATACCCATATGCGGGCGGACATGTTCACCTCCTATTCCTCCCTCGCCAGCATCGGCAGTTACTACCGGGAGAACTGGGAGGTTCATGACAACTTCTACACGTACATCCGGCTAAGTGAAAACACGGATCCGGATGATCTCGAAGCGCGGTTCCCGGACTTCCTCGAACGATACGCCGGGGACAGATACCGCGAATCGGGCGTCGTGCTGAGACCGTCGCTGCAACCCGTCGTCGACATCCACCTTCACTCTCACCGGGAAAGCGAATTCGAACCCAACGGCGACATCCGCTTCGTGGTCCTCTATACACTGATCGCGTTCCTGATTCCGCTGATCGCGTGCATCAACTTCATCAACCTGGCCACGGCCCGATCGGCTATGCGCGCCCGGGAAGTGGGCGTCCGAAAGGCAATGGGCGCCAACCGGACCCAGTTGCTGGGGCAGTTCCTGGGAGAGGCCGTCGTCATGGCGGCGCTCGCCATGGTGATTTCGTCTATCCTGGTGCAGCTCGCCCTGCCCGCGGTGAATGCGATTGCCGCCAAGGAACTGATTTTCCCGCTTTCGAACGGGCTGGTGTTGACGGTGCTTGCATTCGGTGTGATCGTTATTGGATTGGCGGCAGGAAGCTATCCGGCCGTCTATCTCTCCGGGTTTGCGCCCACCGAAGTATTGAAGGGCAACCTTGAAACAGGTACACGGGGACTGAATCTGCGAAAGGTCCTGGTCGTCGTACAGTTCGCCATGTCCATCTTCCTGCTGGTCAGCACGGCGATCATCTACGATCAGCTCGAGTATATCAGCACCAAGCGGCTGGGCTTCAACAAGGAACAGGTGATGGTGCTTCCCATCACGGGTTCCACCCAGCGTCGGAATACGCCCGTACTGAAAGAACGATTGGCCCAGTTGCCCGGTGTACTGGGTGTAGCCACGGCAAGCGGGGTACCGGGAATGCGGGTGATCCCGATCATGGCGGTCCGGCCCGATGGCATGGCGCCGGAAGACCACCTCATGATGGCCACGCTACAGGTGGACGAGTCCTTCCTGGATGTCCTGGAGATCGATCTGGCTGCCGGACGGAACTTCTCGACGGACTGGGGGACGGACTCGACCACCGGCTTCCTGCTCAACGAGTCGGCCGTTCGATACCTTGGATGGGGCACGCCGGCGGAAGCCATAGGCAAACCGTTTGCGTGGCTGCCTTTCGGCGGGAAGAAAGGAAATGTAATCGGCGTGGTAGAGGATTTTCATCTCCGTACCATTCACGAGGAGATCGAACCGATCGTTATTCTAACGAGTACCTATCACATTTTCGTGCTCATCCGACTCGAACCCGGACGGATTCCCGAGACCATCTCGCGCATCGGGGAGGCATGGCGAAACGTCGATGCCGGCTTTCCCCTGGAATACACCTTCCTGGACGAGGATTTCGACCGGCTGTACCAGGATGACCGGCGACTCGGCGAGGTTTTCGCGATCTTCGCGGTACTGGGCGTCTTCGTGGCCTGCCTCGGACTCCTCGGACTGGCTTCCTATTCGATTCAGCAACGCACCCGGGAGATCGGGATCCGCAAGGTGCTCGGCTCATCGGTCTCCACCATCGTCATACTGCTGTCGAAGGACTTCATGAAATATGTCCTGCTGGGCAACCTGATCGCCTGGCCGCTGGCCTACTTCGTCATGACGCGCTGGCTGCAGAATTACGCATACGCCGCGTCGCTCGATTTCTCCTGGTTTCTGACCGGGGGCGTCGTGGCTTTAGTCATCGCCTGGCTGACCATCGGGGCCCATGCGGTGGCTGCTTCGCGTCGGAACCCGGTGAACGCGTTGAGGCAGGGGTGACGGACCAGCTTCGCGAGTAAGGCCATCATGTTCAAACACTACTTCATCATCGCGGTCCGGAATCTCACCAGGTACAAGAGCTACGCGCTGAACAATATCCTGGGACTGACCATTGGATTCGCCTGCGCCCTATCGATCCTCCTCTACGTCCAGAACGAGTTGAGTTACGACCGCTATCACGAGAACGCGGACCGTATCTACCGGATCGTCGAAGGAAGCGACGTCAAGACGCAGCCCCTGCTCGGTCCGGCGCTGAAGGAGGAATTCCCGGAAGTCGAACGCTTTCTGCGCATACAGGGTACCGCCGGAATTTGGCTCATGGCTTACGGGGACAAGGTATTCTATGAAACCGACGTCGCCTGGGCCGACGAGACCCTTTTCAAGCTGTTCTCGTTTCCGCTGCTCAGGGGCAACCCCGAAACCGCCCTGAAAGATCCTTTTTCCGTGGTCATAACCCGGTCGACCGCCCGGAAGATGTTTGGACCCGAAGACCCCATGGGGAAAATCATCGTCGCGGATAACGGTTTCGCCGATCTGCGCGTCACCGGTGTCATGGAGGACATGCCGGACAACTCCCATTTCAAAATGGATTACTTCGTGTCCCTGTCTACGAGTCCATTCGTAGGCAATCCGAGGGCGCTGATTCGCTGGAGCGTGCGGTATTTCTACACCTATCTCCTGCTGACCGAAGGTTACCCGGGAGCGCTGCTCGAGGACAAGCTCCCGTCGTTTGTAGACAAGCACATGGGTAGCTATCTGGCGTCTACGGGAGGCAGCTTCGAACCGTACTTACAGCGGCTTACCGACATCCACCTGCATTCTCACCTGGAAAACGAGTTGGGCGTTAACGGAGACAGCACATACGTCGCCATCCTGCTGGTCGTCGCGGGATTCGTCATCGTGTTGACCTGCGTGAATTTCACCAACCTTTCGACCGCGCGCGCGATGGTGCGCGTCAGGGAAGTGGGGTTTCGCAAAGTGGCCGGCGCGAAAAGGTGGGAGCTGATTCAGCAGTCCTTCGGCGAAACGATGCTGCAAGCCTTCTGCGCCTCGATTCTGGCGGTGATCATCGTATGGCTGATCCTTCCCACGTTCAACGACCTGTCCGGCAAACAGCTCACGCTGCTGATGCTGGATGATCCCGCCTGGTTCATTGCGTGGTTCGGGTTGACCGTACTGGTGGGCCTGATTGCCGGCCTCTATCCCGCGGTATTCGTTTCGGCCATCAAACCGATTGGCATGCTGACTGGAAACCAACCGGTTCATCGACAACAGGACTACATGCGCAAAGGTTTGGTCACGGTACAATGTACGATATCAGTCGCCCTGATCGTCGGCACCCTGGTGCTGTACCAGCAGCTGGGTTTCTTGCGAAACGTCAAACTGGGATTCGAGAAAGAGCAGGTAATGGTCATCCCCAGCGGTATTCGCGATATTGAAGAAAGCTTTCCCGTCATGAAACAGGCGCTGCTGCAACATCCCGGCGTACTGAACATGACGGATGCCAGCTCGATGCCCGGCGTCGCCGGCAGTCAGGGGTTTATCCGTTCGATGACCGCGGAAGTCTTTGAGGGTGCCGGTACCCATCGGATCGACCTTGGATACATCGAAACCGGGTCGGATTTCGTCGAGACGCTGGGTATCGAGCTGCTTGCCGGCCGCAGCTTCTATACGGGCGAACAATCAAATTCGGATTTGGGGAAAGTGATTTTAAATGAAACGGCAACCAGGGCACTGGGATGGGTCACGCCGGAAGAAGCGATCGGTAGCCAGATCATGCTGAATAATGAGTATCAAACGGATGTGGTTGGTGTAGCGAAGGACTTTAACGTCAAATCATTACATCAACCGATCCGGCCACTGGCGCTGCTCCATTATACGTACGGCACCACGTTTTTCGCGGTAAAGCTGAACCCGGATGATCTGGAAAGCACGTTAGACAACATCCGGGAAACCTGGGCTGCGATTCTCCCTGCGTTCCCGCTGCGGTATTCCTTCGTGTCGGATGATTTCGACCGGATGTATCAAGCCGATCGCCACTTCGGGCAAGTGTGCGCACTCTTCACCAGTATCGCCGCGTTCATTGCCCTTCAGGGCCTGGTCGGCCTCGCCTCGTTCGGCGTGGGACAGCGCATCAAGGAAATCAGCATCCGAAAGGTCCTGGGCGCCTCGGTATCCCAGGTCCTCGTCCTGCTGTCCAGGGAGTTCGTCGTGCTGATCGTCATCGCCAACGCCATCGGGTGGATGCTGGCGTACTACGGACTGAGTTTCTGGCTGCAGCAATTTGCCTATCGAGTCGATATCGGCGCCGACACCTTTGTGATGGTCGGTGTCCTGAGTCTTGTGGTGGTAATGGCCGTGCTCGGCTACCGCGTCATCAGAACGGTCACGTCGAACCTGGCAGACGTACTGCGGAGTGGGTGAGGGGGAGTTAGTCTGACAGATGAACGTAACTTTTCTCGGAACCGCGGCCGCGCCTTCGATGCCGATCCCCTTCTGCACCTGCCGGGTCTGCATGGACGCCAGGAGGATTGGCGGCAAGAATCTCCGCAGGAGATCGTCGCTGGTGATCAACGATGATCTCCTGGTGGACATCGGACCCGACATCGCTACGGCATCGTTCCAGCACCGAATCTCGCTCGCCGGCATCGGCCTATGTCTTCAGACGCACCCCCATGCGGACCACCTGGACATCGGATTCATCCTCGCAAGGCACGCCGAATACGGCACGACCGTCTCAGGCGATATGCTGCTGGCTGGCTCTGATGAGACACTGCACGCGATCGATGCACTGGTGCGTCAACAGACTGCGTACGGAAGCCTTTTCGACCCTAAAGCACTGTCTGCGTTGAAGTTGAAGATCCTGCCTCTAACGCCCTTTGAAGGATACCATATAGGAGACTATCGCATCGTCGCATATCCCGCCAATCACGGCAACGATCAGGGCTTCATTCTTTATTCCATTGTGCGGGGAGACCATGCCGTGTTCTATGGTACCGACACGTCGGTGCTGTCCGAAGAGGTCTGGGAACACCTTCAGCGAGCACGCAACCGGTTTGACGTGGTCATGCTCGATCACACCTACGGAATCGGTTTCGAATCCAGGCCGTCCGACCACCTCGCATCGAAGGATGTCGCCACCCACGCGGATCGATTTCGAGAGAACGGATTGCTCAAAGACGGCGGTGTGGTATACGCGACCCACCTGTCCCATGAGGGGAACCTGGAACATGATGAATTGGACGAATACGCCAGGGAGCACGGGTATCGGGTGGCCTTTGACGGGTTGAGGCTGGAGTTGAGCGGCTGAACATGCAGCAGGAACATGCCACCGGACACCCGCCCACGGACACCTGCCCACGGCCGCCCGACCATCATACCGAGAGATCCAAAGCATGAAATGGGACTATTACCGCCCTCACATAGACCGGAGAGTACCCGGCAACAAAGTAGACCTGACTCCTCTGTGTAACGAATCGGAAGTCCGCAGGAACCTGATTTTCGATCTCGCCCGTCCATTTCGCAACGTCGATCTGGACAAGGTGGCGAGTCCGGAATCGCTGGGATACATCCTGGGCAGCGCGGTAGCCCAGCGGCTGAACCGGGGCTTCATTCCTTTTCGTAAAGGAGGAGAACTACCCGTCCATCGTCAACACCGGTCCAGGGTCTCTTTTGTAGACTACACGAACAGAAAGAAGACCCTGGAGGTGAATAAAGACTTGGTTAAACCCGGTGAACGCATTCTGATCGTGGATGATGTGATCGACACCGGTGCCCAGGTAAAGGCCATGATCAAGCTGATCGAACGGTTACAGGGTATAGTCGTGGGTGTTTCGGTGCTGGTTGCGGACCGAAGCCGGAAGACGGAACATCTGATTAGAACACACAACGTGCACGCAATACATATGCCCATTGTTCGTTGAAACCTGTAACGGGTTGGATGAATACAAACTACATTAACCCCCGAATACAGACTTCCTGGAGTTACCGTTAATGACCGCCGAAACCGATAATCAGCACGTTCACATCGGCGCCTACGCGCTGTGCCGCGACCCCTCGAACCGCCTGCTCCTGGTTCGCGCGACGGCCGGTCTCGAGGACGGAGGCCTGTGGACGATGCCCGGCGGCGGAATCGAATGGGGAGAGCATCCGAATGCCGCGTTGTGCCGTGAGCTGGAGGAGGAGACGGGACTCGTAGACATCAAGGCGTACCACGTGGCCTCCGTGTATTCGCATGCTTACGAAGGTTGGACGGACTGGCAGGGCGATCCGGTACATCACATCGGTATCGTCTACGAGGTTGAGCTTGCGACGTTCGACTTGAGACCCGAAAGGGAAGGATCGACCGATCACTGTGAGTGGCTGACCGAAAGCCGGGTACGGGAGCTGCCTCTAGGACCGCTAGCCGAGTTCGCGTTCAAGCTGGCATGGCCAAAAACATAGCGACAGGTTATCATTGATGATTGAATTGCGTGGTAAGAAAGTGGTATTGCGGACCATGGAACGCGCACATTGCCGCATCCTGTGGGAAAACTACGAGCCCGTGGAACCCGTGCCGACTGAACCGGTCAGGCCGGGTCTCTCGGTCGAGGGATCGGAAAAGTGGTTTGAGGAGATCCAGGAAAAACAGGAAAAGAGTCAAATCTACCTGGGTATCTTCGATGATGAAGGCAACATCGTTGGCGACATACAACTGTCCGGAATCGACTGGAGGAATCGCACGGCGAGCCTCGGTGCCGGCATTGCACTTGAAAGAGACCGGGGCAAGGGGTACTGTACGGATGCCGCCGTCGTCATATTACGGTACGGATTTGAGCACCTGGACCTGCAAAGGATTTCGGCCGCGACTATGGCGAACAACGCAAGCGCCATCAGGGTGCTGGAGAAGGTCGGGTTTGTGCAGGAAGGACGGGAACGAGAGGCCGTGTACTGGTCCAATCAGCGCTGGGACAGGATTGTGTTCGGCATTTTGAAACCGGAATTCGAGGCCATTCAATCATGAAACCTGCTCCGATTAAAGAAACCATCTCTTTCGAGGACTTCGAGAAACTCGACATTCGCGCAGGTACGATCACCGCGGTCGATGAGGTGGCCGCATCGAAAAAACTCGTGAAGCTGACAGTCGACTTTGGAGACCACACCCGGTCGATCCTTGCGGGGATCAAGCAGGAACGGTCGGACCCGCAGGAAATCGAAGGCAAGCAAGCCCTCTTCGTGGTGAACCTGGCCGAGAGGAAGATGGCCGGTGAAGTCTCCCAGGGTATGCTCTTCGACATAGGGTATGCGGACGAGATTAAACCATGCCTGTTGGTACCCGAATTTCCTGTGCCGAACGGTGCAAGGGCGGGTTGAAGAAAACGAAGCATGAATGGAGGTAGCATGGCGTCCGAAACAGTATCCGACCGCGTTGAGCGCGAGCACGCGCGCTACGGGGCCGCCACCCAGCAGGATTCAGGCGGACCGCTCCCACAGCCCTTTCCCCGGAAGATCGGTCCGCGCGCCATGGAATACCTGGCCGAGGTCGTCGATTCCGGGCTGACCTGCGACATGGTGGGCCGGTTCGAGCGCGCCTTCGCCGAGGCCAACGGCGTCGCCCATTGCATCGCCACGCCGGGATGCACGCCGGCCCTGGCCGTGCTGGCCGCGGCTTTCGACTTCGAACCGGGCGACGAGATCATCGTGAGCTCGGTCAGCGACTTCGGCACCGTGCAGGGAGTGATCAGCGCCGGTTACATCCCCGTGTTCGCCGACACCGCGCCCGGAACGATCAACGTGAGCGCCGAGACCATCGAGGCGTGCATCTCCGATCGCACCCGGGTGATTCTTGTCGTGCACCTGAGCGGTTTGATCTGCGATATGGACGCCATCAACGACGTAGCCGCCCGCCACGGGTTGGTCGTCTACGAGGACGCCTGCCAGGCGGTCTTCGGCCGCTACAAGGGCCGCTTTGCCGGCACCCTGGCGACGGCCGGTGGCTTTTCATTCGATGCGGAGAAAACCATGGGTTCGGACGTGGGCGGCTGCATCCTTACCGACGACGATGCACTGGCCGAACGGACGCGGTTTATCGGCCAGAGCCGCGCCGGGGAAATGGTCGAGCACTTCGGCCGTGTACACACGGTGAATGGATTCGCCCACCGCATGACTCAGTCCACCGCGGCGCTCAGCCTTGCCCAGCTCGAGATCATCCGGCCGCAGGTGGAGCAACGCGATCGCATGATCCGCCTGCTGAGTGCGCTCCTCGACGAGATTCCGGGCATCACGGCACTGCCGATCCCACAGGAGACCGAAGTGTACTCCTGCTGGATGGCGGGATTCACTATCGATCCGGAACAGTTCCGATGCGATGTGGAAGAATTCGGCGACCAGGTGGCGGCCGGGGGCATCCCCGGGGCGAGCCCGATGCGCTACTACCTGCTGCCGGTGGCCCTACCCTTCCTGAACGAGGCGGCAAAGCACCGGCGTTTCCCCTATTCGCAGCCGCCGGCATCCCGCACATACCGCTACGACGCCGAAAGCTGTCCGAACGCGCACGGGATTCTGGAACGTTTCATCCGCTGGAGCTCGTTCTGTGAGAAATACGAACCCCACCACTGCGAACAGGCGGCCGCGATCGTGCGCCGCGTTGCCGAGGAGAACCGGCGATGAGCGAACAGGACGGACCGGCGATGGATGAGCACGACAGAGATCACTCAATGGAGAAAACGCTCCAACTCGACGCCCGCTACTACCGTTCTGTGCCGACGGACCGCGCGGGATACGAGGAGGTCACCCTCTCTCTGCCCGTCGAAAAGACCGCCCTGATCGGCCTCCACTGCTGGAATATCGGTTGTCCCGACGGTCCGGCTACGGACGCCAACTACTGCGTCGGTATGGGCTGGCCCCAGCCGACGGTGGAGGCCGCCCGCATTATGGCCGAGGTCATCCGGCCGGCCATGGACCTGGCCCGATCCATCGGGATGGCGGTCTGCCACGTCGAGACGGACTGGATGGACCGGAAGTACCCCCACATCGAATCACGGCGGTCGGACGCGGCGGCATCCGTTCACCCGATCAGGCAAGAGCTGTTCGAACGGGCGCACGGCGCCGACTACATGGAGCGCTCGCCCCTGGCGGAAATGCGTCGCGCCGAAATCGTCTCTCCAGTCGGGGACGAGCCTCTCGTGTTCTACTCCGACAAACTGGATGAATACCTTCGCGGGCGCGGCATCGAGACGCTCATCTACATGGGGTTCGCGGCCGACATGTGCCTGCTCGGCGCCGAGGGCGGCGCCCGGCACATGCTCGCGCGCGGATACCGCTGCGTGGTGGTGCGGGACGGGACCGTCGGCGTCGAGTCGCCGGACACCTTCCCGCAACGGCTGGCGACCAACTATGGGCTCCACATCTTCGAGTGGACCCTCGGCCACGGCTGCACCTTCGCCCAGTTCAAGCAGGCTATAGAGCAAGTCCGGGACGACCGGTCCACCTGATGTGAGTCACGCACCATGAGCCTGAGCATCTGTTCCTGGAAGTACGGTAAGCGCTGGGTCTACTCGATCACCTACGACGAGGCCCTGGCCGACCTGCATCGCTTCGCCATACCCATGCACGAGGAGTACGGCATTCCCGGCCACGTGGAGGTCGTAGTCGGCCAGTTGGGCGAGATCCGGAACATCGGAAACTCCAGTTTCAACGGCTACCGCCACATGAACGCGGATGAGCTGCGCGACCTGCTCGCCCGCGGCTGGGGCATGGGCAACCACTCGTGGAGCCATGAGATCATAACACCCGAGACGGTGGACCGGGAGATCGGCGAAGCCAAACAGGTTCTTGAGGAAGCCCTCAATGAGCCGATCATCCTCTACTGTTCACCCGGCGACAACACCAACATGGCCGACCACGTCCTCGACGCCTGCCGCCGCTACAGCTATCTGGGCGCCATGAGCCTGACGGACGCGCTCAACCTGCCAGATGACGAATTGTTCTGGATCAATCGAACTCCACTGCACGACCACTACTACCCGCCATTCTACAGTGCTTATGATCCATTTCGGAATATCCGCCAGGCCCAAGAACTTCAGGGATGGATCATCGATTACTGCCACTGTCCTTTGGAGACACCCGTCCATCCCAACAAGGACTGCTCCGAAGCCCAGCTCAGGCAACGCCTTGAAACAGTCCTGTCCGAAGGCGAGGACGCGGTCTGGTGCGCGGTGCCCGAAGAGGCGCTCAGTTATCACCTGATGCGTCGCTTCGCCCGGATTGAGACGGTGGGTGATGGCGAGGTGGGTGGTGAGCCTCAGGGCGGCTTAAAAAGAGAAGATCCGGAGGTAGCACAGTGTTTCCGTATCGATCTTTCCGGAATGCCCGAAGAGGTACCTTACCGAAGCCTTACGCTGGAGGCCGGCGTACCCGCTGCCTGGTGCCGTGATCCCCGCGTCGTGGTCGACGGGATGGATCTGTTGCCGGAAGTGGTCCGGCCCGGAGTTTTGCGGTTCACGACGCCAGTGCGAGACGGTTCCATCGTGAAGACACGGGTTGTGCCTCCTACTGGATAGGCGGGTCGATTCACGGGTTGAAGTACCCAAATGACACGTCCCACTGTTATCTCGGTCAATGTGGAGGATTGAAGGGATGAAACTACGACGTCTCGGCGTTATGCCGCCAGTAGTGTTCGTCATGTTATGGATCATCAGCGTCAGCCTCGGTCATACTCAGTCCGAAGAAAGACAGATTCCACAGACCCTGGAAACATCTAGCAATGGA
The DNA here is from genome assembly GCA_026705925.1 of Gemmatimonadota bacterium. GTDB lineage: Bacteria > JAAXHH01 > JAAXHH01 > JAAXHH01 > JAAXHH01 > JAAXHH01. The sequence goes on from JAPOZT010000019.1 coordinate 144,911, forward strand.
GAGGCCAGCGAGATGAAATACCTGCTGTATTTACCTCCGGCATACGAAACGCACGAGGAGGAATGGCCATTGCTCCTCTTCCTGCACGGTGCCGGCGAGCGAGGAGACGACCTCGAACTGGTGAAGGTTCACGGTCCGCCGAAGATGATCGCGCAGGGGGAGGACTTCCCCTTCGTGGTTATCTCGCCGCAGTGCCCCGAGGGAGAGATCTGGTCCATCGAAACGCTTTACGCACTGATCAATGAAGTCGTCGCAACCCACCGCATCGATACGTCACGGATCTACGTGACCGGTCTCAGCATGGGCGGGTACGGGTCATGGGGACTGGCCTACACCTATCCGGACCTGTTTGCCGCAGCCGTTCCCATCTGCGGGGGTGGGGAGCCTGAGAAAGCACCACTGATGAAAGAGATTCCAACCTGGGTATTCCACGGCGCGAAAGACGAGGCTGTACCGCTTGAGCGATCGCAGGAGTTGGTCGATGCGCTCGAGGAAGTTGGAGGCAATGTACGCTTTACCGTGTACCCGGAAGCAGGACATGTCGGGGCATGGGAAAACGCGTACGGCGATCCCGAACTTTGGGATTGGTTGGCAAGGCAGCAACGGGACGATTGAAGCCAGTCGGTGCTGGCGATCAACACTCATACACTCAGCACAAACGCAAAATTGCACCACGCCCCCGTGAAACCTCAAACGAATACGCCCGGTCGCCTGCACTCAACCTGAACCGGTCACCCTCCCGTGTAACCCGGACCTTCGACGAACTGTCGCAGAATGCCAGGACCAGGATGTCGTCGTCCGTACCCGCCACCAGCCGCGTTGAGGCTTCGGTAGCATCCGGTAGGAAGCTGACGAGACTGCCTGCGGCGAGCCCGGAAGGCGCGTAGGGCACCTCCTCCTTCCTTAGTCGAAGGTCCCTGCCAGCGACCGAAATCACATCCACCACCTGCGATCCCGCACCCAGACGGGCACGGTCTCTGTCCAGACTGGTACCGTCTCTTTCCAGGCCACGCAGATCCACCGGATTCAGCTTGTAGGACAGCTCACCGCCACCGGTCTCGGGTCCCAGGCCTTCGGCCGGATCCACGGTGAGCCGGCGACGGCCTGGACAGTGTAGGTCAATCCGGGTGAGATCGCAGTCCATGGAGACGCCGGGGGTCTGGACCGAGCCGCCAAAGGCCAGGGCGGTATTGGGCCTGACGTAGAACGTGCGCGGTTCCTCCCGCGAAGCGAGTCCCTGCGTGTCCCGTCCCATCTCGCCGAAGACCGCCGGGTCGTCCAGTCGTTTAGACTCGCCATCGAGGGCAAGCTCCATCCACGGCCTGGCACCGCGGCGGTTGAAGCCATCCCAGGCAATATGCGCGTCGTGCCACGCTCCTGCTACTACCGTACCCGGCGCGTGCACGGAGACCAGGTTGCTGTTCTGGCTTTGCACGCTGAAACACAACCGGCCGTCCGCGTCGACGAAGAGGGCAAAAGTGTTGACCCCAGTGCCAAAATGCCCCCCGACACCGTTCCCGGCGTTGAACAACACGCGAGGGCCGCTCGCGTTTATTGGACCGTCCGTGTTTCCGGGCCCTCCCGCGTTTCCGCTGCCAGCCGCGTTTCCGCTGCCAGTCGCGTGACCCCGTCCCCGTATCCGGAAGCGAAGACGCATGCGTCCACCATTGGCGCGGAACCAGGGCACTGCGTCATATTGCAGGGCATCGCCACCCCGCAACCGGACATGCGGAACGCCCGCTCTAACAACCCTCACGCCGCGCCGGCGACGCCTCAGCGCCACGAGCAGGACCGGATCATCTCCGCGGGATATCCAGTATTCGTGCTCGGTCCGCCGGGAGAAGACGCTCAGCCGCTGCCAGTCCTTCGTGCGCTTCAGGCCACCCGGTAGGGCGACCGTCTCGTTCTGCCCGCCCACGCAGGGCAGGCTGCCGCATCTCGTCGGCTGGGCCTCGAAGGCACTGATGGTCTTCAGCAGGGGACTGCCCGCCCACTGTACGTGCAGGTCCATGAAGCAGGCGGCCAGGCCGCCGTCGTACCCGCTGACGCAAAGTATAGCCGCATCGGGATCGTGACTGCTGCGCATCACGGCGAAACGGCCCGTGTACATGTCGAAACGTCCCGCCAGCGTCGTCACGCGCCGCGCCCTGGCCGGCTGGAAATTGGGATCGTAGTAGCAGTAGGCGTACGGCCCGTAGGAAATCATACACTCCGCCGTCGTACCCCTTACGCCCATTCCAAAGCGATACAGCCGACCCAGGCGGGGATCGGATAGGGCCACGTCGCGCAGCCCCCCGTCACCAGCCTCCTGGGTCAGCCTCAGGAGCACCGGCGAATTGACGTTGAGCTGGCCGCCGAGCACGATGTTGGCATTGGCGGGATAGTAGAACTGATCGGGAATCTCGAGAGGCGCGGTCCAATGAGCGCGGAACCAGTTCAGCGGTAGACGCAGCCTATCGGGGACATCGGCCAACAGGTCGATACCGGTCACATTGCGCAGCGCATCGGCGAAATGCAGCATCCAGAGGTTCTCAAACCCCCAGAAGGTAGGTCCGTCGACGGGCTCGCCGCCAGGACCGCAGCCGTTGGGCAGGATGCCGCTACGAAATCGATCGATAACCCCTTGCAGCCAAACTTCCGCCCGAGGGTGTTCACCCAGCAGGTGCACCGCGGCCACCCCGTAGTGCCCGTAGTCGACGACGGCGTGATGCCCGCCTGCCGTTAAGTGCCGCCTTTCGTCCACGTACGGCCACCATCGTTCCATCAGCCCCGCGAGGCAATCGCGGACCTGACGCTTCTCGGCGTCAGGCAATACCTCGTCCATCAGATCGAGGGCAAACGCGAAAGCGTGCATGTAGCGGTTGGCCGTGTAGAAGTGCTCCTCCACGTGGTCGCCGTGGTCCCATCCAGCGGCTGCCCGCAGCCATGCGCGGGCCCGTCCAAGCCAGCGCGGGTCGCTCGTGAGACGCCAAGCGAAGGCGTAGTTCTCGATCAGGGCCGTGGCCTGCATGGCGGTATAGAAGGTCAGGTAGAGCTGGTGGTTGGGGTGCGGGCTGTGGGCCCGTCGGGGGACCCGTCGCCACGGCCGCTGGTTCGCATACAACGCGCAGTCGTCAAGCAGGTTGGACAGGATTCGCCGCCGAACCGGATCGGCCGGCGCTTCGAAACGGAAATCGGGATCGTCGACCGGCCTGAACAACCGGGGTCTTACGCGGCGGATTACGGGGATCGACGTCCGTTGCGGTGCGTCGGCCGTATGTTTGGGGGCGTGGGCGGGCATCGCTAGTTTCCGGGATTCCTGATATTAGACACCTGTCGGCTCATGACCGGATAGCGGTCAGCTATTCAGATGTAAGTTACATGGTTTCAAATTCGACAATAAGGTATATCTTGTTTAGTACAGACATTTCGATTCAGTAGTCAAAGACCAGGTCGCAAGTTGTCGAACATCCCGAGAAAACCCATTCACACCATAGGGGACGCGGAACAGGTCGATCGCGCCCTGTCCGACAAGATCGACTGGGAATCCTTCTACGCCATTGGTAAGCGGAATCCACCGTTTGTTACCGACAAACCGGATGAGAGTCTGGTCCGGTATATCGAACAAGGCCATCTCAAACCTGGCCGTGCCATCGATCTGGGTTGTGGGATAGGCCGCAACGCTGTATACCTCGCGAAAATCGGGTACAGGGTCGACGCCATCGACATCTCGAGTACTGCGATAGGGAAAGCACGTTTACTTGCAAGGCGGTCCGCAGTAGACGTCGACTTCAATGTCGGTTCGATATTCGACCTGGCCTTGTCAGTCAACCACTACGACCTGGCCTACGATGCGGGCCTTCTTCATCACCTGCAGCCTCATCAACGGCCATACTATCTCGAAAAGGTACATGCAATACTCAAGCCATCCGGGATGTTCGGGATGACCTGCTTCGACACTTCCGGAGGTGTATACAAGGAAGACTGGGAGATTTACGAAGAAGGCAAGATGCCACCGGGAATCGGTTACACAGAAGATCGACTGCGAGATGTCCTGCAATACCACTTCGAGATCATCGAGTTTCGACCCATGAGGGCACAATCAGAGGATAGCTTCCTCTTGGGTATCAACGGCCTGTGGGCAGTACTAATGAAGCCATTGCATTAATGACAGGTTACAAAGGTAAAATCTGATATGGTCGACAGGTTCAAACTGATCACCGACGTTCATGTTTTCCTAAAAAACGACAAAGACCAAATCTTAATGCTTAGAAGGGCAAATACCGGATACGAAGACGGAAACTACAGCGTGATCGCAGGACATCTCGACGGCCACGAAGAAGTGATAGAGGCTGCAATCCGGGAGGCTAAGGAGGAAGCCGGTATCGAGATTCGGTTTATAGATATCAAGGTAGTAGGGATAATGCACAGGAAGGAAAACGACGAAAGGATTTCCTTTTTTCTTTCTGCTACAAGATGGTTTGGAGAAATCGTCAACATGGAGCCGGAAAGATGTGATGACTTCTCATGGTTTCCAATATGTGATTTGCCTGTCAACACAATCCCCTATGTACGTAGAGCGATCGAACAGTGGGGAAATGGGTTGTTTTTTGACAGCTACGGTTGGCGATAGAACGTCAACTGTGCTGTTTGCCTCTTTGCCCGACAAAGCAAACTTTAGAAAAGAAGCTCAGATCGGTTGAGATTCCCATGCTCCAAAACTACCTCACCATCGCCGTTCGCAACCTCCTCAGGTACCCTGCCTACACGCTCATCAACATCGTGGGGCTAGCGATCGGCCTGGCGGCCTGCATGCTGATCCTGCGCTACGTATGGGACGAGTTGAGTTACGATCGATATCATCCCCATGCCGACCGGGTCTACCGGATCGTCGATGACATAGAAAGCGCCGGGCAGACCGTCCGGACGGCGGGATCGCCCTCGGGTTGGGGGCCCGCCCTGAAGCGTGATTTCCCCGAAATCGAACGCTTCGCCCGGGTGAGGGGCACGACATCGGCCTGGTTCATCATGCATGAGGAAAAGCGTTTCTACGAGACAAACGTCATCTGGGCCGATGCGGCCCTGCTTGAAATGTTCTCCATTCCTTTCGTCACCGGCGATCCCCGGACCGCGCTGGCCGAACCGTATTCGATCGTGATCTCGGAGGAAATGGCCTTCAAGTACTTCGGCGACGAAGATCCCATGGGGAAAGTCCTCAGGGGGGATAACCTGTGGGATTTCACGGTGACGGGCGTCATGCGGAACATCCCCGCCAATTCGCATATGCGCCCGGACATGATTATATCCCTCCTGACTCGTAATGCCCTGTATCCAAACAGCCTCGATGAATGGGAGATGCACGAGAATCAATATACCTACATCCTGCTGCATGAAAACGCCTCTCCGGATGACCTGGAAGCGCAACTGCCCGCCTTTTTGGAACGGCACAAATCAGGCAGGTTCAGCGAATCGACCAAGGTATTGAGACCTTCGTTGCAGCCCCTGCTGGACATTCACCTGCATTCGCACCGGGACAGCGAACTCGAGACCAACGGTGATTTCCGCTACGTAGTACTCTTCCTGATTATCGCGCTGCTGATACCGCTCATCGCGTGCATCAACTTCGTGAATCTGGCCACGGCGCGGTCGGCCATGCGCGCCAGGGAAGTGGGCGTGCGCAAGGTGATGGGGGCCAACCGGTTCCAGTTGCTGGGTCAGTTCCTGGGAGAAGCTGTCGTTGTGACGGGACTCGCCACGATCGTCGCGGTCGGGCTTGCGCAACTCGCCCTGCCCGGCGTGAATGCGCTGGCCGGAAAGCAACTGGACTTCGCGCTGTCGAACGGATGGGTGCTGGGGGTGCTCGTGGCGGGTACCCTCGTGATCGCAGTAGCGGCCGGCAGCTATCCCGCGGTCTATCTCTCAGGCTTCCTGCCCACCGAAGTATTGAAAGGAAGTTTGAAGTCGGGAACACATGGGATGGGGCTCCGTCAGGTCCTGGTCGTGATCCAATTCGTCATGTCCATCTTTCTGCTGGTCAGCACCGCTGTCATCTACGACCAGCTCGCGTACATTCAGGACATGAGACTCGGTTTCAACAAAGAGCACGTGATGGTCGTGAAAATCACGGGACGCGAGCAACGGGAAAGCGCTCCGGTACTGAAACAGCGGCTGGCGCAGTTGCCCGGTGTGGTCGGAATGGCGACGACCGATGGGGTCCCGGGCGTGAAGGCACCGCGGATTATGGCCGTCCGTTCTGATGAGATGAGCCCCGAGGACAATCTCATTGTATCCCTGCTCACATCGGACGACCGATTCCTGGACGTCATGGGAATAGACCTGGTGGCGGGCCGGAACTTTCCGGCCGAATGGAGCAGGGACTCGACCATGGTACTCCTGCTGAACGAGACCGCGGCATACAAACTGGGCTGGGAAGCGCCGCCCGACGCGATCGGTATGCCGGTTGAATGGATCGAATACGGTGGATTGCGGGGTCGCGTTGTGGGGGTCGTGGAGGATTTCCACCTCCAGTCGATTCGCGAGGAAATCGAGCCGATCGTTTTCACGCACCATCCGTTTTACTTCACCGATGTGCTTATCCGGATCAGGGCGGAGGACGTAACAGACACCATCTCCCGGATCCAGGAGGTGTGGCAGGAGGTCGATCCCCTTTACCCACTGGCATTCACGTTCCTCGACGACGATTTCGACAGCCTCTACCGCGCCGAACGCCAACTGGGTACGGTCTTCGCGGTCTTCGCCTTTCTTGCGATCCTCGTCGCGTGCCTTGGGCTGTTCGGTCTGGCCTCGTTCTCGATCCAGCAACGAACCCGTGAGATCGGGATCCGCAAGGTGCTCGGTGCCGCCGTTTCAGACATCGTGCTGCTGCTCTCCAGGGACTTCATGAAGTATGTCCTGCTGGCCAACGTCATCGCCTGGCCGTTGGCGTATTTCGTCATGTCCCGATGGCTGCAGAACTACGCCTATTCGGCGGGAATCAGCTTTGCGTGGTTCATCGCGGGAGGCGTCGTCGCACTCGTCATCGCCTGGTTGACGATCGGGGCGCATGCGCTGGCTGCGGCGGGCAGGAACCCGGTCAACGCGCTGAGGAAAGGCTGACGCTGCGGTCGGTAAAACGACAAGCCATCATTTGGAGTCGTCGAGCGTTCATCAGGAGGTCCAACATGACGCAACAAAACGAATTCGGCCTTTCGGCCATCGGCCAGGTTTCCGTCACGGTGCAGGATCTCGACCGGGCCGTTGCATTCTATCGCGATCAGTTGGGCATGCCGTTCCTGTTCCAGGTGCCGAACATGGCGTTCTTCGACTGCGCAGGTGTACGTCTTATGTTGAATATCCCCGAGGAGGGGTTTGAAGATATTCACACTTCCATTCTGTATTACAAAGTCGACGATATCCAGGATGCCTACCAGGTTTTGAAGGACCGGGACGTACAGTTCGTTGGACGGCCGCACAAGATCGCCGATCTTGAGGATCACGAGCTATGGATGGCGTTCTTCCGGGACAGCGAGACGAACCTCCTGGCGCTCATGGCCGAGATTCCCCACCAGGATTAGCTTCGGGAAAGACCTGATCCAGGTTACGTTCCGAGTGATGGAGAGCCTGATACAGATACCACAGTTCCTCTTCGATGGCCTCTCTGATCTCGTCCGTCACTTTAGATTGCTTCGAAGCACTGTCCGGTACAAACGGCACGGACTCCCCATCGTGCTTCGAGTAGAATCCGAACTGCTCGACCATACCGTCGTATTCCTCCCCGGTCACGTTGAGACCGAAGAAGCGAAGGATTCTCGGGAGGTTTTCCGGTTTCAGCTGCGTATAGTCCACAAACAGGCAGTGGTCGCAGGTGTTTTCAAGGGCAATGCGTAGGGTGGACGACTCAACCTGCACGCTGAATGCCAGATCGCTCATCTGTTCGACGGATTCAATTGGAAGATCGGCATCAAAGGCGCCTTCGGGCGTGTTCTTGTTGCGGATGAACCACGCGGGGCCTTCGAGAGAGGTCGGGATAATCTCGTAGGGATTACGATAGAGGAACAACCACGGGACGCCGGGATAGAGCCCTCGGATCATTTCCAATCGTTTAACGTGATTGCTGGAGAACTTGACGAAGAACCGTTCGTGTACAGGCAGCCGCCTGTGGCCATAGATGTTGAGCAGGGACTGAAAATACCGTTCGCGTTTATTCCTGAATACCTCTTCGTATTCAACACCCAATAGTTGCTGTACAGGTTCGGCTTCCTTGATCACATTGTGCCGGTCCAGGCTCGACAACACCTTGGCAAGCAAGGTCGAACCGCATCGCCCGACGTGGAAGATGAACCCAGAGGGTGAAAACACGTCATCATAGAGATCCGGCGTCTCGAGTACATCGAAATCGGTAACCACCGTCAAAGCGTCGGCATGCTGCGACAGTCGTTCTTCCGCGGAGATCTCGAGAAAAGTCTCGCGCAGATGCATGTCCCCAAAGTCGAACCACGTGATCTCGCGGTTGTCGTAGTGCAGTTCGAGGGGCAGAAGGCCACGCCGACTGTTGAGCAGGGTCTTTACTTCCTCAATGGGCTTGTTTCTAAAATCCTGTCTCGGCACGGATCAACCCGTCAATTTGCGAATGAAAGCGGAGGACACTTATGAATCATGCACCGGAAAGTGCTTAATCATGCTGATGATCTTCATCTTCGAACCCGACGGCATCTCCGAACACCCTTCATGCACTAGTCGAAAGCCGTTTTTCTCGTAAAACTTCACGGCTGCAAGCGAGGAGTTGAGCGCGATACGCTCCGCGCCTTCCCGCAAGGCCTGGCATTCCGCTGTTCGGTAAAGCGCCGATCCGACGCCTTTTCTGCTCGCCCTGCCTGAAACGAAAACCGCAGCATTGTACTCTTTACCCTTTGCCAGATGCACTTCGGAGAATCCTAGCAGTCCCGCTTCGTCTTCTGCCACATAAAACGTCGCACCTTGCGCAACGGCACTGAGGTACTTTTCTCGAGAAACCGAAGCGATCCACTCCTCAATAATTGCCTTAGTGTAGAACGGGCTGCACAGAGACCGTATCGATTCTACGTGTACGGTCGCCATCTCGTCGAAATCAGCCTCGGATGCTTGGCGTACATCATAGGGTCGATCAGACATTTCAACCATCTGCACGAGCGCGCGTGGGTGATGATGGTTTGCGAGCGCTTTCAAGACCCGCGCGGAAGCGTCCTCCGGAGTTTCGGCGGAAGTATCCACTTCGACATCATAGACCGCATACCGGTGCACCAGGTCGTACTGGGATCTTGCCAGGCCTATTGTCCGGTCTCCCCTCGCAATCTCCCGTCGTTCCAATTCGTCGAGCGGACAGAATACCTTCACAAACAGCACATCGAAGGAATTGAGCATCATCACACGTTGACGCAGCAGATCATGGACATCGAATTCCTGCCCGGCCGGAAGATGGCGAGGTGGAGCAATCACATCGTCTACGATCACATTGTTGCCGCTGCCGGCCAACGCCGCAATGCACCTGGCAAACCCCAACTCGAGATGACGGATGTCGGGAACCAGGCCGCGTTTTATCTGTTTGCGAGAAGGAATCTCGTCAAACAGGTTGATGGAGAAATAAAGATATGGTTCTTCCAGCACCTCGAGCAAAGCCTGCGCCAGCGTCGTCTTGCCCGCACTGGAGGTTCCGTTGAGGTAAATCACCCTGCCGCTGCGATCAGGGTTTTTCAAATTCGAATCGTGGTGTTTCATACGGATGTCCATTCGGCGGGCCAACATCGCAGCCGGCGCTCGAAGTACAGTTCCGGACCGTCCTCATCATCGATATGTGAGCCTGTTTCTCGAAATCCCATTGACCGGGCCATATTCAGAGAAGGAATGTTCCCTGAGGCAATGGACAGGACAAAACACCGCTGGCCGTGTTCTGTATACGCCCATTTCATCAGCGCGAGCGCCGCTTCTTTTCCGATACCTCGCCTGCGGTAGGATTCGCTGATCTCAAAGCCGAGTTCTACTCCATCTGCGGCTACGTTTCGCAGATCGTCGGGACCAGGCTCGGAGTGAAAACCGATCCGTCCACACATGGTCTTTGACTGTTTGATGACTATGGCCCGCAACAACCAGGGTTGTGCTTCCGGACGAACGTGAAGCTGTCTCAAGCGATTTCGTAAAGTGCGGGCGTTGAACACGAGATCTCTCGGTATATCAAAGCCGGCGATCTTCTCTGCCAACGTATGATTCCGGGCGATTAGCGCTTCCAGCAGTCCCGGGCTCATCGATACCAGTTCCAGGCGACGCGTGGTTATGATGTGAGAAATGGCTTTCTCCGATCGTCATCAACGATCGAGCGCTCGGCAGGCACGAAGGTAGATTTTCTCCAAGTTTATACCTCACCTCGCTCAGATTATGAGGCAACATCATCAAGAAACGGTGGAGGACTTTGCTTCGGTGTGCCAAGTGTCCCAGCCTCCTGTTCCCTGCTGATCCACTCTCTGTAGGCCTGGTCTATTTCTCTCCGACCTTCTACACGGCCTTCTTCACGACCCTCCTCTCGACCCTCCTTACGACCCTGCTCCCTGTGTCGTTGCTTTATTGATTCGTAAAGCCATCCCATGAGATCAACTCCTTCTATCACAGTAAACGTAGCGAATATCGATGATACTCCGATCTTGATAATGTAGTCCAATACAAGCTCGATTGAAAGAGTGTAAACCCCGAATTTCCAGATAATAGCATGGCCTGCTGCCGTAAGGGCCAGAAAGACGACAGTAAACCACCATCGAGTGTTTTCGGGAACTCCCCAGACTGCGACGCGGTTTCGAATTCGGTACTCGTCCAATGAGATTCTCGCGTTAATTGGTACGCTCCCCGTATGGCGTATGATTCAATCGCACAGCCTCTGGTCCGAACGTAGTTCAAAGATTCACACTGATCGACTAAACGCATGATGCCGCATTTTCCGAACGCGTACACGCTTCGAAGCAGCTTAATTGTATGAGTCGGATTCTTTGTGTTGAATCTAGAGATATTCACGCACTCGCTCCGTTATTTACTGATCCGATTACTCCCTGATCCCACACGCCTCGTCCGTCAGGCTGTCGTAGTAATGAACGTACTTGACGCCGTCGATCACGAGCCGGTCGGTGTGCGGCAGATCCACTTCCCAGGTCGTTTCGACGCCCCAGGAGTGGGGCGGCTTCTCCCGCTTTCCCCACAGGTTTCCGTTGTAGCGCCTGAACAGGATCGTACGGCCCGCACGGGTGACATACGCCATGACCAGCACCGCCCGTTCGGACGCGTCTTCGTCGATATCGAACACGCGCATGCAATCGAAAGCCCGGTCGCCGATGCGCACCGTGTAGCGGCCATGCGAGAATACCTGCGGCGCATCCGGAGTCTTCGCCAACGTTTCGTCCGGTTGCTTCACCAGGAAGCCCTTGGCTTCGACATGACGAGCCGTCATGCCCCAATCCCATCCAAAGTCCTCATCAAGACAGGTCAGCAATTCCCTGGTACCATCGGATTTCATGCTCTCGACGGCCAGCCAATGCACCTCCGTCTCGTTCAGACAGCCCCAGAACCGGGTATGACGGGCCATCTTGTCCGGATCATGGTTGAGCGGTAGAAGCCTTTCCCGGTCCTTATGGCGATGTTCCTCGATCTCGATCTCGACGCACTCCCGTCCGTGAATGACCGCGCGACGGGAGGCGGCCGCGGTTTTGTCTTCGGTCAACTTCCAGGCCGTTCCATCGCGGGTTGGCTCGTAGTCGGCCCATCGCACCCGATCGCCGACTTCGGGAACGATGAACCACCAGGCAAGCTCCCGGAAATCGATGGAGAAAGGAGCACCTGTACTTTTCTCGATAGTGATGTCGGGCCGAAGTTTCGGAAATGCCTTGTTCCCTGTACTAATTTCTGCGCTCATAGCCGTGCTCCTTCTATTCGTGGTGACGCCCAATTCGGTGCGGACCATTTCCCTGCCGTGGGACAGCCTTCGCTTGATGGTGCCAGAAGGACAGCGATGCCGGGCCGCGATTTCTGCGATGCTCAACCCATCCAGGTAGAACGACCTGAGTGCCGCCTGTTCCTTCTCGGGTACGTGATCGAAAGCATCGACCACGTCCTCCGCTGCCCTGTGTTGGCGGGCCACCGGCACACCGAATCGGTTTATCATCTGTGCGAGTTCCTCGGACTCGACAAATCGCTCCCTGCGTTGTGATGAGCGTAGGAAGTCGGCACAACGGTTGCGGGCGATCTGGTAAAGCCATGCCCGCACATGCCGGGGAGCCCGGTCGCGCAACCCCGACCAGGCGTGTACAAGGGTCTCCTGCAGCACGTCTTCGACCGCGTCCACGGCGCCGATTCGTTCCCGGATCAATGCAGCAAGCGATCGCTCGTAGCGGCGGATCAGCGTCATGAAGGCCTGCTCGTCACCGGACCGAATCTGTTGTGCCAGCCTCTGATCATCGAGGAACTCCATCAGATCGTTCTCCCTTCATCTAACAGGGCGAAGTTCGAAGGGGAAAGGTTCAGTGGGCAAAATCATTCGTAGTACCGAGGAGCGCCATGGAGGAAGCCACTGGCTCATCGTGATCCGGAATCCGGCCAGTCTGCGCCGGCGCCCGGTCCGATTACATGCCAGTGCATATGGGGCGTGACACCAGGCGCCGCTGCGTTGGCGCGCACATAGAAACCTTCACCATTCAAAAGTCCAGTGACAGTCGCCGTTTGCTGGACAGCCTGTACCATCGAAGATAGAAGGTTACCATCCAATGCGGCCCCGTCCATGAGACCGCCTACGTGAGCCTTGGGGATCACTACGACATGGACATCGGCCACGGGTTCCGGATGATGAAACGCCAGAACCAACTCGTCTTCATAAACACGTTCCACATTGAGCTTACCTGAAAGTACGTCTTCGCAGTACCAGTCTCGACGTGCCATTAGCAACTCACTTTCCATTCCTGGATTCCCACTACTCGGATTGCCTTGATTGTATCGCTTCATGTACTATTGCTTGTACTAATGGACAAATCCCGGTTAAACAGGAACACTTAAGTTCTTGCTATACCGGTAGAAGCTTCATTTCATTCTCGTAAAATACTCCGACCTGAAACGGTATCCATTCGTTTACTAGGTAATCTAACCTCCATCGGTCAGGGAATGGTTATTTCGCTACGGGCACAGAGGTATACTCGACACTCATATCGGGCTGAAGTTCGGACCGCTACAGTAGAATCTGATTTGCGTTTCTCTATCAAGTCTGTTGTCGCTTCTATAGCCGACCAATCTCAAGCATCTGTATATTTACTTATGACAGCACGTAGATACTAAGAAAGAGGGGAATATGAAGTTGTATCTGTCCTCTTATCGTTTGGGTAACCAGACGGAGAAATTGATCTCAATGGTCTCGAATAACAAAAGGGCGGCTGTGATTTTCAATGCACTCGATTTCTCCAGCGATTTGGATATAAAGCAGTCAACTATCGATCGTGAGATTCACGATTTATCCGAAATAGGTTTGGAACCCGAGGAGTTTGATCTGCGCCCATACTTTGTAAATCCTGAGTCTCTGAAAAAAGAGATATCACGCTTTGGCCTCATATGGGCAATTGGTGGAAATACATTCGTGCTGAGAAGAGCAATGAGCCAGAGCGGGTTTGATGAATTCCTAATTGAGAATAGAAACAATGACACACTGGTTTTTGCGGGATACAGTGCCGGAGCCTGTGTTTTAGCGCCTACGCTACGTGGCATTGATCTTGTCGATGATCCACAGATATCGCCGGAGGGATATGAAAGCAATGTAATCTGGGAAGGGTTGTCCCTAATCAATTTCAGCATAGCACCACACTATAAGTCAGACCATGCTGAGTCTGAGTTGGTTGGCAAAACTATCGAGTACTTTATTGAGAACAAGATCTTGTTCAAAGCGCTTCGTGATGGCGAAGTGATTGTCATCAAATGAATCTTTCTCAGAACAACCGATATAGCCTGGGTTGGTGTTACGTCCCAGAAATAGCCTTGCACAATCGTTCGATTTTGTGAAGGATCGATGCTGTGGTGGCGGTCCATACTAAAGGCATTGACGTCTGGATGTAGTTCTCGGTGAAGGTTTGGATTCTTTCGATGGTTTCTTGCACGGATCTGTTAGAGTTTTGTACGGAGGCGATCGGTGGACCGTGACGTAATCCAGTACTACGAGAAGATCGAGACCGAATCCGATCGCCTCGACAAAGGAACCGCCAGGTTGGAAGGCGAAAGGACCCGGGAGATCCTTCAGCAACATCTCCCCGCACCGCCTGCCCGCATCCTCGATGCAGGCGGTGGTCCGGGCGCTTATGCCTTCTGGCTTGCCGAGCAGTCCTACGAAGTCCATTTGCTGGACGCCGTTCCACGCCACATCGAGCAGGCAAAGGAACGGGATAAAGACGGAATCCTGAAGAGTGCGGCGGTCGGTGACGCAAGAAACCTGGACTTCGATACGGATTCCATGGACGCAGTCCTTCTGATGGGTCCCCTGTATCACCTTCCAGTGCGGCCGGATCGGACCGCGGTGCTTGAGGAATCTCTTCGCGTGCTGAAACCGGAAGGTGTGCTGATTTGCGCAGCCATTTCCCGGTTCGCTTCTCTTATGGACGGCATGAAGCAGGGGTATCTCTTCAATCCTGAGTTCGCCAAAATCGTCCTGAAGGATCTAAACGAAGGTCGACACGAAAACCCGGACATGGATCCGCGGTACTTCACCACGGCCTGTTTCCACAGGCCTGAAGAGTTCGAAGAGGAAATTACGGACGCGGGGTTCGACCTGGTGAAGACGATCGGGCTGGAAGGCCCGGCGTGGCTACTTGGCAATTTCGACGAACTTTGGGCGGACGAGACGAAGCGCGAGGGATTGCTCACCTTTCTGAAGATGGTCGAAACAGAACCCTCCATCGTTGGTGCGAGCGCGCACATCCTCTCCGTCGCGAAAGCGCCCTGACGGGTGCCGGTATCTGGAAAAAGCTAAGGCGAAGCGGTCCATCAGGAATTCTCGGGATTCCTACATATTTTAGTTCAGCCTAAAAAGTTTGGTCCAATAAGTCTTGTCCAACTGTAGAGGCGATATCTTGCCGATCTCAGCCATATCCTTCGACGGCGACATGACCCTGTGGGACTTTCAAAAGGTCATGCGGCATGCCTTGAAGAAAGCCCTGGTGGAACTGCGCCGACTGGTTCCGACGCAAGGCGCCGCGGACCTCTCGGTGGAAGAGATGATCGCGATCCGCAACCGGGTCGAGGAAGAAGAGCAGGGGCGGACCTGGAACATGGAGGAACTGAGACTCCTCTCATTCGAGCGGACGCTCGAGCATCTGGGTCGACCGGACCGTAATCTGGCTGCCCATCTGAATGCGTTGTACCTCAAGCATCGCTTCGAAGACATCAAGCTGTATCCGGACGTGATTCCGGCCCTTGATCGGCTTGCGCAGCACTTCAAGCTGGGCCTGCTGTCCAATGGGAACAGTTATCCCGAGCGATGCGGGCTCGAGGGCTGTTTTGCCTTCGTGGTCTTCTCGCAGGATGTGAGGGTTCGAAAGCCCGATCGGAGGATCTTCGAGATAGCCGTGCAGAGAGCGGGCTGTCCGATAGATGAACTATTGCATGTGGGGGATTCGTTCGAAAACGACGTAATGGGAGCGCATGGAGCCGGCGCGAAAACGGTCTGGCTGAATCGGGAAGGGATGGAAAGCAACGCTGAGGTCAAAGCCGACGTTGAAATCACCTCGCTGGCCGACCTGCCCGGGGTTTTAGTGTCAGGTGGAATCTGAGGGCAGATCCCTCTATCTGGTTTATGTCTGGAAGATCGGATCCATCCTGGCTAGAACCCGTAGCTGAGACCCAGTTTCAGGACCGGATACACGGATGCAACGCCCGGGAGGTCGTCGTTGGCCGATTCGGCCTCCGCATCCAGGTCCATCCTGAACTGCGGGTCTGAGGATATGGGACCGGTAGCCTCGAGGCTGAATTCCGGCGTCCCGTGGTAGGCTATCCCGACATCCAGGGCAAAGCCGAAACCGGTACCGACGGCGTTTCCCCACCCGATGCCCAGGTAGGGTGCGAGGCTGGAGGTCTCGAGCGAGCCGCGGATCGTTCCCACCTGGGCCTGGGTGTATACGTTGTTCCCAAATTCCACATCTTCCGTCGGTGCACCCTCGAGTCCAAGCGACCCCCCGAAGTACAGCACGCCCGCACTCAGGCGGAAGCCGCTTTCGTTCGGATACAGATCGATCACGGCCATCACGGTGGCAGCGGGTAGTTCCACATCCAACGCCACTTCATCCACGGTGGTCTCAAAGCTGACCGGCTGGAAATCGATCCCCCCTCGGAAGTTGATCCGGTTTGCGAGGGGCGTAGCGACCTGCGCCCCGATCCCGAGCGTGCCCACCTGGACGGAACCTGTAACCCCCTGTGCAAAAGCGGGGGATGCATCCAGACCCAGCAGTAAGACGGCAATGTACCCGAATCTAAGGTTTCGCATCGTATATCCCTCGTAGATTACGCTCTAAATTGAATGATAAATCGGATTCGCGCTGTTCCTCACCTCAACCCGACTCAACCCCGCCCCGGCACGGCGATCCCGTACCGCTGCAGCGTGGTCTCGAGCGTCGGGCGTCCCAGGCGGATCCGGCCGTCGTTGAGCAGGTAGGAGAACAGGTAGCCGGCGCCGAGCATGAGGATCCCGATGAGGAAGCAGTACATGACCGCGCGGTCAGGATAGACGTCCTTGAGGTACCCCACGTACAGCGGTCCGAAAATCCCGGCGGCCGCCCACGCGGTCAGCACCGCGCCGTAGATGGTGGACATCTTCTTCGTGCCGAACACGTCGAGCACGAAGGAAGGCATGGTGGCGAAACCGCCGCCGAAACAGAGCAGCACGTAGCAGACCAGGGCGGAAAAAACCCAGGGGTTGGTCTCCGTCATGAGTATGCCGAAGACCACCATCTGGCTGCCGAGCAGCACCCTGAATACCGTAACCCTGCCGAACCGGTCGGATAGCAGTCCCCAGAACAGCCTCCCGAGACCGTTGCAGATCGAACTCACCGCGATGAGCGTGGCGCCGTACTCGGCCAGGACGGTTGGTTCGATGGAATCATCCGCCAGGCCCCAGATTTCCTGGAGGATCTCCGATTGGAAACTGACGACCGAAATCCCGGCCGCGATGTTGAAGAAGAAGACGATCCACATGAAGACGAACTGCGTGGTGCCCAGGTAGGTCCGGGCGTACTTCGGTTCGTCGGCCTCGTCGGGATCGGCCGCGGCCGTGGTCGAGGGACCCGTGACATCCGGCGGTGGATCGGAAAGGGCCAGGCTGCAGGGGATGAGAATCAGGGCGAAGATGATACCGAGCCAGATGAAGACTTCCGGAAGGGCACCCGCGGTCCGTACGATGAGGAAGGGCGCCAGGCCCTTGCTGAGCAGAAATGCCCCGACCCCGAACCCCATGACCACGATCCCGGTAGCCAGTCCCTTGCGGTCCGGAAACCACTTGGCGACCGTTGCGACCGGCGTGACGTATCCCAGCCCGATGCCGGCGCCGCCGACCACCCCGTATCCGAGATAGAACAGCGGGATATACTCCATTTCCAGCGCCAGGCCCGAGATCAGATACCCGCAGGCAAACATGAAACTGCCGATCAGCGCGAGCTTGCGCGGACCCATCTTCGGCAACATGTTCCCGGCCCACGCCGCCGACACGCCGAGGGTGAAGATGGCGATGCTGAAAGCCCAGGCCGTCTCGGTATGGGTCCAGCCGATCTGGCGCACCAGTATCGTCTGAAAGAAGCTCCAGGCGTAGACCGTTCCGAAGCAGATCTGAAGCGCCGTGCAGAAGAGCGCGATGGCGCTTCGGGGAATGCGCATCGCCTATCCTCCCCTTACCGGACGTTTCCCGGTGGCGCGCTGGGCGCACCGGATCCGGTCGCACCGGAACCGGGTGGTTGATCGGAGATGTGTCGGAAGAGGCGGGCCAGGTCGCCCACTTCATCGTCGCGGCCAAGGAGGTCGTCGGCCGTGGATTCCGTCTCCTTGTTGCCCGCGATGCTGACGGCGTAGGCGAGCAGTTCCGCGAGGGGCTTCGCGGCGAGATTGACCAGCCAGATTGACGCGAGGACGCCCACGACCAGGAATATGCATATGAGGATGACCTGCTGGCCGATGGCGCGCTGGATCTTGAGGGCGACCTCGTCCTGGTCCATGCCCACGTGCACCGTACCCGCCACACCCGCCAGGATGGGACTGCCGACCTCCAGGAAATCGCCCAGGCCAGGGATGCTTCGCTCCACCGGCTCGGTATTCGCGTGATCGCTCGCCAGTATTTCCTCGGGAATCCCCGGCACGAAGGTATGGGCGAGATACTCGCCGTCCTCGCTGGTGATGTAGATATACCGGATGCCCTGGATCTCGACGAACTGATCGATCATCGACTGCAGTGTGGCCAGATTCCGGTTGAGCAGGATATCGACACTGGAGTCGGCGATGCTTTTGGCGATGTTCTGGCTGTTGGTCTCGTACTCCGACGTCAACTGAGTATCTACAGTGTATATACAGAGGGCGGACGTGCAGAGGACGATGACGCCGAAGAGCAGGAAGATCCCGAAGCGGGTGCGCTGGAAGAGCTTCTGTACTTTCATGCTAGGATAGCCAGCCTTGCCAGTCCTCCAGGGTCACGAACCGGCCCTCCTGGACGACGGTATAGTAGACGGTCTGCAGACCCTGCCGGCGGTCCGGTCCGAAGGAGACCCGCTCGCTGATCCCGAGATCGTAGTTGTCGACCGAGAACACGGCTTCCTCTAGCCCGTCGCGGTCGGGACTTCCTCCCAGGCGCCGCAGGATCTCGGTCATCAGCTTGGCGTCCAGAAAACCCTCGAGACTCACGAAACTCTGCGGAAAGGGGCTGTACGACTCCTGGACGAGTTCTTCCGGAACCGCCGGATCGTAGCGTTCCATCAGTTCGCGGTATTCCCGAACGGCCGGAATGGACGTGTCCTCGTAGCTCGGGACCACCTGGGAGTTGACGAGATAACGGGAATAGGTCTCCACGTCTTCCCCGAGGTCGCTGAGCAGCTGGAGCATGTTCTCACTGCCCACGAACGACAGATTGGCAATGGGCACGCGAAGGTCGCGGTCGACCGCGTCCCGGGCGAAGGCCGCACAGGCCGCGTAGGACCCGATGCAGATGACGGCATCCGGTGAGTTGGCCTTGAGGATCTCCACCTGCTCCCGCATGCTGCCGGTGAAACGCGAGCCCCTCCGGTAGGTCGCCTCGCCCGCGAGCCGCTCACCGTGCCGGTCCAGCGCCGCCCGCACCCCGGCCCATCCGCTTCTGCCGTAGGCGTCGGCCTGGTAGAACACGCCGATTCTTCTTTTACCCGCGGCAAGGAAGTTGTTGACGAGACCGGCCGTCTCCTGCCGGTAGGACGCCCTGAGGTTGAAGGCGAAATCACCGTAAGGCGGCTCCCGCTGGGGCTGGGCGCCGGTGAAGGGGAAGAACAGGTACACCTGCTCGTCCTGGAACTTCTTCAGCAGGGGAAGCACACGTGTTACGGTCGGCGTGCCCACGTACCCGAAGAGCAGAAACACATTGTCCTCGAGCATGAGCTTCATGGTGTTCCGGACACAGGGATCCGGCTGGTAACCGTCGTCGTACAGCTTCAGGGTGATCTTGCGGCCGGCCACGCCGCCGTTGTCGTTGACGTGATTGAAATAGGCCATGGCGCCGCGATACAGTTCGCTGCCGAGGCCCCTGGAAGGACCGGAGAAGGCGGCCGACATGCCCAGAACGATCTCATCATCCGTCGCGCCTTCGAACCCGGTTTCCAATTCCTGTGCTGAGACCATGTTCAAACCTCCGAAAAAGGTACCGGCGTCCTTCCGGCCTGCCTGGCCCGTCCGGCCCGCCCGGCCAGCCCAGCCCGCGCAGTAAACCGCAAGCAGTCCCGCCAGGCCGCGGCGCAACATGGTCCTCCGCGTTAACAACGGCGCAGGCGACCCGGGCCTATCCCCTGAATGACCTTTACCGTCACGCCCACTCATACGTTTCCTCGTCATCAAATGAGCCGTGAATGTTTCTCTTCGTGAGTCTTACGAGTCTCACGGCCGTCCGGCAACCGCATCCGGGCCGATACTTTGACTATACCGGGAATCGCAGTACGAATATCTGGTATGGGAAATGTACCAAATGTTTCCGTCTTGGAAACTGTTGTAATGATTCAAAATGATAAGACCGGGACTACCCCGTTGCAAGGTATTTTTGCGACTCTATGGATCGCGCCGCGGCCTACCTTCTCATTCGTTCCGGATCGAATTCGTACCTGCTGTACGGTTCCGGCAGGCCGTTCTCTGCCGCCTCTTCCATCACGTCGCTAAAGTAATCGAGCTCAGACAGCGTGGTGTACAGATTCGGCGTGATACGAACCCACGTACGACCGGTGTCCTCCCGGTCGTACCGGCCCCGGGAAGTCCGAATCTGATGTTCATTCCAAAGGTAGTCCCGAATACCGGTCGGATCGGCCCCTTCGATTCCAACCCCGGCGATACAGCAACTCATTTCGGGGGCCGTCGGGGTGTATACCCGTATCTTGGGGTGGCTTTGAAGCCGTTCCGCCCAGTAATTCTTCAGGTAACGAAGCCGTTCTTCCTTGCGTTTCGGTCCGATGGCGTTGTGAAAAGCGACGGCCTCGCCGATGGCGAGGAACGGCGGCAGGGGTTGGGTACCGACGGATTCGTATTTCTGCATGCTCGTCAGGGGGTTGAATCTGAGACTCATGGTCGGGCCGTACAGCGGCTCGATCTTCTCGACGTGTTCGCGCTTCATGTGCAGCAAGCCGGTCCCTTTCGGCGCGCTGAGCCATTTGTGCAGGCTCGCTCCGTAATAGTCGCAGTTCAGGTCGGAGACCTTAAAATCCAGGTGGGCGACGGCATGGGCGCCGTCCACGACGACTTCGATCCCGTGCCGATGGGCCAGGTCGCAGATCTGCCGGATCGGAAACACCTGACCGGTAGTGTACGTGATGTGGGACACCAGGATGACGCGGGTCTTCGATGTAATGCCATTTTCAATGGCCTTCACCAGCTCATCCATGGATCCTGCGGGAAAGGGTACGGGCACCTCGACCAGTTTGATCCCTTCCTTCTTCTCCCGATCCCGCACGACCCGCACCAGGGAAGGATAGTCATGGGTCGTGGTGAGGACTTCGTCACCCCGGTTCAGCGGGATGCCGTACAGGACCGTCTTGAGCGCCTCAGTGGTGTTGCGCACGAGGGCGATTTCATCGGGGCTGCTCCCGAACTGCCGCGCCACGGACTTCTTCACGGTACTCATGCGGTCCCTGGCCATGTCAACGAACACCCCATACGGGTTCTGTTCCTGTTCCCATATGTATCGAATGAACGCTTCGGTGACGACGCGAGGCGTAGGGCAGGCATAGCCGTTATCCAGGTTGATCAGGCTGCGGTCCACCGTGTATGCCCGCTTGACTTCGCGCCAGAGCCCTTCGTCACGGGCGGCCTCTTGCGGCGTGAGATCCGCGGTTTCACTTACCGCGGCTTCGACGCCCCGGAAGGAATCGGGACCGAGGAACGTGGCCAAACCGGCCGTTACGCCGGCGGTTTTCAGGAAATGCCGCCGTTCCATGGTATTCGGGCGTCCCGTGGGACGGTAGTTTGCATCGCTTTCCGATCTCATGACAAAACTCCTTTGATCTGCGAGGTCGCGCCGGCATCCTCGATCCAGCATCCTGGTTTCGGAGCGGTACTTAAAATGGGAATGCATCCTTGACTGCGTAATAAACAGTTTTACACTTTGGATACCCAGGACATTCAAGAGGGAAAGCGCAAGACGGAAAGCACCAACTTGTAGTTTCGATCAGGAAAGTGATCCTTCCATGGACCCGCGCCTGCGGCAGAGCATGAACGAGTATTACAACGAACGGGCGGCCGAGTTCGACGAAATCTACACGCTGGGCAGGCCGCCCGGTACGGTTTCGGATCCGGAGTTGTACAAGGAAGAGGCCCGGTCCCTGGGGATTCTCGTTCGGGAACACTGTCGCGGCAGCGTCTTGGATATCCCCTGCGGAACGGGCTACTGGCTACAGTTCTATGCTGCAAACAGTTCGGCGATCACGCTCGTGGACCAGTCGGAGAACATGCTCGGGGAGGGAAGGCAGAAGGCGCGCGCCCATGGCGTTGAGCCGATCACCAGGTTCATGAAGACCGACGCCCTCGAGGTGTCGCCGGAAGAACGGTCCTTCGATGCCGTTCTGGTAGGGTTCTTCCTCAGCCACGTCACGGACAGCCAGATAGACCTGTTTTTCCATAGGCTGCGAAACGCGCTGAAACCGGACGGACGCATTGTCATCCTGGACTCCAACTGGACGCGATTCCGCGGATCCCGGCCCAAGGAAGGCACCACGGTACGCACGCTCAATGACGGGCGGCAATACGAGATCTACAAGCGGTACTTCGAAGGAGCGGATTTCGACAGGATGTCAGAAGCCTGCGAAATGGATTTCACCGTGCAATTCGAGGGAAAGCTCTACCTCGGCGTCACGGGAACGGTGCGTGAATGAGCGATCAAATGCACGACCGGGGACCGGCGCCGGATTCTCTCGGTCGCGGACCGGCGCCAGATTCGCGCGACCTGGAACCGGAGAGCCTGCATCGGGCGACGATCGAGTACTACAACCTGCGCCAGGTCCATGGCGACATGCCGCACAGAATACCACGCGGTCCCGCGCCTGATCTGCCCGCCGAACAGGCCAGGATGGTCCGGGAATCGCAGGAGGCCATGCGCGGCCGGCGGGTGCTCGAGGTAGCGAGCGGTACGGGATCGGCGAGCCGGGAAATCGCGGAAACCGCGATGTCGGTAACAGGGATAGAGATCGCTCTCAATATGCTGGACCTGGCCGCGGCAAACGACAACCCGTCCAATGTAAGCTATCTGGCCGGCGACGCCTTCGACCTTGGATCCATCGCGCCGGGCAGGCGTTTTGACGGCGGTTTTGCGGCTGGATTCCTGCACACCTGTCCCGCTTCGAGATACGCGGAGTTCCTGCATGGTTTCCACGCTCGGCTCGAGCAAGGTGCTGTCGTGTTCATGCGGTCGTCCAGGCCGACAAGTCCCGACGCGGTAAGCAGGCTCTTCATGGTCGAAGGCCGGACCGACCAGTTCATGACGCGGCAGTTATCCGACGGGTCCGAGTACATTATGGTGGAAAACGACCCGACTGAAGAAGACCTGCAGCGCATATTCGAGCCCCTGTCGAATAACCTGATGGTACACGTCGGCAACTACTGGTGGTGGATCCGGTACGAACTGCCCTGAGGCTGTGTCATGTACGACATTGTGCAACATGACCACGCGGACGAACTTCTGGCGCTTTCCGGCGCATACCTGGAAAAGCGCGAGAGCGAGAACAACCTGCCCCTGGGCCTTGCGCACACACTGGCCAGGGATCCGTACTACTTCGGCGACGATCCGCCGCTGCTCCTGAGCATTCTGGATAGCGGCGATCCGGTGGGCGTAGCGGTCAGGTCGCCGCCCCACAGAATCGTCCTGAGCATATACGACACGGAAATCGATGGTGCCGTGGACCGGCTTGTTCAGCACCTGCAAA
This sequence comes from Gemmatimonadota bacterium, assembly GCA_026705925.1. Taxonomy (GTDB): domain Bacteria; phylum JAAXHH01; class JAAXHH01; order JAAXHH01; family JAAXHH01; genus JAAXHH01. Next base: position 168,544 of record JAPOZT010000019.1, read on the forward strand.
ACAGGAAGGTACGGGTGCCGGGCGTAGTGGGACCGGAGACTGAAGCCCGGTGCTTCTGCAGTCAGTGGATAAGGACTTCCCCCGGGTGTTCGGCGATTCCTCGAAAACGGCTGCGGGCATTCGAGTCTCGTAGCGTGATCGACGTGCCGCTCGCTCCGGGCAGCCTGAGACTGGCCGAAACGGCGGACCAACGCCTGATGGCACGATGGATCGCGGCGTTCTCGCGGGAAGCGACAGGGGAGGAACCCGATCCGGAGAAAGCGGACCGCAACGCGATGAAGTACATTGCGGAGAGAAACCTGTACATCTGGGAGGACGATGGACCGGTGTCGATCGCCAGGCAGTCACGGGCCATGAAAAACGGTACGAATGTCACCATGGTTTACACGCCTGACGCGTTACGAAACCGGGGATACGCGACTTCGTGCGTTTACGCGTTGACGAGGAAATTGCTTGCGGACCGATACAGTTTCTGTAGCCTGTTTACCGACCTGTCCAACCCGGCCTCCAACCGCATCTATCAGAAAATCGGTTACGTGCCCCTGGGCGACTGGCTGGAATTCGATTTCGATTGCGCTGTGGAATCTGCCGACTGCTAACTCCTGTGTTCGTATATTCCCGAATCGCACCAAAAAGAGGGCCCGTCACATGGCGAAGATCACGGAATTCAAAGGATACACCAGCGAAGACCAGGCCAATATACCCGATATCCCGAAACCGGAAACGCCTCCCGACCCCATGATCGTGAATGCCCAGGATGGTGTGCCGGTCGTCTATCCCGGTTGCAACGGCCTGGGGGTCAGAGTGGTACATCCCGTCAATCCCAATGCCCCCGCCGAGAACATGGGCCTGGTGCTTTTTTACGTGCCGCCCCATGTCATTCTTGAACCAGGTTCGCATCCCACCGAAGAGACTTATGTCATCCTCGAGGGATCGGGGGAAATGACCTTCGCGAATTATAAACGTGATGTGAAAAAGGGCGACTTCGTCTATCTGCCGCCCTGGTGTCTGCACGGTATAGAAAACACCGGTACCGAAACCCTGGTCGTACTCATCTGCACCTCTCCTCCCAATCCGTAGGCTCAAGGAGCCAAGGAGCGCAGGTTATGGGCTACAAATTGACTGAGCAGCAACTCGCCTTTTTCGATACGTTCGGATACCTGGGATTCCCGGGTCTTCTGGAGGACCGCATCGACGAGATCATCAACGACTTCGAAGAGGTCTGGGCGGGGCGTGGAGGCGGGCACCACGGTCGGCCCCATGATGGAGAACAACGCTCATGCATCGTGCCGTTCATCGACCAGCATGACCGGCTATCCTCGCTGCTGGACGACGAACGGATCAGGGGGATCGCGACCAGTCTGCTGGGCGACGATTTTAATTACATGGGCAGTGACGGCAACTACTACGCCGGCGATACGAGGTGGCACTCCGATGGATGGCATCCCGAGATCCTGCATATCAAGATCGCCTTTTACCTGGATAGGTTGACGCGGGACACCGGCTGTCTGCGGGTCATTCCCGGCAGCCACAAGCGGGATGACATCTACGGAGCCGGCTTGCAGAAAAACGTCGGCGAAAGTTCGTCACTGTGGGATACGGCACCCGCAGACGTACCGGCCCAGGCGCTGGAAACCCGTCCGGGCGACATCGTCTGCTTCAACCACAATACCAAGCACGCCTCGTTCGGGGGCGGTGGGCGCCGGCGGATGTTCACCATGAACCTGTGCCAGCGCTATCCCGAGCGCCTCGTCCCGGAATTGCGCGACTACATCAGCGGCGCTTCCCGCTTCTGGCTGGACGAAGCCTACGGTCCGGCGATGCTACGAACCGCTACCCCCGACCGCATGTGCCACCTCGAGCAGGTCATGGCCAACGACGATCATCTGCCGGAACTGAGCCGCAAGGCCAGGGAAACCATGAGCGAGCCGTCGCGGGGCTGATTTCATCGTCAGGCCGGTCGTCGCAGGGAAGTTACCGACCGGGCGCCGGCGGTCGCTCACCATCCCCTAGGTCATCTTCCACTTCGTTTCCGGCACATCCCCGTGCTGGACGCGCCGCGCCAGTATGGGCGTCCCGCGCAACTCCCGGACGAGTTCGATCACACCGTTGATGGCCGCCTCCAGGAACTGCTCGCCCTTTTCTTTCGTCGCTTTCGTGGCGTCCCCCATGACCCCGCTGGGAGAAATCGAACTCCAGTAGGGCACCAGGCGAGCGTCCGAAGCCTCGGGATGTCCGCCGGCCAGGAGGTCCGTCTTGAAACTGTCGGGCAACGGGCTCCGGTTGTCCACGGCCTTGTCCATCTCGACCAGGTCGGGCTTAAGGACGAGGTAAAGCGATGTCTCGTATTCCCCGCCGTGGGACGTCCCGCCGTAGTCCGAATCGCGGAGCGCCTTGCCCGTTTCCTTTGCCTGTCTCAGTCCCCAGTGGTTGGCGCTGGCGCACAGGATACGTCCTTCGAAATCGATCACGGACAGGCGGGCGGCCAGGTCGAGAGGCGAGGTGTTGCTCCCGTGGCCGTTGATGATGAGGATGCGCTTGAATCCGTGATAAGCCAGGCTGCAGCACACGTCCCGGACGTAGTTGATGAAGGTGTCCCACCGGATCGTGATCGTCCCGTGGAAGTCCATGTGATGAGGGCTGTAGCCGTGGGTCACCGGCGGGGCCAGGACGACCTCCTCCGGGATGCGTGCCGCGGCGCGCCGGCAGATCTCCGTCGCCAGGACCACGTCGACGTCCACGGGCAGGTGCGGTCCGTGATCCTCGTAGGTCGCCACCGGCAGGAGGGCGACCCGGTCCTGGGCCGCAGCGTCCCTGATTTCGTTCCAGATCATCTCCGCGTAGTCAAACTTGACCGATGCCATCGAGGTCTCCTTTCTTTTCGTTCACCCATCTTTCTTTATTTAAATTAACTCCATTTTACGCAACGACTTGCGGTACAGCTTCAACGTCTCATCGTATTGGGCGTGACGGCCCTCTGCGATAATCTGCCTTCCCGCGACGACGATGGATTTCACCGCCCGCGGCGTGGCGCCGAAGAGGATCGCGTCCGGCGCGAGATCCGGGTCGATGGCCGCGATGGACGGATCGTCGGGATCCAGGTGGATTCGATCCTCCTTCCACTGAGCTTCCAGACCACAGGCCGCATAGCCCTGCCTCGTGGCCGCGTCCAGCAGCACCGGTGCTTCCGCCGCGGCGTGTCGCACCTCCCGGCGGGACCTTTCGTCGAATTCCACGGCCCTGATTTCTTCGAAGGCGTTCTCGCAGGCGTGGCTGTCCACGCCGACGCAGAGGCGCGCGCCGGCGTCGAGCAGTCCGGAAGTGGGTGGAAGCCCGTCGCCAAGATCCCTTTCCGTGGTACGGCAGACGCACACGAAAGCGTGATTTTCGCCCAGCGCGGAGACTTCCGCGTCATCCAGGTGCGTGGCGTGCACGGCCACGAAGCGCCGGGAAAGCACACCTTCACCAGAGAGCAGCGAGACGGGCGTCGTCCCGTGCTCCGCCCTGCATTCCTCCAGCTCGCCCCGTTGTTCACTGACGTGCATGTGGAAAGGGAGCGCGTTTTCATCCGCGTACACCGCCAGCGTCCGGATATCGGAGATCGGCACCGCTCGGACACTATGCGCGGCCGCGGCCACGGTTACAAGCGGATCGTCTGCGTAACGCTTTCGCAGGTCATCGAGGTCTCGCACCACGTGATCGATCGACGGGTCGATGAATCGTTCCTGCGCGGGTACCACGGACTGCCGGTAACCGGCTCGAAGGTAGGCGGTTCGAATCAGGCAGATCCGGATGCCGACGTCCCGGGCCGCGCGGACCACGGCGTCCGCCAGTTCGGTGCGTACCTCGTAAGGACGCCCACCGGGGCCGTGGTGGACGTAGTGGAACTCGCCCACGGCCGTGACGCCTGACATCGCCAGCTCGGTGTAGGCGAAACGCGAAATCGCGTACAGGTCGTCCAGACCGAGCCCCTGTACCAGCCGGAACATCTCGTCCCGCCAGCCCCGGAAAGTGCCCGCCCGGGTCGCGCGCCGCTGGGTCCGCCCGCGGAGGGCGCGCTGGAAAGCGTGGGAGTGGGCCGTAGCCAGGCCGGGCATGATCCAGCGGCCGGCTTCGAAACGAATCGCTGGCGCATCGTTCCCTGGGTTCATAGGCTCATTACCCGCCCCCGCTTGATCACGGTCTGCACCGGATTTCCACCGAAATAATAGGGGATATGCCGATAATCTCCTGCCTTCAATACGAGGATATCGGCCCGCTTGCCGGCTTCGATGGATCCCGCCTCCTCCCCCTCGCCGATCGCGTGGGCCGCGTTGATGGTGGACGCGTTCAACGCCTCCGCAGGGGTAAGCCGCTGGTACCTGCAGGCGATGGCCATGACCGCGGGTATGGATGGACAGGGCGCGGAACCGGGGTTCAGGTCGGTGGCGAGGGCCACGGCTGCGCCCGCGTCCAACATCGCCCGGGCGTCTGCATAGTCCGTCATGCCCAGGTTGAAGTTGACAGCCGGAAGGGGGACGGCGATGGTATCGGATCCCCCGAGCATCTCGATTTCGGCACGGTCTATCACGTCGAGATGGTCCACCGAAGCGGCGCCGAGTTCCAGGGCCATGGAAACGCCGCCGAAACTATTGAACTGGTCCACGTGTATCTTCGCCTTGAAACCGGCCTCGATCCCGGCCTCCAGCACGCGGCGGGACTGGTCGAGATCGAAGGCGTGGTCCTCGCAGAATACGTCGACATACATGGGAACGCCTCGCGCCGCGAACCGGGACGATGCATACCAGGCCGCCGCTTCGGGCAGGATCTCGTCGATGACGCACCGCGTGTACGCTTCGGCATCCCCTTCGAATTCGGGAGGCACCGTGTGCGCGCCCAGGAAAGTGGGGACGATGTCGCAGGGATGGTCGCGGTCGAGCCCTTCGATGACCCGGAGCATCTTCAGTTCGTCGGAAGCGCTCAGGCCGTAGCCGGTCTTGATCTCCACGGTCGTGGTACCCAGCGCCAGCATCTCGTCAAGCCGATCAGAGGCGGAGCGCGCGAGCTCATCCACGGATGCCGCCCGCGTGTGCCGGACGGTACTGACGATACCCCCGCCGGCCGCCATGATTTCCAGGTACGAAGCGCCCTGGATCCGCAACTCGAATTCCGCCGCCCGATCTCCGCCGAAGACCGTGTGGGTATGGGCGTCCACGAAGCCGGGGCATATGGACCGGCCCGTGCAGTCGATCACGTGATTGGCCGAGAAACTACCATCGAGTTGTGCGACCGGCCCGGCCGCCACGATCCGCCCGTCCCTGACCGCCACGGCGCCGCGCTCGATCACGCCGGCATCTGCCATGGCCGACCCGCGCTTCGGTCCGCGGGACGCGCAGGTCACGACCTGCTCCGCATTGTGGAGGTACAGATCGACGGTTTCCATGTTTCCCATCTTACGAAACGGCGGCGATCGTCGAATCGGATTTTACGGTCTCGTCGGGACGTGTTCGACCCGTGGGATGAAACGATCAATCCAGCGTGGGGCCGGGGATCTCCACCTTCTCTGCGACAGCGGCAACCACGTCGCCCTTTGCGACGAGTTCTCGTACGGTTTCAAATAGCGGTGAAAGCGGGACATCGCGGTCGAGGAAGGGGACATGCCGGCGGATCAACCGGTACGCCAGGCCGGTACCGCCGCCCATGTCTTCTGGGGTGATCTCGGGTTCCCTGCATCTGAAATCTATGGCCTGGGCCGCGGCGATCAACTCGATGGCGACGATGGTCTCCACGTTCTCCACCACCTGATGCGTGTGGTGCACCGACGCCGCGCCCATGCTCACGTGATCTTCCGTGTTGGCGCCGCTCGGGATGGAATCGGCGCTGGCGGGATGGGCCAGCACCTTGTTCTCCGACGCCAGGGCCGCCGCCGTGTACTGGGCGAGCATCAGGCCGCTTTCCAGTCCGCCGTGGTCCGTTAAGAACATGGGCAAAATGCCCTCGTTGGAGTCGGCGTCCACGAGCCGGGCCGCGCGCCGCTCGCTCATGTTGCCCATGTCCGCGAGCGCCAGTTTCATGCTGTCCATGGCGACGGCGATGGGTTCGCCGTGGAAATTGCCCGCGCTGATAACTTCCGCTTCGTCGGGATCGTCACTGGCGAAGACCAGCGGATTGTCGTTCGCGGCGTTCAGCTCGATGCCGACCACCCACCGGGCGTAGTCGATCGTGTCCCTGACCGTGCCGTGTACCTGGGGGACGCAGCGCAGGGTATAGGGATCCTGGACGTTGCCTGGATTGTCGGCACGCAGCAGCCGGCTGCCGTTCAGGATGTCCCGCAGGAATCCCGCACAGGCGATCTGCCGGGGATGGGGCCGAATGGCGTGCACCCGCGCGTCGTAGGCGCGGTCGGTGCCGGACAGCGCCTCCAGGGTCATGGCGGCGGCGATATCCGCCGTGAGGGCCAGGTGGGTCGCCCGGTGGACCAGCAGTGCGCCAAGGCCGGCCATGAGCGTGGTGCCGTTCGTCAGGGCGAGTCCTTCCTTGGCGCCCAGGGTCACGGGCAGGAGACCGGCATCTTGCAGCGCGGACGCGCCGTCGAGCCGACGGGACCGGTACATGGCTTCGCCTTCGCCGATGAGCACCAGGGACATGTGCGCCAGGGTCGCCAGATCCCCGCTCGCGCCGAGAGAACCTCGTCCGGGAATGCAGGGATGCACGCCCGCGTTCAACATGTCCGCCATCAGTTGTACGACTTCAGTGCGAATTCCCGAATAACCCATGGCGAGCGTGTTGGCCCGGATGACCAGCATGGCCCGCACGGTCTCCTCGTCCAGTTCCGGTCCGGTTCCCGCCGCGTGACTCCTGATCAGGTTCAACTGCAGTTCGGCGACCTGGTCCGCCGAGATCAGCTTGTCCTTGAACCGGCCGAACCCCGTGGTGATGCCGTAGGCGATCCGCCCTTCCGAGACCAGCCGGTCCACGACCTCCCGTGACCGTTCCATGCGGGGAAGGGCATCGGGGTGTATGGCGACGGTCCGGCCCCGCGCGACGGCGACCACGTCGTCAATGGTGAGATCGTGGCCGGTGAGGGCCAGAGGGTCCGTGTGGGCCTGGGGATCGGTGAGGGCCTCGGGGGCCCGGGAATCAGCCATATCCGACCATCGCTTCCGATGTTCAATCCATCATGGGGATCTTGACGCCGCGGGATTTCGCCACGTCCAGGGCTTCTTCGTAGCCGGCGTCGACGTGCCGGACCACGCCCATCCCCGGGTCGTTGGTGAGCACGCGCTCCAGGCGCACCGCCGCCTCGGGCGTGCCGTCGGCGACGATGACCTGTCCGGCGTGCAGGCTGTATCCGATGCCCACGCCGCCGCCATGGTGGTAGCTCACCCAGGTGGCGCCGCTCGCCGTGTTGATCAATGCGTTCAGTATGGGCCAGTCCGCGATGGCGTCCGATCCATCCTTCATGGCCTCGGTCTCGCGGTTCGGGCTGGCGACGGAGCCGCTGTCCAGGTGGTCGCGGCCGATGACGACCGGCGCGGTGACCTCGCCCGATGCGACCAGTTCGTTGAATCTCAGCCCCGCCCGTGCCCTTTCGCCGTATCCCAGCCAGCAGATACGGGCCGGAAGCCCCTGGAATTCCACGTGCCGCCGGGCCATGGTGATCCAGCGGAACAGGTGATCGTCCTCCGGAAACAGTTCGAGGATGGCCTGGTCCGTCCGGTAGATGTCCTCGGGATCTCCCGAGAGGGCAACCCAGCGGAAAGGGCCCTTGCCTTCGCAGAACAGGGGACGGATGTAGGCCGGGACGAAGCCTGGATAGTCGAAGGCCTGCTCCACCCCGTTGTCATAGGCCCGCTGCCGCAGGTTGTTGCCGTAGTCGAAGACCACGGCCCCCTTCCGTTGCCAGTCGAGCATGGCCTGGACGTGCACGGTCATGGAAGCGATGGAACGCTCCTGGTAGCCGTCCGGATCGCGCTCGCGCAACCGGCGTGCTTCTTCAGGCGACAACCCGGCGGGGATGTACCCGTAGAGGGGGTCGTGGGCCGCGGTCTGGTCCGTGACCACGTCGGGCACGATCCCCCGGTCAATCAGTTCGGGAAGGACTTCGGCGGCGTTTCCGATCAGGGCGATCGACCGGGCTTCGCCCGCGGCCAGCGCCTCGTCCACCCAGCTCAACGCGAGATCGAGGTTCTCCGCCACGGTGTCCACCTGGCGAAGCTCCAGGCGCCTGCGCGCGCGCCAGGGATCCACTTCCACCAGCAGGCCCACGCCGCCGTTCATGGTGATGGCCAGCGCCTGGGCGCCGCCCATCTCGCCCAGGCCGGCCGTAACCACGAGCTTTCCCGACAGGCTGCCCCAACCGTGTTTCCGGGCGAGCGCGCCGAAGGTCTCGTAAGTACCCTGCAGGATGCCCTGCGTGCCGATGTAGATCCAGCTGCCGGCTGTCATCTGGCCGTACATCGTCAGGCCCTCGCGCTCCCAGGCGTCGAAGTTCTCCTGCGTCGCCCAGGCCGGTACCATGTTCGAGTTGGCGATCAGGACGCGCGGCGCGTCCTCGTAGGTGCGAAACACCGCCACCGGCTTGCCCGACTGCACCATGAGGGTCTCGTCGGGTTCCAGGTTCCGCAGGGCGTTCAGGATGGCTTCGAGGGCCTTCCGGTTTCGGGCGGCCTTGCCCCTGCCGCCGTACACGACGAGGTTCTCCGGATCGAAGGCGACCTGGGGGTCCAGGTTGTTCTGGATCATGCGGTAGGCCGCTTCGATGAGCCAGTTTCTGCAGTGCAGTTCGGTTCCCGTCGGTGCTTTCACGATACGGTCCAATAGGCGGCTTACGCCTGCGATTCCCGGTTCTTCCACTTTTCGTAGGAGAAATCGGGGCTGTTGATCATGTCGAAGTGGGACCGTTCCCAGGTCCTGATCTCATTCGCCTTGCTCAGGGTGTCTTCCGCGATATCGAGCGGGATCTTCACGACCCCGTCCACGTCGGCGAGCAACAGGTCCCCTGTCTGCACGAGCAACTGCCCGGCCACAAGCGGCCGGCCGACGGCCCGCACGTTGAAGGGGCCGTGGCCGGATACCGTGCCGAGGCCCCATATGGGCAGACCCGCTGCCCGGATGCCCTCGAGATCGCGGACGCAGCCTTCGACCACGGCGCCCACTACGCCGAGCTTCCTGTGGATATGCGCCATGCCGTCGCCAAAGACGGCGGCGCGCTTCGGACGGGTGTCGACGTCCTTCATCACCGCAATCATGGGACCCGGTGTCTCGTTCAGCACGTCGTAGTAGTCGGGCCAGCTCATATTGGCTGGCGTGGCGTCCAGCGGGGTGACCTCGGAAGTCACGGCATACCCGATCACGGTGCCGAATTCGGGCGTCAGGTATTGGATTTCAGGTCCTGTATAGTCGTCGTTTGATACGCCCTGCACTTTTTCCACGGCATTGTAAACCGTGGCCGAGTCGAATTCGGCCAGACCGTTCAATACGGTATCGTCTACACGGGTCATCCCAGTAGCTCCTTTAAATTGAAGAAATGCAACAATCGGACGTATAAAAACGTCACAGAAGGAAGGGGTTGTTGAACCGTCGAGCCCCACGGGCTAAAATCGACCGGGAAGAGCCAGAAATCAAGAGAAATACGCCGCCGGCCTACCGTCTCCCGAGACTGGCCGCGGCATGCGTGTCGGCTTATCCCTGGTCTGTTTCCCAGGCATCGTCGGGCCGATGCAAATACGTTGACAGCAACGCTGATTCTTCTCATTTTTGGCTCGTACGACCTGCTAAATAAGGCATGTCAGAACAAACACCGTTTTCAGGAGGTATTTATGCTTCGCATTACCCGTATGATCGGCGGCCTGGTCCTTGCCATGGCTTTAACATCCCTTGGCAGCGGGATCGCCGATGCCCAGACGACCATGCCCTCGGGCGGTGAAGGATCGGACCCCGGCCGGGGCATGGTGGAAGTCATGCTGTCGGGCGGCAAGGTGTCCATCGAATACGGCCGTCCCGAGATGAAGGGCAGGGACATGCTCGCCATGGCGCCGGCGGGATTCGTCTGGCGCTTCGGCAGCAACAAGTCCACGACCTTCACGACGGAAGCCGATCTCATGTTCGGCGACGCCACGCTGGCCGCGGGTACCTACAGCGCATGGATCAAGCACGTGGAAGGCGACTCGTGGTCGCTCATCTTCAACAGCGAAGTGGGGATCTGGGGTGCGCCCGGCGCCAGCCGGGAGAACGACGTGCTGGAAGTGCCGCTGAGTTACAGCGTGGAAGAAGAGATGGTCGAACGGCTCACCGTGAGACTCATGGAAAGGGAAGGCCAGGGTGCCCTGGGAGTTGGGTGGGGCACTCACCGCCTGATTGTCGGTTTCTCGGCCAAGTAGTTTCCGCCGCTATCCTGTAAGGCAGCATCCAGGGGACAGGGGAGTTGATTCTCCTGTCCCTTTTTCATTTCCGCGGGCTTGCCGCTTCTACGAGCTTACCGTTTCTACGGGCTTACCATTTCTACGAGCTTACCAATTTGCGGGATTCAGGCCGACCCGGATCCCGGCTTCCTCTATCTGCTGCCAGGTCGTGTCGTCGATGCTGATCCCTTCCTCCCGGCGCTTCGCCGCCAAGCGAAACTCCGGCTCGCCCGGTATGAGGATCTCGTCGAATCCCGGCGCCGTCCGGCTGGCTTTCACGTGGCGGATCAATCCCTCGACTTCCTCGTAGTACCAGTCCAGATCCGTAAAGAAAGAAATGTCGTAGACGGTGAAGAGCACCCCATTGCTCGATACGGTCTGCTCGCCCTGCGCGCATCCCTGTCCGCTCAGCGTACCGCCCAGGATCTCCACGAGCAGGCCCAGGCTGTAGCCCTTGTGGGCGACGATGCCGCCCATGGGTAGGATCGCGCCGTTGGGCGGCGGCCCCTTGATGACCGTGGGATCGGTCGTGGGATTCCCTTCGTGGTCGATCAGCCAGCCTTCCGGAACCTGCACGCCCTTGTTCGCGGCGACGCGCACCTTGCCCTCCGCGACGACGGAAGTGGTCAGGTCCACCATGACGGGATCGTCGTGCAGGCGAGGCGCGGAAAAAGCGATGGGATTGGTGCTGATCCGCCCGTCGATGCCGCCGAAGGGCGGGATCTGGCGCCCGAACCGGCCCGCGTTGACGAAGGCCGATCCGATCAGGCCCTCCCGGGCAGCCATGAGCGGATAGGCGCCCACGCGCCCCACGTGGCTGGTGCGCCGGAGGGAAACCGTGGCCGTGCCGTGTTCCCGGGCTTTCCTCATGGCCAACTGCATGGCGAAGGTACCGCCTACCTGGCCGAGCGCGCCGCCGTTGTCCACCACGGCCGTGCACGGACTTTCCCGGACGACCTGCACTTCGGCCCGTGCCTTGAACCGACCCTCGTCCTTGATGGCCTTCACGTATTCCGGGATCCGGATGGCACCGTGGGAATCATGGCCGAATAGATTGGAATCCACGAGGTGGTCCACGACGCTGCGCGCGTCGTCCGCAGTGCAGCCGGCCGCCTCCATCACTTCGCAGCCGATTCGATGCAGTTTCTCAGGGGAAATTACCGGCATTATCTTCCTTTCTCGGTCTTATCCACGTATGTGTCCGGCGTGTGTCCGGCGCAGTGATCGGCCGGACGATATCGAGTTATATTTCGGCCGTGTCAGGCCCCGGTCTACACGTCATCATCGGGTCGAGTCAACCGCTGAGCCGCTCCAGTTTTCTCCTCAAGCCGGGCCGCTCGAGTACTTCCCGGTTGACCACGTAGGGAGGCTCTTCTCCCCGGGAGACGGCCAGGGCCGCCTTCATGCAGTCGTGTCCGATATCACGAAACAGCTCGTAGGTCCAGCACGAAGCGTGCGGCGCCAGGATGACGTTTGGCAGGGACAGCAGGGGATCGTCGGCGTCCGGCGGTTCCTGCTCGAAAACGTCAATGGCCGCGCCTGCAATCCAGCCTTCATGCAACGCCTGCTCCAGGGCGCTCTGGTCTACGATGGCGCCACGGGCCGTGTTGACGAGGTAGGCGTCCTCCCGCATCATACGCAGCTCCCGCGAACCGATCAAGTACCGGGTGTGATCGTTCAACGGACAGTGGATGGTAACGAACGTGCTGCGTTTGAGCAGCGTCTCCAGGTCCACCAGCGTAACGCCCAGTTGCGCGGCTTCTTCCGCAGACACGGCCGGATCGGAGACGAGGATCTCGGACGGCTCGAAGGGTGCCAGCATGCGCGCCACCTCGCGGCCGATCATGCCCATGCCGATAAGGCCGACCACGCGGCCCCGGATCTCGCACCCCATGTGATCGAAACGGATGTCCCAGTCGTCGTTCCGCACGATGGCGTCCTTGATGGTCACCCGGTGACAGAGACCGAGCAGGAGGGCCATCGTGGCGCTGGCCACGGGCTTGCGCGTGGCCTCCGGGGTGATCGTCACCATGACGTCCGCCTCCGTTGCGGCGTCCATATCGATCATGTCGTAGCCCACGCCCGTCCGGGCGATCAGCGCCAGGCGCTCGACCCCGGTAAAGGAGTCTTGCGTGTAGGGCTGTCCCATGGAGATCACCGCGTCGAAATCCTCGAGCTGATCCGGGGTGACCGGCCACCGGTCCTCATCGAGGAAGGCATGAAAGACCCCGGCTTCGTCCAGCAGGTCGACGCCGAAATCATCGAACACGACGCCGCCGTCAGGACCCAGCAGGTCGGCGACCAGGGCTACGCGGAAGTCATCGGGCATGGAGCTTGTTTCCAGGTCAATTAGCGCGCCAGAACAGGATCGGGACGTCAGAACAGGATCTGGGACGTGGACTTGGCGATCAGCACCAGGGAGACGGCGGCCATGCCGATCAACCCCAGGCCACACCCGTAACCGGCCAGGATCACGGGCGCGTAGGCACGCCACCTTTTCTCTCCGTACCGCCGCCCGAAATAGAACCGGCCCAGCATGGCTCCGATGAACGTGGGCAGCGTGTAGTGTATCCAGGCGCCGGTGCCGAGTCCCGCCACCAGGCCGTAAAACAACAGCGGCGGCGCCTTGAGCAGGCTCAGGACCCCGTAAAGTGCTACCGTGAACCCCATCCCGGCGCCGATGTATTCCCACTTGATGAGTTGCCCGATCACATCCGATCCGCCCGGCAGGGTCGACTTGATCCAGATCGTTTCCATCGTCGCCTGCAGCGGCCACATCTTCTCGACGAAGGGATAGGCCGCGGACGGTATGGGCGCCAGTTTCCAGATCAGGGCGTAGAACAGGAAACTGAACACGATGAGCAGCAACAGGCTCAATATATACAGTTTGACCAGGCTTGGAAATCGCGTTCGGGTGAGTTCCAGCTGCCGGAAGGTCGCCACGACGCCGCTGTGATCGAAGAGCGGAACCGGGGCAAACCAGATGGCCACGCCCTTGTAGCCCGACAGGTAGAAGGAGCCCTCCCTCGCGTAGGGGAAGGACGATCCGTAGGGCGAGCCCGTGAGGCCGATCATGCGCGCGCCGATGTAGGAGAAGAAGGGCGTCCACAGGAACCCGAATACCAGGGAGATCCATAACGGGAACGCGGGCTCGAGATAGTAGACCAGGAGGATGAAGCAAAGGGTCGAGACCGCCCAGAGCGCGATGGGAATGGGCAGCCTGAAATCGCCCCGGTCCGGCGGCGGCCGGCGGGGCCCCTGGACGCCGGATGCGCTGTCCGGGTCACGCCTCAAGGCGCGGGCGAAGGCGACCAGGCCGATCAGGCCGATGACCAGCGAAGTGCCGATGGAGGAGAAACTCAGCCAGAAATCGATGGTGTTGTTGATGGAGGTGGGAATGGTGCTCATCCCCGGCGCCCAGCTGTGCAACAGTCCGAAGTGGTAGAGGGCCGGATTGGCGATAAAGGTGACCACGAAGGAACTGATGAAGGTGCCGACGACGATCCAGAAGGGCAGGACGAAACCCACCAGGAGCGTGGCCATGTCCGTGCCGATACCGATGGGCGACGCGGGCAGCACGTCCCGGACCCGCGGCGTGAAGTCCGCGAAGGGAATGGGGAAGACTTCGACCCCCTTGGTCAGCACCACGCCCGATACCGTCGGGACGACCACGTAGAGAATGCCCCAGCCCAGGCCGATCATGGCGCCGACGGTAAACAGGCGCCATCGCCAGGTCTCCTCGCCCGCCGACGATTCCGCCAGCGCGGTGGCGCCGGCCGCCTGCACGGGCGCCAAGGGAAAGGGCAGCCGCTCGGTGTCGGCCGTGATGCGGAAGAGCACGTATCCCAGCGAAATGGCGTTGACCAGGCCGAGGATGGACACGAGGATGGCCAGCAGAATCGGTTCCAGCCACTCCATGGAGAAGAGGGTCCGGGTGATCAGGGAATCGGAACCCCTGGGCGGCGAAACCCACTGGGGCAGAAGCTGGGCCAGGCCGTCCGCCTGGGGGGACTGGATCAGGTACTGGAACCAGATCATCTTGGCGAAAGGCGCGCCGTGCACCGATGACCCGGCCGCCATGCCGCTGGCGCCCAGGCCCGTCGCCGCCAGACCGGCGGCGAGCCAGTAGAGGATGATGGCTTCCTGGGGTTTCAGCTTGATGAACAGGCGCTTACCGATCTCGATGAACATGATGATGGTGACCCATTCCGCAGCGCCCGCGAAACTCTTTCCGGTCACCAGTTCCAGGTAGATCGCCCCCGGGAGCATGACCAGCCCGACGAAGAAGGCGGCCCAGATGATCCGGCTGCTGAACCCATCCTCGTAGGGCAGGCTGTCCGGCACGATCTGCCACTGGTCGTCCTGTCCGGTGGTCGCCGCGGCCTGGTCCCGCTGGTCACGCTGCTCCCGCGGTTCCTGCTGTTCTCGCCTGGTGTCACTCATCCGCTTACTCGGTCCTTATGTAGTCGCCCACCTTGTCCCAGTCCGGACGCGTCAGGCCGTTCAGGTCCCAGACCACCTCGCCGGCCCGCACCGTCAGCAGGCACCTCAGCCGCCGGTCGCCGCGCATGCGCGCATGACCCGAGTCCACGAAACCGAATTCTCCGTATTCCAGCTCCAGCACGGCGACGTCCGCCTCTGCCCCGATGCTCAGCGTACCCAGTTCGGGGCGCCGGATGGCGCGGGCGGGGTTCCGCGTGGAGCGCATGACCACGTCCTCCAGGGTCATCCCCATGTTCAGGCATTTCGACATGGTCGTGTTCATGCTCGCGTTCGGCATCAGGGCGCTGTACTTGTGGAAGTCCGTGCTGATGGTGTCCGGAAGGAACCCCTGCTCGATGGCCGGCACGGCGATGCGGAACCAGAAGCTGCCACCGCCGTGGCCCAGGTCGAACAGTATGCCCTTGTCCCGCGCCTCCCGGACATAGTCGTTCACCCGTCCGTGCTCGTCCAGCAGGGGGATGTGCTGCGCGTAGAGATGCGTGTGTATGTCGCCGGGGCTCAGCTTCTTCAGCAGCAGGTCCCGGTAGCTCCGGGTCGGCTTCGGCGCGAAATCGATCATGGCGATGGTGCCGCTTCGCCGGGCCGCCTCGACGGCGCCGTCCACGGCCTCCCAGCCCGGACCGCCGAAATGGGCGGTCTTGGACCCGACGACGTGCTCCGGGTACCGGGCGATCATGTCCCCGCAGGGTACCGGGTCCATCTCCGAAACGTCCTGCTCCACGGCGCCTTCCATGCCGGCGCCCACGATGTTGATCAGGGCCAGGACCCGGGTAGTCGAGTCCGCGATGACCGTGTCCTTGAAGTCTTCGAACTTCTTCCATCCCGCGCCCCCGGTATCGAGCACCGTGGTTACGCCATTTGGGAGCACGTGGGCGTCGGGGAACACCCACCCCTGGTAACCGCCGTAGGCGTGCATGTGGATGTCGATCAGCCCGGGCGTGACGTAGTGGCCGTGGACGCGGGCGACCTTCCGGCCGTGTTCCGCCGGGATGTCGTGCTCCACCGCCGCGATCAGGCCGCCGTCGACGGCGACGTCCCGGCTCTCGTTTACGCCGTTCTCCGGATCGATTACGTGGCCGCCCTTGATGATCAGGTCGTACATCTCCGCTCCTCTCCTCCGGTTACAGGGCCGTGTGGCGATCGAAAGCCCTGACGTCCCGGTACCGCGCCTTTATGGGCTCGGCGAGGGTCCGCCACACGAGAAACCGCTTCCTCAGTACGGTAAAGAACCGCCGGTTGATCGTCTGCCACTGCGCCAGGTCTCCGCTGCGACGGTGGATCACGATCAGGATGCGGTACAGTCTCTCGTGAAGCACGGGCTCCAGTTCAAGCCGCACGTCCTGGCTGATGGCGAGGTCGTACGGCGCCAGCCAGACGGTGGACGCCACGTGATACGTGTCGTAGGTATCCCCCGGTATCGCGTCGAGCGTGGTCCCCTCGGCGACGAAGTCCTCCGCCGAACTGTCTTCATGGGTCTGGAAGATGTGGTTCAGGTAGCCCGACAGCGGCAACGCTTCGGGGACGGTCACCGTGAAGGGGAATTCGAAGCACCAGTCGTCTTCGTCGGGCGGCGGGGGCGACCAGCGCCGCGTCACGTCCTCTACAGTCATGTCCGCGGCCTTCTTCGCCGG